>NZ_JAILWB010000014.1 GCF_025699295.1 Hydrogenophaga sp. | reverse complement strand
CTGACTTCAAAACCCTCTGGCCGGGGGGGCCCCCCCCCCCCCCCCGGGGGGGTGGGGGGGGGGGGGGGCCCTCGCATGCAGTGGCGTGGTCGGTGCGCCTGCCCCCATCCCAGCCTTCCCCCAGAGGGGGAAGGAGCGCATTTCTTCGACGTCGGGCTGCACTTCATATCGTCACGGCCGAGGTGCGGTTGTGCAGGAAGCGCAGGGCCGAGAGCACGGTCAGTGCGGAGGTCTTGGGGTTGTCGGGCAGGGGCTTGCCGCGCATGGTGATCTGCATCTCGCCGAAGGCGCCGCGCACGTCGATCTCGTGGATGTTCTCGGTCACCGTCGGGTCGGCGATCAGGCGCACGCGGGTCGCGTCCAGGCCCAGGCCGGCGAGCGAGACGGTGGCGGCCACGTTGGCGTTCTTCGGGTACAGGCGCGCGGCTTCGCGCGCCGAGGCTTCCAGGATCACCGTGGGCGCGGTGATCGCGTCCAGGTCCACCACCTGTTCGGCGGTGGTGCCGCGCCAGCCGGAGGGTGGCTTGCGGCCGGTGTAGGTGACGCTGTCCAGGCCGGCGATGCGCGCGGACGCGATCGCGTCGATGCCACCAACCGCGCCGGCCAGCAGGTGCACGCGCGTGCCGCCGCGCTGCGCCGCGTCGGCCAGCTTCTCGGGCAGGCCGTCGGCCGAGAGCGCGCCGATGGACAGCACCGCGCATTCGATGCCGCGCTCCAGCGCGGGCAGCACGTGGCAGTCGATCGCGGCATGGCCCGCGCATTCGAGCAGCAGGGCGGTCTCGGCGGGTACTTCGTTGCACACCGTCACGCCGTCGCCGGCGGCGGCCTGCACTTCGGCGCGGTGGCTCTCGGGCACCACCACGTGGGTGATGCGCACCGAGGCGTGCCCGGCCATGCGCGCCATCAGCGTGCGGCCGATGGCGCCGAAACCGATCAGCGTGACCTGCTGTGGCTGCGTCATACCTCTTCTTCCTTCTTCTTGGGCGGGCCGGCGAACTTCACCGCGAACGGGCCCCAGGCGTTCATGTCCACTTCCACCACCACCGGGCCGGCGGCGTGCGCCATTGCCTTCTGCAGGGTCTCGCGCGTGGTGGCCGGGTCGGCCAGCTTGAAGTGCGGCACCTGCAGGCTGGCGCACAGCTGCGCGAAGTCGGGCGTGTGCAGTTCCACGTAGGCGTGGCGGCTGCCGTAGATGTCGTCCTGGATGTTCTTGATGACGCCGTAGCGCTGGTCGTTCATGACAAGGAAGACCACGCTGGCCCTCTCCTGCGCGGCGCAGGCGAGTTCACCGACGTTGAGCATGAAGCCACCGTCGCCACAGAGCGAGACGGTGCGCCGGCCCAGCGCGTGCTCGGCATCGGCCACGGCCGCGCCCACGCCCATGGCCAGGCCCTGGCCGATGCCGCCGCCCAGGGCGTGCACGCCGCCGCGCGGGTGGTCCAGCGCGGGGGCGCGGTTGCCCCACATGCTGTTGGACAGCGTGATGTCGCGCACCCACCAGAGCTGCTTGCCGACCACCTCGGCCAGCGTGTTCTTGAGCTTGACGTACTGGCCCAGCGTGCCGTCCACCAGCGAGCCGGCCTCGGCGCGCGCGCGTTTCACGTCGGCCGCGAGCTGCGGGTCGATCTGCATGCGGCCTTCCAGCCGGTCGGCCAGGGCGTTGAGCGTGAGTTCGGCGTCGCCGTGCACGAACAGTTCGCTGCTGTAGCCGCGGTTGTCGGCCAGCGGGTTGGCGTCGACGCGGTAGCGCGTGGCGGGCAGCTTGAGTTTGTAGTTCAGCGTTTCGTTGCTGCGCAGGCGCGTGCCCACGGCGAGCATGGCGTCCACCGTTTCGTAGAACGCCTCGGCCGGTTTCTGCAGGTTGTACGAGCCCAGCGTGGCGGGGTGGTCTTCGGGCACGATGCCGCGGCCCTGCACCGAGGACACCACGGCCCAGCCCATGGCCACCAGGCGCTGCGCCGCCGCGCTGGCACCGCGCGCGCCGCCACCGAGCCACAGCAGGGGGCGTCTGGCGTTGATGAGGCGCTCGACCAGCGCGTCGACGGTGGCCAGGTTCGGCTGCACCGGCGGCACCGCCAGCGGCGAAAGGTCGGCCGGCAGGTCCAGCTTCATCTTCTGCACGTCGATCGGGATCTCGATGCTCACCGGGCCGCAGGGCGGCGTCTGCGCCAGGCGCACGGCCTCGCGCAGCGTGGCCAGCGCGGTCTCGGGGTTGCGGATGCGGAAGGCGTCCTTGCCCACGGCCTTGAGCATGGCCAGCTGCGCCGGGTGTTCGTGGATGTAGCCCAGGTCGCGGTCCAGGAAGGGCGATTCGATCTGCCCCGTGAGGTGCAGCAAAGGCGTGCCGGCGGTGATGGCCTCGACCATCGCGCCCGCGGCGTTGCCGCAGCCCGTGCCGGTGCTGGTGACGCACACGCCCAGCGTGCCGCTGACGCGGGCGTAGGCGTCTGCCATGTTGCAGGCGCCGGCCTCGCCGCGCGCGGAGACGAAGCGGATCTTCTGGCGCGTGTGGAACGCGTCGAGGATGGGCATGTTGTGGATGGAGATGACGCCGAAGGCGGCGCGCACGCCGCATTCCTCCAGGAAGCGGGCGGCGAGTTCCCCCACCGTGATGCGTTTGTGTGACGGGCTCATGCAACTTTCTTTTCGGACGGTTTGGTCTGCCAGCCACCGCGGCTGGGCGAGTGGCTGATGCGTTCGGTGAGCTGGGTGGCGGCGGCGCGCACGTGCTGGATCAGCACCTCGAGCTCGCCGGGCTGGACCTGCTGCGCGGGCACGCTGATGCTCACCGCCGCGGCGACTTCGCCCCGGTCGTTGAACACCGGCGCGGCGATGGTGGAGATGCCGGTCTCGAAGCCGCCCTGGCTCACGCCGTAGCCGTTGGCGCGGTCCTGGTCGATCAGCGCCTTGAGCTGCTCGACCGTGGTCGGCGTGCGCGGGGTGAAGACGGGCAGCTCGGGTTCAGGGTAGAGCTGCCGGAGCGCGGGCAGGTCGAGGTCGGACAGCAGCAGGCGGCCCAGCACGGTGGCGTGGGCGGGCAGGCGCGCGCCGACCTGGATGGAATGGAAGAGCGCGCTGCGGCCGGCCACCTTGGCGATGAAGACCACGTCGCGCGCGTCGCGCACCACCAGGTGGGCCGAGTAGCCGCATCCGTCGCGCAGCGACTCAAGGACGGGGCGGCCGTGTTCGGTGAGCTCCATGGATGCGAGGAACTCGAAGCCCAGGCGCAGCACGGCCAGGCCGAGCTTGTAGTAGGCGCCGTCGCCCACGCGTTCGACGAAGCCGCCCTGTTCCAGCGTCTGCAGCATGCGGAACACCGAGGCGCGCGGCAGTTCCAGGCGGCGCGAGATCTCGGCGCCGGTGAGCTCGCGCTCGTCGCGGCTGAACAGCATCAGCAACTGCAGGCCACGCATGAGGGCGGGCACGGTGTAGCGGTCGTCTGTGGTCTTGTCGTTGGCCATGGTGTGTTCCTCTCCTGGTTGTCAGTGCAGGCCCAGCAGGGCATTGACCTGGCCGGGGGCTTCGAGCGGGCACGCATGGCCCACGGGACCCAGATCATTCCACGCCACGCCAGCCGCCTGCGCCACGGCCTGGCAGGACGCCGGCGTGGTGATGGCGTCGGCGCTGCCGCTGGCCACCGCCACCGGGCAGCGCAGCTGTGCGAGGTCGGCCGCGAGGCGGCCGCGGGCGAGCAGGCGCGCGGCCTGGGTGTAGCCCGCCGGAATCACCTGCGACATGCTCTCGTGCACCGCCTTGACCAGCTCGGGCGCCGCGTGGGGCGAGAGCATGGCCGCGGCGCGCGCCTGCGCCATGCCCTGCGGGCCCAGGCGTTCCAGGGTGGCCAGGCGGTCCTGCAGCTTTTTCTCGCGCACGGCGGCTTCGGCGTCGCCGTAGCCGGCGGCCGGTGACAGCAGCACCAGCCGGAGCACACGCTGTGGCGCCACCATGGCGGCGCGCGCGGCCATGAGCGCGCCCAGCGAATGGCCGACCAGCGTCACCGGCGTCTGCACGTCCAGCGCGTCGAGCCAGGCCCAGAGGCGCCCGGCGTAGTCGCCGGCGTCGGGCCAGTCACTGGCCACCGGGTCGCTGCTGCCGTAGCCCGGCGCGTCCCAGGCCAGCACGCGCAGCGCCTGGCCGCGCGCCGCATCGAGCTGGCGCACCCAGCTGCCCGAGGCCGAACCGATGCCGTGCAGCAGCACGTGCGTCACCTCAGTCACGGCGCCCGCGTCGCGGAAGGACACGCGCGCGCCGTCCGCCAGCGCAACAGAGCGCAGCGGGTGCAGGGCGAGGGCTTCGAGAGGCGTCATGTCAGAAGAAAAAATGCGAGGAATGGAAGGACTTCCATCCGGAACGCCGAGGCGCGAGGGGATTACCTTTTGATCTTGGCGAGAGGGCTGTCCGGCGGATACGTCGGCGTGATCGGCCTGGGCGAGCCCAGCATCACGCACATCAGCGCGTCTTCGTCGCCCACGTTGTGCTCCTCGCGGTACACGCCGGGCGGCACCGAGATCAGGTCGCGCTCGCCGACGATGGTCTCCCAGCGCTCGCCGTCTTTCTCGCAGACCACCTTCATGGCGCCGCGCATGACGAAGAAGATTTCCTCCACGTCGTAATGGATGTGCGAGGGGCCGATGTTGCCGGCCGGGATCACCATGGTCGAGAAGGTGAAGTGCGCGGCGGGCACGGTGTTGGTGTCCTTGTTCACGCCGGTGCCGCCGGTGCCCACGTAGCGCATCTGCGCACGGCGGTACTTGGGGTCGTAGTCGGCCTGGAACTTCAGTGCGTCCCAGTCGTAGCTGCGGGTGGACTTGCGCGCCACGCGGCTGTCCATCCACTGCGCGAAGCTCTGGCCCTCGGCGCGCATCATGCCGCGCTGGGTTTCCGCCTCGGGCGGGATGTTGGGATCCATCAGGCCGCGTTCGTTGAACACGGGGGCGTTGGCCGCTGCGGGCTTGTCGATGATCGCGGTGCTCATGGGTTTCTCCTTCTCAGTTCATGGTGAAGCCGCCGTTGACCGGCAGCAGCTGACCGGTGATGAAGCCGCTGGCTTGCGTCAGCAGAAACAGCGCGGCGGCATTGACGTCTTCGGGGACCTGGGGCCGCTGGATGGCGCGGCCCTTGAGGTAGTAGTCGTGCCGCTCCTGCGGCACGTAGGTGGTGGCTTCGACGAGAGTGAGGCCGGGAGCGATGGCGTTGACGGTGATGCCGTCCTCGCCCATCTCGCGCGCCAGCGAACGCGTCATGGCGATCACGGCGCCCTTGCTGGCCACGTAGGCCAGCAGGCGCGGCGCGCCCCACATGGCGGTGTCGGAGGCGAGGTTGACCACGCGGCCGCTGCCGCTGGCGGCCAGGTGCGGGCGGGCGGCGGTGGTGACGAGCCAGGTGCCGCGCACGTTGACGTCCATCACCAGGTCCCAGGTCTCGGGGCTGATCTGCGCCATGTACTTGCCACCGGAGTGGGTGATGGCGGCGTTGTTGATCAGGCCGTCCAGGCCGCCGAGCCACTGCGCGGCCGCGGTCACGCCGTCGCGCACGCTGGCCGCGTCCAGCAGGTCCAGCGGCACGTAGTGCGCCGAGGGGCCGAGGTCGTGCGCCAGCTGGCGCCCCTGTTCGTGCAGCACGTCGCTGATGACGACGCGCGCGCCGGCCTGCACCAGCGCCTGGGCAAAGCTTGCGCCCAGGCCACGCGCCGCGCCGGTGACGAGGACGCGGCGGCCGGTGAGCAGAATCTCGTTGTGGCTCATGGAAGTCATTTACCCAGGAGGGGAAGTTGATACAAGGGCGTCAAGGGTCCGGCTCCGCCGGCCCGAGGCGCCGTCCCCCATCGAAGCGCCGAAGGCGCGTCACAGAGGGGGGAAGCCGCGCAGCGGCGCAGGGGGGTGTTCATGTTTTTCAGGCCACGCGGCGCTCGGCGCTGGGCAGGTAGTGCAGCACGCGCTTCTCGGCGATCACCACCGCGTGGCAGGCGAGGATGCCGATGACGGTGAGCGCGGCGATGACCACGAACACACCGGCGGTGTTGCCCTGGCCCTCGAAGAACACGAGCAGGATCGTGACCAGGATCTTGGGATACATGGTGTAGCCCAGCCACATCACGAACAGTGGCGCGAACGCGACCTTGGGCGAGATGCCCAGGGCGTAGCCGTCTTGCCGCGGGCGGGAAAGCGTTTGTCCACGCCGATGAATTCGATCGCGGGATGCGCCGTTGCCGGGCCGGTGCTGCTGGGGCCGTGGAGTGCGTCGTTCATGGGGTCCTGTGGGTGGCGATTGATGTTTTGTAGATGAAACATTGATTCATTACGGAATCAATGCTAGGGCTCTTGCCGGGCTTTGTCTGCAAAAACCTACCAAGTTCGCGGGGTATTGGCGGCGGCTGCGGCCGGGCCACCGCGGCGCTCACGGGCTTGGGTGATTCGGTGCCGTTCGTCTATGGCCTAATAGCGACTTTGCAATCTCTCTCAGGAACCAGCCATGGGCAACAAAATCGTCACCGAAGCCGACCGCAAAGCCACCCCCCGTCCTACGCCCGTCGCTGGTGTGTCGCTGACCTCCCCGGGCCGCGGCCAGCGCGTGAGCCTGGAGCGCGGCGTGGCCACGCGCAGCAAGAAGAACCCGGGCAAGCGCTCGAAGAAGGGCGGCTGATCGCCTGCTGGCCCCAGCGGCCAGCCCCTAGCAAAAGGCCCGCATCGCGGGCCTTTTGCTTTTCAGCGGGTGAAGGTCAGGAAGCGACCCTTGTAGGCCACGCCATCTTCCAGCGTTCGCGCGGCCGAGAGCATGGTCAGCGTGAAGCCCAGCGCGGCCATGTCGCGGCCGAAGGCCGGGCGGTTGCCCCGGTCGGGGTCGACGATGATGACCACCGCCGCAGGCGCGGCGTGGCGGAAGATGAAGGCCGCGAGTTGCGCCGGCTGCTGGCGTTCGTACAGCAGGTCGCTGCCCACGATCAGGTCGAAGCGGCCCAGCGCCGGGTTGTCGGTGGCGGCGGTGCTCTCCCAGTTGCCCGCCTGGTAGGGCAGCGGGCCCAGACCGTTGAGTGCGAGGTTGTGGCGCAGGAATTCTTCGGTCAGCGGGTGCCAGTCGCTCACGGTCACGTCCGCGCCACGGCGGTGCATGACCAGGCTGGCCAGCGCCAGGCCCGCGCCGATCTCCAGCACGCGCAAACCCGCGATGGGGTGCGTGAGCATGGCCAGCGCCAGCACGCGCGACGACGGCCACACCTGACCGAAATGCGACCAGCCCGCCGGCGGCAGGCCGATGTCGGCGGCGCTGTGGTCGGTGTCGGTGTATTGCTGGTCGTCGCTGAGGCGACGGATGTGCCAGTCTTCGCCGCCGAGTTGCAGTGTCTCGGTCCGGACCTGGTAGCCTGGCATGGATGCTTTCGTGGAGGGTGTGGGGCACGGTACCACGCATTGCATCCATGCGCGCAAGCCCGCTCGCCGCCGCGCGGCGACGGGCCTGTGCTTCAGGCCTCGATCTGCATGGCAGGGCGCGCCTGCACCTTATGCAACCAGGCCAGCACGTGCGGATGCGCAGCCACCGGCGCGCCGATGTAGGCGCTGTAGCCGATGACCGAGCCCACGCACAGGTCCACCAGCGAATAGCCGCTGCCCAGCATCCAGGGCTGTGCTGCCAGCCGCGCGTCAAGCAGGGCCAGGAGTTCGTCCAGCCCCTTGTGCGCCGCGTGGCCATGGGCGTCGTCGGGTGTACCCAGGTCGCGCGCGGCCTGCAGGCGCACCAGTTGCGCGCCGTAGGTCACGTAGGACCAGGTGCACCACGACATCGCCTGCAGCCGCTCGGGCGTGCCCGCGGCCGGCCACAGTCCTTTTTCCACGCCGTGCGTGTCGCCCAGCCACAGGTGCATGGCCAGGGCCTCGAACATGGGCGCGCCGTCCACCGTCATCGTGGGCACCTTGCCGTTGGGGTTGAGGGCCAGGTAGGCCGGGCGGCGCTGCTCTCCGGTGGTGATGTCGACCTTGACGCGCTCGTGCGGCACGCCGAGCTCGGCCAGTGCGCAGGCGATGGGGGTGGCGCTGGACATGGGGTGCCAGTAGAGAACGATTCGGGACATGGTGAGCTCCTTGCAGGGTTGAAAACTGGTCCGACACCGCGTCGAACCGGTGCCCGCAATGTCGCGGACATTGCGGACAGTTATGACCCTCGACAAGAGGTAGGATGTGGCCATGCTGTCCTCGTCGACCCGACTGCTCCGTGTGCTCTCCCTCCTGCAGACCCGCAGCCACTGGGCGGGGCCCGAACTCGCCGAGCGGCTGCAGGTGCACCCGCGCACCCTGCGCCGCGACATCGACCGCCTGCGCCAGCTCGGCTACCCCATCCACGCCAGCAGCGGCGTGGCCGGGGGCTATGCCTTTCGCGCGGGGCAGTCGCTGCCGCCGCTGCTGCTGGACGACGAAGAGGCGCTGGCCGTGGCCATTGCGCTGCAGGTCGCCGCGGCCGGCACCGTGAGCGGTGTTGAAGAAAGCTCGCTGCGCGCGCTGGTGAAGCTGGAGCAGGTGATGCCGTCGCGCCTGCGCCGCCGCACCGATGCGCTGCGCTCGGCCATCCTGCCGATGCAGCACATGGGACCGACCATCGATGCCGGCGCGCTGGCCACGCTGGCCACGGCCTGCCGCGACCAGCTGCAGGTGGGCTTTGCCTACCGCGACGGGAAAGGCCGCAGCAGCACGCGCACGGTGGAGCCACAGGGCCTGGTGCACACCGGCAGCCGCTGGTACCTCGTGGCCTGGGACCCGGCGCGCAGCGACTGGCGCACCTTCCGCATCGACCGCGTGGAAGGCGAACCCGTCAACGGCGCGCACTTCGCACCGCGCCCCGGGCCCGGCGGCGGCGACCTGCGCGCCTACGTGGCAGGCGCGATCGCGGTGGAGATCCACGGCGAAGAGGCGAAGGTGGTGCTGCACCAGCCCATGGAGGCGATGGCGCCGCGCATCCCGCCCGCGGCGGCGCGGCTGGAAGCCATCGACGACACGCGCTGCCTGATGCGCTGCCCCGCGCACCAGCTCGACTGGCTGGTGTACTGGCTGATGTCGCTGGACGTGGAGTTCGAGCCTCTGGTGCCCCCGGCCCTCATCGACCGGCTGCGCGCGGCGGGGGAGCGGGTGGCGCGGGCGGTGGCTGCTGCAGGCGGGTGAAGCGAGCCCTCAACAGCCGAAGAGGCACGACTTGTCCAGCGTCACCTCGATCGTCTCGCCGTCGGCGGGCACGACGACGCGCTTCTCGAAGGTCACCCCCTGCTGGAATGCGTAGGTGTTGACGGTGATCTGGTCGTTCGATCCGATGTAGTTGCCCCCGGCCGTGTACACGTCCGTCCGGCCGATCACTTCGACCTGGTTGCGGGTGCGTTCGTAGGAGAAGTCGCTGATCAACAGGTATTCGCCTGCGGGCATGTTGGTGAACATGAAGCTGCCCTGGTCGTCCAGCACCTTCGTGCGCATGAAGTGCTTCAGGACGGACTGGGGAATGTGCTTCGGCATTTTCTGGTCGCGCTTCACCTGCTCGTACCAGACCTTGAATTCGTCGGTCATCCAGATCAGCCCGATCGCCTCGCTGCCCTTGGGCGGGTACTTTTTGGGTGCCAGCAAGGCACCCTTGAAGTACGCCTGCCCCTTGATGACGGACGTGCCCAGAGGCCGGATTTCCGCCGTGGCCTCTTTCAGGCTCTGGCCCGCGAACTGCCGGCCCTCCAGGCAGCCGAGCATGGCGTCGCGTGCCAGTGCCAGGCCGTCGTAGTCCAGCGAGAAGACCGTGTTGCCCTCCAGCCGGATCTGCAGGTTGTGTTCGCTGTCCCGCATCGACTTCAGGGTCTGCCGGATGTCGCCTGCCGCAACGGCAAGAAGACCATCCTGCGAACCCTGCTGGCGCGGAAGCTGCGTGGCACGCAGGCGCGTGGACGCCAGACTGTGCTGCACCAGTTCCACCTGAATGTCCTGGGGGGATGGGGACGGGGGGATGTCCTCACCGTTGAACAGGATCATGGCGCCGGGCGTTTTCCTCGTGGGCCCCAGCAGGGCCAGGCCGGACTGCTGCTTTCTGGCCGACACGAACTTCACCGAGCAGTTCAGGCGCGGGTTGGCCGGGTCCTCGTGCAGCATCCAGGCGCCCAGGCCGGACTTGGTCACCAGCATGGTTTTGCCGTCCGCGTGGAGGGGCAGCCCGGGGCCACCCGGTTGGGCAGCACCCGCGGTGGCCAACATGCCGGCCGCCAGGAGCGGCCAGAACAGGTGTCGGGTTGTTCGCACGATGGACCGTTCAGAGGCCGGCATTTTCATTTCCGGGCAGAGGGAACATCCGGCACGGTCAACAGGCCCTGGCAGGGGTTGATGCCCGGTCGACTGGACGAACCATCGATGCGGACATCGGCGACGCGCCAGACGTTGCCTGCGTCCTGCAGCATCACGAACTGCGCCTCGCAGTGGGTGCGCACGCCTTGCTCCAGAACGCGGCCGCTGGGAACGTGGACCATCGCCGACGAGTTGTCAAAGGACTGGTCGTAGCGCAGGAACTTCAGCTTGCCGGACTGCGTGACGGTCGGGGCGCCCATTCTTGCGGCGACTTCGCTTTCCTCCCGGGCCAGCCACACCATCAATGCCGAGGCTTCCATCTTGCTGAGCGAACGTGTGCCGCGCACCCTGGCCGCCGCTTCCACGAACCCGTGTTCCGCCTGCATCTGCCTGAGCCCGGGCAGGTAGCGTTCGTTCGATGTCTGCACGGCGTCGTCCATCTGCTTCTGGATGGCGGCGTACTGGGCCTCGTTGCGGGCCTTTTCCTGCGGGCTGAGCTTTTTCACCCAGAGGCCGGACGGGTCGGGCCGCTTGCTGCCTTTCCAGAGCACGTTCCAGCTCAGGTCCAGCAGCGCGACGGCGGTTCTGGCTTCGAGCGGATGCACCGGCTCCACCAGGCCGATCTTCTGCAGCTCGGTGTTGAAGCGGCCCACGTCGAACGGGCCCTGGGACATGGCCGTCTGCAAGGCATGGCGCACGTCCTCTCCCTGGCAGGCGAACTTCTGTGCCTTGATCATCGGCGCGCGGGCCTCCCTGGCCCACGGCGTTTCCGCCAGCGGCCGGTTCGACAGATCGACCCGGGGCACGGTGTAGCTGCGCGCGGCAATGCGCATGGTCACCGGGTCGTTCCACCGGGCCGGGTCGTTCCGGCCATCTGCCACGGTCGACGGGCTGTGCACCTGGCCTTCCTGCCTGGCGTTGGCCGCCTTTTGCGCCTCGCCGTAGGACGGGGCCCGGTGCCTGTTCATGCATTGGAACTGCAGTTTCAGCTCCGTCCACTCCGGCGCGGCGGCGGACTCGTGAACCACCAGGACGGGCAGTTCCCAGACGCTGGTGGGGCCCAGCATGCTGTCCATGCCGGTCCGCTCGGTGGCGCGGGTGATCTCGGTGAAGTAGGCTTCCCGCTGGCCGGGTTGGCCCTCCTGGTGGAAGAGCACCCAGCCCGCAGCGGCGGTGTTGCTCAAGGCGGCCAGCAGGCACAGGCCTGCCAGCTTCGGCAGATGGCGCATCACGAGGCTCCCTTCAGTTGTGAGCAGTCCCGGGCGTCAACCGCCCTTGCGCTTGCAACTGGGCGGGTTGGTCATGCCGAAGCTCAGCAGGTTGCCGCCATTGATGACGCAGTGGTATTCCTTGCCATCGCGCGCCTTGACGGCGTAGAAGGTGTTGGTGCCTTCGGTGCGCCGGTTGAGCAGCGACAGCTCGCCCGGCGACATGCCGATCGCGCCTGCCGCCTCGGATTTCAGGCGGTCGTCGGAGAGGCTGTTGGTGGAGCTGGCGATGCTGCCGCAGCCGCCCAGGGCCATGAGGGCGGCCAGTGCCAGGGCGCGGGTTTGGATCTGAACCATTCGAGTCGTTCCTTGTGGTCGTTGCGGGAATGGTCTCGATGGTAGGCAGCGGGTGTCCGGGTTTGAATAGACCCAAAGGGCAGGTTGTGGGCTCCTGCCATCAGCTTCCGAAGGCCTGGCCCAGGAAAGCGCGCAGTTGCATCGGCTTGACCGGCTTGGCCAGCAGGCGCAGGCCCGCGGCCTCGGCGCGTTGTGCCTGTGCGTCACCCACGTCGCCCGTGACCAGCAGCGCCGGCAGTTCCTGGCCGACTGTGCTTCGTACCGCGAGCACGGCTTCAATGCCGCTGGCGCCGCCCGCGAGCCGCAGGTCGGCCAGCACCGCCTCGGGCGCGAACCCCTCGGTCAGTCGCTGGCGCGCGCTGGCCACGTCCTCGGCCGACCGCACGTCACAGCCCCAGGCGCGCAGCAGGCCGATCAGCGCCGCACGCGAGTCGGCGTCGTCCTCGATCAACAGCACACGGCGCTGTGCCAGCAGCGCGTCGTGCGGTGCGGCCGGTGCCGCGATGGCGGTGGGCGTGGCGTCGTGCAACGGCAGCGAGATGCGGAACACGCTGCCTTGCCCGGGCGTGGACTGCACCTGGACGCGCAGGTCCAGCAGCTCGCCCAGGCGCTTGACGGTTGCCAGGCCCAGCCCGACGCCCAGGCGCCTGTCCCGCGCCGGGTTGCCCACCTGGTAGAACTCCTCGAAGATGCGCGGCAGCTCGTGCCCGGCGATGCCGATGCCGCTGTCCTCCACGCTGACTTCCACGCGATCCCCCTGGACTCGGGAGACCAGCCGCACGGCACCGTGCTCCGTGTAGCGCAGCGCGTTGGACAACAGGTTGGCCAGCACACGGGCGAGCAGGCGGCGGTCGCTGCGCACCGCCAGGGCGCTGCTGTGAATTTCCAGCGTCAGGCCTTTGTGCCTGGCCTGCAGTTCATGGGTGCGCACCACCTCGCGCAGCAAGGCGTCGAGTGCGAATGTTTCCAGCCGTGGCACCACGCCCGCGACATCCACCTGGGCCAGTTCGAGCAGTTCGTCGACGATCTGCGCCATGCTGTCGACGCATTCCACCAGGCGCGCCGGCACCTCGTCGCCGCGTGCCGCGGCACCGTCCTCGTTCAGGGTGTGCGCGAGCAAACCCATGGCATGCAGGGGCTGGCGCAAGTCGTGGTTGGCCGCGGCAAAGAAGCGGGCCTTGGCGTCGTGAGCCCGCTCGGCGCGCTGGTTCTCCAGCCGCAGGGCCTCGATCAGCGCGGCGTTCTTGCGCCGCTCGGCCTGCGTCTGCGCCAGGGCCTGCGCCTGACGGCGCCCCCCTTGCAAGGTGTACAGGCCGGTGGCCACGACCAGCGCCGCCAGCGTCAGGTGGTAGGCGTCGGCAATCCACAAGTCACGCAATGCCAGCGGCCCCATCACGCAGACGACGAAGGCGACGAACACGGGATAGAAGGGCGGCAGGGGCACCGCGGCGCCGATGACGATTGTCGCCACGACGATGTGCAGCAGCGACTCGACCTCCGGCGCCGCCGGCCGCAGCCAGATCAGGCTCAGGGAGCCGAGCAGCAGCCCCTGCAGCAAGATGGTGCCGAACGCCCATGCGGCCCAGCGGTGCAGGCGGTCGCGCGCCGGGCGCAGGCGGTGGTAGCGGCGCGCGCCGGCGATGCGCGCCACGCTGACGAGCACAACCGTGAGCATCCAGCCGTCGGCTGCATCGAACCCGTCACCGCTGCGAAACGCCCCGTACAGGATCAGGGCCGCCAGCGTGGTCATCAACGACGTCAGCGACGTGAACCGGAACAGGTGGTCGAGCTGCTCGCTTTCGAGCCCCTCGAGCCAGGCGCGCAGGCGTGGCCAAGGCATCTACAACAACCCCTGCTCGCGCGCGCGCACCAGCAGATGGGTGCGGTTGCGTGCACCCAGCGCATCGAGCAAGGCGGTGACGTGCAGCTTCACCGTGCGCTCGGCAATGCCCAGCTCGAGCGCGATGCGCTTGTTGGGCTGGCCCTGGGCCACCAGGGTCAGCACCTCCATCTGGCGCGCGGTGGCCCCCGCCCTGCAGACGCGCAGGGCCGCATCGTCGAACACCACGTCGCCGCTGGCCACGCGCTGCAGCGCCGCCAGCAGCGCCGCGATGGATGCCGACTTGCCCAGGAAGCCGCTGGCGCCGGCCGCACGCGCCCGCTGCGCCAGCGCCGGGTCTTCATCGCCGGAGATCAGCACGCGCGCGACCAGGGGGAAGCGCTCGCCGAAACGCCGCAGCCCTGCCAGGCCGTCGGTGTCGCCCAGACGGTAGTCGATCAGCACGATGTCCAGGCCCGGCCAGGCCGCCGCCTGGTTCAGCCCATCCTGGATGGTCGGTGCGGTGAGCACCTCGACGCCGGATGCCACCTGGCCCAGCGCATGGGCAAACCCCACGCTGAAAAGCGGATGGTCGTCGATCAGCAGAAGCTTCATCGGCGAGACTGTAGCCGACGGCGCAAGGTCAAAATCTGACGCGATCCGCTTGAAGCTTTGGGTGCCGTGCCGCTGCTTCAGCCCTGCCAGCGCGCGCCTCAGCCGCCGCGCAGCGCCTTCAGCAGCTTCTGCCCGCCGCGCCCGCTGGGCTCCTGTCCCAGGCGCTGCTGCTCGGCGCGGATCGCCACGCGACTGCGCTCGCCCAGCATGCCGTCGACCTCCCCGATGTCATGGCCGCGCAGGATCAGCAGCGTCTGCAGTTCGCGGCGTTCGGCGCGCGAGAGGCCCGGGTCGTCGGTGGGCCAGGGCGTGACGAAGGGGCCGCCGCCGCGCAGGCGGTCGGCCAGGTGCGCGATGGCGAGGCCGTAGCTCTCGGACGCGTTGTAGCTGTAGATCGCGTCGAAGTTGCGCAGCACCAGGAAGGCCGGGCCGGGCACGCCGGCCGGCGTGAGCAGGCCGGCCGCGCCCGTGCCGGTGGGCAGTGGCGTGCCGTCGACGCGCGTGACGCCACGCGCGGCCCAGTCGCCCATGGTGCGCTTGGTGCGCCGTCCTTCGGCACTGGTGTTGAAACCGCGTGGCAGTTTGACCTCGAAGCCCCAGGGCTGGTCGCTCTGCCAGCCGGCGCGGGCCAGATAGTTGGCCGTCGATGCCAGCGCATCGGGTGCGCTGTCCATCAGGTCGGCACGGCCGTCGCCGTCGAAGTCCACCGCCAGACGCTCGAAGGTGCTGGGCATGAACTGCGTGTGCCCGAACGCGCCGGCCCACGAGCCCACCAACCGCTCGGGCGCGATGTGCCCGGCCTGCAGGATGCGCAGCGCCGCGAACAGCTCGGTGCGGAAGTAGCCCTGGCGGCGCCCGTAGCACGACAGCGTGCCCAGCGACTGCACCAGTGGCGAGGAGCCGAAGGTCTGGCCGTAGTTGCTCTCCACGCCCCAGACCGCGACCACCGTGGCCGGGTCGACGCCGTAACGTTCCTGCACGCGCGCCAGGGTGTCGGCATGCTGCGCCAGCCGGGCCAGTCCTTCGTTGACGCGCTGCTCGTCGACGAGGCCCGCGAGGTAGTCCCAGATCGCGGTGCGGAACTCGGGCTGGAAGTTGAGCTTGTCGATCACCGACATGTCGGGCACCAGGCCCTGGGTGAACTGCGTGAACGCGGCGTCGCGCACGCCCGCGGCGCTGGCGGGTGCGCGCAAGGCGTTCAGGCAGGTTTCGAACCCGGGGTTGGTGGCCGGCGCCTGTGCCCAGGCAGGTGCGCACACGAGCAGGACAGTGGTCAGGAGCAGGGGGGAGCGCAACAAGGTCATCGGGGTTCGGTCATGGGGGGCGCACCGGAAAGTCGGTGCCGTGTCCCGACTCGGAGTCGGGCGGGTGCGATACGTTCCGTCGGCTGTGTGTGCAGATGTTCACGCGGCCCAGGTGCTGCCATGTTCGGGCACCAGGGCACGCCAGCGCAGTTCGGCCTCGATGCGGTGGCGCAGCGCATCGGAGGCCTCCATGTCGCCGTGCGTGACGAACACGCGCACCGGCGCCCGGGGCATTGAGCGCAGCCAGCCCAGAAGCTGGCTGGCGTCGGCATGGGCCGAGGCCGACGCCAGTTGCACGACCTCGGCGCGCACCGGCCAGTCCTGCCCGTGGATGCGCAACTGCGTGCCGCCGCGGGCCAGCGTGGCGCCGCGCGTGCCGGGGGCCTGATAGCCGGTGAGCAGCACCATGTTGCGGTGGTCGCCGAGGTACTGCACCAGGTGGTGCAGCACGCGCCCCCCCGTGGCCATGCCGCTGGCCGACAGGATCACCTTGGGGCCATGCTGGCGCGCGATGGCCTTGGACTCGTCCACGCTGCGCGTCATGTGCGCGACCTGCTCCATGTCGCGGCACTGAGCGGCGCTCAGGCGGTGCTCGCCGAGGTGTCGCGCGAACAGCTCCGTGCTGTGGATGGCCATGGGGCTGTCGAGGTAGACCGGCAGGCCGTGCGGCAGGTTGCCCGAGGCCTTGAGCTGCGCGATGGCGTGCAGCAGGGCCTGCGCGCGGCCGACCGCGAACACCGGCACCACCGCCGTGCCGCCGCGCGCGGCCACGCGCTGAAGCGCCGGGCCGAGTTCGGCAAGCACGTCCTCTTCAGGGTGCTCGCGGTCGCCGTAGGTGGATTCGCAGACCACCACGTCGGCCGCCGGGGGCGGCTCGGGGGCGAGCATGAGGGCATCGTCGGGTCGGCCGAGGTCGCCCGAGAACAGGATGCGCCGCCCGCCCACCTCCAGCAGCACACTCGCCGCGCCCAGGATATGGCCCGCACCGGAGAAGCGCGCGCTCCAGCCACGCAGCGGCTCGAAGGCCTGTTGCATGGGCACCGTGCGCAGCAGCTTGAGGCTTTGCAGCGCGTCGCTCTCGGTGTAGAGCGGCAGCGCGGGTGCGTGTTTCGAGAAACCCTTGCGGTTGGCGAAAGCCGCGTCTTCTTCCTGGATGTGGCCGCTGTCTGGCAACAGGATGGCCGCCAGGTCGCGCGTGGCTGGCGTGACCCACACCTTGCCGTGGAAACCCTCGCGCGCCAGCAGTGGCAGGTAGCCGCTGTGGTCCAGGTGGGCGTGCGTGAGCAGCACCGCGCCGATGTGGTTGGGCAGCACCGGCAACGGGTCGCGGTTGCGCAGGCGAAGCTGCTTGTAGCCCTGGAACAGGCCGCAGTCGACCAGCAGGCTCTGGTCTTCGTGTTCGACCAGATACTTGGAGCCGGTGACGGTGCCGGCCCCGCCGAGGAATCGGATGCGAACGCTCATGCGGCCGATCTTACGCGCCGCCCGTGCGCGTCTCGCTCGGTAGGGCCTGTACCATCAGCTTCGCGCCCTGCACCGCCTGTTTCAAACATCCGCTTCCATGGGGAGAAGCCATGTCCGTTCGCTGGTCCGAATCACTTGACACGCTGGATTGGGAGGAGTTGTCCGCCCTCTACCTGGCGGCACCCCTTGGCAACAAGAGCCCCGACTGGCTCAAGACGGTTTTCTCCAACAGCATGTTCCGTTGCTTCGCCTACGACGGAGGGCGCCTGGTTGGCGTCGGAAGGGCTCTCGCCGATGGAGCGGATTGCTCGTACATCTGTGATGTGGCGGTTCTGCCCAGCCACCAGGGAACCGGCCTTGGAAGGGAGATCATCAACAGGCTGGTGGCGGCATCGCGTGGACACCGGAAAATCCTCCTTTACGCGGTGCCGGGCAAAGAGCCGTTTTATCGGAAGTTCGGCTTCCTGCGCATGAAGACGGCCATGGCGATCTTCGAGAACCCGCAGCAACAACTGGAGCGGGGCTACCTGAGCGAAGACTGACCCCTGCAACGGTCGGGCTTCCATAAAAAAAGCGACGCTGTAGCGTCGCCATTTTTTTTGAGACGTGCCCGATCAGCTGAAGAACGACTTCGCCTTTTCGAACCAGCCCTTGTCGTTCGGGCTGTGCTTGTGACCGCTCTTCCTGAACGACTCATCCAGCTCCTTCAGCAACTTGCGCTGGTGCTCGGTGAGCTTGATCGGGGTTTCCACGGCCACATGGCAGTACAGGTCGCCGGGGTAGCTGCTGCGCACGCCCTTGACGCCCTTGCCGCGCAGGCGGAAGGTCTTGCCGCTTTGCGTGCCTTCGGGCAGGTCGATGGTGGCCTTGCCCTGCAGCGTGGGCACGTCGATCTCGCCACCGAGCGCGGCAATCGTCATGCTCACGGGAACCTGGCAGTGCAGGTCGTCGCCCTCACGCTCGAAGATGTCGTGCTTGCGCAGCCGCACCTCGATGTAGAGGTCGCCCGAGGGGCCCCCGTTCTGGCCAGGTTCGCCGTTGCCGGTGCTGCGGATGCGCTGGCCGTCGTCGATGCCGGCGGGGATCTTGATCTCCAGCGTCTTCTGCTTCTTGAGCTTGCCCTGGCCGTGGCAGGTGGTGCAGGGTTCGGGGATGATCTTGCCGCTGCCGTGGCATTGCGGGCAGGTCTGCTGCACGCTGAAGAAGCCCTGGCGCATCTGCACCGCGCCCTGGCCATGGCAGGTGGGGCAGGTCTTGACGCTGGTGCCGGGCTTGGCGCCGGTGCCCGAGCAGGTTTCGCAGTTGTCCCACGAGGGAATGCGGATCTGCGTTTCCTTGCCGGCGGCCGCTTCTTCCAGCGAGATTTCCATCGCGTAGGAGAGGTCCGCGCCGCGGTACACCTGGCGGCCGCCGCGCTGGCCGCGCGCGCCGCCGAAGATGTCGCCGAAGATGTCGCCGAAGGACTCGGAGAAGCCGCCGAAGCCATCGGCGCCAGCGGGGCCGCCGCGCATGTTCGGGTCCACGCCAGCGTGGCCGTACTGGTCGTAGGCGGCCTTCTTCTGCGGGTCGGACAGCATCTCGTAGGCTTCCTTGGCCTCCTTGAACTTCTCTTCGGCCGCCTTGGCAGCGTCGCCCTGGTTGCGGTCCGGGTGGTGCTTCATCGCGAGCTTGCGATACGCCTTCTTGACTTCCTCGTCCGAGGCGTTCTTGGGCACACCCAGCACTTCGTAAAAATCGCGTTTAGCCATGGTCTCTAGCGGTTCGGTTGGAACACAAACGCCGCGTCAGGTTGCCCCGGCGCGGCGAATGATCGTCAAAAGCGGATCAACCTCGATCAGGCCTTCTTCACTTCCTTGACTTCGGCGTCGACCACGTCGTCGTCGGCCGGCTTGCTGCTGCCGGCCTGGGCGTCTCCGCCTTCGGCAGCGGCCGCCGCGGCCTGCTCGGCCTGGGACGCGGCGTAGACCTTCTCGCCCAGCTTCTGGCTGGCGGCCATCAGGGCTTCGGTCTTGGCCTCGATCTCGGCCTTGTCCTCGCCCTTGGCAGCTTCCTCCACGTCCTTGAGCGCGGTCTCGATCGCTTCCTTCTCGGCGGCTTCGAGCTTGTCGCCGTGCTCGCCCAGCGACTTCTTCACGCTGTGCACCATGGCCTCGGCCTGGTTGCGCGCCTGCACGAGTTCGACCTTCTTCTTGTCGTCGGCGGCGTTGAGCTCGGCGTCCTTCACCATCTGCTGGATCTCGTCTTCCGACAGACCCGAGTTGGCCTTGATGGTGATCTTGTTTTCCTTGCCGGTGCCCTTGTCCTTGGCGCCCACGTGCAGGATGCCGTTGGCGTCGATGTCGAACGACACCTCGATCTGCGGCATGCCGCGCGGCGAGGCCGGAATGCCTTCGAGGTTGAATTCGCCGAGCAGCTTGTTGCCGGATGCGATCTCGCGCTCGCCCTGGAACACCTTGATGGTCACGGCCGGCTGGTTGTCCTCGGCGGTCGAGAAGGTCTGCGCGAACTTGGTCGGGATCGTGGTGTTCTTCTGGATCATCTTGGTCATGACGCCGCCCATGGTTTCGATGCCCAGGCTCAGCGGGGTCACGTCGAGCAGCAGCACGTCCTTGCGGTCACCGGAGAGCACCTGGCCCTGGATGGCGGCGCCGACGGCCACAGCCTCGTCGGGGTTGACGTCCTTGCGCGGCTCCTTGCCGAAGAACTCCTTGACCTTCTCCTGCACCTTGGGCATGCGGGTCATGCCGCCGACCAGGATCACGTCGTGGATGTCCGAGGCGCTGATGCCCGCGTCCTTGATGGCGGTGCGGCAGGGCGCGATGGTGCGCTCGATCAGCTCTTCCACCAGGGCTTCGAGCTTGGCGCGCGTGAGCTTGATGTTCAGGTGCTTCGGGCCCGAGGCGTCGGCCGTGATGTAGGGCAGGTTCAGGTCGGTCGCGGCCGAGCTGGAGAGCTCGATCTTGGCCTTCTCGGCGGCTTCCTTGAGGCGCTGCAGGGCCAGCACGTCCTTGCTCAGGTCGACGCCTTGCTCTTTCTTGAACTCGCCAATGATGTAGTCGATGATGCGCTGGTCGAAGTCTTCTCCGCCCAGGAAGGTGTCGCCGTTGGTGGAGAGCACCTCGAACTGCTTCTCGCCATCGACGTCGGCGATCTCGATGATGGACACGTCGAAAGTGCCGCCACCCAGGTCATAGACGGCGATCTTGCGGTCGCCCTTTTCCTGCTTGTCCAGGCCGAAGGCCAGGGCCGCGGCGGTGGGTTCGTTGATGATGCGCTTGACGTCGAGGCCGGCGATGCGGCCGGCGTCCTTCGTGGCCTGGCGCTGGGCGTCGTTGAAGTAAGCGGGCACCGTGATCACGGCCTCCGTCACCGGCTCGCCCAGGTAGTCCTCGGCGGTCTTCTTCATCTTGCGCAGGATGTCGGCGCTGACCTGCTGGGCCGAGATCTTCTTGCCGCGCACTTCCACCCAGGCGTCGCCATTGTCGGCCGCGACGATGGAGTAGGGCATCAGGTCGATGTCCTTCTGCACTTCCTTCTCGGTGAACTTGCGACCGATCAGGCGCTTGATCGCGTACAGCGTGTTCTTGGGGTTGGTCACGGCCTGGCGCTTGGCCGATGCGCCCACGAGCACCTCGCCGTCTTCCTGGTAGGCCACGATGGACGGCGTGGTGCGCGCGCCCTCGGCGTTCTCGATCACCTTGGTGGTGTTGCCTTCCATGATGGACACGCACGAGTTGGTGGTGCCCAGGTCAATGCCGATGATTCGTCCCATGTTGTTGCTCCGATGCGAAAAATGAAGATGTGAAAAACGATGTGGGGAAGGTGTGGATAACTGGTGGGTATTTCAAGGCCGCCGCGCCGTCATTTCGGCGCGGCCACCGTCACCAGGGCCGGGCGCAGCACGCGGTCGGCGATGAGGTATCCCTTTTGCAGCACCGTCACCACGGTGTTGGCCTCCTGGTCCGCCGGCACCACGCTGATGGCCTGGTGCTGGTGGGGGTCGAACTTCGTGGACGGCGCCGGGCTGATCTCCAGCACCTTGTGGCGCTCCAGCGCGCTCTTGAGCTGCTTGAGCGTGGCTTCAGAGCCTTCGCGCAACTGCTCGCGCGTGGCTTCCTGGATGGACAGGCCGGCCTCAAGGCTGTCGGCCACGGCCAGCAGGCTGTCGGCAAAGCTCTCCACCGCGAACTTGCGCGCCTTGCTGACCTCTTCCTCGGCGCGGCGGCGCGCGTTTTCCGCCTCGGCCTTGGCGCGCAGGAACTGATCGGCCAGGTCGGTGTTCTGTGCCTTGAGCGTGGCGAGCTCCTGGGTCAGGGCTGCCAGGGCGTCGGCCTCATTGGCCGCTTCGGCCGCCAGGGTCTCCTCCGGGCTGGCGGGCGTGTTCGGGTCGGGCGGGTTGTTGTGGTCAGGCGTCTGGCTCATGGGTAGTTGAAGTACGTGAAAACAAGGGCCAGCGGAGGCCATGCGCGACAGTTGGGGCCTGTGGCTGCGGATTCAAGGGGGTGGGTGGCGATTGACCACCAGGGAGGTGCCGGCGCTGTGAGCGGCGATCGGCCCGGAGCGGGGCAGGTGGGCCCCGGGGGGTGATTCTAAGTCCCGGCGGGGCGCGGGCTCGGCTGGCCGGCTGCCACGCGCGCCTGCTGGTGCGACCACTTGCCCGCGAACTGCTGCACTTCGGCCAGGCGGCGCGCCAGCTCGGCGCCCTGGGTGGTCAGGCGGTAGCCCTGGCCGCCGTGGTCGACCAGACGGGCCGCGCGCAGCTCCTTGATGCGGGTGTTCAGGGTATTGGGCGTGACGCCGCCCACGCTGTCCTGCAGCAGGCGGAAGGTCTGGGGGTGGCCGTCGCTCAGGGCCCAGATCACGCGCATGGCGTAGCGCGATTCCAGCAGGTCGAAGAGCTGCATCACGGCGGCATTGTCCTTGGCACTCATGCGCTGTCTCCTGGGTCGGCCCTGTTCCGGGCATTTCCACTATAGGCAGGAACGTCGCGCGCTACCAGTTTGCTAGCTGCGTGCATTGCAGCAATGTGGCGCAAAGACCAAGGCTACGGATTTACCCGGATTGCCGGGGCGGCCCGGGCGGCCTACGGGCGGTACACCTTGCGCAGCAGCCCGATGAGGACCTGCAGCTCCTCGGGCGAGAGCCGGCCCGAGACCTCGTGTTCGAGCATGGTGGCGGTGGCCTGGGCCTCACGGTACAGGCGCTGGCCGGCGGCCGAGAGGTGCAGGCCTTGCGCGCGCCGGTCGGTGGGGTGGGGCTTGCGCAGCACCAGGCCGCGTTTGTGCAGGCCCTTGACCAGGCCCACCAGGTTGGGTGGCAGGATGTCGAGCGCGGCGCAGATCTGGCGCGATGTGATGCCCGGGTTGTGCGCCACCACCGAGAGCACGGAGAAGTCAACAGGGCGCAGGCCGAAGGGCTCCATGCGGCGCAGGAACACGGTGATGACCGACAGCGCCGCACGCCGCGCGTTGTAGCCCAGCAGGGTTTCCAGGTAGGCGGTGTCGACCTCGGGCGCACCGCTGGTGGCGCCAGAGGAAGTGTCGGCGCCGTCGTTCTTGCGGGCCGCGCGCGGGCGGCGCAGGGCGTTGGCGGTCGAGGTCTCGGGCATGTTCAGAGCATAGCGTGGCGGTTCAGGCGGTTGCCAGGGTGCCGGCCATCATGGCCATGCGCATGTCGAACTCGGGCCAGACCCAGCGCCAGAAGGCGGCTTCGGCGGTGGCGTCGCCACCAGGTGCGGCCGCGATGCGCGACCAGGCCCAGGCCATGAGCAGCAGCGCCGTGGCGCGCAGGAAGTCGTCGGCCAGCCAGAACGGTCGCCCGGGCGGCGCGCCTTCGGTGGCGGCCTGCGGCAGCAGTTCGTCGCGCAGGAAGTTCTGAAGGCGCGCGATCGCGGCCCGCGTCCGACCGGCGCCGGGCAGGGCGGCCAGGTCGGTACCGAGTTCGCCCAGCAGCGCCAGCAGCGCGGCACCGCCATCGGGCAGGGTCTTGCGCAGCAGCAGGTCGATCGCCTGGATCTCGTTCGTGCCTTCGTAGATCATGGCCACGCGCGCGTCGCGCACGTGCTGCTCGATGCCCCACTCGCGCACGTAGCCGTGGCCGCCGAACACCTGCAGGCAGGCGCTGGCGCCGCTGAAGGCCTGTTCGGTCCAGGCGGCCTTGAGCACCGGCGTGACCAGGCTGCACCAGCGCGCGGCCGATTCGCGCCGTGAGGCTTCCGGGTGGTGTTTCTGGGCGTCGAGTTCGAGCGCGGTGCGGTAGGCGAGCACGCGCCCGGCGTCGATCCAGGCGCGCTGGGTCTGCAGGATGCGCTGCATCGCCGGGTGCAGGGCAATCGCGTCAGGTTCGCCGGCTTTGCTCGCGCTGCCGGGCGCGCGCATCTGGCGCCGTTCCTGCGCGTAGGCGTTGGCCTTCTGCCAGGCAGCGTCGAGCAGGCCGATGCCCTGCAGGCCGACCAGCAGGCGCGCGGCGTTCATCATCACGAACATGGCGTTGAGGCCCTTGCCGGGTTCGCCCACGATGTCGGCCCTGGCTTCGTCGAAGCGCATCACGCAGGTGGGGCTGGCGTGGATGCCCATCTTCTCTTCGATGCGCTCGCAGTGCACCGCGCTGCGCGTGCCGTCCTCGTGGAACTTGGGCACGAGGAACAGCGAGAGGCCCTTGGGGCCGGGGGGCGCATCGGGCAGGCGCGCCAGCACCAGGTGCACGATGTTGTCGCTCAGGTCGTGTTCGCCGCCCGAGATGAAGATCTTGGTGCCACTGAGCGCGAAGCGGCCGTCGGGCAAGGGCACGGCCTTCGTGCGCGCCAGGCCCAGGTCGCTGCCCGCGTGCGGCTCGGTCAGGCACATGGTGGCGAGCCATTCGCCGCTGGCCAGCTTCTCCAGGTAGCGCGCCTTCAGGGTGTCGCTGCCGTGGTGGCGAATGCATTCGTAGGCGCCATGCAGCAGGCCGGGTGCCATGGTCCAGCCGTGGTTGGCGGCGTTGAGCTGCTCGTGCAGCACCGCTTCCACCACGGTGGGCAGGCCCTGGCCACCGTCTTCCACCGCGCAGGCGAGCGAGGGCCAGCCGGCCTGCCAGAAGGCCTGGTACGACTCGCGAAAGCCCGGTGGCATGGTGACGACCCCGTCCTTCCACTGCGCGCCGGTTTCGTCGCCGTCGCGGTTGAGGGGCGCCACCACCTCGCCGACGAACCTGCCCGCCTCTTCGATCACCTGCGTGAGCAGGGCGGTGTCGGCGTGCTCGGCCAGCGCGGGCAGTTCGGCCAGGCGCTCGTGCGCGCGCAGCACGCCGAACAGGATGTGGGCGTGGCGTTCGGGCTGGGGCAGGTAGGCGTTCATCGGCGGGATCGGTGCTGATCAGCGGCAGCTGAAGCTGGTGGCGGATTCGACCGGGCCGCTGCCGTTGTAGCGCGCCACGCTAGGGTAGGCGCACAGTGGCCGGGTGCGGTCGGGCGCCCATGTGGCCGGCAGTTCGGCGTTGGCGCCGCCCGGGTTGCCCGCGCCGCGCGCGCTGGCCGTCACGGCTTGCGGGGCCACACCTTGTTCGACCCATTTCACCAGCGGCGTGAGCAGGTCGAACTGGTCGGTGGCCAGGCCGTCTCTGCAGTGGTTCATGCCGGGCACCGGGAAGTAGCGCGCGAAGTCGGGCTGGTTGACGCGTTCGACCCACTGGCGTGTGTCCTCGGCCGAGAAGATCGCGTCGCTCACGCCGTGGTACAGCACCATCTTCGCGCCGCGCGCGCGCAGCGGCAGCAGGCTGCCGGCCTGGTCGTGGCCGGGCGGGCTCATGAGCGAGAGGCCTGATTCGCGGTAGGTGTCGGTTGTGGCTGAGACCGCAGCCAGCAGCGCATCGATGTGGGCCGTGGCCGGGTTCACCGGCGCGGCCGGTGGTGCGGTGAACACCGTGCCGACCGAGAGCGGGTCCAGCGCCACCGAGTTGACGAACTTCCAGGTCGCCCAGTTGCTGCCGGCGATGCCCGCGTCGTACGGGAAGGCGCTGTAGATGGGCTGGCCGTTGGCGGCCTTGCCACCGGCCTGCACCTGGGCCAGCGTGCTCTTCTGCGCGGGGGTGAGGCAGCTGCCGTCGCGCGTGCCACCGCAGCTGGGCACGTCGCGCACCACGTCGAAAGCGGCCTGGCAGGCCTGGGTGGCCTGCACCATGCCGTCGCTCAGGCCGTCGAGCGCGTCGCAGCGGTTGAGGACGGCGCGTGCCACGGTCTGGCGCTCGGCGGCGGTGAGGGCGCTGGCCAGGTCGGGAATGTTGGCACTGGGGTTGAGCGGATGCTTCACCGTCGCGCCGGGCGTGGCCAGCGGCATCCAGCGCTGCGCGCCCCACAGTTGTGCCAGCGCCGCGTTGGGCAGGCGGTAGCCGGGTGCGCCGATCAGGTAGCCGTCGTACTGTTCACCCAGGCGAGCGGCCGCCACCATGGCGTGGCGCCCACCGTTGGAGCAGCCGCCGATGTAGGAGCGGTCCGGCGCCTTGCCGTAGGCGCTGGCGATCAGGGCCTTGGCCATGGGCGTGAGCTTGGCCACGGCCTGGTAGCCGTAGTCCAGCCGGGCCTGGGGCTCCAGGCCGAAGACGGTGGTCTGCGCGCCGGTGTGGCCGGCATCGGAGCTGATGACTGCGAAACCTTGCGCCAGCGCGCCGGTGAGCGGGCCGCCGCCGAGCGCGCCCTCGGCCGGGCGCACGGCACCGTCCAGGCCGCCGTTGCCCTGGTAGTAGAAGCGGCCATTCCAGGCCTGGGGCAGGCGCATCTCGAAGCCGATCGCGTAGTCGCGGCCGTCGCTGCCCTTGCGCTTGTGCATCTGGCCCTTGACCAGGCAGTGCGCCGCCACCGGCTGGCCGGCCTGCACGAGGCCGCCCGCGGCCACGGGCGCCGCGGAGTCGATCGCCGTCTGGTCGAAGCGGAACTGCGCCGGCAGCGTCTCGCACTGCCGCAGGCTCGCGCCCACGGCGGGCTTGAGCGAGGCCGGGGGCGACGAGCCCGGGGCGGTGGCGCAGGCGGCGAGCGCCAGGCCGAGCGCGGCGGGCAGCGTCGCGCGCAGGGCGGATGCGGGGGTCTTCATGGTGTGTCTCCTGGGGGGCTGTTGTGAACGGGATCCAATCAGGCGCTCTGGCGCGCGGTGCCGAGGTAGGTCTCGATCACGCGCGGGTCGCTGGCGAGTTCGCTGGCCGGGCCCTGGGCGCTGAGTTCGCCCATTTCCAGCACGTAGCCGTGGTCGGCCACCTGCAGCGCGGCGCGCGCGTTCTGCTCCACCAGCACGATGGTCACGCCGGTCTGGCGCAGGCGTTCGATGATGGCGAAGATCTCGCGCACGATCAGCGGCGCCAGGCCCAGGCTGGGCTCGTCGAGCATGAGCAGGTCGGGCGCGGACATGAGGGCACGGCCCACGGCCAGCATCTGGCGCTCGCCGCCCGAGAGCGTGCCGGCGAGCTGGGTGCGGCGCTCCTGCAGGCGCGGGAAGATGCCGTAGACGTCGTCGAGCCGGCTGCGCCATTTCGCATTGCCCAGGCGCATCTGGCGAAAGCCGCCGAGCAGCAGGTTGTCCTCCACCGGCATGGTGCCGAAGAGTTCGCGTTTCTCGGGCACCAGCGCCATGCCGTTCATCACGCGTTCCTCCAGCGTGAGGGTGGTGATGTCCTGCCCGCGGAACTCGATCGTTCCCTGGCCGGGCAGGATGCCCATGAGCGTGTTGAGCAGCGTGGACTTGCCTGCGCCGTTGGGGCCGATGACGGTGATCACGCCGCCGGGCTGGGCCTCGACGTCGATGCCGTGCAGCACCTCGGCGCGGCCGTAGCCGGCGCGCAGGCCCTTGACCTGAAGAATGGGTGGGGTGCTCATGTCAGTGTTCCGTTCCCAGATAGGCGGCGCGGACCTTCGGGTCCTGCTGCACCTGCGCGGGCGGCCCCTGGGTGAGCAGGGTGCCGAATTCCATCACCACCAGGTGGTCGCAGATCTGCATCACCAGGTCCATGTCGTGTTCCACGAGCAGGATGCTCATGCCTTCGCCTCTGAGCTGGCGCAGCACATCGGCCAGGTCCTGCTTCTCCTTGTGGCGCAGGCCGGCGGCGGGTTCGTCGAGCAGCAGCAGGGTGGGGTCGGCGCAGAGAGCGCGCGCGATTTCCATCAGGCGCTGCGGACCCATGGCCAGGTTGCCGGCCTGCTCGTGCAGGTGCTCACCCATGCCGATGCGCTCCAGCTGCCGTTGCGCCTCGCGGAACAGCTGCCGCTCCTCCGCGCGGTTGGCGCGCAGCATGGCCGGCAGCACGCCCTTGCGCCCGCGTGTGTGCGCGCCCAGGGCCACGTTCTCCAGCACCGTCATGTCCGGGATCATCTTGACGTGCTGGAAGGTGCGTGCCATGCCCAGGCGCGCGATCTCGCGCGAAGGCTTGCCCACGACGTTGCCACCCTGGAAGTGCACCGCGCCGCTGGTGGCCGGCAGCACGCCGGTGACCAGGTTGAAGGTGGTGGACTTGCCCGCGCCATTGGGGCCGATGAGGCCGACGATCTGGCCGGCATGGACCTGGAAGCTGATGTCGTTCACCGCCACCAGGCCGCCGAACTGCATGCGTGCGTCGCGCACGTCGAGCACCAGCGCTCCGGTGGCGGGCCGGGCGCGTTCGGGCAAGGCCGCGGCGTCCTGCCAGTCGACCTTGCGCGGCGGCTTCGGCACGAAGCGTGCGACCAGCGACCACAGACCGTCGGGCAGGTACTTGAGCACCACCACCAGCGCGATGCCGAACACGATCACTTCGTAGCTGCCACTGGTGCCCATCAGGCGGGGCAACAGCACCTGCAGCTGGTCCTCCAGCACGCGGATCAGGCCCGCGCCGACGATGGCGCCCCAGACGTGGCCCACGCCACCGATGACCGCCATGAACAGGTATTCGATGCCCATCTTCAGGCCGAAGGCCGAGGGGTTGACCGTGCGCTGGAAGTGCGCCAGCAGCCAGCCCGCGACCGAGGCGAACAGCGCGGCCAGCACGAAGATGGTGACCTTGTAGCGGAAGGTGCTGATGCCCATGGCCTCGGCCATCTGCGAGCCACCCTTGAGCGAGCGGATCGCGCGGCCCGCGCGCGAGTCCAGCAGGTGCAGCAGGGCGGCGGCGAAGGCCAGCAGGATGAACCAGGTGAGCACGAAGAAGGCGCGGCCCTGGCCGATGTCGAAGCCACCGATGGACAGGCTCTGGATGCCCAGCAGGCCGTCGTACTTGCCCAGGGCGTCGAGGTTGCCCATGAGGTAGTACAGCGACAGGCCCCAGGCGATGGTGGCCAGCGGCAGGTAGTGGCCCGACATGCGCAGCGTGATCAGGCCCACCAGCAGCGCGCTGCCGGCCGTGAGGCCCAGGCCGATGAACAGCGTGATCCAGGGCGACATGCCGAGGTTGAGCGTGAGCCAGGCGGTGGTGTAGGCGCCAATGCCGACGAACGCGGCCTGGCCGAACGAGGTCAGGCCGCCCACGCCGGTGAGCAGCACCAGGCCCATCACCGTCATGCTGTACATGCCGATGTAGTTGAGCTGCGCGATCCAGAAGTCGGGCAGCGGCAGCACCGCGACCAGCGGGATCGCGAGGGCCAGGATCAGCAGGCCGAGGTTGTGCAGCTTCGGCATGTCAGTGGTCCTCGTCGGCATGTTTGCTGCGCAGGGATCTGAACAGCAGGACGGGAAGAATCAGCGTGAACACGATCACTTCCTTGAAGGCGCTGGCCCAGAACGAACCGAAGGCCTCGATCACGCCGACGAACAGCGCGGCGATGAGCGCGCCGGGATAGCTGGAGAGACCGGCGGCGACGGCGGCGACGAAGCCCTTGAGGCCGATCAGGAAGCCCGAGTCGTAGAACACCGTGGTGGTGGGGCCGATCAGCAGGCCCGAGAGCGCACCGATGAAGGCGGCCATGGTCATGGTGAGCTGACCCGACGCCTGCGAGGAAATGCCCATGAGGCGTGCGCCGGTGCGGTTGACGGCGGTGGCGCGCAGCGCCTTGCCGCGCAGCGAGCGCTCGAAGTACAGCCACAGCAGCACGATCAGCGCCAGCGTGGCCGCGCCGGTGATGATGGCCTGGCCCGAGAGCATGACCGGACCGATGGTGTAGCGCTCGTCCCAGAAGGCGGGGTTGCGGAAGCCCTCGGCGCCGAAGAACACCAGGCCCAGGCCGGTCATGGCGAAGTGCACACCGACCGAGACGATCAGCAACACCAGCGGCGTGGCGCTCTCCAGCGACTGGTAGGCCACGCGGTAGACCAGCGGGCCATAGACGGTGACCACGGCCACGCTGAGCGCGGCCTGCGCGATCAGCGGGAACTGGCGCGGAGCGGCCCAGATGGCCAGCGCCGAGACCAGCAGCGGCAGCGCCAGCGTGCGCAGCGCCGCCTTGAAGGCAGGCAGGGCGCTGCGCTGGTGCCGCCAGCGTTCGGCCAGGTCCATGAGGGCCGCGAGGCCGGCCAGGAGCAGCAGCAACCACACGGTGCCGGGCACCTTGCCGGTCTGGAAGATGGCCAGGGTGAGCGCGCCGTACGCGACGAACTCGCCCTGGGGAATGAAGATGATGCGGGTGACGGTGAACACCAGCACCGTGGCCAGACCCAGAAGCGCATACACCGCGCCGTTGGTCAGGCCGTCGAGCAACAGAATGCTGGCAATGGAGAAGTCCATAAATAGCCTAACGAGAAAAGACAGCGCAGAAAAAACCTCAACCGGCGACGCACAAGATCTTCCGAAGAAAGACCCCCTTTGCGCCTGCCCCTCACCCTCCTTCGACAAGCTCAGGACAGGCCAAGCCTCTCCCCGAAGGGGCGAGGGAGCCAGAAGACCTCGTCACGCGTGACGTGCCTCCCTCCAGAGGCATCAAGGGTCCGGCTGCGCCGGCCCGAGATGCCGTCCCTCCTCGAAGCGCCGAAGGCGCGCCACAGAGGGGGGAAGCCGCGTCAGCGGCGCAGGGGGGAGCTCTCGATCATTCAACTTTGAACTTGCCGTCGACCACTTTCAGCATCACGCCGGTTTCCATCGTGTAGCCCCAGTGGTCGGTGGGCGTCCAGTTCATCACGCCATGCGAGAAGACGGTGCGGCCCATGGTTTCCATGCTGTCGCGCAGCGCGGCGCGGAATTCCGGCGTGCCGGGCTTGGCCTTTTTCAGCGCCATCGGGATCACTTTTTCCAGCACGATCTGCGCGTCGTACGAGTGGCCGGCGAACTGGTTGCGCAGGCCCACGCCCACGGCCTTCTCGTACTTCTGCACGAAGTCGATGGCGACCTTCTTGGACGGGTGGCTGTCGGGCAACTGCTCGGCGATCACGGCCGGGCCGGAGACCACGTAGGCGCCTTCGACGGCCTTGCCGCCCACGCGCATCAGGTCCTGCGTGGCCGCGGCATGCGTCTGGTAGATCTTGCCTTTGTAGCCGCGGTCGACCATGGCCATGTGCGGCATGGCCGCGCCGGAACCCGAAGCCACGATCAGCACCGCGTCCGGGTTGGCAGCGGTGATCTTGAGGGCCTGCGGCGTCACGCTGGTGTCGGTGCGCGCGAAGCGCTCGGTGGCGATCACCTTGATGCCGGCTTTCTCCAGCAGCGGCGCGCTTTCCTTGAGCCACTGCTCGCCATAGGCGTCGGTGTAGCCCAGGAAGCCGATGGTCTTGATGCCCTGCTTCTTCATGTGCTCGACCACGGCGTGACCCATCACGGTGTTGGACTGTGGCAGGCGGAACACCCACTTGTCCTTGCCGGGCGGCAGGCCCACGGGCGAACCGGTGAGCTGCACCGTGCCGGCCTCGGTGGCGATGTCGCTCATGGCGGCGGCCACGGCGGTGATGCTCGAACCGATGATCATGTCGACCTTGTCCTCGGTCACGAAGCGGCGCGCGTTGGCGGCACCCTTGCCCGGGTCGGTCGCGTCGTCGAGGATGATGAGGTTGACCTTCTCGCCGGCGATGGTCGGCGGGAACAGCTTGAACTGGTTCTGCATCGGGATGCCCAGGCCGGAGCCGGGGCCGGTGAGCGAGAGGCTCACGCCGATGTTGATGTCGGCCAGCGCGGCGGTGCCGGTCAGGGCCGTGATGGCGATGGTCACCAGCGTCTTTGCAATTTTCATGGAATGTCTCCTTCTGGGGTGGTTGGGGGGAACGGGGTCAGGAACAGGGTCAGGAACAGAGGGCCTTGATGTCCTCGGGCACGGGAATGGCCTTGATGCGCTCGGGTGCCTCGGGCGGGTGGATCACGAAGGCGCGCGTCTCGGTGCCCTCGCACAGCAGCTCGTCGCCGCGTTTCACCACATGCCTGTGCATGAACACCTTCTCGCGCCATTCGGTCACGCTGGTGTGGATCTGGATGCGCTCGCCATACGTGGCTGGGCGCACGAACTTGGTGTGGATCTCCAGCAGCGGCGTGCCGACGATGCCGCGCGTCTTCACCAGTTCGCGCCAGGGCGGCACGCCGCACTTGACGAAAAAGTTCAGCGAGGACGCGTCCATCCACTTCGAGAAATTCGGAAAGAACACGATGCCGGCCGGGTCGCAGTCGCCGAACATCACTTCCACTTCGTAGATCACGGTTTTTGTCATGAGAAGAATGGCTTTCGGCTCGGGGTGTCTGGTCGGGAGATACCGCAGAACCGGCTTTGCCGGGCTGCAGGTATCGCCCCCTTGAGGGGGTGACGCACCGAAGGTGCGGCGCGGGGGTGGTCCATTACCGGGGGGCCATGCGCAGGGCGCCGTCCAGGCGGATCACTTCACCATTGAGGTGCGTGTTGGTCACGATGTGCGCGGCCAGTTGCGCGAACTCCTCGGGCTTGCCCAGGCGCGACGGAAACGGGATGCTTGCCGCCAGCGAGGCCTGCACCGGCTCGGGCAACTGCTTCATCAGCGGCGTGCTGAACAGGCCGGGCGCGACGGTGCAGACGCGGATGCCGTGCTGCGCCAGGTCGCGCGCCATCGGCAGCGTCATGCCCACCAGACCACCCTTGGAAGCGCTGTAGGCCTGCTGGCCCACCTGGCCGTCGAAGGCGGCCACGCTGGCGGTGAACATCATCACGCCGCGCTCGCCGTCTTCCAGCGGATCGAGCTTTGCGCAGGCCGCGGCGAACAGGCGGCTGGCGTTGTAGGTGCCGATCAGGTTGACGTTGATGACTTTCGCAAAGTCTTCCAGCGGCGCGGGGTTGCCGTCCTTGCCGACCACGCGCTTGGCGGTGCCGATGCCGGCGATGTTCATCAGGATGCGCGCGGGGCCGTGCGCGGCGGCGGCCTGGGCCAGCGCGTTCTGCAGGCTGTCGGTGTCGGTGATGTCGCACTGGCACGCCACGCCGCCGATGTCGACCGCCACACGTTTCGCGTTGTCCAGGTTCACGTCGAGCACCGCGACCTTGGCGCCCAGCCGGGCCAGTTCGCGCGCGGTGGCCTCGCCGAGGCCCGAGCCGCCGCCGGTGACGAGGGCGGCGTGTCCTTGAATGTTCATGGTCCGATCCTTTCCTGTTTCAAGCCGATGTGTTTTCAATGAGCAGTGCCATGCCCTGGCCACCGCCCACGCAGGCGCTGGAGATGCCCCAGCGCTGGCCGCCGCGCTGCAGCTCGCGCGCCAGCGTGAGCGTCAGGCGCACGCCGGTGGCGGCCAGCGGGTGGCCCAGCGCGATGGCGCCGCCGTTGACGTTGAGCTTTGCGAGGTCCATGCCCAGTTCGCGCGCCACTGCCAGCGTTTGCGCGCCCTGCGCCTCGTTCACTTCGAAGCGGGCGATGTCGTTCATCGAGAGGCCGGTGCGCTCCAGCAGCAGGCGGATCGCCGGCGCCGGGCCGATGCCCATGATCTCGGGCGGCACACCCACCGCGGCGGCAGCGACCACGCGCGCCAGCGGCTGCTTGCCGTGCGCCTTCGCGTAGGCGCCCGAAGCCACCACGCAGGCCGCTGCCGCGTCCACCAGCGCCGAGCTGTTGCCACCGGTCTGCACGCCGCCCTCGAACACGGGCCTGAGCTTGGCCAGCACCTCCACCGGCGAGAGCCGTGGATGCGTGTCGGCAGCCACCTCCGTGAGCTTGCCCTGCAGCCGGATGCCGCGCGCCTTGTAGCCGGAGAGCTCGAACTTCTCGCTGACCACGGGAACGATCTCGCCGGCGAGAAAGCCGCTCTCCTGCGCGGCCACGGCCTTCGCGAACGAGGCCGAGGCGAAGGCGTCCACTTCTTCGCGGGTGATGCCGTATTGCTTCGCCAGGTTCTCCGCGGTCTGGATCATGTTGATGCCGGGCGCCGGGTCCTTCAGCGCCTCCCACATGTAGTCCTTGAAGCCCACCGGCGCGCCGAGCTTGAAGCCGGTGCGGTGGTCGAAGGCCGCAATGGGGTTGCGCGTCATGCTCTCGGTGCCCACCACCAGCGCCGCGTCGCAGGCGCCGCCCTGGATGTGCTCGCCGGCCTGGCGGAAGAGCTCGAAGCCGGTGCCGCAGATGCGCTGCGCCATGATGGCCGGCACCTCCACCGGCACGCCGGCGTACAGGCCGATGTGGCGCGGCAGGAAGAACTGGTCGAAGTCGCCGGGTGCCATGTTGCCGGTGACGACCGAGCCGATGTGATCGCCCGGCACGCCGGCGCGCTGCAGCGCTTCACGGGCGGCCTTGATGCCCAGGTCGGTGGGCGAGATGTGGCCGAGCGCCCCACAGTAGTCGACCATGGGCGTGCGCACGCCGGCCAGCAGCCAGACGTCGTCGAAGGCGTTGAAGAATCCGCGGGATGCCATGTTGTTTCTCTTTACTCGGGCTTGAGGATCGCGTGCAGCGTGTCGCTGTGCAGCTGCGCCACGGTTTCGGCGCGGTGCGTGAGCACGGCGCGCTGGTTGATCGAGCCCTTGTCGGTGATCTCGCCGCGGTCGATGGTGGGTGGGTCGGCCAGCAGGCACAGGCGCGCGATGCGGCTGGCGCTGCCGGTGGCGTTCTTCGCCAGCTCGTTGACCACGCGCTGGAAGTGTGCGAGCACCGGCGCGGCGTTGAGCACCTCGTGCATGGGCGCGTCGGCGCCCAGGCCGCTGAGCGCGCGAACCGCTGGTGTAGGGAACACCATGGCACCCACTTCCTTCATGTTCAGGCCGGTGAGCACCACGTCCTGGATGTAGGGCGCGCCGGCGGCGATCACCTTGGCGCGCAGCGGGCCCACGCTCACGAAGGTGCCGGTGGCGAGCTTGAAGTCCTCGGCAATGCGGCCGTCGAACTTCAGGCCCAGGTGGATGTCGGTCTCGTCGATCCACTTCACCGCGTCGCCGGTCTTGAAGAAACCTTCCTCGTCGAAGGAGTCGGCCGTCTCGGCCGGCATGCGCCAGTAGCCCGGCGTGATGTTCGGGCCCTTGTAGCGCACTTCCGTTTTCCCGTCGGTGTCGACGAGCTTGAGCTCCAGCCCGGGCGTGGGCAGGCCCAGGTCGCCGGCCTTCACGTCGGGGCTGGTGACGAAGATGCCGAAGGGGCTGGACTCGGTCATGCCCAGGCCGGTGCCCATGACGATGCGCTCGCCGATCTCGGCCTCCTGCACCGCGTGCAGGGCGTCCCACACCGGCTGCGCCAGTGCGGCGCCAGCGTAGAAAAACATGCGCACGCGCGAGAGCAGGGTCTTGCGCAGCGCCTCGTCGGTCTTCATCGCGTTGGCGATGGCCTCGAAGCCGGTGGGCACGTTGAAGTACACCGTGGGGGCGATCTCGCGCAGGTTGCGCAGCGTCTCGCCCATCAGCGCGGGCGTGGGCTTGCCGTCGTCGATGTAGAGCGTGCCGCCGTGGAACAGCACCATGCCGAAGTTGTGGTTGCCGCCGAAGGTGTGGTTCCAGGGCAGCCAGTCCACCAGCACCAGCGGGCTCTCGGCCAGCACCGGCATGGACTCGCTCATCTGCTGCTGGTTGGCGCACCACATGCGCTGGGTGTTGATCACGGCCTTGGGCATCTTGGTCGAGCCCGAGGTGAACAGGAACTTGACGATGGTGTCCGGGCCCGTGGCGGCCATGGCCGCGTCGACCGCTGGTGTGGGTTCGGTGGCCAGCAGCGCCGCGAACGAGGTGGTGGCGCGCCCGGGCACCGTGCCCTCGGTGGTGACGAGTTCCACGCCTTCGGCCACGGTGGCCAGCATGGCGCGGCCGTAGCGGCTCGCGTCGCTCGCGAACACCAGGCCGGGCGTGAGCGTCTTGACCACATGGTGCAGCTTGTCGAAGTCCTGGCTGACCAGCGAGTAGGGCGGGGAGGTGGGGCAGTAGGCCACGCCGGCATACAGGCAGCCCAGCGCCAGCAGCGCATGTTCGAGGTCGTTTTCGCTCAGGATCAGCACCGGGCGCTCGGCCGAGAGGCCGCGGTCGAGCAGGCCCTGGCCGATGCGCCGCGCGGCATCCAGCGCCTGCGCGAACGTGATGTGCCGCCAGTCGCCGGCGCTGCCATCAGGGTTCTTCACGCGGCGCGCGAACACCGTCTGCTCGGGGCGGGTTTTCGCCCAGTGCACCAGCCGGTCGGTGATGCGCACGGGGAAGGCGGGCAGGTCCTGCGCCGCGCGCAGGTAATGCACGCCGGGCGCGCCGTCGCGCAGGGTGGCGCGGGTGACACCGAACTTCAGGGGGCGGTACTTGGCTGCGGTCATGTTGTCTCTGGCGTGTTGTCGGTATGGATCCATGAAAGGGCTGGTCGGCGCGCGTGTCCTGGTCAAGAGATGCCGCGGAACTGGCTCTGCCATGCCGCAGGCATCGCCCCTGGGGGTGACGCCGAAGGCGGCGCGGGGGGAGCAGCGACCCTCAGTCGCGTTTCACCTTGTCTGCGCGCCCTTCGAGGAAGGCGCGCACGCGCTCCTTGGCCTCGGGCGCGTTCTGCACGATCGCGGCCATCAGCGCCTCGGTGAAGAAGCCGTGGTCGGCCGGTTGTTCGGCGATGCGCGGCAGTGCGTGCATCAGCGCGTAGTTGGTCAGCGGTGCGTTGCCCGCGATGCGCGTGGCCAGTTCCAGGGCCTTCTCGAAGGCCGTGCCCTGAGGCACCAGGTACTGCGCCAGGCCGATGCGCTCGCCTTCGGCGGCCTTGTAGACGCGGCCGGTAAGCATCATGTCGGTCATGCGCGCGGCGCCGATCAGGCGCGGAATGCGCACCGAGCCGCCACCGCCCACGAAGATGCCGCGCGAGCCTTCGGGCAGGGCGAAGAAGCTCGATTCGTCGGCCACGCGGATGTGGCAGGCGCTGGCCAGCTCCAGACCACCTCCCACAACGGCGCCGTGCAGCGCGGCCACCACCGGCACCGGGCCGGACTGCACGCACTCGAGCGCGGCGTGCCACATGCGCGAGTGGTGCAAGCCTTCGCCGGCGTCGCGTTCGGCCAGTTCGGACAGGTCCAGGCCGGCGCAGAAGTGCTCGCCCGAGCCGCAGATCACGGCGGCGCGCACGCCGTGCGGCATGCCCTGGAAGATGTCGCGCAGGGCGAGGATGAGACCGTCGTTGAGCGCATTGCGCTTGGCGGGCCGGTTCAGCGTGATCACGGCGACTTCGGACGATTCGCCTTGCAGTGTCAGGCTGATGTCGGTGGAATGGATGGGCATGGAGGTTCTCGGCTGTGCTCCGGGATGATCGGATTCCCGTGCTTGTTGGAAGCCGCCATTATTGTTATAAACAATAACCAAAACAAGCGTGCCGGTCAAAAACAGACCCCCGTGTTTACCCTAGGGTGCCAACGCACCCCGGCCTCATCCGGAGACATCCATGGACCACCAGAACCTCATCGCGATCGACATCCACACCCACGCCGAAGTGAGTTGTCGCAACCCCTTCGACAACTACGGCGAGGAGTACGACCGCGCGGCCGACAAGTACTTCGGCAGCAACCGCCGGCCCACCATCGCCGAGACCATTGCCTACTACCGCGAACGCAAGATCGGCCTGGTGATGTTCACCGTGGACAGCGAATCGAAACTGGGCCGGCGCCGCATTCCGAACGAGGAGATCGCGCAGGCGGCGCGCGAGAACAGCGACATGATGATTGCCTTCGCCAGCATCGACCCGCACAAGGGCAAGATGGGCGCGCGCGAGGCCGAGCGGCTCATCAAGGAGGAGGGCGTCAAGGGCTTCAAGTTCCACCCCACGGTGCAGGGCTACCACCCTTACGACAAGATGGCCTGGCCGCTCTACGAGGTGATCAACGCGCACAAGCTGCCCACGATCTTTCACACCGGTCACAGCGGCATCGGATCGGGCATGCGCTGCGGCGGTGGCCTGCGGCTGGAGTACAGCAACCCCATGCACCTGGACGACGTGGCCATCGACTTCCCGGACATGCAGATCGTGATGGCGCACCCCAGCTTTCCCTGGCAGGACGAAGCCCTGAGCGTGGCCACGCACAAGCCCAACGTGTGGATCGACCTCAGCGGCTGGAGCCCGAAGTACTTCCCCAAGCAACTGGTGCAGTACGCGAACACGCTGCTGAAAGACCGCATCCTGTTCGGCAGCGACTACCCGCTGATCACGCCCGAGCGCTGGATGAAGGACTTCGAGGTCGCCGGTTTCAAGCCCGAGGTGATGCCCGGCATCCTCAAGGGCAATGCGGTGCGCCTGCTGGGGCTGGACGTCGCCTGAGGCCAGGACTTCATGGACATGCAGGCTTTCGCCACCCTCGCCGACATCGAGCGCCTGGAGCAGAACGCGCGCGCCGTGGTGGCGCCCGAGCGCAGCCCGTATGCGCTGATCCGTGCCGCTGCCCTGCGCTTTCCCGCGCGCGAGGCACTCACCTTCCTGCCGGATGCGGGCCTGGACACCGCGCCGCGCCACGTGACCTACCGCGCGCTGCTGGCAGGCATCCACCGGGCGGCCAACCTGTTCCGCGCGATGGGTGTGGGCCCGGATGACACGGTTGCGCTGCTCGCGCCCAACACGCCCGAGGCGCACGTGGTGCTGTGGGGTGCCCAGCTCGCCGGGCGTGTGTGCCCCATCAACTACCTGCTGCAGCCCGAGCACATCGCGGCGCTGCTCAAGGCGTCGAACGCCACGGTGCTGGTGGCGCTGGGGCCCAGCGATGAACTGGCGGTCTGGCCGGTGGCCGAGCAGGTGGTGCGGCACCACCCGCTGCCGCTGATCCAGATCCGCGCGGGCGCGCACACCGAGCCCGGCGTCCCCGTGCTGCAGGACCTGCTAGCCACGCACGCCGATGATCTGGCGTTCGATCCCGATCTGCATCCCGACCGCGTGGTGGCACTGTTCCACACCGGGGGCACCACCGGCGCGCCCAAGCTCGCGCAGCACACGGCTGGCAACGAGGCGCACACGGCATGGTTCGCGCACGCCTTCTACGACATGGACGAAAACGCGGTCGAGATCAACGGCTTCCCGCTGTTCCACGTGGCCGGTGCTTTTGTCTACGGCCTGGCACTGCTGGCCATTGGTGCGCGCCAGGTTCTGCCTACGCTCACTGGCATGCGCAACACGGGCTTCGTGCGCCAGTACTGGGCATTCTGCGAGCGCGAGCGCGTGACCCACCTGGCCTGCGTGCCCACGGTGCTGGCCACGCTGCTGGGCGTGCCCATCGACGCCGACGTGTCCAGCGTGCGCGCCGCCTACACCGGCGGCTCACCGCTGCCCTCCGAGCTCGCACAGCGCTTCGAGGCCGGCACCGGCATCCCGGTGCGCAACATCCTGGGCATGACCGAATGCGCCGGGCTGGTCAGCATCGAGCCGCTGCATGGGCCGCGCACACCGGGATCTGCCGGCCTGCGCCTGCCGTACACCGAGGTGCACGCCGTGCCCTGGCGCGACGGCGAAGCGAAGCTGGACGAACGCTGCGCGCCGGGCGAGACCGGCGTGCTGGTGCTGCGCGGCCCGCACGTGAGCCCGGGCTACACCGATGCGGCGCGCAACGCCGGCCTGTTCGAGCAGGGCTGGATCGTCACCGGCGACCTGGGGCATATCGACGGCGCCGGTCGCATCCACATCACCGGCCGCGCCAAGGACGTGATCATTCGTGGCTCGCACAACATCGACCCCGGCCTGGTGGAGGAGGCGTTCCTGGCGCACCCGGCGGTGGGGCTGTGCGCAGTGGTGGCCGAGCCCGATGCCTATGCCGGCGAGGTGCCTGTGGCCTTCGTGACGCTCAAGCCTGGTGGGACCATCACTGCAGAAGACCTGCTCGCGGCGGTCGCGCCGCAGGTGTACGAGCGCCCGGCCGTGCCCAGACGCGTGGTGCTGCTCGACGCCCTGCCCATGACCGCGATCGGCAAGGTGTTCAAGCCCGAGCTGCGCCTGCGCGCGATCGAGATCAAGCTGTCCGAGACGCTGCGCGACTGGGCACCAGGTGTGCCGGCCACCGTGCAGGCGCGCGACGACGCGGGGCGCCAGCGCGTGCGCATCGCGTTCGCCGCACCTGCGGATGAGGCCCTGCGCGAGACCGTGCTCAAGGGCCTGGCGGCGATGGCTTTCGAGGTCGAGATCGTGTTTGCCTGAATCCGGGGCTCACCAGCCGCCGCGCGTGAGCCAGCGCTCGAGCTGATCCAGCTTGTCCACGCCCCAGAACAGCTCGCCGTCCACCACCACGGTGGGCGAGCCGAACACGCCGGCCTGGAGCGCGGCGTCCACTTCGCTGCGCAGCAGGGCAGCGGCTTCGTCGCTCGCGGCGGCCTCGGCGATGGTTGCGCCCACCAGCGGCAGCAGCGAGCCGGCCGTGGACAGGTCCAGCCCCTGGCCCCAGTACGCGGCGTAGAGGGCGTGCGCCACCTCGGCCGCGCGCTGCGGCTGGTGGCGGTTCACCCAGGCCATCGCGCGTGCGCAGGGCAGCGGGTTCATCACCGTGTCCATCGGGTGGCGCTGCAAGGCAATGCCGTGTTCACGCGCATGGCGCAGCACGTCGCGTTCGGTGTAGGGGCCCTTGAGCGGTGTCTCCATCAGGGGCTTGAGGCCCATCACCTTCATCACCGAGACGCCCAGCAGCATCGGGTGCCAGGCCACGCCCCGCCCGTGTCGCGCCGCGAGGTCTTCGATGCGCAGCGAGGCGAAGTAGCCGTAGGGCGAGATGAAGTCGAAGTAAAAGTGCAGCGGTGCGGCCATGCGGGGATGGTAACCAGCGGCCTTTCTTTTCGAGGTGCTGGGCCTTGAGCGGATTTCTCGCCTGCTTTGTGGGGAGGTCGGGTGGTCCGGTCATGCTGGCGCCGGCCGCTCGCGGACGTGTACCCGGGCGCGCTGCGACTGCTTCATCAACGCCGCGTGGGCGCACCGTCTTTTGTGGCAACCGCGAATTGGGCCAGCGCCGCCACCGGCCGGGCGCGAGGTCAAGGCGAGAAACGCAATGAGCGAGAAGGCCTCAACCCCAGACTTCCTGCGCCGTCTCCACCACCAGCGCCAGCTTCTTGCGCTGGTCTTCCACCGCGATGTTGTTGCCGTGCACGGTGGAGGAGAAACCGCACTGCGGCGACAGGCACATCTGGTCCAGCGGGGCGTACTTCGCGGCTTCCTCGATGCGGCGCTTGAGCGCGTCCTTGCTTTCCAGCTGGCCGAACTTGGTCGTCACCAGACCCAGCACCACGATCTTGTCTTTCGACAGGTAGCGCAGCGGGCGGAAGTCGCCCGAGCGCTCGTCGTCGTATTCGAGGAAGAAGGCGTCGAGCTTCATCTCGGCCAGCAGCGCCTCGGCCACCGGCTCGTAGTTGCCGGCCGCCGCGTGCGTGCTCTTGAAGTTGCCGCGGCACAGGTGCATGGCCAGCGTCATGCCCTTGGGCTTGTGCGCCACCACCTTGTTGATGAAACCGGCGTAGCGGTGCGGCAGTTCGTTCGGGTCGTCGCCGCGCTGGCGCGCGGCTTCGCGCATGCGCTCGTCGCACAGGTAGGCCATGTTGGTGTCGTCCATCTGCACATAGGTGCAGCCCGCGTCCGCCAGGCTCTGCAACTCGTCGCCATAGGCCTTGGCCACGTCGTCGTAGAACACCGGGTCGAGTTCGGGGTAGGCCTCCTTGCTGATGCCGGCGCGCCCGCCGCGGAAATGCAGCATGGTGGGCGAGGGGATCGTCACCTTGGGCGTGAGGCCCGGTCGGCCCAGGGCTTCGACCTGCGCCTTGAGGTACTGGAAGTCGGCCAGCTGGATGTTCTTCGCGTGGCGCACCTTGTCGATCACGCGGATCACCGGGGGCGCTAGTTCCTCGGTGCCGTCGGGCTTGCGGATGGTGACCGGGATGTCGGTCTTGACGCCACCGAGCTGTTCCAGGAAATCGATGTGGAAGTAGGTGCGACGGAATTCCCCGTCGGTGATCGAGCTCAGGCCCACGTCGGCCTGGAACTTGACGATCTCGGTGATGGCGCGGTCCTCGACCTTGCGCAGCTGCTCGGCCGTGATGCTCTTCTGGTTGAAGAACTGGTCGCGCGCTTCGAGCAGGTAGGCCGGTCGCAGAAAGCTGCCGACGTGGTCGGCGCGGAACGGGGGATGGGCGCGCAAGCTCATGGAAAGTCCTGTGGTGGTGGGCTGAAAAGAATGGGAATGCGCACTTTGCCAGCCTTTCATGAATACATGAACCTATGGAAAACCCCAATAAATGGTCAAATTCTCTTGAAAATGCCGGGTTTCTGTATACATTGCGTATCCATGAATACGACGCCATCCCATTTTCCGCTCAACGCCTGGTACGCCGCCGCCTACGACGTGGAAGTCGGCCGCAGCCTGCTGGCGCGCACCATCTGCAACCAGAAACTGGTGCTGTACCGCCAGATCGATGGCACGCCGGTGGCGCTGGAGGACGCCTGCTGGCACCGCCTGCTGCCGCTGTCCATGGGGCGGCTCGAAGGCGATGAACTGGTCTGTGGTTACCACGGCCTGGTGTTCAACGCCGAAGGCCGCTGCACCCACATGCCGAGCCAGGAGACGCTCAACCCCTCGGCCTGCGTGCGCTCTTTCCCGGTGGTCGAGCAGCACCGCTTCCTCTGGATCTGGCCGGGCGATCCGTCGCTGGCCGACCCGGCGCTGGTGCCCGACCTGCACTGGAACCAAGACCCCGAATGGGCAGGTGACGGCAAGATGATTCGTGTGCAGTGCGACTACCGGCTGGTGGTCGACAACCTGATGGACCTGACGCACGAGACCTTCGTGCACGGCAGCAGCATCGGCAACCGCGCCGTGGCCGAAGCGCCTTTCGTGGCCACGCACGGCGAGCGCACCGCCACCGTGACACGCTGGATGGAGAACATCGAGGCGCCGCCGTTCTGGGCCGGGCAGATCCAGCACGCACGGGGCCACGTGGGCCCGGTGGATCGCTGGCAGATCATCCGCTTCGAGGCGCCGTGCACGGTGACGATCGACGTCGGCGTGGCGCCCGCGGGCAGCGGCGCGGTGCCGCGCGGCGAGAACCCGGGCGATCGCAGCCAGGGCGTCAACGGCTACGTGCTCAACACCATCACGCCCGAGACCGGCAACACCTGCCTGTATTTCTGGGCCTTCGCGCGCAACTACTGCCTGGACGAGCAGCGCCTCACGCACCAGTTGCGCGAGGGCGTGGCCACCATCTTCCGCGAGGACGAGTTCGTGCTCGAGGCGCAGCAGAAGGCCATCGAGGAGCACCCGGACCACAAGTTCTACAACCTCAACATCGACGCCGGCGCCATGTGGGCACGCCGCCTGATCGACCGCATGGTGGACGCCGAGCGCAGCGACGCGCCGGGCGCCGGACCGACCGTGATCCCGATCCGGCGGGCGGGCTGAATATGGCGGCCGTCACGTCCAGCGCGGTGGAAGCCGCGCGCCCCGAAACCGGCACCGAAAGTGCCCAGGTGCGCGCGCTGCTGCAGCTGCGCGAACTCATCCTCTCGGGCGAGCTGGCGGGTGGCTCGCGCATCGCCGAGCTGGCCATCGTCGAGCGCCTGGGCGTCTCGCGCACGCCGATCCGCGCCGCACTGATGCGGCTGGAGCAGGAAGGCCTGCTCGAGGCCCTGCCCAACGGTGGCTACGTGGTGCAGACCTTCTCCGAGCGCGACATCGCCGACGCGATCGAACTGCGCGGCACCCTCGAGGGCCTGCTGGCGCGGCTGGCAGCCGAACGCGGCGCGCCCGGCGTGGTGCTGGGCGAGGCACGCCGCTGCCTCAACCGCATCGACGAGGTGCTGGCCGCGCCCGCGCTCAACGACGACGGCTTCTCCGACTACGTGGCGCTCAACAGCGAGTTCCACGCGCTGATCTGGGAGATGGCCGACAGCCCGACCATCCTGCGCCAGCTGGAAAAGGTGTTGAGTCTGCCGTTCGCCTCGCCCTCGGGCTTTGTCGTGATGCAGGCACATTCGCAGCGCGCGCGCGACATGCTGGTGGTGGCGCAGGACCAGCATCGCCAGGTGCTCGAAGCCATCGAGCAGCGCGAAGGCACGCGCGCCGAGGCCATCATGCGCGAGCACTCTCGACTGGCCCAGCGCAACCTGCGCGAGGTGCTCTCGGGTCACGCCACGGTGCATTCGCCAGCCTCCATGCCCGCCATCAAACTCATACGCCGCCGTTGATACCGACATGAAAAGCAACCCGAACTGGCAATCCGCGCGCATCCACGCCCTGCGCGACCTCACCCCCACCGTGCGCGAGTTCGTCATCGCACCGATCGAAGGCGCACCCGAGCGCTGGGCGCCCGGCGCCCACCTGCTGGTGCAGGTGATCCTGGGCGGGCGGCCGCAGACGCGCTCGTATTCGCTGGTCGGCCTGCCGGGCGAGGTGCCGGGCTACCGCATCGCGGTCAAGCGGCTCGACGATGGTCACGGCGGCTCGCGCGCCATGTGGCAACTGGCCGAGGGCGATGCGATCGAGATCGGCGCGCCGCAGAACCATTTCCCGCTCGGCCTGCAGGCACCGGCCACGCTGCTGGTGGCGGGCGGCATCGGCATCACCCCCATGGTCTCGATGGCGCAGGCGCTGGTGCGCCGCGGTCAGCCGGTGCGCCTGCTCTATGCCGCACGCAGCGAGGCCGAACTGGCGTACGGCGAGTCGTTGCGCGCGCTGCTGGGCGACGGACTGGTGGCTTGCGTCTCGGAGCGCGGCGAGCGCCTGGACCTGGCGGGCGAGATCGCCACGCTGGCACCGGGCGCGCAGGCGTATGTCTGCGGGCCGGCGGGCCTGCTGGGCGATCTGCGCGGCCTGTGGGCCGCCGCCGGGCGGCCTTTGCCCAGCCTGCGCTTCGAGACCTTCGGCAGCGGCGGGCGGTTGCAGAGCGCCAGCTTCCGGGTGGAGGTGCCGCGGCACAAGGCCCGCCTGGAGGTGCGGCCGGATCAGGCGCTGATCGACGTGCTCGAAGACGCCGGCATCGAGGTCATGAGCGATTGCCGGCGCGGTGAATGCGGCCTGTGCGCGATGGACGTGCTGGCGCTGGACGGCGAGATCGACCACCGCGATGTGTTCCTCAGCGAACACGAAAAGCAGGAAAACAAGCGCATCTGCGCCTGCGTCTCGCGGGTGGTGGGCCGCATCACGCTGGACACGGCCTGGCGGCCCGAAACGGTTTCATAAGATAACGGCATAACTGAAAGTCGGTTATTTGACTGGCAGAGTGGCCGGTGGACATGCACAGTGTGGGTTTCATCGAGTTCAAGCCCTGCCGGACCGGAGTGCGCCCACACGCTCCCGGCCCGGTGCATCACAACGGAACGGAGACAACCATGACTATCTTCAAACGCCGCACCGCCTTGCTGGCCCTGGGTGCCGTGGCTGCTGCCACGATGGCCGGGCAGGCCATGGCCCAGCAGGTCACCCTGCGCCTGCACCAGATGCTGCCGCCGCAAGCCACCATTCCCGCGCGCGCCATCGTGCCCTGGGCCCAGAAAGTGGAGGCCGAGTCGGGCGGCAAGATCAAGGTGCAGTTGTTCCATGCCATGCAGCTTGGCGGCGCACCCCCGCAGCTGTTCGACCAGGCCCGTGACGGCGTGGTCGACATCACCTGGACGGTGCTGGGCTATACCCCGGGCCGCTTCAACAAGGCAGAGGTGTTCGAGCTGCCCTTCATGAGCGGCTCGGCCGAAGCGTCGTCGCGCGCGTTCCAGGAGTACGTGGAGAAGCACGCCGCTGACGAGTTCAAGGACGTCAAGCTGCTTGCGGTGCACACCCACGGGCCCGGCCTGTTCCACACCAAGACGCCGGTGACCGGGCTGGAGAGCCTGCGCGGCATGAAGATCCGTGGTGGTTCGCGCATCATCAACAACATGCTGGTCAAGCTCGGCGCCACCCCGGTGGGCATGCCCGTGCCGGCCGTGACCGAAGCCCTGTCCAAGGGCGTCATCGACGGCACCACCATCCCGTGGGAGGTGACGCCCGCGCTCAAGGTGAGCGAGCTGGTGAAGAACCACACCACCTTCGCCGGCTCGACCGGCCTGTACACGCAGACCTTCGCGTTTTCGATGAACAAGGGTTCCTACGAGAAGCTGCCGGCGGACCTGAAGAAGGTGATCGACGCCAACTCGGGCATCGAGACCGCGGCCCTGTTCGGCCGCGCGATGGACGAAGGCGACAAGGCCGGGCGCGCAATCGCCGAGAAGGCGGGCAACAACATCATCGCGCTCGACGCAGCCGAGACGCAGCGCTGGCGCCGCACCGCCGCCACGGTGGAGACCGACTGGGTCAACGAGATGAAGGGCAAGAACATCGACGGCACCAGGCTCGCTTCCGAGGCCCGTGCCCTGATCGCGAAATACAGCAAGTGATTCCTTGCGCGTTCGCAAGGCCGCCCTCCGGGGCGGTTTTTTTTAGGGAGCGCCTTCGGTGCATCGCGATCAGAGTTCAACATGGGTAAATCGATTTACGTATACGAAACGATGAGCTATATTGCACGGTTTTTGCCGCGCAGGCCATGGGAGCAGCTTCTCTTGATGGCGGACAATCGCTCACCAGGGGCAGGCAGACACTTCTCGACGATGAAAGAGCGCTGAATGATTGGATTCATCTACCGGCTGGCCAAGTGGTCTGCCATCCTGGGCGGCATCACCCTGTGTGCGCTGACCCTCATGATCGTGGTGAGCGTGAGCGGACGTGCGCTCATCGACGTGGGCCTGGGACCGGTGCCCGGTGATTTCGAGCTCGTCGAGGTCGGCACCGCGATCGCGGTGTTCTTCTTCCTGCCCTGGTGCTACCTGCGCGGCGGCCACGCCACGGTGGACCTGCTCTACATGCACCTGCCCAAGTGGGCGCAGAAGACGGTGGAGCTCGTCAGCGACCTGCTGATGCTCGCGGTGTGGCTGGTGCTGACCTGGAAGCTCTGGGAGGGCATGCTGGAGAAGCGCCAGTACCTGGAGACCACCTTCATCCTGCAGATGCCGATCTGGTGGGCCTATGCCCTGTGCATGGTGGGCGCCGTGATTGGCTGCCTGAGCTACATCGCCAGGACCGCCACCCAGCTCGGGCTGGCCAGGGAGCCTGCCGGCTGGACCGTTGAATCGACTGGGGGACATTGATGTCAGGTATCGAACTCGCGGCCTGGTCGTTCCCGGTCCTGCTGCTGCTGATCTTCATCCGCATACCCATCGGGCTGGCCATGCTGCTGTGCGGCCTGGGCGGCGCCTGGGTGATCTACGGCAGCGCCGACCCCATCCTCAACCAGCTCAAGCAGGTGACCTACAGCACCTTCTCGAACTACAACCTCTCGGTCATCCCGCTGTTCCTGCTGATGGGCCAGTTCGCGGCGCTCGGAGGCCTTTCGCAGGCGCTGTTCAAGGCCGCCGAGGCCTGGATCGGCCACCGCAAGGGCGGTGTGGCCATGGCGGCGGTGGGAGCCTGCGCCGGCTTCGGCGCGATCTGCGGCTCTTCGCTGGCCACGGCGGCCACCATGGGCCAGGTGGCGCTGCCCGAACTCAAGCGCGCGGGCTACGCCGGCGGCATCTCCACCGCGGCGCTCGCTGCCGGGGGCACGCTGGGCATCCTGATCCCGCCCTCGGTGGTGCTGGTGATCTACGCCATTCTGACCGAGCAGAACATTGCCAAGCTGTTCCTGGCCGCCTTCGTGCCTGGCCTTCTGGCGGCCCTGGGCTACATGATCGTGATCGCGATCTACGCCCGCCTGCGGCCCAACGAAGTGGGCTCCATGCCGCCCATGCCGATGAAGGAGCGCTGGAGCGCCACCGCCAAGGTGTGGCCGGTGCTGGTGATCTTCGTGGCGGTGGTGGGTGGCATCTACACCGGCCTGTTCACGCCGACCGAGGGTGCGGCCATCGGTGCCTTCGGCACCGGCCTGGCGGCCTGGTTCGCTGGCGGCCTGAACCGCAAGACGCTGCTGGGCGCGGTGCTGGGCACGGCCATGGCGACCGGCATGATCTTCATGATCGTGCTCGGCGCGGGCCTCTACAACACCTTCCTGGCGCTGTCGCAGCTGCCGCAGGAAACCGCGCAGCTGGTGGCGGGCTCCGGCCTGAGCCCCTGGCTCGTGCTGGTCGGCATCCTGGTGATCTACGTGGTGCTGGGCTGCTTCATGGACTCGCTGTCCATGATCCTGCTGACCATTCCGGTGTTCTTCCCCATCGTCACCGTGCTGGACTTCGGCCTGACGCCCGAGGAGTTCGCGATCTGGTTCGGCATCCTGGTGCTGATCGTGGTGGAGGTCGGGCTGATCACGCCACCAGTGGGCATGAACCTGTTCGTCATCAACTCCATGGCCAAGGACATTCCGATCATGCACACCTACCGCGCGGTGCTGCCCTTCGTGGCCAGCGACATGATCCGCACGGCCATCCTGGTGGCGTTTCCCGCCATCACACTGTTCCTGTTGCGAATCTGACCCGCGCAGCTATCCTGTGCCAACCTAACTGAAAGGGCCTGCAAGGCATTGCAGGCCCTTTTGCACGGAACGACAGTTCGCGCCCCCTGATTGCTTCCGATCCAGCCGGAGGAAACCCTTGAACAATCCGCTCCTTGTCCCGCGTCGCGCACTGCTTGGCGTTGCCCTGTCCCTGGCCGCGCTGGCCACCATGCCGGCCCATGCCCAGCCTGCTGCGTTTCCCTCGAAAGGTCTGCGCGTCGTGGTGCCTTTCGGACCGGGCGGCGTGGGCGACCTCACCGCGCGCATCGTGGCCGAAAAACTCGGCAGCCAGCTCGGCCAGGCGGTGGTGGTCGAGAACCGGCCTGGCGCCGGTGGCGTGGTGGCGGCCGACTCGGTGGTCCGCTCCGAGCCCGATGGCCACACCATGTTCCTGATGTCCAACGGCACGGCCGTCACCGCTGGCCTGTTCAAGAGCCTGCCGTTCGACACCGTCAGGGATTTCACCCCGGTGTCCACGCTGGGCTACTTCGACATCGCCGTGATCGTGCCCGCGAACTCGCCGCACAAGTCCCTGCAGGAGCTGATTGCGTTCGCCAAGGCCAACCCGGGGAAGCTCAACGTGGGCAGCATCAACATCGGCAGCACGCAGAACCTGGCGGCCGAGCTGTTCAAGAGCACGGCCGGCATCGACGCGCAGGTCGTGCCCTTCAACGGCACGCCCGCGCTGGTTGGGGCCATCCGTGGCCAGCAGGTCGACGTGGCGGTTGAAATCCTCTCGCCCATGCTCACGCACATCAAGGCCGGCGCCTTGCGCGCGCTGGCCGTCACCGGCGAGAAGCGCTCCATCGTGCTGCCCGAGGTGCCCACCGCCGTCGAGTCGGGCGTGAAGGAGTTCGTCGCGTCGTCGTGGAACGCCCTGGCCGTGCCGTCGAAGACGCCGCGCGCGGCAGTGGACCGTCTGCAACGCGAAATCGCAGCCGCCCTGGCCGACGCCGGCGTGCGCGAGAAGCTGCGCAACCTGAACATCGACGCGCGCTCCAGCACGCCCGAGCAGACCGCCGCGCTGCTGGCATTCGACATCAAGCGCTGGAGCGACGTGATCGAGCGCGCAGGGATTCCCAAGCAGTAAGCACCCCCCGCCGCGCTGCACGCGTCCCCCTTGGAAAGGGGGCGCACCCTGGGACCGGCGGAGCCGGATCCTCGGGTGCCCTGGAAGGGCTGCGTGCGTCGGACCCTTTTCTTTTTCGTTTCTCTTCTTCGGGGCGCTCTCTTGCTCGACATCCTGGCCATCACCGGGCCGATCTACCTGTGCATCGCGCTGGGCTTTGCCGCCGTGCGCTGGCGTGTGTTCACGCCCGGCGACATGCGGGTGCTGGGCAGGTTCGTCATCCAGTTCGCGTTGCCGGCGCTGTTGTTCAGTGCCCTGGCTTCGCGCCCCATCGGTGACTTGCTGCAGCCGGCGTACCTGCTGGCGTTTGGTGTGGGATCGGTGATGTGGCTGCTGATCGCGCTGTGGAGCGCGCGGCGCCTGCAGCGGCGCGGCCTGAGCGAGAGCGCGTACATGGCCATGGGCATGACATGCAGCAACAGCACCTACATCGGCTACCCGGTGGTGCTGCTGGCGATCGGGCCGCTGGCGGGTGTGGCGCTGGCCATGAACCTGCTGGTGGAAAACCTGCTCAAGCTGCCCCTGCTCATGACGCTGGCCGACGTGGGCGCCTCGGGCGCGGCGCGCCTGTCGTGGAAAGACGCGCTGCGCCAGACGCTGGGTCGCCTGGTGCGCAACCCGATGATCGTCGCCATCGTGCTGGGTTTCGGGGTGGCGCTGGCGGGCTGGCAATTGCCGGCCGTGCTCGCACGCACCGTCAACCTGTTCGGCGCGGCCAGTGGCGGCCTGGCCCTGTTCATCATCGGCGGCACGCTGGTGGGCCTGCAGGTGCGTGGCCTGCGCCGGCAGGTGGCCCAGGTGGCCGCGGGCAAGCTGCTGCTGCACCCGGCCGCGGTGTGGGTGGCGGTCACGCTGCTGCCGCTGCTGGGTCTGCCCGCCCTCGATGGCGAACTGCGCGTGGCCGCCGTGCTGTCGGCCGCCATGCCCATGCTCGGCATCTACCCCCTGCTCGCGCAGCGCCACGGCTTCGAGGGCTTCACCGCCGCGTCCCTGCTGGCCACCACGGTGGCGTCGTTCTTCACCCTCAGCGCCATCCTCTGGATGCTCAAGGGCTGAGACCCCCCGCCGCGCGCAGCGCGGCGGGGGGTCAGTTCAATACCTGCCGGATCAGGTCCAGCGCGGCCTGCTGCGTGAGCGTGGCCGGGCGCTGCGAACTGGTGGCCAGGCACAGGCGGGTGCGCAGCGGTGGCTCGCTCACCGGTCGCATGCGGTAGGCCGAGGGCCGGATCGAACTGGCTACCGCGTTGCGCGAGAGCAGGGCGGCGCCCACGCCATCGGCCACCAGATCGAGGATGGCGGAGACACCATCGATCTCCAGCGCCACGTTGAGCCGGCAGCCGATGTTGGCCATCTCGGTCTCCACATGCATGCGGATGGCGTTGGGCCGGCTCGGGATCACCAGTGGCAGGGCGGCCACCTCGCGCAGGGGTATGGCCGCGGGTGGCGGGTCTTCGGGCAGGCCCGGCGGGCGCAGTTCCACCAGCATGAGTTCCTCGTCCTTCAACGGCTGGATTTCCAGGTCGGGTGAGGGCTGCGCGTTGTAGAGCACGGCGATGTCCAGCCGCCCGGTGCTGAGCCATTCCTGCATCGCGACCGACAGCCCCTCGCTGATCGACAGGCTGGCTTGCGGCAGTTGCTGGCGGAAAGCCCGCGTGAGCGGCACTGTGAGCACGCGCGCCAGACTCGGCGGCAGGCCGATGGCCACGCGCCCGGCGAGCGCGCCGCGCACGCGCCCGAGCTCCTCGCGCGCGCGCTCCACCTGGTGCAGGATGCCGCGCCCGTGTGCGAGCAGCAGCTTGCCGGCTTCGGTGGGCGTGGCGCCGCGGCCGTTGCGCACCAGCAGGTTCTGGCGCAGTTCCACCTCGAGCAGGCGCACCTGGCGTGAGAGCGCCGGTTGCGCCACGTTGAGCGCGGTGGCCGCGCGCGTGAAGCTGCCAAGTTCGGCCACGCGCACGAAGTATTCGAGTTGTTTCAGATCCATCGAAAGGCCCGGGTGGAAGCCATGATCATAGTTATGTAATTTTGTTCTAGCTGCTAGCGGTGGCTGCCGCTTTTCTTGAAGGGTGGTGGGGTCCACAATGCCAGGTCCTTCACGCATTCCCCCATGAGCACCGAGACAACCCCCACCCTCCGCGGCATTTCGTCCATGGCCACCCGACAGGTGCTGAACGAGCTGGGCAGCGCGTTCGGGCAGCGCTCCGGTTGTGCGGTGGCGATCGAATCGGTCGGTGGTGTCGACGCCGCAAAGCGCGTGGCGGCGGGCGAGGCCTTCGACGTGGTGGTGCTGGGCTCGGATGCGATCGACAAGCTGATCGCTGCCGGCCACCTTCACGCGGGCAGCCGCGTCGACCTCGTGCGCTCCAGCGTGGCGATCGCAGTGCGCGCGGGGGCTCCGGTGCCCGACATCGCCTCGGAGGACGCGCTCAGGCGCGCCGTGCTGGCCGCCAGGCACATCAGCTATTCCACCGGCCCCAGCGGTGTGGCGCTGGCCGCGCTGTTCGAGCGCTGGGGCATTGCCGACGCGGTGCGCGAGCGCACCGTGCAGGCCCCGCCGGGCGTGCCCGTGGGCACACTCGTGGCGCGCGGCGAGGTCGAGCTGGGCTTCCAGCAGCTCAGCGAACTGATCCATGTCGAGGGCATCACCCTGGTCGGTGGCATGCCGCCCGGCGTCGAGATCACCACCATCTTCTCCGCTGGCGTGCCCGTGGCGGCGGCACCCGGCTCGCCGCAGGCCACCCTGGTGCGCGCCCTGCTCGATTTCATGACGTCGCCCGAGGCGGAGGCAGCCAAGCGCCGCCAGGGCATGGAACCCGCCTGAACACCCGAACCACAGAGGAGAAAGAAGCACATGAGCCTGATCATCGATTGCCACGGCCACTACACCACCGCCCCCAAGGCGCTGGAGGCCTGGCGCAACCAGCAGATCGCAGGCATCAAGGACCCGGCGGTGATGCCGAAAGTCGCGGACCTGAAGATCAGCGACGACGAACTGCGCGAGTCCATCGAGACCAACCAGCTCAAATTGATGAAGGAACGCGGCAGCGACATCACGCTGTTCTCGCCGCGCGCGAGTTTCATGGCGCACCACATCGGCGATTTCAAGGTCTCCAGCACCTGGGCGGCGATCTGCAACGAACTCTGCTTTCGCGTCTCCACGCTGTTCCCCGATCACTTCGTGCCCGTGGCCATGCTGCCGCAGTCGCCCGGCGTGGATCCGGCGACCTGCATTCCCGAGCTGGAGAAGTGCGTCAAGGAATACGGCGCGGTCGGCATCAACCTCAACCCCGATCCTTCGGGGGGTCACTGGACCAGCCCGCCGCTGACCGACAGGCACTGGTACCCCATCTACGAGAAGATGGCCGAGTACGACCTGCCGGCCATGATCCACGTGAGCACGAGCTGCAACGCCTGCTTCCACACCACGGGCGCGCATTACCTCAACGCCGACACCACCGCCTTCATGCAGCTGATCCAGGGCGATCTGTTCAAGGATTTCCCGACGCTGAAGTTCCTGATCCCGCACGGCGGTGGCGCCGTGCCTTACCACTGGGGCCGCTTCCGCGGCCTGGCGCAGGAGATGAAGAAGCCCCTGCTGGACACGCACCTGATGAACAACGTGTTCTTCGACACCTGCGTGTACCACCAGCCGGGCATCGACCTGCTCAATACCGTGATCCCGGTCAAGAACGTTTTGTTTGCGTCGGAGATGATCGGTGCGGTGCGCGGCATCGACCCGACCACGGGCAACTACTACGACGACACCAAGCGCTACATCGAAGCGTCGAAGATCCTGAGTGCGGACGACAAGCACCAGATCTACGAAGGCAACGTGCGCCGCGTGTTCCCGCGTCTCGACGCGCGCCTCAAATCCAAGGGACTCTGACATGTACGAACTGGGCGTTGTCTACCGCAACATCACCCGCGCCGACCGCGCGACCGCCGACGGCCTGGCCGCGCTGGGCTCGGCCACCGTGCACGAGGCCATGGGCCGCGTGGGCCTGCTCAAGCCTTACATGCGCCCCATCTACCCGGGTCAGCAGGTCAGCGGAACGGCGGTGACGGTGCTGCTGCAGCCGGGCGACAACTGGATGATGCACGTGGCCGCCGAACAGATCCAGCCGGGCGACATCGTGGTGGCTGCGGTCACCGCCGAGTGCACCGACGGTTACTTTGGCGACCTGCTGGCCACCAGCTTCCAGGCACGCGGTGCGCGCGCGCTGGTCATCGACGCCGGCGTGCGAGACGTGAAGGAGCTGCAGAAGATGGGCTTCCCCGTCTGGAGCAAGGCCATCAGCAGCAAGGGCACCATCAAGGCCACGCTGGGCTCGGTGAACATCCCCATCGTCTGCGCCGGCATGCTGGTGACGCCGGGTGACGTGATCGTGGCCGACGACGACGGCGTGGTCTGCGTGCCCGCCGCGCGCGCCGCCGCCACGCTCGAAGCCGCGCGCAAGCGCGAAAGCTTCGAAGGCGAGAAGCGCGCCAGGCTGGCCAGCGGTGTGCTGGGGCTGGACATGTACAAGATGCGCGAGCCGCTTGAGAAGGCTGGCCTGAAATACATCGACTGAGAGCGACGCATGAGCAAACCAACTTCCGGCGGATTCACCAAGACCGACACCTGGCTCGACTGGTACGACGGCCCGAGCAAGCCACGCTTCCAGCTGCCTCCCGGCAGCGTGGACGCCCACTGCCACGTGTTCGGCCCGGGTGCCGAGTTTCCCTACGCGCCCGAGCGCAAGTACACGCCTTGCGACGCGAGCAAGGCGCAGCTGTATGCGCTGCGTGATCACCTGGGCTTCTCGCGCAACGTGGTGGTGCAGGCCACCTGCCACGGGGCGGACAACAGCGCGATGGTCGATGCCTGTGTCTCCAGCGGGGGCCGGGCGCGCGGCGTGGCCACGGTCCGGCGCAGCGTGAGCGATGAAGAGCTCCAGCGCCTGCATGCCGCGGGTGTGCGCGGCGTGCGCTTCAACTTCGTCAAGCGCCTGGTGGACTTCACGCCCAAGGAGGAGCTGCTGGAGATCGCGTCCCGCATCCATTTGCTGGGCTGGCACGTGGTCATCTACTTCGAAGCGGTGGACCTGCCCGAGCTCTGGGACTTCTTCACCGCGCTGCCCACCACCGTGGTGGTGGACCACATGGGCACGCCCGACGTGAGCAAACTGGTGGACGGCCCCGAGTTCGAACTCTTCCTCAAGTTCATGCGCGAGCACCCCAACGTGTGGAGCAAGGTGACCTGCCCCGAACGCCTCTCCGTCACCGGCCCCAGGGCGCTCGATGGTGAGCAGGCCGCCTACCAGGACGTGGTGCCGTTCGCGCGCCGGGTGGTCAGCGAATTTCCCGACCGTGTGTTGTGGGGGACGGACTGGCCGCACCCCAACCTCAGGAAGCACATGCCCGACGACGGCCTGCTGGTCGACTTCATCCCGCAGATCGCGCCCACGGCCGAGTTGCAGAAGAAGTTGCTGGTGGACAACCCCATGCGCCTTTACTGGCCCGAGGAGCACTGAACATGGCACTCGACAAACCCTACCTGGACGTGCCCGGCACGACCATCTTCGACGCCGAGCAGAGCCGCAAGGGCTACTGGCTCAACCAGTTCTGCATGAGCCTGATGAAGGCCGAGAACCGCGAGCGCTTCAAGAAGGACGAGCGCGCCTATCTCGACGAATGGGCCATGACGGAAGAGCAGAAGCAGGCCGTGCTGGCGCGCGACCTGAACTGGTGCATCCGCCTGGGCGGCAACATCTACTTCCTGGCCAAGATCGGCGCGACCGATGGCAAGAGCTTCCAGCAGATGGCCGGCTCGATGACCGGGATGACGGAAGAGGAGTACCGCAACATGATGGTCGCCGGCGGCCGCTCGGCCCAGGGCAACCGCGTGATCGGTGAAGACGGCGACGCCCAGGCCCACCGCCAACCGCAAGGCTCCGCAGGCCAGAAAGTGAACTGAAGAACATGGCACGCATCACCGCATCCGTCTACACCTCGCACGTGCCCGCCATTGGCGCCGCACTCGACCTCGGCAAGACGCAGGAGCCTTACTGGCAACCGGTCTTCCAGGGCTACGAGTTCGGCAAGCAGTGGATGAAGGACCACAAGCCCGACGTCATCTTTCTCGTCTTCAATGACCATGCCACGGCCTTCAGCCTGGACATGATTCCGACCTTTGCCATCGGCACCGCCGCCGAGTACCAGCCGGCCGACGAGGGCTGGGGCCCGCGCCCGGTGCCCGTGGTGAAGGGCCATCCGGAGCTGGCCTCGCACATCGCGCAGTCGGTGATCCAGCAGGACTTCGACCTCACCATCGTCAACAAGATGGACGTGGACCACGGCCTGACCGTGCCGCTGTCGCTCATGTGCGGCCAGCAGGACCCGGTGAAGGGGGCATGGCCCTGCCCGGTGATTCCCTTCGCGGTCAACGTGGTGCAATACCCCGTGCCCAGCGGGCGGCGCTGCTACAACCTGGGCAAGGCCATCGCCAAGGCCGTGGCGAGTTATGACGAGGACATCAACGTGCACATCTGGGGCACGGGTGGCATGAGCCACCAGCTGCAGGGGCCGCGCGCGGGCCTGATCAACAAGGACTTCGACAACGCCTTCCTGGACAAACTCATCGACGACCCCGAAGCGGCGGCGAACATTCCGCACATCGACTACGTGCGCGACGCCGGCAGCGAGGGCATCGAACTCGTGATGTGGCTGATCGCGCGCGGCGCGATGGCCGATGCGGCCGGTGGTCCCCGCCCGAAGGCCGTGCAACGCTTCTACCATGTGCCCGCGTCGAACACGGCGGTGGGCCACCTGATTCTGGAAAACCAATAACCTTGCGGGACAGACCGCCGCCGCTAAGCGGCAAGCTCTGTCCCCAACTGGAGTAAAGACATGAGCAAAACCATCAAAGTGGCGCTGGCCGGCGCCGGCGCGTTCGGCATCAAGCACCTGGACGGCATCAAGAACATCGACGGCGTCGAAGTGATCTCGCTGATCAGCCGCGACCTGGAGAAGACGAAGGAAGTGGCCGCCAAGTACGGCATCGGCCACGTCACCACCGACCTGTCCGAGTCGCTCGCGCTCAAGGAACTGGACGCCGTCATCCTCTGCACGCCCACGCAGATGCACGCCGAGCAGACAATGGCCTGCCTCAAGGCCGGCAAGCACGTGCAGGTGGAGATTCCCCTGGCCGACAGCCTCAAGGGCGCGCAGGACGTGATCGCGCTGCAGAAGCAGACCGGCCTGGTCGCCATGTGCGGCCACACGCGCCGCTTCAACCCCAGCCACCAGTACGTACACAAGGAAATCCAGGCCGGCAAGTTCAACATCCAGCAGATGGATGTGCAGACCTATTTCTTCCGCCGCACCAACACCAATGCGCTGGGCCAGCCGCGCAGCTGGACCGACCACCTGCTGTGGCACCACGCCGCGCACACGGTGGACCTGTTTGCCTACCAGGCCAACAGCCCGATCGTGCAGGCCAACGCCATCCAGGGCCCGATCCACCCGGTGCTGGGCATCGCCATGGACATGAGCATCCAGCTCAAGACCGCCAGCGGCGCGATCTGCACGCTCTCGCTCTCGTTCAACAACGACGGCCCGCTGGGCACCTTCTTCCGTTACATCGGCGACACCGCGACCTACATCGCGCGCTACGACGATCTGTTCAACGGCAAGGAAGAAAAGATCGACGTCTCGAAGGTCGACGTCAGCATGAACGGCATCGAGCTGCAGGACCGCGAGTTCTTCGCTGCAATCAAGGAAGGCCGCGAGCCCAATTCCAGCGTGGCGCGCGTGTTCGCCTGCTACGAGGTGCTGCACCAGCTCGAACAGCAGCTGAACGCGAACAGCTGAACGAACCGCACGCCAGATGCGCCTGGAAGTAACGGCGTGCCAGGCCGCCAACACCAAAGTATGGTTATACTGGCGTAACCATGAAAATAGTTCTGGACACCAGTGTGCTGGTCGCAGCGACGCGTTCGCGGCGTGGTGCCAGTTTTGAATTGCTGTCGCTGCTGCCCGATCCGCGTTTCCAGATAGCTCTTAGCGTGTCGCTTTATTGCGAGTGGCAAGACGTGCTGAGTCGACCTGAACACCTGCCGCCGGGCATGGAATCGGAGGATGCGAGGGGCTTCTTGCGCTACCTGGCGTCGATTGCTCATCTGCAGGACGTGTATTACCTTTGGCGCCCCTTTCTTCGCGATCCGAACGATGACATGGTGCTGGAGTGTGCGGTGGCTTCGGGAAGCCGCTTCCTGATCACGCACAACTTGCGCGATTTCCGCAGAATCACGGATCTGGGCGTCGAGCCGCTGACGCCCGCCGATTTTTTGACCCGCTTGAGGAGCACGCCATGACCGCCTTGACCATTCGCCTGCCGAATTCGCTGCACGCCAGGATTCGCGAACTGGCCGCGCGCGACGACATGTCAGTGAACCAGTTCATTGCCAGCGCTGCGGGTGAAAAGCTGGCTTCACTTCTCACCGTGGACTACCTCCGTGAAGAAGCAGCGAAGGGCCACCGTGTGGACTTCGATCGCTTCATGAAGGCTGTGCCTGATGTGGCAGATGAGGCCGACAAGGCCTGACTTTCCTTATCTCTGTTCTCAGAAGGCATCAACATGCAACAGCGCCAGCTCGGCCCCTTCACCGTCTCGGCCATCGGCCTGGGCTGCATGAACATCTGCCATGCCTATGGCGCGCCCGCGTCGAAGGAGCAGGCCGAGCGTGTATTGCTCACGGCGTTCGACGAGGGCGTGACGCATTTCGACACCGCGGCTCTCTACGGCTTCGGCGCCAGCGAAACCCATGTGGGCAATGTGCTCTCGAAGCACCGTAGCCAGTTCACGCTGGCCAGCAAGGGCGGGATGGCCGGCGTGCAGTTCGACGACGGCGTCAAGCGCGTGATCGACGGCCGGCCCGAGGCGATCCGGCGCAACTGCGAGGACAGCCTGCGCCGCCTCAAGACCGATGTGATCGACCTCTACTACCTGCACCGCTGGGACAAGCAGGTGCCGGTGGAAGACAGCGTGGGTGCGATGAGCGACCTGGTGCGCGCGGGCAAGGTGCGCACGCTGGGCCTGTCCGAAGTATCGGCCGCCACGGTGCGCAAGGCGCACGCGGTGCACCCGATCACCGCCGTGCAGACCGAGTACTCGCTGTGGACGCGCAACCCCGAGATCGCGGTGCTGGCCACCTGCCGCGAGCTGGGCATCACCTTCGTGGCCTTCAGCCCGGTGGCGCGCGGCTTCCTCTGCGGCGCCGACCTGGACGTGAGCAGCTTCGACGCCAAGGACATCCGCCGCGCCATGCCGCGCTTCACGCCCGAGCACTTCGCGGCCAACCTCAAACTGCTGCCGCCGTACCGGGCGATCGCCGACCGGGTGGGCTGCACGCCCGCCCAGCTCGCGCTGGCCTGGCTGCTGCACCAGGGGCCGGACATCCTGCCGATCCCCGGTACCGCGCGCGTGGAGCACCTGCGCGACAACCTGGGCGCGTCCGGTGTGAAGCTGGACGCCGCCACGCTGGCAGAGCTCGACGCGCTGATCAACCAGCAGACGGTGAGCGGCAACCGCTACAACGAGCAGTCGAGCCGCGAAGTCGATACGGAAGCGTACTGACGCACACTCAGGCGCCGCCACGGAACAGCGAAAAGCCCCAGGCCGTGAACTTGAACGGCAGGTGGTAGTGCTGCGACACGTCGGCGATGTGGAAACGGTAGGGCACCATTTCCAGGAAGGCGGGGTCGGGTACCGCCTTGCCCTGGCGGCGGTAGAAGTCGCCCACCTCGAAACGCACCTCGTAGCCACCGGCCGTGATGGCCTCGCCCATCAGCGCAGGGTGCTGCAGCACGCCGTTGCCACCGACGCGGCCTTCGGCCAGCACGGGCCCCGTCGGTTCGCCGTCCGGGCCCAGGCGCCTGAGCGACACCCGCAGTCCTTCGGCGACGCAGCCACTGGCCACGTCCACGCAATGAATGGAAAGTCCGGCTCCCATGGCGTTCAGTTCAGTCGCGCGCCGGACGCCTTCACCGCGGGCGTCCAGTCGCGCACCTGGTCGGTGACGAACTGGGTGAATTGCGCCGCGCTCATGGGCAGGGAGTCCACGCCGAGGTCGGAGAGGCGCTTGCTCACATCGGGCCGCGCCACCACCTCGCTCACGGCCTTGTTGATCTTGTCCACCACGTCGGCCGGCGTGCCCGCGGGCGCGGACACGCCCAGGAAGTTGTCGGCCACCAGTTTCGGGTATCCCGCTTCCACCACGGAGGGCACGTCGGGGGACATCGACGCGCGGGTGCGCGAGGTCACCGCCAGCCCGACCAGCTTGCCGTCCTTCATGTAGGGCACGTTCTGCGTCAGGGTGTCCACCGCGAATTGCAGCGTGCCACCCAGCAGGTCGTTGTGCATGGGCGACGAACCCTTGTAGGGCACGTGTTCCATGTTCAGCTTGTACTGCTGCTTGAACATCTCGCCGACGATGTGGCCGATGGAGCCCACGCCGCCCGAACCGTAGTTCACGGGTTTGGGTTGCGCGTTGATCCACTTCACGAGATCGGGCAGGGTGCGCGCCGGCACCGAGGGGTGCACCACGAACACATTGGGCACGGAGCCGATGTAGGCCACGTGGCTGAAGCTCCTGACCGGGTCGTAGGGCGCCTTGTCCATCATGAAGGGCGAGATGCTGATGGGTGCGGTGTTGGACAGCAGCAGCGTGTAGCCGTCCGGCGCGGCCCGGGCCACTTCGTTGGCGCCAATGGTGCTGCCCGCGCCCGGCTTGTTCTCCACGATCACCACCTGGCCCAGCTTCTCCTGCAGGCCGGGCTGCAGCAACCGAGCCACGATGTCGGAGGAGCCGCCGGGCGCGAAGGTCACGACGATCCTGATGGGCTTTTGCGGCCAGGCCTGGGCGTGCAGCGCCGGCACGGCCAAGCCCAGCAGGGCGCTGGCCAGCAGGACGCGGCGAAGTGGGTGGTGTTTCATGATGGGCTCTCCGATGGGGTTGATGTGAGCGTGTGGACGGCAGGGGAAGGGAAAGGGGTGACCGCGTTCGCAAGCCGGCCGCGCATCACTTCGCAGACCTGCTGCAAGGCGGTGCGCAACTCGGTCGTCTCGTCGTGCGCCATGCGCTGCTCGCCGTCCAGGAACACCGACGCCAGGGACGTGTGCAGCCGCAGGGCCACCACGAAGGGGTAGCCGAAGCGCTCCCGGTAGCGCCGGTTGATGGTTTCGATGCGAGCGACGGTGAGCGCATCCAGCGCCAGCAGGCCCAGGCGTCCCTGCTCACCCTGGGAGTCGGTGGTCATGCTGCCCGCGCGCGCTTCCTGGCCCGCCAGCTCGGGATGGCCGCGCAACAGCGCCAGCTGCCGCGGCGTGTCCGCGCCGTGGATGGCCAGTGCCAGGGCCTGGTAGAGCGCGTCCCAGTGCGCGAACGGCCGTGCCGACCACGCCGTTGCGGCCACCCAGGGCGCGTACTCGACCACCGTTCCCAGGCGCGCGACAAAGCCGGCTTCGTCCAATTCCTTGAGGGCGTTCCAGGGCAGGGGAGTGACGGAAAGTGCGTTCATGCTGGCTGCAGTCTGAGCCGCCGTTGCATTGCTGTCCATCGCATAATTCGGCATGTTGCATTCCAATTTTCAGAACGCATGAATCCCGCCAACCACATGCTGCATCCCAAGGCTCTGCGTTACGTGGCGGCGGTCGCCCAACTGGGCTCGGTGCAGGCCGCGGCGCGCGAGGTCTCCATCTCGGCCTCCGCGATCGACCGCCACATCCTGCTGCTGGAGGAAGACCTCGGCGTGCCCCTGTTCGAGCGACAGCCGCGTGGCATGCGGCTGACCGCGGCCGGCGAATTGCTGCTGGCGCTGGCCCAGCGCTGGAAGGCCGACCTCAACCGCACGCTCTCCGACATCAAGCACCTGCAGGGCGTGAGCCAGGGCCAGCTGCGGCTGGCCGCGATGGACAGCCACGTCAACGGCTTCCTGCCGGAATTCGTGCTCGCGGTGGCGCGCGAGCACCCCGGCATCGTGCTGGAAGTGGACATCGTCAGCCCGGACGAGGCGGTGCAGCGGCTGCGGGCGGGCGATGTGGACCTTGCGGTGGCCTTCAACCTCAAGCCCGGGCGGGACCTGCACCTGGTGGCCAGCGCTGAGCTGCCCCTGGGCTGCGTGGTGGCCCCCGGGCACCCCCTGGCCTCGCAGGCCCAGGCGTCGTTCAAGGAGGTGGTCGCCTGGCCCCTGGCCGCGCAGAGCCGCGCGCTGGCCATCCGCCGCTACCTGGAGCGGCGGCACAACTGGCTGCTGCAGGAAGCCCGTCCGCCGCTGGTGACCAACTCGCTGCAGCTGGTCAAGAGCCTGGTGCGCAGCGGCAGCCACGTGGCCCTGACGTCCGAGCTCGATGCCGGCCCGGAAATCCTCGCTGGCCAGTTGCGTTTCGTGCCATTGAAAGACAAGAACGCGCAGCCCCAGACCGTGGGCGTGGCCATCAGCGCGGGGCGCGCGTTGCCGCACATCGCGCGCATGGTGGCCGAGCGCCTGGGGGTGCATGTGGGCGACTACCTGGCCCGTGTGCGTGCGGCGGGCGCTGAAACAAAGCGAAAAAAACCGAAACCGCGCTGAGACCCCCGCCGCGACGCCGGGCGGCACCATGGCGGTCATGTTCAACAGTCCCATTGAAAGGACACCGTCATGAAACCCTGGATCAAGCGCTCGCTCATGGCCTTCACCGGCATCTCCATCGCCATCGGCGGCCTGGCCGCCTGCGGCTCGCGCGGCCACCACGCGCACGAACCCATGAGCGCCGAGAGGATGGCCGAGGTGCGCGGCAAGGTGATCAGCCGTGTCACCAGCAAGCTCGACCTCAACGCCGAGCAGCAGCAGAAGCTCAACGTGCTGGCCGACAAGATGCAGGCGCAGCGCGCGGCCTTCATCGGCCAGACCGCGGACCCGCGCGCCGAGCTGCGCGCACTGGTGGCGGGCGAGAAGTTCGACCGAGCCCGTGCGCTGAACCTGCTCGACGAGAAGACCCGCGTGGTGCAGGTGAGCAGCCCGGAGGTGATCAACGCCCTGGCGGACTTCTATGACAGCCTGAACCCGACGCAGCAGGCCGAGGTGCGCGAGCGCATGCAGAAACGCAAGGGCTGGTTCTCGCGCGGTTGAGCCGGGTCACTTCCATGTCACCCACGATTGCACCAATCGCCCAGCGCCTGCGCGACCACGGGCCGGCGTTGCTGGCCGGGGTGGACGATCCGCACGACGAGCTGCTCGCCCTGGTATGGGGTCCGCGCTTCGACCGCGAGCACGCGCTGGGCCTGTGGGCCCGGCTCTCGCGCCGCCAGCCCACCGAGGCGCTGCTCACGCTGCCGGCCATCCTCTCGGTGGCCGATCGATTCGACGGCCTGGACAGCGGCGGCCAGCAGCGCCTGCGCCGCCTCATCGAGCGCCACCGTGCCCTGAGCGCAATGTGACAATGCCGCATGCACCGCGCACTGCTCATTGACGACGACGAACAGCTCGGCCCGCCGCTGGCGACGTACTTCCAGCGCTTCGAGCTGGCGCTGACGCACGCGTTCAAGCCCAGCGAAGGGCTTGCGCGCTTGCGCAGCGGTGTGTTCGACGTCGCCATTCTCGACGTGATGCTGCCCGAGATGGACGGCTTCGAACTCTGCCGCACCATCCGCAAGGAAAGCGACATCCCCATCGTCATGCTCACCGCGCGCGGCGACGTGATGGACCGCGTGGTCGGTCTCGAGCTGGGTGCCGACGCCTACCTGCCCAAGCCCTTCGAGCCGCGCGAGCTGGTCGCGCACATCCAGACCGTGCTGCGGCGGCGCAACGGCGGCAATGGGCCGGCCGTGCAGGCCACCACCCCGCCAGGCCAGGACATGCTGCTGTTCGAGGGCCTCACCATCGACCCGGCGCGCCGCAGCGTGCTGCGCCAGGGCGAGACGGTGGACCTCACCAGCACCGAGTTCGACCTGCTGCACCTGCTCGCGCGCGAGAGCGGGCGCGTGTTCAGCCGCGACGACATCCTCAACCAGCTGCGCGGCCACGAGGCCGACCTCTACACCCGCGCGGTGGACATCGTGGTCAGCCGCCTGCGCAAGAAGCTCGAGCCGCTGGACTGCATCAAGACGCTTCGCAACGCCGGCTATTCGCTCGCGTTGCGCCGGCTCGCACCATGAGCACCGCCGCCACCTCGACGCCCGCGCCCTGGTACCGCCGCGCGCTGCATGCGCTGCGCTGCTCGCTCAAGTTGCGCATGGTGCTGGTGTTCCTGCTGCTGGCCACGGCCATGTCCTTCACCTTCATCAGCGGCGCGCAGAAGGCGTTTTCGGTCGGCTGGCGCGAGGCGGCGCGCCCCCTGCTCATGGACTATGTGGACCGGCTGGCGCACGAGGTGTCGGCCGGTGGTGGCGTGCCGAGCACCGAGCGCGCCCGGGCCATCACGCAGCGCCTGCCAATCACCATCGACATCATCGGCCCGCAGGTCAAATGGCGCTCGCACCCCGACCAGGAGCGCCCCCGCTGGCTGCGCGACCGACCGCAGGGCTTCGGTCGAGATGGCCCTGGCGATGACGCCGGCTGGGGCGACGACCAGGACTGGCAACAGCTGCTGCAGCGCACGACGGCCGACGGCCACCGCATCGAGTTCGGCCTGAACGAGGCCGCGTTCGAGCGCCGCCCCAAGCTCATTGGCTACACCCTCACCGCGCTGCTCGTCCTCACGCTGCTGGCCTACCTGTACGTGCGCCGCCTGCTGCGCCCGCTGGACGACATCCGCCAGGGCGCGCTGCGCTTCGGTGCCGGCGAGTTCGGCCAGCCCATTCCCGTGCGCCACCCCAGGGGCCCGGACGAACTGGGCGAACTGGCCGCCACCATCAACACCATGGGCCAGGACATCAACCAGATGCTCGAAGCCCAGCGCGCGCTGCTGCTGGCCATCAGCCACGAGCTGCGCAGCCCGCTCACACGCGCGCGGCTCAACACCGAACTGCTGCCCGAGACCGACGAGATCGCGCCGCAGCGCGAAGCCCTGCTGCGCGACCTGAGCGAGATGGCCCGCCTCATCAGCGACCTGCTGGAGAGCGAGCGCCTGGCCGGCCGCCACGCCGCGCTGCACCGCGAGCCCACCGACGCGGCCGCGCTCGCGCGCGAAGTGATCGACGAGCTGGCTGCCACCCAGCCCGCGGCGCGGCAGGGCATCGTCCTGCACGCGACCAGCGGCCTGCCCGCGCTGGCGCTCGACCGCATCCGCGTGCGCCTGCTGTTGCGCAACCTGCTGGGCAACGCCCTGCGGCACGGCGGCGGCGCGGCGCAGCCGGTGGAACTGCATGTGCGCCCATGGGCGGCGGGGCAGGGTGTCGAGCTCGAAGTGCGCGACCACGGCCCCGGCGTGCCCGACGACCAGTTGCCGCACCTGGGCCAGGCCTTCTTCCGCCCCGACACCGCCCGCACCCGCAGCGCCGGCGGCGTGGGTTTGGGCCTGTACCTCTGCCGCCTGGTGGCTCAGGCGCATGGGGGGACGTTTGCGGTGCGCAATGCGCGGCCGGGGCTGGCGGTGACGGTGGTGCTGCCAGGGGCTTGAGCGCGGCGGAGGTGTCTGTACCAGGCTCGCGGCCTTCAGGACGCCAGACCGCACGGCACGCCTGACGATCCGGACAAAGAAGAAGGGGGAGCCACTGGCTCCCCCTTCTTCTTTGATGCGACCGACAGCGGCCCGCTTACAGTGTGTCGATGAAGCTGCGCAGCTTGTCCGAGCGGCTCGGGTGCTTGAGCTTGCGCACCGCCTTGCTCTCAATCTGGCGGATGCGTTCGCGCGTCACGTCGAACTGCTTGCCCACTTCTTCCAGCGTGTGGTCGGTGGACATCTCGATGCCGAAGCGCATGCGCAGCACCTTGGCTTCGCGCGGGGTGAGGCTGTCGAGGATTTCCTTGACCACTTCGCGCAGGCCGGCCTGCATCGCGGCCTCGATGGGCGCGGTGTTGGCCTGATCCTCGATGAAGTCGCCCAGGTGCGAATCGTCGTCGTCGCCGATGGGGGTTTCCATCGAGATCGGCTCTTTCGCGATCTTCATGATCTTGCGGATCTTGTCCTCGGGCATCTCCATCTTCTCGGCCAGGATGGACGCGTCGGGCTCGAAGCCGAACTCCTGCAGGTGCTGGCGGCTGATGCGGTTCATCTTGTTGATGGTCTCGATCATGTGCACCGGGATGCGGATGGTGCGCGCCTGGTCGGCGATCGAGCGGGTGATGGCCTGGCGGATCCACCACGTCGCGTAGGTCGAGAACTTGTAGCCGCGGCGGTATTCGAACTTGTCCACCGCCTTCATCAGGCCGATGTTGCCTTCCTGGATCAGGTCCAGGAACTGCAGGCCGCGGTTGGTGTACTTCTTGGCGATGGAGATCACCAGGCGCAGGTTGGCCTCGATCATTTCCTTCTTCGCGTCGCGCGAGGTGGCTTCGCCCTCGTTCATCCGCTTGTGGATGTCCTTGAGGTGCGCCAGCGGCACGACCACGCTGCTCTGGATGTTGATCAGGCCCTGCTGCAGCTCCTGCACCGGCGGGATGTTGCGCTCGAGCACGACGCTCCAGGGCTTGCCGGCGGCGGCCTGCTTCTCGACCCACTTGAGATTGAGCAGGTTGGGCGGAAAGTCCTTGATGAAGGTTTCCTGCGGCATGCCGCACTTGTCCACGATGATGCGGCGCAGCTCGCGCTCTTTCTTGCGTACGTCATCGACCTGGCTGCGCATGGTGCCGCAGAGCTTCTCGATCGCCTTGGCGGTGAAGCGGATCGACATCAGCGTCTCGGTGATGGACTTCTGCGTCTTCAGGTAGGCCGGCGTGCCGTAGCCTTCCTTGTCGTAGGTCTTGTGCAGCTTCTCGAACAGCGCGCGCATGGCGTCGAAGCGGTCGAGCGCCTCGCGCTTGAGTTCTTCCAGCTTGCGGGTGAGCGCCTTGGAGCCGCCCTTGCCGTCGTCATCGTCGGCTTCGTCGTAGTCGTCGAAGTCTTCTTCGGCCACGTAGTCGTCGGCCTCGTCGGCGTCGGCGAATCCGTCGACCACGGTGGAGATGACGACCTTGCCTTCGCGGATGTCCTCGGCCATCACCAGGATCTCGGCGATGGTGGCGGGACTTTCGCTGATGGCGGCCATCATGTCGTTGAGGCCGCCCTCGATGCGCTTGGCGATCTCGATTTCGCCTTCGCGCGTGAGCAGCTCGACCGTGCCCATCTCGCGCATGTACATGCGCACCGGGTCGGTGGTGCGGCCGAATTCGCTGTCCACCGTGGACAGCGCGGCTTCGGCTTCTTCCTCGGCTTCCTCTTCGGTCGCGGCCGTGGGCCCGGTGTTGTTCAGCAGCAGGGTCTCTGCGTCGGGCGTCTGTTCGTAGACGGCCACGCCCATGTCGTTGAGCAGCGAGACCACCACTTCCAGCGTTTCGGCCTCGACCAGCTTGTCGGGCAGGTGGTCATTGATTTCACCGTGCGTGAGGTAGCCGCGCGTCTTGCCCAGCTTGATCAGGGTCTTGAGGCGTTCGCGGCGGTTGCGCGCTTCCTCTTCGGACAGGACGGTTTCATCCAGGCCGAATTCCTTCATCAGCGCACGTTCCTTGGCCTTGCTGATCTTCATGCGCAGCGGCTTGACCTTCTCGGTCGTCTGCGCGGTGGTGTCGACCACTTCGGCTTCGGTGTCGCCGGCCAGATCGTCTTCGATATCGCTCAGGTCGGTGTCGTCCAGGTCTGCGCCCGGCTTGCCCTTGGCCTTGGTGTCGGCCTTGGGCTTGCGGCCGCGCTTGGCGGCGGGCTTGTCTGCCGCAGCGGTCTTGGCGGGCGCGACTTTCTTCTTGCCTGCAGGCACTTCAAGCAGTTCGGTTTCCGCCTTGGCGGTGGACTTCTTGGCGGGGGCAGCTTTTGCGGGGGTCTTCTGGGTCACAGCGGTGGCTTTCTTCGGGGGCGAAGCCGGGGTGGAGGCACGGGCGCTGGCCTTCGGGGCGGTTTTGGTGCGGGACACGACGGGCGTACTGGATTTCTTCGCGGGCATGGGGACCTCAAAAAAATATCGAACTGGAACCGGCAGAACACACAAAAACCGCCTGAAGGCCGCCGCTGACGGCCAACCCCGGTGATTTTGTTGGGCACAACGCCTGCCTTTCGCCGGAAAGGGCAGGCCTGCAAGCTGTCGGGGCGAACATTTGGTGTGCAGCCCTTGCGGGGTTCCGTCAGGACCGGGCGGGTCGCTGAGGTGGCCAGGAAGGTGTTCCATCTAGCCCCGATGCGTGGGGGCCGGGCCGGTGCCGGAGGTGCTGCTGTCGCGCTTGCGGTGCAAAGCCTTGGATTATACCGCTGGTGCTGAATATTTGTCAGGTCAGGGTGTGGCGCTGGCAACGATGAGCGCCTGCAACTGCTCGCGCACGCGCTTGTAGTCGTCCATGGCGCCGCTGTCCCCCGCGGCAACGCGCTCGGCCAGTTGGCGGGCCTGTTCTTCCAGGCCGTCGCGGCGCAGCCGGTTCATTACGTCGGCCAGTTCGGAGAGTTCGGTGGCGGGGTCCGCGCCCAGGGTGACCTGCTCGGCCTGCGCGCAGGCAAAGGCCTCGTGCTCGTGTCCGCGCAAGGCTTCGCGCAGCGCGGCCCAGGGCTGGTGGCCGTGTTCGTGCAACTGGGCTTCGAGCCAGCCGAACAATGCACCGTGCGGCGCATCGAGATGGGCAAGCAGGGCGTGGTCGTCGGCCGACAGGCTGTCCCAGGCCGGGGCGTTGGTAAGCAGCAGGCCCACTGCGCGGTCGGCCCGGCTGCCGCCGGTGCGGCGCGTGCCCAGCATGCGCGGCGGTGGTGGCGGGGTTTTGCGCCACTTGCCGTACCCCTTGTTGCCATGGCTGCCACCGTCGCCGCGGTAGCCACTGCCGCCATACGCGCTGCCCGCCTGGGCGTAAGTGGCGCCACCGTCGTAACCCGGCTCGTGCGGCGCGTGGGAGGACGCGTGACCAGCGGCGCGTGGCGTGCGCGTGTCACCACCCGCCTGCTGCCAGAGCTGCAGCAGGTCCGCGCTGCCGATGCCGATGCCACTGGAGAGCTCGCCGATGAGCTGGCGTTTGAGCGCGCCGTCGGGCAGCGCGCTCCAGAGTGGTCGCGCCTGGCTGGCCATGCGGGCGCGGCCTTCTGCCGTGGAGAGGTCGCAGTCGGCACCGGCGGCTTCGACCAGGAAGCGCGAGAGCGGCGTGGCGTCCTTCACACACTGGGCGAAAGCGGCTTCGCCGTGTTCGCGGACGTAGCTGTCGGGGTCGTGTTCGGCGGGCAGGAAGAGGAACTTCACGTTGCGCGTGTCGGTCGCCAGGGGCAGGGCGGCATCCAGCGCCTTGCGCGCCGCACGCCGGCCGGCGCCGTCGCCGTCGAAGCTGAAGACCACGCTGTCGGTGAAGCGGAACAGCTTCTGCACGTGCTCGGGCGTGCAGGCCGTGCCCAGCGTGGCCACGGCGTTGGCAAAGCCGAGCTGGGCGAGCGCGACCACGTCCATGTAGCCTTCGGTGACGAGTGCATAGCCGGCGACGCGGATTGCAGTGCGGGCCTCGAACAGGCCGTAGAGTTCACGGCCCTTGCTGAACACCGGGGTTTCGGGCGAATTGAGGTACTTGGGTTCGCCCCTGTCGAGCACGCGTCCACCAAAGCCGATGCATTCGCCCTTGACGTTGCGGATCGGGAACATGATGCGGTCGCGAAAGCGGTCATACCGTTTCGCCTGGCCGTCAGCGCCCTTTTCGTCCTCGTGCTCGATCACCATGCCGGACTCGACCAGCAGCGGTTCCTGGTAGTCGGGAAACACGCTGGCCAGCGCGCGCCAGCCTTCGGGCGCGTAGCCCAGGCCGAAGGTCTTGGCGATGCGGCCGGACAGGCCTCGGCCCTTCAGGTAGGCCACCGCGCGCGGGGATGCCTTGAGCTGCTTCGCATAGGCCTGCGCGGCCTTCTCCAGCACGTCGGTGAGCGTGGCCTGCTTCTGGCGCTGCTGTGCGGCGCGCTCGCGGTCCTGCGGCGAGGCGTCGTCTTCCGGCATCTGCATGCCGGTTTGCTGGGCGAGGTCTTTCACCGCCTCGATGAAGCTCATGCCGGCGTGTTCCATCAGGAAGCCGATGGCGTTGCCGTTGGCTCCGCAGCCGAAGCAGTGATAGAACTGTTTCGTGGGGCTGACGCTGAATGAAGGTGACTTCTCCCCATGGAACGGGCACAGGCCCATCAGGTTGGCGCCGCCCTTCTTGAGCTGCACGTAGCGGCCCACCACGTCGACCACGTCGACGCGGTTGAGCAGTTCCTGGATGAAGGTCTGGGGGATGGCCACCGGGGTATTCTGACCGATGGCTCCCGGGCACGAGTGGCGGGTCAGTCGCCCGCGACGATGCCTTCTCGGCGTGGATCAGCACCCCCCAGCCATGCGCGCTGCCCGCCCTCACTGCCGCGCATGAGGGCCTGCAGGCCGCTGGGCAGCGCGGTCTCCACGACCGTGTGCCCACGTTGCCGCAGGTTCTGCACCGTGCTGGTCAGGAAGCGCTGCTGCTCCAGCAGCAGCGGGCCGCCCAGGGTGCCGAAGTTGGGCAGGTCAATGGCGGCCTGCGGTGTCAGGCCCCATTGCAATGCCCCGTGCAGCGTCTTGGCGGTGAAGTGGATGATGAGCGCACCGCCCGGGCTGCCGGTGCTCATGACCACTTCGCCACTGGCCTTGTCGAACACCAGCGTGGGCGACATCGACGAGCGCGGTCGCTTGCCGGGCTCGACCCGGTTGGCGATGGCGCGGCCCTGCGCATCGCGCGGCGAGAAGCTGAAATCGGTGAGCTCATTGTTGAGCAGGAAGCCGCCTGGGCGCTTCGGGTCGGTGGTGACCATCTGGCGCGAGCCGAAGGCGGCCTCGATGGTGGTGGTCATGGCCAGGGCGTTGCCGAAGGCGTCGACGATGCTGATGTGGCTGGTGCCGTGTTCGGGCTGATCGGGCATGGCCGCCCAGGCCACCTGGGCGCCGCCCGGTCGGCCTGCCGGTGCCTGTGGCATGCGCGCGGAAGTGATCAGCCGCGCGCGCTCGTCCAGGTAGCGCGCGTCGAGCAGGCTGTCCCAGCGGCCCGCCGGCGGGCTCACGAAATCGGGGTCGGCCAGATACAGGGCACGGTCCGCGAAGGCCAGCCGCGAGGCCTCGGCGTAGCTGTGCAGCCAGTCCGCCGAGGGCAGGCCGTTGACCAGCGGCGCCGCACCCTGCGGCGTGCGCGCCATCAGGCCCAGGATCTGACCGATGGCGATGGCGCCGGAGCTCGGCGGCGGAAAGCCGCACACGCGCAGCGCCTTGAGGATCACGGTGAGGTCGTGGCAGAGGGCTTCGCGCTCGCGCGGTGCATAGCGCCTGAGGTCGTCCAGGCTCAGCGTGCCGGGTAGCTCGGGGTGCCGGGCCACCTTGTCGACCATGGCGCGCGCCACGGGCCCTTCGTAGAACGCCGCCGGTCCGCTCGCGGCGATACCGCGCAGCACCTGGGCCAGTTCAGGGTTGCGCAACCGGTGGCCCGGCGGGTGGGGCTGGCCATCGGGCCGGTAGAAATAGGCCGCGGCCACGGGATCCTTGCGCAGCGCATTCTCGGCCAGCAGCAGCGCGTGCAGGCGCGGGCTGATGGCGAAGCCCTGTTCGGCCAGGGTGATGGCCGGTTCGAACAGGCGGGCCCAGGGCAGCTTGCCGTGTTGCCGGTGGGCCGCCGCGAGCAGGGCCACCGTGCCTGGTGTGCCCACCGAGCGCCCGCTGGCCACGGCCGTGTCGAAGGGCAGTGGTTTGCCTTGCGCGTCCAGAAACAGGGTGTCGTCCACGGCGGCGGGCGCGGTCTCACGGCCGTCGAAGGCCTGCAGCCGCTGGCCGTCGTGGTGCAGCAGGAAGGCACCGCCTCCGATGCCGCTGGACTGCGGCTCCACCAGGGTGAGCACCATCTGCACCGCGATCGCCGCGTCCATCGCGCTGCCGCCAGCGCGCAGGATCTGCGCGCCCGCCTCGGTGGCCAGCGGGTTGGCCGCGGCCACGGCCTGGCGCTGGAAGGTCCAGCCCGGCTTGGCAGTGAGGCCCGACGCGCCTTCTGGCTGTTGCACGGTCGCAGAGGGCGGAGCGGCGCAGGCGCTCAGCAAGACCAGGGCGGTGATCAGCGCAAGACGTCTCATGTGAAGCCTCATCCATGTCAACGAAGGGAAGCCCTTCGAGAACACCGCGGAACTGTCCTTCGACAGGCTCTGGACAGGCCACAGGTGTTGCCCCCGTAAGGGGTGATGCGCCGCAGGCGCGGCGCGGAGTGAGCTTACTTCGGTGCGAGGCGGATCGCACCATCGAGGCGGATCACCTCGCCGTTGAGCATGTCGTTTTCGATGATGTGTTTCGCCAGCTTGGCGTAGTCGTCGGGCGTGCCCAGGCGGCTGGGGAAGGGCACGCCGGCGGCGAGCGCGTCCTGCACTTCCTTGGGCATGCCGAACAGCATGGGCGTCCCGAAGATGCCCGGTGCGATGGTCATGTTGCGGATGCCGTTGCGCGCCAGGTCGCGCGCGATCGGCAGCGTCATGCCGACGATGCCGCCCTTGGAAGCGGCGTACGCAGCCTGGCCGATCTGCCCGTCATAGGCCGCCACGCTGGCGGTGGAAATCATCACGCCGCGCTCGCCCGTGGCCTCGGGCTCGTTCTTGCTCATCGCTTCAGCGGCCAGGCGGATCATGTTGAAGCTGCCGACCAGGTTGACCATGATGGTCCTGGTGTAGACGCCCAGGTTGTGCGCGCCGTTCTTGCCCACGGTCTTTTCGGCCGGCGCGATGCCCGCGCAGTTCACCAGACCCATGAGCTTGCCCATCGACACCGCCTGGGCCACCACGGCCTGGCCGTCGGCTTCGCTGCTCACGTCGCACTTGACGAAGGCGCCACCGATGTCTTTGGCCACCGCTTCGCCCTTGTCGGCCTGCATGTCGGCGATGACGACCTTGCCGCCGTGGGCCGCGAGCATGCGTGCCGTGCCTTCGCCCAGCCCGGACGCGCCGCCGGTGACGATGAAAACCTTGCCTTGGATGTCCATGGTGTGAGCTCCTGTGGGATGAGGGGTGTGACGTTGACGTAAACGTCAATTGACCGGTGATTATGCGACATGGTGGTGTCACGCCGTTGTCATGAACCCCGCCTAGCCTGAGCGCTTTGTCCCATTCACGGAGTCCCCATGTTCGACAGCCACGATGAGCTGATGCGCCGCATCCACACCGACCTCATGGACGGCTACGACGAAGAGTTGGAGATGGAGTTCGAGGACCGGCACCTGGACGCGTTGGCTCCCGCGGTTGACGAGGTGCAGCAGAAGGAAGCGCGCCGCGTCTACTTCCGCGAGCTGTTCCGCCTGCAGGCCGAACTGGTCAAGCTGCAGGACTGGGTGGTGGCCACCGGGCACAAGGTGGTGTTCGTGTTCGAGGGCCGCGACGCGGCGGGCAAGGGCGGGGCGATCAAGCGCATCACCCAGCGCCTGAACCCGCGCGTATGCCGCGTGGCCGCGCTGCCTGCGCCCAACGATCGCGAGCGCACACAGTGGTATTTCCAGCGCTACGCCGCGCACCTGCCTGCGGCCGGCGAGATGGTGCTGTTCGACCGCAGCTGGTACAACCGCGCCGGCGTCGAGCGCGTCATGGGCTTCTGTACCGACGAACAGTACGAGGAGTTCTTTCGCTCTGTGCCCGAGTTCGAGAAGATGCTGGTGCGTTCGGGCATCCAGCTCATCAAGTACTGGTTTTCGATTTCCGACGAAGAGCAGCACCTGCGCTTCCTGGGGCGCATCCACGACCCCCTCAAGCAGTGGAAGCTCAGCCCCATGGACCTGGAGAGCCGCCGCCGCTGGGAGCTCTACACCCAGGCCAAGGAAGTGATGCTGGAGCGCACCCACATCCCCGAGTCCCCGTGGTGGGTGGTGCAGGCGGACGACAAGAAGAAGGCGCGCCTGAACTGCATCCACCACCTGCTGCAGCAGATGCCCTACGGCGAGGTGGAGCGGCCGGCGATCACGCTCCCTGAGCGCGTGCGCCACGAAGGCTACCGCCGCCATCAGGTGCCCGGCGAAATTTACGTGCCCCAGGTGTTCTGACCGCCGCGGAAAAGAAAAGCCCCGTGTGAATGCACAGGGGCTTTTCTTCAGCCGAAGCACCTCAAGTCCAGAATGCCGCGGATCCGGCTCCGCCGGTCCGCAGGCATTGCCCCCTTGAGGGGGTCGCGCGAAGCGCGGCGGGGGGGTTACTTGTACCCGACGCGGTCCAGCATCTGCTGCACCTTGGTCATGTTCCTGGCGACCGCGCCCAGGGGCACGGTCTCGGCCTTGAAGTTGTCGCCACCCATGGCCTTGATGGCGGGGTTGGCCACTTTCAGATCCTTGACCGCCGGGAACTCGTTGTTGCCGTTGGCGAAGTAGTCCTGCGCGAACGGGCTGGCCAGGAACTCCATGAACTGAATGGCGTTGTCGCGGTTCTTGGCGTGTTTGGCCACGGCCGCGCCGGCGATGTTCACATGCGTGCCGCTGGTTCCCTGGTTGGGGAACACCACGCGCACCTTGTCCATCACCGCGCGGTCTTCCGGCTTGGAAGACTTGATCAGCCGTGCCACGTAGTAGGAATTGGTCAGCGCCACACCGCACTCGCCCGAGGCCACGGCCTTGATCTGGTCGGTGTCACCGCCCTTGGGTGCGCGGGCCATGTTGTCCACCACCCCTTTGAGCCACGCCTCGCCCTTCTGGTCCCCCAGACGCTCGACCACGGTGGAGAACAGTGAGAGGTTGTAGGGGTGCGAGCCCGTTCGCGTGCAGACCATGCCCTTGAGCTTGGGGTCGGCAAGTTGCTCGTAGGTGGCCACGTCGGCAGGTTTCACGCGCATCGGGTCGTACACGATCACGCGGGCTCGGGTCGAGAAGCCGGTCCAGGTCACACCATCCGGGCCGGCATCTGCGCGCAGGTTGGCAGGGATGGCCGCGTCCAGCTTGGCGGACTTGATGGGCTGGAACAGCCCCTGGCTGTCGGCCGACGCCAGGCGCGCTGCGTCCACCAGCATGATCACGTCGGCGGGGGAGGCCGCGCCCTCGGCACGCAGCCGCGCAACGATGCCGGCATCGTCCGCGTCGACCCGGTTGATCTTGATGCCGGTGGTCCGGGTGAAGGCCTCGTACATCGCCTCGTCGGTCTGGTAATGGCGTGCCGAATAGAGGTTGAGCACCTTGTCCTGTGCGTGCGCGACGGTCTGGGCGCCCAGGGCGGCAGCCAGGGCCGAGGCTGCCAGGGAGAACTTGAGGGTGTTGTGCATGTGAGGATCTTTCGGTGAGTGGATAGCGCCGAAGGCGTGGGAAGGCTCCTTACGGCAATGTGCGTTGCCGGCAGCGGAAAAATGGCTTCGTCATGCTAGCACAAACACGAATCGTTCTTAATAGGTTTTGCAACGCTTCCCGGGGAACCCGGGGCCGGGTGCGCACTGCGCGGTGACGCTGCGCGCGTGTCTGCGCTCGTCGCGCGCTGGCCGTCGGGGCATAAAAAAAGCCCTCACCTTGCAGTGAGGGCTTAAGGGGTCCGATGAAATCGAATTTCGAAAAGGACCCGAGGAGACAACCAGAAAAACAGACTTGAGGTTCAAGCGCTGCCTTGATGGGGGTCAGCGCGACGTGACTTGATACTAGTGTGGCCCCTTCGACGTGTGTCAAGCGGGCCGATCAACGGCACGATCGCGGTGCTGTTCAGCGCTTTTTGGCGGCCGACTTCGTGGCGCTCACGGCGGAGGACGTCACGGTGTTGAAGTTGGACTCGGCCATTTCGGTGGCTTGCTTGACGGCCTTCTGCACAGATTCCATGGCGTTGTTGGCGGCGGAGACAGCGCTCTTCATCACGGCCACGGCGGTCTCGGAACCGGCGGGAGCGTTCTTGGCGGCGTTGTCCACGACAGCCAGGAATTTCTTCTGGGTGTCGCTGGCTTGCGCTTCAGCGGCCTTGCCGAATTCGGCGGTGGTGCCCGAAGCGATGTCGTACAGGTGGCGGCTGTAGGCCACGGTTTTCTCGGCCAGAGGCTGCATCAGGTTGGCTTGCAGAGCCAGCAGTTCCTGGGCGTCTTTCACGCTCATCAGGGCCTGGGCGCTGTTGGCGGACTCGGACAGGGCGGCCTTGGTGGCCTGCACGTTCAGGTCAACCAGCTTTTCGACGCCTTCGAAGGCTTTCTGGGTCAGACCGAAGATGGTCTCGATGTTGGCTTTCTGGGCGGCAATCATTTGTTCGGCGGTCAACATGTTCAAACTCCTAAACTTGTAAAAAAACAGGGCTTAGTTGAAGGCTGCTGAGAACACCGCGCTGTCTGGACGCTGTTGTTTTCGTTCACTTTGCTGCGCTGCAACATGACCTGAATTATAGGGATAACCCGTGTCAGTGCAAGCCTTTTTTGCTGCAGTGCAGCATTCTAGGGATCGTGTTCTAAAAGTCGTGCGTGCCCGGCGGATTCGCGATCCGGACACAATGGGCCGTTACCTCTTCAGGCCCCTTGTGGGCACTGCCCCGTGCACGCCTACTACGCCGACCACTTTGTCCTTCCCCTGCCCAGTGGCCACCGCTTTCCCATGGGCAAGTACGCGCGCCTGCGCGAGCGATTGCGGGCGGAGTTGCCACAGGTGGAGTTGCTGGAAGCGCTGCCGGCCAGCCACGGTGAGCTGGCGCTGGTGCACACCCCGGCCTACATCGAAGCCGTCGCCCAGGGCAGCCTGAGCGCGGCGGCGCAGCGCGAGATCGGGTTCCCCTGGAGCCTGGCCATGGCCGAACGGGCACGGCGCTCGGTGGGGGCCACGCTGCTGGCCTGTCGCAGCGCGCTGGATGGCGCGGGGCTGGCGGCCAACCTGGCCGGGGGCACGCACCACGCCTACGCCGGCAAGGGCAGCGGCTTCTGCGTGTTCAACGATCTTGCGGTGGCCGCGCGCCTGATGCAGGCCGAATACGCGCGCACACGGCGTGCCCACGGTCCGCTGCGGGTGGCGATCATCGACCTGGACGTGCACCAGGGCAACGGTACGGCGCACATCTTCGCGCACGACGACACCGTGTTCACCCTCTCGCTGCATGGGGCGAAGAACTTCCCGTTTCGCAAGGAGCCGAGTGACGTCGATGTCGAACTGCCCGACGGCTGTGGTGACACGGAATACCTCGACGCCCTCGAGCGAGCGCTGGAGACAATGGAGCAACGCTTCGACCCCGGGTTGGTGCTGTACCTGGCTGGTGCCGACCCCCATGAAGGAGACCGGCTCGGCCGCCTCAAGCTCACGTTCGACGGGCTGGAAGCGCGCGACCGCCGGGTGATGGACTGGGCCTGGCGCCGCCGCATTCCATTGGCTTTTGCCATGGGAGGCGGCTACGGCCACGACCTGGAGGCCACGGTGCAGGTGCAGGTCAATACCTATGGTGCGGCGCTGCAGTACCGCGAGCGCTGGCGGTCGCAGGTGCCCGCGGGAGCGACAGGTGCGGGAGCAGGCCACTGGCACAATGCCGCCGCATGAACAACGCCAGCAATACGGCCGCGCGCCCACAGCCCTTGCCCCGCAGCGCCTACCGCGTGTTCCGACCTATCGGCACGCGCTGGAGCGACAACGATGTGTATGGCCATGTGAACAACGTCGTCTACTACAGCTGGTTCGACACGGCGGTCAATGCGCACCTGATCGAGCAGGGCGCCCTTGACATCCATGACGGCGCGGTGATCGGCCTGGTGATCGAGACGCAGTGCAACTATTTCGCGCCACTGGCTTTTCCGCAGACCGTGTGGGCAGGCCTGCGGGTGGCGCACATGGGCAGCTCCAGCGTGCGCTACGAGGTGGGGCTGTTCGCCGACGGTGAAGACGGGGCGGCGGCCTGTGGCCACTTCGTGCATGTGTACGTCGACCGCGAGACCCGCCGGCCGGTGCCACTGCCCGAGAAACTCAAACACACCCTGGAGAGCTTGCGATGACCCACAACCCCGCGGCCCGCGTCATGGATGCCGCCAGCGTCGATGCCGCCATCAACAGCCGCATGTCGGCCCGCGCCTTCCTGCCCGATCCCGTGCCGCGCGCCACGATCGAGCACCTGCTGGAGCTGGCCAGCCGCGCGCCCTCGGGCACCAACACCCAGCCCTGGAAGGTGTACGTGCTGAATGGCGCATGCCGCGACGGACTCGTGCAGAAGGTGTGCGCCGCGCACGATGCGTTGCGTGCCGATCCGTCGCTGGCGGCCGAGTACCGCGAGGAATACGACTACTACCCGGAAAAATGGGTCAGCCCCTACATTGATCGCCGACGCGAGAACGGCTGGAGCCTGTACGGGCTGCTCGGCATCACCAAAGGCGACAAGGACAAGATGCACGCGCAGCACCAGCGCAACTTCCGCTTCTTCGATGCGCCCGTGGGCCTGATGTTCACGCTCGATCGCATCATGGGGCGGGGCTCGCTGGTGGACTACGGCATGTTCCTGCAGACCATCATGGTGGCTGCGCGCGCCCATGGCCTGCACACCTGCCCGCAGGCGGCCTGGAACGGCTTCGCGAGAATCATCCTGCCGCACATCGGTGCTGGCGACAACGAAATGCTGGTCTGCGGCATGGCGCTGGGTTATGCGGACCCGGATGCGCCCGTCAACGGTTTTCACACGCCGCGCGAACCGGTCGGGTCGTTCACGACCTGGCTGGAATAATCGCGGCTTTCATTCGTTCCAAGGAGACACATCATGATCACCACCCCCAGCGGCCTGCAGTATGAAGACACCGTGGTCGGCAGCGGCGACGTGGCACAGGCCGGGCATCCCGTGCAGGTGCACTACACGGGCTGGCTCTACAACGACGGCGTGCAAGGCGCCAAGTTCGACTCCAGCAAGGACCGTGGCCAGCCGTTCGAATTTCCGCTCGGTGCGGGCCACGTCATCAAGGGCTGGGACGAAGGCGTGCAGGGCATGGCCGTCGGTGGCACGCGCCGCCTCGTCATTCCTGCCTCGCTGGGCTACGGCGCACGGGGTGCAGGTGGCGTGATCCCGCCCAACGCCACGCTGTTGTTCGAAGTCGATCTGCTGGCGGTCTGAGCGCCATGGCCCGATCCGCCATTCTCGTTTCGCGCAGGATATTCCCGGATGTGGTGGAGCACCTGCGCCAGCATTTCGACGTCGACCACAACGACGGCGACGGGGTGCTCACGCCCGCGCAGCTCATCGAGCGGCTGCAGGGCAAGGCCGGGGTGCTCACCACCGGCAGCGAGCGCATCGACGGCGCCATCGTCGCCGCGTGCCCGCAGTTGCGCATCGTGGCCAACATCGCCGTGGGCTACAACAACTTCGACCTGCCCGCGCTGAGTGCGGCCGGGGTGCTGGCCACCAACACGCCCGACGTGCTCACCGAGACCACGGCCGACTTCGGCTTCGCGCTGCTCATGGCCACCGCGCGCCGCGTGACCGAGAGCGAGCATTTCCTGCGTGCCGGCCAGTGGAATCGCTGGGCGCTGGACATGTTCGCCGGCGCCGAGGTGCATGGCAGCACGCTGGGCATCCTGGGCATGGGCCGCATTGGCCAGGCCATCGCGCGCCGCGGCGCGCTGGGCTTCGGCATGAAGGTGATCTACCACAATCGCTCGCGGCTGGACGCGACCACCGAAGCCGAATGCAAGGCCGGCTATGTGGACAAGGCCACCCTGCTGCGCGAGGCAGACCACCTCATCCTTGTGCTGCCCTACAGCGCCGAGAGCCACCACGCCATCGGCGCAGCCGAGATCGCGCAGATGAAGCCAACCGCCACGCTGGTGAACATCGCGCGCGGCGGCATCGTGGACGACGCGGCGCTGGCGAAGGCGCTGAAGGAGCGTCGCATCGCCGCCGCCGGCCTGGACGTGTTCGAAGGCGAGCCCAAAGTGCACCCGGATCTGCTCGCCGTGCCCAACGTGGTGCTCACCCCGCACATTGCCAGCGCCACCATCCAGACGCGCCGTGCCATGGCCATGCTGGCGGCGGACAACGTGATCGACTATCTCGTCAAGGGTCAGCCGCGCACGCCCCTCAACGCCGGGATCATCGGGAAGAACGCGCGCGCCTGATGAACACCTGGTTGCTCCTTGCCCTGCTGCTGCTCGCCGCTGCCGGCGTGCTGTTGCAGATCCTGCTGCTGCGCAGGCGGCCCGAACCCGATGCCGGCGAGCTTGCGCACCGGCAGGCGGTGCTGGCGCAGATGCAGCAGATCGCGCTGCGTGTGGAGCATGTCGAAGGCGAATTGCGCCGCGAGGTGGGCGACAACGCGCGCGCCGCGCGCCAGGAGCAGCAGCACAGCCTGAGCCGCTTCCAGGAGTCGATCACCGCGCAAGCGGCCGAGACCACGCGCACGCAGAACGCACAGCTCGACGCCTTCGCTCAGCAACTGGTGCAGTTGCGCGGCACCCTGGGCGATACGCTCACGCGCCAGCTGCAGGACATGGGCGAGGGCAACGCGCGCCGCCTGGCAGAGATTCGCACCACGCTGGATGCGCAGTTGCAGCAGCTGCAGCAGGGCAATGCCGCCAAGCTCGACGAGATGCGCGCCACGGTCGATGAAAAGCTGCAGAGCACGCTGCAGGCGCGCCTGGGCGAGAGTTTCAAGCAGGTGGCCGACCGGCTGGAGCAGGTGCACAAGGGCCTGGGCGAGATGCAGACCCTGGCGCAGGGGGTGGGCGACCTCAAGCACCTGCTGACCAACGTGAAGACGCGTGGCATGTTCGGCGAGGCGCAACTCGCGGCCCTGCTCGAGCAAGTGTTCGCACCCGACCAGTACGCGGTGCAGGTGATGACCAAACCGGGCAGCCGCTTCACGGTCGACTTTGCGATCAAGCTGCCAGGCCGCGGCGACGATGGCGTGCCATGCTGGCTGCCGATCGACGCCAAGTTTCCCAACGAGGACTACGAGCGCCTGCTCGATGCGCAGCAGCGCGCCGATGTGGAAGGCGCGGAGGCTGCGGGCCGGGCGCTGGAGCAGCGCATCCGCCTGGAGGCGAAGTCCATGGCCGACAAGTACCTGGAGCCGCCGCACACCACCGATTTCGCCATCCTGTTCCTGCCCACCGAAGGCCTGTACGCCGAGGTGCTGCGCCGGCCCGGTCTGATGGAGGTGCTGCAGCGCGAGCACCGCGTGACGCTGGCCGGGCCGACCACGCTCATGGCCATGCTCAACTCCCTGCAGATGGGCTTTCGCACCCTCGCGCTGGAGAAGCGCTCCAGCGAGGTCTGGCAGGTACTGGGCGCGGTCAAGACCGAGTTCGGCAAGTTCGGCGAGGTGCTGGCGCGCGTGAAGAGCCAGACCCAGACCGTGCTCAACACGCTCGACAGCGCCGAGACGCGCAGCCGCGCCATGGGGCGCGCGCTCAAGGCGGTGGAAGCCCTGCCGCAGGACCAGGCCAGTGCGCTGCTGCCGCTGGACCCTGCCGACAACGGAGACGCTTGAACCCCGCGCTGCGCCTGGATCTGGCGCGCCTGATCGCGGCGCAGATCAGCCTGCATGCCTGCATGACGGGCTTTCGCATGGCCGCACCGCTGATGGCATTGCGCGAGGGCTACAGCCCCGCGGCTGTGGGCATGCTGCTGGCGCTGTTCGCGCTCGCGCCGGTTCTCATGGCCTTGCCGGCAGGTCGGTATGCCGACCGGCGCGGTCTGAAGAAGCCGGTGGCACTGGCGGTCGGCACCGCGTCGGCCGGCGCGGCTCTGGCCGTGGCCTTTCCCGTCTTCGGTGTGCTGTGCTTCACCGCCTTCACCTGCGGCGCGGCCACGGGTCTGGCCATGATCGCGCTGCAACGCCACGTGGGACGCCTGGCGCACGGGCCGACCGAACTCAAGCAGGTCTTCAGCTGGATGGCCGTGGGCCCCTCCATCTCCAACTTTCTGGGTCCCTTTGCCGCGGGCGTGATGATCGACAGTTTCGGGTTTCGCGCCGCCTTCCTGTTGCTGGCCCTGCTGCCTTCGATGGCCTGGTTCTGGGTACGCCGCGCGGTCGAGAACGAGCCGGTCGCTCCTGCGCTGCGCCAGTCCAGCGGGTCGTCCTGGAACTTGCTGCGCGACAGGGCGTTTCGCCGGCTGATGATGATCAACTGGATGCTCTCGTCCTGCTGGGACGTGCACACTTTCCTGGTACCGGTGCTGGGCCATGAGCGCGGTCTGAGCGCCACCGTCATCGGCTCCATCCTCGGTGCCTTCGCACTGGCCGCTACCGCCATTCGCCTGCTCATGCCCTGGCTGGCAGCACGCCTGCGCGAGTCGGTGGTGATCGGTACGGCCATGTGCGCGACTGCGATGCTGTTCGCGGTGTATCCCCTGGTGCATGCGGCGTGGGCCATGGGCGCGCTGTCGGTGCTGCTGGGCCTCGCACTGGGTTCGGTGCAGCCCATGATCATGAGCGCGCTGCACCAGATGACGCCACCGCACCGCCACGGTGAAGCGCTGGGGCTGCGCGCGATGGCCATCAACGGCTCGAGCGTGGTGATGCCGCTGCTGTTCGGTTCCGTGGGCGCGGTCATCGGTGTGAGCGCCGTGTTCTGGCTCGTGGGGGCCACGGTGGGCGCGGGCTCGCCGCTGGCCTGGACGATGCGCACACCCCAAGCCGATGTGCCGCCGCAGCGCGAGGAGCCCTGAACGCGTCGGACAGGCGATCGTCAGGAAGGCGCTGCCGCGCTGCCTTTAGTATCGGGGGCTGTCAAAAAAGCCCGAAAGCGCTCCGTGCTGTTGCTCATCGTTCTGCTGCCGCTCTTGCTGGGAACCCTGTCCACGCTGTGGCTGGGGACCCGGTCCCGAACCCTCACCGCCGTGGTCGCCGGCCTTGTCACACTGGCCAGCCTGGCGCTGCTGGTGTCCCACGCGCCCGCCGTGATGGCGGGCGAGGTCGTCATGAACCGCTGGCAGTGGGTGCCCGAGATCGGTCTGGACCTCGTGTTCAAGCTTGACGGTCTGTCGCTGATGTTCGCGGGCCTGATCCTGTTCATCGGCCTGCTGATCGTCATCTACGCGCACTGGTACCTCAGCGCGAAGGACTCGGTGGCCAAGTTCTTCAGCGAAATGATGCTGTTCATGGCAGCCATGCTCGGTATCGTGCTGTCGGACAACCTGCTGCTGTTGATCGTGTTCTGGGAGCTCACCAGCCTGTCGTCGTTCTTGCTGGTGGGCTACTGGAGCCACCGGTCCGATGCACGCGCTGGCGCGCGCCAGGCGCTGGCCGTCACCGGCGGCGGCGGCCTGGCCATGCTCGGGGGTTTTGTGTTGCTCGGGCAGATTGCGGGCACCTACGAGATCAGCGCCATGCTCGGGCAGGTCGCACGCATCCAGGCCGACCCGATGTTCCTGCCCGCGCTGTTGCTGATCCTGCTGGGCTGCTTCACCAAGAGCGCGCAGTTCCCGTTCCACTTCTGGCTGCCCGACGCCATGGCCGCGCCCACGCCAGTGTCGGCCTACCTGCACTCGGCCACCATGGTGAAGGCGGGCGTGTTCCTGCTGATGCGCCTCTACCCCATCCTCGCGGGATCGGGCTGGTTCGAAGGCATCGTGGTCACGGCCGGCCTGGTGACCATGGTGTTCGCGGCCTTCGTGGCGATCTTCAAGCATGACCTCAAGGGTCTGCTGGCGTATTCCACGGTGAGCCACCTCGGGCTGATCACCTTCCTGGTGGGACTGGGTTCGCCGCTGGCCGCCGTGGCCGCGGTGTTCCACGTGCTCAACCACGCCACCTTCAAGGCCTCGCTGTTCATGATCGCGGGCATCGTCGACCACGAGACCCATTCGCGCGACATGCGCCAGCTCGGTGGCCTGTACCGCCTCATGCCCTGGACGGCCACGCTGTCCATGGTGGCCGCGGCCTCCATGGCGGGCGTGCCGCTGACCAACGGTTTCCTGTCCAAGGAGATGTTCCTCACCGAGGCGGTGGTGGGCACCTCGGGCTTGTGGGGATGGCTGGTGCCGGTGCTGGTGACGCTGGGCAGCATCTGCAGCGTGGCCTATTCGGTGCGTCTGGTGCACGACACCTGGTTCAACGGCCCGGTGGGCGACGTGCCCAACCCGCACCCGCACGAGCCGCCGCTGGGCATGAAGCTGCCGTCGATGCTGCTGGTGGCGATGTGCATCGTGGTCGGGCTGCTGCCCGCGCTCACCTTTGGCCCGCTGGTGCATGTGGCCGCCGGCGCCCTGGCCGGCAAAGCGCTGCCCGAGTACCACCTGGCGATCTGGCACGGTTTCAACCTGCCGCTGCTGATGAGCGCTGTCGCCCTGGCGGGTGGTGCGGCACTGTACCTGTGGCTCGCCCGCGGCAAGTGGCTGCACCGCATCAGCTCGGAGGCATGGTTCGGTCGAGCCACCGGGCGGCGGATGTTCGAGGGCTCGATCGACTCCCTGTTCGGCTTTTCAGGCCGCCTGTCCGGAGTGCTGGAGAACGGTGCGCTCCAGCGCTACGTTGCCTGGCTGCTGGGCGCGGCGATCGTGTTCGGCGCCGGACCCTTGCTGGGCAGCGGCATTGGCGCGGGGACGCGCGAACTGCTGCCGGCCTCGCCGCTGGCGGCGGCCATCTGGTTGCTGCTGCTGGCGACCTGCGTCGCGCTGGCCTTCACCCATCACCAGCGCTTCCAGGCCGTGGTGCTGGTGGGCCTGGTCGGTCTCGTGACCTCGCTGGCCTTCGTGAGCCTGTCAGCGCCTGATCTCGCGCTCACGCAGCTCTCGGTGGAGGTGGTGTCGACCGTGCTGCTGCTCATGGGGCTGGCCCTGCTGCCCCAGCATTCGCCGCGCGAGAGCAGCACCGCGCGCCGCACTGGTCACGCCGCGCTCGCGCTCGCCGGTGGTGGTGCCATCGCCTGGGTCGCCTGGGTACTGCTCACGCGCGATCACGATTCCATCAGCTGGTACTTCCTGGAAAAGTCGTTGCCCGTGGGCGGTGGCAGCAACGTGGTCAACGTGATCCTGGTCGACTTCCGGGGCTATGACACGTTTGGCGAGATCACCGTGCTCGGCATCGCGGCGGTGGGCGTGCTGGCCCTGATGGACGGTTTGCGCACGCGGCGCGCCCAGACCGACCCGCAGGGCCGTGCCTGGACCTTTGCCCGCCAGCCCTTGCTGCTGCGCGTGGCGGCCGCGGTGGTGCTGCCGCTGGCGCTGGTGTTCACCCTCTACATCTTCATGCGCGGCCACAACATGCCTGGCGGCGGCTTCATCGCCGGCCTGATCACCGCGGTGGCGCTGGTGCTGCAGTTCATGTCGCAGGGGCAGGGCAGGGCCGAGGCGCTGCTGCGTGCCCACGCCGGGCGCCGCTTCGTGCGCTGGGTCGGTGCCGGCCTGGGCATCGCCGGCCTCACGGGCGTGGGCGCCTTCTTCTGGGGTCGCCCGTTTCTCACCAGCGCGCACGGACACCCGCATGTACCGGTGCTGGGTGATCTGCCGCTGGCCTCGGCCGCGTTGTTCGATCTGGGGGTCTACCTCACCGTGGTCGGAGCGACCCTGCTGACCATCTCGGTGCTGGGCACCGTCTCGCGCGAGGTCGACGCCTCGTCCGTTCCTTCGTCCAGGAGCCTCACATGAGCATGGAATTCCTGCTGGCCACCGGCATCGGCATCGTGACCGCATGCGCCATCTACCTCATGCTGCGCGGCCGCACCTTTGCGGTGGTGCTCGGCCTGTCACTGTTCGGCTATGCCGTCAATGTGTTCATCTTCGTGATGGGCCGGCTGTGGACCAATGCGCAGCCCATCCTGGCGGGCAATACCACGGTGGCCGACCCGCTGCCGCAGGCCCTGGTGCTCACCGCCATCGTGATCGGTTTCGCCACCACGGGCTTCGTCATCGAACTCGCGCTGCGCAGCAACCACGAAAGCGGGAGCGACCATGTAGACGGGCACGAACCCCGGGCAGTGCAGGGCCGCAGGCCCGTCGCGCCACAGGCGGGAGGCGCCACCGATGTTTGACGCCATCGTCTCGTTCTGGCATTTGCACGCGCCCGTGCTGTCGGTGCTGCTGCCGGCGTTCACCGCCGTGGGCATGTTGTTGCTGGGCGACTCCTCCGGTCTGGCGGCGCAGGGCGGTGGCCATGGCAGCGCGCGTGTGCGCTGGCGCCGCAACCTGGCCATGGCCTCGGTGCTGCTGGGGCTGTTCATGGCGGTGCAACTGGTGCAGCGCGCGGCCGGTGGCGAGCTGCTGGTCTACCAGCTCGGCGAGTGGCCCGCGCCCTTCGGCATCGTGCTCGTGCTGGACCGCCTCTCGGCCCTGATGGTCCTGCTGACCTACGCCGTGGCCGTGCCCGCGCTCTGGTACGCCACCGGCGGCTGGGACATGCGGGGGCGCCATTTCCACGCCCTGTTCCAGTTCCAGCTCATGGGCTTGTGCGGCGCCTTCCTCACGGGTGACCTGTTCAACCTGTTCGTGTTCTTCGAGGTGTTGCTGATCGCGTCCTATGCCCTGCTGCTGCACGGCCAGGGGCGCGAGCGCTTCCGCATGGGTGTGCATTACGTGGTGCTCAACCTGAGCGCCTCCGGCCTGTTCCTGATCGGCCTGGCGATGATCTACGCCGTCACCGGCACGCTCAACATGGCCGACGTGGCGCTGCGCCTGGGGGGGCTCACGGGCGACGCGGCGCTGATCGCGCGCGCGGCCGCCCTGGTGCTGCTCGCCGTGTTCGGCCTCAAGGCAGCGCTCGTGCCGCTGTACTTCTGGCTGCCAGCCACCTACGCGGCTGCGAGCGCGCCGGTGGCCGCGCTCTTCGCCATCATGACCAAGGTCGGCGTGTACAGCATCATCCGCGTGCACTGGGTGGTGTTCGGCCCGCAGGCGGGCGAGGCCGCGCTGGCCGCGCAGGGCTGGCTGCTGCCGCTGGCGCTCACGACCAGCGTGCTCGGGGTGCTGGGTGCGCTGGCCGCGCACAGCATGGGCCGAATGGTGGCCTACCTCACGGTGTCATCGGTCGGCACCATCCTGGCGGGTGTGGGCCTGTTCACGCCGGCCACGCTGTCGGCGTCGCTGTACTACACGCTGCACAGCACGGTGGTGATCGCCGGCCTGTTCCTGCTCGTGGAGCTGATGGCTTCCCAGCGCGGCGAAGCGCTGGACCGCCTGCGCCCCGCGGTGGCGGTGCGCGAGCCGGTGCTGCTGGGCCTGATGATGATCTTTGGGGCCGCCTCGGTGGCCGGTCTGCCGCCGCTGCCGGGATTCCTGGGCAAGCTCATGGTGCTCGAGAGCGCTTCGGGCCTGCCCGCCCAGGCCTGGGTCTGGACGGTGGTGCTCGTGGTCGGTTTCCTCTCCATCGTGGGGCTCGCGCGCGCCGGTGTGATCGTGTTCTGGCACGTCGAGACAGAGCAAGCCGTGGGCGCGGCGTCCGGCTCCAGCGTGAAGCTGCTTTCCGCGGTCTGGGCCTTCATGCTGGTCACGGTCGCGATGGCCGTGCTGGCGTCGCCCGTCAAACGCTACACCGATGCCGCCGCCGCCCAGCTGGCCGATCAGGCCGCCTACGTGCGCGCCGTGCTCGGCCCGGACGCCTCGCGCCAGCCCACCACCCGGCCGTACGACGGTGTGGTGCCGGCACCCACCCCGAAGGAGCGCCCATGACCCCGGACAACCCACCCGATGCCGTCGCACGCAAGGACGGCTGGTTCAGCCACCCGGTGCTCTCGCTGCTGCTGGTCGCAAGCTGGCTGGCGCTCTCGCGCAGCCTGGAGCCGGTGCACCTGCTTTCGGCGCTGCTGATCGGCCTGATCGTGCCGCGCCTGCTGCGCCCGTTCCTCGCGCCGGTCAGCCGCGTCCGATGGGCACCGGCGATGCGCCTGACGGTCGTGGTGCTGCGTGACATCGTGATGTCCAACATCGCGGTGGCGCGCCTGGTGCTCGGACCGATGAGCCGGCCCCGGCCGGCCTGGCTACCGGTGCCGCTGGCGTGCGACCACGCACGCGTCAACGCCCTGTTCGCCTCCATCATCACAACCACGCCCGGCACGGTGTCGTGCGTGATCGACGAGCAGCGCCACCTGATCCTGGTGCATGCGCTCGACTGCGACGACGCGCAGGCCATGATCGACGACATGAAGGCGCGCTATGAAGCCCCGCTGATGGCCATCTTCGGACAGACACCCGTGGAAAGGACCCCGTCATGAACGTCCTCGACCTGGCCTTGAACATCGGCACGGCGGCGGTCGCGCTGGCCGTGCTGCTCTGCGGCTGGCGCCTGCTGCGCGGGCCCGAAATCACCGACCGCCTGCTCGCGATCGACACGCTGTACCTGAACACGGTGGCCCTGATCGTGTTGCTGGGCATGCGCTGGCAGACGGCCCTGCTGTTCGAAGCTGCTCTGCTGGTGGCCATGCTGGGCTTTGCCTCCACCGTGGCGCTGGCGCGCTACCTGAGTCGCGGCGACGTGGTCGAATAAGGAGTCCTTCTCATGCATCCTGTCATCGAATGGCTGGCCGCCGCCCTGATCTTGATTGCGGCCTTCTTCCTGCTGGTGGGCGCGATCGGCCTGCTGCGCCTGCCGGATTTCTACATGCGCCTGCATGCACCGACCAAGGCGTCCACGCTGGGCGTGGGCGGTGTCCTGATCGCTTCCATGCTGGTGGCCGCGGTGCAGGATCGCGCGGGGGTGGCCGAGCTGCTGATCACGCTGTTCGTGTTCATCACTGCGCCGGTGTCGGCCAACCTCATGGCCCAGGCAGCCTTGCACTTGCAACTGGCCTCGCGCGCGCCGGTGCCACCCGGTGCGGTGCCCGAGCGGCGGGAAGGGTGAAGCCCAGGCCAGCCAGGTAGGCGTCCACGGTGTGGCGCCCGCTCTTCATGAGGTCGAATGCCTCGGGGTCGAGCAGCCAGTTCTGGATCAGGCCGTCGATGATCACGTGCAGGCCGAGGGCCGCGGTGGCCACCGGCATGGCCAGCGCAATGTCCTCGCGCCGCACGGCCTCGCGCAGTGCTTCCTCGGTCATCGCCATGCACTCGTTGCGCACCTGCAGGTGGCGGTCGCGCACGGCCTGCATCTCGCTCACATACTCCACCTTGTGCGTGGCGACCTCGAATACGCGCCGCGTCTGCTCGTCGGTGGCGGTCTGTTTGAGCGCGCTCATCATCGAGTCGCGCAGCGAGAGCAGGGGGTTGACGGTGGTGCTGGCGGTGCGCGCCGTGCCCGCCAGGGTGGACTCCAGCGGCAGCGTGACGCGCTCCATCATGGCGTTGAACAGGTCGGCCTTGTCCTTGAAGTGCCAGTAGATGGCGCCGCGCGTGGTACCGGCCTCGATGGCGATGTCGTTGAGCGAGGTGCGCGAGACGCCGTGCGCCTGGAACAGATGCTCGGCGGCATCCAGCAGGCTGTTGCGTGTTGCCAGCGCATCGGCTTTGGTGCGTCGAACCATGATGTTTGTCTCCAGAATGAACGGCCCCGAGGCCTTGCAGGACTATACATACATTCTTGTATGTATGTATACTTTGCCGCTTTGCGGCAGCACGCCGACCAGGTTTTTCCGGTGGTCACGCGTCCCAAACCCCCTTCATACCCAAGGATTCCCATGCCAGCCTTGAGCCCCGTCAAGTCCGTGCCCGTGCGGCGCAACCGCCTTGCCCCCTTGTCAGCGGCCCGCCTGGCGCGCGGCACGTCTGTCCTTGCGTTGGCCGCGTTGCTGGCCGCCTGCGGCCAGTCCGAGCCGCCCGCGGGAGGGGCGCCGGGCGGCATGCCCGCGCCCGAGGTGGGCGTGATCACCGTGACCCCGGGCGACGTTGGGTTGCTGACCGAACTGCCCGGTCGCCTGGAGGCCTCGCGCGTGGCGCAGGTGCGCGCGCGCGCCGCCGGCATCCTGCAGGAACGCCTGTTCCGCGAAGGCAGCGACGTCAAGGCCGGTCAGGCGCTGTTCCGCATCGACGCCGCACCCTATGCGGCCGCGCTGCAGAGCGCCCAGGCCAGCCTGGCGCGCTCGCAGGCCAACCTCTCGCAGGCCGCCGCACTGGCCGAGCGCTACGCACCGCTGGTGAAGGAAAACGCCATCAGCCAGCAGGAATACGCCAGCGCCGTTGCGGCGCAGAAACAGGCCGAGGCCGATGTGGCCGCGGGCAAGGCGGCGGTGCAGACCGCCAGCATCAACCTGGGTTACGCGCGGGTGAATGCGCCGATTTCGGGCCGTATCGGCCGCGCGCTGGTGACCGAGGGCGCGCTGGTCGGGCAGGGAGAGGCCACGCAGCTGGCGGTGATTCAGCAGATCAACCCCATGTACGTGAACTTCACCCAGTCCGCGAGCGAGGTCTACAAGCTGCGCAAGGCCATGGACAGTGGGCAGCTCAAGGGTGCGGGCGCCCAGGCCGCGAGCGTGCAGGTGGTGATGGAGGACGGCAGCGTGTACGAACAGCCGGGCCGCCTGCTGTTCACCGATCTCACCGTCGACGCGGCCACGGGTCAGGTCATGCTGCGCGCCGAGGTGCCCAACCCCAAGGGCACACTGCTGCCGGGCCTGTACGTGCGTGTGCGCCTGGAGCAGGCGACGGCGGGCAATGCCATCACGCTGCCGCAGCAGGCGGTCACACGTTCGGCCCAGGGCGACAAGGTGTCGGTGGTGGGCGCCGACGGCAAGGTGGTCTCGCGCACCGTGAAGGTGGGTGGCGAGCAGGGCGGGCGCTGGGTCATCGTCGATGGCCTCCAGGCCGGTGAGCAGGTGATGGTCGACGGCTTCCAGAAGCTGCAGATGATGCCGCCCGGTACGCCGGTGAAGGCGGTGCCCTGGCAGGCGCCGGGCAGCGCACCCGCTGCGAAGGCGCCCGCAGCTCAGGCTGCGGACGCCGCGAAGTAAGGAGCGCCCGACATGGCGAAATTCTTCATCGAGCGGCCCATCTTCGCGTGGGTGATCGCGCTCTTCATCATGGTGATGGGCGCGGTGTCCATCACGCAGTTGCCGATCGCGCAATACCCACCGGTGGCGCCGCCGTCCATCGTGATCAACGCCACCTACCCCGGTGCGTCGGCGGCCACGCTGGAAGACAGCGTGCTCTCGGTCATCGAGCAGGAGATGAACGGCTCGCCCGGCCTGATCTACATGGAGTCGGTGGCGCAGGCCAACGGCACCGGCAGCATCACGCTGAGCTTCGAGACCGGTACCAACGCCGACCTGGCGCAGGTGGACGTGCAGAACCGCCTCTCGCGAGCCTCGCCGCGCCTGCCCTCGGCCGTGACGCAGCAGGGTGTGCGGGTGGACAAGTCGCGCAGCAACTTCCTGCTGTTCACCATGCTGGCGAGCGACGACCCCGCCTGGAACCCGGTGGCGCTGGGTGACTACGCCTCGCGCAGCGTGGTGCCCGAGCTGCAGCGTGTGCCCGGCGTGGGTCAGGCCCAGCTGTTCGGCACCGAGCGCGCCATGCGCGTCTGGATCGACCCGGCCCGCCTGCTCGGCTTCAACCTGAGCGCGGCCGACGTCACCGCCGCGATCCGCGCACAGAACGCGCAGGTCTCGGCCGGTGAAATCGGTGCCCTGCCCAACGTGGGCGGCCAGTCCATCGCGGCCACCGTGGTGGTCAACGGCCAGCTCGGCAGCGTCGAGCAGTTCGGCAACATCGTGCTGCGCGCCACCCCCGATGGCGCCACGGTGCGTCTGAAGGACGTGGCCCGCATCGAACTCGGCGCCCAGGCCTATGCCACGTCGGCGCGGCTGAATGGACAACCGGCGGTCGGCATCGGCGTGCAGCTATCGCCGAGCGGAAATGCACTGGCCACGGCCGAAGCGGTGCGCGAGAAGATGCAGGAGCTCGAGCGCTTCTTTCCCTCGGGCATGTCCTGGTCCATCCCCTACGACAGCTCGCGCTTCGTGAAGATCTCCATCGAACAGGTGGCCGAGACGCTGGGCGAGGCCATGTTGCTGGTGTTCCTGGTGATGTTCCTGTTCCTGCAGAACTTCCGCTACACCGTCATCCCGACCATCGTGGTGCCGGTGGCGCTGCTCGGTACCTTCGCGGTGCTGCTGGCCATGGGCTTTTCCATCAACGTGCTGACCATGTTCGGCATGGTGCTGGTGATCGGCATCGTGGTGGACGACGCCATCGTGGTGGTGGAGAACGTCGAGCGCATCATGAGCGAGGAGGGCCTGCCGCCGCTGCAGGCCACGCGCAAGGCGATGACGCAGATCTCCGGCGCCATCATCGGCGTGACGGTGGTGCTGGTCTCGGTGTTCGTGCCGCTGGCCTTCTTCGCAGGCAGCGTGGGCAACATCTACCGCCAGTTCGCGGCGGTCATGGGCGTGTCGATCGCCTTCTCCGCCTTCATGGCGCTGTCGCTCACGCCGGCACTCTGCGCCACGCTGCTCAAGCCTGTCGAGGCGGGGCATCACCACGACAAGAAGGGCTTCTTCGGCTGGTTCAACCGGGGCTTTGCGCGCACCGCCAAGGGTTACGAAGGTGGCGTGGCCAAGCTGCTGCCGCGCGCTGGCCGCACGCTGGTGATCTACCTTGCCATCGTCGCCGCGGCGGTGGTGGTCTACATGCGCCTGCCCACCTCGTTCCTGCCCGGCGAAGACCAGGGCACGATGCTCGTCAACGTGCAGTTGCCCCCGGGCGCCACGCAAGAACGCACGCTGGAGGTGATCAAGCAGGTGGAAGACTTCATCCTGAAGCAGCCCGAGGTGCAGAGCATGGTCGGTGTGCTGGGTTTCAGCTTCTCTGGCCAGGGCCAGAACGCGGCGCTGGCCTTCGTCACGCTCAAGGACTGGGACCAGCGCACCGGGCCCGGCAGTTCGGCCGAGGCGGTGGCTGGTCGCGCCTTCGGCGCGCTCTCCGGTATCCGCGACGCCTTCATCTATCCGCTGAGCCCGCCGCCGATTCCCGAGCTGGGGGCTTCCTCGGGCTTCAGCTTCCGCCTGCAGGACCGCGCCGGCCTGGGCCGAGCGGCCTTGCTCGGTGCACGCAACCAGTTGCTGGGCATGGCATCGCAAAGCAAGGTGATCACGCAGGTGCGACCCGACGGCCTGGAGGATGCCCCGCAACTGCAGATCGACATCGACCGCGACAAGGCCAATGCCCTGGGCGTGGGCTTCGATGCGATCAACGCCGCCATCGGCACCGCGCTGGGGTCCAGCTACGTGAACGATTTCCCCAACGCAGGACGCCTGCAACGTGTGGTGGTGCAGGCCGATGCGACTGCCCGCATGCAGCCCGATGACCTGCTGCGCCTGAACGTGGTCAACAACAAGGCCCAGGCGGTGCCGCTCTCTGCCTTTGCCAGCACGCGCTGGATCACCGGCCCGATGCAGACCGTGCGCTACAACGGCTACCCGTCCATGCGCATCAGCGGCAGCGCGGCACCCGGCTCCAGCACGGGCGCGGCGATCGCCGAGATGGAAAGGCTGGCCGCCCAGCTGCCGCAGGGCATCGGCTACGAGTGGACCGGCCAGACGCGCGAGGAAAAGCTCGCCGGTTCCCAGGCCATCATCCTCTACGCCTTCGCCATCCTGGCGGTGTTCCTGTGCCTGGCCGCCCTGTACGAGAGCTGGACCATCCCGCTGTCGGTGATCCTGGTGGTCCCGCTGGGCGTGCTGGGTGTGCTGCTGGCCACGCTGTTGCGCAACTACTCGAACGACGTGTACTTCCAGGTCGGCCTGATCACCATCATCGGCCTGTCGGCGAAGAACGCGATCCTGATCATCGAGTTCGCCAAGGACCTGCAGGCCCAGGGCAAGAGCGTGATCGAGGCCGCACTGGCCGCAGCGCACATCCGGTTCCGCCCGATCATCATGACTTCGATGGCCTTCACGCTGGGCGTGCTGCCGCTGGCGCTGGCCTCTGGTGCCGGTTCGGCGAGCCAGCGCGCCATTGGTACCGGCGTGATCGGCGGCATGCTCACCGGCACCGTGCTCGCGGTGGTGTTCGTGCCGATCTTTTTCGTCGTGGTGCGCACGCTGTTCAAGGGCAGCGAACGGCAGCACCGGCGCGATGCCGAGCAGGCCGCGCAACACCACGGAGTGCACACCGATGACTGACCTTGTGAATCTCCCTCGCGTCGCCTTTGTTCCGGATGTCTTGCCTCGGCGCTTGTCGCGCTTCGGCTTGACGCTGCTGGCCGTGGCCGCCATGTCAGCGTGTTCGTTCATTCCGAAGTACGAGCGCCCTGAGGCCCCGGTCGCGGCGCAGTTTCCTGGTCCGCAGCCCGCTGCGGCGGCGGATGCCAAGCCGGGCGCCGACATCGCCTGGCGCGAGTTCGTGGCCGACGCGCGGCTGCGCGAGCTGATCGAACTGGCGCTGGCCAACAACCGCGACCTGCGCGTAGCCACACTCAACATCGAGCAGGTGCGCGCGCAGTACCAGATTCGCCGCGCCGACCAGTTCCCCACCGTCAACCTCGCGGCCACGGGCAACCGGCAGCCCGATGGAACGGGGGGCATCACCAGCGTCTACAGCGTCGGTCTGGCGCTGAGCAGCTGGGAGATCGACTTCTTTGGCCGCCTGGGCAGCCTGAAGGAAGCGGCGCTGGCCCAGTACCTGGCGAGCGAGGAGGCGCGCCGCGCCGCCCAGACCAGCCTGGTGGCAGCCGTGGCCAGCAGCTGGCTGAGCCTGCAGGCCAACGACGAACTGCTGGCGCTCACCGAACGCACGCTGGCCACGCGCGAGGACTCGCTGCGGCTGAGCCGGCTGCGATTCGACAACGGCGCCACTTCGGCGCTGGACCTGCGCCAGGCCGAGTCGCTCACGGCGGCCGCGCGCGCCTCGCAGGCGCAGCAGCGACGCCTGCGCGCACTGGATCTGAACGCGCTCACGCTGCTGGTGGGTCAGGCGCCACCGGCAGCCTTGCTGCCGATAGCGACCGATCCGGCCACCGCGTCACAACTGCGTGAGGTGCCTGCAGGACTGCCCTCGGACCTGCTCACGCGCCGCGCCGACATCCGCCAGGCCGAACAGCAACTGATCGCCGCCAACGCCAACATCGGCGCGGCACGCGCTGCATTCTTCCCGCGCATTTCGCTCACCGCGAGCGCGGGCACGGCCAGCAGCAGCCTCTCGGGCCTGTTCAGGGACGGCAGCTGGGGTTTCACCCTCGCGCCGCAGGCCCTGCTGCCGATCTTCGACGCCGGCCGCAACCGCGCCAACCTCGAAGCGTCCAACGCCGCGCGCGACATTGCGGTGGCACAGTACGAAAAGGCAATCCAGACCGCGTTCCGCGAAGTGGCCGATGCGCTGGCTGGCAGCGCGACACTGGGCGATCAGCTCAGCGCGCAGCAACAGCAGGAGGCCGCCGAGGCCGAGCGCTTCCGGCTGGCCGAACTGCGCTACCGCAATGGCGTGGCCAGCTTCCTGGATGTGCTGGACGCACAGCGCTCGCTGTTCGCGACCCAGCAGGCGCTGGCCCAGACGCGGCTGGCGCAGCAGCAGAACCAGGTGGCGCTGTACAAGGCGCTGGGCGGCGGCTGGAAGCAGGAGGAGTAAACCTCCTGCGCCGCTGCGCGGCACAGGAGGGTCAGCCTTTCAAGTCGTAGAAGCGCAGGATGTGCTCCCATGCCGTCTGCGCATCGTCCACGTACTGGAACAGCTCCAGGTCCTCGGGCGAGATCGTGCCTTCCTCGACCAGCACATCCAGGTTGATCAGGCGCTTCCAGTAGTCCGAACCGAACAGCAGGATCGGCACTGGCTTGGACTTCTTGCACTGCACCAGCGTGATCACCTCGAACAGTTCGTCGAGCGTGCCGAAGCCGCCAGGGAACGCCAGCAATGCCTTCGCGCGCATCATGAAGTGCATCTTGCGCAGCGCAAAGTAGTGGAACTTGAAGCTCAGTTCGGGTGAAACATAGGGGTTGGCCGCCTGCTCGTGGGGCAGGGCAATGTTCAGCCCCACGTTGGGCGCGCCTTCGTCGTGCGCGCCGCGGCTGGCCGCTTCCATGATGCCGGGGCCGCCGCCGGTGCAGATGAAGAGCTGCTCGGCCTTGTCGCAGCGCTCGCTGTAGCGCGCCACCGTGCGTGCGAATTCGCGTGCGTGGTCGTAGTAGTGCGCGTTGCGCACCAGGGCGCGTGCGCGGGCGATCTCGCGCGCGTCGCCGCTGCGCTCGGCGCGCACCAGCTGTTCCTGCGCCTCACCGGCCTCGCGAAAGCGCGCGCTGCCGAAGACGACGATGGTGTTCTCGATGCCGGCCTCGCGCTGCGCCAGGTCGGGTTTGAGCATCTCGAGCTGCAGGCGGATGCCGCGCGTCTCGCGCCGCAACAGGAACTCGGGGTCGGCAAAGGCCAGTCGGTAGGCGTCGGCCTGCAGGGGCAGGCCTTCGTTGGCATGCGTCTGCAACTCGGCCCAGGCGTCGGCCAGGCGGCGTTCTTTCAGATTCTGTGCGGCTCCCATGGGGTGGACTCCTTGTGTGGTCGGTGAATGTGAACGCGGGCGCGCGGATCACAGGGACAGTGCCAGGGCCAGTGGCACGAAGACCACCGCCAGCGCGTTGCCCAGCATGATCATGGCGCCGACCTTGTCGGGCTCCTGGCGATAGCGCTCGGCCAGCATGAACTGCATCACGGCCGGAGGCAAGGCGGCGAACAGCAGCAGCTGGCCGCGCGCTGCGCCCTCCAGTCCCAGGGCCCACGCCAGCGGGATGCCGATGGCCAGGCCCATGAGTGGGCGGGCGAGCGCCCCCAGCATGCCCAGCGCCAGACCCGAGCGCGTCAGCGCCGTCAGGCGCACGCCGAGCGCGAACAGCATCATGGGCAGCAGCGCGTCGCCCAGCAGTTTCATGCCGGAGAGCAGCACCTCGGGTGGGCGCAGATCGGAGAGCGCGCTCATGAAACCCAGCGCGGTGCCGATCATCAGCGGGCTGGTGAGCAGGTCCCGCGTGCGCGCCAGGCGGCTGGTGATGCGCGCACCGAGCGAGAAGTGCAGCAGGTTGCTGACCGAGAACAGCGCCACGGCCGCCCCGAAGTGCGCCGGGCCGAAAGCCAGCAGGGCCAGCGGCAAACCCATGTTGCCGCAGTTGTTGAACATCACCACCGGCACCAGCGTGCGCGGCTGGGCGCCAAAGGCCCTCGCCAGCGGCCACGCCAGCAGGCCTGTGCCCAGGATCAGCACCGCGCCCCCCACCAGCAGCGTGAGGTGCTCGGTGATGACGAAGTCCTTCGAGGCCAGGGCCGAGTACACCAGCAAGGGCGCGAGCACGTCCAGCGCGATGCGGTTGAACACCGTCATGTCCAGCGTGCGGCGGCGGGCGTAGCCGTAACCGATGGCCACGATCAGGAACACCGGGATGATGACGTCGGCGATGCGGGCGATCAGGTCCATGCGTGTGTGCGGGGCGTTGAAAAGTGAAGAGGCTCCCGCGGGAGCCTCTTCATTCGTTGCGTCAGTCGGTTCGGCCCGCGCTCAGACGCGCTTGCGGTACTCGCCGGTGCGGGTGTCGATCTCGATCTTGTCGTCCTGGGCCACGAACAGCGGCACGGCCACTTCGAAGCCGGTGGCGATCTTGGCCGGCTTGAGCACCTTGCCGGACGTGTCGCCCTTGACGGCAGGCTCGGTCCAGGTGATGACGCGCTCGACGCTGGTAGGCAGTTCGACCGAGATGGCCTTGCCGTCGTAAAACACCACTTCCACGGTCATGCCGTCTTCGAGGTAGTTCAGGGCGTCGCCCATGTTCTCGGCTTCCACTTCGTACTGGTTGTACTCGGCGTCCATGCAGACGTACATGGGATCGGCGAAGTAGGAGTAGGTGCACTCCTTCTTGTCCAGGATGATCTGCTCCATCTTGTCGTCGGCCTTGCAGACGACTTCGGTGGCCATGTTGTTGAGCAGGGCCTTGAGCTTGAGGCGCACGGTGGCGGCGCCGCGGCCACCGCGGCTGTATTCGGTCTTCAGGACGATCATCGGGTCCTTGCCGTGCATGATGACGTTGCCGGCGCGCAGTTCTTGAGCGATTTTCATGAGGGTTCCAACGGTTGGGCCGCGCGCTCCCGGCGTGCGCTGGACACCCGGGAACTGAGCTGATGGCTGCGATCTGTGCGGCGAGGCAGATGGCTGACGGACAGGTGGATCCGGGGCGGACCCGGGCCGGTTTTCCGCAAAGCCTTGAATTTTATCGCTTTTCCCGCACGAAGCCAGTGAGCTGGCTGCACAGGTCGGGCTGCACAAGCAGTCGCTGGCGTGCGGCTTGCGTGCAGTCCCGCCAGCCGGCCAGTGTGGCCGCGTCGGGCCAGACGGGCGTGGCGGCGGTGATGCCGTTCCACGCGAGGTGGAATGCGCGCAGCGATGCCGGCGCCTGCAGCCAGTCCAGGAATGCGTGGAGCTTGGCGTGGTGCGCGTGGTCGTGCTGCGGATAGATGTGCCAGACGAAGGGTTGCCCGACCCACAAGGCGCGTGTCAGCGAATCCTCCCCGCGCACGAAGTTGAGGTCGCTGGCCTGGAGCAGGTGGTCGAATGCGGTCTGCGTCAGCAGGGGCAGGGCATGCAGGGCGCACCCTGTGCCGGGCGGGCCGTCGCGCCGCAGCGCTGCCTGCACCGCCGTCCAGGCGCGCCCGGACGTGACGAGCCAGTCGCTGGCCAGTTCGCAGGCGCCGGCCTGACGCAGCACCGCGGGCAGCACGTCGCTCTCGTAGCAGAACAGGCTCACGCGCCGGCTGCCCGGGCGCAGGGGCAGACCCAGCCCGGCCAGCCAGGCCGGTGCGTCGAATGCCGCTTGTCGCGCGAGCAGGTCCGCTTCACGCAGCAGGCCGCCGGTGCGTTCGGTGAAGCCCGGGTAGAAGAACCACTTGGTGAGGCCGCGCGCCGGCCCGCTCATGACCGGCGAGGGCAGACGGTGCGAGCGCTCCACGTACGGCTCGGCGCTGAGGTATTCGAGGTTGATCCACACCGGGGCGCGTTGCCCGGCGGCGACCCGGGCAGCGAGGGCATCGACGCATTCGCCGGGCGGTTCGCAGCCGAAAGCCTCGATCCATACGTCCGCCGGCGGAAGGCCGTCCAGCAGGTTGGTGGACAACGGCGTGGTCCAGTGCAGCACGTCGACCCCGGAGATCCGGCCTTCCAGCGCGCCGGGCGCCATCCAGCCCAGTGCCTGTGGGTCGTCAAGCCAGAGGCGTACCTGCTCGCCGCGCCGGGCCAGCTCGGCCGAGAGGCGCCAGCAGACGCCCACATCGCCGTAGTTGTCGATCACCCGGCAGAAAATGTCCCATTGCATGGCCGACATTGTCGGTGCAGGCCGCGCTGGCGGCAGGGGTTGCGATGCCGCGCACAATACCGGTCCATGTCCGACACGCATTCCGAACAACTGCTGAGCGAAGTGGCCGCGCTGCCCGGTCTGCCCGGCGTGTACCGCTACTTCGACGCGCAGGACCAGTTGCTCTACGTGGGCAAGGCGCGCAACCTGAAGAAGCGCGTGGCGAGCTACTTCCAGAAAAGCCACGATGGCACGCGCATCGGCCACATGGTGAGCCGGATCGCGCGCATGGAAACCACGGTGGTGCGTTCGGAGGCCGAGGCGCTGCTGCTGGAGAACAACCTCATCAAGACGTTGAACCCGAAGTTCAACATCCTGTTCCGTGACGACAAGAGCTATCCCTATCTCAAGATCACCGGCACGCGCGAGGTGTTCAAGCCCTCGGCGCGCGTGCCGTCGCCTTCGCTCGCGTTCCCGCGCATGGCCTATTACCGCGGCGTGGTCGATCGCCGCCACAGCTACTACGGGCCGTATCCCAGCGCCTGGGCGGTGAAAGAATCGATCACCCTGCTGCAGAAGGTGTTTCGCCTGCGCACCTGCGAGGACACGGTGTTCGCCAACCGCACCCGGCCCTGCCTGCTGTACCAGATCAAGCGCTGCAGCGGACCCTGCGTGGACCTGATCGACAGCGAGGCCTATGCGCAGGACGTGCGCGACGCCGAACGCTTCCTGCGCGGCGAGACCCAGGCCGTGCTCGATGCGCTGGAGCAGCGCATGCTGGCCCACGCCGACAAGCTGGAGTTCGAGCAGGCCGCCGAGATCCGCAACCAGATCAGTGCGCTCTCGCGCGTGCTGCACCAGCAGGCGGTGGACAACGTATCGGACCGGGACGTGGACGTGCTCGCGGTGAAGGTGCAGGGCGGTCGCGCTTGCGTGAACCTGGCCATGATCCGTGGCGGCCGCCATCTGGGGGACCGGCCTTACTTCCCGGCGCATGTGGAAGACGCCACCGCGATCGATCATGCGCTGGCCGTAGAGGGTGGCGGCAGCGCGGTGCAGGGCGACCCGGCCGATCGCGTGGCGGTGCAGGTGCTGGAGGCATTCATCGCGCAGCACTACCTGGGCGTCGCCATGCCGCACACGCTGGTGACCAGCCACCCGGTCGGCAAGACGCTGCTGGACGCGCTGACCGAGCAGATCGGCGCGAAGGTGAATGCCGTGCACCACCCGCGCGAGCATCGGCGCATCTGGCTGGAGATGGCGCAGAAGAACGCCGACATCGCACTGGCTCGCCTGCTGGCGGAAGAGGGCTCGCAGCAGGCCCGCACGCGCGCGCTGGCCGACGCGCTGCATCTCCCCGACGACCAGCTCGACGCCTTGCGCATCGAGTGCTTCGACATTTCGCACACCGCTGGCGAATCCACCCAGGCGTCCTGTGTGGTGTTCGAGGGCCACAAGATGCAGAACAGCCAGTACCGCCGCTACCGGATCGAGGACATCACCCCCGGCGACGACTACGCCGCCATGCGCCAGGTGCTGCTGCGGCGCTACGGCCGAATTGCCGAGGCACTGCGGGCGGACGAGGGCGCGGCGCCGACCATCGGCGCCACGGCCGATACCCCCGGCGCGCCGCAAGACCCAGCTGCCAGCGAGCCCACGGTCGAGTCCGTGGCAGGCCCGCGCATGCCCGACCTGGTGCTGGTGGATGGTGGCAAGGGCCAGGTGAGCATGGCGCGCGAGGTGTTCGAGCAGCTCGGCCTGGACCTATCGCTCATCGTCGGAGTGGAAAAAGGCGAGGGCCGCAAGGTCGGTCTGGAGGAACTGGTGTTCGCCGACGGCCGCGAGAAGGTGTATCTGGGCCACGACTCCGCCGCGCTCATGCTGGTGGCCCAGATCCGCGACGAGGCGCACCGTTTCGCCATCACCGGCATGCGGGCGCAGCGTGCCCGGGTGCGCACGGGTGGCAGCAAGCTCGAGGACATCCCGGGCGTGGGACCGAAAAAGCGCGCGCGCCTGTTGCAGCGCTTTGGTGGGGTGCGCGGCGTGGCCACCGCGAGCGTGGAAGATCTCGGCACGGTGGAGGGCATCTCGGCGGAGCTGGCCGATGCGATCTATCGCGCCCTGCACTGAAAGGCCCGCGCCGCGCGGGATGCCGATGCCCGACGCATAATCGCAGCCATGTTCTTCAACCTCCCCACCCTGCTCACGTGGGCCCGCATCGTGGCCATCCCGCTGATCGTGGGGGTGTTCTATCTGGAGAGCCTGAGCGCGAAAGAGCAGAACCTGGTGGCCACGGTGCTGTTCGTGGTGTTCGCGCTGACCGACTGGGCCGACGGTTACCTGGCCCGCAAACTCAACCAGACTTCGGCCTTCGGTGCCTTCCTCGACCCGGTGGCCGACAAGTTCCTGGTCTGCGCCAGCCTGCTGGTGCTGGTGCACCTGGAACGCGCCGATGTGTTCGTTGCGCTCATCATCATCGGCCGCGAGATCGCGATCTCCTCGCTGCGCGAATGGATGGCCATCATCGGCGCGACCAAGAGCGTGGCGGTGCACATGATCGGCAAGGTCAAGACCACGGTGCAGATGATCGCCATCCCCTTCCTGCTGTTCAATGGCACGCTGCTGGGGATCATCGACACGCTGCTCTGGGGCACCTGGCTGATCTGGGTCTCGGCGGTGCTCACCATCTGGTCCATGGTGTACTACCTGCAGAAGGCCATTCCCGAGATCCGCGCCAAGTCGCGCTGAGGGACTGGCGATGAACTCCCCGACGCAAGACAACGCGTGGCTGCGCGCCATGCCCTGGGTGTTCGTGCTGATCTGGAGCACCGGTTTCATCGTGGCGCGTTACGGCATGCCGCATGCGCCACCGATGAAATTTCTCGCGGTGCGCTACGCGCTCTCCATTGCATGTTTCCTCCCCTGGGTCGTTCTGGCGGGCGTGAAATGGCCGACCAGCCGCGCCCAGTGGTTTCACCTCGCCGTCACGGGCGTGCTGATGCACGCGGGTTACCTCGGGGGTGTCTGGGCGGCGGTGAAGGCCGGCATGGGATCGGGCCTGTCGTCGCTGATCGTCGGCATCCAGCCCGTGCTGACCGCGATCTGGCTGTCGGGCACCGGTTCGCGCGTGTCGAAACGGCAGTGGCTGGGGCTGGTGCTCGGTTTCGCGGGTCTGGTTCTGGTGGTTTCGCGCAAGTTCGGCGCGGGCGGGCCGGGCGACCAGGCCAACTGGCTCAACCTGTCCTTTGCGCTGGTGGCGCTGCTGGCCATCACGGTGGGCACGCTGTACCAGAAGCGCTATGTGGCGGCATGCGACGTGCGCACCGCCAATGCGGTTCAACTCATGGCGGCCCTGCTCGTCACGCTGCCGCTGACGCTGCTGGAAGCGGAGAGCATGCAATGGAACGCCGAGCTCATGGGCGCCATGGGGTGGTCCGTGCTGGGGCTCACGCTGGGTGGCAGTTCGCTGTTGTACATGTTGATCCAGCGCGGCGCGGCGGCCTCCGTCACCAGCCTGATGTACCTGGTGCCGCCCTGCACCGCGCTGATCGCCTGGGTGCTGTTTGCCGAACCCATCACCGCCATCACCCTGGCGGGCACCGCGCTCACCGCTTTTGGCGTGAGCCTCGTGGTGCGGGCGCCGCGCTGACGGGCTTCCAGGGCTGCTTGCGGAAGGCGTCGAGCAGAAAGTCCACCAGCAGGCGGATGCGCCTGGGGGTCTGGGGGCGGTAGGGTGCGAGCCAGTGGATGTCGGCGTCGGGCATCGCGAACGTGGGCAGCACCCGTACCAGTTCACCACTGGCGAGCTGGGGCCCGATGTCCCAGAGGCTGCGCAGCATGATGCCGTGTCCGCTGATGCACCAGTCGCGCACCAGTTCGCCCGAGTTGCTCGACAGCGGGCCGTTCACGGGCACATGCGTCACCTGCGCGTCGCCCGTGCGCTGCAGACGCCAGTGGTCGAAGCGTTGTCCCGGTCCCCCATCGTTTTCGCGCACCACCAGGCACGCATGTGTGGCGAGGTCCTGCAGCGTGCGTGGAGCGCCGTGGCGCTCGATGTAAACCGGTGCGGCCACCAGCACGCGCTGGTTGCCCGCCAGCCGGCGCGACACCCATTCGGCTGCGCGTTCGCGGGGCGCGTTCCAGAGCCAGATCGCGCCGTCGAACCCTTCCACCGCGAGGTCGGGCAACTGTTCCGTGAGCTGCAGCTGTACCTGTATGCCCGTGTGGCGCGCCTGGAACGCCGCCAGTGCCGGGCCCACCCACAGGCGGCCGAACCCAAAGGTGGCCGCCAGCCGGATCGGCCCGGCCGGTTCGGCCTGGCGCTCGCGCAACTCGGCCTCCACATCATCGAACGCGCGCAGCAGGTGCACCGCGCGTTCGCACAAGGTGTCGCCTTCTGCCGTGGGACTCACGCGCCGCGTGGTGCGCTGGAACAGGCGCAGGCCCAGGCGCGCTTCCAGCGCGGCCAGACGCTTGGTCACGGCCGAAGGCGCCACACGCAGCGCGCGCGCAGCCATGACCAGACTGCCGTGTTGCCGCACGGCGAGCACCAGTTCCAGATCAGGGCGGTCCAATTGTTTCCTTTTAGTAATTAATCAATTGACGGATTATTGCTGCAATGCGGGCTATGCTGGAGGCCATGCTGAATGAATTTGCATCCCGTACCGTGGACCGCGACGGCGTGGCCCTGCACACCCGCGTCGCGGGCGATGGGCCGCCCTTGTTGCTGTTGCATGGCCATCCGCAGTGCATGGCCATGTGGCACCGCGTCGCGCCGACGCTGGCCCGGCATTTCACCGTGGTGCTGATGGACCTGCGTGGCTATGGTGACTCCGCGCGGCCCGCACCCGATGCGGCGCACCACGCCCACAGCAAGCGCGAGATGGCGCTCGACGCAGTGGCTGTAATGGCCGCGCACGGTTTCGAACGCTTCGACGTGCTGGCGCACGATCGCGGCGCGCGCGTGGCGCACCGGCTCGCGGCGGACCATCCCCAGGTGGTGCGGCAGCTGATGCTGCTCGACATCGCGCCCACACTGGCCATGTACGAACAGACCAGCGAAGCCTTTGCGCGCGCCTACTGGCACTGGTTCTTCCTGATCCAGCCGCCGCCGCTGCCCGAGGCGCTGATCGAGGCCGACCCGGTGCGCTACGTGCGCAGCGTCATGGGCAGCCGGCACGCGGGCCTGGCGGCGTTCGACCCTGCTGCGCTGGCCGAGTACGAGCGCTGCGGAGCGCTTCCCGGCACCGCCGCGTCGGTCTGCGAGGACTACCGCGCCAGCGCCACCATCGACCTGGAGCACGATCGCGCCGACATCGCGGCGGGCCGGAGGCTGATGCAACCCCTGCGTGTGCTCTGGGGTGAACACGGTGTCGTGGCGCGCTGCTTCGACGTGCTGGCGCTGTGGCGCGAGCGCGCCACCCAGGTGTCGGGCCACAGCCTGCCGTGCGGCCACTACATCGCCGAGGAGGCGCCCGCGCGCCTGATTGACGAAGCCCTGTCATTTTTCCAAACCGACCCGAAGGACCATCCATGAGCAAACACCGCATCGCCGTCATCGCCGGCGACGGCATCGGCACCGAAGTCATGCCCGAGGGCATCCGCGTGCTGGAGGCCGTCGCCACGAAGTTCGGCCTGGATCTGCAGTTCGACCATTTCGATTTCTCGAGCTGCGACTACTTCGAGCGCCACGGCAAGATGCTGCCGGACGACTGGAAGGAGCAGATCGGCGGGCACGACGCGATCTACTTCGGTGCGGTCGGCTGGCCCGACAAGGTGCCCGACCACGTCTCGCTGTGGGGCTCGCTGCTGCTGTTCCGTCGCGAGTTCGACCAGTACGTCAACATCCGACCCGCGAAGCTCATGCCCGGCGTGACCGCGCCCGTGGTGCGGCGCGACGGCAGCCCGCGCGCGCCCGGCGAGATCGACATGGTGATCGTGCGCGAGAACACCGAGGGCGAATATTCCAGCATCGGTGGCCGCATGTACCCCGGCACCGAGCGCGAGATCGTGGTACAGGAAACCGTGATGTCGCGCATCGGCGTGGACCGCGTGCTGCGCCATGCCTTCGAGTTGGCGCGCTCGCGGCCGAAGAAGCACCTGACCAGCGCGACCAAGTCCAACGGCATTGCCATCACCATGCCCTACTGGGACGAGCGCGTGCAGGAGATGGCCAAGGCGTATCCGGACGTGAAGGTCGACAAGTTCCACATCGACATCCTCACCGCGCACTTCGTGCAACGCCCGGACTTCTTCGACGTGGTGGTCGGCAGCAATCTGTTCGGCGACATCCTCTCCGACCTCGGACCGGCCTGTACCGGCACCATCGGCATCGCGCCCAGCGCCAACCTCAACCCCACGCGCCAACACCCTTCGCTGTTCGAGCCGGTGCATGGATCGGCGCCGGACATTGCGGGCAGGGGTATCGCGAACCCGATCGGCCAGATCTGGTGCGGCGCGATGATGCTCGATTTCCTGGGCCACCGCGATGCGCACGACGCCGTGATGCAGGCGATCGAGGCCGTGCTGCAGCCCGGCAGCGGTGCGCCGCGCACGGCCGATCTGGGCGGCAGCGCAGGCACCCGCGACGTGGGCCAGGCCATTGCCCAGGCGCTGCGCGCCTGAGCAAACGCGCGCCTCGCACCGGCGAGGTGTGCGACATTTTGTTGCGCACGGTCCGGCCTGGATGAAAGCGTCTAGAATCTCGCCTCTTGCGCCGCCGGGACTGGGCCGGGTCCCCTCATGTATTGACAGGGGTTGTGCCCAGTGGGTCTAATCACCCAGCGTTTGCCACGGTGTTGGCATCGTCCTGCGGTCTAGAGCGATTCAGGTTTTTTGCCTGCGGCCAGCGCCGTCTCTGGAAAGAACCTGTCCTTACTGAACATTCAACTCAATCAAGAGGGGCTTTTTGTGAACAAAACCGAACTCGTCGAACACATTGCCAAGCACGCCGACATTTCCAAGGCGGCTGCAACGCGTGCACTGGATTCCACCATCACCGCCATCCGCACCACCCTGAAGAAGGGCGGCACTGTGTCGCTGGTTGGCTTCGGTTCTTTCGCCGTCACCAAACGTCCCGCTCGCAAGGGCCGCAATCCCCGCACCGGCGCTGAGATTAAAATCAAGGCCGCCAAGGTGCCGAAGTTCCGCCCGGGCAAGGCACTCAAGGATGCGCTGAACTGAATACAGTCCCCGGGTGCTTAGCTCAGTCGGTAGAGCGGCGCCCTTACAAGGCGTAGGTCGGCGGTTCGACCCCGTCAGCACCCACCACCAAAAGAAAGAGGCGAACCCGGGTTCGCCTTTTTTGTTGTTTGGCCGGGGAACCAGGTCATCCGGTTTTTGATGAAGTAGCAGGATTCAAGGCATGTTCGATTCCATCCGCACCCACAAGAAGTACCTCATGGGCTTCCTGATGATCCTGATCATCCCCTCGTTCGTGCTGTTCGGCATCGAGGGCTATACGCGCTTCAACGAAAGCAGCGAGGCGGTGGCCACGGTGGATGGCCAGGACATCACCAAGGCCGAGTGGGAACAGGCGCACCAGCAGGAGTCGCAGCGCCTGCGCGAGGCCATGCCCACGCTCGACGCCCGCCTGCTCGACAGCGAAGGCGCACGTTACGCCACGCTGGAGCGCCTGGTGCGCCAGCGCCTGCTGGCCACGGCCGCGAGCAAGCTCAACCTCTACACGAGCGACGCAAGGCTGGCGCGTGACCTGCAGCAGAACGAGTCCATCGCCATGCTGCGCAAGGCCGACGGCACGCTCGACGTCGAGGCCTATCGCCAGCTCGTTGCCCGCCAGGGCATGACGCCCGAGATGTTCGAGGCGCGTGTGCGCGCCGACCTCTCGCAGCGCCAGGTTTCGCAAGGCATTCTGGGCTCCGGCTTCGCACCCACGGCGCTGGCCTCCGTGTCGCTGGACGCCTTCTTCGAACGCCGCGAGATCCGCGTGGCGCGTTATGCCGCCACCGATTTCGTGGGCCGCGTGACGCTCACCGACGCCGACATCGAGGCCTTCTACAACGCCAACACCGCGCTGTTCCAGGCGCCGGAACAGGTCGACGTGGAATACCTCGTGCTCGACGCCGCTACGCTGCAGAACAAGGTGGCGCTCAGCGAAGCCGACGTGCGGGCCTACTACGACCAGAACGCCTCGCGCCTGTCCGGCACCGAGGAGCGCCGTGCCCGCCACATCCTGCTCACGGTGCCCGCTGGCGCGTCCGCGACCGACAAGGACGCGGTGCGTGCACGGGCGCAGGCCCTGCTGGCCCAGGTGCGCGAGAAACCCGCCAGCTTTGCCGATGTGGCCAAGGCGCAGTCGCAAGACCCCAGTTCCGCTGCCAATGGGGGCGACCTGGACTTCTTCGGCCGTGGCGCAATGGTCAAACCGTTCGAGGACGTGGTGTTCTCCATGGCCAAGGGCGCCATCTCCGACGTGGTGGAGACCGAGTTCGGTTTTCACATCATCCAGCTCACCGACATCAAGGCGCCACCGGTGCGCAGCTTCGAGTCCATGCGCGCCGAGATCGAGGCCGACCTGAAGAAGCAGCAGGCCCAGAAGCAGTTCGCCGAAGCCGCCGACACCTTCAGCAACACGGTCTACGAGCAGGCCGACAGCCTCAAGCCCGCGGCTGATCGCCTCAAGCTGGAGATCCGCGCCGCCAAGGGTGTGCAGCGCCAGGCCTTGCCCGGTGCCACCGGGGCGCTCGCGAACGAGCGGCTGCTGGCTGCGCTGTTCACTCCCGACGCGATCGAGAAGAAGCGCAACACGGAAGCCATCGAGACCGGTCCCTCGCAACTGACCTCGGCGCGGGTCGTCCAGCACGAGCCCGCGCGCACGCTGCCGCTGGCCGAGGTGCGTGAGCAGGTCCGCGCGCGCCTGGTGGCGCAGCGCTCGGCCGAACTGGCCCGTGCCGAAGGCGAAAAGCAGCTGCAGGCCTGGCAGGGTGGCGCAGCCGCCACCGGACTGGCCAACGCCGTGGTGGTGTCGCGCGAGAACGCGCAGGGGCTGGCGCAACCGGTGCTCAATGCCGCGCTGCGTGCCGATCCGAAGCAGTTGCCGGGCTGGGTGGGCGTGGACCTGGCTGATCAGGGCTATGCGGTGGTGAAGGTCGAGAAAGTGCTGCCACGCGACAAGCGCGACGCGCAGGCGCTGGCCCAGGAGGTGCAGCAGTACAGCCAGTGGTGGTCGTCGGCCGAAAACGAGGCCTATGTCGAAACCCTCAAGGAGCGCTACAAGGTGCGCATCCTCGTGCCCGAACCGGTGGCTGCCCCGGCACCGGCGCCGCGCTGATGAGAACGCCTTACTTCGAGGCTATAATCGTCGGCTTGCGGTGGCTGTAGCTCAGTTGGTAGAGTCCAGGATTGTGATTCCTGTCGTCGTGGGTTCGAGTCCCATCAGCCACCCCAGTTGATACAAGAGAAAAGCCCGGTCTCGACCGGGCTTTTTTTTTCCGTCGGGTCTTGCCGCGCCCGTCAGGCCAGGCCACGGTGCCCGAACATGTCCTGGGACTGCATCAAGGCCTGGTGTCCTCATATGGCCATTCGACCGCGCCCGAATGGGTGACCGCGCCTTGCCGGGCGGGGCGCACGACGATGGCGTACTTTTCAAGCACGCCGCCGAGCCGGGCGGGTGTGGGCGGTGTCCAGCGGGCCTTGCGGTCTGCCAGCTCTTGCGCGCTCAGCTCGAGTTCGAGCAGGCCTGCCGCTGCGTCGATGCGGATGAGGTCGCCGTCCTGGATCAGCGCGATCGGCCCACCCTGCGCGGCCTCGGGGCCCACGTAGCCGATGCACAGGCCCCGGGTGGCCCCCGAGAAGCGGCCATCGGTGAGCAGTGCCACCGATTCGCCCATGCCCTGGCCGTAGAGTGCCGCCGTCACGCTCAGCATTTCCCGCATGCCCGGCCCGCCCTTGGGGCCCTCATTGCGGATGACCAGGACCTCGCCCGGCCGGTAGATGCGCGCGGCCACCGAGCGCATGCAGTCTTCCTCGCTTTCGAACACGCGAGCCGGTCCGGCGAACTGCAGCGAGCGCAGCCCGGCGACTTTCAGCAGCGCGCCGTCGGGGCACAGGTTGCCCCGCAGCACGGTCACACCGCCGGTGGGAAGAATGGCCTGTTCGCTGGGGCGCACGATGATGCCGTCGGCATCGGGCCAGCGTTGCAGCGCGTCGGCCAGCAGTTCGCCATCCAGGGTCAGCACGTCGCCATGCAGATGGCCGGATGCCAGCAAGGTCTTGAGGATCATCGGCGTGCCGCCGACCTCGTGCAGGTCGCGCGCCAGGTACTTGCCACCGGGCTGCAGGTCGGCAATCAAGGGGGTGCGCTGAAAGACGGTGGCCACGTCGTCGAGCGAGAAGTCGATCCCCGCCTCGTGCGCAATGGCCGGGATGTGAAGCGCCGCGTTGGTCGAGCCGCCGGTGGCCGCCACGGCGGCGCAGGCGTTCTCCAGGCTCTTGCGCGTCACGAGTTCGCGGGGCAGGGGTCCGCCCCGTTCGATCGCACGCATCACGCCCTCGCCAGCGCGTTGCGCAATGGCCAGCCGTTCGCTGTAGACGGCGGGCATCATGGACGATCCCAGCGGAGACAGGCCCAGTGCCTCGCCCACCATTGCCATCGTGTTGGCGGTGAACTGGCCCGGGCAGGAGCCCGCCGTGGGAGTGCAGGTTCTTTCGATGCCCTGCAGGTGCTGCGGCGACATCGCGCCCGTCTGCACCGCGCCCACGGCCTCGATCGCTGTCAGGATGGTGGCCTGCTCGCCATGGGCATGCCCGGGCAGGGTGGCGCCGCCGTACACGAAGGCGGCCGGCACGTTGAGTCTCACGATCGCCATCATCATCGCCGGCAGGGTCTTGTCGCACCCCGCAAACGCCACCAGGCCATCGTAGGCGTGCCCGCGCACCGCAACCTCCACGCTGTCGGCGACGACTTCCCTGGACACCAGGCTCATGCGCATGCCGGCATGGTTCATCGATGTGCCGTCCGACACGGAGATCGTGGTGAATGTCACCGGCACGCCGCCACCGGCGGCGACGCCGAGCCGGGCGCGGTCAGCCTGAGGCGCCAGTCCCATGGAGCAAGGTGTGTTCTCGCCCTGCGTGCTGACGATGCCGACGATGGACTTGCCGAACGCCTCGTCGTCAAAGCCGGTGGCGCGCAGGAAGGCGCGATGGGGGGCGCGGGCGATGCCGTCGGTGACGGCTTTCGAGCGGTGCTTGTGCAAGGAAGGGGTTTTGGGTGGGGTCACGGTTCACCGGAGAAGGGATGGGGCGGAAGGCCGGGCGTCAGCGCGCGCAGTTCTGGGACAAGCGCTGGACTGAGGCACAGACCCCGGCCCAGGCAAACGGGTGTCGAGGCGGGTCGATGGTACTCCGCAGGGCATCGCCAGGCACCGCGGTTTGCCCGTTGTGGGGCGATGCGCTCATGTCGCGGCTGTGCCTGCTTCCAGCAGCGATGCCTGCAGGCGTTCGAGGTCGGCGGGCGCCAGACCGATGGGACCTGCCAGGTAGCGCGCCAGACCACCGAACTCCCGTTCGATGGTGGTGAACGCTGCTTCGAGGAAGGCGGGTTGCACGCTCCAGAGCACGTCCAGCACGTGCGCCGGGCCGCGCGCCTGCACCAGCGGGCTGCGGCGGTAGAGGCGGTTGGTGAGCAGGTAGTCCTGCACGATGTCGTCGTGCGCCACGCCCAGCGCGCCAAGCAGCAGCGCGGCGGCAAAACCGGTGCGGTCTTTGCCCGCGGTGCAGTGAAACACCAGCGGCGTGGGCTGTTCGATCAGATGCCGGAAAAAGCGCGCATACACCGGTGCACCCTCGCGCGCGAAGCCCTGGTAGGTCTGGCACATCAGCGCGACCGTTTCGGCTTCGGTGGGCACGGTGCCCGAGGCCAGCAGGGCTTCCACCCGGTGCACCACAGTGGGTTCGATCGACAGCGGCAGCGCGGTGATGCCGGCGATGTCCGCGGGCAGGGCTGCGCATTCGGCCACCCCGCGGAAGTCGATGCGGTGCGTCAGGCCCAGGCCCTGCAGCCGGCGCACGTCCTCTGGCGAGAGGCCCGCCAGATGGTCGGAGCGGTACACGCGGCCCTGCCGCACGCGGCGCCCGTCCAGGCCGATGTGGCCGCCCAGGTCGCGAAAATTGGAGGCACTCGGCAGCAGGCGGGCGGGCTCGCGCGCGCCGTCGGGCGCGGCGAGGGTGGGTGTGGAAGATGTCGTCATGGCCTGTCATTCTCGGTGCTTGGTGGGCAGGGGGCGTGACGCTGGCGCGACCGACGGAAAAGCGCCGTCGATAGAATCCGGGTTCCGAAGATGAATGGGTTCTTCATGCGCGATGTCCCCAGCGGAAAGGCCTTGTCGGGCACGATGGAGGTGAATGACGGGGCACTGGCACCGGGTGCACGCTGGGTCTCGAACGGCGACGGCTGCGTGCTGGAACTCCATGGAGCCTGGCGCGGGCGCCGCGCCGAGGTGTCTGCCCCGCCGGCCACGCGAGCCGCGGGCAACGTGCGCATCGACGCGACCCGCCTGCACTCGTGGGATGCCGGGCTGGCGTCGACGTTGTGGCATCGGCTCGAGCCGCTCGCACGCCATGAGGGCGACGTTGACCTCAGTGGCTTGCCCGAAGGCCTGAAGCAGATCCTGGCGCTCGCGCTGGCAGCCGCGCCGACTGCTGCCAACGTCACCAGGCTGCCTCCGCCGGGCCGCATGGCCCGGCTGGGCGCGTGGGTAACGGCCTCCTGGGCGCAACGCCGCAAGACATTCACCTTTTTGGGCGAGGTGCTGCTGTCGCTGGGGCGCTGGTGCCGTGGTCGCAGCGACATGCGTGCGGCCGACCTGGCCTGGCAGATCGAACAGACAGGGCCGCGCAGCCTGCCCATCGTGGCGCTGGTGTGTTTTCTGGTTGGCCTCATCGTGGCCTACATGGGCGCGGCGCAGCTGCAGCGATTCGGTGCGCAGAACTACATCGCGGATCTGGTGACGGTGGGCGTGGTGCGCGAAGTGGCGGCGTTGCTGGTGGGCATCGTGCTCGCGGGTCGCGTGGGTGCGGCCTTCGCGGCGCAGATCGGCAGCATGCGCGCCAACGAGGAGGTGGACGCGCTGGCGACCATGGGCGTGAATCCGGTGGATTTCCTCGTCCTGCCGCGTGTGCTGGCCCTGCTCATCGTGGGGCCGCTGCTCACCGCGTTCGGTGCCCTGGTCGGCATGGCGGTGGGCTGGCTGGTGGCGGTGCTCATCTATGGTGTGACGCCGCTGGAGTATGTGTACGCCAGCATGCAGGCGCTGACCTTGCAGCACGTGCTGGTGGGTCTGATCAAGGGCACCTCGTACGCGGTGCTGGTGGCCCTCGCAGGCTGTCTGCAGGGCATGTCGGCCGGACGCAGCGCGCAGGCCGTAGGCGATGCGACCACCGCATCGGTGGTACAAGCCATTGTGTGGATCGTCGTGGTCGCTTCCGTGCTCACGGTGGTGTTTCAACGCCTGGATATCTGATGCCCGACCTGCTCACCCCCGCCCGCTCACTCCAGCCCGCCGTGATCGACTCGCGACGCGAGCCATTGGTGCGCGTGCAGGGACTGACCATGGCTTTCGGCAGCACGGTCGTCCAGCGCGACCTGGACTTCAACATCCTGTCGGGTGAGGTGCTGGCACTGGCGGGTGGCAGCGGTTGTGGCAAGAGCACGCTGCTGCGCCATCTCATCGGTCTTCAGATGCCCGCCAAAGGGCAGGTGCTGTACGGCACGCAGGACCTGTATGCGGCCGACGAAGGCGCGCGGACCGCGTTGCTGCAGTCGTTCGGTGTCATGTTCCAGGCCGGCGCGCTGTGGAGCAGCATGACGGTGGGCGAGAACGTCATGCTGCCGATGCAGGTGCTGACGGACATGGACGCGTCGCAGCGCGAACAGGAGGCGCGCTTCAAGCTCGCGCTCGTGGGGCTGGCCGGCAGCTTCGATGCCGAGCCGGCCACGCTCAGCGGTGGCATGCGCAAGCGCGCCGCCATCGCCCGCGCGCTGGCGTTGAACCCGTCCCTGCTGTTCCTTGACGAGCCCTCGGCGGGCCTGGACCCACTGACCTCCGCGCACCTCGACGAGCTCATCCTGCACCTGCGCGACGACCTGGGCACCACCGTGGTGATGGTCAGTCACGAGCTCGAGAGCATCTTTGCGCTGGCAGACCGTCTGCTGTTCCTGGATGCACAGAGCAAGACCATGACGGCGCTGGGTCCGCCGAAGGAGCTGCGCCGCAATGGCCCCGAAGACGTGCAGCGCTTCCTGCGGCGAGGCGCGTCAGATCAAGGCAAGGAGGAAAGGGCATGAAACGCAAGGCCAACCCGACACTGATCGGTACCTTCGTGGTCGTGGGCATGGCCGTGATCGCGGTCGCCATCATCGCGCTCGCGGGCAACAACTACTTCAAGCCCAGGGAGCGCACGGTGATGCACTTCAGCGAGTCGGTGTACGGCCTGCAGGTGGGCGCGCCGGTGGTGTTTCGGGGCGTGCGGGTGGGCAGTGTCGAATCCATCGAGGTGGCCTATGACCAGGCCTCTGACAGCTTCTCGATTCCGGTGGTGGCCGTGCTCGACAGCGATGCCGTCAGGGGCCTGGATGGCGAGCGCACAGAGGGCAGCGCGAGGCCGGCACTGCCTGCGCTGGTCGAGCGGGGGCTGAGCGCGCAGCTCTCGATACAGAGCCTGCTCACGGGCCTGCTGTACGTCGACCTGGATCTGCGTCCCGGCCGCGCGGGCAGCTTGCGTGGCAGCCGCCAGGGCGCGACGGAAATCCCCACTTCGGCCACAGCGATCCAGAACCTGCGCGACCAGATCGAAGGGCTGGACCTGCGCCGCATCACCGACGACATCGCGGCCATCGCCGCGTCGGCGCGCGCGGTGCTTTCAGGCCCGCAACTGCTGCAGGCGCTGGACGATCTCGCCGAGACCACGGCCACGATCCGACGGGTGTCGACCCGCCTGGACCGGCGCCTGGACCCGTTGGCCGACGAGCTGCAGCGCTCGCTCGCCGCTACCCGGCGCGCCATGGACGGTCTCGGCCAGGCAGCGAACTCGGTGGACACCACCGCGATCGGCATGGGGCGCACATCCGATCGCGTGGCCGAGCTGATCGCACCGGACGCACCCCTGGTGCAGAACCTGCAGCGCGCGGCGGACGAGGTGGCACGCAGCGCCGCTGCGCTGCGCGAGACCACGTCGAGCGATTCCCGGCTCGCCCTGGGCGCGGACCGTGCGCTGGCGGATCTGTCGCGTGCGGCGCGTGCCCTGCGCGATCTGGCCGAGATGCTCGAACAACAACCGGATGCGCTCCTTCGGGGCAGAAAGGTGGCGGAATGAAGCGCCGTGCAACGCTGGCCAGCCTGTGCCTGGCTCCCTGGGTGCTGGCCGGTTGCGCGGGCACCACCGAGGCCACGCACTGGTACGAGTTGCGCGCCGAACCGCCGGAGCCCGCACCGGCAGCCCGGCCGGGCGATGGCACCATCTGGGAGATGGCCGGCGTGGTGCGCATGCCAGGCGCGCTGGACCGCGACACGCTGGTGGTCGCCAGCGGCGCTGCGACGCTGCTGCCTCTCGTGGGGCACCGCTGGGTCGAGCCGTTGCGCGAGAGCATTCCGGATCGCCTGGTGACAGATTTGGCGCGCTTGCGCGGTGAGGGGCTGGTCTGGCGCGCCCCTGCGCCAGCGGGCGTGGCGGTGGCCCGGCGCCTGCGGGTGCAGATCGATGCCCTGATCGCGGACGCCGCGCGGAGCTCACTGCACCTGAAGGCACGCTGGTGGCTGAGCGACGAGCGCGACGCCGGGACGCCCACCACGATGGGTGAGGCTGATCTCAAGGTGGCGCTGGCCGACAGCCTGGTGGACACGCTGGCTGCGGCCCACCGTCAGGCCCTCTGGCGTCTGGCCCGGCGCATCGCGGGCAACTGACTGGTCGCCCCGCATGCGCGGCTGGGTGTATGCCGGCTCTGATCGGGTTCTAGCGCGGTGTGGGCTCGCAGCCGATGCGCTGCAAGGTCCTGTCCACCCATGAGGTATCGAGTCGGCCGGCAGCGATGTCGGCCAGCGTTGTTTGCTCGGCCGTCACCTTCTGGCGCGCCGCCGCGAGGATGGTGTCAGCGTGCGCCATCGGTACGCACAGCATGCCGTCGGCGTCGCCGAGGATCAGGTCTCCAGGGTTGATCACCATGCCGGCGATCGCAATCGGCACGTTGATCTCGCCAGGACCGTCCTTGTAGGGACCACGGTGCGTGATGCCGGCGGCGTAGACCGGGAAGTCGCCGCTGCCGATGACGTCGATGTCCCGAATCGCGCCGTTGATCACAAAGCCGGCGATGCCTCGGGTGATCGCGAAGGTCGTCATCAGCTCGCCGATAAGGGCATTGGTGAGGTCCCCCCCACCATCGACCACGATCACGTCGCCGGGTTGAGCCATGTCCAGCGCCTTGTGAATCATCAGGTTGTCGCCGGGACGCGTTTTCACCGTGATGGCCGCGCCGGCCAGCCGTCCGGACCTGTGCATGGGGCGCAGGCGCGGGCCACCGGCGCTCATGCGTGTCATGCAGTCGCTGATGTTGGCTACGGGGATTTCACGAAAGGCCTTCACGTGATCCGCGGAGATGCATTGGGTGCGCTGGAGAATCTGCAGTCCGGTCATGGTCGGTACTCCGGTTGGGAAAAGGTTGCGTGGCTGATGAGGCAGTCCGGATCGAGCTGGTCAACAGCGGTGACGCCCAGGAGGGCCATGTTGCGCGAGACTTCTGCCTTGAGCAGGTCGATGGCGTGCAGTACGCCTGCTTCGCCAGCTACCGCGGCAGCAAAGCTGAACGGCCGGCCGACGAAGACGAACTTCGCACCCAGGGCGAGTGCCTTCAGCACATCACTGCCGCGGCGAACGCCGCTATCGAGCATCACGGGAATGTCGGGGCAGGCTTCAACGATGCGTTGCAGCACGCGCAGCGGCGCGACGGCGCCATCGAGCTGGCGTCCGCCATGGTTGGAGACGATCACGCCGTTGGCTCCTTCGTCTGCAGCGCGGCGTGCATCGCGCGCGTCGAGCACGCCCTTGACGACCAATGGTCCGCTCCAGTGCGCCCGGATCATGCGCAGGTGGTGCCAGTTGAGGTGACCCCGGTCCCCGAGGTTGCGCTCGACATTGGGCGAGAGAATGGGTGCGCCGCGCGTGGCGTAACTGTTCTCGAAATGCGGCATGCCGTGCTGAACCAACGTGCGCAGGAAGGTGCCGAACAGCCAGCGCGGGTGTGTCATGCCCTGCCACGCAAGGCGTACGCCGGGCCGCACGGGAATGGAGAAACCGGCGCGCACGTTGTTCTCCCGATTGGCCGCCGCAGGCGTGTCCAGGGTGATGACCAGTGTCTTGTAGCCCGCTTGGCGTGCGCGTTCGAGTAGCGCGAGCATGCCGGAATCGTCGCCCGGCAGGTAGGCCTGGAACCAGGCGTCGGGGTTGACCTTGACCACATCTTCCAGGCGGATGAGCGAGGAGCCGCTCATCACGAACGGAATGTTCTCGCGGCGCGCTGCCGCTGCGAGCACGATATCACCGCGGTATGCCGACAGTGCGGCCAGGCCCATCGGCGCGATGCCGAAAGGGGCTTCAAAACGCTGCCCGAAGAGGGTGATGCCTGTGTCCCGCCCCGTGATGTCGACCAGCACGCGCGGCACGAACTCGTATTGCCTGAAGGCTTCGCGATTGGCGTGAAAGGACTGGTTGGTTTCGGCGGCACCAGCGATGTAGCTGTACACCGGGAGCGGCAAGTGGCTGCGGGCTGCCTGATCGAAGTCGTCAAGACACAGAATGTGTCGCATGCGCGCCGCTAGGGCGGGCCGCGCGCCCATACCCGATCCGGGATGAGAAATGTTCACGGCAGGTGGGCTGGCGGTCGCGGCTGCGAGTGGGTGCGATGACATAGGTCCGCTTGTGTCGTTGTCTGCGCGCCGCGCGCTCAGGAAGGCTCGCGCTGCGCGGGGATGTCAAGACCGGCCTGCTGCTGCACCTGAAGCGCAAGCGCGCACCAGTCCCAGTCGCTGCGGCCGCCTTCGCACAGTGCGTCGAGCAGTTGTTCGGCGAGCGCGGCGGAGGGCAGTTCGGCGCCGCCGCTGCGGGCTGTTTCCAGCGCCAGGCGCAAGTCCTTGCGCATGAGATGGGCACGAAAGCCGGGGGTGAACTTGCCTTCGATGACGCGAGGGGCGTGCTTCTCCAGCGAGAAGCTGCGTGCTGCGCCACCCAGCAGCACGTCGCGCATCAGCATCGGGTCCACGCCCTGGACGCGCGCCAGCGTCAGGGCGTCGGCGACACCCAGCAGCGCACCGGCGACCGCGACCTGGTTGCAGGCCTTGATCGTCTGGCCGGCCCCGAGCGGGCCCGCATGCGTGATGGTCTTGCAGAACGCGCCCAGAGCCTCGCGGCTCGCGGCGAGGGCATCGGCATCGCCGCCGACCATGCAACCGAGCGTGCCGTCATTGGCGCCCGCCTGCCCCCCGCTCACAGGGGCATCCAGCAACCATATGCCTTGCGCCCGCAGGCGTGCGCCGAACTCGCGGGCCGAGGTGGCGGCAATCGTGCTGGTATCAACCACACAACTGCCCGCAGCCAGCGTCCGAACCAGGCCCTCGGGACCGAACAGCGCGTCATCTACCGCTGCCGCGTCGGGCAGGCTCAGGAAAACGAGTGACGCATGGCGGCCGACCGCCGCGGCGGATTCAGCGGCTTGGGCTCCGGCCTCCACCAGTGCCTGCACGGCTTCGGAATGGCGCGCGAACACGGTCAGCGCGAAGCCCCGGCGCATCACGCAGCGCGCCATGCCACCCCCCATGGCGCCCAGGCCGATGAAGCCGACGCGGCTGCCCGGAAGGAACGGTCCAGGCACACTCATTTGGCAATGGCCTTTCCGATCAGGTCATGGGCATCGACAATTTCCTTCTGGAACGCCGGTCCTTCGGCGTAGTCCTGTGTCAGGCCAGACTTGGCGACATAGTCTTTCCATTCGGAGGTCTGCATGGCCTTGCGGAACGCATCGTGCAAGTAACGCCGCACAGGATCGGGCAGGCCCGCAGGACCCATCAGGCCCTTCATGTTGTCCAGCGCCACCGGTACACCGAGGTCCTGCATCGTGGGTACATCGGGCAGCAACGGCAGGCGGGTGCGGGAGAAGAGCGCCAGTGGCCGGACGCGGCCAGAGTCGATCATGGCCCTCATCTCTTCATAGGCACCGAAGGCGCTGTCCACCTGGCCGCCGAGCAAAGCGGTCATCGAGTCCGCCGCGCCACGGTAGGGCACATGCAACAGCTTGACGCCGGCCTGCTTTTCCAGCACCAGGGCGGTGGCATGGAAGATGCCACCTTCGCCAGTGGAACCGTAGGAGATCTTTTCGGGCGACTGAAGGGCTTCTTCCAGCAAGGCCTTCATGGTGGTGAATCTGGAATCCGCCCGCACCGCCAGGATGCTGGGCGCGCGCGACACCTTGAGCACCGGGGTGAACGATTTGCGCGGGTCGTAGGCGAGAGGTCTGAAATGTCCGACCGATGTCGTCTCGCTGCCACCGCCCACGAAGAGCGTGTAGCCATCTGGCCGGGCTTCGGCGGTGGCTTGTGCCGCGATCGCGCCGGCTGCGCCGGCACGGTTGTTCACAACCACCGGGACCGGAATGATGCTCTTGGCCGCGAACGCCAACTGGCGCGCAATCTGGTCAGCCGAACCGCCCGGCGCGAAGCCCACCAGGATTGTGATCGGCTGGGTGGGCGTCCATTCCTGCGCCCAGGCGGGCAAGACCATGGCAGACAGGCCCAGCAACGTGAGCTGGCGCCGGGTAAATCGAGTGGCGTTCGTTGTCAAGATGTGTCTCCTTCGTCGTTGTTGCGGTCGGCTCACCGTATGAAAACGGTGTCCGATCCGGATTCTGCGGATATCGCTGGTTTAACAAAAGCGATAAAATTCGCACGTCAACGTTCGAATAAATGAAACATGACACTCAAGCAGCTGGAGGCGTTTTACTGGGCCGCGACGGCCGTCAGCTTCCTGGTGGCGGCGCAGCGCCTGCATGTGTCGCAATCCACTCTTTCCAAGCGGATCTCCGAACTCGAAGCCCAGTTGCGCCATGCGTTGTTCGATCGAAGCGGCCACCGGGCGACCCTGACCGAGGCGGGCGAACAGCTTCTGCCGCTGGCCCGGCGCATGCTGGGTCTGGCTGATGAAATGCGCGCCAGAGTCAGCGAAGGTGGTGGCATGCGCGGGCATTGCCGTTTCGGCGTGGGAGAACTCGCGGCACTCACCTGGTTGCCCGATTTCGTTGCCCAGGCTCGCTCGCTGTATCCCGATCTCGTGCTCGAACCCCTGGTCGATCTCGGGGCGGTGCTGGAGCAGCGTCTGGAATCCGGTGAGCTCGACTTTGCCGTGGTGGCGGGGTATTCGTCGCGCAGCACGATCGCCAGCGAGGCGATTGCAGAAGTGCGATTCACCTGGGCAGCTTCGCCGGCTCTTGTAGGCGACCAGCGCACGGTGAACGCGCGTCTGCTGCAGGACACGGCGCTCATCACCATGCCGCCAGCAGCGGGACCCACGCGCATGCTGGAACACTGGCTGGCCGTGAACAACCTGGAGGCCGGTCGCCGCCTCAGTTGCAACAACCTGACTGCCATCGCCAGTCTGATTGCTGCGGGCGTGGGCATCGGCCTGTTTCCCAACGGCTGGATGCGGCACATGGTGGCGCGGAAGGCGGTGGTGGAGCTGCGCGGCAGGCATGCGCTGCCGGCGCTGGAGTACACCTTTCAGCGCCGGCGCGACGACAGCCGGCCGTTGCTGGCGAAGATGCGAAACGTGGTGCTCGACACCGTGGACTTCTCCAAGCCCAGCCCCTTGTGGTGAAGCGCCTCAGTTCACCATCACCAGCTTGCCCTTGACCGAGCGCGACCCCATGATGGCGTAGGCCTTGTGCAGTTCGCTCATCGGCAGGGTCTGGTCGATCACCGGCTTGACCTGTCCCTTGGCGTACATCGTGGCCAGCGCCTGCATCATCTCGGCGTTGGCCTTGGGTTCGCGGCGCGCAAAATCGCCCCAGAACACGCCCACGATGCTCGCGCCCTTGAGCAGGGTCAGGTTCAGCGGCAGGGCCGGAATCGGGCCGCTGGCAAAGCCCACCACCAGGTAGCGCCCGCGCCAGGCAATGGAGCGGAAAGCCGGTTCGGCGAAGTCGCCACCCACCGGGTCGTAGATCACGTCCGGGCCCTTGCCGTCGGTGAGCTGCTTGATGGCGTCGCGCAGGCCTTCTTTGGGTGTGTGCACGCTGTAGTTGATGGTGGCGTCGGCGCCGAGCTGTTTGCAGAGTTCGCACTTTTCGTCGCTGGAGGCGGCGGCGATCACGCGCGCGCCCGCCGCCTTGGCAATCTGGATCGCCGCCGTTCCCACGCCGCCGGCCGCGCCCAGCACCAGCACGGTTTCGCCCGCCTTCAGTGCGGCGCGGTCCATCAGCGCGTGCCACGAGGTGGCGTAGATCATGATGAAGGCCGCCGCGTCCACTGCGGGGAAACCGGGGGGCAGCGGCATGCACAGCGCGGCCGGCGCGATGGTGTGCGTGCCGAAGCCGCCGGTGCCGCTCAGGCAGGCCACGCTCTGGCCCACCTGCAGGTGATTCACGCCGTCGCCCACGGCGCGCACCACGCCCGCGTATTCCGAACCGGGCACGAAGGGCAGGGCGGGCTTCATCTGGTACTTGTTCTGCACGATGAGCAGATCGGGGAAGTTCAGGCTCGCGGCCTGGATCTCGATCAGCACCTCGCCGGCCTTGGGCTCGGGTGTGGGCAGCTCCTTCCAGCTCAGGGCATCGACGCCCACAGGGTTTTCGCACAGCCAGGCATGCATGGTGGATTCCTCGTTCGGGTGGTCTGAAAGCTTTCCATGATAGGCAGCGCAGTGCCCGATCCGCAGCGGGTTGTCCCGCTGCATGTCACGGGCGTGACCTCGCGATCCACCTAGAATTGCCGCAATGAAAATACTCATCTCCAACGACGATGGTTATCAGGCACCGGGCATCGTGGCGCTGTTTGATGCCCTCAAGGGCCTGGCCGAGGTGGAGGTGGTGGCCCCGGAGCACAACAACAGCGCCAAGTCCAATGCGCTGTCGCTGCATTCGCCGCTGTACGTGCACACCGCGCACAACGGTTTTCGCTATGTGAACGGCACGCCCGCCGACTGCGTGCACATCGCACTCACCGGCCTGCTGGGCTACCGGCCCGACCTGGTGGTCTCGGGCATCAACAACGGCGCCAACATGGGCGACGACACCATTTACTCCGGCACCGTGGGGGCTGCGATGGAGGGTTATCTGTTCGGCATTCCTGCCATCGCCTTCTCGCAGACCGAGAAGGGGTGGGCGCATCTGGACGCCGCGGGTGACATGGCGGCTCGTCTCGTCTCGCAACTGCTGCCTTCGCTCCAGGACGGGCCACCGGACCAGCCCTGGCTGCTCAATGTCAATATTCCCAGCCGGCCGCTGGCCGACATCCGGGGCTTCAAGGTGGCGCGCCTGGGCCGGCGGCACGCTGCCGAACAAGTGATTTCGCAGACCAATCCGCGTGGTGACACCATGTACTGGATCGGCAGCGCGGGCAAGGCCAAGGACGATGCCGAGGGCACCGACTTCCACGCCTCGCTGCAGGGCTACGCCACCATCACTCCGTTGCAGGTCGACCTGACCGACCATGACCGGCTGGCCTACTGGGCACCCACCGCGGCCCGGATGTCACCGCCGCCGCCGCAGCCTGCCGCAGCGGCGGGGGGCAACGTCTCGTGAAGCCCCGGCCCGGATTTCCCGCCCGGTTGCCGGGCTCGGTGCCCACTCCCGCGGCGCGCGGCCCAGCCCAGCCGGTCGCGCGTGTCGCAGCGCGGAGCACGCCCACGCCGGCGCACGCTCCGTTGCCCAAGGCCGCGCCGCGAGGGTCACGACCTCCGCCGATGCCGACGGGTGTCGGCATGGAGTCGCAGGCGGTGCGCGCCGCGATGGTGCGCAAGATCCAGGGGCAGGGCGTGACACACCCGGGCGTTCTGGCCGCCCTGCAGGCGGTGGAACGCCATCGCTTCGTCGACACGGCGCTGGTCAACCAGGCCTATGAGGACACCAGCCTGCCGATCGGTCTCGGGCAGACCATCTCCAAGCCCGGGGTCGTGGCACGCATGCTCGAACTGCTGTGCCAGGGACGCACCGAGAAGCTCGGCCGCGTGCTGGAAATCGGAACCGGCTGCGGTTACCAGGCCGCCTTGCTGAGTCATCTGGCGCGCGAGGTCTACAGCATCGAACGGCTCAAGGGCCTGCACGAGAAATCGCGCGAGAACCTTCGCTGGTTCCGCCTGCCCAACCTGCACCTGCTGTTTGGTGACGGCATGCCCGGCTATGCCAGGGGCGCGCCGTATGCCGGCATCATCGCAGCGGCCGGGGGCAACGACATTCCGGCGGCCTGGATCGATCAACTCGCCGTCGGTGGTCGTCTGGTGGCCCCGGCGGTGACGGTCGCCGGGCGCCAGAACCTCGTGGTGATCGACAAGACCGCGGGCGGCGTCGTCCGTACCGAGCTGGAGGCCGTGCTCTTTGTGCCTCTAAAATCGGGTGTCGCATGACGTTGTGGCCGTCCAGCACGGCGCAGCGTGTCTATTTCGGAGCCCTGGCTGCAACGGCCGCCAGGGTTTCCAGCCTTTCGTGGGAGTTTTCATGAACGAACGTGTTTTCCATTGCGCGGAGGTGTCCCGCACGCCGGAGCGGCCAACGTGGCACGGCGGGGTGGTCATGTCGGTGCTGGCGGTGCTGATGGTCACGGCTGGTTGTTCCACCACCCGCGTGGCGGGCCCGGCCCCGGTGGAGGACCGCGGTGGTGCCGTGGCGCGCCCGGCCGACTTGCCGCCCCTGCCCGGGGCGGAAAATGCCGGCAAGGCCGGCTACTACACCGTCAAGCCCGGCGACACCTTGTTCCGCATCGCTCTGGAGAGTGGTCAGAACTGGCGCGACGTACAGGCCTGGAACAACCTGCCCAACCCGAACGCTCTGGAAGTGGGGCAGGTGTTGCGCGTGCTGCCCCCCACCAGCGGGACTGCCGCCGCTGCGCCCGCGGCACCCACCGGTCCCTCGACCAGTCCGGTGGCCAGTTCGGGTGTCGTGGCGCGTCCCCTGACCGAGAGCAGTCCGCCACCAGCGGCATCCAACTCACCCACCGTGCCTCCCGCCGCGCCACCCGCGCCCGTGGGGGCCGATGAGCTCACGTTCGTGTGGCCTGCACAGGGTGCGGTGATCACGCCTTTTGATGAAGCCAACAACAAGGGCGTGTCGATCGCCGGCAAGGTCGGTGACCCGGTGGTGGCCGCGGCCGATGGCCGTGTGGTCTACGCCGGCGCGGGCCTGCGCGGTTACGGCAACCTGATCATCCTCAAGCACAACAACACCTACCTCACCGCGTACGCCCACAACCAGGCGCTTCTGGTCCGCGAGGACCAGGCCGTGCGCCAGGGGCAGAAGATCGCCGAGATGGGCAGCAGCGATACCGATCGCGTGAAACTGCACTTCGAAGTGCGCCGGCTGGGCAAGCCGGTCGATCCGATCGGTCATCTGCCCAGGCGCTGATGTCCGCTGAGCGTCGGGCGTTTGGCGTTGAGTGCTGACGCTCCGCTTCACTCCCTGGCTCCAGATTCACGGTCCCGCTCCGAACACTCGACCCCCATGTCCTGGCCGGTCCTTGTCTTCGACATCGAGTCCATCCCCGACGTCGAAGGCCTGCGCGCCCTGCATGGCACCCCCGCCGATCACACGGACGAGCAGGTCTACGCAGCCTGGCTGGCCGAGCGCCAGGAAAAAGGCCAGAGCGATTTCATGCCGCTGCACCTGCAGCGCGTGCTCGTCATCAGCTGTGTGTTCCGCAACGCCGAGGGCCTGCGCATCCATTCCTTCGTGGACCGCGATGGACACAGCGAAGGCAAGGTGGTGCAGACCTTCTTTCACGCGGTCGAAAAACACACGCCCCAGCTGGTGAGCTGGAACGGCGGGGGCTTCGATCTGCCGGTGCTGCACTACCGCGGCCTGCGCCATGGCGTGGAGGCCAGCAAGTACTGGGACATGGGCGAGGACGACCGCGAGTTCAGGTGGAACAACTACATCGGCCGCTACCACATGCGCCACCTGGATCTGATGGACCTGCTGGCCATGTATTCCCCGAAGAACAATGCGCCGCTGGACGCCATGGCCAGGCTCTGCGGCTTTCCCGGCAAGCTGGGGATGGACGGTTCGCAGGTGTATGCGCAGTACCTCGCGGGGCAGACGGACGACATCCGCCGCTACTGCGAGACGGACGTGATGAACACCTATCTCGTCTACTGCCGCTTCCAGAAGATGCGCGGCGGCTTCACCGAGGCCGAGTACGGGCAGGAGATTGCGATGGTCAAGGAGACGCTGGGCAACCTGGCGCCGACCGAATCGCACTGGGACGAATATCTCAAGGCCTGGGCCTGAGACAATCGCAGGATGACCGCGTCATCCACCCACGAAAACAGCCTTCTCACCACAGCCAGCGCTCCCGCGCCCGACACAGATGCCGCGCATGCCTTGCCCGATGGCTGGCTGGCGGTGGAGTCCATGGACATCGATGCCCAGGGCATCGCCCACCGGCCTGATGGCAAGGTCGTGTTCATCGAAGGCGCGCTGCCGTTCGAGCAGGTCAGCGTGAACGTGCACCGCAAAAAGAACAACTGGGAGGCCGGCACCGTGACGGCGGTGCACCGCGAGTCCTCCCAGCGCGTGCGGCCGGGCTGCCCGCACTTCGGCCTGCACGCGGGGGCCTGTGGCGGCTGCAAGATGCAGCACCTGCACGAGGCCGCCCAGGTAGCGGTCAAGCAGCGCGTGCTGGAAGACAACCTCTGGCACCTGGGCAAGGTCAGGGCCGAAACCCTGTTGCGCCCGATCGAGGGCCCGGCCTGGGGCTACCGCTACCGCGCCCGCCTGTCGGTGCGCTACGTGCACAAGAAGGGCGAAGTGCTGATCGGTTTCCACGAACGCAAGAGCCGCTACGTGGCCGACATGCGCATCTGCCCGGTGCTCCCCGCCCATGTGAGCGCGATGCTGCTGCCTCTGCGCACGATGATTTTCGAGATGGACGCGCGCGAGACCTGTCCGCAGATCGAGCTGGCCTGCGGTGACGATGTGACCGCGCTCGTGCTGCGCCACCTCGAACCCTTGAGCGACGATGACCTGGCGCGCCTGCGCGCCTTCGGTGCCCAGCACGGCGTGCAATGGTGGCTGCAGGCCAAGGGGCCGGACACGGTGAAGTTGCTGGATGAGGGGGGGCCGGCGCTGTCGTACGCCTTGCCCGAGTTCGGTATCACCATGCCGTTCAGGCCGACCGACTTCACCCAGGTCAATCCCTTCATCAACCGCGTCCTGGTCGCGCGCGCGCTGCGCCTGCTCGATGCGCGGGCGCACGAGCGGGTGATCGACTGGTTCTGCGGCCTGGGCAACTTCACCCTGCCGATCGCCACCACGGCGGGCGAGGTGCTGGGTATCGAAGGCAGCGAGGCCCTGGTGGCCCGCTCGCGCGAGAACCTGGCGAGCAACCAGGCCGGTCTCGGCCGGGCACTGGCGCCCACGGCTTTTGCCGCGCGCAACCTGTTCGAGATGACGCCGGTGCAACTCGTGGGGGATGGCATGGCGCACAAGTGGCTGGTCGACCCTCCGCGCGAGGGCGCGTTCGCGCTGGCCAAGGCGCTGGCCGACCTGCACCAGAACCCCGCGCAGCGCGGGGCCTGGGAGCCACCCCGGCGCATCGTCTACGTGAGCTGCAACCCGGCCACGCTGGCGCGCGACGCGGGCCTGCTGGTGCACCAGGCGGGGTACCGCTGCGTGGCGGCGGGGGTGGTCAACATGTTCGCCCACACGGCGCACGTGGAAAGCATGGCGGTGTTCGAGCTGGACCCGGCGCGCGTGCCAGGGGCCCAGGCAGTCGAAGAAGCGGGTGGGGATGCGGGGTCCTGAGCGGGCTCAGGACTTCTGCGACCCGCCTGCGGGCCTGTCACCTTCGGCGGTCGCCGGCGCTGCGCCGGCCTCGGGCTCGGCGGGCATGCCGACCACGGCGTTGTCGCGCATGTACTGGTCCATCTCGCGCCAGCCGGCGAAAACGGCGGCCTTGCCCGCGCGCGGGTAGGCGCCAAAGCAGTCCTCGATGCTGCGCACCGCATGGCGGCAGGCGCTGCCGATGGCCTTGCCCTCGGCTTCTTTCTTCGCATTGATCTGCGTGGCCGTTTCGATGCCCAGCGCTTCGCACCCGGCCAGCAGGCTGGCGGCGGACACGAGGCAGAGGGTCAGGGCGGTGTGTCGCATGGCTGTTCGGGTCGGTTCTCACCTGTTTCGGCGGTTTGGGGCCGAACTTGACGCCCCGTGCCACAAAAAAGATCGCGACCACCGCAACAGGCAAAGAAAAAGGACCCGAAGGTCCTTTCTCGTCGGCGGGAGGGCCCGCTTAGTCGCGTTCGCCGCCGAACAGGCCCAGCAGCATCAGCAGGCTCTGGAAGATGTTGAACACGCTCAGGTACAGGCCCAGCGTGGCGGTGATGTAGTTGGTCTCGCCGCCATCGACGATGCGTTTGAGGTCGTACAGCAGGTAGAGGCTGAACACCATGATGGCCAGGGTGGCGATCACGGCCATGCCCGCCGGGCTGCCCACGAACACGTTGATGATCGCGCCGACCATGATGGCCAGGGCGCCCACGAAGAGCCACTTGCCCATGCCAGAGAGGTCGCGCTTGATCACGGTCGAGAGGTTGGCCATGATGAAGAACACACCGGCGGTACCACCGAAGGCGGTCATGATCAGGCTCGACCCGTTGGAAAATCCCAGCACCGCGGCCAGCAGGCGCGAGAGCATCAGGCCCATGAAGAAGGTGAACGCCAGCAGCACGGGCACGCCGGCGGCCGAGTTCTTGGTCTTCTCGATCGCGAACATGAAGCCGAAGGCGCCGCCCAGGAAGACGATCAGGCCCATGCCTCCGGTCAACCCGGCGGTGATGCCGGTCTGCACGCCGATCCAGGCGCCCAGCACCGTCGGCAGCATGGACAGGGCCAGCAGCCAGTAGGTGTTGCGCATGACTTTGTTGCGCAGTGCATCGGAAGAGACGGCGGTGCCGAAGCGCCCGCTGGTCTGTACGTGGTCGGTCATGGTGGTGATCTCCTTCATCATCTGACGCCTGGTGCCGGTCGCTGCGCGTCGGAATGACGCGCAACCGGCGAAATTGCATTGTAGGGGGCTGCAGCGGCCGGCGTGTGCGGAACGCGCCTTTTTGGTCAGGGCACTTGTGACTGGCGGGGCGCCAATGCACGCGTTATCGTTCCCGCAGCGCGCCGACGCGTTTAAGCTCCGGTCTGCAATCCTTCTCTGATCCACCAATTGGGACCAAGTTCATGAAAAACAAGGCAGTTCTGGAAATCGCCGACGTCAAACTCATCGCCGCCGCGGCCGAAGCCGAGGCGCTGAAGAATCACTGGGCGGTCACGATCGCCATCGTTGACGACGGTGGACACCTGTTGTGGCTGCAACGGCAGGACGGCGCGGCCGCCATCTCGTCGCACATTGCACCGGCCAAAGCCCATACCGCCGCCATGGGCCGGCGCGAGAGCAAGATCTACGAGGACGTGATCAACCAGGGGCGCACCTCCTTCCTGAGCGCCCCCCTGCTGGCCGGCATGCTCGAGGGAGGCGTGCCGATCATGAAGGACGGCCAGTGCATTGGCGCGGTGGGGGTGAGCGGGGTGAAATCCACCGAAGACGCGCAGATCGCTCGGGCCGGCATCGCGGCGATCGGACTCTGAGTCGCGGGAAAAAATGCCTGGCTACCGGGGCAAGGTGCCCCCTGGCTGGCCAAAAACGACGCGCGGGGAGCTGTGATCCCCGGGTCGCCCCACGATGGAAATTTGTTGCAACGCGCCGGGATGCCTTACTTGGTGAGGATCAGCTTGCCCTGGCGCGTGGTCTGCAGCCGGTAGAGCGATCCGTTGTGATCGATGGCCACCGCCTTCTGGCCGCGCAGCAGCTCGGCGCTGGGCAGCACCGGCACCGGGCCGTTGAGCTCGGGCGTGGCGGGTGCTGGCGCATCGCCTGCCAGGGGGGCCTGACGAGGGGTGGGCGTGGTGTTCATGGTGCGGGCTCGGTGATGAAGCCGATCTTGCGCACGCCGCTGCGCTGCGCGGTGGCCATGGCCTGCGCCACGCGTTCGTAACGCACCGCCTTGTCGCCGCGGATGTGAAGTTCGGGTTGAGGGTCCTGGGCTGCGGCCGCTTCCAGGCGAGCCGCGAAGTCGACGTCTTCGATGCGCTGGTCGTTCCAGTAGTAGACCCCGTCCGCATCCACGGACAGGCGGATGTTTTCGGGCTTGTCCTGCACCTTCTCGATGCTGGCCTGCGGCAGTTCGATGTTGACCGCGTGCTTGATCACCGGCACCGTGATGATGAAGATGATCAGCAGCACCAGCATCACGTCGATGAACGGGATCATGTTGATCTCGCTCATCACCTCGTCGCCGTCCTGTTGGGTTCCGATGGCCATGGCGCGACTCCTCAGGAGGCTTTCTTCATTGGCAGCACCTTGCCGTCAGCGGCGCCGGAGCTCACCCGGGCACCAGTGACGAAGTAGGCGTGCAGGTCGTGCGCGAAGCGGTTGAGCTGGTGGCTGATGCCCTTGTTGCCGCGCACCAGGGCGTTGTAGCCCAGCACGGCGGGAATGGCGACCAGCAGGCCCAGGGCCGTCATGATCAGCGCCTCGCCGATCGGACCCGCGACGCGGTCGATGCTGACCTGACCCGCCGCGCCAATGCTCAGCAGGGCGTGGTAAATGCCCCAGACCGTGCCGAACAGGCCCACGAACGGCGCGGTGGAAGCCACCGATGCCAGCACGGACAGACCACTTTGCGAGCGGGCAGTGAAGTCGTCCACGCTCTTGCGCAGCGAACGCTCGACCCAGTCGCTCACGTCAAGGCTGTCGTGCAACTGGCGCTGGGGCGGGCTGCCGTTGTGGCCGTCCTTGTGCAGGATGTGGCGCGTGGCCTCGCGGCCTTCCAGGGCCGCGGCGCGAAACGGGTTGCCCTCGACGGATGAGCCCAGCTTGTCCAGCCCTTCGGCGAAGTCGGCGCTGTGCCAGAAGCCTTCCACGCCCTTGGCCTGGGCGCGCTGGGCGCGCTGGTCGAGTGCCTTCCACAGGATGATGATCCAGGTGGCGAGCGACATCACCAGCAGCACCACGGCCACCGAGCGGATGACCCAGTCGCCCTGCGACCAGACGTGGGCGAGGCCCGTTGATGCGATTTGCGGATCCATGATTCTCTGACTCCAAGGGAAAGGGTTTATTCCAGAACGAAACTGATGGGGATGTTGAACCACATGGCTTCGGCCACCCCGGCGCGTTTGCCGGGCACGTAGCGCCAGCGCAGCACGGTTTGCAGGGCGGTCTGGTCCAGTCGGTCGTAGCCACTGGACGTGCGGATCTCGGCCTTGCTGGCCGTGCCATCGGTTTCGATGAACACGCGCACCACGACCTTGCCCTGCTCGCCCATGCGTTTCGACAGGGGCGGGTAGGGCGGGCGCGGGTTGTTGAGGTAGTCCGCGCTGCTGGAAGGCAGTTCGATGCGAGGGGGAGCCGGCGGCGCTGGCGGAGCGGGCGGCGCAGGCGCTGGCGTGGGCGCGCTCACGACCACGGGTGGCGCGGGCTCGGGGGGCGCGACGACCGGGGCCACCGGGGAGGGTTCGGGTTGCAGCACGGGCTGGGGCACCGGCTCGGGCCGCGCGGCGGGCTGGGGCCTCGGCTTGGGCCTGGGCGGTTGCACGACCGGTGCCGGTGGGGGTGGCTCCGGGGTGACCAGGGGTTGCGCGGGCTCGATCATCTCGGCCAGCACCTGGACCGGAATCACCATTTCCACGGCACGGCGCAGCAGACCGGTCTGCAGCGCCCACACGGCCAGCACATGAAAACCCACCACCGCACCCACCACCAGAATGCGGCGGTTGAGGCGACGCGGTTGCAGGCCGGATGGCGATGTCATGGGAGGCGCGAGACGGGCGCTGGCGGAAGGCATGGTCAGTGGGAGGGTAAGCGCTGCGGAACGGGATCGCGGGCCTGGGTTCAGGCCTTGTTATGAACTACCTGTGTCGAAAAATCCACCACGCGGCGAGCAGCATGAGCATGAGGCTGGAGCCGAGAACGGCGAGACCGGTGACCATGAGACTCCTTTCGCTTGGGCGGCGGATGCAGCGTGAGGCAGGAATGAGCAGTCATTCTAAACGAGAATCTTTCGCATTCTCATGATGCCCATGAAAAAAGGCCACATATCGACGGTCCCGACAGAGGCGCCGCGGGGGGTGCGCTACAACGGTGGGTCGAACCGGTAGCCGAGCCCGTAGACAGAATGGATCAGCTCCTGATCGGGCAGATGTTCGTCGATCTTGCGCCGCAGCTTCTTGATGTGGCTGTCGACCGTGCGGTCCGAGACGATGCGCTCGTCCTGGTACATGGCGTCCATGAGCTGTTCGCGCGAGAAGATGCGCCCGGGCCGCGCGCTGAGCACCTTGAGCAACTGATATTCCACGGCGGTCAGGCCCAGATCGTGTCCGGCGAGCGTGGCGCGCCAGGCCGCGTCGTCCAGTTTCAGGCCGTCGGGGTTTTCGTCGACCGGCACAACGGCATGCGTGCCGCGGCGCAGCACCGCCTTCACGCGGGCCACCACCTCGCGCGGGCTGAAGGGTTTGCAGATGTAGTCATCGGCACCGAGTTCCAGGCCAAGCAGGCGGTCGATCTCCTCCACCCGCGCGGTCACCATGATGATGGCCGGCGCCGGTTGTCCGGGCGCGCCGGCGCGCAGGGCTTTGCAGACGTCCAGCCCGCTCCTGCCCGGCAGCATCAGGTCCAGCAGCACGAGGTCGACCGGGTTGTGCTCCAGCCAGGCTTGCACCTCGTCGCCGCGCGTGAGGTGGTGCGTGCGAAAGCCCGACTGCGCCAGGTAATCCAGCAGCACGCTGGCGATCTTGTTCTCGTCCTCGACGATCAGGATGCGCTCAGCCATGCACCGCCTCCGGGTCCAGGGGCAGCCAGATATCCCAGCGCAGGCCACCGAGCGCGCTGGCCGACGCCCGCATGCGCCCGCCATGGCCTTCGACGATGGCACGCGCGATCGCCAGGCCCAGGCCCGAGCCGCCACTGGCGCTGGCGCGGGATTCGTCCACCCGGTAGAGGCGCTCTGTCAGGCGGTGCAACGCCTCGGGGGGGACACCGGGCCCGGTGTCTTCCCAGGTGAGCCGGGCCTCGGCGCCCTCGCGGCGCACCTGCACGTGCAGCGTGGCCGGCGCGCTGCTGTAGCGCTGCGTGTTCTGCAGCAGGTTGGACAGCACCTGGTCCAGGCGGTCGCCGTCGGCGCGGATTTCCACGCCTTCGTCCAGTTCGCTGCGCAACTGCAGCCGTTGGCCCGGCAGGCCAGCGGCGTCGCCCAGGTGGTGGTCCACGAAGCGGCCCAGGTCGACCGGCGCCAGGCGGTAGTCCAGCGCGCCGAGGTCGGAGAGCGAGAGCAGCCGCAAGTCATCCACCAGCCGCGTGAGCCGGTGTACCTCCTGCGCGAGCGAGTCCAGGTTGGCCGCGTCGGGGCGGCGCACGCCATCCTGCAGGGCTTCGATCTCGGCGCGCAGCGTCGCCAGCGGCGTGCGCAGCTCGTGCGCGATGTCGGCGATCCACTGCCGGCGGGCTTGCTGCGCGGCCTGCAGCGAGGTGGCCATGTGGTTGAACGCCAGGGCGAGCTGGGCCAGTTCGTCGTGGCCTTGGGCGGGCAGGCGCACGCCGTAATCGCCCTGGGCGATGGCGGCCGTGCCTTCGCCCAGCACGCGCAGCCGCCGCGAGAGCCAGCGCGCGATCAGTGCCGCGTTGAGCAGCACCGCCGCCAGCATGCCCAGCGCGATGGCGGCGAAGGTGCGCGTCTGCTGCGCAAGGAACACCCGCTCCAGCGAAGTCACCATCTGCAGGCGCGGCACGTAACCCAGGTAGCCTGCGAGGGTGTTGTCCACCAGGATGGGCTTGAGCACGGCCTGTTCCACCCGGTGCGTGGGGCCGATGAGCACCTGCCGAGCTGGGTCGAGCAGCAACAGCCGCGGGTCGATGGTGAGGGCTGGCGGTACGCGCGGCGCTTCGGTTCGGGCCTGTGGGGGTGGTTCGGGTGGGGTGGCTGGCAGGTCACCCGCCGCCACCGACGGCTCCGCCGCGCGGCGGGGAATGCGGCCAGTGCCCAGCACCTCGCGCGAGAGGTCCTGCCAGCGCTGGTGGTCCTGCGCGATCCAGTCCCAGCTGCCATGCTGGCGGTGGCCTTCGGCCAGCCGCACGATCAGGGGCTGCAGCCGGGCCTCGTCGGCCTGGTTCAGGTACTCCACCAGGCCTTTGTCGAAACTCCATCCGTAGATCAGGTAGGCGGTCATGACCAGCACGACGTTGGCACCCGCGATGGCCAGGAACAGCTTGACGCGCAGGGTATCGAAGCGCGAGAACCAGGCGCGGGCGGCGGAGGGCGATGCGGGGCGGTCGTTGCGCATGATGGGCCCGAGACTAAACCCAAATCTTTCAAACTTTGTGCAAGCGCCGATCTCGTACGTGCTCATTCCTTCCATATTTCTCGGGCAGTATCCAGCCTCATCCAGGGTCCATGCCCGTCACCAAGACAAGCGATATGAACGAAGTCAAAGTCCCCGTTGTCCGTCGCCGCAGCACCTGGCGGCTGGCCGTGCTCTTGCTGGTGGGGCTGGCCGTGCTGGGAGGCAGCGGGTACGCGTGGTACCGCTGGGGACCGGGTGCCAGAACCGAGAACGCCTACATCACCGCCACCGTGCAGCGCGGCGACATCGAGGACCAGGTCAGCGCCACCGGCTCGCTGCAGCCACGCGACTACGTGGACGTGGGTGCCCAGGTGTCGGGCCAGTTGCGCAAGATCCACGTGGAAGTGGGCAGCGAGGTGAAAGAGGGCGACCTGCTGGCCGAGATCGACGCCGAAACCTCGATGGCGCGCGTGGACGCCAGCCGCGCCCAGCTGCGCTCGCAGCAGGCCCAGATGGCCGAGCGCGAACTCACGCTGGCCAAGGCCGAACGCGACCTGCAGCGGCAGAAGAACCTGATGGCCGAGGAAGCCACCACGGTCGAAACCCTGCAGAACGCCGAGACGGCGGTGAAGACCGCGCGTGTGCAGATCCAGTCGCTCAAGGCGTCTATGCAGCAGCTGCAGGCCAGCATGCGGGTGGAAGAGGCCAACCTCAAGTTCACCCGCATCTACGCGCCCATGTCGGGCACTGTGGTCAGCATCACCGCGCGCCAGGGCCAGACGCTCAACACCAACCAGTCCGCGCCCACGCTGATGCGCATCGCCGACCTGTCGGTGATGACGGTGCAGACCCAGGTGTCCGAAGCCGATGTGAGCAAGCTGCGCGGTGGCATGCCGGTGTACTTCACCACGCTGGGCGGGCAGGGCAGGCGCTGGTACGGCGAGCTCAAGAAGATCGAGCCCACGCCCACGGTGACCAACAACGTGGTGCTCTACAACGCGCTGTTCGAGGTACCCAACACCAACCGCAGCCTCATGACCAGCATGACGGCGCAGGTGTTCTTCGTGGTGGCCGAGGTCCGGGACGTGCTGGTGGTGCCGATGTCGGCGCTGACGATCCAGCGTGGCACGCAGGGTGCACGGGGCGCTGCCGGGGGGCGGGGACCTGACGTGGCACCTTCGTCGCCGTCCACGCCGCAGCCCGCCGGCGCCGCGCCGCCAGCCGCAATCAAACCGGTGGCCGGTGCCACGCCTGAGGTCAGCGGCGAGCGCCCGCGCATGAGCCGAGAGGCGTTCCAGAACCTGAGCGAGGAAGAGCGCCAGCGCTTGCGCGAACAGCGCCGCAAGCAGCGCGAGCAGGCGCAGGCATCTGGCGGCGGGGAGGTTTCGACCGCGGTCAGCAACGGTATGCCGTCCGCGCAAGGCCGCGTGCCGCGCGGACCGCGCCAGGCCAGGGTCAAGGTGACGACCGAGGACGGCCAGATCGAGGAACGCGAGATCACCATCGGCATCA
>NZ_JAILWB010000013.1 GCF_025699295.1 Hydrogenophaga sp. | reverse complement strand
CCAGCTCGTCCAGGCCGTAGCGCAACACCACCCAGACGATGTAGACACCGCGAAAGAGCCGGCTCATGCGGCGGGTCCGTGCGAGGGCGGTGTCGTGGCCGTCGGGTCGGTCGATGCGCCAGCGGTGGGCGCGCGGGGGGAAAAGCCCTCAGGCAGACGTTCGGCAAAGGCCTTCACGGCCTGGCCCGCCGCGCGGGCAAACCGCGACAGCGTGTGGGCCGTGGCGTCTCCCACCACACGGGAAAGGTCTTCCTCCACGTCCCAGCGCACGTTGTCCACCAGCCAGGCCACCTCGGCCGCGAGTTGCACGTCGCCCTGGATGTCCACACCGGGCTTCTGCCCTGCCAGCACGCCCTGGGCCAGTGCCAGGGGCGATGTCTGGGTCAGGGTGACGTTCAGCTCGGGCCGGACCTCGGGGTCGCAACGCTCAAGCAAGCCGGCGGCGGTCGGCGCGAGGGTGAGGTGGAAGTCACCCCACTGGACGCGCACGGGTTTGCCCTTCTGCCGGCGCAGCCGGTCCTGGGCGGCCTTTTCCTGCATCAGCACATGGTTGAGGAACAGCACCACGCGGTTCTGCAACTCGTCGACCACCCACTCGGGTGGCCGAATGGCGCCCAACAGCGATTGCAGGAAGTTCAGGGGGGCCGCAGCCGCAGCACCGGGCCTGGAAGAAGAATCGGGTGGTTCATTTTTCATGACCACCCGATTTTGACGGATAAAGCCCGGCGCAACGGCCGCGCGCGGCGCTTACTGCAGGGCCTGCACGCCCGCCACCAGCCAGCCGCCCGATCCAGCCCGGGGTCGGGTGATGTTCCAGACCTCACGGAACGGGTTGGGGCCGGCGGAGCCTTCCTCGCGGATCAGACCGGAGAACTCCACGCTGGCCATGTACTCGTCCTCCAGCTCCTCGATGCCGAGCAACTGGGCTTCCAGCATCACCACCTCGGTTTTGTTCGCGCTGCCTGTCGAGACCTGCTCGCGCTCGGCAAGCTGCCCTCGGATCTGCTCGAGCATGTCGTCGGTCATCATGGCCCGCAGGGCGGGAATGTCGGAACGGTCCCAGGCATCCTGCAGGCTGGTGAAATTGGCCTTGGATGCCTTGAGGAAACCCTCGACGTCGAAGCCCGCCGGCACACCCCACGACTGGCCGCCCTGCAAGGCCGAACCGATCAAGGACCCGCCGCCGGCCGGGGACGCCGGGCGGTGGGCGGCGTCCAGTCCGGCCGGGCCACTGCGTTCCCAGGGTCTGGCAGAGGCGTCGTTGCCAACGTTGTGCGGCTGGTAGGTGCGCGGCGTGGCCGGGTCGAACTGCGAATGACCCGCTCCCTGGTAAGCCAGATTGGCAGGCTGGGCGCGCCGGCGCATGACCATGCCGATGACCGCCATGATCACCACCGCGAGCAGCGCAAACAGCAGGAACTGCGCGAAGGCCTCGCCAAAACCCAGTGCGGAGGCCAGCCAGGCAAGACCAAGGCCCGCTGCCAGCCCCCCCAGCATCGCACCCCAAGGCCGCTTTGGCGCAGCCGCGGCCGGGCTGGCCGTGGCCGGACGGGCGGCCGCATTCTGTGCCGGCGCCTGCTGCGGTGTGGCCTGCTGCGCGGGCGCCGCGCCGCTGCGCTGCTGCGTCACGTTGCCCGACTGCTTGCCGAAGGAAAGGCCTCCTCCCAGGCGCTTGGCCCAGAGGTCCTGCGAGCCCAGCGCCATCGCGCAGACCAGCACCACCGACCACAACTTGTTCATTTCATCGTCTCCTTCAGATTGCAGAAACCGGACATCCAACGTCGCTCAACACTTGATGCCCACATGCAGGGCCACCACGCCGGCGCTGAGGTTGTGCACATCCACATGGCCAAAACCAGCACCTCGCATCATCTGCCTCAATTCTTCCTGCCCCGGGTGCATGCGGATGGACTCGGCCAGATAGCGGTAGCTGGCCTCGTCACCCGCCACCAGCCTGCCCAGTTTGGGCAGCACATTGAACGAGTACCAGTCATAAGCTTTCTCAAGCGGTTTCGCCACCCGGGAAAACTCCAGCACCAGCAACTTTCCACCCGGTTTGAGTGTCCGATGCATCTCGGCCAGGGCAAGTTCCTTGTGCGTCATGTTGCGCAGGCCGAACGCCACCGACACGATATCGAACGAATCGCTGGCAAACGGGAGCTTCTCGGCGTCGCAGACCATCGTCGGCAGCACCACACCCAGGTCGAGCAGGCGCGCGCGCCCCTCGCGCAGCATGGCTTCGTTGATGTCGGTGTGCACCACCCGCCCCGTCGGACCAACCTTGCGCGCGAAAGCGAGGGAAAGGTCGCCGGTGCCACCGGCGATGTCGAGCACCTGGTCACCCGCCTGGGGGTTGGCCACGGTGATCGTGTAGCGCTTCCACAGGCGGTGCAGACCGGCCGACATGAGATCGTTCATCACGTCGTACCTGGGTGCGACCGAATCGAACACGCCGCGCACGCGCTGCGCCTTCTCGCCTTCGTCGACGGTCTTGAATCCGAAATGGGTGGAAGCCATGGCCTTGTCGTCCTTTTTCAGTGGCTGCCGCAGGCTTGGCCACCCTTGTCCGGCATGGGCGCGTCGCGTTCCACCCCGGCGGCCTGCAGGCGCGCGAAATAGTCGGCCCACAGGTCCGCCTGCTTCGAGCCCAGAAAGAGCAGGTAGTCCCAGGAGTAGATGCCGGAGCTGTGGCCATCGGAAAAGGTGGGTTGCACCGCGTAGTTGCCCACCGGTTCCAGCGCGACGATGTCCACCTCGCGCTTGCCGGTCTGCAGCACCTCCTGACCGGGGCCGTGGCCCTGCACCTCGGCCGAGGGCGAGTACACCCGCATCAGCTCGAACGGAATGCGGAATTCGCTGCCATCGGAGAAGCCGATTTCGAGCAACCGCGACTGCTGGTGCAGCGTGATCGACTGCGGCGTCGGGGTGTTCCTGTCGAGTCCAGCCATGAATGATGTCTCCGTGAGGGCTATGGGCGTCAGACCAGCACGCGCTCGATGCCGCCCTGGTTGGCCTTGGCCACGTATTCAGGCAGCCATTGTTCGCCCAGAATCTGGCGCGCCATCTCCACCACGATGTAATCGGCCTCAAGAAGGCCCGACTTGAGGTCCTCGCCATAGCGGCTCAGCCCCTGCAGGCAGCTGGGGCACGAGGTGAGGATCTTCACGTTGTCCTGCGCGCCCACGGTGCCGGCGGCGCGCAACGCGGCCTCACCGTTCTGGATTTCTTCTTCCTTGCGGAAACGGACCTGGGTGGAGATGTCGGGCCGCGTCACGCCCAGCGTGCCCGACTCGCCGCAGCAGCGCTTGCTCTCCAGCACGTTTTCGCCCACCAGTGCCCTGACGGTCTTCATCGGGTCCTGCAGCTTCATCGGCGTGTGGCAGGGGTCGTGGTACAGGTAGCCGCCCTGCCCGGCCGGCAGCGTGATGCCCTTCTCGAGCAGGTACTCATGGATGTCGATGATGCGGCAGCCGGGGAAGATCTGATCGAACTCGTAACCCTGCAACTGGTCGTAGCAGGTGCCGCAGCTCACCACCACGGTCTTGATGTCCAGGTAATTCAGCGTGTTGGCCACGCGGTGGAAGAGCACCCGGTTGTCGGTGATCATCTTCTCGGCCTTGTCGAACTGGCCACTGCCTCGCTGCGGATAGCCGCAGCACAGGTAACCCGGCGGCAGAACGGTCTGCACGCCGGCGTGCCACAGCATCGCCTGCGTGGCCAGGCCCACCTGGCTGAACAGGCGCTCGGAACCACAGCCCGGGAAATAGAACACCGCCTCGGTCTCGGCCGTGGTGGCCGCCGGGTTGCGGATGATGGGCACGTAGTCCTTGTCCTCGATGTCCAACAGGGCGCGCGCGGTCTTCTTGGGCAGACCGCCGGGCATCTTCTTGTTGATGAAATGGATCACCTGTTCCTTGACAGGGGCCGGACCGAGGGTTGCTGGCGGCGCGCTGGTCTGCCTGCGGGCGACGCGCTTGAGCAGGTCGTTGGCCAGGCGCTGGGCCTTGAATCCCGCGCCCACCATGGCACCTCGCACGAACTTGATCGTCTCGGGGTTGGTGGCATTGAGGAAGAACATGGCGGCCGCGTTACCGGGGCGGAAGCTCTTCTGGCCCATCTTGCGCAGCAGGTTGCGCATGTTCATCGTCACGTCGCCGAAGTCGATCTTCACCGGGCAGGGCGAGAGGCACTTGTGGCAGACCGTGCAGTGGTCGGCCACGTCCTCGAACTCTTCCCAGTGCCGGATGCTGATGCCGCGGCGGGTCTGCTCCTCGTACAGGAAAGCCTCGATCAGCAGCGAGGTGGCCAGGATCTTGTTGCGCGGCGAATAAAGCAGGTTGGCGCGCGGCACATGGGTGGCGCAGACCGGCTTGCACTTGCCGCAGCGCAGGCAATCCTTGACGCTGTCGGCAATGGCGCCGATGTCGCTGCGCTGCATGATCAGCGATTCATGGCCCATGAGGCCGAAACTGGGCGTGTAGGCGCTGGACAGATCGGCGCTGCGCAGGCTGGTGTCCTGCGCCAGTGCAGGGGCGCCAAAGTCGCGCAGCAGCTTGCCCTTGTTGAAGCGGCCTTCGGGGTCGACCCGGCTCTTGTACTCTGCGAACGGCCGCAGTTCCTCGTCGGTGAGGAATTCGAGCTTGGTGATGCCGATGCCGTGCTCGCCGGAAATCACGCCATTGAGGCTGCGGGCCAGCACCATGATGCGCGCCACCGCGGCGTGCGCCGCCTGCAGCATCTCGTAGTCGTCGCTGTTGACCGGGATGTTGGTGTGCACGTTGCCATCGCCCGCATGCATGTGCAGGGCCACCCAGACTCGGCCCTTGAGCACGCGCTGGTGGATGGTGTTGCATTCGGTCAGCAGCGGGCCGAATGCCGCACCGGTGAAGATGTTCTGCAGCGGCGCGCGCAGCTGCGTCTTCCAGCTGGCGCGCAGGCGGTGGTCCTGCAACTGCGGAAACAGCGTGTCCACGTCGCGCAACCAGCCCGCCCACTGCGAACGCACTTCGCGCACGACGGCGAGCGCCTGCTGCACGCGATCCTCCAGCAGCTCGGCGCTGGGGATGTCGTTGGCGTCGTCTGTCTTGCCCAGTGGCAGGCTACCCCGCGTGAAGAATGTTTCCAGCGCCTCGCACAGTTTTATCTTGTTGCGCAGCGAGAGCTCGATGTTGATGCGCTCGATACCCTCGGTGTACTCGCCCATGCGCGGCAGCGGGATCACCACGTCCTCGTTGATCTTGAAGGCATTGGTGTGCTTGCTGATGGCCGCCGTGCGCTTGCGGTCGAGCCAGAACTTCTTGCGCGCCTCGGCACTGATGGCGACAAAACCCTCGCCGCTGCGCGAATTGGCCAGGCGGATCACTTCGCTGGTGGCCCGCGCAACCGCATCGGCGTCGTCGCCCACGATATCGCCCACGAGCACCATCTTGGGCAGGGTGCCACGCTTGCTCTTGGTGGCATAGCCGACAGCTTTCAGGTAGCGGTCATCGAGGTGCTCCAGGCCGGCCAGGATGGCGCCGCCAGGTCGCTTCATCTCCCCGAACATGAAATCCTTGATGTCGACGATCGACGGCACGCAGTCCCTGGGGTTGCCGAAGAACTCCAGGCAGACTGTGCGAACGTGCTGCGGCATGCGGTGCACCACCCAGCGCGCGCTGGTGATGAGGCCGTCGCAACCTTCCTTCTGAATGCCAGGCAGGCCACTGAGGAACTTGTCGGTCACGTCCTTGCCCAGGCCTTCCTTGCGGAAGGTTTTGCCGGGGATGGCGAGCTGCTCGGTACGCACCGGGGTCTTGCCGTCGGCTTCGAAGTAATTCAGCTCGAAGGTGGCCACCTCGGCGTCGTGGATCTTGCCCAGGTTGTGGTCCAGCCGCGTGACCTCCAGCCACTGCGCCTGCGGCGTGACCATGCGCCACGACACCAGGTTGTCCAGCGCCGTGCCCCAGAGCACGGCCTTCTTGCCGCCGGCATTCATGGCGATGTTGCCGCCAATGCACGAGGCCTCGGCGGACGTGGGGTCGACGGCGAACACATGGCCAGCGCGCTCGGCCGCGTCGGCCACGCGCTGGGTGACCACGCCGGCTTCGGTCCAGACCGTGGGCAGCGGTTGCTCGTGCCCGGGGACCTTGACCCATTCCACCTCGGTCATGGCCTCGAGCTTCTCGGTGTTGATGACCGCGCTCTTCCAGGTCAGTGGTATCGCGCCGCCGGTGTAACCGGTGCCGCCCCCCCGAGGGATGATCGTCAGGCCAAGTTCGAAACAGCCCTTGACCAGCCGGGCCATCTCGGCCTCGGTGTCGGGCGTGAGGACGACGAAGGGGTATTCGACGCGCCAGTCGGTCGCGTCAGTCACGTGCGATACGCGCGAGAGGCCGTCGAACTTGATGTTGTCCCTGGCGGTGAGCTTGCGCAGCGCTTTCGTGGCGCGCTGGCGCAGCGCGGCCACGTCCTCGAACCCGCGTGCAAACCGATCCACCGCCGCCCGCGCCGCGGCAAGCAACTCCGCAACCAGGTCATCGCGCGCCGCATCGTCGTTCGGGGTACGGCGCTTCTGCACCTCACCCAGGCGGTGGTGCATGGCGTCAACCAGCTGCTGGCGGCGTTTCGGGCTGTCGAGCAGGTCGTCCTGCAGGTAGGGGTTGCGCTGCACCACCCAGATATCGCCAAGCACCTCGTACAACATGCGCGCCGACCGGCCGGTGCGGCGCTCGCCCCTGAGTTCATCGAGCAATCCCCATGCCCGCTCGCCGAGCAGGCGCTGGACGATCTCACGGTCCGAAAAGGAGGTGTAGTTGTAGGGAATCTCGCGCAGACGCGGCGCATCGTCGGTGGGGGTGGCGAGCAGCGAGAGCGGCGTGGGAGCGTTCATGTGTGTGGCAGTCGCCAGCATGACAGTAGTGGGCCCAAGATGGTACCGCAGCGCAACATACACCCGCGCCCCTCATGGAAACCCCTGTTGTCACGCCCGGGAAACGTCGGTGCAATCGTTTCGTCACACAAAGACCCTACCCTACCGGGCTACCGTTACCCATCCAAGGAGCATCCATGCGCAAGCATTTCATCCCCCTCACCAGCGCCCTGGCGCTTGCTGCCGCCATGAGCGGTCCGGCCCACGCCCAGACCGAGATCCAGTGGTGGCACTCCATGACCGGCGGCCTGAATGACTGGGTGCTGGACCTGGCCAATGGCTTCAATGCCAGCCAGAAGGACTACAAGATCGTTCCTACCTACAAGGGCACCTACGACGAGACCATGCCGGCCGCCGTAGCGGCGTTCCGCGCCGGCAACGCGCCTCACATCCTCCAGGTGTTCGAGGTGGGTACCGCCACGATGATGGCCGCCAAGGGCGCCGTGGTGCCCGTGGGCAAGGTGCTGTCCGATGCGGGCTACAAGTTCGACCCCAAGGCCTACATCCCGGCCGTGGTCGGTTACTACACCGCACCCAACGGCCAGATGCTGAGCTTCCCGTTCAACAGCTCGACGACAGTGTTCAACTACAACAAGGACCTGTTCAAGAAGGCCGGGCTCGATCCCAACCAGCCGCCCAAGACCTGGCCGGAGGTGGTGCTCGCAGCGGCCAAGCTCAAGGCCTCGGGCGTGGCCTGCCCCTTCACCACCAGCTGGCAGGGCTGGACGCAGCTCGAGAGCTTCTCCACCTGGCACAACACCGAGTTCGCCAGCAAGGGCAACGGCTTTGGCGGCACCAGTGCGCGCCTGACCGTCAACAGCCCGCTGCACGTGCGCCACATCGAGAACCTGTCCAACATGGCCAAGCAGGGCCTCTTCGTCTACCGTGGACGGGGCAACAAGGCCGACGCATCCTTCTATTCCGGCGAATGCGCCATGGCCACGGCCTCGTCATCGACCTACGCGAGCATCAAGAAGAACGCCAAGTTCGACTTCGGCATCGCACCCCTGCCCTACTACCCGGATGTGGTCGGCGCGCCGCAAAACACCGTGATCGGTGGTGCGTCGCTCTGGGTCATGGGCGGCAAGAAGCCCGCTGAATACAAGGGCGTGGCGGCTTTCTTCAACTACCTCACCAACGCGGAGATCCAGGCCAAGAGCCACCAGCGCACCGGCTACCTGCCGATCACCCTGGCATCGTTCGAGCTGACCGAGAAGTCCGGCTTCTACAAGCAGAACCCCGGCACCGATGTGGCCGTCAACCAGATGATCCGCAAGACCACGGACAAGTCGCGCGGCATCCGCCTGGGCAACTTCATCCAGGTGCGTGCCATCGAGGACGAAGAGCTCGAACAAGTCTGGGCCGGCAAGAAGTCGGCCAAGGAAGCGCTGGACGCCATCGTCAGCCGCGGCAACGAGCAACTGGAGCGGTTCCAGAAAGCCAACTGAGTACGATCCGGGCGGGTCTCGCGGCCCTCCGTTATCCTCTCGCCTCCCCCGTTCGGTGATCCGGACGGGGGTTTTCTGATTGAAACACCGTGGCTTCTGAAAAACGCGTCGTCTTCCGCTCGGCCTGGCTGCCGTGGGTGCTGCTGGCACCCCAGGTGGCGGTGATCGCCATCTTCTTTTTCTGGCCCGCCGCGCAAGCGCTGCTGCAGTCTTTCCAGCAGTCCGACGCGTTCGGCCTGTCGACCGAATGGGTGGGTCTTCAGAACTTCGCCAACCTCCTGGACGACCCGTCCTACCTCGCCTCGTTCAAGACCACCGCCATCTTCTCGGTATTGGTGGCGGGCCTGGGCATCGGCATCTCGTTGCTGCTGGCGGTGTTTGCCGACCGCGTCGTCAAGGCCACGCTGGTCTACCGCACGCTGCTGATCTGGCCCTACGCCGTGGCGCCCGCCGTGGCCGGCGTGCTGTGGCTGTTCATGTTCGCGCCTTCCATCGGCATCGTTTCCTATGCGCTGCGCGGGCTGGGTTTCGAGTGGAACCACCTGCTCGACAGCGACCATGCCATGACGCTGATCGTGATCGCGGCCGTCTGGAAGCAGATCTCCTACAACTTCCTGTTCTTCCTGGCCGGCCTGCAGAGCATCCCGAAATCGCTGATCGAGGCCGCCGCCATCGACGGGGCCAGGCCCTGGCGGCGCTTCTGGTCGATCCAGTTCCCGTTGCTGTCGCCTACCACTTTCTTCCTGTTCGTGATCAACGTGGTGTACGCCTTCTTCGACACCTTCGCCATCGTGGACGCCGCCACCGAGGGCGGGCCGGGCCGGGATACCGCCATCCTGGTCTACAAGGTGTACTACGACGGGTTCAAGGCGCTGGACCTGGGTGGTTCGGCGGCACAGTCCGTGGTCCTGATGGTGATCGTCATCGCCTTGACCATCATCCAGTTCCGTTTCGTCGAAAAGAAGGTGCAGTACTGATGCCGATCGTTTTCCACCTGTCGCCGATCCGGCAGCAACGCCGCGCGCAGGCGGGGAGTCGCTGAATGGTCGAACGCAATCCCTGGCTGCGTGTGCTCTCGCACACCGTCCTCGTCCTGGGCGTGATCGTGATCGCCTTTCCCCTGTATGTGACCTTCGTCGCGTCCACGCAGACCGCGTCCGAGATCCTGCAGGCGCCCATGTCGATGTGGCCCGGCAGCCACCTGATCGAGAACTACACCGCCGCCCTGCAAGGCACCGGCATGGGTGCAGCCTCGAACGCGCCGGTCGGCCGCATGATGATGGTCAGCCTGATCACGGCCCTGGTCATCGCCATCGGCAAGATCGCGATCTCGCTGCTGTCGGCCTTCGCCATCGTGTACTTCCGTTTCCCGTTCCGCATGTTCTTCTTCTGGGCCATCTTCGTCACGCTGATGCTGCCGGTGGAAGTGCGCATCGGCCCGACCTACGCCGTGGTGGCCAACCTGGGCATGCTCAACACCTACGCCGGCCTCACCGTGCCCCTGATCGCATCGGCCACGGCGACCTTCCTGTTCCGGCAGTTCTTCCTGACGGTGCCCGACGAACTGGTGGAAGCCGCGCGCATGGATGGCGCCGGGCCGATGCGCTTCTTCAAGGACGTGCTGGTCCCCCTGTCCACCACCAGCATCGCCGCCCTGTTCGTGATCCAGTTCATCTACGGCTGGAACCAGTACCTGTGGCCGCTGCTGGTGACCACGGAGGAGACCATGTACCCGGTGGTGATCGGCATCAAGCGCATGATCAGCGGCGGCGACGCCGCGACCGACTGGAACATCGTCATGGCCACGGCCGTGCTGGCCATGATCCCGCCCGCGCTGGTGGTGATCCTCATGCAACGCTGGTTCGTCAAGGGCCTGGTGGACACGGAAAAGTAACGAGAACAAGCAACAACATGGCATCCATCCAACTCAAGGACGTGGTCAAGCGCTACCGCACCGGCAAGACCGAGCTGCAGGTGATTCATGGCGTCAACGCCGAGATCGCCGACCGCGAATTCATCGTCATCGTCGGGCCTTCGGGCTGCGGCAAGTCCACCCTGCTGCGCATGGTCGCCGGACTGGAGGAAATCAGTGGTGGCGACATCTCCATCGGCGGGCGCGTGGTCAACGAGCTCGAGCCGGCCGAACGCGACATCGCCATGGTGTTCCAGAACTACGCGCTCTACCCCCACATGACCGTGTTCGACAACATGGCATACGGGTTGAAGATCAAGAAGGTGCCGCTGGATGAGATCAAACAGCGCGTGGACAAGGCCGCCGCCATTCTGGAACTGGGCCACCTGCTCGCACGCAAGCCGCGCGAACTCTCGGGTGGCCAACGCCAGCGCGTGGCCATGGGCCGCGCCATCGTGCGCCAGCCGCAGGTGTTCCTGTTCGACGAACCTCTCTCCAATCTGGACGCCAAGCTGCGTGCCCAGACCCGGCTGGAGATCCAGAAGCTGCACCGCGAACTGGGCATCACCTCGCTGTTCGTCACGCACGACCAGGTCGAGGCGATGACGCTGGCGCAGCGCATGATCGTGATGAACGCCGGCCGCATGGAGCAGTTCGGCACGCCCGAAGAGGTGTACTCGCGCCCCGCGACCACCTTCGTCGCCAGTTTCATCGGGTCGCCGCCGATGAACCTGCTCAAGAGTGCGCCGGGCGCACGCCCGGGCAGCCTGCTTGGCATCCGCCCCGAGCACATCGATCTGGGCGACAGCGGTTGGGCCATGCAGGTGGAAACGGTGGAACTGCTCGGCGGCGAACGCCTGGTGCATGCGCGCCTGGGCGACGAGACCCTCATCATCCGCACGCACGAAGACCAGGGCTCGCCCGCCATCGGCAGCACCATTCACGCGAAGCCACGCGAAGACCGCATCCACTGGTTCGACGCGCAGACCGGCCAGCGGCAGTGACGGTTCCCGCGAAGCCCTGGCCCTACCCGCGCTGGATTGCCCACCGTGGCGCCGGCAGGCTGGCGCCCGAAAACACCCTGGCCGCGTTCCGCCTGGGTGCCGCCCATGGCTACCGCATGTACGAGTGCGACGCCAAACTCAGCGCGGACGCCGTGGTCTTCCTGCTGCACGACACGACACTGGAGCGCACCACGAACGGCACCGGCATGGCCGGTGAACAGGACTGGAGTGCCCTGAGCCAGCTCGACGCCGGTGGCTGGCATTCGCGCGCCTTTGCCGGTGAACCCCTGGCCACGCTGGACGCCGTGGCGCGCCACTGCCAGGCGCAAGGCCACTGGCTCAACATCGAGATCAAGCCGACACCAGGCACCGAGCTGGCCACAGGCCGCGCGGTGGCCTCCGCAGCGGACCGGCTCTGGCAGGACGATGCGGCGCGCACGCCTTTGCTGACCTCGTTCCAGCCCGATGCACTGCGCGGCGCACTCGAAACCGCTCCGCATCTGCCGCGCGGGCTGCTGCTCGACACCCTGTGGAACGGCTGGATGGACACCGCGCAGTCGCTGGGCTGCGCAGCCCTGGTGTGCAACCACGCGCTGTGGGACGCGACCACCGTGGCGCAGGCCCGGGGCGCCGGCCTGCGCACCCTGGCCTACACAGTCAACGACGAGTGGGCTGCCCAGCGCCTGTTTGACCTCGGGCTGGACGGCATCATCACCGACCGGATCGACCTGTTTTCACCCGACCGCTGAAAAGGATTGCTCAGCGTCTGCGGTGCAACCACCAGGCCAGCGTGCCCTGCACGAACACCAGCGCGGCGTAGGTCGCGATCTTGCCGTCGCGACCGAAGAACACCAGCCCCGCCAGCAGGACCACGACTCCGGCCACGACCAGCATGAAGGCCTCCAGGCGCGCACCTAGCCGGGCGCGGCCAGCGCGGCGCAGGCGGGGAGCGGTCCACAGGACCCCTGCCACGAACAGGGCGGGCGCCATGAAGCTGGCGATGTGCACCAGAAAGGCCCAGGGCGTCATTCGGTGGCGGCGGCGGCGTGCATAAGGGTTCAATTTTATAATCACGCCCATGTCTGTCTGGGCCCTCGGCATCAACCACAACACGGCTCCGCTCGATCTGCGGGGCCGTTTTGCGTTTGCGCTCGACCAGATCCAGCCCACGCTTGACGGCTACCGGCAGAGTCTGGCGCGCCAGCCCGAGGCCACCCTGCTGTCCACCTGCAACCGCACCGAGCTCTATGGCGCGGGCGACCAGTCGGCGGTCGACCCGACGCTGGAGTGGCTGGCCCGCACCGGCGGCGTGAGCAGCCACGTGCTGCGCGACCATGCCTATGTGCTGCGCGACGACCAGGCCGCGCGCCATGCGTTTCGCGTCGCCAGCGGCCTGGACAGCATGGTGCTGGGCGAGGCGCAGATCCTCGGCCAGATGAAAGACGCCGTGCGCGCCGCCAGCGATGCCGGCGCCCTGGGCACCACGCTGCACCAGCTGTTCCAGCGCTCTTTCGCCGTGGCCAAGGAGGTGCGCAGCTCGACCGAGATCGGCGCGCATTCCATCAGCATGACCGCCGCTGCGGTGCGCCTGGCCTCACAGCTGTTCGAGGACCTGCGCGACATCCAGGTGCTCTTCGTTGGCGCGGGCGAGATGATCGAACTGGCCGCCACCCACTTTGCCGCCCGCAGTCCCAAAGGCATGGCGATTGCCAACCGCACGCTGGAGCGCGGTGAAAAGCTTGCCAGCCGCCTGGGCGCCCAGGTGATGCGCCTGGCCGAAGTGCCCGACCGCCTGCACGAGTTCGACGCCGTCATCAGTTGCACCGCCAGCACGCTGCCGATCATCGGTCTGGGTGCGGTCGAACGCGCACTGAAGAAGCGCCGCCACCGCCCGATGTTCATGGTCGACCTGGCCGTGCCGCGCGACATCGAGGCCGAAGTCAAGGGCCTGCCCGACGTGTACCTGTACACCGTGGACGACCTGGCCACCGTGGTACAGACCGGCAAGGACCACCGCCAGGCCGCCGTGGCACAGGCCGAGGCCATCATCGACGCAGGCGTGCTCAGCTTCATGCACTGGATGGAGCAGCGAGATCCGGCCCACGGCGTGGTGCCCCTGATCCAGCAGATCAACGCCCAGGCCGACGAGTGGCGTGCCATCGAACTGGCGCGTGCGCGCCGCTTGCTGGCCCGCGGCGAACCGGTCGAGGCCGTGCTCGAGGCGCTCTCGCGTGGCCTGACACAAAAGATGCTGCACGGCACACTGGCCGAACTGCATACCGGCGACGTGACCGCGCGCGCCGCGACCGCGCAAACCGTCTCGCGCCTTTTCCTGCGCGACGAACTGCCCAAGACCCCGCGCGGCCCCGCGCAGAACTAGCTGGACCGGGCCGTCCAGGCTGCGCGGGCGTGCCCGCGATGGCCTGTCCGGGTCGCCGCATACCCATGAAATCCTTTGTCCGAGACACCCTGCTGCGCCAGCGAGCCCGCCTGCACGAGCTCGACGCGCTGCTGTCCGCGCCCGATGTGGTCGACCAGATGGACCGCTTCCGCGCACTGAGCCGCGAACACGCCGAGGTCTCGGGCGTGGTCGACGTGTTCAACCGCTATCTGCAGCGCGAAGCCGACCTGGCTTCGGCCAGGGAGATGGTCAACGACCCCGACATGGCCCAGATGGCGCAAGAGGAGATCGAGGCGGCTGGGGCCGACATGGAACGGCTGGATACCGAGCTGCAACAACTCCTGCTGCCCCGGGACCCGGACGACGAGCGCAACGCCTTTGTGGAAATCCGCGCCGGCACGGGCGGTGACGAGTCCGCCCTGTTCGCCGGCGACCTGGCGCGGCTGTACACCCGCTATGCCGAACGCCAGCGCTGGCAGGTCGAGACCGTGAGCGAATCGCCGGGCGAACTCGGCGGCTACAAGGAAGTGGTGCTGCGCGTGGCCGGCCCGGGCGCCTACGGCCGGTTGCGTTTCGAATCCGGCGGCCACCGCGTGCAGCGCGTGCCCGCCACCGAAACCCAGGGCCGCATCCACACCAGCGCGGCCACCGTGGCCGTGATGCCCGAGCCCGACGAAACCCAGGCGGTGCAGCTCAACCCGAGCGAGTTGCGCATCGACACCTACCGCGCCAGCGGCGCCGGTGGCCAGCACATCAACAAGACCGACTCCGCCGTGCGCGTGACCCACCTGCCCACCGGCATCACCGCCGAATGCCAGGACGGCCGCTCGCAGCACAGCAACAAGGCCAAGGCGCTGCAGGTGCTCACCGCGCGCCTGCAGGAGAAGGAACGCAGCGAGCGCGCGGCCGCCGAGGCCGCCACGCGCAAGGGGCTGATCGGCAGCGGCGACCGCAGCGACCGCATCCGCACCTACAACTTCCCGCAGGGCCGCATCACGGACCACCGCATCAACCTCACGCTCTACAAGGTGCTGCAGGTGATGGAGGGTGACCTGGACGAGGTGATCCATGCGCTGCAGGTGGCGCGTGGCACCGAGTTGCTGGCTGAACTCGAACAGCGCAACGGATCATGACGCTGCGCGAAGCGCTTGCACATCTGCAAGGCAAAGGCCTTGACCGGATCGACGCGCAGATGCTGCTGCTGCTCGCGCTCGGGCGCGGCGCGCATGAACGCGCGTGGCTGATGGCGCACGACGGCGATGCCCTGGACGCCAGCACCACCGCACGGCTGGACGCCCTGGCACAACGCCGCGCGGACGGAGAGCCGATGGCGTATCTGCGCGGCGACCAGGAATTCTTCGGTCTCACGCTGCAGGTGGACGCCCGTGTGCTCGTGCCCCGGTCCGACACCGAGACCCTGGTGAGCTGGGCGATCGCACGATTCGATCACTTCCCCGGCCCCACCCGCGTGCTCGACCTCGGCACAGGCAGTGGCGCAATCGCGCTGGCCATCAAGGCACAGCGCCCGGCCGCCTGCGTGTTCGCCACCGACGCCAGCGACGGTGCACTCTGCGTCGCACGGCGCAATGCCGGACGGCTTGGCCTGGCGGTCGACTTCTTACCTGGCCACTGGATCGCGGCCGTGCCCGGCCAGCGCTTCCACATCATCGCCAGCAACCCGCCCTACATTGCCGAGGGCGACATCCATCTGGCGGCACTCGGGCACGAACCCGTCTCGGCCCTGACGGCGGGCGCCGACGGCCTGGACGACATCCGCCACATCGTCGCCCATGCCCACGAAGCCCTGCACCCGGGCGGCTGGCTGTTGCTGGAACATGGCCACGACCAGGCGCCGGCGGTTCGCGAACTGTTGCGCGCGGCCGGGTTCGAGCAGGTGGACAGCCGCGCCGACCTGGCGGGCATTGCGCGCTGCAGCGGCGGCCAATGGCCACAACGGCGATAATGCGGGTTGTTCCGGGGCCTGATCTGGGCCCTCTTGCACAAGGACTTTCAGCCATGAGCGACGCCCAAACCCGTATCGACCAGCTGGTCAAATCCCACGACATCGTGTTGTTCATGAAGGGCAACGCGAGCTTCCCCATGTGCGGCTTCTCCGGCCGGGCGATCCAGATCCTCAAGGCCTGCGGCGTCGAACCCCGTACCCTGACGACCGTCAACGTCCTGGAAGACGACGGCATCCGCCAGGGCATCAAGGAATACAGCAACTGGCCCACCATCCCGCAGCTCTACGTCAAGGGCGAGTTCGTGGGTGGTTCGGACATCATGATGGAGATGTACCAGTCGGGTGAACTCCAGCAGGTCATCAGCGGCCAGGCCTGACCCCGACACCGGCGCCACGCGAAGCCACCTCCGGGTGGCTTTGTGCTTTCTGTTCGCGTCTTTTCGCACACCCGGGGGCGATCCCTCGGTATGCGGCGGGAATGGGGTGCTTTTCGGTTTGGCGCGCCGGCACGTCTTGTGCTTGAATGAAATCGTCGCCGAACCTTCAGGAGAACCGCATGAGCTCGCACAGCCTGGTCGCTTCACCCTCCCTCGGTCTGCCCATCGCCCAGATGCGCAGCGTGTTCAGCGCCGACGACGTCGAGCGCAAGCTGGCCAACCTGCAGGCCAGTGGCAACGAGCGCGACTACGAAAGCCTGCGCAACACCTGGCAGCGCATGCTCGAACGCGGCCCGCAGCGCTTTGCGGTCAAGCCTTCCGGTGTGCCCGACATGGTGCCGCTTTACAACCTGCTGCCCAATTTCGGTGAGGTGCTCGACGATGTGAAGCGCCACGTGGCACTGAGCCACGACAGCCGCGACAGCCTGGAAGTCACACCTATCCTGCTGCTGGGCCCGCCCGGCGTGGGCAAGACCCACTTCGCGCGCCAGCTCGCCGACCTGCTGGGCACCAGCATGAGCCTGGTGCCCATGAGTTCGATGACCGCGGGCTGGCTGCTCTCTGGCTCCTCCTCGCAATGGAAGGGCGCCAAGCCGGGCAAGGTCTTCGAGGCCCTGGTCGATGGCCAGTACGCCAACCCGGTGATCGTGGTGGACGAGATCGACAAGGCCAGCGCAGACGCGCAGTACGACCCACTGGGCGCGCTCTACAGCCTGCTCGAGCACGACACCGCGCAGACCTTCGTGGACGAGTTCGCCGAGGTGCCGATCGATGCCAGTCAGGTGATCTGGGTCACCACCGCCAACGACGAGCGCGCCATCCCGGACCCGATCATGAACCGCATGAACGTGTACGAGATCGCACCGCCTTCGCCCGACGCCGCGCGCAAGATCGCCGCGCACCTCTACCGCGGCATCCTGGGTGAACACGACTGGGGCCAGCGCTTCGACCCGGAGCCCGCCGACGACGTGCTGGACCAGTTGGCCACACTGGCGCCACGCGAGATGCGGCGCGCGCTGGTGACGGCATTCGGCAATGCGCGGCTGGACAACCGCTACCGTGTCGAACCCGACGACCTGCCGCGCGCGGGTCCAGGCAAGGGCCGCATCGGCTTCATCCAGTGAAGCCGGGCGCTCAGGCGTCTGGATGTGCCCAGTTTTTCGCGGCCGCGTACACCGCGTTCGGGTACGCGGCCCTGCCACGGCTGCCGTTGTAGCGGCCCAGCGCGAGGAAGGTGTCGCCACGCTCGCGGTCAAGATAGTGGCGCAAGATCACGCAGCCGAAGCGCAGATTGGTCTGCATGTTGAAGAGCCGTCCGACGTCACCATCACCGATCAGGCGTGACCAGAACGGCATGATCTGCATGTAGCCGCGCGCGCCCACGCTCGAAATGGCGAACTTGCGGAATGCGCTCTCGACCTGCACCAGTCCGAGCACCAGGGTGGTGTCCAGGCCGGCGCGACGGGTTTCGTACCAGATGGTCTGCAGGAACTCGATGCGGGTCTGGAAGTCAGGTTTGCGGCGCTTCAGCCGATCGCTGGTGGCGCCCAGCCAGCGCAGGTACGCCAGACGCTTCTCCAGATCGGCGAATTCGGGCACGGGGGGCGCGCTGTTGGCGATGGCCGCGCTGAGCGCGCCGCGCACGGAATCGGCCAGCGGCTCTTCAAGCTGACCTCCTGCCCGGGACGGGATCGGCAAGCCAGACAGTCCCACCGCACCTGCGGCGAGCAGGCAGTCCCGTCGCGACCACGCCAGAGGCTTCATGCCGCCAGCTTGCCTTTCAGGAGCGCCAGTACCTCGCCGACCGCGACCTGGGTGGCCGCGGCATCGCGGCGGTGCTGGTACTCGACCTGCCCGGCCTTGAGGCCTCGGTCGCCGATGGTCACGCGGTGCGGCACGCCGATGAGTTCCCAATCAGCAAACATCGCCCCCGGGCGTTCACCTCGGTCGTCCAGGATCGCGTCGATGCCTGCAGCCATCAGGTCCGCGTACAGTTGTTCGGCTGCGGCCTTGACCTCGGCGCTGCGGTCCATGCCGATCGGGCAGACCACGACCGTGAACGGCGCCAGCGCGTCGGGCCAGATGATGCCGCGCTCGTCATGGTTCTGCTCGATGGCCGCAGCCGGCAGGCGCGTGATGCCGATCCCGTAGCACCCCATTTCGAGGAACTGGGGCTTGCCGCCTTCGTCCAGGAAGGTCGCGTTCATGGCCTTGCTGTACTTGGTGCCGAGCACGAAGATGTGCCCTACCTCGATGCCGCGCTCGATTGCCAGCACGCCCTTGCCATCCGGTGAGGCATCACCTTCGACGATGTTGCGCAGGTCGGCCACAGCGTCGGGTTCGGGCAGATCGCGTCCCCAGTTCACGCCCGTGAGGTGGACGTCCTCCTCGTTGGCGCCGCAGATCCAGTCGGCCATCACCGCGGCTTCGCGGTCGGCCACGATCTTCACGGGCTTCTTCAACCCGATGGGGCCCAGGTAACCCGGCCGGGTGCCGAAGTGGTCGACGATCTCGGGCACCGTGGCAAAGCGAAAGCCGTTGTCCAGGCCCGGCACCTTGCCGACCTTGACCTCGTTCATGTCGTGGTCACCCCGCAGCAGCAAGAGCCAGACCTGGCTCCTGGCGATTTCGCCAGCCTCGTTGAGTTCGTCAGTGGCCAGCACCAGCGACTTCACCGTGGTCGCCAGCGGCACACCCAGCAGCGTAGCCACATCCGCGCAAGTGCTTTTGCCTGGCGTGGGCGTCCTGACCATGGGGTTGGCAGCCGCCGGGCGTGGCCCCACCGGCGCCAGCGCCTCGGCCTTTTCCATGTTCGCCGCGTAGTCGCTCGTGGGGCAATAGACGATGGCATCCTCGCCCGTGGCCGCGATGACCTGGAACTCTTCACTCAAATCGCCACCAATGGCACCGCTGTCGGCCGCGACCGCACGGTAGCGCAGGCCAAAGCGGTCGAAGATCGCCCGGTAGGCGCCCGCCATCGCCTGGTAGCTCGCCTTCGCTCCGTCCAGGTCGCGGTCGAAGCTGTACGCATCCTTCATGATGAATTCGCGGCTGCGCATGACGCCGAACCTCGGACGGCGTTCGTCGCGGAACTTGGTCTGGATGTGGTAAAGATTGCGCGGCAACTGCTTGTAGCTGCGCAACTCCTGACGGGCGATGTCGGTCACCACCTCTTCACTGGTCGGCTGGATGATGAAATCACGGTCGTGCCGGTCCTTCACGCGCATCAGTTCCGGGCCCATTTTTTCCCAGCGCCCGGTCTCCTGCCAGAACTCGGCCGGCTGAACCACCGGCATCAACAGTTCGACAGCGCCGGCTCGGTTCATTTCCTCGCGCACGATGGCCTCCACCTTGCGAATCACTCGCAAGCCCATGGGCATGTAGCTGTAGATGCCGGCACCCAGCTTCTTGATCATGCCGGCGCGTGTCATGAGCTGGTGGCTGACGACTTCCGCGTCGGCTGGCGCTTCCTTGAGGGTGGTGATCAGGAATTGGGAGGCTTTCATGGGCGAGCGAGGTTCTGCCGGCAGGCAGCGGTTGGAGCAACGAGGGTGGAACCCAGGGAAACAGCCCGCCCCCGACGCTGGGAGGACCACCTGCGCCGGGCGTCGCTACAGGTGTGTGGTCACTTCGCAGCGCGCCATACGCGATGCATAATGAACACAGTTTAAAAATTTGGGGTTGATTATGCTTGACAGAGAAGGCTTCAGGCCCAATGTCGGCATCATTCTGCTCAACCAGCGAAACCAGGTGTTCTGGGGCAAGCGCATCCGCTCACACTCCTGGCAGTTTCCGCAAGGTGGCATCGACAGGGGCGAGACACCCGAGCAGGCGATGTACCGCGAGCTGCACGAGGAAGTGGGGCTCATGCCCGAGCACGTGAGCATCGTGGCCCGCACGCGGGACTGGTTGCGCTACGAAGTGCCGGACCGTTTCATCCGCCGCGATGCGCGCGGTCACTACAAGGGCCAGAAGCAGATCTGGTACCTGCTGCGCCTCGTCGCGCAGGACTGGAATCTCAACCTGCGCGCCACCAGCCACCCCGAGTTCGACGCCTGGCGCTGGCACGACTACTGGGTGCCGCTTGACGTGGTGGTGGAATTCAAGCGCGGCGTCTATGAAATGGCGCTCACCGAACTCGCCCGCTACCTGCCCAGGAACGACAATCGCAACCGTTTTTTGCGGGGTGGCTCGCGCCATCGGCATGACGAAAGCGCGCAGGCCTCCGCACCAGCATCGGACGTACCTCGCGGGCTTGAATTGCCTCCTGGAGCCAGCTTCGACCCCGATCCGCAATGCGGCGCCAGCCCCGCCCAGACACCCTACAAATGACCCATGCCTTTCACCGGTCGCTGCACATCGCCGTAGCTGTCAGCGCGTTGACCAGTTTTCTTTGTATCTCCCAGGAAGCGCGTGCTCAAACCGACGATCCGCCGTGGCAGGAAGCTGCAGTCGCTCTCCCAGCTATGTTCAACGCCGATCGGTTGCAGATCTTCGAGGTCAAGCGGGACTCCGCCCTGACCTACGGCATCGATCCCGAGACCCTCTCCGTAGGGAACGATGGCGTGGTGCGCTATGTGCTGGTCGCGCGCAGCTCCAGCGGCGCGCTCAATGCGTTGTATCAGGGAATCCGCTGCGAGACCGCCGAGGTCAAGACCTATGGACGCTGGGACAACCGCGACAGCTGGAACACCGACTCAAAGGAAGAATGGCAGGCGCTGTCATTCAGTGGGTTCACCCGTCCTGCCATGATGCTGGCCCGCGCGGGAATCTGCGAAGGCCGCACCGTCACGGGCGACGCCCGAAGAATCCTGCGCACATTGAAGAACGGACGACCCCACAGCGGCCAATGACGGCGCCAGCACTCGGGCTCAAGCCCGTGTCAACACGAGGTTGTCGCGGTGGATCATTTCGTGCTCAGCCACGTAGCCCAGCAGGCGTTCGAAGTCCACGGAAGACTTGCGGCAAATGAGCCGCGCCTCGCTGCTCGCGTAGTTGGCCAGGCCACGAGCCACTTCCACCCCGCGCGCATCGCGCACGGCGATGACGTCGCCGCGGGAAAAGTCCCCCTCCACCGCCGTCATGCCGATCGGCAGCAAGCTCTTGCCCTCGCCAACGATCTTGCCTACCGCGCCATCGTCCACCACCACGGCACCACGCAACTGCAGATGGTCGGCAATCCAGCGTTTGCGCGCCTGGTTCTTTGGTGTCTGGGCCATCAGGCATGTGCCAATGGCTTCGCCCGCCGCAAGCCGCAGCAACACATCGGGTTCTCGCCCCCAGGCAATCACTGTGGATGCCCCCGAACCGGCCGCCCGCTTGGCGGCCAGTATTTTGGTGATCATTCCGCCCTTGCCGATACCGGTTCCAGCCCCACCAGCCATGGCCTCCAGCCGCACGTCCCCGGCACGTGCCACCTGAACAAATTGGGCCGAAGTGTCGCGCCGCGGATCGGCGGAGTACAGACCGCGCTGGTCCGTGAGGATCACCAGCACGTCAGCCTCCACCAGATTGGCCACGAGCGCACCAAGCGTGTCGTTGTCGCCGAACTTGATTTCGTCGTTGACGACTGTGTCGTTCTCGTTGATCACCGGCACGACACCCAACTGCAACAAGGTCAGCAAGGTCGAGCGAGCGTTCAGGTAGCGCTCCCTGTCGGCCAGGTCGGCGTGCGTCAGCAGCACCTGGGCGCTGCCCACGCCGCAGCCACGCAGCTTGCTTTCGTACATCTGCACCAGGCCCATCTGCCCGACCGCAGCTGCCGCCTGGAGCTCGTTGACTTCCCGGGGTCGAACACGCCATCCCAACCGCTTCATGCCCTCGGCCACCGCGCCACTGCTGACCATGATGACCTCACGCCCCTGTTGCACAAGGGCTGCGAGCTGCCGGCTCCACTGCTCGATGGCTTCTTCATCCAGTCCGCGCCCGTCATTGGTTACAAGGCTCGACCCCACCTTGACCACAATGCGGCGCGCCCCTTTGCACACGGCAACCGGTGCGGAGCCGGACATGTTCAGCGCGTCGCCCAGTTGTGCGGGAAAGGTGGTGTCCATGACGCCAAGTCCTTGGGGTTCAACGGGAGTCCGGGCCATCCACGAAGCGCGGGTCCACATCAACGGGTGCCTGCTGCGACTGGTGTACCTGCGCGATGTGCTGATACACCTTCTGCACCAGCAACTCGCAACCTTCGCGAGTGAGTGCCGATATCTCGAACACAGGCCCCTTGTACCTCAGGCGTTTCACAATGTCCTTGACGCGCTGTTCGCGCGACTCGGCAGGCACCATGTCCAGCTTGTTCAACACCAGCCAGCGGGGCTTCTCGTGCAGTTTCTGATCGAACTTCTTGAGTTCGGCCACGATGGCCCTGGCCTGTACCACAGGGTCAACGCCTTCGTCAAACGGCGCCACATCCACCATATGCAACAAAAGGCGCGTGCGCTGCAGATGGCGCAGGAACTGGTGGCCTAGGCCAGCCCCCTCGGAGGCGCCTTCGATCAGACCGGGAACATCCGCGACAACAAAACTTTTCTCCGGTCCAACACGAACCACACCCAGGTTGGGATGCAGGGTGGTGAACGGGTAGTCGGCAATCTTTGGGCGCGCGTTGGAAATCGCCGAGATCAGCGTTGACTTGCCGGCGTTGGGCATTCCCAGCAACCCGACATCGGCGAGCACCTTGAGTTCGAGCTTGAGAGTGCGCTTCTCTCCCGGCCAACCCGGTGTCTTCTGACGCGGCGCCCGGTTGGTCGAACTCTTGTAGTGCATGTTGCCAAAGCCACCGTCGCCCCCCTTGGCGATGGTGATCTGCTCGCCGGCCTGCAGCAGTTCGTGCAATACCTCCCCGGTTTCGGCGTCCGAGATGATGGTACCCACCGGCATTTTGAGCACGATGTCGTCGCCCTTGACGCCAAACATGTCCGATCCCTTGCCATGCTCGCCGCGATGCGCCTCGAAGCGGCGGGTGAAGCGAAAGTCCACCAAGGTATTCAGACTGGCATCGGCCACGGCATAGACGTGTCCTCCACGACCGCCATCCCCGCCGTCGGGCCCGCCAAATTCCTTGTACTTCTCATGTCGGAATGACGCGCAGCCGTTGCCACCGTCGCCCGCGGCGACATCGATAGTGGCTTCGTCCACAAACTTCATGACGTGTGTCCCTGCAAAAGCAGCCAACCATTGAGAAGCAAACAAAAAGCCCGCTCAGGCGGGCCTTTTGCATTCGACACATCACCTGTGTCCATCACACCGCCCGGACTCTTCGATCGAGCAGCAATGAAATCCCGTTCAAACGGGGGTGATGCTGACGACCTGGCGATTCAGTGCACCTTTGACAGCAAAGGTGACGTGGCCATCGACCGTCGCAAAGATCGTGTGATCCTTGCCCAAGCCCACGTTAACGCCGGGGTGGAACTTGGTGCCACGCTGACGCACGATGATCGAGCCCGCGCTGACCAGTTCGCCGCCAAACGCTTTCACGCCCAGCATCTTGGGCTTGGAATCGCGCCCGTTTCGCGTTGAGCCGCCGCCTTTTTTCTGTGCCATGTTGACTTACTCCTCAGGCTGCGATCGATGCAATCTGCAGTTCGGTGAAATTCTGCCGGTGACCCTGGCGCTTCTGGTAGTGCTTGCGACGGCGCATCTTGAAGATGCTGACCTTGTCGTGCCTGCCATGAGCCAACACCGTGACCGTGACCGTTGCGCCGGAAACCAAGGGAGTGCCCACCTTGATCTCGGTGCCGTTACCGACAGCCAGGACCTGGTCAAACACGATCTCTTGGCCCACATCCGCAGCAATCTGTTCTACTTTAATTTTTTCGCCAGCAGCAACACGATACTGTTTGCCACCGGTTTTTATGACCGCGTACATATGAACCTCTTGAATGAATTCCACGAATGGAAGCCCGGGGGACGGAATTCCGCCGAGCCCGCGAGTGTAGCATGTACGGGAAAAGCCGACAAGTCGGGCATGGGGAGGGCCACGGGCCAGGGGCGTACCCGCCAGCGCGCGCACCTCCTGGCATTTCACACGCTTCCTATAATCGTGCCCCTCTGCAAGCGCCGCACGAACACAACCATCTTGACCACGCCCTCCGCACAAGCCATCAGCCCTCTGGATCTGATCCAATCCGACATGTTGCAGGTGGACCAGGTCATCAGCGAACGCCTGACCACCGAGGTGCCCCTGGTGAAAGAGGTGGCCCAGTACATCATCTCAGCTGGCGGAAAGCGTCTGCGCCCAGCCCTTCTTCTACTGATGAGTGGCGCGATCGAGAACCAGAATCCCAAACGCCATACCCTCGCCGCCGTGGTTGAGTTCATCCATACGGCCACATTGCTGCATGACGATGTGGTGGATGAATCCACCCTGCGCCGTGGCCGTCCGACCGCCAATGAGCGTTTTGGCAATGCGGCGAGCGTGCTCGTCGGCGATTTCCTGTATTCCCGCGCCTTTCAGATGATGGTCGACATCAACGACATGCGCGTCATGCAGGTGCTTTCGGACGCAACCAACGTGATCGCCGAGGGCGAAGTACTGCAACTCATGAACATGCACGACGCGTCCATTGACGAGGCGGGATACCTGCGTGTGATCCGCTCCAAGACGGCGAAACTGTTTGAAGCCAGTGCCCGCCTCGCCCCGATACTGGCCGCGGCGGACGCCCAGACTGAGGCACTGTGCGCACAGTATGGTCAGGCTCTGGGCACCGCTTTTCAGGTCGTAGACGACGTGCTGGACTACGAGGGCAGCGCCGACGAACTGGGCAAGAACCTGGGTGACGACCTGCGTGAGGGCAAGGTCACTCTCCCCATCATCTGCGCCTTGCGGTCCGGCTCGGACTCGCAGAAGGCGCTCATTCGGCAGGCCATCGAGCTGGGAGACCTGGCCCACCTGAACACCATCCGGGACATCATCATGCAGACAGGTGCACTCGAGGCTGCCAGATCCTGTGCGCACGCCGAAGCCCAGCGCGCGATCGACGCCGCCCGGCGACTGCCAGCGAATGCATATAGCGGGGCTTTGCTACAATTGGCGGCTGGCCTGCTTGAACGGCGATCCTAGGCGGCCAGGGGCGGTTTTCGACCGCCTCAAGATTGACCAGCAGGTCCATCGGGGTGTAGCTTAGCCTGGTAGAGCGCTACGTTCGGGACGTAGAGGCCGGAGGTTCGAATCCTCTCACCCCGACCAGTTTCTTCCCCCTTCAGAACACCCCGCTCCACGCCGATAGGGTGCACAACGGTCGCTTTTCGCGTCCTTGATACAACGCCCGGTACGGGGGAACCCGCATTTTCAAGACAAGTTGCCTCAATAGTGACGGGCAAGTCCTTGATTTACGATAGATTACAGCCCTATGGCGTCCGTCGAAACTGCCCCCCAGGATACCCCCTCCATGGCCTTGCCCGGCCTGGGCCGCGCGCTCGTGTCCGCTGGCAAACTCGGTCAGAAGGCGGCAGAAGACCTCTACCGCAAAGCGCAGGGCGGCCGAACCAGCTTCATTGCGGAACTGACGGGTTCGGGTGCGGTATCCCCTTCGGACCTGGCGCATACGATGTCGGTGGCCTTTGCGGCACCCTTGCTTGATCTGGACGCCATCGACGTCCAGCGCCTTCCCAGCGGCCTGCTCGACCCCAAGATCTGCGCCGATTACCGTATCGTCGTACTGAGCAAGCGCAACAACCGCCTGATGGTGGCAACGGCCGATCCGTCCGATCAGCAGGCCGCAGAAAAGATCAAGTTCGCCACGCAGATGGGCGTTGACTGGGTCATCGCCGAGTACGACAAGCTCAGCAAGCTGGTGGAAACCCAGACCACCAGTGTCAACGACACGATGGACAACATCATCGGTGGCGATTTCGAGTTTGACGAAGTCGCTACCGATACGACGACAAGCGATGCGGCTGACAAGTCCTCGGAAGTCGACGACGCGCCCGTGGTCAAGTTCCTGCACAAGATGCTGATCGACGCCTTCAACATGCGTGCTTCTGATCTGCACTTCGAGCCCTACGAACACAACTACCGCGTGCGCTTCCGGGTCGACGGTGAGTTACGCGAAATCGCGTCTCCGCCAGTCGCCATCAAGGACAAGCTCGCGTCACGCATCAAGGTGATTTCCCGCATGGACATCTCCGAAAAGCGGGTGCCGCAGGATGGGCGGATGAAGCTCAAGATCGGGCCGGAGCGCGTGATTGACTTCCGGGTCAGTACCTTGCCGACCCTGTTCGGCGAAAAGATCGTGATCCGTATCCTCGATCCGAGCAGCGCCAAGGTCGGCATCGACGCGCTGGGGTATGAGCCGGAGGAAAAGGAACGGCTGATGAGCGCGATCAGCCGGCCCTACGGTATGGTGCTGGTGACCGGGCCTACCGGCTCGGGCAAGACGGTGTCACTCTACACCTGCCTGAACATCCTGAACAAGCCAGGCATCAACATCTCCACGGCCGAGGATCCGTCCGAAATCAATTTGCCGGGTGTCAACCAGGTCAACGTCAACGAGAAGGCGGGCCTTACCTTCGCGGCGGCGCTCAAGGCTTTCCTGCGTCAGGATCCCGACGTCATCATGGTGGGCGAGATACGCGACCTGGAAACCGCCGACATCTCGATCAAGGCGGCCCAGACCGGTCACATGGTGCTGTCCACCCTTCACACCAACGACGCACCCACCACGCTGACCCGGATGATGAACATGGGCATCCCCACGTTCAACATCGCCTCCAGCGTGATCCTGATCACCGCGCAGCGACTGGCGCGACGCCTTTGCGCGACCTGCAAGGCACCGCTTGACGTGCCGCGCAAGGCCCTGGTGGACGCCGGCTTCAAGGCCGAGGATCTTGACGGCACCTGGACACCTTACAAACCGGTCGGCTGCTCGGCGTGCAACAACGGCTACAAGGGCCGTGTCGGCATCTACCAGGTGATGCCGATTTCGGAAGAGATTCAGCGCATCATCCTGCGCGGCGGCAGCGCATTGGACATCGCTCAGCAAGCCGGCAAGGAAGGGGTTCGCACACTGCGCGAATCCGGGCTGCTCAAGGTAAAGCTCGGCATGACTTCGCTGGAAGAAGTGCTCAGCGTGACTAACGAGTGACGCAGCGCTAGACACAAGCCTCAGAGGACACCATGGCAACTGCAGTATCCAAAAACACCAAGGAACTGGTCTTCGAGTGGGAGGGCAAGGACCGCAACGGCAAGGTCGTTCGAGGAGAAACGCGGGCCGCGGGCGAGAACCAGGTTCTGGCCGCGCTGCGTAGGCAGGGCATCGTGCCCGGCAAGGTCAAGAAGCGCCGCATGAGCTCGGGCAAACGGATCAAGCCCAAGGACATTGCCATCTTCACGCGCCAGCTCGCCACCATGATGAAAGCCGGCGTGCCGTTGCTGCAGGCCTTTGATATCGTCGGTCGCGGCAACGCCAACCCCAGCGTGACCAAGCTGCTCAACGACATCCGGACCGATGTGGAAACCGGTACCTCGCTAAGCGCCGCATTCCGCAAGAACCCGCTGTACTTCGACAGCCTCTACTGCAACCTGGTGGAAGCGGGTGAAGCGGCCGGTATTCTGGAAGAGTTGCTGGACCGCCTGGCCACGTACATGGAGAAGACGGAGGCCCTCAAATCAAAAATCAAATCGGCATTGATGTACCCCATTGCCGTCGTCATCGTGGCCTTCGTGGTGGTGGCTGTGATCATGATCTTCGTGATTCCCTCTTTCAAGGAAGTTTTCTCCTCTTTCGGCGCAGATCTTCCAGCCCCCACGCTGTTCGTGATCGCGATGAGCGAGTTCTTCACCGAGTACTGGTGGTTGATCTTCGGCGGCCTGGGAGGCGGCTTCTACTTCTTCATGCAGGCCTGGCGGCGCAATGAAAAGGTGCAGCGCTTCATGGACCGGCTGCTGCTCAAGCTTCCCATCTTCGGCGACCTGATAGAAAAATCCGTCATCGCCCGCTGGACACGTACGTTGGCAACAATGTTTGCGGCGGGTGTCCCGCTGGTGGAGGCACTGGATTCGGTAGGCGGCGCGTCGGGCAATTCGGTCTATGCCATCGCCACAGAGCGGATTCAGCAGGAAGTCTCGACCGGCACCAGCCTGACCAATGCCATGACCAACGCCAACATCTTCCCTTCCATGGTGCTGCAGATGTGCGCCATCGGGGAGGAGTCGGGCTCGATCGACCACATGCTGGGCAAGGCCGCTGACTTCTACGAAGCCGAGGTTGATGACATGGTGGCCGGCATTTCCAGCCTTATGGAGCCCATCATCATCGTGGTGCTGGGCACGGTCATCGGCGGCATCGTGGTTTCGATGTACCTGCCCATCTTCAAGCTGGGCCAGGTGGTTTGATGCTCGAGGCAGGCGGAGCAGCGGCAGCGGCGCTGCTGGGCTTGTTGGGTCTGTTGGTGGGCAGTTTCCTCAATGTGGTGATCCATCGCCTGCCCAAGATGATGGAACAGCGCTGGGCAGCCGAATGCGCCGAACTTCAGGAAACGCAAGGCCAGACCTCAGCAACAGAGGTGCCCCAAAAGGCGCGCTTCAATCTGATGACCCCGCGCTCGCGCTGCCCTCACTGCGGACACCAGATCCGCTGGTTCGAGAACATCCCCGTGTTCAGCTATCTCGCCCTGATGGGTAAGTGCAGCCAGTGCAAGGCACCCATCAGCCTGCGCTACCCGGCCATCGAGCTGGCCACGGCCGCGTTGTTCGCCTGGTGCGGGTGGCACTGGGGGAGCACCTGGGAGGCCCTCGCGTGGTGCGGCTTCTCCGCTGCGGTACTGGCGCTGGCCGCGATTGACTGGGACACCACGCTGCTGCCTGACGACATCACGCTGCCGCTGCTCTGGGCAGGGCTCTGCGCCGCAGGACTGCGGTTGACGGACACGCTGCTGCCAGATGCCCTCTGGGGCGCTGTGGCGGGGTATCTCTCGTTGTGGCTGATCTACTGGGCCTTCAAGCTGCTTACCGGCAAGGAAGGCATGGGTTACGGCGACTTCAAGCTCTTCGCAGTCTTTGGCGCCTGGTTCGGCTGGCAGGCGCTGATACCGGTGATTCTGATGGCCTCGGCGATCGGCGCGGTGATCGGCATTGCCATCAAGCTCAAAGGTCAGCTGCGCGAAGGTGGCTACGTGCCTTTCGGGCCCTTCCTGGCACTCGCCGGCTTGAGCTCGATGATTTTCGGCCCGTCGGCCATCCTGGCCGCCATCGGGCTGTGAGTGAATCGAAGCGTCGCCCCCTGCTCAAGGTGGGTCTCACGGGTGGCATCGGCAGTGGCAAGAGTTCTCTGGCCCGCATGCTGCAAATCCGAGGTGCCGAGACGATCGACGCCGACGCGATTGCACGCACCTGCACAGACGCCAAGGGCGCTGCAATGCCCTCCATTGCACAGATCTTTGGCCCCGATTTCCTCACTGCGGATGGTGCACTCGACCGACAGCGCATGCGCGAACACGTTTTCGCTCGGCCCGAGGCGCGCCAGACCCTCGAGGGCATCGTCCATCCGCTGGTGAGTGCGGAGATCGGGCGCCGGACGCTCGCCTCCTCGGCGAGCTGCCTGGTTTTCGACGTTCCCCTGCTCGTCGAATCACCTCGCTGGCGCTTCCAGCTGGATCTTGTCCTGGTGGTTGACTGCACACCCGAGACCCAGAAGCGACGCGTTCAGATCCGAAGTGGATGGGATCACGCCACCACCGAGTCGGTGATGCGCAGTCAGAGCCCGAGAGCCACACGCCTGGCAGCTGCTGACCTGGTGGTGTTCAACGACGGAAATGACATCGCTGAGCTCGAGCAATCCGCGCAATGGCTGGCCAATCGGTTCGGGCTATGATGAACGCCTCCCCGCCGCCTTGCCTTGCGACTTCCCGCCGCCGTGATCCTGTACGACTACCCCTTCAACGAACGCATTCGCACTTACCTGCGGCTTGAACAGCTGTTCCGCCGCATGGTCGAGCTGGTACCACGCAGCCATCCGCTGGACCACCACTACGCCATCCAGACGATCTTCGAGATCATGGACGTGGCTGCACGTGCCGACATGAAGTCGGATGTGCTCAAGGACCTCGACCGGCACAAACAGCAGCTCATCGGCTACCGTGGCAATCCGATGATCTCCGAGCAGGCGCTTGACGAGGTCATCCTGAAGCTTGAAGACTGCTTCACGCAGCTGAACCAGCTGACGGGCAAGACCGGCCAGTCCCTCACCGAGAACGACTGGCTGATGAGCATTCGAAGTCGCATCGGCATACCCGGTGGAACATGCGAATTCGATCTGCCCGCGTACTACCACTGGCAACACCGCAGCGCCGAGGAACGGCGCGCCGATCTGCACCGCTGGTCGATGCCTCTGGCACCTCTGGCGGAATCCATCGTGCAGTTGCTCAAGATGCTGCGCGATTCCGGCTCGGCCCAGAAGGTGGTGGCGCCCGGTGGGCAGTTCCAGCTCACCCTGCCGCAGGGCCGCAGCTTCCAGTTGCTGCGACTGCAGATCGATCCCTCGCAAGGGTTGATTCCCGAGATCAGCGGCAACCGGCTCATGCTGTCGGTGCGACTGATGCGCCATGGCGAAGACGACCGCCTGCACCCCGCCCAGGAAGATGCCGCGTTCGAGTTGACCCTCTGCGCCTGAAGTCCCTCTCATGAGAGATAACGCATCAGGACCCCGGCCCGCAAGAACCGTCCGGTGCCCCGGTTGCAATGGACCCAGCCTCTTCGCGCCGAGCAATCGGTACCGCCCGTTTTGCAGCGAGCGCTGCAAAGAGATGGACCTGGGCGCCTGGGCCAGTGAGAGTTTCGTGCTGCCCGAAAAGGAAGGGCAAAGCGACCCTGGCTTCGAGCAGAGCTGAGACGGTACCGCAGTCCGGACTCAGGGCTGCCGCATCTGCTCGGCAGCCAGCCACTCCAATACGGGCAAGGTACCTGCCAGCACTGGCTCGCAACGCACAGGCAGTGTTTGCCAGGACGACCGCTGTCCTTCACGCATCTGGAGTTCCCCGCTCCAGTCCCTGACCTTGCAGAAGTGGAGGCGAACCAGCGCATGGGGATAGTCCACCATCGAGACTTTCCAGATTGGCGCTGCGCCGATCGTGACACCGATTTCCTCCTGCAGCTCGCGCCGCAAAGCCTGCTCGACTGTCTCGCCGGCTTCGAGTTTTCCGCCAGGAAACTCCCAATAGCCTGCATACACCTTGCCTGCCGGGCGCGAGGTCAGCAGAAACGCGCCATCGGGCGCCATCAGCACGCCCACGGCCACGTCCACGACGCGCCGGTTCGCAGGCCGAGGGAGGTGCTCATCCGCGTCAACCACCAGCACGGGCTCGTTCATGCCTGGCTGGCGTGAGTGCCCGCGTAGTCGCGTGCGAACTGGTAGGCCACGCGGCCGCTGCGCGAACCGCGCTCCAGAGCCCACACCAGCGCGAGCGGACGCGCGGCTTCAATCTGGGCAGGCGCGATTCCGAACGACGACAGCCATTGCGCGACGATGGTGAGGTACTCGTCCTGGCTGAACGGGTAGAAGCTCACCCACAGGCCGAAACGCTCGGAGAGCGAAATTTTTTCTTCTACCACCTCGCCCGGATGCACCTCACCCTCGGCCGTGTGGGTATAGGTCAGGTTCTCCTTCATGTACTCGGGCAGCAGGTGGCGCCGGTTGCTGGTGGCATAGATCAGCACGTTCGGGCTGGCCGCCGACACCGACCCGTCCAGAATGGATTTCAGCGCCTTGTACCCTGGCTCTCCGTCCTCGAAGCTGAGATCGTCGCAGAACACGATGAAGCGTTCAGACCGCGACGCCACCACCTCCACGATGTCCGGCAGATCAACCAGATCGGACTTGTCAACCTCGATCAGGCGCAAGCCCTGCGGCGCATACTCGTTGAGACAGGCTCGCACCAGCGATGACTTGCCGGTACCGCGCGCACCGGTCAGCAGCACGTTGTTTGCCGGCAGCCCCTGCACGAACTGCAGTGTGTTGCGCCGAATCCTGTCCTTCTGTCCGTCGATCTCCTGCAGATCGCTCAGACTCATGGCGCCCACATGACGCACAGGCTCCAACGCACCATGTCCGCTGCTCCGCTTTCGGTAGCGCCAGGCCACTGCCGTGGTCCAATCCGGCGCGGACATCGGCTGCGGCAGCACGGCCTCGATGCGGGTGATCAGTTGCTCTGCGCGCTGCAGCAGGCGTTCGAAATGCTCATTCATGGTTGAAAACCCGCCAAGCTGTGGGGCGTGGAAATCATGACCTGTAATCGGCGTTGATGGTCACGTAGTCGTGGCTGAAGTCGCAGGTCCAGACCGTTTCCGTGTGTGCTCCGCGACCCAGTCCGATGCGCACCAGGATTTCGGCCTCCTTCATCACACGCTGGCCGTCCGCTTCGCGGTAGTCCGGATGACGGCCACCGGCCTTCACCACGTGCACATCGCCCAGGTGCAGATCGATACCGCCGACGTCCAGGTCGTCGATGCCCGCGTAGCCCACGGCAGCGAGGATTCGACCCAGGTTGGGGTCGCTGGCGAAGAATGCGGTCTTGACGAGTGGGGAATGCGCAACCGCGTAGGCCGCCAGCAGGCATTCGGCAGCGGTGCGACCGCCTTCGACCTGAATGGTCATGAACTTCGTGGCGCCTTCACCATCGCGCACGATGGCGTGCGCCAGTTGGCGAGCTACCGGCGTCAGCGCAGCGAGCAGCACACGTCCTTCCGGACTGTCCAGATCCGTGACGGGGGAATGACCAGCCCGGCATGTGGCCACCACCACAAAGGAGTCGTTGGTACTGGTGTCGCCGTCCACAGTCACCCGGTTGAACGAAGCATCGGCCAGGCGCTGTGCCAGCGCATTCATGAGCTCTGGTGCCACACTGGCGTCGGTGGCAAGAAAACCCAGCATGGTGGCCATGTTGGGTCGGATCATGCCAGCGCCCTTGGCGATCCCGGTGGCGCTGATGACGTGCCCCCCCAGTTCGAATCGTTGGCTGAACGCCTTGGGCAAGGTGTCGGTGGTCATGATGCCTTCAGCGGCCGAGAGCCATTGCCCACCGCCACCGGACTTCGGCTGGGCGGCATCGGCGAGCGCCAGGGGCAGGCCGGCCAGCAGGCGATCCAGCGGCAGGGACTCCATGATCACACCGGTCGAGAATGGCAGCACCTGTTCGTGGTGCAGGCCAAGCGACCGCGCCAATGCGGTACAGGTCTGGCGCGCGTCGGCCAGACCCGATTCACCCGTGCCGGCGTTCGCATTGCCCGTGTTGATCACCAGCGCGCGCACGGCCTGTCCTGAGGCCAGGTGGTCCCGACACACCTGCACTGGAGCGGCTGCATACCGGTTTCGGGTGAACACCGCGCCCACCGCGCAGCCTTCGTCCAGCAGGAACACCGTGAGGTCTTTGCGATCCACCTTGCGGATACCCGCCTTGGTTACGCCGATGCGCACGCCGGCAATGGGCAGCAAGTCCGCGGCCAGGGGGGCATTGAGTTGAACAGGCATGTGAGCTCCGTCGATGAATCGTGTTGCGCCACGCGTGGTTCGGGGCTGGCGACCCTTTCACCTTCAATCCAGCTTGCCGTGACAGTGCTTGTACTTCTTGCCGCTGCCGCAGGGGCATGGCTCGTTGCGCCCCACACGCGGCACCTCGCCCGGCGAACGGGGCGATGGCGCAGTCGCTCCGACGGGGGATCTTGTCTCGACTTCGCCCGTTTCGGTAGGTGCGCTATAGGTCACGTTGGCGATTTGCTCGGCACGTTCCTCCAACTGCTCGGCGGCCTCTGTCATCTGCTGTGCCGACTGCACGCGCACATTGATGAGGATGCGCGTCACGTCGTTCTTGACACTGTCGAGCAACTGACCGAACAGCACAAAGGCCTCGCGCTTGTATTCCTGTTTGGGCTGCTTTTGCGCGTAACCACGCAAATGGATGCCCTGACGCAGGTAGTCAAGCGCCGCGAGATGTTCGCGCCACTGACCGTCAATGGTCTGCAGCAACACCACACGCTCAAACTGGGTGAAGTTCTCTTCGCCCACCAATTCCACCTTGCCGTCAAACACCGCCTTGGCCGCCGTCAGCACGCGTTCAACGATCTCATCGACGTCGATCGCTTCCGCATCGGAGACCCACGTGGTCACCGGCGCCTCCACCGACCACTCATCGCGAAGGACTCTCTCCAGCGTCGGCAGATCCCACTGCTCCTCCACACTGCCTTCGGGAACATACTGGTGCACGAGATCGGTAAAGCAACCGTCGCGCAGCGCATCGATCTGCGCACGCAAGGAAGAGGCATCCAGAATGTCGTTGCGCTGCTGATAGATGACCTTGCGCTGGTCGTTGGAGACATCGTCGTACTCCAGCAGTTGCTTGCGAATGTCGAAGTTGCGCGCCTCCACCTTGCGCTGCGCGCTTTCGATGCTGCGCGTGACGATGCCCGCCTCAATGGCCTCGCCCTCGGGCATCTTCAGGCGGTCCATGATGGCGCGCACGCGGTCACCAGCGAAGATGCGCATGAGCGCGTCATCCAGGCTCAGATAGAAGCGAGAAGAACCGGGGTCACCCTGCCGGCCGGACCGACCCCGCAACTGGTTGTCGATGCGGCGCGATTCGTGGCGCTCAGTCGCGATGATGCGCAGGCCCCCAAGTGCCTTGACCTTTTCGTGATCCTGCTGCCACTGTTGGCGGATGGCCTCGATACGGGCTGACCTGGCAGTGTCATCGAGCGACTCGTCGTTCTGCACCGCGTCGATCATCTTCTCCAGGTTGCCCCCGAGCACAATGTCGGTACCGCGACCGGCCATGTTGGTGGCTATGGTGATGGCACCCGGGCGACCTGCCTGGATGATGATGTCGGCCTCGCGCGCGTGCTGCTTGGCATTGAGCACCTCGTGCGGCAGCTTCTCGGCCTCAAGCAGGCCCGCGATGATTTCGGAGTTCTCGATCGACGAGGTGCCTACCAGCACCGGCTGGCCGCGCTCGTGGCATTCGCGAATGTCCTCGATGGCCGCAACGTACTTTTCCTTGGTGGTCTTGTACACGCGGTCGAGCTGATCGTCGCGCTTGCTGGGCCTGTTGGGCGGGATCACCACAGTCTCGAGACCATAAATTTCCTGGAACTCGTAGGCCTCGGTGTCTGCGGTCCCGGTCATGCCGGACAACTTGCCGTAAAGGCGGAAGTAGTTCTGGAAGGTGATGGAGGCCAGCGTCTGGTTTTCCGGCTGGATGGCAACGCCCTCTTTCGCTTCCACCGCCTGGTGCAGGCCATCGCTCCAGCGGCGGCCCGACATCAGGCGGCCCGTGAACTCGTCGACGATCACGATCTCGCCACCCTGATTCACGTAGTGCTGGTCGCGGTGGTAGAGGTGATGAGCCTTGAGCGACGTCACCAGGTGGTGCAGCAGGGCGATGTTGGCCGGGTCATACAGCGAAGCTCCCTCTGGAAGCAGTCCGGCTTGGCTCAACAGCCCTTCGGCCTTCTCGTGGCCCTGCTCGGTCATGTGCACCGAATGCGCCTTTTCATCCAGGGTGAAGTCGCCCGGCGTGATCACGCCCTCGCCGGTGCGCACGTCGGCTTCGCCTTCCTGGCGCGTGAGGTGCGGCACCAGCTGCTTGATGGCCAGATAGATCTGAGTCTGGTCCTCGGACTGACCGCTGATGATGAGCGGCGTGCGCGCCTCGTCGATCAGGATCGAGTCCACTTCGTCGACGATGGCGTAGTTCAGGCCACGCTGCACGCGGTCCGCGGCTTCGTACACCATGTTGTCGCGCAGGTAGTCGAAGCCGTACTCGTTGTTGGTGCCGTAGGTGATGTCAGCGAGGTAGGCTGCCTGCTTTTCCTCGCGGGGTGCCTGTGGCAGGTTGATGCCCACGGTCAAGCCCAGGAAATTGTAGAGGCGCCCCATCCACTGCGCGTCGCGGCTGGCCAGGTAGTCGTTGACCGTGACCACATGGACACCTTTTCCGGTGAGTGCATTCAGATACACCGGCAAAGTCGCCGTCAGCGTCTTGCCCTCACCCGTGCGCATCTCGGCCACCTTGCCATGGTGCAGCGCGAGACCGCCAACAAGCTGCACGTCGAAATGGCGCATCTTCATCACGCGCTTGCTCGCTTCACGCACAACGGCAAACGCCTCCGGCAACAGCGCTTCCAGCGTCTCACCTTGCGAGATGCGCTGCTTGAATGCCTCCGTCTGGGCCCTCAGGTCGTCGTCGCTGAGTTGCTCGAACTTCGCCTCCAGGCCATTGATGCGCTCCACCGTCTTGCGATACGTCTTGAGAAGGCGGTCGTTGCGGCTACCAAAGATTTTGGTGAGGAAGTTTGTGGCCATACGTGCGGGCCTGCACCGAGACCCAGAGGACGCCGGACAGGCAGGTAAGAATTGGAGGGCTCCTGTGAACCCGGGGGGTGCAAAAGACGGGACGCTACCCGTGAAGTGCAGGCGAGCGCAGGGCTTTCAAGAGCAAAGTGCGCATTTTACCCGGCGCACCGCGCCCGGTTCAGGGCCGCCGCGGCCCGGGCGCTGCCGGCTTGGCCGCCGCCAGATTTTCGCCCGCCGCCAGAAAACGGCTCGGGTCCTGTGGCACACCAGAGACCCATACCTCGAAATGCAGATGCGGTCCGGTGGAGCGGCCTGTAGAGCCAACCTCCGCGATCTTCTGACCACGTTTCACGATGTCGCCTTTCTTCACGAAGACCTTGGAGGCATGCGCGTACCGGGTGATCAATTCATTGCCATGGTCGATTTCGACCATGTTGCCATAGGCAACGTGGTACTCCTGCACCACCACCAGGCCACCAGCAGCCGAGAGAATCGGTGTGCCCGGATTCGCTGGGAAATCCAGCCCCGTGTGCAGCGCCGAGCGGCCCGTGATGGGATCGATGCGAAATCCAAAGGGGGAGCCCACATGGCCACCCACCACCGGCTTCTCCGTCGGCACCATGGTGCGCCGGATTTTCTGGTCAAACAGACGGGACTCCACCACGGTGAGCCAGTCCACACGCGAACCGCTGGTTTCGTCGATACGGTCCAGGGCCCCCATGAGCTCTTCCATGCTCAGATCCCGCCCCCCCACGAGCGCGCCACCGGATCCTTGTGGAGCCTTGAATTCGGCGGGATTCAACCCCGCCAGACCGGCCACACGCTCACCAAGAGAGTCGATCTGCACCATGCGCGCCTGCATCTCTCCGAGCTTGCGGGCCATGGCATCCAGGTTCGCCCGCAGATACGCATTCTGGGTGCCGGTGTCGTCTGGATGCACGAGACGCCCCACCGACGCGAAGCCCGGCCAGCTCTGGCGTACACCTTCCAGAAACACCCAATGGTAGGTGGCGATCGAGCCCAGCATCAACAGAACCGACGCCAGCGCGCCAACGGCCACCAGCTTGAGGCCATTGAGGTGCAGGGCACGGCTCTTGGCCAGCCAGGCATCCGTGATAATGATGTGCACTGTTTCACCTTTCCTGGCCTGGGCCGTCAGATCCGGACTGAACCGGATCATCCCCACCACATGTCAACCAACCAGCGACCTCAAACCATGCTCAGCCTGGAGCAGGCCGTCGGGTCAGCCCCCTCGCTGGCCGCGCTTCAGGAGCGCATCCGCGAATCCCGTTGGTGCCTAGATCAAGTCCGCCATCTGATTCCGGTCAGCCTGCTTCCACACGTGCTGCCGGGACCTCTGCAGGACAGGGAGTGGTGCCTGCTCGTAGCCAGTGCTGCTGCCTCGACCAAGGTGCGTCAGCTGCTGCCGTCACTGCAGCAGACATTGACCCAAAGGGGTGCGCAGGTTAACGCAATCCGCATCAAAGTCCAAACGCCTGGACGATGAGCGCCACATGACGGGGTGCAGACGGTTTCTGGTGCCGCTTGTCTGACTCGAACAGACGACCTATCGCTTACAAGGCGATTGCTCTACCAACTGAGCTAAAGCGGCAGGACCCAAGATTTTACTTGACCCGCTTCAGCTGAGGCTTGCCGCCCGGACGTCCCGGGCCAGCTGGCGGCGGCTCAGGGGGGGCGCCATCATCCGAAGTTGGGGAGTCACTTGGAACTGCACGCAACGCACCACGCGCTGGAGCGTCCGTGCTGCCCTCGCCGTGCGCATTCTCGACTGGCGCCGCGAGCCCTGTCGCTGGCGCGGCAGAGGTTGCAGCGGTCGTTGGCGCAGGGAAGGCCATTCCTTGCCCGTTTTCACGCGCGTAGATGGCAATCACATGGCTGACTGGCACCACGATTTCACGCGCGACCCCTCCGAAACGCGCCTTGAACTCAATGAAGTCATTGCCCAGTCTGAGCGCGCTGGTGGCTTCCATGCTCACGTTGAGCACGATCTCCCCATTCTTCACGAACTCCATGGGCACCCGCACCGACCCATCGACCTGCACCGCGATGTACGGGGAGAATCCATTGTCAGCACACCACTCGTGCAAGGCCCGAATCAGGTATGGCCGGGTGGACGGGGTGTCCTGTTCGAAAACGCTCATGAAGACTCGAGTGTGCGGATCACCAGGACTGGACTACTTGCGCATGACCTTTTCGGAGGGGGTGAGCGCCTCGATGTAGGCCGGGCGGGAGAAGATGCGTTCCGCGTACTTGAGCAGGGGTGCCGCATTCTTGCTCAACTCGATGCCGTAGAAGTCCAGCCGCCACAGCAGCGGCGCGATCGCTACGTCGAGCATTGAAAAGTTGTCGCCCAGCATGAACTTGTTCTTCAGGAACACCGGCGCGAGCTGGGTCAGGCGGTCACGGATATGCGAACGGGCCTTTTCCAGCGCCTTCTCGTTGCCCTTGGAACTGCGCGACTCCAGCATGGACACGTGCGTGAACAGCTCCTTTTCGAAGTTCAACAGGAACAGGCGCACACGGGCGCGGTCCACCGGATCTCCCGGCATCAGCTGCGGGTGCGGAAAGCGCTCGTCGATGTACTCGTTGATGATGTTCGACTCGTAGAGGATCAGATCGCGCTCGACCAGAATGGGCACCTGGCCATACGGGTTCATGACGCCGATGTCCTCGGGCTTGTTGTACAGGTCAACGTCCCGGATCTCGAAATCCATGCCCTTCTCGAACAGCACGAAACGGCAGCGGTGGGAGTAAGGGCAGGTGGTACCCGAATACAAGACCATCATGTGGGAGTCTCCTTAAAGCGAAAAACAGTGGCTTGCGAACATGCCGGGGCGGCACTGCAAACCACTGTGGAACGGTCGGGAAGGCTTTTCAAGCCCCCCAGCCGTGTCGGATTATTTGACGTCTTTCCAGAACGACGCATTCAGGCGCCAGGCGACCACAGTGAAGGCCGCGAGGAACAGCAGCACCCAGACGCCGATGCGCACGCGCGAGTTCTGGGCCGGCTCGGCCATCCACTGCAGATACGCCACCAGATCGCCCACGTTGTCGTCGTAGGCAGCTTCGCTCAAGGTACCGGCCTTGACGCTAATCCAGCCTTTGACGCGCTCCACCTCGTGGCCATGGCTCTGGACCTTCTCATACACAGGTTGGCGCTCACCCTGCAGCTCCCACAGCGGGTTGGGCATGCCAATGTTGGGGAAGGCCAGGTTGTTCCAACCCGAGGGCTTGGTCTCGTCCCGATAGTAGCTGCGCAACAGCGTGTAGACATAGTCGGCGCCGGTGCCTGCATGGCTGGAACGCGAACGGGCGATCAGGGTGAGGTCGGGCGGATTGGCGCCGAACCAGGCCTTGGCTTGACGCGGATCGATCGCCGCCTTCATCGTGTCGCCGATCTTGTCGGTGGCAAAGGTGAGGTTTTCGGCAATCTGCTTGTCGTTCAGACCGATGTCGCGCAGGCGGTTGTAGCGCATGAATGCAGCCGAATGGCAGTTCAGGCAGTAGTTGACGAACAGCTTGGCGCCATTTTGCAGCGCGGCCATGTCGTTGGTGCGCTGGGGTGCCTTGTCCAGCGGAATGCCACCGCCGGCAGCCAGCGCCACACCCGACAAGCCCAGGGCCAGCATGAAGCCCACGAGGATTTTTTTCATTTGCTTGACTCTCCGCATTGCTCTGTGGGTTCAGTGAGGCTGGAAGGTGACACGATCCGGCACCGGCTTGAATTCGCCGATGCGGCTCCACCACGGCATCAGAAGGAAGAAACCGAAGTAGAACAGCGTACCCACCTGCGACACGCGCTCGCCGATCGGCGAGGGCGGCTGCACCCCGAGATAGCCCAGGATCAGGAAGTTGATCACAAAGACGGTATAGAGCCAGAAGTTCCAGCGCGGACGGTAGCGGATCGATTTGACCGGGCTGTTGTCGAGCCAGGGCAGGAAGAACAGGATGATGACCGCGCCGCCCATGGCCACCACGCCCCAGAACTTGGCGTCGATCGACAGCATGAGCGCGACAAGCACCAGGGCGGCAATCACGATGCCTGCCTTGAGCGCGCCAGATACCTTGGCCTTGATGGCGCCCAGCACCGCCGCAACGACGACGATCAGGACCAGTGCATACATCATTTCGGTGGTGATGGCTCGCAGCATCGAATAGTACGGCGTGAAGTACCAGACCGGCGCGATATGCAGCGGGGTCACCAGCGGGTCGGCCGGGATGAAGTTGTTGTATTCGAGGAAGTACCCCCCGAACTCGGGAGCGAAGAAGATGATGGCCGAGAACACCATCAGGAAGACCGAGACGCCCAGCAGGTCGTGCACCGTGTAGTACGGGTGGAAAGGAATGCCATCAAGCGGCTTGCCCGAGGCGTCCTTGGTGGCCTTGATCTCTACGCCATCGGGGTTGTTGGAGCCCACTTCGTGCAACGCGATGATGTGCGCCACCACGAGGCCGAGCAGCACCAGCGGAACGGCAATGACGTGGAAACTGAAGAAGCGGTTGAGCGTGGCGTCGCCGACCACGAAGTCACCACGGATCAGCAGCGCGAGGTCCGGCCCCACGAATGGGATGGCGGAGAACAGGTTGACGATCACCTGGGCACCCCAGTAGGACATCTGGCCCCAGGGCAACAGGTAACCCATGAAAGCCTCGGCCATCAGGCACAGGAAGATCGCACAACCAAACACCCAGACCAGCTCGCGCGGCTTGCGGTAGCTTCCGTAGATCAGACCGCGGAACATGTGCAGGTAGACCACCACGAAGAACGCAGAGGCACCGGTGGAATGCATGTAGCGGATCAACCAGCCCCAGGGCACGTCGCGCATGATGTACTCGACCGACGCGAACGCCAGGTTCGCATCGGGCTTGTAATGCATCACGAGAAAGATGCCGGTGACGATCTGGATCACCAGAACCAGCAAGGCCAGCGAACCGAAGAAGTACCAGAAGTTGAAGTTCTTGGGAGCGTAGTACTCGGCGAGGTGCTCGTTGTAGAGCTTGGACAGGGGGAATCGGTTGTCGATCCAGTTCAGTGCCTTCTGACCGATCGGCGCGTCGGGGGATATTTCTTTGAATTCAGCCATGGAATGCCTCTGTAATCCGTTGCGTTGCCTGCCAGCGCCGGGGCTCAGGCTTGTTTCTCTTCACCCACCAGCAAAGTGGTGTCGGACAGGTAATAGTGCGGAGGCACTTCCAGGTTGTCGGGCGCGGGCTTGTTCTTGAATACGCGGCCTGCCACATCGAAGGTGGAACCATGGCAGGCGCAGAGGAAGCCCCCCTTCCAGTCGTCCGGCAGCGAAGGCTGTGGGCCGGGCGCGAGCTTGTCGCCCGGCGAGCAGCCCAGGTGGGTGCAGATGCCCACCACCACCAGGTACTCAGGCTTGATCGAGCGCTGCGTGTTCTTTGCGTAGTCCGGCGTCGGGTAGTTGGTGCGTTCCGAGTCCGGGTCGGCCAGTTGGCTGTCGAGGGATTCCAGGGCCGCCAGTTGTTCCGGCGTGCGGCGCAGGATCCACACCGGCTTGCCACGCCACTCGACCACGAGCTTCTCGCCGGGTTGAATGCCGGACACATCCACTTCGACAGGAGCACCCGCAGCCTTGGCCCGTTCGGACGGCTGGAAGGTACTCACGAAGGGAACGGCGACGGCGGCGGCACCCGCGCCGCCCATGGCGCAAGAGGTGATCAGCCAGGTTCTGCGGCCGCGATCAACAGTCGCACCGGCGGTAGCTTCACTCATGGGGATCTTTCAATGAAGGTCGGGACGGGACACTAGGGACAACCCGGCATTGTACTGGAGCGTCCGCGGGCTTCTGTCGCTTGCCGGGGCGCAGGACTGGGCTATTGCACCCCACCCATCTTGCGCGTCTGGTTGCGGGCCTCGTGCTCGGCCGCCTGTGTGAGAATGCCCGGCAGCCGGCCGCGTCCTGGCGTGTCCCTGCCGTCCCGCAACCCGACTTCTGGAGAACAAACATGGGCATGATGCAAGAGTTCAAGGAATTTGCCGTCAAAGGCAACGTGATCGACCTCGCGGTGGGTGTGATCATCGGCGGCGCCTTCGGCAAGATCGTCGCCTCGATGGTGGAAGACGTGATCATGCCTATCGTCGGCTCGGTTTTCGGCAAGCTGGACTTCACGAATCTCTACATTGCGCTGGGCAAGGTGCCCGAGGGTACCGCCCCCACGCTGGCTGCGCTGAAGGAAGCGGGCGTGCCGACATTGGCCTACGGCAACTTCATCACCGTGGCGATCAATTTCGCCATTCTGGCGTTCATCATCTTCATCATGATCAAGCAGATCAACCGTCTCAAGCGCGAAGCGCCGCCAGCCCCGGCGGAGCCGCCAGCCACGCCGGAAGACGTTGTCCTGCTGCGCGAGATCCGCGACAGCCTCAGGAAGCAGGGGTAGCCGCCAAGGCCGCGTCGATCGCGGCCAGCATGCTGGCGGCGCTGGCCTGACCGGAACCAGCGAGGTCGAAGGCTGTGCCGTGATCCGGACTGGTTCGCACGAATGGCAGGCCGAGTGTGGTGTTCACGCCGTGCTCCAGACCGAGCAGCTTGACCGGAATCAGACCCTGATCGTGGTACATCGCGACCACCACATCGAAGGCGCCTTGCCGCGTGCGCATGAACACCGTGTCAGGCGCGTGGGGCCCACTGGCCAGCAAGCCGTCCTGCCGCGCCTGCTCGATGGCCGGTCCGATGACCTCGATCTCCTCACGCCCGAACAGACCGCCCTCCCCCGCATGGGGGTTGAGTCCGGCAACAGCAATGCGCGGCGCGGCCAGGCCAGCCCGCCGAAAATGGGCATGCGTGATGCGGATGGTTTGCAGCACCTGCTCCTGCGTGACCGCGTGCAAGGCCTGCTGCAGGGACATGTGGATGCTCACGAGCACCGTGCTCAACCCCGGGCAGCTGAGCATCATGCGCACCGGCAGGGCGGACACCGGCACGCCCATGTGCGCCGCGGCCAGCGACTGCAGCAACTCGGTGTGCCCGGGATGGTCCACGCCCGCCGCGGCCAGCGCCTCCTTGTGGATGGGCGCGGTCACCACCGCACGGGCCTTGCCGGACAACGCAGCCTGTGCGGCCCAGCGGATGCAGTCGGCCGCCGCGCGCCCCGCGCGGGCGTCAATGCGCCCCAACGTGGCCGGCTCGGGCAGCGCGCACGCCTGTACCACCGCCATGCAACCGGGCGGCACGTCGCCAGCGGCGGACAGTTGTTCGATTTCGGCCAGCATCAGGCCCCCTGCGGCTGACCCTGCCTGGGGCGCCGTGATGCGCAAGGCCCGGTGCAGTGTGGCCACGTCACCGGCGACAACCAGCTGATGCCGCAGATCGGGCCGCTCGCGCAACGCCTTGGCCACGATCTCCGGGCCGATGCCGGCCGGATCGCCCATGCTGAGAACAAGAGGGAGAGGAGCGGCAACCGGCATGTCTTGCCTCAGGCGGGGTTGGGAACGTCGATGAAGACGTGCTCGAGTCCGAGCTGCGCCGCCACATGCGCACCCACCGCCTGAGCGCCGTAGCGTTCGGACGCATGGTGACCGCACGCGATATAGGCCACGCCGCATTCGCGCGCGTAGTGCGCTTGCGGTTCTGAAATTTCACCGGTGATGAATACATCGGCCCCGGCAGCGATGGCGGCTTCGAAATAGCCTTGCGCGCCCCCGGTGCACAGCGCGACCTGCCGCACCGGGCGGTCGGGTTCGGCCACCAGCGTAACCGCACGACCCAGCCGCTCGGCCACGTGATCGGCCAGGGCCGCCGCCGAATCGCTGCGGCGCTCACCCATGAAACCCAACGCCTGTTCACCGAAACGTCCGCGCGCGTCGGGATACACCACCACACCCAGATGCCGCGCCAGTTGCGCGTTGTTGCCCAGCTCGGGGTGCGCGTCCAGGGGCAGGTGATAGGCCAGCAGGCTGACATCGTGCGCCAGCAGCAGCGAGAGGCGCTGCTTCATCCAGCCGATCACTCGCCCGTCCTGTCCACGCCAGAACAGGCCGTGGTGCACCAGGATGGCATCGGCACGCTCGGCGATCGCTGCCTCGATCAGGGCCCGGCTGGCGGTCACGCCACTGACCAGCCGGCGAACCTCGGCACGGCCCTCGACCTGCAACCCGTTCGGCGCATAGTCCTTGAACGGTTCGGGCTTGAGCAGCAGGTTCAGGGTATCGACGAGGACGGTGCGCTGGGCAGGCATGTTGGGGGCTGGCGATGCTTGAGAAAGGGACTCTCCATTCTGACACCCGCGTGCCAGCCGAGTGGCCGCCTCGCGGGCTTGAAGCCGCCGCCAACCCGCCCATATGCGGGAGAATAAGGTCTGTGCCACGACCCACGCCGGGTCAACCGCTTTCAAACCCATACGCAACGACATGAAACGTCTCTGGCTTCTGTTCGCCCAAACGGTCACCGTGCTGGTGGCGGCCCTGTTCGTGGTGGGTACGCTGCAGCCCCAATGGCTGGGTCGCCAGGGCGCCGTGGTGCCGGTTTTCGAGGCACCAGCGCCGGGGGTTGCCGCACCCGTCGAAGGCACGGGAAGCTTCCGCGCCGCGGCGCGCGCCGCGTCGGCGGCGGTGGTGAGCATCAACACCAGCAAGGCACCAGCCAACAACCCGCAAAGCGCGGACCCCTGGTTCCGCTTCTTCTTCGGCGACCAGACGCCGTCGCAGCAGCAAAGTGGCCTCGGCTCGGGTGTGATCGTCAGCCCGGCCGGTTATGTGTTGACCAACAACCACGTGATCGAGGAAGCGGACGAGATCGAGGTCATCCTCAACGACGGACGCAAGGCCGTGGCGCAGGTCATCGGCACCGACCCCGAGACCGACCTGGCGATCCTGAAGATCGATCTGACCGACCTGCCCGTCATCACGCTGGGCAATTCGGACGCACTGGAGATCGGGGATCAGGTGCTGGCGATCGGCAATCCGTTCGGCGTGGGTCAGACCGTCACCAGCGGCATCGTGAGCGCGCTGGGCCGCACGCAACTGGGCATCAACACCTTCGAGAACTTCATCCAGACCGACGCCGCCATCAACCCGGGCAACTCGGGCGGCGCGCTGGTCGACGTGCAGGGCCAACTGATGGGCATCAACACAGCGATCTACTCACGCTCTGGCGGTTCGATGGGCATCGGGTTCGCCATACCCACCTCGACCGCGCGCAGCGTGATGGACGCCATCGTGAGGGACGGCAAGGTCACGCGCGGCTGGATCGGCGTGGAGCCACAGGACCTGAGCCCTGAACTCGCCGAGAGTTTCGGCATGCAACCAGGCACCGGCGTCATCATCAGCGGTGTGCTACAGAACGGGCCTGCGGCCCAGGCCGGCGTTCGACCTGGTGACGTGATCACCGCTGTGGCCGGCCGCCCGGTCACCAACGTCGCGCAGCTCCTGTCGGCCGTGGCCAGCCTGCAACCTGGCACGCCCACCACGCTCGACGTCGTGCGACGCGAAGGCAAAACGAAGATCGAGGTGACCCCTGGCCGGCGCAACCTGCCACGCCAGCAGTTGACCCCCCGCTGATCGCATCGGTCAGCGCGCGGCTTCTTCTTCCTCTTTCGCCTCTTCGTCGGTCCTGGCCGACGCCTTGACAAACCATCGCGCTCCCCAGATGCCCAGTTCGTACAACAGGCACATGGGCACCGCGAGGGCCAGCTGGGAGATCACGTCGGGAGGTGTGACCACTGCGGCGATGACGAATGCCACAACGATGAAATAGCCGCGGAAATCCTTGAGCTTCTGCACCGTCACCATGTTCATCCTGACCAGCAGCACCACGACAATGGGCACCTGAAAGGCCAGGCCGAAGGCCAGATACAGCGACAGAATCGCCTCGACGTAGGAAGCGATATCCGGCGTGGCCGCCACACTGGCCGGTGTGAACTGCTGGATGAAGCCGAACATCTTGTCGAGCACGAAGAACTGCACGAACGCGATGCCCACGTAGGCCAGCAGACTGCCCAGGACAATCAGCGGAACGGCGAAGCGCCGCTCGTGGCTGTAGAGCCCCGGCGCCACGAAGGCCCAGACCTGGTACATCCACCAGGGCAGTGACAGCAGCAACGCGGCCATCGCCAGCACCTTGATCGGCACGAAGAAAGGCGAAAACACACCTACGGCAATCAGCTTGGCATCGGGCGGCATGTGCGCCCGAATCGGCACCGCGATCAGGTCGATCAACCCGCTGGGACCTGGCCACACAGCCAGCAAGGCCATGCAGATCGCCAGACCAATGATGCCGTACAGGAGCCGGTCTCGCAGCTCCATCAAGTGCTGGACGAACGGCTGCTCGGTACCGGCGAGCTCGTCGGTGGAATCTTTGGGGTCGGACATCAACGGGGAGCAGAAGTTGAGCGGGGCCGGAAACGGGCCACGCGGGCCGCACCCGATTGCGTGCGTGTGCGCACACCGGTGCGGGCCTTGAACCACTGGGGCATGGCCTTCTGCTTGATGCGCCAGTTCTTTTTGGGGTGTTTGTAGATCGGCGGGGCTTCGAGCGAGCCCAGGGGGGCATTGGCATCGTACGACGAGGTCGCTCCGTCAAGGCCGGCCGTGGCATCCGACCAGGACTTCTCGAAATCGCTGGCACCGCTCTGCACCGAGTTCTCGACATCGCGCGCCGCCTCGGTCACCGTATCCTTCATCTTTTTGAGTTCTTCCAGCTCCATCGAACGGCTGACCTCGGCCTTCACGTCCGACACGTAGCGCTGCGCCTTGCCCAGCAGGGCACCGACGGTGCGGGCCACGCGCGGCAACTTTTCGGGGCCAATGACGATCAACGCCACCGCACCGATAAGGGCGAGCTTGGAGATGCCCAGATCAATCATGTATCGGCCGTTCCGCGGGCAAGGTAGATGGGGCGGTCAGCCCCGGGGGAGCGCAAGGGGACGCGAAGGTGCGCGTTCCCGTGCAACAAGGGCATCAGCTTTTCTGCTTGGCCTCGACGTCAATGGTGTTCTTGTCGGCGCGGGTGTCCTGGGTCACCTGCCCAGCCGGTGCGCCGGCATTGTCGGCCGGGGTTTGCCCGCCTTCCTTGATACCGTCCTTGAAACCCTTGACCGCACCGCCCAGATCGGACCCGATGTTCTTGAGCTTCTTGGTCCCGAACACCATCACCACGATCAGCAGCACGATCAGCCAGTGCCAGATTGAGAACGAACCCATGAGTTTCTCCAGATAGGGAAATGAAGCGACAGTCGCTATGAGTGGGATTCTAAGCCCGGGTAGGAGTTCAGCCCGTTCAACCCGCCCCAATACCAGCGCCTTGCGCAGAGGTGATCAGCCGCGCAGCCAGGGACGAGGCCCGCCCATCACGTGCACGTGGAGATGGTGCACCTCCTGCCCCCCTTCAGCGCCGTTGTTGCACACGATGCGAAATCCACCCTCGGGGTACGGATTGCAGCCCTGCTCCAGTGCCAGGCGAGGGGCCAGGGTCATGATGCGCCCCATCAGACGCTCGTGCTCGGGCGTGAGCTGCGCCATGGACGGAACATGTTCTTTGGGCACCATGAGAAAGTGCACCGGAGCCCACGGGTGTATGTCGTGAAAGACGTAGATGTCCTCGTCTTCGTACACCTTTTTTGACGGAATCTGGCCGGCGATGATCTTGCAGAAAATGCAGTTCGGGTCGTGAGGGCTCATGGGAAGGGGGTCGTTACTCGGGCATGGGCTGGCTGGCGTTCATGCGCACCACGCCCTTGACGATGCGGTAAAGGAACCAGAGGGAAATGAGGCACCAGGCGATCCAGCCCGGCGCAACGAGCAACAGCCACAGCGGCAATGTCACCAGGTAGAGCACGGCAGCCCAGATCACGGTGCGGATGCGCCAGGAAAAATGGCTCGCCTGCCACGTGCCCTCGGCGTCACCCTTTTTCACCAGGTCGATGATCAACGCCACGAGCAGCACCACCGGGCTGGCCTGGGCACCAGGCAGCACAGCCGCCACCGCCACCACAAGGTGCAGGACGTAGCTGATCCAGCCCACCGTCTTGAGTGACTGGGCCCTTTCACTGTCTGTCGCTTCGACGTCGATGATGTCGCTCATGAGCCAACTCCTTCAGACTGCGTCCGGGTCGATCTCGCGCTGGCGAACCTTGCGCATCGCCTTTTCCTCCAGGCCACTGAGGCCTTCTCGGCGCACCAGTTCTGCCACCACGTCGCCCGGCCCCAGGTTGTAATGGGCCAGCGCGATCATGCAGTGGAACCACAGGTCGGCGGTTTCGTTCACCAGCTTCTGCCGGTCACCACCATGGTCGGCGTCCTTGGCGGCCATGACCGCCTCGGTAGCTTCTTCACCGATCTTTTTCAGGAAGGCATCGGGGCCCTTGTGCAACAGTCGCGCCACGTAGCTCTGCTCGGGGTCGCCGCCATTGGTCGGTTTGCGGCTTTCGATCACGGCGGCCAGTCTCGCCAGGTCGTCGGTGGAGGACATGCTCTGATGGGTCACTTGTAAATGGATTCGGGGTCCTTGAGCACCGGCTCCACCGCGTGCCAGCTCCCGCTCTCGAAACGCTGGAAAAAGCAGCTGTGGCGGCCAGTGTGGCAGGCGATGCCGGGTTCGTGCCCCAGTTGCGTGACCTTGAGCAGCACGACGTCGTTGTCGCAGTCCATCCGGATGTCGTGCACGGTCTGCACATGGCCCGACTCCTCGCCCTTGAACCACAGCCTGTCGCGAGACCGGCTGTAGTACACGGCGCGCCCGAGTTCGGCGGTCTTCTGGAGTGCCTCACGATTCATCCAGGCAAACATCAGCACATCGCCCGTGGCGTTTTCCTGCGCGATCACGGGCACCAAGCCTTGCGCATCCCACTTCACTTCGTCGAGCCAGTTCATGGCGGGAATCTACCATGGGCACACAAGCGGTACCATGACCCGAGTCGTCTCCTGCCGACACATACTAGGAACCCCATGAAAGTCCGCACCTTGCTCCTGGTCCTCTTCATCCTGTTCATCGCGGGATTCGTCGCGCTGAACTTCGAGCAGATCCTGCAACCCACCGCGCTCAACTTTGGGTTCACCCAGGTGCAGGCGCCCATGGGGCTGGTGCTGCTGGGCATGCTGGCTCTGGTGCTGGTGGTGTTTCTCGCCGCGCTGGTGTACTACCAAACCATGCACCTGATGGAGATGCGCCGCGTCACGCGCGAGGTCAACGAACAGCGTCAGCTCGCCGACAAGGCCGAGGCCTCACGCTTCACCGAGCTGAAGCATTATCTGCAAGGGGAACTGCAGGCTGCGACCAAGCGTGAACAGGCCCTGTCAGAGCAGTTGCACCAGAGGCTGGAGCAGGTCCAGGCCACACTGACCCAGGTCATTGAGCAAACAGGCAACGGCCTGAGCGCGACTGTGGGTGAGCTGGAAGATCGGCTGGAGCGCCAGTTGCCGCCGCGCGGGGGCGACAGGCTCTAAACCGCCTCGTCAGAGCCGAACCGGGATGCCGCGTTCGGCCATGCGCGCCTTGGCCTGCGCCACGGTGAATTCGCCGTAGTGGAAGATGCTGGCGGCCAGCACCGCGTCCGCCCCCCCCTGCTGCACGCCATCGGCCAGGTGGTCCAGGTTGCCCACACCGCCCGAGGCGATCACGGGCACGCTGACCGCGTCGGCCACGGCGCGCGTAAGGGCGAGGTCGAAACCGGACTTGGTGCCGTCACGGTCCATGCTGGTGAGCAGGATCTCGCCCGCGCCGAAGTCGGTCATCTGGCTGGCCCAGGCGACCGCGTCCAGGCCCGTGTTCTTGCGCCCACCGTGGCTGTACACGTCCCAGCCCTCGCCGCGCTGGATCAGGTCATCGCCCTGGCGGCGTTTGGCGTCGATCGCGACCACGATGCACTGCGCACCGTACTTGTCTGACGCGTCGCGGATCACCTGGGGATTGGCAATGGCAGCAGAGTTGAAACTGGTCTTGTCGGCCCCGGCGTTGAGCAGACGGCGCACGTCTTCCACCGCGCGCACGCCGCCACCCACGGTGAGCGGAATGAAGACCTGGGAAGCCACGGCTTCAATGATGTGCAGGATCAGGTCGCGCCCGTCGGACGTGGCCGTGATGTCCAGGAAGGTGAGTTCGTCGGCGCCCTGTTCGTTGTAGCGCGCGGCGATCTCCACCGGGTCGCCGGCATCGCGCAGTTCGACGAAATTCACGCCCTTGACGACGCGACCGCCCGTGACGTCCAGGCAGGGAATGATCCGCTTAGCCAGCATGCTCATCCATTGAGTTCATCGGCCAGGTTCTGCGCCGCTTCGAAGTCCAGATCGCCGCTGTAGATCGAGCGGCCGCAGATCACGCCCTCGACGCCCTCGTCCTCCACCGCACACAGCGCGCGGATGTCCTCGAGGTTGGACAAGCCACCCGAAGCGATGACCGGGATCGAGAGCGCCTGCGCCAGCTTGACCGTGGCATCGATGTTGATGCCCGAGAGCATGCCGTCGCGTCCGATGTCGGTGTAGATGATGCCTTCGACGCCGTAGTCTTCGAACTTCTTGCCCAGATCCACGACTTCGTGGCCCGTGAGCTTGCTCCAGCCATCGGTGGCGACCTTGCCATCCTTGGCGTCCAGGCCGACGATGATGTGGCCACCGAATGCGGTGCAGGCGTCCTGCAGGAAGCCTGGATTCTTCACCGCCGCGGTGCCGATGATCACGTAGCGCAGACCGGCGTCGAGGTACCGTTCAATGGTGTCGAGATCGCGGATGCCACCGCCGAGCTGCACGTCCACCTCGGCACCGACCTCCTTGAGGATGGCGCGGATGGCCTGTTCGTTCTTCGGCTTGCCGGCGAAGGCACCATTGAGGTCCACCAGGTGCACGCGCCGTGCGCCCTTGTTGACCCAGCTTCGGGCGATGGCCGCCGGGTCTTCGCCGAACACCGTGGATTGGTCCATGTCGCCCTGTTTGAGGCGAACGCACTGGCCGTCTTTCAGATCAATGGCAGGAATCAGCAGCATGATGATGTGGATGCAAGGCGGATGGACTCAGGGATTCCAGGACAGGAAGTTGCGGTACAGCGCCAGCCCCTGATCGGCGCTTTTTTCGGGGTGGAACTGGGTGGCAAAAATATTATCGCGGGCGATGGCCGCCGCAAAACGGCCGCCATAGTCCGCTTCCCCCACGCTGTTTGCCGCCAGCGCCGGTCGAGCATAGAAGCTGTGCACGAAATAGAAATAGGCGCCATCCCCGATACCGGCCCACAAAGGGTGGGACGCGCCACGCCCGAGTTCGTGGAACACCCGGTTCCAGCCCATCTGTGGCACCTTGAAGCGGCTGCCGTCGGCCTGCAGCCTGCCCTCCAGCTGGAAGCGCACCACCTCACCCGGAATCAGGCCCAGGCCGTTGGTAGGACCTTCCTCGCTGCGGTCCAGCAGCATCTGCATGCCCACGCAGACACCAAACAGCGGCTTGTGCGCGGCAGCATGCAGCACGGCATCCTGCAGCCCGGAGGTGGCGAGCTCGCGCACGCAGTCGCCCATATGGCCCTGGCCGGGCAGGATCACCCGGTCGGCATCGCGCACGGCCTGCGCATCGGACGTGACCAGCACCTCCACGTCTTCGGCATGCGCCACATGCCGCACAGCCTGCGACACGGAGCGCAGGTTCCCGCTGCCGTAGTCCACCACGGCGACTGTCTTGCGTTTCATCGGACAGGAGAACTCAGAGCGAGCCTTTGGTCGAGGGAATCACGTCGCCCATGCGCGGATCGCGCTCCAGGGCCATGCGCAGGGCGCGGGCAAAGGCCTTGAAGACAGTCTCGGCCTGATGGTGGGCGTTTTCGCCGTGCAGGTTGTCGATGTGCAGGGTCACGCCGGCGTGGTTGACGAAGCCCTGGAAAAATTCAAATGCCAGCTGCGTGTCGAAACCACCGACCATGCCGCTCTTGAACGGAACACGCATGTGCAGGCCCGGGCGCCCGGAGAAATCGATCACCACGCGCGAGAGTGCCTCGTCAAGCGGTACGTAGGCATGGCCGTAGCGGCGGATGCCTTTTTTGTTGCCGACGGCCTGCGCGAAGGCCTGACCGAGCGTGATGCCCACATCTTCCACGGTGTGGTGGCCATCGATGTGCAGGTCGCCCTTGGCCTGGATGTCCAGGTCGATCAGCCCGTGGCGGGCGATCTGGTCGAGCATGTGATCGAAGAAGCCGATGCCCGTGGACAGCTTGGCCGAACCCGAGCCGTCGAGATTGACACGCACGCCGATCTGCGTCTCCGAGGTGTTGCGCTGCACGTGAGCCACGCGGTCGGACACGGTGAGGGCGGAAGGCGTCTGGGTCATAGGGAGGTCTTGAGGGCGCGGATCAGCTGGGCATTTTCCGACGGCGTGCCCACCGTCAGGCGCAGGCATTGGGCCAGCAGTGGATGCATTTTAGAAACATTCTTCACCAGAATGCCCTGGGCCTTGAGTCCATCAAAGCATCGCTGCGCGTCCGGCACCCGAACCAGCACCATGTTGGCGTCGCTCGGGAAGGGCGTGACACCGGGCACACGGTCCAGTGCATCGATGAGCACGGCGCGCTGCTCGCGGATCTGCGCCGCCTGCTGCGCGAACACGTCGGCATGCTCCAGCGCGAACAGTGCGCACTCGGCGTTGAGCACGCTCACGTTGTACGGCGGGCGCAGCTTGTCGACCTCATGCACCAGCGCCTGGGCACCGATCATGTATCCGATGCGCACGCCCGCCAGCCCGAACTTGGAGAGCGTGCGCATGAGCAGAACGTGGGCGTTTTCGGCAGGGTTCGCGCGGATTTCGTCCAGCCAGCTGTGACTGGAAAACGGCTGGTAGGCCTCGTCCATCACCACCAGGCCACCGAAACCGGCAGCCTCCGCGATCAGGCGACGGATGGCTTCCGCGTTCCAGAGGTTGGCGGTGGGGTTGTTCGGATAGGCGATGTAGGTGATGGCGGGCCTGTGCTCGCGCATTGCGGCCAGCATCGCGGGTTCGTCGAGCTCGAAGTCGGCCGTGAGCGGCACACCCACAAACTTCAGGCCCTGCAACTGCGCGCTCATGCCATACATGACGAAGCCGGGCAACGGCGCCAGGATGGTTGCCCCCGGCAGATCGCAGCCCATGGCCAGCAGGGAGATGAGTTCGTCGGAGCCATTGCCCAGCATCAGGTCGCAGCCCGCAGGCAGATCCACGTAGCGGGCCAGCGCCTGCTTCAGATCGTCGATACGGGCACCCGGATAGCGGTGGATCGCCACAGCACCCAGCCGCGCACCCAGTTCGGCCTGCAGCGCGGGCGGCAGTGCGAAGGGGTTTTCCATGGCGTCGAGCTTGATCAGGCCGACCGAGTCCTGGATGGCGTAGGCGTGCATGGACTGCACGTCCTGGCGGATCACGCCCAGCGGGTTGGCACTCATTTCGCGCCCCGCATCGGCGGCACGGTGCTGAGCCGCAGTTCGGCCGCGCGCGCATGCGCCTGCAAGCCTTCGCCGTAGGCCAACTCGGCCGCGATCACGCCCAACCCCTGGGCACCGGCCTGACTCACCTCGATCAGGCTGCTGCGCTTCTGGAAGTCGTACACACCCAGGGGCGACGAGAAGCGCGCGGTGCCGCTCGTGGGCAGCACGTGGTTGGGGCCGGCACAGTAGTCGCCCAGGCTTTCGCTGGTGTAGGCACCGAGGAAGATGGCACCGGCATGCCTGAGGAGTGGCTCCCACCGGTGCGGTTCGCTGCTGGAGACCTCCAGGTGTTCGGGCGCAATGCGATTGCTGATGGCGCAGGCCTCTTCCATGCTGCGGGTGTGGATCAGTGCACCGCGGTCATTGAGGCTTCTGGCGATGATGGCGGCGCGAGGCATGGTTGGCAGCAGGCGGTCGATCTCGTGCTGCACGGCATCGATGTAGGCGGCGTCCGGGCACAGCAGGATACTCTGCGCCAGTTCGTCGTGTTCGGCCTGGCTGAACAGGTCCATCGCCACCCATTCGGCGGGCGTGCTGCCGTCGGCCAGCACGAGGATTTCGCTCGGGCCGGCGATCATGTCGATGCCCACGGTGCCGAACACGCGCTTCTTGGCGCTGGCCACGTAGGCGTTGCCCGGGCCGGTGATCTTGTCCACCTTGGGCACGGTGGCCGTGCCGTAGGCCAGCGCGGCCACGGCCTGTGCACCGCCGATGGTGAAGGCGCGGGTGACGCCAGCCACGTACGCAGCCGCCAGCACCAGATCATTGCGTTCACCACGCGCCGCGGTGGCTGCGCCGCTGCCGCCGGTGGCCACGCTGCCGCGCACTGGCGTGGGCACGACCATGATGATGTCCTGCACGCCGGCCACGTGGGCGGGCACGGCATTCATGATCAGGCTGGACGGATAGGCCGCCTTGCCGCCGGGCACGTAGATGCCCACGCGGTCCAGTGGTGTGACCTTCTGGCCCAGCAACGTGCCGTCCTCATCGCGATAGCTCCAGCTCTCGCCCCCGGCCTTCTTCTGCGCCTCGTGGTAGCTGCGCACGCGACGCGTGGCGGCTTGCAAGGCCTCGCGCTGGGCGGCGGGCAGGCTGTCGAACGCGGCCTTGAAGTCGGCCTGTGTGAGCTCGAGATCGGCCATTCCGCTGGCGGCCAGCCCGTCGAAGCGCGCGGTGTATTCGAGCACCGCGGCATCGCCGCGTTCACGCACGTCGGCCAGGATGTCGGCTACGCGTTGTTCGATCGCCCCGTCGGTCTCGGCCGACCAGTGCAGGCGAGCCGCAAACTGCGCCTCGAAGTCTGCGGCGGAGGTGGACAGGCGGGCGGGACGGGCGGTCAGGCTCATGGGATCACGGGACTTCTTTGGCGATGGCTTGCGCGAACGCGTCGATGATGGGGCGGATGGCCGCCTGCTTGAGCTTGAGCGAGGCCTGGTTGACCACCAGGCGCGCGCTGATGTCCATGATGTGCTCGACCTCGACGAGGTGGTTGGCCTTGAGCGTGTTGCCGGTGGACACCAGGTCGACGATGGCGTCGGCCAGGCCCGTGAGGGGCGCCAGTTCCATGCTGCCGTACAGCTTGATCAGGTCCACATGCACGCCCTTGCCAGCAAAGAACTCGCGTGCGATCGAGGTGTACTTGGTGGCCACCTTGAGCCGCGAGCCCTGCCGCACCGCCGAGGCGTAGTCGAAGTCGGCACGCACCGCCACGCTGACGCGGCAGCGCGATATGTTCAGATCCAGCGGCTGGTACAGGCCCTGCCCGCCATGCTCGATCAGCGTGTCCTTGCCGGTCACGCCCAGGTCGGCGCCGCCGTGCTCCACATAGGTCGGCACGTCGCTGGCGCGCACCAGCACCACGCGCACGTCGGGGTTGCTGGTCGGCAGGATCAGCTTGCGCGACTTCTCGGGGTCCTCCAGCACTTCGATCCCTGCGGCCTTGAGCAGCGGCAGGGTCTCGTCGAAGATGCGGCCTTTGGAAAGGGCTAACGTGATCATTTGATGCGCTCGATGTCGGCGCCGATGCCGCGCAGCTTGGCTTCCATCTGGTCGTAACCCCGGTCCAGGTGGTAGATGCGGTCGACGATGGTCTCCCCCTCAGCCACCAGACCGGCGATCACCAGACTGGCCGAGGCGCGCAGATCGGTCGCCATGACGGTGGCGCCCGACAGGCGCGGGATACCCTCGATCACGGCGACCTTGCCATCGGTCTGGATACGCGCGCCCAGCCTTACCAGTTCGTTGACGTGCATGAAGCGGTTCTCGAAGATGGTCTCCGTCACCTTGCTCGCACCTTCTGCAATGCAGTTCAAAGCCATGAACTGGGCTTGCATGTCGGTGGGAAAGCCGGGGTACTCGGTCGTGCGGAAGCTCTGGGCCTTGAGGCGTCCGGAGGCACGCACGCGGATGAAGTCGCCCTGTGCGTCCTTGCCAGCCTCGATCTCGGCACCAGCCTCGTGAAGCTTGTCGATCACCGCATCCAGGTGGTCGGCACGGCCGTGGCGCAACACCACGTCTCCGCCAGCGGCGGCGACGGCACAAAGGAAGGTTCCCGTCTCGATACGGTCGGCCACCACCTGATGGGTGCAGCCGCGCAGCCGCTCCACGCCCTGAATATGGATGCGGCTGCTGCCGTGGCCTTCGATCTTCGCGCCCATGGCGATCAGCATCTCGGCCAGGTCGCTGATTTCGGGCTCCTGCGCGGCGTTCTCCAGCAGCGTCTCGCCCTCGGCCAGCGCCGCGGCCATCATGAAGTTTTCGGTGCCGGTCACGGTCACCATGTCGGTGGCGATGCGCGCGCCGTGCAGGCGCGTCTTGCCCGCCGGCAGTCCGGCAACCATGTAGCCGTGTTCGACCACGATGTCGGCGCCCATGGCCTGCAGGCCCTTGATGTGCTGGTCGACCGGCCGCGAGCCGATGGCACAGCCCCCCGGCAGGGAGACGCGGGCGTGGCCGAAGCGCGCGAGCAGCGGGCCGAGCACCAGCACCGACGCGCGCATGGTCTTGACGAGTTCGTACGGCGCCTCGGCCTTGATCGGTCCGGTCGCCTGCAAGGTGAAGCCACCGCGCTCACCATGGGTCTGCGTCTGCACACCCATGTTGTCAAGCAACTGCCGCATGGTGGCCACGTCGCGCAGGCGTGGCACGTTGTTCAGGGTCACCGCTTCTGGGGTTAGCAAGGCTGCGCACAGTTCGGGCAACGCAGCGTTCTTGGCGCCGGAGATGGTCACCTCGCCCCGCAGGGTTCGGCCACCGTTGATTCTCAGTTTGTCCATGGGCGCGTCAGGTCCGGGGTTGAGCCGCCCACTCGGCGGGGGTGTAGGTCTTCATCGACAGGGCATGCACCTCGTCGGTCTGGATGCGACCGCCCAGCGTGCCGTAGACCGCCTGGTGGCGCTTGATCGCGCGCAGGCCCTCGAACGCGGGCGAGACGATCACCGCCGCCCAGTGGCGGCCGTCGCCGGTGACTTCGAGATGCTCACAGGGCAGGCCCGTGGCGATGATGTGCTGGAGTTCTTCTGCTGTCATGTCAGTGCCTGATCTTGTAGCCGGTCTTGAGCAGGTGCAGCGCGATCGCGCTGACGATGGCCAGCGCGCCACCCACCAGGCCCAGGCTGATCCAGGGCGAGACATCGCTCACGCCGAAGAAGCCATAGCGGAAGCCGTCGATCATGTAGAAAAAGGGATTAAGGTGGCTCACGCGCTGCCAGAAGTCGGGCAGGGAATGGATGGAGTAGAACACGCCCGACAGGAAGGTCATGGGCACGATGATGAAGTTCTGGAACGCAGCCATCTGGTCGAACTTCTCGGCCCACAGGCCCGCGATCAGGCCCAGCGCGCCCAGCAGGGCCGCGCCCATCAAGCCGAACGCCAGGATCCACTGCGGCGCCACCAGTGAGGGCTGGGCGAACCACCAGGTGACCATCATCACGCCCAGACCAACGGCCAGGCCACGCACCACCGACGAGCCGACATAGGCCACGAACCAGGCGCGGTGCGACAGCGGCGTGAGCAGCAGGAACACCAGATTGCCCATGATCTTGCTCTGGATCAGCGACGACGAGCTGTTGGCGAAAGCGTTCTGCAACACGCTCATCATCACCAGGCCGGGCAGCAGAAAGGCGGTGTAACTCACCGAGTCGTAGACCTGCACACGGTCCTCCAGCACGTGGCCGAAGATCATCAGGTACAGGATGGCGGTGATCACCGGGGCGGCCACGGTCTGGAAACCGACCTTCCAGAAACGCAATACCTCCTTGTAGAACAGGGTCTGCCAGCCGGTCATGCCGACACCTCCACCGCGGTGGCCGGCGCGACAGACCTTGGCCCCGTGCCCGTGAGGTCGAGAAACACGTCCTCCAGATCGGCCTTGCGGATCTCGATGTCTTCGGGCGAGACACCCACCTCGCGCAGGCGCGCGAGGATGCGCTCGACAGCCAGCGCATCATTCGCCGGCAGCTGCACCACCCGCCCGGTGATGCGGGCCTGCACGGCGAGGTCGATCGGCAAGGGCGCATCTGTCTTGAAGCGCAGCACATTGGACGCCGCGCGCGCGAGCAACGCGGACGTGGATTCCAGCGCCACGACCCGGCCCTGCTTGAGCATGGCGATGCGCCCGCACAGGGCCTCGGCCTCCTCCAGGTAATGCGTGGTCAGAAGCACGGTGCTGCCCAGGCGTTTGTTGAGGTCGGAAATGAACTGCCACAGGGTCTGGCGCAGTTCCACGTCCACACCGGCCGTGGGTTCGTCGAGCACGATCACGGGTGGCTTGTGCACCAAAGCCTGCGCGATCAGCACCCGGCGCTTCATGCCGCCCGAGAGTTGGCGCATGTTGGCGTTGGCCTTGTCGGTGAGGCCCAGTCCTTCGAGCAGTTCGTCGATCCAGGCGTCGTTGCGCGCCATGCCGAAGTAGCCCGACTGGATGCGCAGGGCCTCGCGCACGTTGAAGAAGGGGTCGAACACCAGTTCCTGCGGCACCACGCCGAGCTGGCGGCGCGCGGCGGCATAGTCGGCCTGCACGTCGCTGCCGTGCACGAGAACGCGACCGGCCGTGGCGCGCGCCAGGCCAGCGAGCACGCTGATGAGGGTGGTCTTGCCCGCACCATTGGGCCCGAGCAGGCCGAAGAACTCGCCCTGTTCGATATCGAACGACACCGACTGCAGCGCATGCAGTTCGCCGCGCGAGGTCGAATAGCTCTTGGAAACGTTCTGGAATGAGACGGCTGGCATGCGCGGGTGAAACCCAAGATCCACCGGCCTGCGGGGCAGGACATCTGGCTGCCGCCGGTGAACCGGGTATTTTATGCGTGCCCCTCCCAGCCACGCTGGCAAAGGGTCACCCGCCTTGCCGCCGTCAGGCCGCGAGCAACTCCTGCACGCCGTAGAGCGCGGCGAGTTCCTTCAGACGAGGCGGCCAGCCATTGACTTGCAGCGCCCTGCCCTGCGCGGCCAGTTGCCGGCGCAACTCCAGCAGCACCGCGAGCGCCGAGGAGTCGAACACCTGCAACGCGCTGGCGCTGACTGTCACGGACGGGCCTGCATGTTGTGACAGCGCGCCGCCCAGCCGTGCCAAGGTATGCCCTGCCTCGGCAAGAGTCAGACGCTCGGGCAGCGCAAGGATGTCGGCGGGTTGCACCATGCTGCGGCGATCAGCTGGCTTTGGCGGTGCTGCTCTTGTTGCGCTGTACCAGCGAGGCGATCAACCCGTCGATGCCCTTGCTGCCGATTTCCTGCGCGAACTGCGTGCGATAGGTTTCCACCAGCCACACACCCAGGACGTTCAGGTCGTAAATCTTCCAGCCGGTGGGCGTTTTTTCCATACGGTAGTCGAGCTGGATCGGCTCGCCCCTGCCACGCACCTCGGAGCGCACGACCACCTCAGTGTCCTCAGGCCGCGAGCGCATCGGGCGAAAACTCAGGGACTGGTCCTTGACTTCACCGAGCGCGCCGGAGTAGGTGCGCACGAGCAGGGTCTTGAACTCGTCCTGCAGCTTTTTCTGCTGCTCGGGCGTGGCCTGGCGCCAGTAGCGCCCCACCGCCGAGGCGGTCATGCGCGTGAAGTTCACGTTGGGCATGATCTTGCTGTCCACCAGCGCAATGATGCGACTCACGTCGCCGGACTGGATGGCGGGGTCGGCCTTGATGGCGGCAAGCACCTCAGCCGAGACCCGCTTGACCAGGGCATCGGGCGCTTCGTCCTGCGCCATGGCAGGAACGGACAACGCGCTGGCAGCGGTCATCATCAGGGCGGCGAGCCAGGATCGGCGTTTCATCATGTGGTTCCTTTCGAGGCCATCGGCCCTGCTGCAGACACCGCAGCGTAGTTCATCGGACGGCCGGGATTGTGAAGGGGTTCCCCTTCAATCGTTGCGATTCGTATCCGCGCCATCGCCTTCCCAGCCGTCACCCAGGCCGATGCCGCGGTCGATCATGTCGTCGACCTGGCTCTGGCGGCGGTTCAGGTAGAGGTCGCGCGTGAAGCTGTATTTGTCGAGCGCGGCGTCCTCCAGGAGGGAGCTGGCCCTGAGGAAGCCCGCCCGGGTGTCGACCACCCGCAACGCGGTGAGTGAATTGCGGGATGGCACGTGGTCCATGCCCCCCACGGGATCGCCATAGGAATCGATCACCAGGCCCGTGCCATCGCGCACCGAGGACGGCCCGAACACCGGCAACACCAGGTAAGCCCCGGACGGTGCACCCCAGAACCCGAGGGTCTGCCCGAAATCCAGTCGCGTGCGTGGAATACCCATCTCGGACGCAAGGTCCAGCACCCCACCCAGGCCCAGCACCGTGTTCACGCTGAAGCGCATGAGGTTCTCCGTCGCTTCACGAGGGCGCAGTTGCAAACCGGCATTCACCGACGACCAGAGATCCCCCAGGTTGCCGAAGAAGTTGCCCACACCGGTTCGCATGGGGCTGGGCGTGACATCCTGGTAGACAGTGGCCACGGGCTTGAGCACCGCCGTGTCGACGGCGTCGTTGAACTGGTACACGCCTCGGTTGAACGGCTCGAGCGGGTCGCGCGGATTGGCGTCCGGCCCGGTGGCACATGCCGACAGCAGCGCCAGCAACGGCGCCAGCGCAACGGCTTTCGCCGTGGCCGCGGGAGGCTTGTGGAGGTGAGTCATGTGTGGGTTCCCCTGGGTTGTGCACCCGTATGTTTTTCCTGCGCAATCTCGGGCATTGTCTGCGGCCACCCGCCGCCTTCAGGGCGCGCTGTTGCAATGCCCCCACAAGCCCCGTCTACTTGTTCACGGGCTCTGCGGTAGCGTTGCTTCCACCCTCGGCTGCCTTGCTGAACAGGAACTGGCTGATCAGGTTTTCCAGGATGACCGCCGACTGCGTCTGGGTGATCACGTCGCCGTCGGCGATGTTGCGCTCGTCGCCTCCGGGTTCGATGCCGATGTACTGCTCGCCCAACAATCCACTGGTGAGGATCTTGAGCGAACTGTCCTTGGGAAACGCATAGCGCGACTGCAGCTCCAGACGGATATTGGCCTGGAAGGTCGTGTCGTCGAAGGTGATGGATTCGACGCGACCGACCACCACGCCCGCGCTGCGCACCGCTGCCTTGGGCTTGACACCGCCCACGTTGTCGAAACGGCCGGTCACATGGTAGGTTTTCTCGAAGTTCAGGCTCAGCAGATTGGCCGACTGCAGCGCGAGAAACAGGATGGCCGCCGCGCCGATCAGCACGAACAGCCCGACCCAGACGTCGTTCCTGGAAGTTTGCATGTCCATTTTCAGCACTCCATTCAGATGCTGAACATCATGGCGGTAAGGACGAAGTCCAGCGCCAGCACGCTCAGCGAAGCCACCACCACAGTGCGGGTGGTGGCGCGAGAAACCCCTTCAGGCGTGGGATGCGCCTCGAAGCCCTGGAACAGGGCCACGAAAGTCACGGCAAAGCCGAACACCACGCTCTTGACGATGCCGTTGCCGACGTCGGCCCAGACGTCCACCCCGCCCTGCATCTGGCTCCAGAAGGCGCCGCTGTCCAGACCGATGAGCAGCACGCCCACGACCCAGCCGCCGATGATGCCGATCGCGCTGAACACCGCCGCCAGCAGGGGCATGACAATCACGCCAGCCCAGAAGCGCGGGGCCAGCACGCGGCGCACCGGGTCGACCGCCATCATCTCCATGGCGCTGAGTTGTTCACCCGCCTTCATGAGGCCGATTTCGGCGGTGAGCGAGGTGCCGGCGCGACCGGCGAACAGCAGCGCGGTGACCACCGGACCGAGTTCGCGCATCAGCGAGAGCGCCACCAGAAGCCCCAGGGCCTCCGTGGCACCGTAGCGTTGCAGGGTGTAGTAGCCCTGCAGGCTCAGCACAAAGCCGACGAACAGGCCCGAGACGCCGATGATGGCGAGCGAGTGGTTGCCCAGAAAGTGCACCTGATCACGCACCAGCGCCGGCCGGCGCAACGCGGCGCCGAACAACCACACAAGGCGGCAGAACAGGCGCGTGCCCTGACCGATGCCAGCCAGTTGCAGGCGCACGGCTCGGCCCACGCGCGCAGGGTGCAGGCGGTTCATCGGCGGCCTCCGGAACGGGCGGGGCCGAAGTCGTCGGCGAGTTCCGGCCCGGGATGGTGGAAGCGCACCGGGCCGTCGGGCAGCGCGTTGACAAACTGATGCACCAGCGGGTCCTGGCTGTGGCGCACCTCATCGGGCGTGCCCTGGGCCGCAATCCTGCCGTTGGCCAGCACGATCACCTGATCGGCGATGTGGAAGGTCTCGTCCAGATCGTGCGAGACCACGATGCTCGTGAGACCCATGGCGTCGTTGAGCTGGCGGATCAGGCGCGCTGCTGTGCCGAGCGAGATCGGGTCCAGGCCGGCAAAAGGCTCGTCATACATCACGAGTTCAGGATCCAGGGCGATTGCACGCGCCAGCGCCACGCGCCGCGCCATGCCGCCCGATAGTTCGCTGGGCATGAGGTTCCTCGCGCCACGCAGTCCGACGGCATTGAGCTTCATCAGCACGATGTCGCGCACCAGGGCGTCGGGCAGTTGCGTGTGTTCACGCAGCGGAAAGGCCACGTTGTCGAACACGCTCATGTCGGTGAACAGGGCGCCGAACTGGAACAGCATGCCCATGCGCCGGCGCGCTTCGTACAAAGCCTTCGACCCCATGGTCGTGACATCCGCCCCGTCGAACAGGGTCTGGCCGGACTGGCCCCGGATCTGACCACCGATCAGGCGCAGCACCGTCGTCTTGCCGCCGCCGGATGCGCCCATGAGCGCCGTGACCTTGCCACGCGGCACGGTCAGCGAGATGTTGTCGAGAATGGCGCGCTCCCCGTACCCGAAGGTCAGGTTGCGCAGTTCGACCAGGATGGGGCTGGGATCGGTGGGCATCAAACAAAAACCGGGCGATTCAAAGCCCGGTTTTTTGGATGATACGGGATTCGGGGCAAGCCCCGAGTGCCGTTGTGTTTCGATAAATGTCAGCGGTGTCGGGTGAAATCTCAGCGCGGCAGGTCGGAGAAACCCATCAGGAATTCATCGACCGAACGTGCGGCCTGGCGGCCTTCGCGGATCGCCCACACCACCAGGCTCTGACCACGGCGCATGTCACCGGCGGCAAACACCTTGGGCACGTTGGTGGCGTAGCCTCCGGTGAACTCGGTGCTGGCCCTGGCATTGCCGCGCGCATCCTTCTCCACCCCGAAACCGTCCAGGATGGTGGCGACCGGGTTCACGAAGCCCATGGCCAGCAGAACCATGTCGGCCTGGTAGGTCTTCTCGGTGCCGGGAATCTCGACCAGCTTGCCGTCCTTCATCTCGACGTGCACCGTCTGTAGACCGGTGACCTTGCCCTTTTCGCCGATGAAGGCTTTGGTGGAAATGGCGAACTCGCGCACGCAACCTTCCTCATGGCTGGAACTGGTGCGCAGCTTGAGCGGCCAGTACGGCCACACCAAGGGCTTGTTCTCTTCCTCGGGGGGCTGGGGCATCACCTCGAACTGGGTCACGCTGAGCGCGCCGTGGCGGTTGCTGGTGCCCACGCAGTCGCTGCCGGTGTCGCCACCGCCGATCACGATCACGTGCTTGCCGTCGGCGCGCAGCTGGCCCTTGAGTTTGTCGCCGGCATTCACCTTGTTCTGTTGTGGCAGGAATTCCATCGCGAAGTGGATGCCGTCCAGGTCGCGACCCGGCACCGGCAGATCGCGGCTCTGCTCCGCGCCACCGGTCAGCAGCACGGCATCGAAGCCCTTCTGCAGCTGTTCGGGTGTGACGGTTTCCCGGGCCCAGTTGGTGACCTTGCTGCCCTTGGGCAACTCGCCCACCATGACGCCGGTGCGGAAGACCACACCTTCGGCCTCCATCTGCGCCACGCGGCGATCGATGTGGCTCTTCTCCATCTTGAAGTCGGGAATGCCGTAGCGCAGCAAACCGCCCACACGGTCATTCTTCTCGAACAGGGTCACGTCGTGGCCCACGCGCGCGAGCTGCTGGGCGGCGGCCATTCCGGCCGGGCCAGATCCGACCACCGCCACCTTCTTGCCGGTCTTGTGGCGCGGCGGCTGCGCCTGCACCCAGCCCTCGGCCCAGGCACGATCGATGATGGCGTGCTCGATCGACTTGATGCCCACCGGGTCGTCGTTGACGTTGAGTGTGCAGGCCGCCTCGCAGGGAGCAGGGCAAATGCGGCCGGTGAACTCGGGGAAGTTGTTGGTGCTGTGCAGCACGGTGATGGCGTTCTGCCAGTCGCCCTGGTACACGAGGTCGTTGAAGTCAGGAATGATGTTGTTGACCGGACAACCGCTGTTGCAGAACGGTGTGCCGCAATCCATGCAGCGCGCCGCCTGCACTTTGGACTCGGGCTCGCTGAGGCCGACGACGAATTCCTTGTAGTGCTTCACGCGCTCCGGCACGGGCTTGTAGCCCTCTTCCAGACGCTCGTATTCCATGAAGCCGGTGACTTTACCCATGATGCGGTTCCTTCTTTTGAGTGCGTGCGGCGGGCTTACTTGGCAGGCGCCGTGGCCTTCTTGGCGGTGACCTGTGCCTTGGTCGTGACAACGGCCGCGGCCTTGCGGGCATGGATCTCGCCGAGCGCGCGCTTGTATTCGTTCGGGAACACCTTCACGAACTTGCCGCGCGACTGGGCCCACGAGTCGAGCAGTTCGCGCGCGCGCTTGCTGCCTGTCCAGCGGTTGTGCTCCTCGAGCAGTTTCTTCAGCTGTGCCTCGTCGCTTTGCTCCCGGTGCCAGATGGCGCGGTCCATCGTGGCCTCCTGTTCGGCTGCAGGGAGCACCTTTTCCAGGCTGACCATGGCCGTGTTGCAGCGCCTGGCGAACTCGCCATCCTCGTCGTACACGTAGGCGATGCCGCCACTCATGCCGGCGGCGAAGTTGCGCCCGGTCTTGCCCAACACGGCCACGGTGCCACCGGTCATGTACTCGCAGCCGTGATCCCCCGTGCCTTCGACCACCGCGGTGGCGCCCGACAGGCGCACGGCGAAACGCTCGCCCGCCACGCCGCTGAAGTAGGCCTCGCCGGTGGTCGCGCCGTACATCACGGTGTTGCCGACGATGATGTTGCGCGCGGCGTCACCACGGAAGTCGATGCTGGGGCGTACCACCACGCGGCCGCCCGAGAGGCCCTTGCCGGTGTAGTCGTTGGCGTCGCCGATCAGGTAGAGCGTGATGCCCTTGGTCAGGAACGCACCGAACGACTGGCCACCGGTGCCCTCAAGCTGGATGCGGATGCTGTCATCGGGCAGGCCTTCGGGGTGCACCTTCGTCACCGCACCCGAGAGCATGGCACCCACCGAGCGGTTGACGTTGCGCGCCACCTCGATGAACTGCACGCGCTCGCCCTTGTCGATGGCCGGGCGAGACTTCTCGATCAGCACCATGTCCAGCGCCTTGTGCAGGCCGTGCTCCTGGTTCTCGGTGTGCAGGCGGGGCACGTCGGCGGGCACGGAGGGCAATGCCAGCAGGCGGCTGAAATCCAGCCCGCGCGCCTTCCAGTGCTCGATGCCCTGCTTCATGTCAAGCAGGTCGGCACGGCCGATCAGGTCGTCGAACTTGCGGATGCCCAGCTGCGCCATGATCTGGCGCGCTTCCTCGGCGATGAAGAAGAAGTAGTTCACCACGTGCTCGGGCTTGCCGCTGAACTTCTTGCGCAGCACCGGGTCCTGCGTGGCCACGCCCACGGGGCAGGTGTTGAGGTGGCACTTGCGCATCATTATGCAGCCCTCGACCACCAGCGGCGCGGTCGCGAAGCCGAATTCGTCCGCACCGAGCAATGCGCCAATGACGACGTCCCGTCCGGTCTTCATCTGGCCATCGGCCTGGACGCGAATGCGGCTGCGCAGGCGGTTGAGCACCAGCGTCTGCTGCGTCTCGGCCAGGCCGATCTCCCAGGGGCTGCCAGCGTGCTTGATCGACGACCACGGCGAAGCACCGGTGCCCCCGTCGTGGCCGGCGATCACCACATGGTCGGCCTTGCACTTGGCCACACCCGCGGCGATGGTGCCCACGCCGATCTCGGACACCAGCTTGACGCTGATGCTGGCGTGCGGCGCCACGTTCTTCAGGTCGTGAATGAGCTGTGCAAGATCTTCAATGGAGTAGATGTCGTGGTGCGGCGGCGGGCTGATGAGGCCCACGCCCGGCACGCTGTGGCGCAGCTTGCCGATGTAGTCGCTGACCTTGCCGCCAGGTAGCTGCCCGCCTTCGCCCGGCTTGGCGCCCTGCGCCATCTTGATCTGGATCTGGTCCGCGCTGTTGAGGTACTCGGCGGTAACGCCAAAACGCCCGGAGGCGACCTGCTTGATGCGCGAGCGCATCGAGTCCCCTTCCTGGAGCTCGTAGTCGACCTCGAACGTGTCCTTGCCCAGCAGGTCGGACATGGTCTGGCCCTGCTTGATCGGAATGCCCTTGAGCTCGTTGCGGTAGCGCATCGCGTCCTCGCCGCCTTCACCGGTGTTGCTCTTGCCGCCGATGCGGTTCATGGCCACGGCGAGCGTGGCGTGCGCCTCGGTGGAAATGGAGCCGAGCGACATGGCACCGGTGGCGAAGCGCTTGACGATTTCGGACGCGGGCTCCACTTCGTCGATCGAGATCGCGGTGCTCGGGTCGATCTTGAACTCGAACAGACCGCGCAGGGTCATGTGACGGCGGTTCTGGTCGTTGATGATCTGCGCGTATTCCTTGTAGGTGTTCCAGTTGTTGGCGCGCGTGCTGTGCTGCAGCTTGGCGATGGCATCGGGCGTCCACATGTGCTCCTCGCCGCGTACGCGCCAGGCGTATTCCCCGCCCGCGTCGAGCATGGTCGCCAGCACCGGATCGTCGCCGAACGCGGATTTGTGCATGCGGATGGCTTCTTCGGCGATCTCGAACACGCCGATGCCGCCCACGCGGCTGGCGGTGCCGGTGAAGTACTTGTCGACCGTCTCGCTGTTGAGACCGATGGCCTCGAACAGCTGCGCGCCGCAGTACGACATGTAAGTCGACACACCCATCTTGGACATGATCTTGGACAGTCCCTTGCCGATCGCCTTCACATAGTGGTAGATCGCCTTGTCCGCGCTCAGGTCCCCTGGCAGGCCCTTGTGGATCGCGGCCAGAGTTTCCATGGCCAGGTAGGGGTGCACGGCCTCCGCGCCGTAGCCGGCAAGCACGGCGAAATGGTGCACCTCGCGCGCCGTGCCGGTCTCCACCACCAGGCCAGCGGTGGTGCGCAGCCCTTCGCGCACGAGGTGCTGGTGGATCGCCGAGAGCGCCAGCAGCGCGGGAATGGCGATGCGCGTGGCGCTCACCGCACGGTCGCTGATGATGAGGATGTTCTTGCCGCCCTTGATGGCATCCACCGCCCCGGCGCACAGTGAGGCCAACTGGGCCTCCACGCCGGCGCGCCCCCAATGTGCCGGGTAGGTGATGTCCAGCGTGTGACTGCGGAACTTGCCTTGTGTCGCCGATTCGATATCGCGCAGCTTGGCCATGTCGGCGAAATCGAGCACCGGCTGGCTCACCTCCAGCCGCATGGGCGGGTTGACCTGGTTGATGTCGAGCAGATTGGGCTTGGGACCAATGAAGGACACCAGCGACATCACGATCGCCTCGCGGATCGGGTCGATCGGGGGATTGGTCACCTGCGCGAACAGCTGCTTGAAGTAGTTGTACAGCGGCTTGTTCTTGTCAGAGAGCACGGCCAGCGGGCTGTCGTTGCCCATGGAACCAATGCCCTCCTCGCCGTTGGCGGCCATGGGGCTCATCAGGAACTTGATGTCCTCCTGCGTATAACCAAAGGCCTGCTGGCGATCAAGCAGTTCGGGCGCAACCGGGTCCATGCCGGCGGTCTGCGGCTCCGTGGCGCTGATGCGCAGTTCCTGGGCCGATTCGCCCGCTTCGGGCGTGTCCACGTCGTCCAGACGAATGCGCAGGTTGTCTATCCACTGCTTGTAGGGTTTGCTGTTGGCGAGGTTGGCCTTGAGCTCCTCATCGTCAATCATGCGGCCCTGTTCCAGGTCGATCAGGAACATCTTGCCGGGCTGCAGGCGCCATTTGCGCACGATCTTGTTCTCGGGCACTGGCAGAACGCCCGACTCGGAACCCATGATCACGAAATCGTCGTCGGTGATGCAGTAACGCGAGGGGCGCAGACCGTTGCGATCCAGCGTCGCACCGATCTGCCGGCCATCAGTGAACACGATCGACGCCGGGCCGTCCCATGGCTCCATCATGGCGGCGTGGTATTCGTAGAACGCCCTGCGGCGCACGTCCATGGTGGTGTGCTGCTCCCAGGGTTCGGGGATCATCATCATCACCGCCTGCGCCAGCGGGTAGCCCGCCATGGTCAGCAGTTCCAGGCAGTTGTCGAAGGTGGCTGTGTCGGACTGGCTGGCGAAGCTGATCGGATACAGCTTCTGCAGATCGGCACCCAGCACCGGCGAGGACATCACGCCCTCGCGCGCCTTCATCCAGTTGTAGTTGCCCTTGACCGTATTGATCTCGCCGTTGTGTGCAACGTAGCGGTACGGGTGCGACAGCGGCCACTCGGGGAAGGTGTTGGTGGAGAAGCGCTGATGCACCAGCCCTAGGGCGGAGACGCAGCGTTCGTCCTCCAGATCACGGAAGTAGGTACCAACTTGATCAGCCAGTAGCAGTCCCTTGTAGACCACGGTGCGACTGCTCATGCTGACCACGTAATACTCTTTGCTGTGGGTCAGCTTGAGGCGCTGGATGGCGGCGCTCGCTGTCTTGCGGATCACGTACAGCTTGCGCTCCAGCGCATCCTGCACGATCACGTCGTTACCACGGCCGATGAACACCTGGCGGATGATCGGCTCCTTCGCGCGAACCGTGGGTGACATGGGCATGTCGGCATTGACTGGCACATCGCGCCAACCCAGAAGCACCTGCCCCTCGGCCGCAATGGCACGCTCCATCTCCTGCTCGCAAGCCAGGCGGCTGGCGTGCTCCTTGGGCATGAAGATCATGCCCACGCCATATTCGCCCGCCGGGGGCAGCGTCACACCCTGACTGGCCATTTCCTCTCGGTACAGCGCGTCAGGCAACTGAATGAGCAGACCAGCACCGTCGCCCATCAGCTTGTCGGCACCCACCGCCCCCCGGTGATCGAGGTTCTCCAGGATCTTCAGGCCTTGCTGCACGATGGCATGGCTCTTCTCACCCTTGATGTGCGCCACAAAGCCCACGCCGCACGCATCGTGTTCATTGGCCGGGTCGTACAGGCCGTGTTGCTGGAGGTATTGCTGCTCGGCTGCCGTGTTCATGGCGCTTCCTTCTCGGTTCGTGGGGGCATGAATGCAAAAACGGGACTGCGAGCATATTGCATTGCAACAACAATGCCAAGCAGATTAAACGGGGTCAGATTCCAATTTTCGTGAATCAAATTTTTGATCCAGTTAATTGGGGACATATTAAAAGGCGATGCGATCCCCCTGTAACGCGTGTAGCACGTCAGTCCGGCTCCGCGGAGCCGCTTGCGGGCCGCCCCGGCCTGCCACGGGTGATGCGGCGGGGCGTACGCTTCTGCAGTTCGGCCACAAAAGCCTCATCACCCATCGCCCAGCCATGCAAGGTCCCGTCGGTGATGGTGCCAATCTGTTCCACGGGCAGGCCCGACCGCACCATTTCGGTGTAAGCAGCCTCTCGGGCAAATGGCGTGTTGCCCAGACTCCAGTACATGGGGTGCGGCGTGATGCGGCGGTCCGGGCTCTGGCCGCTGTAGTGGTGGTAGCTGGACCAGCGGTGGTGCTTCGGGTCGTTCACCATGCCTGCCCGCACCGGGTTGAGATCCATGTAGACCATGCAGGCCAGCAGGTAGCGCTCGGTCTGAATCAGAGTGGACCGGTACCGCCCTTCCCACAAGGTCCCCGTGCGATGGTGCAGGTCGTTGAAATAGCGAACATAGCGGCGCCCGACGGCCTGCATCATCGCTGGCACGCCATCGGCCGTATCCGGGGTGAGCAGCAGGTGGAAATGGTTGTCCATCAGCACATAGGCGTTGAACGCCACCCGGTGCTTGCGCGCGTTCTCGCTCAGGAGGTCGAGCAGCATCTCGCGATCCGCATCGCTGCGGACGATGTCCTGCCGGTTATTGCCACGCTGGATGACGTGGTGGGGATAGCCGGGAACGGTGAGCCGGGCGAGACGGGCCATGAAGGAGAAGACGGCAATGCGGAGGAAGGAGGGGCTTCAGGACTGGCAGGGCTGGCAGAACTGGAATCCGACCCCGATTATGCGACCCCGATTAGGCAGAAGACCGATCGCGCGCTTGCCAGGCCATCTGGAGTCGCCCGGCGAGCATCAGTCCCAGCAGGGACGACGCCCCCGTGACCAGCCATGTCCATTGCCACCCCCCTGCCACAGTGGCCACCCAGGCCACGATGGGAGGCCCCAGGAACTGGCCGAGTGCGGAGAACTGCTGCATCCAGCCGACGGTGGTGGACACGGTCTCGTTGCTGGGCGCAAGCTTGACCGCAAGCCCGAACAGGGTGCCGGGAATCAGCCCACCAACGCCCGAGAACACCAGAACAGCGATGTACTGCCAGACAGGATGACCCACCGCGCCAAACGCTACCCCGGCACCCACGCCCATCGCCACATAGGCCAGTGACAGCACGGCACCGGGTCGAGCATCGCGCGCAAGCAACCAGCCTGCACCGATGTTGCCGAGCATGTTGATGCCTGCCGCCAGGGCACTCAGCGAAGCAACCATGGCGTCGGGGTACCCCGCCTGATGGTAGATCGTGGGCAGGAAGCCGATTACCGCAAGCCATTGTCCCGAGTAGAGAAAAAACGCCAGGGCCATCAACCAGGGGCTGGATGCGCTCAAAGTCCGCTTCAGTCGCGGCCCCAGCACTGACACGCCCGACAACGCACCGGGTGCTACCCCCATCGGCGTGTCCGGCGGCACCTGCCTGGCCACGCCTGCGGCTGCGAGCAGCGACAGCAGCGCGAGCAAGGCCCAGGCCCAGCGCCATCCCACGGCGGACAGCAGGGGCACTCCGAGCAGCAAGGCCAGCGCTGTGCCCAGGGGCATGTAGGCGCCCCACCAGCCCAACGAGCGCGAGAGCGTCGGCCCATGGTGCACGCGCTGGCGCAGCAGGCCCGGAGCGGGAAGTACCGCCAACAGAAAACCCATGCCCTCCAGAATCCGCGTGGCCAACAGCATTTCCACATCGCGGGCCAAAGCCCCCAAAGCGCTGCCGCTGGCCAGCAAGCCCAGGCCGGCCAGCATGACGCGGCGGGCTCCGAGCCGATCGGCCATCAGGCCCACCAGCAGTCCGAGCGTCATGCCCGCAAGCTGCACCAATGAGAGCAGGAAACCAGCTTGCACGAGGGTCAGCCCCAGACTCTCGCGCAACACCGGGATGGCGACAGGCAGTTTGCCCACGTGCAGAGCGCAGGTGACGCCCACGGTCACCACGAGGGCCGCCAGTCTGCGCGGGTTGGAAGGGACGAGGGTCGTCACGGAAACAACACCGCCCCGAACAGCCTTTCGTGTTCTCGAATCGCGAAGCGATCGGTCATGCCGGCGATGTAGTCGGCCACGGCTCTGGGCAGGTGTTGCCGGCGCCCGTGCGCTTCGGGCAGTTCCTCAGGGGCACTCAGGTAACGATCGAACAGGTCGGCGACGACTCGACGCGCCCGGTTGGTGGTCTCCATGACTTGCGGATGCCGGTAAAGATTGCGGAACAGAAACGTCTTCAGCGTCCGGGAGCGTTCGCGCATGTCCTCAGAGAACGCCACCAGTGGCGGGCTGGCACGCACAGCATCCGGCCCGTCGACACCCGCGTCCGCAATGCGCGCGCGCGTGGTGGCTATCACGTCATAGACCTGATCGCTGAGCATGAGGCGAATCGACTCGAAAAGCAGCCGACGTCCCGCGAGCATCGGGTGCGCCGTCAAGGCTTCGCGACGGTAGTGGTCGAACAATTCAACCTCTTCCAGTTGCTCCATCGTGAGCAGGCCCGATCGCACGCCATCGTCGACATCGTGGGCGTTGTACGCGATTTCATCGGCAAGGTTGCACAGTTGGGCTTCGAGCGACGGCGAACTTCCACGCAAAAACCGGGAGGCCACGCCGTCGGGTTCCTGCGACTCGAGCCGCTGCGCATTGGTTCTGGAGCAGTGCTTGAGGATGCCCTCCCGCGTCTCAAAACACAGGTTGAGCCCGTCGAACGCGGGATAACGCTCTTCCAGTTCGTCGACCACGCGCAGACTCTGGAGGTTGTGCTCGAAACCCCACCCGTCCGCATCGGCAGGCCTTGAGTCCGAGTGGCAATTCCTGATGCTGGCATCAAGTGCGTCCTGTCCCGCGTGACCAAACGGCGTGTGCCCCAGATCGTGCGCCAGCGCGATCGCCTCCACCAGGTCTTCGTTGAGCTGCAGTGAACGCGCGATGCTGCGCCCCAATTGAGCGACTTCGAGTGAATGGGTCAGCCGCGTGCGGAACAGGTCTCCTTCGTGATTCAGAAACACCTGTGTCTTGTAGACCAGGCGCCGGAATGCGGTCGAATGGATCACACGATCGCGGTCACGCTGAAAAGCCGAGCGGGTGGGCGCTTCAGGCTCCGGGTGCCGGCGTCCGCGGCTGCCCGCCGGATCACACGCAAAGCAGGCCAATGCCCGGCTCTGTGTCACGGCAGAAACTGGCGTCATCGCACGTGACAACTGACGCTGATCACTTCAGCCACCATTTCGTCAGGGGCGCTGCGCACCGCGGCATGGCCGACGGGATCGATCACGACAAACTTGATGGCCCCGGCTTCGGCTTTCTTGTCCACCCGCATGAGCGCCATGTAACGGCCCACATTGTCCCGCGCATCCAGCACCGGGGCGACCACAGGCAGACCCGCACGTTCGACCAGATGCCGCAGCCGGTCGACAAACGCCTGATCAATCAACCCCAGCGCCGCAGAGAGCCGCGCCGCCATGACCATTCCGCAGCCCACCGCTTCACCATGCAGCCAGGCGCCGTAGCCCATGCCCGCCTCGATAGCGTGGCCAAAGGTATGCCCGAAGTTCAGAATGGCACGCACACCAGACTCGCGCTCGTCCTGACTCACCACTTGTGCCTTGATCTCGCAACTGCGGCGCACCGCGAACGCCAGAGCGCTCGAATCGCGCGCCATGAGCGCGTCCACGTTCGCTTCCATCCAGGCCATGAAAGCCATGTCCGCGATCGGACCGTATTTGATGACTTCAGCCAGCCCCGCGCTGAGTTCGCGGTCCGGCAGCGACTTGATAGCATCCAGGTCACACAACACACGCTGCGGCTGGTAGAAGGCGCCGATCATGTTCTTGCCCAGCGCATGATTGATTGCCGTCTTGCCGCCCACCGACGAATCCACCTGTGCCAGAAGCGTGGTGGGCACCTGCACAAACGGGACACCCCGCATGTAGCTGGCAGCGGCAAAACCCGTCATGTCCCCCACCACCCCGCCACCCAACGCAAACAACACCGTGCTCCGGTCACAGCCGTTGGACAGCAGGGCATCGAAGATCAGGTTGAGCGACTCCCAGGTTTTGTGCGACTCGCCATCCGGCAGCACCACGGTATGCACTAACGGGTAGTGGCCTTTCAGTGCGTTGACCAGATCTTCACCATACAGTGACCCGACCGTCGGGTTGGTCACGATCATGGCATGCGCCGCGCGGGGCAGTCCTGCATAGCTGGTCTCTGCGCCCAGCAATCCCGCACCGATTGCGATCTCGTAGCTGCGCTCCCCCAGCGCGATGTGGATCCGCTGGACTGATGAAACCGGATGTTGTGACGTCATGGCCACCGAGTTTATTCGGTGCGACCCCTGTCACCGCCTTCAGTGGCACCTCTAAGGCCCTGCCCACCTGGTCGGCGTGTGGCCTCAGCGACTGAAGCACCTCCCAGTTCAAGCTGCATGACAATCATGTTGACCAGCGTGGCCACGGACGGTCGGCCGGTTTCGATGACGAAGTGCGCAACCGCGCGGTAGAGCGGATCGCGGGCATCGAACAGATCGCGCAGGCGCTGCAGCGGGTCGGCCACCTGCAACAAGGGACGATTGCGATCGTGCCTCAACCGGCGAAAGACCTCTTCCGGAGCGGATCTGAGATAAAACACCGTGCCTCGCTCATGCAGACAGGTCCGATTCTCGGATCGCAGCACCGCCCCTCCCCCAGTGGACACCACCGCAGCGGGGCCTTGCGTGAGCTCATCAACTACAGAGGCCTCGAGGTCGCGAAACCGATCCTCACCCTCGCGTTCGAAGAACTCCCGGATCGAGCAGCCCAGGCGCTGCTCGATCACGTGATCGGTATCAAAGAAGGGAAGCGAAAGGCGCCGGGCGAGTTGCCGCCCCACGGTCGACTTGCCGGAGCCCGGCAGGCCAACCAGAAAACTCGATGACAGGCTCAATTGATCGCCGAGCGCCCCAGCACACGTGGCGTGATGAAGATCAGCAACTCGGACTTGTTGGAGATCCGGTCCCGTGACTTGAACAGATTGCCCACCCCGGGCAAATCACCCAGCAACGGAACCTTGTTCACCTGGTCCCGCTCGGTCTGCTCGAAGATGCCACCGATCACCACCGTACCACCGTTCTCCACCAGAACCTGGGTCTGAACATGCTTGGTGTTGATGGCAATGCCATCCGCCGTGGACTCTCCGCGACTGTCCTTGTTGATGTCCAGATCCAGGATGATGTTGCCCTCGGGCGTGATCTGCGGAGTCACCTCGAGTTTGAGGTTGGCCTTGCGGAAGGCAATGGCAGTAGCGCCGCTGGAGGTGGCGGTCTGGTACGGAAACTCCGTGCCCTGCTCTATCAACGCCTTGACCTGATCGGCCGTCACCACGCGCGGGCTGGAGACAATGCGACCCTTGCCATCGGACTCAAGAGCCGAGATTTCCAGGCTCAGGAATCTCGACGCGTTCGGGCTGAACAGGGACAGCGCGTACGACGCAGCCGCAGCCGTGCCCGGATTAGCTGGCAGACTCACGAAAGGTGCCGACGTCAACGTCGGGCCAGTGGTCACCGCAGCATAGTTCGAACCGAAGTTCCCCTGAACCTGGCTGCCGTTGACGGAACCCACGCCAAAGCCACGCACGCCACCTCCCAGGCGTACGCCCAGAGATTTTCCAAAGGTGTCATCGGCCTCCACGATTCGGGCTTCGATCATCACCTGGCGGATCGGAATGTCGAGCTTTGAAATGAGATCCTGCACTTGCTCCAGGCGAGACGGAATATCGGTCACAAACAACTGGTTGGTGCGCGGCTCGGAGATCACACTGCCACGGCTTGAAAGGATGCGCGCATTGGCAGCACCTGCGCTACTGCCCCCGCTGCCCGTCGAGGTCAATTGGGCAGCGATGTCGGCTGCCTTGGCGTAGTTCATCTGGAAGCCTTGCGTGCGCAGGGTTTCCAGACTCTCGATGGATGCCTTGGACTCCAGCTCCTGCTTTTCCCGAGCCGCGATCTCGTCCTTGGGCGCGATCCACAGCACGTTGCCTGACTTGCGCATGCCCAGGCCCTTGGCCTGAAGGATGATGTCCAGCGCCTGGTCCCAGGGAACGTCCTTGAGCCTGAGCGTCACGGATCCCGTCACTGAATCGGAAGTCACGATGTTGAAGTTGGTGAAGTCGGCAATCACCTGCAACAGGGACCGCACTTCGATGTTCTGGAAGTTCAGCGACAGCTTTTCGCCGTTGTAACCCGGGCCTTGCGTGAGCTTGGATGCGTCGATCTTCTGTTCACGCACCTCCAGAACGAACTGGTTGTCGCTCTGGTAAGCCGAATGCTCCCAGTTGCCTGTCGGAGTGACCACCATGCGAACACGGTCACCGGTCTGTGTGGTGGTCACGCTCTGCACTGGGGTACCGAAATCGCTGACATCGAGACGGCGGCGCAGCCCCTCCGGCAGGGATGTCTTGAGGAACTCAACCACCAGGTTCTGACCTTGCTGGCGGATGTCCACGCCAACCTGATTGTTGGCCAGTTCGACCACCACGCGGCCCGCATTGCCAACGCCACGACGGAAGTCGATGTCACGCAAGGCGGCCACGTCTCGGTTGCGGTTCTCCGCAAAGGCGGAAGGCGGCGCGGTGGGTGCCGACACAGGCTGCGCGCGCTCAAGCACCACCAGCAGCGTCTTGCCGTCGATCTTGGCCTCGTAGGCCGCCGCCTGTTTCAGGTTGATGACCACGCGCGTGCGATCACCCGCCTGCACGACGTTGGCCGACCGGAGATTGCCCTCGTTGATCTCGACCGCATTGCGTCCGATGGCGTTGGCCACGCCCGGAAAATCCAGCGCAATACGCGCCGGAGCCTGAATCGTGAAGCCGGTTGGAATTGCCGTGAGGGGTTCTGTCGTGTTGATGCGGATGACTTCCACGCCACCCTGAATGCCCCCGGTGAGCGACTGGATCGCGTTCTGCGCCTGCGCCCAAACGGAGGTCAATGCCATGCACGCGAATATGGCCCCCTTGAGCACCCCCCGCTCCACGGCTGCGAATCCCGTCGCCTTGTTTGGCTTGTTCATTTAGAAGCATCCTCTTGTAGCTGCAGCGCTGCGGCGCGCTCGGTCCATTCCCCAGCGGAATCCTGCACGATTTCGCGCATCACCACCTCGGTTTCAGTGATGCGAGTCACACGCCCATAGTTCTGGCCCAGATAGTTGCCAGGTCGCACCTGATACAACAGTTGATCCACCTTCACCAAAGCAACCAGTTGGCCGTCGCGGTTCAGACTGCCCACCATCGACATGGTGTCAAGAGGGAATGCCTCCAGCGGCTGCTTGCGCCGGTTGAGCTCGGGCTCGATCAATGCCGAGTTCGCCACCGGAGTCGATTGCGATCCTCGCAGGACACTGGCCAGCTTTTCCGTACTGAAGGGCTGGGTCAGGCGCTCGGCCTCGTAGGCCTGGGGCACGAACTTGGTGGGCTCCGGGATCGGCTTGACCGACGGTTTGATGGAGTTTCGCTCGCTCAGCATCCAGGCCTGCAACTCATCCTCTCCGGACGATGTGCAGGCCGACACGACAAGTGCCAGCGTCAGTCCGACGCCCAGGGACATTCCTCGAATGTGCTTCACTTCTTGGCTCCCTTGGCGCCCTTGACAGCCTTCTGCTGCGCAGCCACCTCTTCCTGGTCCAGATACCTGAATGTCTTGGCCGTGCAGTCCATGGTCAGAACCCCTTCGCGATCGCGGACGGGTGTCAGACTCAGGTTGTTGAGCGTGACGATGCGCGACAGGTTGGCGATGTCGGCCGCAAACAGTCCGATGTCATGGTAGGTGCCCGTCACACGCACAGTAATCGGAAGCTCCGCGTAGTACTCCTTGACACTCACCTGCCCCGGACGAAACAGCTCGAACTGCAGACTGCGCCCCAGGCCAGCCTGGTTGATGTCCGACAACAGCGCGTCCATCTCGGCCTTGCTGGGAAGCTGCTTTTCGAGTTGCGTCACGTATTGCTGCACTTGCTCGAGCTGCTTGCGCAGCGCATCCAGGTTGACCGCCTGAACAAGCTTTTTACGGTAGTCTTCCCGCAACTGCTCCTCGCGCGCCTTTTCTGCGATCAGCTCTTCATCCGAAGTCTTCAGCCAGGCAAACCACAAGCCTGCAATCACTGCCACGCACACGGCGATGAACAGCAGGTTGCGTGGCAACCCCGGCCACTGGGATGGGTCGTTCGGATCAAGACCTGTGAACTGGTTCTTGAGCGTGTCCTGGATTCCCTTGAAATCCACGTTGATACTGGGTGTTTTGGCCATGGTGCGCGGGTCCTCGATCAGCCTTTGCCAGGCGCAGCGGCAGGTGCTGCGGACGGGCGCTTGAGCGTCGCGCGAATCGTGAAGTTCGAAACCCGACGCTGATCGCGTCCGGTAGCCGAAGACCTGGCGGCGACGATTTCCACGAGGTCAGGCCTGACAAGCCACGGGCTGTTGTTCGCCAGGTTGCGCAACAGATCCGACACCCGTTCCTGCGACTGTGCCACTCCAACCAACAACACACTCTGGTCCTGCTGCTTCATGCTGCTGAGGTAAACGCCCTCAGGCAACTGGGCGGCGAGTTCATCCAGCAGGTGCACAGGGAGATTGCGATCTCCCTGCAGATTTTCCACCGCCGTCTGGCGGGCACGCAGCGAGGCGATTTCCCGTTGCAAATTGGCGATGTCCTTGATCTCTTCGTCCAGCTTGGCGATCTCGGACTGCAAAAAGCGGTTGCGATCCTGCTGCGCGGAAATCTGCCCCTGATACCAGGTGAACACCGCTCCGCAGATGACACCACCCAGCAGCGCGGACAAGCCGAGTTGCGTGAAGAACTGATCCTTGCGCCTCTTTCTGGCCGCCTCGCGGTGAGGCAACAGGTTGATCAGAATCATTGGAAGAACCTCCGCAAGGCCAGTCCGGTGGAGGTCAGGTAGGACGGCGCTTCGCGCGATATCTTGCGCGCCTGAATCGATGCAGCCATCTCCATGGCATCAAACGGATTGATCACCATGCACGCGAACGACGTCTGGTGGGTCACCGCTTCAGTAAGGCCTGGCAGCGCCGCACTACCACCCGCGAGCAGGATGTGGTCCAGCTTGTTGTAAGGGGTGCTGGTAAAGAAGAACTGGAGCGCCCGGCCAATCTCCTGAGCCATGCTCTCGATGAAAGGATCGAGCACTGCCGATCGGTAGTCGTCCGGCAGATCGCCCGAGCGCTTCTTGGCTTCGGCTTCGTCGGACGAAAATCCATACTGGCGCACGATGAGCTGCGTCAACTGAGCGCCGCCAAAGGCCTGATCACGCTCATACAACACATCGTCATTGCGGATCACCTGCATGCTGGTGGTCAGAGCCCCCACCTCGAACAGCGCCACCAGCGAGTCCACGCCCTGGTTGGGCAGCGTTTCGATCACTCGGCCTGCGGCCATGCGAGATGCATACGACTCGACATCCATGACCACAGGCTTGAGCCCGGCGGCCTCCGCCAGGCCTTGCCGATCCGACACCTTTTCCTTGCGCGACGCAGCGATCAGCACCTCCACGTCACCGACCGAGTTCGCGCTCGGACCAATCACGCAAAAGTCCAAGCTCACTTCGTCCAGGGAAAAGGGAATGTACTGGTTGGCCTCCGACTCGACCTGCGCTTCAAGCTCCTTGTCAGACAGACCACCGGGCAGAATGATCTTCTTGGTGATCACAGCCGAGGCCGGCAGCGCGAGCGCCACGTTCCGGGTCTTGCTACCACTCTTGCGGACCACGCGGCGCACCGCCTCGGCCACCTCATCGAACTTCTCAATGTTGCCGTCGGTGATCCAGCCTCGCTCCAGCGGTTCCATGGCGCAACGCTCAAGCACCAGATCGCCCGAACGGTTGCGACCGAGCTCAACCAGTTTGACACTGGAAGAACTGACATCGATGCCCAGCAAGGGCGCCGGTTCCCGGCTGAATAACGACCCCAATGAGATCAAGGTGGCCCCCAAAAATGATCGCGACAGACGTCGCCAGACTTAAGAATTCACTTGAATGCTAGCAGCAAGCCCTTTGTCCAGCAAAGATTTTTTGCCTTTGCGACAAAGTGAAACGTTGTCAAAAGCATACGCATCCAGACCCACCGTGAACTGCTTCATCGACCGCTCGGCCGGGAAATGCACAACAACTCACAATACGTTGAACGCGCCCATTCCCCGTTTCCGGATTTTTATAATCAAGGGCTCCGGCTCTGAACGACTGCATGCCCAAGAAAGACACTTCTTCGACCAACTCCTCTGACGCGCCAGTATTGACCGGGCGCCCTGCCCTGGTCTGGGCGGGTCGCTTGGTGGTGGGTCTGGCCGGACTGGCGGCGGCGGGTGTTGCGTGTGTGCTGATGGCCGTCGCCATCGCTCTGGCCGTGGCTTACCCCAACCTGCCGGAGGTGGCTGGTCTGGCCGACTACCGGCCCAAGCTGCCACTGCGCGTGATCTCTGCCGAAGGCGATCTGCTGGGAGAGTTCGGGGAAGAGCGGCGCAACCTGCTCACGATCGACGAAATACCAGCCGTGATGAAGAACGCGGTGCTTGCCATCGAGGACGCCCGGTTCTTTGAACACAGCGGCGTCGACTATCGCGGCATGATCCGCGCCGCGCTGGCCAATCTGCGACAGGCCAAGAGCCAGGGTGCCTCGACCATCACCATGCAGGTGGCGCGCAACGTGTACCTCTCTGCCGAGAAGAGCTACACACGCAAGATCTATGAGGTACTGCTGACATTCAAGCTTGAGCACATGCTCACCAAGGAGCAGATCCTCGAGATCTATATGAACCAGATCTACCTGGGCCAAAGGGCCTATGGATTCGCCACGGCGGCGCAGATCTACTTTGGCAAGTCGCTCAAGGATGTCACCGTGGCCGAGGCAGCGATGCTCGCGGGCTTGCCACAGGCGCCATCGGCCTACAACCCGGTCCGCAACCCCCGACGCGCGCGCAGCCGCCAGCTGCACATCATCGACCGCATGGTGGAGAACGGCTACATCTCGACAGCAGAGGCGGAGGTGGCGAAATCCGAGGAGATCAAGCTGCGGACGATCAGCAATTCCGATCGTCCGCACGCCGAGTTTGTCGCGGAAATGGTTCGTCAGTCCATTGTCTCCCAGTACGGCGAGGAGGCCTATACACGGGGCCTGGTGGTCACTACGACGATCAAATCTGAGGACCAACTGGCAGCCTACAAGGCCGTCCGGCAAGGTGTCCTCGACTTCGAGCGGCGTCAGTTCTATCGCGGACCGGAGCTGTTCATAGAGCTGCCGAAAGACAAGGCCGCTCGCGATGACGCCATTGATGACGCTTTGACGGAACGCCCCGACAACGACGACCTCTTGTCAGCAGTGGTGCTTGAGGCAAGCGCCCGGCGCGTCGTTGCCGTGCGCCAGGACGGCGAGCCTTTCGAGATCACGGGTGAAGGGCTCAGGCCTGTCCAGTCAGGTCTCTCGGACAAGGCTGGGCCCAACATCAAGATTCGGCCAGGCGCGGTTATCCGGGTTGTGCAGACCGGCCCCAAAGGGTGGCGCATTACCCAGTTGCCCGAAGTGGAATCGGCGTTCGTCGCACTCGACCCTCGCACGGGCAAGGTCAGTGCGCTGATCGGCGGGTTTGACTTCCAGAAGAGCAAGTTCAATCACGTGACGCAGGCATGGCGCCAGCCGGGATCGAGCTTCAAGCCGTTCATCTACTCGGCCGCTCTGGAGAAGGGCCTGACACCCATGACCGTGGTCAACGACGCTCCGCTGTTCTACTCTGCCGAGGAGACCGGCGGAAAGCCGTGGGAGCCCAAGAACTACGACGGCCAGTTCGAAGGCCCGATGTCGGTGCGGCGCGCGCTGGCCAAGTCCAAGAACATGGTCTCGATTCGTGTGCTTCAGCTGGTAGGCACCCAGAGCGCTCAGGAATGGGTGACACGTTTCGGATTCGACGCCGACAAACACCCTCCCTACCTCACCATGGCGCTTGGAGCGGGTTCGGTAACGCCACTGCAGATGGCCACCGGGTACGCCGTTTTTGCAAATGGGGGTTATCGGGTACCACCGGTCCTGATCACCCGTATCTCGGACCACAAGGGCAAGGTTCTCTACGAAACTCCCGAAACTTCGTTGAGCGATGCGCAGCGCGTCATCGAACCGCGCAACGCGTTCGTCATGAACAGCCTTCTGCAGGAAGTTACCCAATCGGGCACCGCTGCGCGCGCACGCGCTGCGCTGAAGCGGTCCGATCTGTTCGGTAAGACGGGGACCACCAACGACGCGGTGGACGCCTGGTTCGTCGGATACCAACCCACACTCGTCGCTGCGGCCTGGGTGGGCTACGACTCGCCTCGCAACCTCGGCAGCCGCGAAACCGGCGGTGGCCTGAGCCTGCCCATCTGGATTTCGTTCATGTCGGAAGCGCTCAAGGGCGTCCCCGAGACGCACTATCCACCACCGCCAGGCGTCATCAACGTCGGCGGAGAGTGGTACTACGAAGAGTTCGGGCCCGGCCGTGGTGTGCACGGCCTCGGCCTGCAGGATCCCTGGCCTGGCGCCTTGACACCCCCCGGCGAGTTCGACGCCAATGGTATGCCCTTGACCAGGCCGCCACCGCCTGTCGAAGAACGCCGCAGCATCCTTGACCTGTTCAGGAACTGAAAACCAGCGGCAATTCGGCCTGCTCTGACGCGCAACGTGACAGGTGGGCGAAGAACTCGCCCTGGCCCTTGGTGTCGATCCACACCCTGCCGTCGTGCTTGTAGTGGAAGCCTCCGGCTCGCGCGGCCATCCACACCTCGTGCAGGGGTTTTTGCAGGTTGACGATGATCTGGCTGCCATTCGCAAAGGTCATCGTGACCATACCGCCCACGCGCTGGTTGTCGATGTCGGCATCTGTGCTGTCGTTGATGCGGTCGCAGGCCAATTCGATCGCTTGCAGCAAGGCTTCCGCGCGGTCCAGATACTCGATGTCGGTCATTACAATGCGTCGATGTTAGGTTCAAAACGCATTCTAGGTCGGGCTGCCAGCCCCTTGCGTGGCATGGCCATCGCGGTGATTTCCATGACCCTCATTGTGCTCACTGCCTGCGGTCAGCGGGGCTCGCTGTATTTGCCGCCTCCATCTGCCTCCACCGTCGAAAAGGCCGCCGATGCCCCGGTGCGGACCGCACCGGCGGCCCCCGAACAGCGCTGAAGCGCTCTCTTCTTCCCATTTGCCGCATGACCACTTCATCGGGCCAGCCCGCCTCTTCGCTGCCGCCGCACTTTGCCTATCAGAATCAGCGATTGATGGCAGAAAACCTGCCCCTGGACCGTCTGGCCCGTGAGCACGGCACACCCTTGTTCGTCTACAGCCGCGCGGCCATTCTGGAGGCCCTCGCGGCCTACCAGCGTGGGCTGGCGGGGCGTGCGCATCTGATTTGCTATGCGATGAAGGCCAACTCATCGCTGGCCATCCTGCAGACCCTGGTGCGTGCGGGTTGCGGGCTCGACATCGTCTCCGGCGGGGAGCTTGACCGAGCACTCGCGGCCGGCGCCGAGCCGTCGAAGGTCATCTTCTCGGGCGTGGGCAAGACCCGCGCCGAGATGCGGCAGGCGCTGACCGCGGGCATCGGCTGCTTCAACGTGGAAAGCCGCGCTGAGCTCGATGTGCTGGACGAAGTGGCGCGCGACATGGGTCTGCGTGCACCGGTAAGCGTGCGCGTGAACCCTAACGTGGACGCGCGTACCCATCCCTACATTTCCACCGGACTCAAAGGCAACAAGTTCGGCATCGCGCACGAGGAGGTGATCTCCACCTACCGCCATGCCGCCACATGCCAGGGGTTGCGCGTGGTAGGCATCGACTGCCACATCGGCTCGCAGATCACCCAGACCGCCCCGTATCTGGACGCCATGGACCGCGTGCTGGATCTGGTGCAGGCCATCGAGGGCGAAGGCGTGACCATCGAGCACATCGACTTCGGTGGCGGCCTGGGCATCGACTATCAGGATGACGCCCCGCCGGAGGCCGACACCCTCTGGGCTCAATTGCTGCAACGCATGGACGCGCGCGGCTTCGGTGACCGCAAGATATTCATCGAGCCTGGCCGATCGCTAGTGGGCAATGCCGGCGTGTGCCTGACCGAGGTGCTTTACCTGAAACCGGGTGAGCACAAGAACTTCCTCATCGTCGACGCCGCCATGAACGACCTGCCGCGCCCGGCCATGTACCAGGCGTTTCACCGCATCGTGCCGCTGACCCCACGCGAAGGCGAGCCCACCACATGGGACGTGGTGGGCCCGGTGTGCGAGAGCGGTGACTGGATCGGGCGCGACCGTGCGCTGGCCGTGCAACAAGGGGATCTGCTAGCTGTCCTGTCGGCGGGTGCCTATTGCATGAGCATGGCCAGCAACTACAACACCCGAGGCCGAGCGGCCGAAGTGCTGGTGGATGGCGAAGACGCCATCCTCATCCGCGCCCGCGAAACCGCGGCGGACCAACTCCGCACAGAGCGCGCGCTGCCCGCAGTCTGAGCTGCGCAAAAATTCTCAAGCCAACGCCGGTTTGCGCAAGATGCGGCGCCACAAGCGCCAGCCCAGCAAGGCCACCAGGATCGCGGCGTACACCGCGACTTCGGCGAAGTCGTTTTTACCGCTGCGCATCCAGAAGAAATGCAGCACCGCCAGGCCCGCGATCAAGTACACCGCGCGGTGCAGCATCTGCCAGCGCGCCGCGCCCATCCCACGGATGGCGCGATTGAACGAGGTCGCCGCCAGCGCCAGCAACAGCGCCCAGCCCAGAAAGCCCACCAGGATGAACGGGCGCTTGACCACGTCGGCAGCGATGCCCGGCAGATCGAACTCCATGTCGAACCAGGCGTAGGCCAGCAGGTGCATGCAGGCATAGAAGAACACGAACAAGCCCACCATGCGGCGCAGACGCGCCAGCGCAGACCACCCGGCCATCACGCGCAGCGGGGTGATCGCCAGCACCAGCACCAGGAAGCGCAAGCTCCAGTCGCCCAGGGATCGGATCAGTGCTTCGGCCGGGTTGGCACCGAGCTGATCACTGAATGCTGCCCACACGAGCCAGACGAACGGCAGACAAGCCAGCAGAAACACGACGGGCTTGGCGACACGGTGCCCGAGCCAGCGGTTGATGCGCGAACCCACGCGAACAACCCCGGACGCGGATGCGTTTCTGGTGGCGGCGGTGGAACTCAAGGCAATACCAGGGCTCGCCGACAGTTCAGAACAACTTGCGCAGATCCATGCCGGCATAGAGCTGGCCGACCTGGGGTTCATAACCGTTGAACATCTGCGTCTGGCGGCGCTTGGCAAACAGTCCGCTGCCTTCGCCAATGCGGCGCTCGGTGGCCTGGCTCCAGCGCGGATGCGAGACCTCCGGATTCACATTGGAATAGAAGCCGTACTCCTGCGGGGCGGCCACGTTCCAGGCGGTCCGTGGCTCCTTGTCGGTGAAGCGGATCTTCACCAGTGACTTGCCGCTCTTGAAACCGTACTTCCAGGGAACCACCAGGCGCAGCGGCGCGCCGTTCTGGTTCGGCAACACCTCACCGTACATGCCGAATGCCAGCAGCGTGAGCGGGTGCATGGCCTCGTCCAGGCGCAAACCTTCCACGTACGGCCAGTCCAGCACGTTCGAGCGCAGTCCGGGCATCTGCTTCGGGTCGGCCAGCGTCACGAACTCAACGTACTTTGCGCTGCCCTGCGGCTGGACCGCCTTGACCAGTTCGCTCAGTGAATAGCCGACCCAAGGGATCACCATCGACCAGCCTTCGACACAGCGCAGGCGGTAGATGCGCTCCTCCATCGGGCTGAGCTTGAGCAACGCGTCGAGGTCAAAGGTACCCGGCTTGTTCACCAGCCCTTCCACACTCACCGTCCAGGGGCGCGGCTTGAGCGTCCCGGCGGCAGATGCCGGATCGGACTTGTCGGTGCCGAATTCGTAATAGTTGTTGTAGGAAGTCGCATCGCCGTAAGAGGTCAGGGCCTCCATGGTCGCCGCGCCCGGAACGACCGAACGCCGGCCCGGCAAGGCGGCGAGCTTTCCGGGCCTGGGCACCGCTGCAGCCTGCGCCCAGGCACTGCGCCCGGCCCATGAGGCAATACCACCACCCCCGAGTGCCGCTGCGGCAAGCAGCCATTGCCTGCGGCTTCGATAAACCGCCTGCGGTGTGATTTCGCTGGGCAGGGGATGATTGAAGCCGTTGTCGCGGGTGCGGATGATCATGGCGCTGTCCTTGGGCATCGTGCCCCGCCCCGGAGGATGCCGGTCGGGCTTCTTCGTCCGTCGTGGGACAGGGGCGATTCTTACAAAGTTCCGGTCCGCAGGACCGCAGTCCCTTGCTCGCGGGTCAGAGCTCGCCGTAGCTGTGCAGACCCGAGAGGAACATGTTCACACCCAGGAACGCGAAGGTAGTGACCGCCAGGCCCACCAGCGCCCACCATGCCGCAACGGTGCCACGCAGCCCCTTCATGAGGCGCATGTGCAGCCATGCAGCGTAGTTCAGCCAGACGATCAGCGCCCATGTTTCCTTCGGGTCCCAGCTCCAGTAACCGCCCCAGGCCTCGGCCGCCCAGAGCGCGCCGAGCACTGTGGCGATGGTGAAAAAAGCGAATCCGACCGCGATGGCCTTGTACATCACGTCGTCCAGCACCTCGAAGCTGGGCAGGCGCTCGGCGATGCGGCGGCGGCCGAACAGGATGCTGCCGACGATCAGCGCCGAAATACCGAAGTAGACGAACCAGTAGCCACCACCGCTCTCGGCCGCCGACTGGCGGAAAACGATGGGTTCGAAGCACAGCACCACGCCCAGCAGCCACAGCGGTGCGAGCTTGTACCAGCGGCTCTCGCTGGCGCTTTGCTTGATCAGATAGGCGAATGCCAGCATCGCCGCGATGGCGAAGGTCCCGTAGCCGATGAAGTTGGCCGGCACATGCAGCTTCATCCACCAACTCTGCAGTGCCGGCACCAGTGGCTGGATGGCGTGCGCCTCGCGCACCACCGTATACCAGAGCAGAAAGCCAACTGCTGCGCTCACCACCAGCATCACGAAGGCGCCCATGCCGCGCGTCCGGTACTGGTCCTCGTAGTACAGGTAAAAGGCCGCCGTCATCCAGCAGAACAGCACGAACACCTCGTACAGGTTGCTCACCGGAATGTGGCCGATGTCCGGGCCGATCTGGTGGCTTTCGTACCAGCGCACCATGCTGCCCACCAGCGCCAGTGTCACCGCCACCCAGGCAAGGCGTGAGCCCAGCAGCTCGAAGGTGTCGCCCGCACGCCTGAACATGCCCATCCAGTAGAACGCGGTGCTCATGAAGAACAGCACGCTCATCCACAGGATGGCGGACTGGCTGGAAATGAAGTACTTGAGCAGGAACACCTGCTCGGCGCGAGCCAGGTCGGCGGTACCCGCGGGCGTCTGGTACAGCCAGATCGCGAGCAGCGACACCGCAGCCACCACCGCAGCCAGCGCGCGCAACGGCCGCCAGAACCAGCCCAGCCAGACCATCGCCGGCACCGCGCCCACGAGAATGGCCTTCTCGTAGCCGTCCATGGCGGCGTTGTAGCGCACGAAGGCCCAGGCGGCTCCCGCAATGACGAGCACGGCAAAGAACCAGTCCCACACGTTGCGGCGGGCCAGATACCCCGGCCCCAGCCCGTGCCCGCCCTGATCCTTCTTCAGCTCGATGGTCTGGGTCGCAGTAGCGGTATTCATGGATGCACCTTCAGCAATTGGGTCTTCAAGCGGTCGAATTCGCGGTCGGCTTCCATCGTCTTGCGGTTCGACGACAAAGCCATGCTGGCCTGCGCGCTCGGTCCGCCACGGGGCGAGAGCCACACCCACAGCCGGCGTTCGCGGATGTAGAGCATGGCAAAAACGCCCAGGATCAGCAACAGGCACCCGAGATAGACAATGTTCTGCCCGGGAGCGCGCGCCACCTGGAACACGCTGGCCTGCACATGCGTGAAGTCCTTGAGCTGGAAGGTCATGGGCGCGGGATAGAAAAAGCTGTCGCTCAAGCTGATGACGGCCTGCGCCATGAACTGCTGTGTGGCCTCGTTGCGCTCCATCGGCGTCAGGCCGGCACGTTCACGGCTGAGTTGCAACAGCTCGAACAAGGTGCCATTGAGGATGCGCACCAGCACATCGCTGGCGCGCTCGCGTTCGGCCTCGGGCACGTTGCTTTCCAGAAACGCCGAGACCGCCTGCAGGCCGCCGCGCACCGTGGCGGGCCGCAAGGGTGTGCCATTGGCCACCGGCTGCAGCGCGGGTGCGTTCACGGACTCGGCGCCCGCGAACAGCCCCAGCGCGCGCGTGGCCGACGCCGCCAATGCCTCGGCCAGTTCGGGGCGGCCGTCCTCCACCGCGGCGGCGGCATAGCGACGCACGGCCTGCTCCCGCATCCGGGGATCGTCCAGCGCGGCCCGCAGGCGCACGAAACCGTCCATGCCGTCCTGTTCGTCCACCGGAATGCGCAGGTAACGGAAGGGTTCGGATGGCGTTTCACGCAAACCCAGCAAGACCACGCGCGCACCATCGATCTCGACCGGTAGCATGTAGTTGTGGTACTCCACGGCCTGCCCTGCCGCGTCGCGCAGCTTGTAGGTGATGCTCGGGCCGACGTTGCGCAAGGTCTTCTCGGTCGTGGTCTTGTGGCCCGCGCCGAGGCGACTCTCGATCGAACTTCGCAGATCGACCTTGCGCACATCCACGCCCTCGCCCGTGTCGTTGGCCGCGAAATTTTCCACGTTGATCACGCGCAGACCGGTGTACTCGAGCGTGAGCTGGTTGTCGCCATTGCTGAGCGCGGTGGATCCCCCGATCGTGCCCTCCACCTCGAACGGCGCCGTGGCCTGGTTCAGCGGGACCGCCTGCAACTTCACGCGCGAACCCCCATCGTCGAAGCTGGACTGGTAGATGTTGATGCCGCGGTGGCTGGCCGGGTGGTTCACCTCGACACGCGCCTCCTTGGTCTCGCCGGTCTCGTTGTCGTGGATCACGATCTCGCTGGCGAACAGCTTGGGCATGCCGGTGTCGTAGTACTCGATGATGAACTTCTTGAGCTCGACGCCAAACGGCAGATCCTGCAGCAACACGCCATTCGGTTGCGCGAGGATGGCCGTGCCCGCTGTAGTGCCCTCGGTCACCAGCAGGTTGCCCCGGAAGGTCGGATTGCTGGCCGAGAGACGGTGCTGCACGGGCACGTCAGCGATCAGACCGCCACCGGTGAAGGGCGTCTTGCCGTTGAACCAGGTTTGTGCGCGCACCATCAGGTCACCATCGAGCAAACCCCCGATGCACACCAACACGATGGCGCTGTGCGCCGCGAGGTAGCCGATCTTGTTGGCCGTGCCGGTCTTGGCCGCCACCATCCAGCCCGTGCCCGCGGGCGTGTCGCGCGACTGAAGCTTCACCTTCCAGCCCGACCCCAGCAGCGTCTGGCCGATGCGATGCGCCGCGGCCTCGGGTGCCTCGTCCAGCGCGCCCTCGGCCCGATGGGGAAATGCCTTGAGGCTCTGCTCGCGCACATTCTCTTTGTACGCCTTGAAGTCGGCCAGGATCTTGGGCGTGTTGCGGGCAATGCACAGGCTGGTGCTGGTCACAAGAAACGCCAGGATCAGCAGGAACCACCACGCGCTGTAGACCGAGAACAGGTTGGCGCTGGCAAACACGTCGGCCCAGAACGGCCCGAACTGGTTGACGTAGTTGACGGTCGGCTCGTGCTGCTTGACGACGGTCCCGATCACCGAGGCAATGCAGATGACGGTCAGCAGCGAAATCGCGAACCGCATGGACGACACCAACTCCACCGACGCGCTGAGGATGCGCGAGCCGGTGCGGAGTTGCAGGCCTTGGGTGGAAACGGTCATGAAAAGGGCGACAAGGAAGGGCGGTTCAGAAAAAAAGGGCGGCTCCGGTGGCCCCGGAACGCGCCCTGATGTGATGTGATTTCCGGCTGGCGGTTCAACACCTGGCGAGGTGTTTGCATTGTGCCGGCAAATATGAACGCCTGCTTATATTCCGGCGGGCCGCACGGGGCTCGCGGACAAGCCCGTCGGTGGATCAGCGCAAGCCGGCGATGTAGTCGGCCACCGCCTGGATCTCGCGGTCGTTCATCTTGGCAGCCACATCGGTCATCTGGGCGTTGTTCTTGCGGGTGCCGTCGCGGAATTGCCTGAGCTGCGTGGCGGTGTACTCCGCCTGCTGACCAGACAGGCGCGGGTACTGTGCCGGGATGCCCGCGCCGTTGGGGCTGTGGCAACCCGCGCAGGCAGCGATCTGGCGGTCAGCGATGCCCCCGCGGTAGATGCGCTCACCCAGCTGTACGAGGTCCTTGTCGGTGGCAGCACCACCTTTGGCCTTCTGACTGGCCAGCCAGTAGGAGATATTGCGCATGTCGTCGTCGGACAGTGCCGCGGCGAAGCCCTTCATGATGGCGTTGTCGCGCTTGCCGGACTTGAACTCCTGCAGTTGCTTGAGCAGATACTCCGGGTGCTGTTGCGCCAGCTTCGGGTTGGCCGGCGTGGTCGAGTTGCCGTCCGCCGCGTGACAGGCCACGCAGGCCTGACCATACAACGCGCCTCCCTTGGCCAGATCGGGTTTGACCGATTGCGCCTGGGCGCTGAACGACAAGGCTGCGGCAGCAGCGGCGCAAAGAAGTGAAGCGGACAATTTCATGACGGGGCGGATGTCGGGTGCGACGGGTTCGGTTTATGGAATTTCGCGGTTTGTGGGGACAAAGCCGATCAATTTTACAATGGCCCACCGGGAAAACCCCCAAAATGACCCAACGCCCCACTCCAGCCCCCCCGACCGCTTCGCCGTCTCACGACGCCCCGGGCCTCAAAGCCCCGATACCCCGAGCTGGAAAACCCCCCGTCCCCCCCAAGCGCGACCCCAAGGCCGCACACGGCTGGCTGCACACTGCCCGTTTCCTCACCACGGCGCCGCAACTGGAATTCCTGCCACCGCTGGACGTGCCCGAGGTCGCCTTCGTCGGCCGCTCCAATGCCGGCAAGTCCACCTGCATCAACACGCTCACTCAGCAAAAACGCCTGGCGTTCGCGTCCAAGACGCCCGGGCGCACGCAAAGCATCAACCTGTTCTCACTCGGCAAACAGGGCATCACCGACGCGGTGCTGGCCGACCTGCCGGGCTACGGCTACGCAGCCGTGCCACGCGAGGCCAAGCTGCGCTGGCAGCGCGTCATGGGCAACTACCTGCTCACGCGCGAGAACCTCAAAGGCGTGGTGCTGCTGATCGACCCGCGCCTGGGGCTGACCGAGCTCGACGAAATCCTGCTGGACGTGATCCGGCCACGCGTGGCGCAGGGCCTGAAATTCCTGGTCCTGTTGACCAAGGCCGACAAGCTCAACCGCACCGAATCGCAAAAAGCCCTGTCGATTGCGCGACTGCAGTCCGGCGGCGGCGAGGCGAGACTCTTTTCGGCCCTGAAGAAGCAGGGTCTGGACGACGTGGCGCTGATGCTCTGGGACTGGACGCACGGCGTCAGCACCGGAGACACCCCCATGCCCGCAACGTCCGCCGACGAACCGCCCGCGCTGGACTGAAACCATGCGGGTCCTTTTACGGATGCCCGCATGATCGAGAACTTCCAGCAACCACTGCCCCACGGCATCACGTTGAGCTGCCGCGCCGCTGGTGAGCCGGGCCGGCCCGTGCTGTTGTTCCTTCACGGGTTCCCCGAGGCCGCTTTCGTCTGGGACGAACTGCTCGAGCACTTCGCGCGCCCCGAGCACGGCGGCTACCGCTGCGTCGCACCCAACCTGCGCGGCTTCGAACGATCGAGCGCACCCGCCGAGGTTTCTGCCTACCGCGCCAGGCCGCTGCTCCAGGACCTTGAGGCGCTGGCGCTCGCCGTGACAGCAGACAGTCCCACGCCCGGACAACTCGCCGCACTGATCGCGCACGACTGGGGTGGTGCGCTGGCCTGGGGGCTGGGCGCCGCAAGGCCCGCTCTCATGCGCCGTTTGGTGATCATCAACGCGCCCCACCCGGCAACCTTCCAGCGCGAACTGGCGCATTCACCGGCGCAGCAGGCCGCCAGCGCCTACATGAACTTTCTGGCCCGACCCGACGCGGCCACTCTGCTGACGGAGAACGATTTCGCCCGGCTCTGGCCCTTTTTCACCCACATGGCGGCCGACAGCGCACCGGCCGCATGGCTCGACGAGGCCACGCGCGAGCGCTATCGCTCGGTGTGGCGCCAGGGCCTGGCCGGACCCTGCGCCTACTACGCAGCCTCGCCTCTGCGGCCCCCCACGACGAACGACCCGGGCGCGGCGGCGGTGCAGTTGCCGCGCGAGCGGGTCGTGGTCACGGTGCCCACGCTGGTCATCTGGGGACTGGGCGACACCGCCCTGCCCGCAGCCTTGCTCGACGGGCTGGACACCTATGTGGACGATCTGCGCATCGAGCGCGTGCCCGGTGCCACCCACTGGATCGTGCATGAGAAGCCCAACCATGTTGCCTCGTTGCTCAGTGCCTTTCTGGCACCGTCCTGAGCGCAGGCCTTAGAGTCCGGTGTAAAACGAGGGCTCGTTCTCCGGGCGCGTCTTGAAGCGCTTGTGCACCCAGTAGTACTGCTCGGGTGCCTCGCGGATATAGCCCTCCAGGTACCGGTTCATCGCCGCCGTGTCCTCCTGGGCATCATCCGTTGGATAGTCGACCCAGGGCGGCATCACCTTCACTTCGTAACCGTCTCGCGTGAGCCGGCTCAGCACGGGCACGACGCGTGCGCGTCCCAGCCGCGCCAGGCGAGGGAGCGACATGAGGGTGGCGGTCTGCACGCCGAAGAAGGGCACGAAGGCGGCGTCGCGCATGCCGTGGTCCATGTCGGGCAGCAGGTACAGCGGCAGCCCCTGGCGCATGGCGGCCACGAGGGGTTTGATGCCCTGGCGCTTGCCCACGACGTGGGGTTGGCCGAAGCGCTGGCGGCCCTGCGCCATCCAGCGGTCCACGTCGGCGTTGAGCTGTTCGGCATACAGCCCGCAGAAACGCCGCTCCAGGTGGGCCGTGAGTCCCGTCCAGCCCGCGTCCATGCCCACGAAATGCGGGGCGAACAGCACCGTGGGTACGTCGCCCGCGAGCGCCTGCAGGTCCCCGGTGAGCTTCAGGCGCTTGCGCACCGTCGCCAGCGGTGCCTCCCAGAGCCAGCTGCGGTCCAGCCACGCTTGCGCGAAATACACGAAGTGCCGGCGCACGGCGCGTTTGCTCTCGGCCGGGCCGCTGTCGGGGAAACACAGGGTCCAGTTGACCCGCGCGATGCGCCGCCGCCGCACGGCCACGATGTACAGCGCCTGGCCCAGCAACCACCCCAGAGCGCGCACCCAGGACAGGGGCAGGACTGCCAGCCCGCGCATGAATGCGACGCCCAGGCGGTTGGCCAGGTTGCCGGGCGGCAGGGTCGGTTCGGTGGAATCGGACGGTGAAGACATCAACGCAACGAATGGGCCGACCGGTTCGGCGTCTTGTACCGGTCGTAGGACCAGAGGTATTGGGCCGGGCATTCTCGCACCAGCGCCTCCATCGCCAGGTTGATCTGCCGGGCAGCCTCGTCGGGCTGCGCCGACAGTGGCCCGCCGTTGACAGCATCAAAGGACCGCACGTGCACGCGATAGCCCCGGCCCCAGGACAGCCGCTCGCCCCAACTCAGAAGAATCTGCACGTCTGCGGCACGGACCAGCCGCGCGGACAGGGTCATGGTGTAGGCGTCGCGCCCGAAGAACGGGGCCCACACGCCGAGCCCCGCAGGCGGCACCTGGTCTGGCAGAAGGCCTACCGCCTCGCCGGCCTTGAGTGCCTGCATGAGCTGCTTGACGCCCGACAGCGTGGTCGGGGCGGCCTGCAGGCCTGGGCGGGAGCGCGCGTTGGCCACCAGTTCGCGCAACCAGGGTTTGCGCGCAGGGCGGAACAGCACGGTCATCGGCCTGGCCGCGCCGAAACGCCGGGCGTAGGCTTGCGCGGTGATCTCGAAACAGCCCAGATGGGGCGTGAGGAAGAGAACGCCTGAGCCCGGCGTCTGGGTGGCCTCGATGAGTTCCGCGCCCGCCCATTCGATGCGCACCGGGCGCCCCAGCCACAGCCGAGGAAGTTCCGTCACTAGCTTGCCCGATTCACCCACCGAGGCCAGTGCAACGCGACGCGGGTAGCCCGCCTGCGCGGCATGCGCGAACAGGCGCCGCCGGTAGCGGGCCGACAGCGCGAAGCTCAACCAACCCAGCAGCCAGCCCATGACGTGCAGAACCGGCAACGGCAACCAGCTCAGCACTCGAAAAACACTATGGATCAGCAGGGCCAATGGAAGAACATGGGAAGAATGAAGGGAATCACCGGGCGCACTGGCTTGATTTAGAATCCCGCCATCGCCGAGTTAACGAACTAATTGCGGGGCGATTCACAAATACCGCTAAAGCGTTCGCCGAACTCTGACAGACCGGCAAACGCCGATCAAACCAGCTTGGAGTTTATACATGGCGAACGACTTCCTCTTCACGTCCGAATCCGTTTCCGAAGGCCACCCCGACAAGGTCTCCGACCAGGTTTCCGACGCCATCCTCGATGCGATCTTCGCGCAGGATCCACGCAGCCGTGTGGCCGCCGAAACCCTGTGCAACACCGGCCTGGTGGTCCTCGCAGGCGAGATCACGACCAATGCGCATGTCGACTACATCCAGGTCGCGCGCGACACCATCAAGCGCATCGGCTACGACAACACCGAATACGGCATCGACTACAAGGGCTGCGCGGTGATGGTCTGCTACGACAAGCAGTCCAACGACATCGCCCAGGGCGTGGACCATGCCTCCGACGACCACCTGAACACCGGCGCCGGCGACCAGGGCCTGATGTTCGGCTATGCCTGCGACGAAACGCCCGAGCTCATGCCCGCGCCGATCTACTACGCGCACCGTCTGGTGGAGCGCCAGGCCCAGTTGCGCAAGGACGGCCGGCTGCCCTTCCTGCGCCCGGACGCGAAGAGCCAGGTGACGATGCGCTATGTCGATGGCAAACCGCACAGCATTGACACTGTGGTGCTGTCCACGCAGCACAGCCCTGACCAGAGCGAGACGCCGCACAAGATGAAGGCCAGCTTCAACGAGGCCATCATTGAGGAGATCATCAAGCCGGTGCTGCCCAAGGAATGGCTCAAGGACACCAAGTACCTGATCAATCCGACCGGGCGCTTCGTCATCGGCGGACCGCAGGGTGACTGTGGTCTGACCGGCCGCAAGATCATCGTCGACACCTATGGCGGAGCCTGCCCACACGGCGGTGGCGCGTTCTCGGGCAAGGATCCGTCCAAGGTCGACCGCTCCGCGGCCTACGCCGCGCGCTATGTGGCCAAGAACATCGTCGCCGCCGGCCTGGCCAAGCAGTGCCAGATCCAGGTGGCGTATGCCATCGGCGTGGCTCGCCCCATGAACGTGACGGTCTATACCGAAGGCACCGGCGTGATCCCCGACGAACAGATTGCCGCACTGGTCAACGAGCACTTCGACCTGCGCCCCAAGGGCATCATCCAGATGCTCGACCTGCTGCGCCCGATCTACGCCAAGACCGCCGCCTACGGCCACTTCGGCCGCGAGGAGCCCGAGTTCACCTGGGAGCGTACCGACAAGGCACAGTCGCTGCGCGAGGCCGCGGGCCTGAAGTAGCGCGCAGGGTGCGGCCGTAGCCGCCCATCTGTGAATATTCACAGTCCCGGTTCCAGAAGCCCCGATGTATCTGCCTCGGGGCTTTTTTTGTGCATTTTTGGCCTACCGTGCCCGGCCACGCAGTTGCAATGTCCTGAATTTTTTGCCAACGTGTCCGATATGGGAGTACAAGCCATTTTCTGGTTTGCACTGCAACGACCTGGAGCCACGAACCATGGACACCTCTATCTGCCCCGACGGGATGGACGCCGCTGCACTGGATGTCGAGCAGTTGCTGGCCCTGCGAACACAAGAACTCCAGAACGCGCTGAACAGCGCGCGCGCGCTGAGCGACCAGGCCCCCTGCGGTCTGCTCACCTTCGATGCGGCGCAGCGCTGTGTGCACGTCAATCGAACACTGACCAACTGGCTGGGTCGCACGGAGCCGCCGCAGTTCATGCACGAACTCGTCGCTCCCGCCTGGCAGGACGCGCTGACCGAGCACGTGGAGTCGCTGTGTCAGAGCGGTCATGGCGACCCCGTGGAGCTTGAGATGCTGCGGCCCGACGGTCGAGCGTTTCGCGTGCGCATGGCGTCGACCCCGGTTTTCGACGCCGAAGGGCATTTCCTTCATGGCAGCGCGGTCGTGACGCTGCCGGGCGACAACGCCAGCACCGACACGCCCCCCGCCACGGCCGACAGCCTGCTGCTGAGCATCACCGACCGCATTCCCGCGCGCCTGGCCTACTACGACAAGAACCTGATCTGCCGCTTCGCCAACCAGGCGCACGCGGCACGCTACGGCAAGACGCCCGCCGAAATGGTGGGCTCGCCGCTGAGCCAGGTGGTGCGCCCGGAGATCCTCCCCGACATCCTGCCGCGCGTGGCGCAGGCGCTCTCCGGGCAGACGCAGACCTTCGAGGCCGAGCGCCTGGGCGCGGACGGCCTGCGCAACTATTTCGAGATTCACTACATCCCGGATTTCCAGAATGGCACCGTTGAAGGCATCTTCATCGAACTGCACGACATCACCGAGCGCCGCCGCACCGAGGAGTTCGTGCTACACGCCAATCAGGATCTGGAACAACGCGTGCGCGAACGCTCCGCTGAGCTGTTTGCCAGCGAGCAGCGCTACCGCCTCATGGTCGATGCGATCCAGGACTACTGCATCTATTTCGTCGACGAGAACGGCGGCATCACCGAATGGACCGAAAGCGCGCAGCGCATGCACGGCCACACCCGCTCGCAGATCATGGGCCGCTCTTACGACGTGCTGCTGGCCGGCGACAACGCGGGCGAGGACGAGGTCGACCCAGGGCAGGTGCTGCGCCTGGCCAAGGCCCACGGACAATGGGAAACGCGTGGCTGGCGGCTGCGTGAGGACGGCTCGCGTTTCTGGGCACACACCGTGCTCACCGCTCTGCGCAACGAGTCGGGCGAACTGCAAGGCCTCTCAAGCATCACGCGCGACATGACCGCAGCCAAGAGCCTGGAGGACGTGATGAACGACCTCAACCGCGAACTGGAAAAGCGCGTGGCCGAGCGCACGCAGCAACTCGTGGCCGCCAACAAGGACCTCGACGTGTTCTCGCACATGGTCTCGCACGACCTGCGCGCGCCGCTGCGCCACATTGCCAGTTTCGTGAGCCTGCTGCAGGAGCAGATGGGTGAGTCCGGCGACACGCTGGCGCTGCAGTACCAGAACTCGATCGCCAAGGCCGCCAAGCGCATGAGCCTGATGATCGAAGGCCTGCTGGAATACGCGCGACTCGGGCGAGTGACCATCACTGCGCAGCCCGTGCCGATGGCGCCGCTGCTGCACGGCGTGATGGCCCACCTGAAACAGGAGAACCCGGACCGCCGCATCGAATGGGTGGTCGAGAACGATCTGCCGGTGGTGCGCGGCGACGCCATGCTGCTGGCCCAGGCCCTGGGCAACCTGCTGGACAACGCCGTGAAATACACGCGACCCCGCGATGTGGCGCGCATCGAGGTAGGCTGGAAGGTCAACCCGGTGGGTGGGCGCACCTTCTTCATCGCAGACAACGGCGTGGGTTTCGACCTGGAGAAGGCACACAACCTGTTCGTGATGTTCCAGCGCCAGCACCACTCGATGGACTTCGAGGGCACTGGTACCGGCCTTGCGCTGTCGCAGCGCATCATCGAGCGCCATGGTGGCCGCATCTGGTCCGAGACGGCGCCTGGCGAAGGCTGCACCTTCTACTTCACGCTGCCGTTTGACGGCGCGAATCCCGAGATGGCGTTTCCCGAGTCGTCGCTGGCCGAACTCCCGGCCTGACGCCAACTTGGCGGGCACGTCGATAATCGCGGTGTGCACTCCGCCACCTCGACGCCCTCTGTCCTGTTTTCCCTGCAAGACCAGGTCGCCCTGGTCACCGGCGCGGGCCGTGGCCTGGGCCTGTCCATGGCCTGTGCACTGGCCTCCCACGGTGCCAGCGTCTGGCTCAACGGACGCGATGCGGCGGGCCTGTCCGGTGCGGTTGAGCAGGTGCAGGCCGCCGGACATGCCACTGGAGGCACTGCGCAGGCCCTGCCCTTCGATGTCACCGATGAGGCCGCGGCCAGCGCCGCCGTGCAACGGATTATTGAAGCGCAAGGCAGGCTTGACCTTCTGGTGAACAACGTCGGACAGCGCCGGCGTCTGCCCTTCGACGACTTGCCCGCGTCGGCGCTGCGCGAGCTGCTGGAGGCCAACCTGGTCTCGGCCTGGCACCTGTGCCGGGAAGTCGCGCGCCCCATGCGCGCTCAAGGCTTCGGCCGCATCATCAACGTGACCTCCATCGCTGGCCCTATCGCGCGCGCCGGGGATGCGGCCTACACCACCAGCAAAGGTGCGCTAGACGCCCTCACGCGCGCACTGGCTGCCGAACTGGGCCCGCACGGCATCAATGTCAACGCCATCGCGCCGGGCTATTTCGCGACCGACACCAACGCCGCCATGGTCGAGGATGAGGCAACCACGTCATGGCTGCGCCAGTGCAGCTCGCTCGGCCGCTGGGGCCAACCCGAGGAGATCGGCGGCGCGGCGGTATTCCTGGCGTCGCCTGCGGCGAGTTACGTCACCGGCCAGGTGCTGGTGGTGGACGGAGGCTACCTGGCCCACTTCTGAGCTGAGCGCCGAGCCCCCGGGCCGGTACGGGCGCTACGCGGTCGCGCCCTGCGGGAGGTGCAGGACCACCTTGCGCGGGTCGTCCGCGAGCTGATCGAGGGCGCGCTGCAGGCGCTCCAGCACCTGCGCGTCATCAAGGTCTTCCTCGCCCGCCTCAGGCAGTGCCGTCGACACCAGCCGGAAGCGCAGCGCTACGTCGCTCGGCAGCAGCGGGATGCGCTCCAGCCCCTTGGCCACGATGTGCTGGCCCAGCAACTTGAGGTCTTCCGGCCCTTCGATCAACAGGACAAAGCGCGCGTCCGCAATGCGGCACACGGTGTCGACATCGCGCACCACCAACGACAGGCGCGAGGCCGCCACGACCAGCGCGCGGTCACCAGCCTCGCGCCCCTCGCGCTGAACGATGTCGCCATGGTTGGACAAGTCCACCAGCACCAGCCCGCATTGATGCCCATATCGCCTGGAACGGCGCAGGGCATCGCGCAGGCGCAGGCGCAGCACGGGCGCGATCGTCAGCCCGGTCAGAGGGTCGGTGCTTTCGATGGCCCGCAGGCGCGCGCGGTTCTCGCTGAAGTCCTTGGCGCGGCGGTGCAGGATGTACAGCAGCAGCGGGATTTCGATCGCCGAGCCGATCAGCACGGCGTACTGCGTGGCCCAGCCATCCGGCAGCACGCCGGCGCTGCGCAGCGCCGGAAACGGGTAGCCCAGATGCACGGGCAGAAAACCCAGTGCCAGCCATCCCGCATAGGTTTCGCCCCTTCGCCAGGCCCAGATGCACAGGAAGAAACTCAGCAGCACCGATAACAGCCCATAGAGGTTGAGCACAAGAAAGGCCGGGCGGTTGAGCAACAGCAGGTAGGCGACGGGATAGAGCAGCCCGAACGCCGACCAAGCCAGCACAAAGCGGTCCAGCCCACGGTGGTGGCGCGAGATCGCACAGGCCTCGCGCACGAACCAGATGCCCGACCCGGTCAACCACAGCATGAACACCGCGGGCGCGGCGTCGTTCCACCAGGCCCAGTGGCCCCAGAAGAACAGCCCGCCCACCCCGGTGAATGCGGCCTGGAAGCCCAGCATGCACGCGACATAGCAGCAATACGCGATGAACGCCCGGTCACCGTACAGCCGCGCGTGCACCCACCCCAGGAAGAGCACCAGCAGGCCGAAGCCCAGATAGCCTCCCACCATCAGGAACGTCCAGTAGCGCTTGTCCTGCAACTGCTTTTCCGTCAACAGCACCAGGCGCGGGCTCAGGGACGCGGGGGTGTTTTCCAGTCGCAGCCAGAGCGGACCTGTGACTTGGGGGTTCAGTGCGAAGACGGGCGTCTGGTCCGGGTGGTCCCATTGCGACACCGGCAGGTGGTCCCCCGCCTGTTGCCGTGACCACCGGCCATCGGCACCTTGCATGTGCAGCGTGGCCCGGTTGGTGAACGCCGCCGCACTCAGCATGAGGTACCAGCGCTGCGCGTCGTCCCGGGGTGGCAGGTCCAGTCGCAGCCACAGCGCCCCCTTGCCCAGTTCGAAACTGCGGTAGCTGTCCATGGGCTGGAAGCGATCCGCCGGCAGGCCGGCCACCTCGTCGACGCCCAGTTCCCCCGAGGTGTCGATCCAGTGCCGCGCCTGCAGCGTGACGTCGCGCTCGTCGGATGTGGCCGCCACCGCGTGGGCAGGCCACAGGGCAAGACAGGCGCAGAGCAACAGCAGCACCAGGGTCATCAGGCCCCCTGAGGGCGTTGTCGGCGCGCAGGGGGCGGCCGGTTCGTTCGGGTGGTTGGGTAGGGACATGTCCGAATCGTAAGTGTTTGTGTGCGGCCCAACGAAACGCGGCCGGCGGGAATGGCAGCCCGTGGCGGCACAAGAAATGAATCGGTGGCTTTCCGCGAAAGTTGAACGACGTTGGTGCCGCGGCCAAGAAATAAAGCCGGCCGATCTTGAAAACCGCTGATCGCGCCCTTATGATTAGCACTCGCTGGCGTTGAGTGCTAACACTTTGCGCCAAGTCGATCAGCGGTATGCGCCTGCCTGCACAGGCAGGCCCCGCCGTTCTGAACAACCCCATCCGTTCCATATCCAGGAGATGCAATGAACCTTCGTCCTCTCGCCGATCGCGTGATCGTCAAGCGCATTGACAGCGAAACCAAGACCGCCTCCGGCATCGTCATCCCCGACGCCGCCGCCGAGAAGCCCGACCAGGGCGAGATCCTGGCCGTTGGTCCCGGCAAGAAAAACGACAAGGGCGAACTGTCCGCCATGAACGTCAAGGTCGGCGACCGCGTTCTGTTCGGCAAGTACAGCGGCCAGACCGTCAAGGTCGACGGCAATGAACTGCTGGTCATGAAAGAAGACGACCTCTTCGCGGTCGTCGAGAAGTAATCCTTCACTTTCTTTCACCCCCCCCAATTACTGAATCCGGAGAATCAACATGGCAGCAAAAGACGTCATTTTCGGCGGCGAAGCCCGCGCACGCATGGTTGAAGGCGTGAACATCCTGGCCAACGCCGTCAAGGTCACCCTGGGTCCCAAAGGCCGCAACGTGGTGCTCGAGCGCTCGTTCGGTGCCCCCACCGTCACCAAGGACGGTGTGTCGGTGGCCAAGGAAATCGAGCTCAAGGACAAGCTCCAGAACATGGGCGCCCAGATGGTCAAGGAAGTCGCTTCCAAGACTTCCGACAACGCCGGTGACGGCACCACCACCGCCACCGTGCTGGCCCAGGCCATCGTGCGCGAAGGCATGAAGTACGTGGCCGCCGGCATGAACCCGATGGACCTCAAGCGCGGCATCGACAAGGCGGTTGAAGCCCTGATCGCTGAGCTGAAGAAGGCCTCCAAGGCCACCACGACCAGCAAGGAAATCGCCCAGGTCGGCTCCATCTCCGCCAACAGCGACACCAGCATCGGCGAGATCATCGCCAACGCGATGGACAAGGTCGGCAAGGAAGGCGTGATCACCGTGGAAGACGGCAAGTCGCTGCAGAACGAGCTTGACGTGGTCGAGGGCATGCAGTTCGACCGTGGCTACCTCAGCCCCTACTTCATCAACAACCCCGAGAAGCAGTCCGCCCTGCTGGACAACCCCTTCGTGCTGCTGTACGACAAGAAGGTCTCCAACATCCGTGACCTTCTGCCCACGCTGGAGCAGGTTGCAAAGGCTGGCCGTCCGCTGCTGATCATTGCCGAAGACGTCGAAGGCGAAGCCCTGGCGACCCTGGTGGTCAACACCATTCGCGGCATCCTGAAGGTTGTGGCCGTGAAGGCTCCTGGCTTCGGCGACCGCCGCAAGGCCATGCTGGAAGACATCGCCATCCTGACCGGCGGCAAGGTCATCGCCGAAGAAGTGGGCCTGACGCTCGAGAAGGTCACCCTGGCCGACCTGGGCCAGGCCAAGCGCGTGGAGATCGGCAAGGAAAACACCACCATCATCGACGGCGCCGGCGCTGCCGCTGACATCGAAGCCCGCGTCAAGCAAGTGCGCGTGCAGATCGAAGAAGCCACCAGCGACTACGACCGCGAGAAGCTGCAAGAGCGCGTGGCCAAGCTGGCCGGCGGCGTGGCCGTGATCAAGGTCGGCGCTGCCACCGAAGTCGAAATGAAGGAAAAGAAGGCCCGCGTGGAAGATGCCCTGCACGCCACCCGCGCCGCAGTGGAAGAAGGCATCGTGGCCGGTGGTGGCGTGGCCCTGCTGCGCGCCCGTCAGGCCGCTGGCACCATCAAGGGTGACAACCCCGACCAGGATGCCGGCATCAAGCTGGTGCTCAAGGCCATTGAAGCCCCCCTGCGCGAAATCGTGGCCAACGCCGGTGGCGAGCCGTCGGTGGTGGTCAATGCCATTCTGGCCGGCAAGGGCAACTATGGCTTCAACGCCGCCAACGACACCTACGGCGACATGATCGAAATGGGCATTCTGGACCCGACGAAGGTGACCCGCACCGCGCTGCAGAACGCCGCTTCCGTCTCCAGCCTGATGCTGACGACCGAAGCCATGGTGGCCGAGTCCCCGAAGGACGAGGCGCCTGCTGGCGGCATGCCTGGCGGCATGGGCGACATGGGTGGCATGGGCGGCATGGGCATGTAATTGCTCCTTGCCTGAGACGCCATGCCGGCGTTGCAAGGGCTTGCCGTGGCGCTGCCACTGTCTACGCCCTTGTGCCTCATGCTGCGTCGTAGGGGTGCTTCTGCGCTGCCTGCCTCCAAAACAAAAAAGCCCCGCGAGTGATCGCGGGGCTTTTTCGTATGGGAAGTCCGGTTTATTTCATCAAGCCCTCTAGCTTGATGGTGTCGGCCGCGAATGCCCGGATGCCTTCGGCCAGTTTCTCGGTCGCCATGGCGTCTTCGTTCAGCGCGTAGCGAAAGCTGGCCTCGTCGTGGGTGACAAAGGGGATGTCCATGGTCTTCGACGCGCTCGCGTCGAGCGCACGGCTCAGCGGTGCTTCGCTGGCGGCCAGTTGGGCCAGCAGATCGGGGCTGATGGTGAGCAGGTCGCAGCCGGCCAGTGCCGTGATCTGGCCCACGTTGCGGAAGCTCGCGCCCATCACTTCGGTGGCGATGCCGTGCCTCTTGTAGAACTCGTAGATGCTGCGCACCGAGCGCACGCCCGGGTCGTTGGGGCCAGCCATGGCGACCTCGTCCCAACTGCTGCCCGCACTCTTCTTGTACCAGTCGTAGATGCGGCCGACGAAAGGCGAGATCAGTTGCACCCTGGCCTGGCCACAGGCGACCGCCTGGGCGAAGGAGAACAACAGGGTCAGGTTGGTGTGGATGCCGTCGCGTTCAAGACGCGCGGCGGCCTGAATACCCTCCCACGTGGAGGCGATCTTGATCAGCACGCGGTCGACGTGCACACCCTCACCCTGATACAGGTCGATGATGCGGCGCGCGCGCGCCACGGTTGCCTCGGTGTCGAAGCTCAGGCGGGCGTCCACTTCGGTGGACACGCGGCCGGGAATGAGGCGCAGGATTTCGCAGCCAAAGCTCACCAGCAGGCGGTTCATCACCTCGTCCAGGCCGTGCGCGGCGTACTTCGCCACCGCATCCTGGAGCAGGGGGGCGTACTGCGGCATCTGCACGGCCTTGAGAATGAGCGACGGGTTCGTGGTGGCATCGCGCGGAGCATAGGCCGCGAGCTGTTTGAAATCACCGGTGTCCGCCACGACCGTTGTGAACTGTTTGAGGGCATCTAGCTGGTTCATGGGCGAATTATCGGACAAAACTCGTAATAAAATTTCACCCGTTCGTACCCTCCATGTAACCGACCCTCATCATCATCATGCTCGACAGGATCAAAGCCTCCCTGCCCTCCCTGGCTCCCGCCGAGCAACGCGTGGCCAAGCTCGTGCTGCTGGACCCCCGCACCTTCGCGAGCCTGCCCGTGACGGAGCTGGCCGAGCGCGCGCACGTGAGCAAACCCACCGTTGTGCGCTTCTGCCGCAGCATGGGCTACGACGGCCTGTCGGACTTCAAGCTCAAGCTCGCGGGCACGGTCAGCGAGGGTGTGCCCTTCATCCACCGCAGCGTGGACGTGGACGACAAGACAGGCGATGTGCTGGTCAAGGTGATCGACAACACGGTCGCGGCATTCCTGAAGTACCGCAACGACGCTTCGAGCCACGCGATCGAAAAGGCAGTGGACGCGCTGGTGGCAACCTACAGGAACCGTGGCCGCATCGAGTTCTACGGTGCGGGCAATTCGGGCATCGTGGCGCAGGACGCCCAGCACAAGTTTTTCCGCCTGGGCATCAACGCCATTGCCTACAGCGATGGTCACATGCAGGTGATGAGCGCCTCGCTGCTCGGGCCGGGCGACTGCCTGGTGATCATCTCCAACTCGGGCCGCACGCGCGACCTGATGGACGCAGCCGACATCGCGCGCAAGCACGGCGCGACAGTGATCGTCATCACCACCAGTGGGTCACCGCTCGCGCAAAGCGGACACATCCATCTTTCCGCAGATCACCCCGAAGGCTACGATCGCTACAGCCCCATGACCTCGCGACTGATGCACCTGATGGTCATCGACATCGTGGCCACCTGCCTGGCGCTGCGCATTGGTGGCACCAAGCTGCAGCCTTTGCTCAAGGAAATGAAGAACAACCTGAAAAGCAAGCGCTACGCCTGACTCAGATGCGCCCCTCTTCCACTGCATGGCACGCGATGCGGATGCCGCCCAGCGTGAGCAGGTTGGGCCGCTCGCTGCGGCAGCGGTCGTTGGCGTGTGGGCAGCGCGGGTTGAAGGCGCATCCACTGGGCGGGTTCAGCGGGTTGGGCACCTCGCCGGAGACCGGCGTGCGTGCCTTGCCGGTGTCATGCATCTTGGGGATCGCGTCCAGCAGCATGCGAGTGTAGGGGTGGCGCGGGCTGTCGAACAGCGTGTGCTTGGGGGCGAGCTCGACCAGTCGGCCCAGGTACATCACGCCCACCTGATCGCTCACGTGGCGCACCACGGCCAGGTTGTGGCTGATGAACAGGTAGGTCAGACCGCGCTCACGCTGCAAGTCCTTCATGATGTTGAGCACCTGCGCCTGCACACTCACGTCCAGCGCCGAGGTGGGCTCGTCGCAGACCAGGAACTCCGGCTGCGTAGCCAGGGCGCGAGCGATCGAGATGCGCTGCCGCTGCCCACCGCTGAACTGGTGCGGGTACTTCACCCGATCCAGGGATGAGAGGCCGACCGACTTCAACAATTCGTCCACCCGGGCGCGCAAGGCCACGGGCTCGGTTTCGATCTCGTGCTCGCGCAGCGGTTCGGCAATGATGTCTTCCACGCGCCAGCGCGGGTTGAGGCTGGCGTACGGGTCCTGAAAAATCATCTGGATGCGCCGGCGCAGCTTGCGGCCTTCGGGTGTCTTGAACGCGGCGTGCGCGTCCTGGCCATCGAACTCAAACCCCCCGCGCGTGGGCTCGTACAGCCCAACCAGCAAGCGGGCGACCGTGCTCTTGCCGCAACCGGATTCGCCCACCAGCGCCAGCGTCTGGCCGCGCGGGATGTCGAAGGACACGCCGTCGACCGCGCGCAGCAGCTGTCGGGGCTGACGCTCGATCACGCGGTTGAGCCAGGGCGCGGAAACATCGAAGGTCTTGGCCAGATCGGTCGCGCGCACCAGGGGCGCTCCCGTGGCGGCCTGAGTGGTCGCGGCGGACACAGCGGCATGGGACTGCGCCGTGAGCGACCGCGTCTCCTCGGCCTGCACCGTCGACTCGAACATGCCGGTGCTCATGCCGCAACCTCCGCACCGGCGTGCAGCCAGCAGGCAGCGCGCGTGGCACCGGCTGCCAGCAGGTCTGGGCGTTCCACATGGCATCGATCGAACACCCTCTCGCAGCGCGGGTTGTAGGCGCAGCCCGTCGGGATGGCGTTCAGGCGCGGCATGGCGCCATCGATCTGGTGCAAGCGTTCACGGTCCATGCTCATGTCAGGGATGCAGGCCATCAGCCCGGTTGTATAGGGATGCGCCGGGTGGTTGATGACCTGGTGCACGGGTCCTATCTCGGCAATGCGTCCGGCGTACATCACGGCCACGCGGTCACAGGTTTCGGCGATCACGCCCATGTCGTGCGTGATCAGCATCACCGCCGCGCCGCGCTGTTTGCAGATGGTCTTGAGCAGCGTGATGATCTGTGCCTGGATGGACACATCCAGCGCCGTCGTGGGTTCGTCCGCCACGATGAGCTGGGGCTCTGCCGCCAGGGCCAGCGCGATCACGACGCGCTGGCGCATGCCGCCCGAGAACTGGTGCGGGAAGTGGTCGATGCGCTGCTCGGCGGCGGGAATGCCGGTGTCCTTGAGCAGTTCGATAGCGCGCCGGCGCGCCTCGGCTGTGCTCACCGGCAGATGGGTGGTGATGGTTTCCACCAGCTGCCGCCCCACCGAATACAGGGGGTTGAGCGAGGTCAGCGGGTCCTGGAAGATCGCGCCGATCTTGCGACCACGCACCTTGCGCATGGCCTCATAAGGCAGGTTGTCGATGCGCTGACCCTGCAGCACGATCTCGCCCGAGGCCACGCGCCCTGGCGGTTCGAGCAATCCGATGATGGACGCACCGGTAAGCGACTTGCCCGCGCCGGATTCACCCACCACACCCAGTATCTCGCCCGGGGCGATATCGAAGGAGATGTCGTCCAGCGCGCGCAGCGTGCCGCGGCGATTCGGAAACTCGACGACCAGGTTCTTGACTTGTAGCAGGCTCATGTTCAGCGCAGTCGGGGGTTCAGTGCATCGCGCAGCCAGTCGCCCAGCAGGTTCACGCTGAGTGCAATCAGCACCAGCATGGCGCCCGGGAAGATGGTGATCCACCATTCGCCGGAAAACAGGTAGTCGTTGCCGACACGGATCAGGGTGCCCAGCGACGGCGAGGTGGGTGGTGCGCCCACGCCCAGGAAGGACAGCGTGGCTTCGGTGATGATGGCCGTGGCCACCTGGATGGTGGCCAGCACCAGCACCGGGCCCATGACGTTGGGCAGCACATGGCTGCGCATGATGCGCAACGGCGCCACACCGGTCACCCGCGCGGCCTGCACGTACTCCTTGTTGCGCTCCACCAGCGTCGAGCCACGCACCGTGCGCGCGTACTGCACCCAACCGGTGAGCGTAATGGAGATGATGAGCACGCCAAAGGCCAGCGTTTCGTGGGCGTTAGGAAACAGGGCGCGGCCCACGCCGGCAATCAGCAGCGCGATGAGGATGGGCGGGAACGACAGCATCACGTCGCACAGGCGCATGAGGAAGGCGTCGATCCAGCCCCCGAGAAAGCCCGCCAGCAGACCGAAGGTCACACCGATCACCACCGACAGCAACACCGAGGCCAGCCCCACGGCCAGTGAGATACGCGCGCCATACATCAGCGCCGAGAGGATATCGCGGCCCTGGTCATCGGTGCCGAGCAGGAAGTTGCGCGAACCCTCGGGGCTCCAGGCGGGCGGCAGGCGCGCGTTGGAGAGCTCGAGCGTGGCCAGGTCGAATGGGTTGTGCGGTGCCACCCAAGGGGCGAACACCGCGCAGAACACACACACCAAGGCGATCACCGCCGCGATGACCGCGGTGGGTGAGGTGCGGAAGCTGTGGCCGACATCGCTGTCGAGCCCTCTTTTGATGAGGCTGATCACGTAGGGAACCTGTTTGAGATCATCGGCACCGCAGGTCAGGAGGGGTGCTCCTATGTGACCTGCAGTGTCTGGCAGCGCGAACGCGGCTTACTTCACGGACATGTAACGGAACGGCATGAAGTTGTCGGCCAGTTGGACCAGTTCGACATTGCTCGCCACGCCCCAAGCCAGTGCCTGCTGGTGGAGCGGCAGGTGGCCGATGTCGTCTGCGTGCAGCTTGAAGGCTTCCTTGATGAGGCCATCGCGCTTGGCCTTGTCGGTTTCCGACTGGATCTGCACCGTCAGTTCATCCACCTTCGGATTGCAGTAGGCGCCCAGGTTGAACTGGCCGCTGCCCTTCTCGTCCACGCAGCGCATCAACGCGTTCAGGGCGTTGTGCGAATCGTAGGTGCCCGGAGTCCAGCCCAGCAGGTAGAAGCTGGTGTCGCGCTTGAGAATCTTGGGGAAATAGGTGCCCTTGGTCTCGGCTTGCAAATTGACCTTCACGCCAACGCGGGCCAGGTTGGCCGCCACCGCCTGGCAGATCGCGCCGTCGTTCACGTAGCGGTCATTCGGGCAGTTCATTCCCACCTCGAAGCCGTTCGGGTAGCCTGCTTCGGCCAGCAATTTTTTCGAGGCTTCAGGATCGTAGGGCAGACGGGTGTTCATTGAGGCGTCAAAGCCGTTGATGCCTGGGCCCACCATCAGCGCCGTGGGCTTGGAGGCGCCACGCATCACCGTGCGCTGGATGCCATTGATGTCTATCGCCTGGTAGAACGCCTGGCGCACACGCTTGTCCTTGAACGGGTTCTTTCCCTTGACGCTGGAGTACAGCAGTTCGTCACGCTTCTGGTCCATGCCCAGGAAGATGGTGCGCAACTCCGGGCCCTGCATCACCTTGGTCTTGCCACCAGCATTGATGCGCGCCACATCCTGCAGCGGCACGGGCTCGATCACGTCCACCTGACCCGAGAGCAAAGCCGCCACGCGCGTGGAATCGTTGCCGATCGGCGTGTACTCCACGTTCACCACATTGCCTTCGATCTTGCCCCAGTAGTTGCCATTGCGCACGAAACTGGTCTTGACGTTCGGCTGGCGCTCACGCAGGCGGAAGGGGCCCGTGCCATTGGCGCGGAAAGATGCCGCATTTTCGATGCCCTTGCGGCGATCCACAGGCCGGGTGGACTGGTTCTCTTCAGACCACTTCTTGCTGACGATGTAGAGCAGCGAGAGCACGTCGGGCAGGATGGGGAACGGGCCCTTGGTCTCGACGTCCACCGTGAAGTCGTTGACTTTGCGCACTTCCTTGACGTCGTTGGTGTAGCTCTTCATGTCAGAGCCTTCACCCGAGGCGCGAGCGAAGGTGAAGAGCACGTCGTCGGCGGTGAATGGCGTGCCGTCATGAAATTTCACCCCCTTGCGCAGCTCGAAACGCCACACGCTGGGTGATGTCTGTTTCCAGCTGGTGGCCAGCGCTGGCGCAAGGTTGAGGTTCCGGTCACGCCCCACCAGGGGTTCGTACACGTTGCCGGTGACGCTGAGCTGCAGCGACTCATTGAGCGAGTGCGGGTCCATCGACAGCGCGTCACCCTGATTGCCGATGCGAATCGTCTGTGCCGACGCGGCCCCCATCGAGATCATCGCGGCCGCCAACAGGCAGGCCGTGGTTGTGGTCTTGAACTTCATGCATCGCTCCTTGCAGGGGTTGGGGTTGCGGAAAAAGATCTGGCCGACGCCGTGTGCGCCGGATCGGCCAGAGGCATGCCGTGCTCCACCAGGCCGGCGTGGAGCGCCGCGCCCAGCGGCAGCACGTCATCGTTGAAGTCATAGCGGCTGTTGTGCAGGAAGCAGCTGCCCACGCCGTTTTCTGCGCCCTGGCCCAAGCGAAGGTAGGCGCCGGGTTTGACCTGCAACATGAAAGAAAAGTCTTCCGCCCCCATGCTGGGGTCCATGTCGCGGTCCACATGTTCGTGGCCAACCAGCTTCTGCGCCACATCGGCCGCAAAGCGGGCTTCATCGCGGCTGTTGATGGTGGCCGGGTAGATGCGCTCGTAATTGACGTGTGCGGCCGCGCCCAGGCCCAGTGCCACGCCCGAGCACACCTCCTGGAGGCGCTTCTCGACCATGTTCTGCACTTCAGGGTTGAAGGTGCGCACGGTCCCCACCAGCGTGGCCTTGCCCGGCGTCACGCTGAAGGCCCCCATGTCGCCCGCCTGCATGGCGCACAGGCTGATGACCGCGCTGTCGATGGCGCGCACATTGCGTGAAACGATACTTTGCACCGCAGTGATGATGTGGGCCGAGACGAGCACGGGGTCCACGGTTTGGTACGGATGGGCGCCATGCCCTCCCTTGCCGGTCACCTCGATCGTGATGCGGTCAGCCGAGGCCATCATGGGCCCGGGATTCACGCCCACCGTGCCGGGCCGCATCTGCGGCCAGTTGTGCATGCCGTAGACCGATTGCACAGGAAACCGGTCGAACAGGCCATCCTGGATCATGGCCTTGGCACCGGCAAAACCTTCCTCACCAGGCTGGAAGATCAGCACCGCGGTGCCGTCGAACTGGCGCGTCTCGGCAAGATAGCGCGCCGCGCCCACCAGCATCGCCGTGTGCCCGTCGTGGCCGCAGCCGTGCATCATGCCGGTACGGGTGGACTTCCAGGCAAAGTCGTTGTCTTCGGTCATGGGCAGCGCGTCCATGTCGGCGCGCAGGCCCATCATGCGGCCGCTGCCGCGCTGGCGCCCATGGATCACCGCCACCACGCCGGTCTTGCCGATGCCGGTGTGGATGTGATCGACGCCGCACACCCTGAGAGCCTCCACCACGCGCTTGGCGGTGTAGTGTTCCTCGAAGCCCAACTCCGGGTGAGCGTGCAGATCGTGGCGCAGGGCCGTGAGATCGGGATGAAACGCCGCGATGTGCGCGAACGCGCGTCCATGAGCCTTGATACGGGCGATCGACATCAGTGGCCGCCCGCCTTCTCCACGCGCAAGCGTGGATCCACCGCGAAATACAGCAGATCGACGACCAGATTGATGACGACAAAGATCAGCGCGATCAGGCACAGATAGGCCGCCATCACCGGAATGTCCGCGAACGTCACCGCCTGGATGAACAGCAACCCCATACCCGGCCACTGGAACACTGTCTCGGTGATGATGGCGAAAGCGATCAGGCCGCCCAGCTGCAGGCCGGTGATGGTCATGACGGGCACCAGCGTGTTCTTCAACGCATGGCCGAAGTGCACCGCCCGGTTGGTGAGGCCCCGTGCACGCGCGAACTTGATGTAGTCGGTGCGCAGCACCTCGAGCATCTCGGCGCGCACCAGGCGCATGATCAACGTGAGCTGGAAGATGGCCAGCGTGATCGCCGGCAACGTGATGTGGTGCCAGCCCTTGGCACTCAGCAGTCCCGTACTCCACCAGCCCAGCTGCATCACATCACCCCGGCCGAAGCTCGGGAACCAGCCCAGGTTCACGGCGAACACCAGGATCAGCAGGATGCCGATCAGGAAGGTGGGCAGGGACACTCCCAGCAGAGAGACGGTCATGAACATCTGACTCATGAAACTGCCGCGCTTGAGCGCCGCATACACGCCCATGGGAATCCCGGCTGCCAGCGCGAGAAACGCCGCCACCAGCGACAGCTCCAGCGTCGCCGGAAGACGTTCGGCGATGAGGCGCGACACCTTGGCACCCTGGCGCAGCGACAGGCCGAATTCGCCTTGGACCGCATTGGCGAGGAAATGCCAGAACTGCACGAAGAAGGGCTGGTCCAGGCCGAGATCGGCGCGCAGTTCACGCACCTGTTCGGGGGTGGCGTCCTGCCCCAGGAGGAAGACCACCGGATCACCCACGTACTGGAACAGCATGAAGGCGATCAGCGCCACGCTGACCATGACGATCACGGCCTGAGCCAATCGCCGGAGAATGAATGCGAACATGGTGTTGAAAACAAAGAGAGGGTCGCCCCATTCGGTGCGCGACCCTCAGCTGATATGCCGGGAATCAGTTTACCTTGATCAGGCGCCAGTCCAGGCGGTTGTCAGCACGGTGCACCACATCGATGTTTTTCTTCATGGCCCAGGGAATGATCTGGTTATGCAGCGGAATGTGGGCGACCTCCTCGTTCTGCAACGCCAGCGCCTCCGTCAACAGACGCGGGCGAACGTAGGGATCGGTTTCGGTCTTCGCACGGTCGATGATCGCGTCCATCTTCGGGTTGCTGTAGCGACCCACGTTGTAATTGCCGTCGCCACCAGCGCCCACAGTGCGCACCAGCGACTGCAGGCTGTAGAGCGCGTCGAAGGTCGGCACGCCCCAGCCCAGCATGTAGATGCTGGCCTCATAGCGCTGGATCATGGGGAAATAGGTGGCCAGCGGCAAGGTGCGCAACCTGGCCTTCACACCAATGCGCGCCCACATTGCCGTCACGGCCTGGCAGATTGCCTCGTCGTTGATGTAGCGATTGTTAGGGCAGGCAAAGTCGACCTCGAAGCCATCCTTGTAGCCCGCGTCGGCCAGCAGCTTCTGCGCCGCGGCCACGTCGAAAGCATGGCGCTGATGTACCGCTTCGGTCCAGCCTGCCACCTGCGGCGCCACCAGCGCGCCTGTTGACTGGCCTAAGCCGCGCAATGTGACGCGCGTGATGGCACCGGTGTCGATGGCCTGGTACAGCGCTTTGCGCACGCGCTGGTCCTTCAACGGATTCTTGCCTTTGATGTTGCTGCCAGGCAGTTCGTCGCGGAACTGGTCCATGCCGAAGAAGATGGTGCGGTTTTCCACACCGTCGATGACCTTGAGGCTCCCATCCTGCCGGATGCGCGGCAAATCCTGCGGGCTCGGGTCGAGAACGAAGTCCACTTCACCGGAGAGCAGCGCCGCCATGCGGGTGGCCACCGCCTTTACAGGTGTGTAGACGATCTCTGTCACGTTGCCTTCGGCGCTGCCCCACCAGTTGGGGTTCTTCACCAGCACGATCTTCTGATCCGGCTGCCACTCCTTGAGCATGAAAGGGCCGGTACCGTTGGCATTGCGGTGAGCGAAGTTCTCATCCTGGGTCTTGATGTCCTTGGGCGCTGTGGAGTTGTTCTTCTCCGCCCAAGCCTTGCTCATCATGCGCAGCTCTGTCAACTGGTTGACCAGCACCGGGTTGGGGCCGCCGGTGATGATGTCGATCGTGTTCGCATTGACTTTCACCACTTTGGTGATGCCCTGCGTGTAGACCGTGAAGTTCGAGGTCTTGGCCATGGCGCGCTCCAGCGAGAACACCGCGTCGTCGGCCGTGAATGGCGCACCATCGTGGAACTTCACCCCAGTGCGCAAGGTGATGCGCAACTGCGTGGGCGACACCTGCGTCCAGCCAGTGGCCAGCATGGGTTCAGGCTTGAAGGTGCGGCTGTTGTAGTACACCAGCGACTCGTACACCGAGGCGTGCACGCCGTTGGCCAGAGCGTTGTTCTGCGAATGGATGTCCCAGGTGGGAATGTCGCTGGCGCTGGTCCATTTGAAGGTTTTTGCATGCACGCTACCTGCGGCAAGGGCCGTGGCTGCGCACAAGAATGCAAGTCGGAGCATCATTTGTTGACACCTAAAATAAAATGAACATCGCGCTACTATGCAACAAACGTTCCCGCCCAATGCACGGGACTAACCCGAACCGAGAAAGACCAAATGATCGGAATCGTCACATCGGTGTCTGCCGCAGTGCTCCATCAGAATCTTTGATGAGGCGCAATCGGCGCTGATGACCGGCTCGTGAGGACGCGAAGCGTCAGCCAAGACCCGTTCCAGGGTCAAAACACCATACCGGGCCGCGAGCTGGCTGCGCGTGTTGTCGGTCGCCAGCATCCAGGCCTGCGCGCGAAGGGCTCGGCTCCTCGCCAAAGACACGTTGTAGATCCCCGCGTACGTCGCGAACATGGTCGCAGCATTGGCCCTGGTCCGCGGTGCCTCTGTCGGGCACCCGTTTGCAAATCCGGTCTGTGGAGGGGCTCCCTGCTACGGTGCCCGGTTCGTGATGGCAACTCCTCGCCAGTCAACAAGCGACTGAACTCGGACGGGCAATGGAACTTCGGCCCTCTCGGGCGCGATCGCCGTCAAAAACCAGGATCAACCTGATGGGCGAATCCGCCCGTTCTCCCATCGACAGATCGGCGTCCCGGAGCGGGGGCAGACCCGTCAGACGAACGTCAGTTGTCCCTCCGAGCCCAGGCCCGGATCGATCGGCTGACGCAGGACGCTCAGCGGGCGGTGCGATTTCGTTCTGTGCGCCAGCCGAATCCAGAACAGCGGCCCCCTGGCACAACCAGCCAGAGCTTCAAGAACCCTGGCCGCACCTGCGGGAGGTCTCTGCGGCACCTGCCGGTGCGCCAAACGTGCTTCTGTTGTATCGCACCCATTTTTTGCTAGTTATTACCTATTTTTTACATGAAAGCTCAGAAAAATCATTCTTTAGAATTAAATTCTGGATTGAAGCCAAGGCTGGCTTCGGTCACCACTTGGGCACCCTCTGCAGGGGTTCAAGCCGGTGGTCTTTCATCATCTTTGCACACGGAGGACACACATGTTCACAAGAATCTTGGCCAGTTTGCTCGCGTTCGTCGCCACCATCAGCTTCGCGGCGGTCGACGTCAACGTTGCCACGGTGGCGGACCTGGACAGCATCAAGGGGATCGGCCCCAGCACATCCGGGAGAATCCTGGAGGAACGCAAAGCATCGCCCTTCAAAGGCTGGAGTGACCTGATGAAAAGGGTGCCAGGGATTGGCGAAAAGCGTGCGGCAAAGCTGTCGGCCGAGGGTCTGACCGTCAATGGCGAGGCGTTCAAGCCCGCAGCGTCCGACGCCACCGACAAGAAGGCGGCTTCGCCTGCGAAGTAGGCCTGCGGCTTCACCAAAGAAAAAGCCACCCGGCGCGCCGGGTGGCTTTTTTTCGAACGCGCTCCGCAGAGCGGCGATCAGAAGGTGTGGCGAAGGCCCACTGCGTAGAGATTCTCTTCGTCGGTCTTGACGCCGCCGTTCTTGGTCTCGCCTTTGGTAATGCCGGCGTACACGGTGGTGCGCTTGGACAGGCCGTAGGTCGCCGCCAGGCCGTAGGCGCTGCGCTTGTCGCTGCCACCGGCAGCGTTGTCCTTGCCGCGTGCATAGCCAGCACCCAGGGTGAGCGCCTCGCTCAGGGGAACGTCCACGCCCAGGCTGTAGTCCTTGGACTTCGCATCGCTCAGGTTGTCTTTGGCAGTGCCATAGTTGCCTTTGAGAACCACCACGCCAAGGTCGTATGCGGCGCTGATGCGGGTGAACGACAAGCTGTTAGGCGTGCCGGTCGCCTTTTCTTGCTGATACGCAACAACGGCAGTCAGCGGGCCGCCCGTGTACGACAGGCCCAGGGCGCCGGTCTTCACTTCGTTGGCCGCGCCGTTCTTTTCGTCGATGGCGTAAGAAGCGGTACCGGTGAAGCCCCCAAATTCGGGCGACACGTACTTGATGCCATTGTTCGGGTTGCCGGTGTAATCCACACTGCCGAACGCGTAGTACTCAGGCGTGAATGCGGAATCAAAACTAGTGAATGCCAGCGCTTCCACGTCATAGAAGGACGTCCAGACACGGCCGAAGTGCACTGCACCGAAGCCGCCTTCGAGACCAACGTATGACTGGCGGTCAAACGCCAGACGGCCGGCGGTGCCGTTGTCGGGCGTGAGGTTGCCTTCGATGGTGAACACCGCAGACAGACCGCCACCCAGGTCTTCCGAACCCTTGAAGCCCAGGCGGCTGGGGGACAGGCCGCCATTGTCCAGGCTGGTGACCGACTGGGCACCCAAACCCGACTTGGTGGAGCCCACCCACAGGTCAACGATGCCGTAGATCGACACCGACGACTGAGCGGCAGCGGTACCGGCGAAGGCGCTCATAACAGCCCATGCAACCAGAGTCTTTTTCATGCAATTTCCTTTGAAGTGGTGGAGAGAACAAAGATGTCGAAAAGATGAAGCAACAGGAATCATAGGGACGGAGCCCATTGAAAATACGGGTAATCCCTTGTATTTTTTTGACCCCGGTCAAATCGTTGTACTGGAGCAACAAGCGATTTGATATGACGGAATAGCAATATTCGTACCATGCATTCACCTCGATGCCGACACTTCTCAGTCAAAAAAAAAACCCACCGCTTTCGCGGTGGGTTTTTTTGTCTTCAGGCAACGAACCGGCTTGCGCCGGCGCAGTGCTTAGAAGGTGTGACGCACGCCGATTTCATAACCGGTCCGCTCGGCGACGGGGAAGCCCGCGTCGGTGCTGATGCGCGCGATGTTCGCGTTGAACGAGGTGCGCTTGCTCAGAGGGTAGGTGTAGCCGAGGGCGACTTGCTTGCCGTCCACATCGGTCGCGCCTTGCTCAAGCGAGTTGCGAACGTAAGAGAAACGCACCAAGCCAGGGCCCACAGGCGCCGTCAGGCCCAGCAACACGTTGTTCACTTTGCGGTCGCCACCAGCCAGCTCAAGCTTCGAGGTGGTGTACTGGAACATCGGCTTGATGAAGCCGAAGTCATACGCCACGCCGACGTTGGTGCGCCTGGGGTTGTGGTTGCCCAGGGAAGCGCCAATGCCCGTCTCCTGAGCCGTCGCCACGTCCACGCTCAACGGACCAGCGTTGTAGCCCACACGAATGCCGTGGTAGTCGTTGTTGTTGGACGCGCTCTCACGCAGGCCATACATGTAGGCCACATCGAAGCTGCCGAACTTGGCCAGGTAACCCAGGCTGTTGTTCGCACGCACAGCGGAGGAGGAAACCGCACCGAAAGTGGTGCCAAACATGTTGATCGAGCTGCCCAGGCCGTTGGTGCCGAACGGGTCGTACTTGGTGTGGATCGTGAAGGTTGGCACATAGTCACGACCCATACGCAACTCACCGAAACCGCCCATCAGGCTCAGGGTGCTGCGGCGCTGGAAGTTCAGGCCACCGGGGGTACCGGTGTCGGGGTCCAGGTCACCTTCGAAATGGAAGCCGGCCTTCAGACCGCCGCCCAGGTCTTCAACGCCGCGGAAACCCAAGGCGCTCGAAGAAATCAGGTTCTTCTGCATCGTGGTGATGGAATCGCCGACTTCGGGATTGACGTGGCGAATGCCCATGTCAACGTTGCCGAACAGGGTCACGGAAGACTGGGCGAACGCGGCGCCGGAGGCGGCCACGGCTGCCAGTGCAATCAGGGTCTTTTTCATTGAGGGTTTCTCCAAGGTTGAATAAAGAGGCCGGGGGTCTAGAGCCCTCGAGCCCACCTCCGTCTAGGAAGCTGAAGTGATTGAACCAGAAGGGCCCTCACGAGGCAAAAGTTTCGACACATTTGCGCCCTCTTTTGTGGCACGCGCACAACGCCTCCCTGTTTTGGTGCGCGGCGCGCCAGACGAGGCCGAACTGGATCAGCTGGGGCAGGTTCATGGCGCGACACGCCTGCGATACAGTGAACCCGCTGCCCGTCAAAACCTTTATGCCATGGATGCCCTGTTGAACGCCGCCGATGCGGCCCTGAGAACCCTGTTCGTGAGCCCTCGTGCCTCGCGCGAATGCCCGACGCTGCCCGAGAAAGCCACCGATGCCGAACTGGCGCCTGCAGAGCGGGATCTTTCGGGTGCGCTGATGCGGGTCAACCATGTGGGCGAGGTGTGCGCGCAGGCGCTCTATACCTCGCAGGCGCTGGCGGCACGGTGGTCGCGCAGGGCCGGGCAGGCGCCCAATGAAGCACTGGCCATGCAACTCGAAGCGGCCGGTCGGGAGGAAACCGACCACCTGGCGTGGACCCAGGCGCGAATGGAAGAACTGGGTGCTCGGCCGTCCCTGCTCAACCCGCTCTGGTACGCCGGCGCCTTCGGCCTTGGCCTGCTGGCCGGACGCCTGGGTCCGGGCGTGAGTCTGGGCTTTGTGGTGGAAACCGAACGACAGGTGGAGGCGCATCTGGCCGGCCACATGGACCGCTTGCCCGCCGCGGACCATGCCTCACGGGCGATCGTGGCTCAGATGAAGGACGACGAAGCGCGCCATGCGCGCGAAGCCCAGCAAGCCGGCGCGGTGGAACTGCCCGGGGTGGCAAAAGCGCTGATGCGCGCCGCCGCCAAGGTGATGACAACTGTGGCGCACCGCATCTGAGCGGCACGCAGGCAAAAAACTCAAACCTCCAGCAACTCGAAGCTGGTGGTGATCTCGGCTGTCTTGCCGAGCATGATGCTCGCCGAGCAGTACTTGTTGTGGCTCATGGCGATGGCACGCTCCACTGCCACGGAGGGGATGCCTTTTCCACTGACGCTGAAGTGCATGTGGATCTTGGTGAACACCTTCGGGTCGGTCTCGGCGCGTTCGGTGGTGAGCTTGACCGAGCAGCCACGCACATCGTGCCGGCCACGCTTGAGGATGAGCACCACGTCATAGGCGGTGCAGCCGCCTGTGCCCGCCAGCACGGTTTCCATGGGACGGGGCGCCAGATTGGCGCCACCGTTCTCGGGCTTTGCAGCGTCGGGGGCGCCGTCCATGGCGATGACGTGGCCCGTGCCAGTCTCCGCCAGGAAGCCCATGTGGGATCGGGTGCCGGTGGAGCCGGTCCAGGTGACGGTGCATTCCATGGTGTGTCCTGTCGTGAAATAACCAACGCTATTGGGGAAGGCGCTCTAAAAATCATAGAAATCTCGAACGCGATGTTGCAACGCAGCATCGCAGCGCTATACTCGCGTCATTGTATTTACGGTTGTCTCCTCTACCCTCCACGGGTGGATTCAAGCCCGGTCTGGTTCTGCCAGTCCGGGCTTTTTTTCGCCCCCGATATGATGTGCAGCGAGGAACCCCATGCCGCCACTGTCCGCCCGCCCCCCACAAAAAGAACAACCCGCAGCCGGCGTCTCTCCGCTCACGTCCATGGGGCCGGCCGACTACCTCAGAAAGATCCTGACCGCGCGCGTCTATGACGTGGCGGTGGAATCGGCCCTGGAGACCGCCACTGACCTCAGTCGCCGGTTGCGCAACACCGTGCTGCTCAAGCGGGAAGACCAGCAGCCCGTGTTCAGCTTCAAGCTGCGCGGCGCCTACAACAAGATGGCACACCTCTCGCCCGAGCAACTGAAAAAGGGCGTGATCTGCGCCTCTGCCGGCAACCACGCACAGGGCGTGGCCCTGGGCGCGCGCAAGCTGGGCACCCGCGCGGTGATCGTGATGCCGACCACCACCCCGCAGGTGAAGATCGACGCCGTGCGCGGCTTCGGCGGCGAGGTGGTGCTGCACGGCGACAGCTATTCGGACGCCTATCTGCACTCCCTGACCTTGCAAAAAAAGCAGGGCCTGACCTTCGTCCACCCGTTCGACGACCCGGACGTGATCGCCGGCCAGGGCACGATTGCGATGGAAATCCTGCGCCAGTTGCAAAGTCTGGGATCGCACCACCTCGACGCGGTGTTCGTCGCCATCGGCGGCGGCGGCCTCATCTCGGGTGTAGCCAACTACATCAAGGCAGTGCGGCCCGAGATCAAGGTCATTGGCGTGCAGATGACCGATTCGGACGCCATGCTGCGCTCGGTCCAGGGCGGGCAGCGCGTCTCCCTGCCCGATGTCGGCCTGTTCGCAGACGGTACGGCGGTCAAGCTGGTGGGCGAGGAAACCTTCCGCATCGCGAGCAATCTGGTCGACGAATTCATCACCGTCGACACGGACGCGGTGTGTGCCGCCATCAAGGACGTGTTCGTGGACACGCGCAGCATCGTCGAACCGTCCGGCGCGCTGGCGGTTGCTGCCATCAAGCAGTATGTGGCGACCCACAAGACACGCGGCGAGACCTACGCCGCCATCCTGTGCGGCGCGAACATGAACTTCGACCGGCTGCGCTTCGTGGCCGAGCGCGCCGAAGTGGGGGAGGAACGCGAGGCGCTGTTCGCGGTCACCATGCCCGAAGAGCGCGGCAGCTTCCGGCGCTTCTGCGAGCTCATCGGCGAACTGCCGGGCGGGCCGCGCAACGTCACCGAGTTCAACTACCGCATCCACGACGGCAGCCGGGCCCATGTGTTCGTAGGCATGACCACCCATGGTAAGGGAGAGTCCGGCAAGATCGCGGCCAACCTGATCCGGCACGGCTTCGAGACCCTGGACCTGACCCACGACGAACTGGCCAAGGAGCACATCCGGCACATGGTGGGTGGGCATTCGCCGCTCGCGCAGGAAGAACGCCTGCTGCGTTTCGTGTTCCCGGAGCGGCCGGGCGCACTGCTGAAGTTCCTGAGCCTGCTGCGCCCCGGCTGGAACATCAGCCTGTTTCACTACCGCAACCAGGGCGCCGACTACGGTCGCATTCTGGTCGGCCTGCAGGTGCCGGCGAAAGACCACAAGGCTTTCGACAAATTCCTGGACACGCTGGGCTATCCCTACGTGGAAGAGACGGGCAACCCGGTATACCGGCTGTTCCTGAAAAGCTGAACCTGCCCCCAGTGCCATGGCTCGCGACCCCGTATTCGAACCGATCACCCGCCGCACGTCGGAACTGCCCGCCGGGCTGAAGCTGCCCCGCATTGCCTCGACCGGCGACACGATGCTCGAGCACGCGCTGATGCGGCGGCTGGCCCCGGAGGGATTTCCGGAGCACGTGCTGGGCCGCATGCAAGCCCTGGTGCTGCAGCTCGCGCGCATCCAGCACATTGGCCCGCAGGCGTTCGACCTGCTGGCCTTCGACTCGCCACAGCTGGTGGTGTTTGCGGCCGACCACGGCATCGCCGACGAAGGCATGTCAGATCTCGCCCAGTCCATGACCTGCGAACACGTGCTGCAGCTGCTGCTGGGCACTGCCCCGGTCAATGCACTGGCACAGTTGCATGGCTTCGACCTGACGGTGGTGGACGCGGGGGTCGCTTCCCACATCTCCCTGCCCGACGACGCGCGGCGCAAGGCCCCGCTGCTGCCGCGCAAGATCGGCTATGGCACGCGCAACCTGATGCTTGGGCCCGCCATGTCGCAGGCTCAGGCGATCTCGGCATTGCACGCCGGCATGGACGTGGTGCGCCACCTGCCGGGCAACGTGATCGCGCTCGGCGATGTGGGCGTGGCCAACACCGTGAGCGCGTCGCTACTGCTGTCCCGCCTGTGTGGCGTGCCGCTGGTCGATGCCTGCGGACGCGACGACTTCCAGGGTGCTGGCCTCGACGATGCCGTGCTCCAGCAGCGCATTGAAAAACTCTCGGCCGCTGCCGCCCGACACCGCAAGGCGCTGGCGCCGCTGGATGCGCTGGCGGCGCTCGGGGGATTCGAGATCGCGATGATGGCCGGCGCCATGTTGCAGGCAGCGAGCGAACGCCGTGTGGTGCTGGTCGATGGCTATGTGGCCAGCGCTGCGGCCCTGGTGGCACGCGGCCTGAATCCGGCGGCGGCGGACTATTTCGTGTTCGGCCATCGGTCGGCGGAGACGGGCCACCGCCTGATGCTGATCCATCTGCAGGCGCAACCGCTGCTCGACATGGGCATGCGCATGGGCCAGGGCACGGGCGCCCTGATGGCCTGGCCACTGCTGCTGGCGGCGCAGGCCCTGCTGCAACGCTAGCGTTCGTAATCGAGTTTCACGCGCTGCTGCAGCGATCGCAGCACGCGCAGGGTCTCGCGCAGGATGCGGCGATCGATGTCGTTGAGCTGGTCGACCGCGATGCGATTGGGGTTGTCACCCACCGTGGTGCCATCGAGCTGAGCCCTCAATCTCAACATCTGCAGGAACTCGAATCCACCGACCCAGGCCTGGTATTCGCGCTCGGGAACGCCCATCAGCGGCCCGACCGCCTCAAGGCGTTCGCGCGTACCGGTGGCCGTCACGCCGTGGGCCAGCGCATACAGCCGCGCCACGTCCACGAAGATCGCCGTGCCCTGCAGCTTCAGATCCAGCGTGTCCCGCCCATCGATGGTGGTGGTGTCGATGCGGCCCAGCCAGTTCAGCGGCGCGCTCTGACCCAGGCCATTGAGCGCGAGTTGTCGCAGGAAACGCGCGTTGCGCGCGGCGCGCGGCGTGACGACATTGCGCAACCGCGTGGCCATCGCTGTCTGGCCCGCGAGCGCGCGGAAATCGAAATAGATGCTGGCATTGAGCAGATCCTTGGGTGACCCCTGGTCGATCCAGTGCGCGAAACGCTGGTCCCATTCCTGCGCCGTGAGGCACAGGGCTGGATTGCTGGCCATGATGCCGCCCTTGCACAGCGGATAGCCGCAGGCATCGAGCGCTTCGTTGACCTCGCGTGCAAAAGCCAGCAGGCGTTCTCTGTCAGGCGCGGGTCCTTCGGACGACTCGGCCACGATGAGCGCATTGTCCTGATCGGTTGAGATGGTCTGCTCGCTGCGGCCTTCCGAGCCGAGCGCAAGCCAGCAGAACTCCAGCGGACCAATGCCGCGCCGGGTGGCCGTGAGCTCGATCAGGCGCGCGGTCAGTACATCGTTGAGGTGGCTGATCAGCGAGGTGAGCTGTTTCGCCTGCACCCCCTGTGCGAGCAGACTGCGCGCAAAGCGGCGAATGTCCTGGGCAACGCCCTGCAGGCTGCGCAGATCGTCCGCGTGGCGGATGCTGCTGCTCACCTGCTTGATGCTCAGGCGCTGCAGCGCGAAAAGATCGCGCTCGGAGACCACCCCCATGGCCCGCCCGTCACGCGTGACGGGCACATGGCGAATGCCATGGGTCGTCATCAGCAGTGCCGCATCCTGCGCGGTGTGCACGTGCGTGAGCGTGCGCACGGGTTGCACCATGACCTGCCCGATCGGCACCGTCAGTGGCAGGTCCGCCAGCGTGATGCGACCCAGCACGTCGGAACGGGTCAGGATGCCCACCGGCATCTCGGCCGCATCCACCACCAGCATGGAGCCGACACGCTGCTCATGCATCTGCACCAGCGCCTGGCGCAGCGGTGTCGCGGGTACGCAGCTGACCGGCGTCTTGTGGCACAGCTGCTCCAGCGGTGTCTCCAGCGACTGTTCGCCCAGGGCTTGCGAGGCATAGGCCACCTGCAGCGCGGCGCGGGACAGGTCGAGGAAACGCAGGATGCGACGGTTCAGGAAGTCGCCAAACACCGCGCTGCGCTCGGCCAGCGCGCGCATGTCCTCGGCGGTGATCACCAGCGCGAACGTGTCCTCGGCGGCGCTGTAGCGGGTTGTCGGCGCGCGCTCGGCCAGCACCGCGCTCACCGGGAGAAGGTCACCGGCCTCGTACTGGAAGGCGCCACCGGCGACATCGGAAAGCCCCCTCTGGCCCACCACCGCGCCACGACGGATGAAAAACAGGTGCCTGACCGGGCCGTCCTCGGGCGCGACCACCGACTCGCCGGACCGGAAGTAGGCGTGCCGCGATGCCTCGACAAAGGCGCGCACGTCGGCTGGTTGCATTTCGCTGAACGGGGAATGGCGTTGCAGTTCGTCGCACAGCTGGGCAACGAGGTTGTCCGGCGGACGGGGCCACTCGGCGAGGTGAGGGCTGTGGGTCATGCCATGGGTCATGAACAGGCAGCGGCGCCCTGCGCGCGGTTGCCGGTCAGGACGGTGCAGCCGCCTCGGGCAGGGTCAGCTCCACGGTGGCAGGCGCCTCCAGCGTGGGCCCCAGCCGCGCGGTGCCGCGCGTGACGGCCTGCAGCACGAGACCGCCATCCAGCGGCGCCCCGACGCGGTAGGGCCTGGGTGGCTGTCCATCGACGGCAATCAGCGCGGCTCCATCGCGCGTGCCCACCGCCACCACCCCCAGCAGGTTGTAGCGTGGGGGGGCAGCGCTGGCGGCCACCGCCGCGGTCGCGACCGCAGGAAGCGCCCCCAGTGTGCGTGCCACCGCCACGGTGTCGGCGCTCACCTGCTCGGTTGCCAGGACCGAGACCGGCGTCACCGGAGCCCTGCCCCAGGCCAGCAGCACCCAATAACCCGCGCTCAGGCCAGCGGCCAGCCACAACAGCCCCGCAGCCACGGTTGGCCCACGGCGGCCTGCTGTCTGCAGCGCCGCGGGACTTTCCATGAGGAAACCGGAGTGTCCGAACGCGGGAACCTTCTTCATGCGCGCATTATGATCGACAGCAGTGCTTTGCGACCCCGTTGTCAAGGCCTTCCACGTGCCCCTGTTTGCGGGAGATCGAATGCCTCACCTGACCCCCCTCCCTCCCTTTCGGGTCATGCGTTGCACGCCGCGCGCATGGCGCGCCGTGCAACGCGGCTTCACTCTGATCGAGCTCATGGTGGTATTGGTCATCATCGGCGTGCTCGCTGCGCTGATCGTGCCCAACGTGCTCGATCGCGCCGACGACGCTCGCGTGACCGCCGCGAAAACCGACGTGAACAACCTCATGCAGGCCCTCAAGCTGTACCGTCTGGACAACCAGCGCTACCCGACGGGCGAACAGGGTCTGAACGCCCTGGTGGTCAAGCCCTCCACGGGCCCGGTGCCGCCCAACTGGCGGCCCTATCTGGACAAGCTGCCGGGTGACCCATGGGGCCGGCCCTACCAATACATCAACCCGGGCCTCAAGGGTGAGGTCGACGTGCTCTCGCTGGGCGCGGACGGCCAGGCCGGTGGAGAGGGCCGCGACGCCGACATCGGCAGCTGGCAGTGAGCCTGACAATGGTTGAGCCCCCACGCCCCACTGCCGTCTATATTCATTTGCGCTGAGGCCAACCATGCCCGGCAAGGCCCACGGCTTCACCCTGCTCGAACTCATGGTCGTGCTGGTGATCGTGGCATTTGCCACCGCAGGCGTGAGTCTGGCGTTGCGCGACACCAGTGCCACCCGGCTCGAACGCGAAGGCCTGCGGCTGTCCGCCTTGCTGGAGTCGGCGCGCGCGCAGTCGCGCACCAGTGGCCTGCCGGTGGTCTGGACCGGCCTGCCACAAGGCTTCGAGTTCATCGGCCTGCCCACGCAGGCGGGCCCCGGTTCGCTGTCCGGCCCGCGTCCCTGGCTGAGCCCGGACACCCAGGCCCAGGTGATTCAACCTCCCGGGGCGCAGTCCCTTGTGCTCGGGCCCGAACCGCTGATCCCGGCGCAGCGCCTGGTGCTGGTGCAGGGCGAGCGACGCATCACGCTAGGCACCGACGGCCTGTCGCCCTTCACCGTGCTGGGCCCGGCACCATGAGAAGAAGCGCACGCGGATTCACGCTGATCGAGGTGCTCGTGGCCCTGGCCGTGGTCGCGATCACGCTGTCCGCCGGCCTGCAGGCCACGGGCGCGCTCACACGCGCGGCGGGCAGGCAGAGCGACCAGTGGCTGGCGCAGCTCTGCGCGGAAAACGAGTTGACCCGGCTGCGCCTGCAGCGCCAGTTGCCCGGCACCGGCGAGAGCGACGCCGGCTGCGTGCAGGCCGGGCGCGAAATGCGCGTGCACCTGTCGGTACTGCCGACGCCCAACCCGAACTTCCGGCGCGTGGACACGGTGGTCGAAGCCGCGGTGGATGGCGTGAACGTGCGCCTGCTGACGCTCTCCACCGTGATGGGACGGTACTGAACATGAATGCGCGTGGCTTCACCCTCGTCGAGCTGCTGGTGGCCATCGTCGTCATGTCCATGCTCGCGCTGCTGAGCTGGCGCTCGCTCGACGGCATGACCCGCGCGCAGACCCTCACCCAGCAACGCGCCGACGACCTGTTGCGCATGCAGGCCGCCATGGGCCAGTGGGCGGCCGACCTGGACGCCCTGATCGACACCGGCGAGGTCAATGCGATCGACTTCAACGGCCAGGTGCTGCGCATGACGCGGCGCGACAGCAGCGAGTCGGGCCTGGACAGCCGCGGCATCCGCGTCGTCGCCTGGACACGCCTGACCGGCGTGGCGCTCGCGGGCCTGCCCATCATTTCATCGAGCAGCCGCGCCAGCGGGCAGTGGGTGCGCTGGCAATCGGGCCCGCTGCTGCGGCGCGACGAACTCGCACGCGCCTGGCATCGGGCCGCCGAATGGGGCCGCGGCGCCCTGCCGTCGCAAACCGGCAACGCCAGCACCGACAGCGCCATCGCGCTGCTGGGCATCGACCAGTGGCAGCTCTTCTACCACCGCGGAGAAGGCTGGTCGAACCCGCAATCGTCGGTGGGCAACGAAGAGCCCGTCGGGGGCGTAGAAACCGCACGCAGCAGCGCGCTGCCCAAAGGCGTGCGCCTGGAACTCGTGCTCGGCACCGGCGAAGGGCTCAGCGGCAGCCTGGTGCGCGACTGGGTGCGTCCCACACTTGAGGCTGGGCGTTGATGAAGGCGCCTGCTCTTCGCCACCCCCAGCGCGGCGCCGCGCTGCTGCTGGCGATGCTCGTCGTCACCCTGGTGGCTACCCTGGCCTCGGCCGCGCTGTGGCAGCAGTGGCGCGCCTCCGAGGTGGAACAGGCCGAGCGCCAGCGCGTGCAGGCCGGCTGGATCCTCACCGGCGCGCTCGACTGGGCGCGCCTGATCCTGCGCGAGGACGCGCGAGACAACCAGAGCAGCGGCAACGCCGACCACCTGGGTGAGCCCTGGGCCACGCCGCTGGAAGAGGCGCGACTCTCCAGCTTCCTGGCCGCAGACAAGAACAACAACACCGACGGCATGCTCGAGGCCTTCCTCTCCGGCGAGGTGGTCGACCTGCAATCGCGCATGAATTTCCTCAACGTGGTGCGCGTCGTGGGCACCGGCGCACAAACCACCGTCGAGCTGTCCGAGGCCGACATGGGCAGCTTCGCCAAGCTCTATGAACTGCTGGGCCTTCCCACATCGGAACTCAACACCGCCGCCAACGAGCTGCGCGCCTCGATGCGCCTGGCACTGAGCGACCCACTGCCCTCGCGCACGTCCCTGCTGCCGAAGAAATTTGCCCAGCTCGCCTGGCTCGGCATCGGCCACCGCAGTCTGGCGGCGCTGGAGCCCCATGTGACCGTGCTGCCCAACCGCTCCACGCTCAACCTCAACACCGCCAGCGCCCAGGCCATCTGTGCCAGCGTGCCGGGCATGGACCTGGCCCAGGCGCGCCAGGTCACGGCGGCCCGCGAGCGTGAACCCTTCAAGAGCCTGGCCGCCGTGAGCATCACGGTGCCCGCCATTGCCGGCCAACTGTCTGATCTGTACCACGGAGTGCGCAGCAACCATTTCGAAGTGCGCGGGCGCCTGCGACTGGACAACACCATCATCGAAGAGCGTTCCCTCGTGGTGCGCAACAACCTGGACGTGCGTGTGACCTGGCGCGAGCGCTTTGCCAGGCGCTGATTTCGCGCGGGCCCCGGGTGCACTCAATGCCCTGCGGGACACACAGGGTCTCTAGAATGGTGCACTCGCCCTCTGGTAACACCTTCGCATGACTGCATCACCGTGCTGATCGTCACCCCCTCGGACTTCTCCGCCGCTCCCGCCGCAGGGCCGACGGCCCTGTTCGACTGGGCCAGGTCCAGCAATGGCCAGCAGATCAACGACCATGGTCAGAGCGCCGCGGCGCTGCTGCCACGCGACGACGACGTGGTACTGGTGCTGCCTCCGCGCGCCGTGTCATGGCACCGGGTCGCGCTGCCCAAGGTAACTCCCGCGCGCCTGCGCGCGGCACTGGACGGCCTGCTGGAAGACCGACTGCTGGCCGATACCGCCGAACTGCACTTCGCCCTGGAGCCTGGCGGCCGCTCGGGCCAGACGGTCTGGGTGGCTGCCTGCGCCAGGACCTGGCTGCGCGGCTGGCTGCAGACCCTGGAGTCGGCCAACCGCCCGGTAGGCCGCATCGCACCCGCGCTTTGGCCACTGGTTCCCGCCGAGGCCCCCGGTGCATCGCCAGGGGCCTCGCGCAGCTTCACGCTGGATATCCCCTCCAACATTCACTGGGCCTACAACGAAAATGGCCAGGTCTGGCTCGGCAGCGCCGGATTGCTGGGCGTGAGCTGCGCACCGGTGCGCGAGACGCCCATGGGCAGCGGCACCGCCGCCGACATGGTGGTCACTGCCCTCATGCCGCCGGCCAGCGATGCGCCGGGCGAACCGGGCGAGTTCGACGTCTGGCTGGCCGACCCGACCGTGGCCGGCCAGGCCGAGCAGGTGCTGCAGCAGCGTTTCGAACTCGTGGCCCAGCCCGCCTGGCTGCTGCGCTGTGCCCAGTCCGACTGGAACCTGGCCCAGTTCGATCTGAGCCTGTCCGCCGGCGCACGGCGCAGCCAGCGACTCAAGCGCAGCTTCCGGCAATGGCGCAACGCCCCGGCGTGGCGGCCCGCGCGCTGGGGATTTGCCGCCCTGCTGGGCGTGCAACTGGTGGGCCTGAACGCCGCCGCCTGGCATGAACGCAGCGCACTCGGTACCAAACAGCAGGCCGTGGTGCAGACGCTGCAAAAGACCTTTCCGCAGGTGACCGTGGTACTCGACGCGCCGGTACAGATGCAGCGCGAGGTCGCGCGCCTGCAGCAGGCCAGCGGTGCGCTCTCGGCCGGCGACCTTGAAACCCTGCTCGCGGCCATCGACCAGGCCGCCGCGGGCGAGGCCCTGATCCCCTCGGTCATTGCCTACAGCACCGGCGAGGGCCGCTTCTCTGGCTGGCGCGCCAGCGAAGACCAGTTGCGCGCGCTGCAGCAGTCGCTGGAACGCGGCGGCTGGCAGGCGCGTTTCAACGGCAACGAGCTGACCCTGCGCCCACCGCAACCCTGAACAACCATGGCCACCCGCGACGCCACCTCCCCTTTCGCCCGGCTCACGCTGGCGCTGTCGGTCGCGCTCTCGCGGTTGTCAGCCCGCGAACGCAACGCCGTCACCATCGCTGCCTGGGTCATCGGCCTGGGTCTGCTCTGGTGGCTGGCGGTGGCACCGGCCCTGAACACCCTGCGCGAGGCGCCGGCGCGCCATGCCCGCCTGGACGCCCAGCTCGGGCAGATGCAGCGCATGGCCGCCACCGCCGAGAGCCTGCGTGGCCAGAACACGACCCAGCCGCCCAACCGCGACGACGCGCTGCGCGCGCTCGAGACCGCCACCTCCGGCCTGGCCGGCACGGGCCAGTTGTCCGTGCTGGGCGACCGCGCCACGCTCACCCTGCGCGACACGCCGCCCGAGGCCCTGGCCCAATGGCTTGCCCAGGTGCGCATCAATGCCCGTGCGCTGCCAGTGGACAGCCAGATCACCCGGGAACCCGGCAGCCCGGGCTGGAGCGGCACCGTGGTGCTGGCTGGCCCGGCCCTGGGCGGCACACCATGAACGGCCTCTGGCCCGTTCGCCTGGCCTGGCTGGGTGGTCTCATCGGGCTGCTGGCGGCACTGGTGGTGTTCGCACCCGCACACTGGCTGGCCAGCGCCGTGACCTCGGCCACCGGGGGGCAACTGCAGCTGCTCAACGCCCGCGGCACCGTCTGGAACGGCCAGGCCGACCTCGTCTTCACCGGCGGAGAAGGCAGTCGCACACAGACCGCACTGCCCCAGGGCCTGCATTGGCAACTGGCGCCACGTCTGGCGTCGGGCTCTCCGGCACTGGCGCTGGACCTGCGCGCGCCCTGTTGCACCCCACAGCCCATGGCCCTCACGCTGATTCCCCGTCTGGGTGGCGCCGAACTGCGTGTGGGCGCCACCAGCAGCCTGTGGCCCGCCGAGCTGCTGGTCGGTCTGGGCACGCCCTGGAACACCCTGCGGGTGGAGGGCCAGCTGGCGCTGCAGACCACGGGCCTGACCGTGCGCTGGGACCAGGGCCGCGCCAGCCTGCAGGGCGAGGCCGCCATCGAGGCGCTGGACCTGGCCTCGCGCCTGTCGACGCTGCGCCCGCTGGGCAGCTACCGCATGAGCATGCGCGCGGAGGCGGACGGCAACACCACCACGCTCGAACTGCAAACCCTCCATGGCGCGTTGCAGCTCCAGGGCAGTGGCCGCTGGGTTGGCGGGCGCCTGCGCTTCGAGGGCGTGGCCGAGGCCGCACCCGAGAGCGAGGCGGCCCTGGGCAACCTGCTCAACATCATGGGCCGCCGCCAGGGCCCGCGTTCGCTGCTCAACATCGGCTGACCATTGCGTGCACCGCCCCTCAACACTTCACGATACGATCGCCCCATGAACCCGAACCCCTCCCGTGTCGTGCCCGCCCGGCTCCGCCGCGCCGGCGCACCGACCCACGGCGGTGCACTCTCGGCCCTGGCGCTGGCGCTGTGCCTGACCTCGGGCAACGGCATCTCGCAGACCTCGCGGGCGCAGGCCCGCCCCAGCGAGCCGGTGGTGCTCAACTTCGTTGCCGCCGACATCGAGTCAGTGGCGCGCACCATGGCCACCATCACCGGGCGCAATGTCGTGGTCGATCCGCGCGTGAAGGGTACGGTCAACCTCGCCACCGAACGCCCGGTCTCGCCCACGGCCGCGCTCAACCAGTTCGCGGCCGTGCTGCGTCTGCAGGGTTTCTCGCTGGTCGACACGGGCGGCCTCTACAAGATCGTGCCCGAGGCCGACGCCAAGCTGCAGGGCAATGTCGTCAGCGCCGGCTCGGTCTCGGCGCTGCCGGCCTCCAACACCGTGGTCACGCAGATCTTCCGCCTCAACCACGAGTCGGCCAACAACCTCGTGCCGGTGCTGCGCCCGCTGATCGGTGCCAACAACACCATCAACGTCAACCCCGGCAACAACTCGCTGGTGATCACCGACTATGCCGACAACCTGCAGCGCATTGGCCGCATCATTGCGGCGCTCGACGTGGCGGGCGCCACCGATGTCGAGATCATCCCGCTGCAGCACGCGGTCGCGGTCGACATGGCCGCGCTCGTGGGCCGTCTGATCGACCCGGCCGTCGCAGGCGGCGGCGCCCAGACGGACCAGTCCTACAAGACCACGCTCGTGGCCGAACCCCGCAGCAACAGCCTGGTACTGCGGGCAGCCAACCCGGCGCGCCTGGCGCTGGTGCGATCCCTCGTGGCCCGGCTGGACCAGCCCTCCTCGGAGAACATGAGCGGCAACATCCATGTGGTCTATCTGAAGAACGCCGACGCCACGTCCCTGGCCACCACACTGCGCGCGGCGCTGGCCGGCCAGGTCGGTGGTGGTGATGGCTCGTCCCTCAGCACATCCACCACGCGCGTGTCGCTCTCCGCCGGTGGCGCCGCAGGTGCCGCTGGCAACCCCGCCACCACCGCGGTGTCGCCCAGTGCATCGCCTTCCACGGGTGGCCAGATCCAGGCCGACCCGGCCACCAACTCGCTCATCATCACCGCGCCGGAGCCGCAGTACCGCCAGTTGCGCGCCGTGATCGACCAGCTCGATTCGCGCCGTGCCCAGATCTACGTGGAGAGCCTGATTGCCGAAGTCAACGCCGAGAAAGCGGCCGAGTTCGGCATCCAGTGGCAGGGCGCACTAGGCAGTTCGGGCGACCGCGTGATTGGCCTGCTCGGCACCAACTTCGGCACCGGTGGCAACAACATCGTCAACCTGGCCCAGGGTGAAACAGCGCCCAACACGGGCCTGAACTTCGGCCTGGCGCGCCGCACCAACGGCGTCTACGTGCTGGGCTTCCTCGCACGTTTCCTGCAGGAGAACGGTGAGGGCAACATCCTCTCCACCCCCAACCTGCTCACGCTGGACAACCAGGAAGCCAAGATCGTGATCGGCCAGAACGTGCCTTTCGTCACCGGCCAGTTCACCAACACCGGCAGCAACGAAGGCTCGGTCAATCCGTTCCAGACCATCGAGCGCAAGGACGTGGGCATCACGCTGCGCGTGAAGCCGCAGATCAGCGAGAACGGCACCATCAAGATGACCATCTTCCAGGAGGTCAGCAACGTGCAACCGTCCTCCGTCAACTCCAGCACCGGGTTGATCACCAACAAGCGCACCATCGAGTCGACCGTGCTGGTCGACGACGGCTCCATCGTGGTGCTCGGCGGCCTGCTGCAGGATGAATACGCGGGCAACCAGGAGAAAGTGCCGGGCCTGGGCGACGTGCCGATCTTCGGCGGTCTGTTCCGCAGCGAATCGCGCTCGCGCCGCAAGACCAACCTCATGATATTCCTGCGTCCGGTGGTGGTGCGCGACGCGCGCGAGACCAGCACCCTGGCGCTGGACCGCTACGAACTCATGCGTGCGGCGCAGAAGGAATCCCAGCCGGTCCAGAGCAAGGTGCTCGGCGTCAATGAAGCGCCGGTGATGCCGCCGCAAGCGCCCCCGGGCACGTTCCCCGCGGGACGCGAGGGCCAGTCACCGGTGCGCTCGCTGGCCGACCCACTCACCACGCCACCGGTCAACCCACCGCCGACGCAGGCACCGGCCACGCCACAGCAGTGAGGCCGCAGCCGTGAAGTACCCGCTGCCCTACGCCTTCGCCCGCGAGCACCACTGGCTCATCGAGGACGACGGCATCCAGCAGACCCTGCTGGGCAGCAGCACGCCCGCAGCCGACACCGGCGCGCAGACCCGGCGGCTCTCGGCCTTGTCCGAGGTCCTGCGCTGCCACCCGGTCGACGACATCCGCTGGGAGAGTGGCGAGAGCCTCAAGCAGCGCATCAGTGCGGCCTACGCGCAGGGCGAGTCCAGCGCCGCGGCGGTGGTCAGCGAAGTGCAGGGCGATGCCGATCTCAGCCGCATGATGCAGGAGCTGCCGGCGATCGAGGACTTGCTGGAAACGGCCGACGACGCGCCCATCATCCGCATGCTCAACGCCCTGCTCACGCAGGCCGCACGCGACGGCGCCAGCGACATCCACATCGAGCCCTACGAGCGCCATTCCAGCGTGCGCTTCCGCGTCGACGGCACGCTGCGCGAGGTCGTGCAACCCAACCGCGCCCTGCACGCTGCGCTGATCTCGCGCCTGAAGATCATGGCCGAGCTCGACATCTCCGAGAAGCGTTTGCCGCAGGATGGGCGCATCTCGCTGCGCATCGGCACGCGCGCGGTCGACGTGCGCGTCTCCACCCTGCCCAGCGCGCATGGCGAGCGCGCCGTGCTGCGCCTGCTCGACAAGAGCGAGAGCAAGCTCAGCCTGGAGGCCGTGGGCATGCAGGGCGACGTGCTCGAGCGCTTCCGCCGTCTGATCGGCCAGCCGCACGGCATCATCCTGGTCACCGGCCCGACCGGCTCGGGCAAGACGACCACGCTGTACGCCGCGCTGCAGCGCCTGGACGCCAACGCGCAGAACATCATGACGGTCGAAGACCCGATCGAATACGAGCTGCCGGGCGTGGGCCAGACGCAGGTCAATTCGCGTATTGATCTCACCTTCGCCAAGGCCTTGCGCGCCATCCTGCGTCAGGACCCGGACGTGATCATGATCGGCGAGATCCGCGACTTCGAGACCGCGCAGATCGCCATCCAGGCCTCGCTCACCGGCCACCTCGTGCTGGCCACGCTGCACACCAACGACGCGCCCAGCGCCGTCACCCGCCTGACCGACATGGGCGTCGAGCCCTTCCTGCTGAGTTCATCGCTGCTGGGCGTGCTCGCGCAACGGCTGGTGCGCCGCCTGTGCGTGCACTGCCGGCGCCAGGACGACAAGGGCCAGTGGCACCCGGTGGGCTGCCCCCAGTGCAACCACAGCGGCTACAAGGGCCGCACCGGCATCTACGAGCTGATGGTGGCCGACGACAAGATCCGTGCGCTGATCCACAACCGCGCCGCCGAGAGCAAGGTCTACGTGGCCGCCGAAGCCGCCGGCCTGCGCTCCATGCGCGCCGACGGCCAGCGCCTGATCGACGAGGGCATCACCTCGCCCGAAGAGGTGATGTCCGTCACCCGAGACTGACGCATGTGGCCCCCACGCTCCACCGCTGCGCGGGTCGCTGCCCCCCCAGGGGGCTGCTCCGCCTTGGGGCGGCCCGGCGGCGGAACCTGACATGCCCGCCTACACCTTCGAAGCCCTGGACGCGCAGGGCGCCACGCAGAAAGGCCTGATCGACGCCGACACCGCGCGCGCCGCGCGCAGCCTGTTGCGCGCGCGCGCGCTGGTGCCGCTGCTGGTCGAGCCCGCCATGGGCGCGACCGGAGAGGCCGTCTCCCGGGGCTTCAATATCACACTCTGGGGCGGCCGCGCGTTCAGCGCCACCACGCTCGCGGTCTGGACGCGCCAGCTCGCCGGCCTGGTTTCGGCCGGCCTGCCGCTGGAGCGTGCCCTCTCGGCCCTGACCGAAGAAGCGGAAGACGAGAAGCAGCGCAACCTGATGGCCTCCCTGCGCTCCGAGGTGAATGGTGGATCACCGTTCGCCCGGGCGCTCGCGCAGCACCCGCGCGAGTTCTCGCCCATCTACACCGGCGTGATTGCGGCCGGTGAACAAAGTGGCCTTCTCGGCACCGTGCTCGAACGCCTGGCGGACGATCTGGAAGCGCGCGAAGCACTCAAGAACAAGGTCGTCGCGGCATCGCTTTACCCGGCCATCGTCACCCTGGTGGCGATCGTGATCGTGGTGTTCCTGGTGTCGTATGTGGTGCCGCAGGTGGCCAACGTCTTTGCCGGCAGCAAGCGCGCCCTGCCCTTCCTCACGGTGGTGATGCTCGGGCTGAGCGACTTCGTGCGCGCCTACGGCTGGCTCATGCTCGGCCTGCTGCTGCTCGGCGCCGGTGGCGTGGTGCTGGCGCGGCGCAATGAAGGCCTGCGCCTGAGCATGGACGCCACCTGGCTGCGCCTGCCGCTGGTGGGACGCCTGGCGCGCGGCTACAACGCGGCGCGCTTCTCGGCCACGCTGGCCATGCTGGCGGCGGCGGGCGTGCCCATCCTGCGCGCGCTGCAGACGGCGGCCGAGACGCTGTCCAACCAGGCCATGCGCGCCGACGCGCTCGACGCCCTGGTGCTGGTGCGCGAGGGCGCGCCGCTGGCCTCGGCGCTGGGCAGCAAGAAACGTTTTCCGCCACTGGTGTCGATGTTCGCGCGACTGGGCGAGCAGACCGGCCAGCTGCCCGCCATGCTCGACCGGGCCGCCCGGCAGCTCGGCGACGAGGTGCAGCGCCGCGCCATGCACATGGCCACCATCCTGGAGCCGTTGCTGATCGTCGGCATGGGCCTGGTGGTGATGCTGATCGTGCTGGCGGTCCTGATGCCCATCATCCAGCTCAACCAGCTCGTCACCTGACCATGGGTGCCTCACTCGACGGCAAGCTCGTCGTTGCCATCTCCTCGCGTGCGCTGTTCGACTTCGAGGAAGAGAACCGCCTGTTCGAAACCGGCGACGACCGCGCCTACATGCAACTGCAGCTCGACCGGCTGGACCAGGCCGCGCAGCCCGGCGTGGCGTTCTCGCTGGTGCACAAGCTGCTGGCCTTCAACGACGACCAGGCCCAGCGCGTGGAGGTGGTCATCCTCTCGCGCAACGACCCCGTCTCGGGCATGCGCGTGTTCCGCTCGGCCAAGCACTACGGCCTGCCGATCCAGCGTGGCAGCTTCACGCGCGGCCAGCCGCCCTGGCGCTACCTGCGCCCGCTGCGCGCCAACCTGTTCCTCTCCACCCACCTGGCCGACGTGCGCGCCGCGCTCGAGGCCGGCGTGCCCGCCGCGCAGGTCTACCCGCAGTCGGTGCACGCCAGCGACGCCCACCCGCATGAGGTGCGCATCGCCTTCGACGGCGACGCCGTGCTGTTCTCCGACGAGGCGGAACGCGTCTACCAGTCGCACGGCCTCTCGGCCTTCCAGGAACACGAAGCCACCAAGGCCACGCTGCCGCTCGAAGGCGGGCCCTTCAAGCCGCTGCTCGAAGCCCTGCACCGCCTGCAGAGCGAAGGCACGCCGCTCATGCGCATCCGCACCGCGCTGGTGACCGCGCGCAGCGCCCCCGCGCACGAACGCGCGATCCGCACGCTGATGAACTGGAACATCGAGGTCGACGAAGCCATGTTCCTCGGCGGTCTGCCCAAGGGCGAGTTCCTGCGTGAGTTCGAGCCCGACTTCTTCTTCGACGATCAGACCGGCCACATCGAGTCGGCCGCACTGCATGTGCCTGCAGGGCACGTGGCCAGTGGCATCTCGAACCCCTGACCCACCCCACACGCCAAGCAGGAACCTTTCGGCGCGCTGCCGGGTCTGGCATCGGCGCCCTTCCTCCACTGACCAGGTGATTGCATGACCCTGACCGACAAACTCCGCAGCTTCCGCGTGTTCGCGGGCAAGGTGGGCCGACTGGCGCTGCCGTACTTCAATTCGGACGAGAAGTGGCGCGCGCGCGCCCTGCTCGCGGCCATCATCGCGCTCAACCTGGGCGCGGTCTACATGCTGGTGCTCATCAACGAATGGAACCGCCTGTTCTACGACGCACTGCAGAACAAGGACGCCGAAGTCTTCTGGCGCGAACTCGGTCGCTTCACCTGGCTGGCCTTCGGCTTCATCATCATCGCGGTCTACCGCTTCTACCTCACGCAGTTGCTGGAGATGCGCTGGCGCGCCTGGATGACCGGCCACTACCTGGACCGATGGCTCTCGAACAAGGCCTTCTACCACCTGGAACTTGCCCGCTTCGCGCACGGCACCGACGCACCACCCGACAACCCCGACCAGCGCATCGCCGAGGACATGAACCTGTTCACCAGCTATTCAGTGAGCCTGTCCATGGGCCTGCTCAATGCCGTCGTCACGCTGGTGAGTTTTGTCGGCATCCTGTGGACGCTCTCGGGCAGCTTCGCCTTCAGTTTCAACGGCAGCGACTACACCATCCCCGGCTTCATGGTCTGGATGGCGGTGCTGTACTGCCTGCTCGGCAGCATCGCCACCCACTACATCGGCCGCCCGCAGATCGCCCTCAACTTCAGGCAGCAACGCTACGAGGCCGACTTCCGCCACCACCTGGTGCGGGTGCGCGAATACAGCGAATCGATCGCGCTCGACAAAGGTGAACCGGTGGAGCGCCAGCAGCTCGGCGGCCGCTTCACCGACCTGCTGGCCAACTACCTCAAGCTCATCAACGCGCAGAAGCGCCTGACCTGGTTCACCGTGGGCTTCGGCCAGGCCGCCGTGGTCTTTCCTTTCATCGTCGCGGCGCCACGCTTTTTCAGCGGCGCCATCCAGCTCGGCCAGCTGATCCAGATCTCGTCCGCCTTCGGCCGCGTACAGGACTCGCTCTCGTGGTTCGTCGACAACTACAGCGCCCTGGCCGCCTGGCGCGCCACCACCGACCGCATCACCAGCTTCGAGGAAAGCTTCCAGACGCTCCAGGCGGCGCAGGAAAGCGCCACGACCGACACCGGCACCGACGGCACGCTCGGCCTGGAGGACCTGCGACTCGCCCTGCCCGGCGGCGCGGCCCTGCTGTCCACCGGCGGCCTGAAGGTCTCGCCCGGCGACAGGCTGCTGGTCAGGGGTCCGTCGGGCAGTGGCAAGTCCACCCTGTTCCGTGCGCTCGCCGGCATCTGGCCCTGGGCGCGCGGCCTGCTGCACCGCCCGGCCGATTTCGACACGCGCGCCATGTTCCTGCCGCAGCGGCCCTACTTCCCCAACGGCTCGCTGCGCGACGCCCTGGCCTACCCCGAACCCGCCGGGCGCCACAGCGACGCCGAACTGCAGCAAGCCCTGCGCGAATCCCTGCTGCCCGACTTGACCAACCGCCTCGACGACCACGACAGCTGGGGCCAGAAGCTCTCGGGCGGCGAACAGCAGCGCCTGGCCATCGCGCGCGCGCTGCTCAAGAAGCCGCGCTGGCTGTTCGTGGACGAAGCCACCAGCGCGCTCGACGAAGCCGCCGAGGCCACGCTGTACGCGCGGCTGCAGGCGCTGGTGAAAGAGAGTGACGGCGCGCTGATCTCGATCGCGCACCGGCCCGCGGTGGCGGCGTTCCACAGCCAGCAGTGGACGTTCACGCCGGATGACGCGGCGGGTGCGCGCTACCGGCTGGTGCCGTCGGTGACGTAGCCTGCCCACCCCCGCGCCCGCAACTCACAAGCCGGGCAGCTCCCACACCCATAACCCCACGCATGCCGGTGCTCGCGGTCGCCGAGGTAGCAGGTGTGGGTGTGTTCCACGATCAGGTCCACCAGCGCGTTGCCACCGCCGACCAGCAGCGCTTTCTCGCCCAGCTCGTGCGCCAAGCGCCAGGTATCGGCCTTGTCGATCCACATCAGTGGCGTGTCGATCAGGAAGCGGTGGTCCATGCCGAGCGAGAGCGCGACCTGCAGCGCTTTCATGGTGTCGTCGCGGCAGTCGGGGTAGCCCGAGAAGTCGGTTTCGCAGACGCCCGTCACGATGACCTGGATGCCGCGTCGGTAGGCCAGGGCTGCGGCGAGGGTGAGGAAGAGCAGGTTGCGCCCCGGCACGAAGGTGTTGGGCAGGCCGCTCTCTTCCATGCGGAAGGCCATGTCGCGCGTGAGCGAGGTTTCGCTGACCTTGCCGAGCACGGCGAGGTCGAGCACGTGGTCGTCGCCCAGGCGGGGTGACCACGCGGGAAAGCGCTGGCGCAGTTCGCGCAGCACATTCAGGCGCGCCGTCATTTCCACGTGGTGGCGCTGGCCGTAGTCGAAGCCGATGGTTTCCACGCGCGGGTAGCGCGCCAGCGCATGGGCGAGGCAGGTGGTGGAGTCCTGCCCGCCGGAGAACAGCACGAGGGCGCTGGTGTGATGGGGGGTGTTGGGGGGCGTGGCGGCGGTCATGGGCGCGATCGTAGCGCGGGGCCCTCACCCCAGCCCTCTCCCATGGGGAGAGGGAGCAAAACGGACCGCTCCGGCGCGAAGTGAACCAGATCCAGAACTGCCGTGGAACCGGCTCCGCCGGGCCACAGGCATTGCCCCTTTGAGGGGGGATGCGGCTACACGCAGTGAGCAAGCGACGGGGGTGGGCCCCTCTACATCATGCGTTCGGACTTGCGGCTGGCGTGGTCGCGGCTGGTGGCGAGCATGCGGATGAGCGCGCGGTTGGCGTGCTCCAGGCTGACCTCGTGGCGCTGGCAGACCGCGGGCAGGCGGTGCAGCTGGCCAGGTTCGCCCTGGGCGCGCGCCACGTCGAGCAGCGGGTGGTAGGGGCCGTCGCGGCGCAGCACCGCGTCGTACACGCGGCCCGACAGGGGCAGGCGGTGCAGCAGGTCGCCCAGCGGCTGGTGCAGCAGGCGGTCGAGCTGCGAGAGCAGCGCGGTGGTGTAGACCTCGCCGCGCAGGTTGTCTTCGGAGCCGGTGGCCAGCAGGTGCTGGGCCAGGCGCGAGCGCATCACCATGGCGTAGCGCACCGGGTGCAGGTCCGGATCGGGTTCGCTGTCGGGCAGTTGCTCGGCCAGCCAGCGGCCCAGTTCCTTGAAGCCCAGCATCATCAGCGCATGGCGCAGCGAGGCGATTTCGTGGCGCAGGCCGTAGGCGGCGGAGTTGACCAGAAGCAGGATGCGGTAGACCAGCACCGGGTCCTGGCGCACCAGGCGTTCCAGGTGTTCGAGCGAGCAGTCTTCGTCGCCGATGGCCATCAGGATCTGCCGGATCACGGCGGCGTCGTAGTTCAGGGGCTGCTGGCGGTGCGCGAACAGCACGTCGTCGTCGGGCCAGCCGAGCAGGCCCCAGGCGCCGGCTTCGTCCAGGCAGTGGCGCGCCAGCACCTGGCTGGCCACGCCTTCGACCACGCGGTCCTGCAGGGGCAGGCGCGCACTGGGCGTGCTCAGCAATTGCTGGGCGTCGGCGGTGCTCAGTCGCACCATGCTGCGAGCGCCGGCCGGCGCGGCGATCTGATCGCGCACGCTTTCCAGATCGGTGTGGCGCAGCAGGCGGTGGCCGCGCCGCGCTGCGGCGTTCAGGCGGGCCAGGGTTTCGGGCTGCTCGAATTGCGAGCCCGGCACCTCGATCCAGGTGTTGTGCACGGGTTCGCAGGCCAGGGTCTGCTGCAGCAGTCGCGGGCTGTCCACCGACAGGATGAGCACCGGCGCGCTCTCGGGCCAGTCGTCGCCCAGGGCCTGCATGAGGTGGGCGGCGTCGACCGCTTCCGGGTGGATGGCACGAACGCCCAGCCGCACCGCGGCAAGCTCACGCTCGCGATTCCACACGGGTTCGTAGCCCAGTGCGATGCTGTCGAGCACGGTGTGGTTCGTCATGGGAGCAGGAAAAAAGAATCAGCTGATGGCGTTGAAAAGCGACAGGCGCTGCACCTGCGCGTAGGACTGGATGGCGGCCTCGAAGCCGACGCGCTGCATCTCCAGGTCCGACAGGCCCTTGATCATGTCCAGGTCTTCCAGTCGCGACTGTTCGGTCTTCAGGTCGACGGAGCGGCCTTCCATCTGGTTGTTCAGCGAGTCGGCGCGGTTGAGCCATTCGCCGGCACGGCCGCGCGCGGCAAGCACGCGGTCATGCCCGGCGTCCACTTCGGTCATGGCACGCGCCATGGCCTGGGCCTGGTGGGCGCTCTGGTTGGTGCCGCTGTAGCGCAGCGCGTCGACCGCGTTCTGCACCACCGAAAAGATGTCGGTGGTGGTGGTGACCGGACGCACCTGCACGCTGTCGCCAGCGGCGGGCACACCGCGCATCTCCAGCGACATGCCGTCGAATTCGATCGTCCTGTTCGAAACGTAGGGCTGACCGACATGGCCGGGCACCGGCGTGCCGGTGCTGATGTTGGTCACGGTGTACTGCATCACGCCCGCCACCTCGGCGAAGGTGATGTCGTAGTCATCGCCGGTGAGCAGGGCCGCGTCGGTGACTTCGCCCATGGTGGTGCTCACGCCGCTGGTATTGGTATTGGGCAGTCCCACGGTGAAGGTGCCGTTGCCCTGGGGCACGCGCATCCAGATGGCGTCGCCGTCGAGCGCCTGCGGCAGCGCGCTGTTGCCGGCGGCGGCCTGGCCACGCTGGCCCTCGAACTGCACGCCGTTGCCGCTGGGTCCGTACAGGTCCACGAAGGGCGTGGACGAACCACCGAGGCCGCCGTACAGCGTGCGCCCCGAACTGTCCTTGCGGTTGGCCACGGCGATCAGCTGTTCGCGCAGGCCTTCGAGCTGCTTGGCCACGTCCTCGCGTTCGGCGTCGGTGAAGCCGGCGTTGCCTGCGGTCACCAGCAGGTCGCGCACTTTCTGGATCAGTTCACCCGATTCGGCCAGTCCGCTCTCGGCCTGTTGCAGGCTCGTCCTGGACGCTTCGAGCGCACGCAGGTCGGCCGTGGTGCGCGCAAGGCGGTTGGCCGCGGTCTCGGCCAGCGTGGCGGCCACCGGGTCGTCGCTGGCCTTGAGCACGCGCTTGCCAGTCGTCACACGCTCCTGTTGCGCGGCCAGTTCGGCCTGGCGCCTGGTCAGCAGGGCGATGGTGTTGTCGTAGCTGTTGGCGGTGGAAATTCGCATGATCGGTCCCGTCTGTCGTTTAGCGGCCCACGGTCTGCAGCAGGCTGTCGAAGGTGCTCTGTGCGATCTGGAGGAACTTGGCCGAGGCCTGGTAGGCCTGCTGGTACTGCAGCAGGCGCGCGGCCTCCTCGTCGAGGTTGACACCCGCCACGTTGGCGCGCGCGGTCTCGGCGGTGGTGGCGATCTGGCCGGAGAAACTGGCGGCGAACTCGGCACCCTGCACGCGTGTGCCGATGTCGGAGAACAGGCTGACGTAACCGTCGGACAGCGGCACGCCCTCGAAGGTGGGCAGGTCGCGCAAGCCCAGCATGCCCGTGGCGTTGCCGGCGTTCTGGGCAATCGACCCGGCCGGTGCCGCACCGACGCTGAAGGTGTCGCCCGCGGTGGGACTGCCGCGCAGCGTGAGGTTCCAGCCGTTGAGGGTGATGGGCTGGCCGGGTGTGTAGTTGTAGCTGGCGGGCGGGCCGACGTTGTCCGGCGGCGGGTTGCCCGGGCCCAGGCCGGTGGCGGTGAAGCTGCCGTCGGCCAGGAAGGTGATGGTGACCGGATCGGTGAGGTTGGCCGAGCTGGACGATGCGTACAGGCTCTCCACGCTCAGGCCCCCGGCGTTGCCGGTGCCGGGCGTGACCATCACCGGGCTGGCCGCGGCCAGCCGGTCGGGGGCACCAATGGCCACCTGCAGGTTGCGCGCGGCGGCCTCGAACGGGCGCACCAGGAAGCGGTCGCCGACGGCAGCGGCGCCGGCGTCGATGTTGAAGGTCAGGCCGTCGATCTGGGCGGGCAGCGCCGGCACCGGTGTGCTGGTGCCATCGGACAGGCGCACCACGTTGATGCCGCCCGCGTCGAAGCGCACTTCGTAGTCGGAGGCGACCAGCGCGGTCGGATCGGCCACGCTGGCGCTGATGTCGGCGTTGCCGGTGTTGGTGGGCACCGGCAGGCCTGCGGCGGCCGCGGGCGGGATGAAGAAGTTCTGCCCCGGGTTGCCTTGCAGGTCCACGCCCAGCGCGTGCTGGTTGTTCACCGTGGTGGCCGTGGCCAGTGCCATGCGCCCGAGCAGATTCTGCGTGTCCACCAGATCGTCGTTCATGAAGCGCATGAGACCGGCGAGTTCACCACCACCCAGGCTTTCGTCGGGGATCGGGGTGCTCAGGCCGCCCTGCACGAAGGACAGGGCGATGCGCGAGCTGTCGGTGCTGTCGCGCCCGGTGGCCAGCGCATTGGCGCGCTGGCCCAGCACCAGCGGCTGGCTGCCGGCCACGAACACGCTCACGCTGCCGTCGTCCGCCGGCACGGTGGTGAGCTGCACCAGCTTGCTCATTTCTTTCAGGATCTGGTCGCGCTGGTCCAGCAGGTCGTTTGGCGTGTGGCCGCTGCCCCGGCTCTCGGTGAGACGGGCGTTGACCTTGGCCAGATCCTGGGCCAGGCCGTTGATGACCTTGACTGTGCCCTCCACCTGCTGCTGCGTGGCCTGCTGCAGCGCGTCGAGCTGGCTGGCGGTGTTGCGCAGGCGCGAGGCCAGTTCTTCGCCCTTGGCGATCACGACCACGCGCGCGGTGAGGTTGCCCGGCGAGGACGAGACGTCGCTCCAGGCGTTGAGCATGTCGTTGAGCGCCGCGCCCAGGCCGGCCGTGCCGGTGGGGAATGCGCTTTCTAGCTGCTGCAGCCGCGAGTAGCGCAGCGCGTCGGCCGCGGCCACGGAGCCGGTCATCTGCGCTTCGCGCGTGAGGTAGGCGTTGTGCGAGCGTTCGACGGTGGCGATCTCCATGCCCTTGCCGAAGTAGCCGTTGCCCATCTTTTGGTAGCCGGAGGTCTGCTGCAGCACGTTCTGGCGCGAATAGCCGGGCGTGTTGACGTTGGCAATGTTGTTGCCGATGACCTGAAGGGCAGCCAGGTTGGCGTTGAGCGCGCGGGCACCGATGTTGAGGGCGGACATGGCGTGGGTGTCTCTTGTTTCAGACCTGCGTGCGCTGCAGGTTCAGCGTGGTGTTGATGGCGCGGCTGAGCTTGGCCGCGTAATTCGGGTCGGTCGCGTAGCCGGCCTTCTGCAGGCCTGTGGCGAAGCCCTGGACGGAGCCGAGCTGGTCCATCACGCCCTCGTAGCGCGGGCTGTTGCCGATGAGGCGGGCGTAGTCGCGGAACGAGTCGGCGTAGGAGTCGTAGGCGCGGAACTTCGCGGTGACCTTGCGCGCCTCGCCGTTGACGTACTCGGTGGTGGTGATTTCCGCGACCTTGCCCTTCCAGCTGTCGGTGGCCTTGATGCCGAACAGGTTGTGCGAGGGCGAACCGTCCGCATGGCGGATCTCGCTGCGACCCCAACCGGTTTCGTGGCCGGCCTGGCCGAGCATGAAGCTGGCAGGTATGCCCGACTCGCGCGCGACGGCGGCGGCGGCCTGGCTGTGCTGTTCGACGAAGCCCGCCTGGCGCGGACCGGCACTGGCGCGGCCCACGGTGCTGGCTTCAGCGGGCGTGGGCAGGGCCTCGGCGCCGGATGCGGCATCGCCAGACGCCATCTGGCGGCCCAGCTGGCGCTCGATGGCTTCGGACAGGCCGCCGGGCAGCCCCGAGAGCTGCACCGCGAACTGCTGGTCGAGCAGGTCCATGCCGAGCTTGCTGCCTTCACCGTCCATCAGGCCCGACTGCTCGGTGGCCTGGCGCATGCTCTTGATGAGTTCGCGCATGAAGAGCGACTCGAACTGCCTGGCCGCTTCTTTCAGCGCGGCCTTGTCGTTGCCCTTGCCCGAGCCATAGCGCAGCGCGTTCAGCGCTGTCGGGTCGGCGGCCAGGCCGCTGGGCATGAGGGCGTTCGGATTCATGGCCGGATGCGGTTCGCGCGTTTCGGGTCGCTGCCCTGCAGCGGCTTCGACAGGCCAAGCCCGAACGGGAGTTTCTGCTGGCGCGCCATGGCATACCAGGGCGCAGGCTGCGCCACGGCGGCCGGAGCGGGCTTGCCGGCAGTGGGGTGCTGGGACACCAGCGCGCCGTACAGCATCAGATCACCTCCAGCTCGGCGTTCAGCGCACCCGAGGCCTTGATGGCCTGCAGGATGGCGAGCAGATCCTGCGGCGTGGCGCCCAGGGAATTGAGCGCGCGCACCACGTCGGCCAGCTGGGGGGCGGTGTCGAGCTTGATGAGCGAGCCCTTGTCCTGGGCGATCTGGATGTCGGCCTTCTCGGTCACGACCGTCTGGCCCCCCACCGACAGCGGGTTGGGCTGGCTGATGACCGGGGTGGAGCTGATGCTCACCGACAGGTTGCCGTGCGAGACGGCACAGGCGCCCAGCGTGACGGCCTGGTTCATGACGATGGAGCCGGTGCGCGAATTGATGATGACGCGCGCGGTGGGCACCGAGGCATCAAGCCGGATGTCTTCCACCCTGGCGAGGAAGCTCACGCGTTCGCTCGGGTTGGCCGGTGCGCGCAGGCGCACCACGCGCCCGTCCATGGCGCTGGCCACGCCCGCGCCCATCACGCGGTTGATGGCCTCGGTGACGCGGCTGGCGGTCTGGAAGTCGTTCGAGTTCAGACCGAGGTCGATGGTCTCGCCCAGCGCGAAGGGCGTGGCCACCGCGCGCTCGACCTGCGCGCCACCGGGAACGCGCCCGGCGCTCAGGTGGTTGATCTGTACCTTGCTGCCACCGGCCGAGGCACCCGCGCCGCCGACCAGCAAGTTGCCCTGCGCGAGCGCATAAATTTCGCCGTCGGCGCCCTTGAGCGGCGTGGTGATGAGCGTGCCGCCGCGCAGCGACTTGGCGTTGCCGACCGAGGACACGGTCACGTCGATGGTCTGGCCCGGCTGGGCAAAGGCGGGCAGTTGCGCGGTGACCATCACGGCCGCCACGTTCTTGAGCTGCATGCTCGCACCCGGCGGCAGCGACAGGCCGAGCTGCTGCAGGTAGTTGTTCAGACTCTGCGCGGTGTAGGGCATCTGCGTGGTCTGGTCGCCCGTGCCGTCCAGGCCCACGACCAGGCCGTAGCCGGTGAGCTGGTTGCTGCGCACGCCCTGCACCGCCGCAATCTCCTTGATGCGGATGGCCTGGGCGGCGGCCGGCAACACGGCCAGCGCGGTGCACAGCACCATCAAGTATCGGAAGAAGCGGTCGATAGTCATTTCATGGGTCCAACTGATCCGGAGCGACTTGTTCACATCCAGGGGTGCCGCAGAACCGGCTTTGCCGGGCTGCCAGCGCCGCCCCCTTGAGGGGGTCGCACGCAGTGCGGCAGGGGGGGATTCATGTGCTCATCATGCGCGGCTTCAGAACGGGATAACGCTCAAAAAGAAGCGCGCCAACCAGCCAATTGAAAGCGCTTCGTTCTGCGCGCCGCGCCCGCGTGATTCGATGCGCGCGTTGGCCACCTGCGTGGAGGCGACCACGTTGCCGGGGCGGATCTGTTTCGGGTCCACAGTGCCGGAGAAGCGCAGCACGTCCACGTTCTGGTTCACGCCGATCTGCTTCTCGCCCACCACCAGCAAGTGGCCGTTGGGCAGCACCTCCTGCACCGTGGTGGTGATGGAGCCCGAGAAGGTATTGGCGCTCTGCGTGCTGCCGTCACCCGAGAAGCTGTTGGAACTTTGCGCGCCGAGGGTGGCGCGCTCGAACGGGCCGCCCTTGAGCAGCGGCAGCGCCGAGATGCTGCCCGAGAGTTCGCCGTTGCGGTCGATCGAGGCGGACGAGCTCTGGCTGGCCGTCACGCGCTCGGTGATCTGTACCGTCAGGGTGTCGCCCGGCATGCGCGCGCGCGGATCCTCGAAGGCGGGCCGGTAGCTCGCGGCCTGGAACAGGCTGCCGCTGGCGGAAACCGTGGTGGCCGGCGCGGCAGGCGCCGCGGCCTGGGCGTAGCGCACCGGCGTGGCGGGCACCACGTCCACCTGCGGCGTGCGTTGCAGGGTCTCGCAGCCGGCGGCGAGCACGGCGAGCGACAGGATGAGGGCAGAACGCATGGTGATCCCGATCAGAGCTGGCTCAGACGCTGCAGCATCTGGTCGGAGGTTTGAATGGCCTTGGAGTTCATCTCGTAAGCGCGCTGGGTCTGGATCATGGTCACCAGCTCCTGCACCACGTTGACGTTGGAGGTCTCGACGAAGCCCTGCATGACGGTGCCCATGCCAGCCGCGCCGGGCGCGCCGTTGATGGGGTTGCCCGAGGCCAGGCTCTCGGCGTACAGGTTCTGGCCCAGCGGCTCCAGGCCAGCGGGGTTGATGAAACTGGCCAGCTCGATGGTGCCCACCTGCTGTGGCGCTGGGTTGCCCGGGAGCTTGATGGTGACCACGCCGTCGCTGGAGATGGTGATGCTCTGCGCCTCGGCCGGCACGGTGATGCCGGCGGTGAGCGGGTAGCCGCTGGAGGTGACGATGCGGCCCTGCGCGTCGGGCTTGAAGCTGCCGTCGCGCGTGTAACCCACCGTGCCATCAGGCATCTCCACCTGGAAGAAGCCATTGCCGTTGATGGCCAGGTCCAGTGGGTTGTCGGACTGCTGCATGCTGCCCTGCGAGAAGTTGCGCGTGGTGGCGACGGTGCGCACACCCAGGCCGACCTGCAGGCCCGTGGGCAGCTCGGCCTGCTCGGCCGCGTTCGCGCCCACCTGTCGCAGGTTCTGGTACATCAGGTCCTCGAACACGGCATTGGCGCGCTTGAAGCCGTTGGTGGACACGTTGGCCAGGTTGTTGGAGATCACGTCCAGCTGCATCTGCTGCGCCTGCATGCCGGTCTTGGAAATCATCAGCGAATTGATCATGGTGTGCTCCGCAAGGGAAAGTGATTAGGGCCTGTTCGCACTATTTTTCCAAGTGCGAATGGGGTGGAAACAGCGCCAATCGAGGCGCGCGAC
>NZ_JAILWB010000012.1 GCF_025699295.1 Hydrogenophaga sp. | reverse complement strand
TGTGATGCTGTTGGAACAGATGTGGTCCTTCATGATTCGGTAGTTTCTACTTGACACCCCGGTAAGATAGGGTATACTGACCCTAGTGAGTGTGTGTGCGGCGGTACTACCAGACCCACACCCAGGAGATACGAAGCGATGGACAAAGAACTGATCTTAGACGTTATCGAACAACACGAAGACGACCGCACAACCGTTACGGTTTACCTGTGGCTGGGTGCTATCTCTCTTCTCTTTCTCTCTGTTGTTCCTTACTTGGCGTTCGCTTGAAAACATGAGCTTGCCCCTTATCAGTCTGCTCGCCCGAATGGAGCGAATGCTTGAATCACAGGTCGAGGAGTGGTATTCTCTCTTCATAAAGCCTAAGGTTGAGGCCGCTACCTCGATGGAAGAACTGAACGAAATCTGGAGCGAAATCTCACGGGCCTGCCGTGACGACGACGGCCAGATTCAAGACTTGCCCGGCCTCCTCAACGTCGAGCGGGCCTTCTCTTACGATGCTATGAGGCAAAAGCTCCTATGAGTTACAAGCTAACCCTTGAGTTCGATTCTGAGGAAGCCCGTGATGCTGTCCTTGGATTCTTTTCTGACGGTGGTGGTGAGGATGGTGCTCACACCACGCTCGAAATGTGCGGTTTGGATGCACAATTCTGCTACAAAAATGCCTTCCCTGCATGGGGATGGGACGGTCAGGGCGACCCAACCATCGTTGTGAAGACTGAGGAATCGTAATGTATCCTGGTACCAGAGAAGCCCTAGCGGGCGAGCGTTAGGAATAAACAATGTCTGATCTCATGGACGAACTAGGCGGACAGCTTCCCACAAAAGGAACGAAGTTCCGCACCAAGGCCGAACTCGAAACTGACACCGATGGCTTTCTCGTAAAGTCTACCTACACCGCAGACCGTACGCCCAACATTGAGGTTACGTACTACGGCTGGGTTCCTGGTGCTGGTGGCGACATCTGGTGGATGGAGCACGAGGATGGTACGATTCAAGCTTACTGTTACACGGAGCTTGAAAAAGCCACTTGACTTAGACGGTAACGACGCTATACTGGAGGCACTATGCCGAATCACGTAACCAACCGACTCAGTATCGAAGGCACCCGCGAACGTCTGGATGCCGTCAAGGCCCAGGTGGCTGGCGACGAACAACCCTTCGACCTCGATCAGATTGTGCCTATGCCTGCGGATACCCTTAGGGGTAATCTCTCGCTGGACGATCAACGCCGCAACCCGAACAACTGGTATGACTGGTCTTGTGCCAATTGGGGCACGAAATGGAACTGCTACGACGTATCAGTCGATGTAGACGACGAGGGGCTACTCGTTTACCGTTTCGATACGGCCTGGAGCCCGCCGCTCCCGGTGCTTGGGAAGCTGTCTGCAATGTTCCCCGACCTGCATTTCCGCGTCGAATACTTCGATGAGGGCTGGGGATTTGCTGGCTCGACCTCACTCGTCAATGGCGAGGCCGTGGACGAAACAGAATTGGAGTGTGATACCGAGAACCCCGAATTCCGGGAAATGTGTGTCACCCTCAAGGGATACGATCCCGCCGACGAAAACGAAGAATAGCTTGACATAGCCACTAACGAGAGTATACTGAGTCATGGAATGGGAACAACAGTTTGCACGTAAGTTGTGCAACAACCACACCGGACCCGATTGTGCTGAATGTCAGCAGTACATTCAGATTCTACAAAAACACAGAGCCCAACTATGCCGAACCACGTACAGGAAGCTCTGATTAGACTGCACGCTTACGAGCCGTGCATCATCACTACCGACGAGTACGAAGCTATCCGTCGTGATCTTGAAACACGTCTCTTGGTAGACGACCCGCAACCCGGTGACCGCATTCTTGCTAAGCTGCTACTTGAGCACGAAAGCCGTTACCACGAGTGCAAGCTGCGAAACGAACAATGAACTACCACGTCCTTTATGTCAAAAGTGGCATCCTGCAAACCAGGAGTTTCGTGTCAATGACCGAGGCTCGCAATTTTGCTGACCATGAATGTCCTGGTCAGTTCTCAATCGTGAGTGGATCAATCGTGAAAAGTGCTTGACAAACCACAACACGAGGATATACTGTAACTATGAGACGACAACTTCAACGACTGTCCGCCGACGACAGCTTCGACCGCAACTTCGACCGCATTGGTCGTCAGGTCGATTCCACCTTCCGGTTCGCCAAGTTCTTCGCTGTTGGGGCCATCCTCATCAACTTGGCACTTGCGGGCGGCCTCATCTACCTTCTGTACGCCGCTGCTCAGTGGCTCATGGCAAACGCATAATGGAAGACCTCGAATACGAAAGCAACGACGGTATCAGCATTGGTACTGCTGTCACCCTGCCCGATGGGCGGTTCGCCAAGGTCACTGATCTCTACTTCAAGGGACCGGCTGACGACGACCACTACTTCGCCCAAGTCCTAACCACGGACGAAGAAAGTATCCAGGGGATCCTGGTCTCAGACCTACGGGTGGGACTACAGCGGTGACTTCGCCTCCGGACATGGACCTGGAGCCCGTTGGGGATCTACCCTCTCCGTGGCAACGTCGGCTTGAAAAGACAGCCGAGCACGCCTATAGGGTTGGCCTGTGGCGAGGGTTCAAGGTAGGCATCTGGTTCTGCGTCTTCGCATGGTTCGTTACGTTTGGATTGTGGTGGCTCTACACCACACTGACACAAGGATAAGCAAATGGCTAGAGGAGCTTGGTATCGACTGCAACGCCTGACCGAAACGCCGCGAGCGGTGACTTACGATGCTGTCCGCAGCGTCCCGCGTGCTGGCTGGTTCCTGTTCGGCTTCCTGTTCCCGTTCTTCTTGTGGCAGATCACGAAATGACCAGGATAGTCGTAACAAAACGTAGTCACGATTACCACGCTTGCGTGGATGGCATCCCCGGTGTCTGGGATTGTGGCAAGACGAAGGACGCAGCGATTGGTGCTCTGCTACGTACGCATCCCGAGTATTTCGATATCGAGATTGCGGGCCAGCATACTCCAGCCAAGACTGGAGGCATGACGCTACAGGAATGTGTCGATGCTCTGGAAACGTACGGAAGCGACCAAGATCCGATTACCTATAAAGGTAAGGAAACCACTCCGCGTGATCTTGTGTACGAGCTAGATACACACACGCCCGCCAAGAATGTCCGTATCGATTACTACAGGACTGATCGCTGGGTTCTCAATGGTACGATTACGGGAATGCTTACTGACCGAATGAAGATATGCAGCGAGTAGCCAATTTCATTCCCTGTCTCATATTTGCGGCGGGGACTTTCTTCCTTATCCATAAGGGCGGCCACAATGCCCTTATCTTTTTCGGCGGCGTTGCCACGTTTCTGACTGGCTGTGCTGCAATGGACAACGGAGACGAATCATAATGCAAGTACAAGCTGAATGCTCTGCCTGTAGTGGCACCGGACTCTACTGTGGCTTCGCTGAACCGAAAGGTACTGCCGTTATCTGTAGTCGGTGTAGAGGTACGGGGTGTCAGACCATCGACTACAAGCCGTTCACTCAACGTAAGCGTAAAGCTGGAGTGCAGCGTGTCATGGGCGACGGTGGACTGTGGATGACTCGCACTGGAAACGAACAGACAATCTCTGTGGACGAGTTTTACTCGAAAGGCTAATGCCCACTTACGAATACGAGTGCCGTGAGTGCGGAGCACGAACAGAGTTCTTCCAGAACATCACGGAGGGAGCTAAGCGTAAATGCCCTGATTGTGGCCGACTCAGGCTGAAACGCTTGATAGGAAAGGGAAGCGGTATCATCTTTCGCGGATCGGGGTTTTACGAGACTGACTACAAACGGAAGAAAGATCCCGGCAACGGGGCTTGACATACACGGAGACGACGGTATAATGAAAGCGACTGACGAGAAGGCGATCTTCCGTCAGTTGGAGAGTGATCTCATGAGGGCTGAGGCGGTCGTACAGGCCGCATCGGGCTCGCGTAAGCTGCACGAGCCAACTGTCGATATCCATAGAGGACAAGCCATCGCCCTCAAGAAAGCACTCTACCTGCTTGAAACCAACCCGCCGAGACCAATCGAGATCATCAAGGACCACACGGTCACCGTATCTTGGCGAGTCTTCTTCCTAATCGTGACCGTCGCAGCAATCATCCTATGAAAATCCTGATCCTCGAAGACGACGAGAATCGCATTGCGACCTTCATGGAGAAGCTGCCGACGTGGCAGGACGTTACGTGCGTCACCACGGCAGAGGCGGCCATCGAGAAGCTGTCCACCGAGGAGTTCGCTGTCGTTTTCCTTGACCACGATCTCGGCGGCGAGGTCTACGTCGATCCCTCCAACCCGAACACCGGCAGCGGTGTGGTGCGGTGGATGCTGCAAAACGTCGAGACTGTTCAGGATCCTGATATCGTGATCCACTCGATGAACACTCCTGCCGCTTTGGCAATGGAGCAAGACCTAAAGGGTAAGTACGGATTCGTTTGGCGGATCCCCTTTCCTACGCTTGTGACCAACTACCTGAACGATCCCTCTTTTCTGCGTTAGTAATGAAGTTCCTGATTCTAGGAGATACCCACGCCTTTTGGCACGAGACCAACGTGACCATTGCTAAGGCTATTCGTCAACACCCGGACATTACTCATATTGTCCAGGTAGGCGACTTCGGCTATGGTGATTGGACTGGTGGCAAGCCGTTCAAGCCAAGCAAGGGATTCTTCTCTGACGAGGAATTGGCTATCTACAATGCCGCTGAAAAGATGTGGATTGATGGCAACCACGAAGGCTTCGATCAACTAGAGGCTGATGGTGGTGCTTGGCAACCGGGCTGGACCCACATGCCTCGCGGCAGCGTTCTCGAAGTGGACGGCATTCGCATGATGTTTTTCGGTGGGGCAAGCTCCATTGATAAGCATATGCGTACCGAAGGCAAGTCGTGGTGGCACCAAGAGGATATCACCATGCGACAGATTCAAGAGACACTTGATACTGTCGAGGGACCTATCGATGCTCTCTTCACTCATGAGCACGCGGGCTGTATTCCTTACTCGGATGATCGTTACAAGCACGATCACCTTCCTAGTAAGGGAAACAGGCAGCTACTAGACGTGCTGGTTGACCGTTACCAGCCTGACTACTGCTTCTTTGGACACCATCACCACGCCGACCAGGGCACGGTGGGCACGATGGAATGGTATTGCTGCCCGATCATCGAGACGTACTGGTACACGATTTGGACCGGCTACTCGGTGCAAACTCACTGGAGAGAAAATGGGTAAACCGATTACTCCTATGGTAGTGGTGGACACCATCATCGAAGTCGATGGCGGCATCGTTCTGATCAAACGTAAGAACTTTCCCCACGGCTGGGCACTACCGGGTGGCTGCGTGGACGTAGGAGAAACCTGCGAAGCCGCAGCCATCCGTGAAGCCGAGGAAGAGACCGGCCTCAAGGTCGAGAACGTCGAATTCCTTGGTATCTACGATGATCCTGACCGTGACCCTCGCGGCCATGCCGTGAGTGCTGCCTACATCTGCACGGCGAATGGTACACCAGTCGCGGCTGACGATGCGGTGGACTCGAAAGTGGTCAACCCGCACGACGTTGGCGACCTCTGCTTTGACCACAACGTTATCATCCGTCACTATCTCGTATGGAAAACGTGTGAGGAATCACTATGAGAAAATACATGGCACGCAGGCTGTCTAGTGCAGGCATCCTCACCTTCAAAGAAAAGCATGGGGACCGCTATTTCGTCTGTAATACACCTGAGGATTATTGCAAGGCAGCAATGAAGATCCTCAAGGAACGTGCCAGCGAGAAGTTCTGCTGGTATTACGACGATCCCAAAGATCCCGACACCGGACTGACGCGGGCCAAAGAGATTATCGAAACGAACGACCTCGAAGCAGCCTTCGAGTTTTTGGACCTTCGCTCCGATTGGGAGTATGAAGGAATGGACATCGAGTACCCTGAAACATACTGATATGCTGAATCCTAACATCAATCTGCTCGCCTTTGGCACCGACTCGTACAAGGTCAGCCATTGGGCATTCTATCCCGAGGGCACGACCCTCGTGTATTCCTACGGCGAACCCCGCAGCGGCGGCATGTTCCCGACTGTGACCTTTTTTGGTTTGCAGTATGTCCTCTCGCATCTTGAGGGTGAGTTCGTGACGACCGAACGCATCGATGAGGCCGAGGAGATTGCCAACGCCCACATGGGTCCTGGCGTCTTCAACCGTGCGGGCTGGGAGTTCATTCGGGATAACTTCAATGGACGCCTGCCTCTGCGAGTGCAAGCCATCCCCGAGGGTCTGACCGTCAACGAGAGCAACTGCCTCTACACGATCCAGAACCTTGGTGGCGAAGAGACCAAGTGGTTGACCAACTGGTTCGAAACCATTATCTCTATGGCGTGGTATCCCACGACCGTCATGACTGCCAGCCGCGAGGTTCGCAAGATCATCGCCAACTACCTTGACCTTACGGGTGATCCGGCTGGTCTGCCGTTCAAGCTGCACGACTTCGGCTACCGTGGCGTGACGTGCATCGAGCAAGCTGCCATCGGTGGCGGTGCTCACTTGGCTACGGGTGCGATGGGCACGGACACGATGATCGCCCTCGACTTCCTGCGACGGTACTACGATGCCTACATGCCGGGATTCAGCATTCGTGCGACCGAGCACTCGATCATGACCGCTCGTGGCGTCGAAGGCGAGGCCGACGTTGTGCGTCAAGTCCTGGACAATACTCCTAACGACCAGATGGTCGCTATGGTGGGTGACTCCTACGACATGATTGCCTTTATCGAGGAGATCCTGGCTCTCCCTGACATCAAGGCTCGCATCGAAGCTCGCACGGCTCCGGTTATCATCCGGCCTGACTCTGGCACGCTGCCGAAGATCGACGTGGATGTCTTCCGTGCTCTCGAAAGAGTGTTCGGCTCGTCCTTCAACGATAAGGGCTTTGCTGTCCTTCCCGACTACGTTCGCATGATCCAAGGCGACGGTATCAAGTGGACGCCCGTGAAGTGCGTCTCTGGTACTGCCTGGGTCCACACGGTTGAGCTTATCCTTCAAGCTTTCCTTGAGGAGCGTATCTCTGCCGACAACATCGCTTTCGGTAGTGGCGGCGGACTGCTCCAGCAATTCGACCGCGACAGCCAGCGATTCGCTATCAAGTGCTCGTACGCGGAACGCGATGGCGTCGGCTACGAAATCTTCAAGCGTCCTGCTACTGATCCGACGAAGAACTCGAAGCGTGGACGCCTGGGTGTCATGCCCGATGTTGATGGTGAACTCATTACGGTTTCCGAAGAGGAAGCTGGCGAGTTCAACCTACTACGCGACGTGTTCTACAATGGCATTCGCATGAACCTCATGACTCTTGAAGAGGTCCGCAGTAACGCGGCTCTGCCGCAAGCCGAAACGGTCTGATGGAAGCCTTCTGTGATAGACTAAACCAATCTTCGTGGCGTGGTAACGTCACGGAGGTTGGTATCGGGTTGGAGTTTAGCTCACGGTATCTCAGGGTACCTGGAGCCTCCAGAACGATCCTTAGTGTCGATTGCCCTTACGATGATCTATCACGCCCTCATGATATGCGGGCTATCTCGCTGGACAACGCTCGTCGTCTAGCACAAAAAGCCTTAGGCCATACTCATATCCAAGAGGGGCAAAATCCTGAGACCCTGTTCGGTCTCGCTATCACGGGGGCACACTACCAGAATCGTGAGTCGCACGCCTTCATCTACATTGCTACTCCCAAGTGGGATGCCTACATGCACATTTCGATTGCCGCCAACAGCAATAGAGAGTGGGTGGGCCGCATCGTCAGCGAGCGAGTGCAATGGCTTATGGAAGGTGCTTTGCTTGGTGTGTCAAGTTGGCAACAGCATATCGAAGACATTGGTGATTCGCTTGAAACACACAATATCGATATCTTGTATGCTCCCGGCGTGTCGGACGTGGAACGGCTCATGCTGTTGCGACCCGGCAACCCGCTTGCATTCCACAATGGAGAGTTCCGTCGCGTAACTGACGTGGTGCGTACGTTCCCGATGGTCTACCCCGGTGCATTCAACCCGCCGACCAAGGAACATCTAAAAGCCACAGCACTATTCGAGATATCTCAGCAGCATTACTACAAGGGTGGGCTGTCGATTGAAGACGTGCTCCATCGTATGCGTATGCTGGACCTGGAAGGTAAGCCGGTCCTACTAACGCAGGCTCCTCGCTTCATCGACAAGTACAGAGTGCTCAAGCGGTACAGTCCCGATGAGCAATTCATCTTCCTGGTGGGGATGGACGCTTGGAACATGACGATTCCGCATCACCAATATCCCAGCGAGCGATGGCTACATGAACAGATGCCCGACGTTGAGTTCTGGATCAAGCCTCGCGTGGGCGTTGAGCTTTACGAAAACGGTGTCTCGAAACACCTAACGTATAAGGTGCTGGAGGGCGAGGGCTCAGAGATCAACTCAACGGCAGTACGTGAGGACGACGCCTCACACAATCACGAATACCTGACGCCCCTGGTGGCAGAGTACATCCTTAGACAAGGACTATACAGCAATGGACAAGTCAAGCTTGGGTGATCGCATGAAAGGGTACGAGCACGCTGCTCGTGCCGTCCTGACTCGACGTACGCCTGTTATCCTACGGGTGGATGGTCGAGCGTTCCATACGTTCACTCGTGGATTCAATGAGCCCTTTGATGCCATCTTGCACAACGCGATGGTCGCCACCGCCAACGCTCTAGTAAAAGAAATCCAGGGGGCTAAGGTGGCGTACGGGCAGAGTGATGAGATCTCCGTACTCATTACTGATTATGACACTCTGACCACAGACGCTTGGTTTGGCTACGGTATTCAAAAGATGGTGTCCATCGCGGCGTCGGTAGCTACGATTGTCTTCAACGATGCTATCGGTGAGTATGGACAGCCGCACGGCTCTGTCCGTCGCAAGGCTGCTGCACAGTTTGATGCTCGCGTCTTCAATCTACCTAAGGAAGATGTCGTAAACTATTTCGTGTGGCGACAGCAAGACGCTACTCGTAACTCAATTCAGATGGTGGCTCGCTGCTACTTCTCTCATGGTCAATGCCATAAGAAAAACACGGATGAGCTACAAGAAATGCTTATGTCTGAGTGTAGAGTAAACTGGAACGACACTCCGACGCACTTCAAGCGTGGCTTTTGTGTTGTGGGGCCGGATACTCCGGATCGGGAAATCCCCATCTTCACTCAGGATCGGGAGTATCTCGAAAGATTTGTGCATCCCGACTTGCCTATCCTGCGATAGAGGCTATACTGTCAGTGTCATGGACGAACGCATCGAACAGATCCTCCGGAACTTCAATTTCCGGGCCTGCCACGAGCACATGCTACACGTCAACTGGACATGGGGCATGGGGACAAACGCCCACGTACCTTCTGTGCGTCGGCTCATGCAGGAGGCCAAGAGCCTCCTGGAGCAAGCGGCAGCCAATGAACGTCCGAACACTAGTGTTTCTTGCGGTGGCTTTCACGCTCATAAGTGGACGTGGGACGACGGCGAAGAACTCGAACTCATCTTTTCTGTAGAATCTTGGGACGCAGCCTAATGGGACAATACTACTACGTCGTGAACGTTGACAAGAAGCAGTACCTTCACCCGCACCGCATGGGCGATGGCCTCAAGCTTATGGAATTCGGTTCCTCTGCTGACGGCACCATGATGGGGCTGGCCGTACTCCTGGCGGACGGCAATGGTCGAGGCGGCGGCGATCTTCACTCCGACCATCCGATCATCGGTTCCTGGGCGGGTGACCGTATCGTCATTGCTGGCGATTATGCTGACGACGGCAACCATGTTGATCCTGAAATGATCACCGTGGAACTCATTGCAAAAGCCAGAAAAGACAGGATGCTGGAAGACGACGAGGAGACCGGCGACTTCAACTTGTACCAAGTTGCCATGTACTCTTTCGAGGATGTCTCAGCACGAGTGCGAGACGCACTGGCTGGCGACTATTGTGGCGAGCAGATGAGGCCCAGCATCGGCGGCTGAAAAATCCGAAATCAGCTTGACATCTGGCCTTGTGGAGCTATAATGTAACTACACAAGGCGGGGACGCCACACACGTCCCCACAACACACAACGGAGAAACATGAAGATTACCGAAGACCAACGGGTTGCCGAACGATCCGGCACGTTCCAGGAGCAGGGATTCCGCATTGCGGCCAACGCTGGTGCGTTCGAGATCCTGTCGTCCAAGCTCTACACCGATGTCATTACTGCCATCATTCGTGAGCTTTCGACCAACGCAGCGGACGCTCACACGATGGCTGGCCGCGAGGACATGCCGTTCGACGTTCATCTGCCGAACTCGATGAACCCCTACTTCTCGATTCGGGACTACGGCGTTAGCCTTAGCGAAGAACAGATCATCAACGTCTACACTGTCTACTTCGAGTCGCTGAACCGCGAATCCGAAGTCACGACGGGCGGTTTCGGTCTTGGCTCGAAATCTCCTTTCGCTTACACAGATATGTTTGCGGTAACTGCTTACCTGAATGGCAGAGCCCGCACTTACTCTGCTTTCAAGGAAAACGGAGAGCCCCGCATCGCCCTTCTCACCGACGAGCCCACCGAAGAGGCCGATGGCATCGAGGTCCGCATGGACATCAAGCCCGGTGACGAGTGGGAATTCAAAACGAAGGCCGAAAAGGTTTATCGTTTCTTCCGCGTCAAGCCGAACCTGACCGGAGCGGTGATCGAATTCCCCGACCCCAAGCCCGCCATGACTGGCGACGGCTGGGAGATCTACAACGGGGACGCCCAAGCCGCTGGCAAGGTCAGCGTGGTTATGGGTAACGTTTGCTACCGAGCCGACCGTGGCAAGTTCACGCACAAGCTGGGACGTGAGGGTGAGCTTGTTCTCCACGTTCCCGTTGGCGAGTGTCAGCCCGCCATCAGCCGTGAGGAGTTGCAGTACAATGACGTTACTGTTGCTTACCTCCAGGCTCGTATCAACGACGCCCAAGATGCTGCGATCAAGGAAATCCAGGATTCCCTGGGCCACTGTGATACGCTGCTCGAAAAGCTGATCGCTCTCAAGCAATTCACTAACCTCTTGGAGATCCCGGTGGTCGGCAAGGCGGTTCCTGCCGAACGCAAGGACACCTACAAGCTGCTCAAGCTGGAGCTTCGTCGCGGCGACAAGCTGTTCGTCGGCTATGATCGCTTCAACGACAGTCTGCGTCCTAGTGCGACTACTCGTTACGTCTTTGTCGAGGCGGACGTGGAAGACACCGGCAAGATTCGTCAGAAGCTCAAGAACAACCTGCGTCACTGGATCCGCACGCAGCGGGACGCTGATCGTCAGGCTGGTCGCCAATCGGCTGTCTACTACCTTGCGGTTATCGAAAAGCCCCAGCGTTTCGCCAAGATCCTCGGCAAGCCCGCGATCAAGCTTACGGAAATCCCGGACGCTCCTCGCAATCACAATGGCGGCGGTGCTGGCGGCACTCGCACTTTCGTCAAGGAACTCAACTGTGGGTACCGCGACCGACTGAGCGAGAAGTGGAAGAGTATCGACTCTGACGACGTGGTTACCGATAAGGCAATCGCTGTCAAGCGTAAGGGGTACAAGGTTGTCTGGAACGGCTACGAGCAAGATCCCTCCCAAGTGGAGCGTATCGCCAACAGCCTTGGCTACGACACGGTGTACGGTCTGCCCTGCAACCGTTACGAAAAACTCCGCGAGGAGCTTGACCTTCCGGACCTGGAGACGCAAGCCCGCTCGCACATGGAAACCTTCGTGAAAACCGCAGATGATTTCACGCGAGCCGTCATGGAGCACGGCAACCACCGGGGCGACTACGACGGTGCTTTCCTCCAGGCAATCGATGGTCTTTCCGATACCTGCTCGAACTTGGTGCGGTTCCTCAACACTGAGAACCCGCCGCGAGAGTGGAGCCAACTTATTTCACAGTTTGGGCTTGACATGCCCGCTTCCGTGAACTATACTGACGTGTTCAAGACCACCTATCCGTTGGTGGCAAGTATCAACCTTCGCTACGCAGAACTTGACGATGTTCTGGAATACATCGTCCTCAAGGAGACCAAGTAATGAATTTTCGCAACCTCTTCCGTCGCGGTGGCTCTGATGAGCAACCGCAACCGCAAACCGACACCGTGGCTGAGAAGCCGCCGATGATCATTAGCCCGGACATGAACATCACCATCGTCCTGGATGGTCAGGCTCGCTCTGTCGCTGCGAACCATCCGAACCACAACCTTGTCCTGGAAGCGATCCGCGAGGAACGCTGGGGCGACCTGGAGAACCTTGTCGAGATCCCGAAGGCGATCCAGACGTACTCCGAAGGCAACGTCACCGTCAACGAGAACGGCGATGTCTTCTTCGGCGGCGAGCAGGTTCACTCGACCATCGCTGAGAGGATCACGATGTTCTTCCAGCAAGGTCTGGACTTCCGCCCCCTGGTTGCCTTTATGGAAAACCTGATGGCGAACCCCAGCCGCCGTGCTGTCGAGGAGCTTTATGGCTTTCTCGAAAACGAGGGCATGGCCCTGACCGACGACGGCTGTTTCGTGGGCTACAAGGGAGTCAACGCCGACTTCACCGACCGTCACTCTGGGCAGTTCGACAACTCGCCCGGTACGGTACTGGAAATGGCCCGCAACCTTGTGGACGACGATGCTCGTCGCTCCTGCTCCAACGGCTTCCACGTCGGCTCGCAGCGATACGCTGCCTCCTGGGCCACGTCCAGCGGTCGTCTCCTGCTCGTCAAGGTCAACCCGGCAGATGCCGTGAGCGTGCCCTACGACGGAGCCGAGAAGCTGCGGGTATGCCGCTACGAGGTCATCCGTGAGGTCGAAAGGACTGACATTCTCCAGGCTCCTCTGTTCGCAGCGGACCCGCTGAGTCAGGCCGAGGCCGAGGCTGCCGAGGAAGAGGATCCCTTCGACAACTGGCTCGATGAGGACGAAGAGGAAGACCTCTACGACGACTACGAGGACGACGACACGCCGTTCTAAACCGTAAGCTGATCTCCTTGTGTGGGCAGGGCGGCATCCTCGGGTGTCGTCCTGCTTTTTTCGTGATTTCAAAGAAATCACGATTTTGTGGTTGCCGCACACCGAAACTTGTGTATAATGTAGTACCTGAAAAGGTGAACGGCCCGGCAGCTTGCTGGTGGGTCGCTCTTTTTTTCGGGAATCCACTTGACCTTTCCACCTGGGAGGGTATAATGGAACCATCACCGCAGAGCGGCGATGTAAGCCCGGTCGATAAGTCAGCGACCATTGGGGGGCGAAACCCTGGCTAGGCCGCGAGGCTGATGCGACAACTCGGGATCACCTTCAACTCGGCGGCCCTGCTGCCGAGGAGTGGTATCGGACTGCCACCCGGCTCCGCATTCCGTCGAGGATTCCTCGATGGTCTAACGTTGCACCGGGTTAGCGAACAGCGGCAGCCGCCTAGCTAACGGCACGAAACCACAAAGGAATATGTCCGCGTTCTCCGGACATTGAAAACCCCATGCTTTCTTTTCGACTAGCTGGGCTGGGGCGGTAAGTCGGTCACCTTCGGGTGGGCCGCACGATAGAGAAAAGCTCGTTGATTCTCGGGCCAGTGTCTACTGGAGCGGGGATCGCTAGGCGGGTGAGTGTAGGGAAGGACAGTGACGTGTCCGAAGTACACGATTGGGTCAAGGCAAGAGGCCGTAAGTCACTACGGGAGTTCTGCTTAGGCTAGAGCGGTTTTGTTCATTTACCGGAACAACAGCGAATGGTAACATTGTTGAAAATGGATCTTAGGAAAGCAGCGTCGTGCTGTAAAATGGAAATGTGTAGGGCAGAAGCGTCTCTAGCCAATCCTGAAAGGGAGCGGCAGTCCCGCGAGGGGTAGTACGGAGAATGTCCTAAGCATTCGAAGTGCTACGTGTAACTGCGGAGGGGTTGATCGCTCATTCCAAAGGATCACAGATTGAACTACACATTATGTCTTGCTGTTGAGAGTCGAGAGGCAACAACAGAGACGAAGCCCGTGAGGTAGCTAATCCCTACATTCACAGACGCCTAATCACGTATATGACACGTACATATCGGCGGTCACGGGTGCTCCCCTTCGGGGGAAAGTGGGTGAGAGCTTGTGATAGCCCCAATTCGTACAACGTCGTAGTATACCGTTATGGAGACGGCCCTGGCTGTAACCCAGGCGGCCTTCGGGCCTCGCTGTGTTCGATCCACAGATGCGGCACCAAACATCCATCTTCCGACAGATGAAAAACCGCCCTGCACGGGGAAGGCTGGCGTAGACGTGCGTGAGCCGCCGTGTTGTGTAGAGCTAGGCGGGAGGAAGTTTAGAACACTCGGAGAGCATAGCTGAAAAGCCCAATCTCTCTGGGTCTGCCACGGGGTTCCTGGGTATCAACCAGGACAGGGTAGCACCCTGCGGACGCGAGCGGAGATCATGCCTGCACCGTCCTATTATCGGTAACCAATCCGGTCTGCTGGCTCCGAACATGGGGGCGTCGTCCAATGGGCAGGACGTTCTTAGCTTAGGGGAAGTAATTGCTCTCCGACGCAACCTTGTCGTCCGGACGGCATTGAATAAGGAAAACGGAGGTTCGAACCCTTCCGCCCTCTCTTCCGTTTTGTAGTGTAGCGGTGACTAAGGACGATTGGGTCCTGGTCAAAACCTCCCAATCGAGGTTGAGCACGCCGGGTCGATAGCCCGGAAGGGTGGGTTCGACTCCTGCCGAAACGACCCTTATGCAAAATGCTGACACTCGTAGCATTTTTCAGAAACACGAAAGCCCCGTTGGTGTTCAACGGATAGCATTTCTGGCTTCCAACCAGACGGTGCCGGTTCGAATCCGGCACGGGGCTCCAAAAAATACCCCCGGTCTTCCTTGACATCGAGCGAAGCGAGGGTATAATGAGAGCAGGTAGACGGCGGACCAGCCTAGACAAACCAGCCGTGACTGTAGGAAAGACTGCCGGGGATAGGCTTCAACTTCTTTTTGAAGCAGCCCCCAATTTTATGATAAGACTAATAAAATGATTGCGTGGAATTCGGCCTTGTAAGAGGCCACGGCGTTTCCCACCTTCAAGCATAACGCCCAAGGGGCGGGCAACAGTGCCCGCCTCATACCTCCCAACTCAAAATGAAGTAACAAAAACGAACAGGGACTCGTGAGCCGAACAGTCACCGCTTGCCGCAATTGCCGTGGGCACAGACAATAAAGAGGCCAATCCACGAGCCCTTCTCAACTGGATCGTGCTAAAAGCTCAATGCCCGGTATGTAGGGGAGCGATCCAGGTAAGTCTTGTTGGTGTTAGCGGTAGCATACCAGCGTGCCATGCTGGGGGCGAGGGTTCGAATCCCTCACGAGACTCCAATCCAACGTAGGACTAAGACGTGGTGTAATATGGTAACACGCCTAGCTGAGTAGGGTTCGATTCCCTAAGCTTGCCTATATGACAAGAAGTGGTCTAAGCCGGGAAATGTTGGTTCGATTCCAACCGTGCCTGCGTTCAGTAAAGGGCATCAGTCGCAGAGAGTTGATGTATCACTAGGCTAGTTGTGATCAACACCGTGGTAAACCCAGCCGTGAGGCAGGTACGAGGAATCCTAGTGCGACGACTGGTGCTATCAGGTCATACGAAAGTAGTGAGTGTGCGTACGGCATTCGTGCTTTCTACTGGTGGCCGCAAAACACAAACGATGCGACACTTGGCGTAAATGAAACAGTAATGACTCCGGAGAGTGCCAAGAACAGTAGCGTTTGCTAGGATGATAGTGTAACGGTAACACTCGGGCACCCAGACTGGCCAGTCTTTTTGAAGCCCGCAATCCAGGTTCGAATCCTGGTCATTCGCATACACGGGGAGGCATGTACCGAGGTAGGCGACAGAGCTTTGCAAGCTCCGTGAGGAGGGTTCGACTCCCTCTCTTTCCACCAAACATGGGGCCGTCAATGGTTTCGACGTGTTCAAAGGCCCTCCGGGGAATGCTCACGGACGGGGATTCGATTTCCCCCGGCTCCACCAACCTCCGGTCGTCTACTGGCGTATAGGATGCCACCCTTTCAAGGTGGAGAACCGGGATCGATACCCGGTCGGAGGACCAACCAACCATCGGAGTGTTTCCGATGGTATTATCAACAGGAATTGACATGGACTTTAGTAATACTCCCCCGCTTGACGCGGGCCACATTGCCTTGTTCGACATGGATGAAACCCTTGTCGATTTTCAAGGCCCCTTGCGTGATCGCCTCCTGCTCACGCAGGGACCGGAGGAAGTCTTCCCGTCGAACCTGTGGGACATGCCGGATCATTGGTACCAGAGGGCTCAAGCTATCAAGCGTGAGCCTGGATTCTGGCGAAATCTACCCCGATTGCAATGGGGTTGGGACGTGCTCAATATCTGTCAGGAAATAGGTTACGATATTCACATCCTGACCAAAGGCCCTACGACCGGCCCCCAAGCGTGGGCAGAGAAGGTCGAGTGGGTCCGCGAGCACTTGCCCTCCGCGACTCTACATATCACCGACGATAAGCGTATTGCTTATGGCCGCGTATTCGTTGACGACTATTGGCCCTTTATGGAGCTATGGTTACGTCATCGTCCGCGTGGTCTCGGGATTGTCAACTATGAGTCAAGCAAGCATGAGAATCTTGTGAGCATCCATGATGGTATGGATGTTGTGCGAGAAAGATTGCAAGAAGCGTTTGACATGCCGCTTCGTGACGCTATACTGTAGCCATGAAGATGTATATTCTGGTCCGAGAGTCGGTGGCTCTCGGGTATGCCATGAATGCGGTCGGACACGCCTCGCTGGCGTGCTTCCTGAAATACGCATCCCACCGCGACATGCAGAACTGGCTTGCCAACTCCTACAAAAAGGTCACTTGTAAGGTGACTGACGAGGAACTGACGGCAGCCATGCACGCAGCAGATAATCACGTTGTCATCACTGAGAGCGTGCTCGGACACGAGACCGTTGCGGTCGCGTTTTGTCCTCGAAAGGAATGGCCTGAGTCCTTCGGTGAACTCAAGCTGTACCGATAACAGCCGCCCCTTTAGTATAACGGCTATTATTCCTGTTTTGTAATCAGGGGATGGGGGTTCGATTCCACCCAGGGGGCTCCAAATAGGAGAATGTCATGAATGACCTTATGATTGAAGTTCAGGCCGGTGAAGGCGGCACTGATTCCAAGCTTTTCGTGGACGACTTGTTCCGGGCGTATCTTTAGCCTGTGTGACGAGCACAACCTCAAGGCAACAACGATCCATCAAGCTAAGGGTAAAGTAGGCTTCCAGGTTTCTGGCAAGGGTGCTGCCAAACTCTTCTCGCGTGAAGCGGGCAAGCATGTGGTTCAACGTTGTCCACCTACGGAAAACAAAGGTCGTAGACATACTTCAACCGTTACTGTTTCTGTCCTGGCCCTAGTGCCTGAACGAGAGTTCGCTCTAAATAAACGAGACATCGAGACAAAGACCCAACGGGGACACGGGCCGGGAGGCCAGCATCAGAACAAGACAGATTCCGCTGTCAGAATGGTGCATGTCCCTACGGGAACCACGGTGTTCGTCAACGGCAGGGATCAACATGCGAATCGCCGCGAGGCACGCAGAATCCTCGAAAGCCGTGTTGCGAACATTCACGACTCTGTTCAACGTTCTCAAAGAGCAAAGGCTAAACGGGAACAGGTAGATGGTGGTGGACGCGGCAACAAGATCCGCACCTACAACTTCATCGACGGCAGGGCCGTAGACCACAGGAGCGGCAAGAAAACAAGTAAACTGAAACAAGTCATGAAAGGTCGATTCGACCTCTTGACGTAAGGGCGATTGGTGAAATGGTATCACATCTGTTTTACAAGCAGAGGTCGGGGGTCCGATTCCCTCATTGCCTACCAGAATGATGAAGAAAGAAAAACTACATGAGGCCCTGTGGTTTGCCGTTTCGGCACACGCAGGACAATTCGATAAGGCGGGTTTCCCGTACGTACTACATCCAATCCGCGTGTCGGAAGCTGTCGAAAGCGACGAAGAGAAGATTGTTGCCCTACTGCACGACGTAGTAGAGGACACCGATGTCACTTTGGCACAGGTTTATGATCGCTTCGGTGGTCAGATTGCACAGGCAGTCTTGGCAATCACTAAACAGGAAAAATCTGGCGGCTCTGAGACCTACCGCGAGTATCTTGATCGGATTCGAGAGGAACCGATTGCTGTTGCGGTGAAGCTCGCAGACATGGCCGACAACTCACGTCCGGAACGGATCGCCGGGTTGTCTGTCCAAAAGCAAGTGCGACTGGTCGCCAAGTACGCGAGAGGCCGACACTACCTCCTAACGGGCGAGTGGTACGACAGCAATAACCTCGATCAAGTGATCAAGGACGGATATCGCAGGTAGTGTATTTTTATGCTGAGTCACGCCAACGTGACCACTGTTGTAAGTTCTAACAGAAGGACATAAAATGAAACTGCTTGCAGCAACGCTACTCGTTCTCTTCTCCTCTTTTGCAGACGCTCAGGTCGGTCGGTTTGCCGTAACGCATGACGGCAACTTCCACGACAAGGATGACATCGGAGCTATCGCAATGGTCGAAGCTCTTGTCTGGAAAGCAGGAGCACAAGACTCTCTCGTTTACCTCAATCACAGTAATCACATTGGGGCAAACGATCCTGAAATGCACTTCGACATGCGTTTGAGTGCGAACCGTGCGGCTTGGTTGTACGGCATTGACCGAAACAAAATCTTCGATGGCTTCCTGGACCTCCGAAATTCAGTTCTGGATCTCGCGGCACAGATCGACGCCTCGACGGCAGCCGATAGGCTGACAATTATTCAAGCTGGTCCGTGGGAACTCATGGCACTGGCCTTCGACTGGTCCGATCCGGCGAAGCATCAGTATGTCGATATCCTGTCGCATAGTAACTGGAACGACAACCATCAGCACTTCCCCAGCCACAGAAACAAAGATAGCTTTTTCGATCAGTATGATCCGGGTGGAAAGTGGGATGGCGTGACGCCTCCTGGCTACACGAAGATCGATGATCAAAACGGTTATGCTTTCAAGTCCAGCCTTGGTGCTTGGTCTTGGATGAGTGCTTCGCTCGAAACTTGGTTCGTGCTGCAACGCACAGCCGACTCTGGCTTTGCACAGGGCGATATGTCGGACGCTGGTATGGTATTCTACTACCTGACTGGCGAAGAACACCCGACCATGCAAGACATCCGAGATTTCTTCGAGCTATAAGGGGGCAAGTAGCGGAATAATGTAATGGTAACATGCGACGTTCTGAGCGTCGTCTTCTGGGTTCAAGTCCTAGTTCCGCTACCAACATTGGGATGTAGTGTCAATGGTAACACGTCTGACTGTTAATCAGAAATTGCAGGTTCGAGTCCTGCCGTCCCAGCCAGTACATTCATGGATGGCCGAGTGGTCGAAGGCGAGGGGCTGTTAACCCCTTAGGAGTAATCCTCACCCTAGGTTCGAATCCTAGTCCATGAGCCAAACAACAGGGAGTACGTCAGTGGTCAGACTGCCTACTTTGGAAGTAGGAGGACGCAGGTTCGAATCCTGCCTCCCTGACCAATCATGGGGAAGTAGCAGAATAGGCATATGCCGGGGGCCTAAACCCCCTGTGTCCTGTGGGTTCGAATCCCACCTTCCCTACCACAGCAAGGAAGCGAATGCAAATTAGGGTAATCGGAAGAGGCCCCAAAAAGGCCGAAGTCATTGTGATCGAAGAAACCACGTACGGTAAGACGTACACGACCCGACATCTACTGCTCAAGAATGGTCAGTGGAAAGACAACTACGGTAACTACTACGATGAATCGCTATCTCATATACGATCCTGAACGAGACTCCTACGTCAAGATGACCAACGGCGGCTGGATGTCGGGGTTTGAGGCGGAAGCAGTAAACAGTTACGGATCACTCGAAGAAGCACGAGAAGACATCAGGCCGTTCGATAGCCTGAAACAATGCCAAATTGTAGAAGTCATCAAGACAATCGAAATCGTGAAACATTGGGAATTGGTGTAATCGGCAACACTCTGGCCTCATAAGCCAGCACTCCGGGTTCGAGTCCCGGATTCCCGACCAAAATTCCTCGGAACAAACTTGACAAGTCAGGGTTTCGAGAGTATGGTGTCTATGGTGTAATGGTAGCACACTTGCTTGTGACGCAAGCGGCCTGGGGTCAGTACCCAGTAGTCACCCCAAAACAATCCTATGGAAAAGCAATGTAGGGAATGCGGCAGCTTTGCTGTCTACGAGGATCAAGACCTCTGCGATACCTGTTGGGATCGTGTTGTAGACGAAGCTGCACCGCCGACGCTCTGTGCCATTTGTGGTGTAGAGATCCAAACCTGTGAAATCTGTGAAGACTGTGCTGAGCAGATCGACACAGAAGGCATCGATCCGTATGAGGAATACGGTTACGACCATCCGTGGGAAATTGAAAAAGACATGGGCCTGTAGTATAACAGAGAGTACGTGGGGCTACGAACCTCAAGATGAGGGTGCAATTCCTTCCGGGCCTACCAAAACATGCCGCTCTGGTGTAGAAGTCTGCACGCCTGTTTGAAAAGCAGGGGGGCTAGGAGCGTTACCTAGGGGCGGCACCAAACAACACAATGAATCTACCTACTCTATATCACAAAGCCAAGGGCGGCGATCTCCGTCAGTGGCGGGTCTGGTCCGAAGGCGACACCATCTACACTGAATACGGTCAGGTTGGTGGCAAACTCCAAACGAGTGAGAAAATCGCTGAGCCCAAAAACATCGGGCGAAGCAACGAGACCACTCCGGAGGAGCAAGCTCTGTCAGAGGCACAAAGCCTCTGGCAGTACAAGGTTGACCGAAAGTACAGTGAGACGCCGGAAGGTGCCGAGGAAACGCTACCGCTTCCTATGCTTGCTCACGGTTACAAGGGCACGAAAGCCAAGAAATTCGTATGGCCTGGACATACGCAACCAAAGCTCGATGGCGTGCGGTGCTTGGCCGAACGAGACGACACGGATAACGTTGTCCTGACCTCGCGGCAAGGCAAGCCCTGGAACATTCCGCATGTGGCCGAACAGTTGGCTCTGTGGCTTCCTCCCGGCACTACGCTTGACGGTGAGCTTTACGTACATGGCGAGTCCTGCCAGCGGATTACCTCTTGGGCAAAATCGGCTGACCCCAGCGGCAAGTCGTACAAGCCCGAAAGCCTCCAGCTTGTCTATCACGTCTATGATATCCCTAAGGTGAAGGGCGACGACGCTCTCCCCTGGAGCCAACGTGGCGGGATGCTGATGCACTACCTCCAGGAAAGCGAGAACGTGGTGCGTGTTGAAAGCACGCTCGCTGGATCCGAAGATGAACTGTGGACAATCCACGGTAGCTATATCGGTGAGGGATATGAAGGTGCCATCCTCCGAGGGATGGACGGACTCTACCTGTGGGGCTATCGTTCTGCTGATCTCTTGAAAGTCAAACAGTTCCAGGACGCAGAGTTCCGCGTGATCGAAGCACGAGACGGCAAAGGCAAAATGTCTGGCTGCGTCGTGTGGACGTGCATGAACGACGAGACCGAAGGCACGTTTGAATGCACAATGAAGGTTCCGATGGCTGAGCGTCGTCGCATGTACGAGGAGAGGGACCGCTACATGGGCCAGCTTCTAACTGTCCGCTTCTTTGATAGGACGGACGACAACATTCCGCGATTCCCCGTAGGGATCGTGTTCCGGGACGAGATTGATCTGCCCGGATAACCAAAATAGGTCGCTGGTGTATTGGAGCATGACGGATTCCAAACCCGTTGGACAGGGTTCGATTCCTTGGCGGCCTGCCAACAACAACTTAGAAGAAACCCTAGTATATGAAAATTGCAATTCTGGCAAGTAGCATCCTTGCCTCCCTTGGTCTGTACGCGGCTCAGCCGTGCCATACGTGTCTCACGCCCGAACAAGAGGCTATTTTGAACACGATGGAACTGACCTCAATTCATGACGGTCTCGGTAACCGCGTGCCCACCCTCAGGATTGAAGGCGTGAACCTTCAAATCGTGAACGGCACTGGATCAACCTCGACGGTCAACTCGACCGGCAACCTGATTATTGGCTACAACGAAGAAAGCGGACAAGCCGGTCAGATCCACGAACGCACTGGATCACACAACCTCATCATGGGCCAAGTCATTGATTACTTCAATGGTACCTATGGCTCTATCGGTACCGGCCACTGGAACACACTGGCTGCACCAAACTCTTCGATCATCGCGTCGGAGTTTTCACAGTGCGATGGTCCTTTCTCGACCATCAACGGAGCCGACAATGGTATCGTGCTCACGCCCGGCATTTTCTGTAATGTGCTTGGCGGTGAGAGCAACGCCGCTGTCGCACACCACAGTACAATCACGGGCGGCTTGGGCAATTGGATCAATGTCAATGGTCCGCACGGCACCGTGAGTGGCGGCTGGATTCGCACAGTCTTCACGCCGCGAGATTGGGCTGCCGGTTCTCTTTACGAGTTCGAGCCCGACTTCTAAGATCGCTGGGGCGGTCGTTCAATGGTAGGATACCGGCCTGTCACGTCGGAGACCGGGGATCGATACCCCGTCGCCCCGCCACGCCCGTTCGTCTAACGGCCTAGGACGCCACCCTCTCAAGGTGGAAATGAGAGTTCGATTCTCTCACGGGTGACCAACCACAATCGGGAGGAGGATTTCTCCTCCTCCCGGTTGACAAACTCTAAGACGGCGGTATAGTATGGTCAGTGGATGCTTCATCCGAACACAAAGTCCGAAAGAACCCGAAAGAAACAAAATGTCTAACGAACAAGTCGTAGTCCGCCAAGGCGGCATTGGATTCGGTGGCCTGCTGGCCGTCCTTTTCATCGGCCTCAAGCTTGGTGGAATCATTGACTGGTCGTGGCTATGGGTCCTGAGTCCGCTCTGGATTCCGCTTGCCATCGTCCTCGGCATCTTCCTGGTGATCGCCGTGATCGCAGGTATTGTTGCGTGCGTCGGTGCCATCGGCTCGAAAAAGACCGGCATTCGTCAAAGGACCGGCATTCGTCGTCGCAATCGATAATGCAAACCTTTCTACCTTATCCCGGCTTCCGCAAGTCATTCAAGTGCCTGGATTACCGCCGACTCGGCAAACAACGGGTCGAGGCATTCCAGCTACTCGTCGCCAATGGTGACCCGTGGGCGTTGGAGGTCCGTGCGAGACGCACGGGCAAGACTGACACGCCGAAGGGCTGGGTAAACCATCCTGCGGCTGTCATGTGGCGTGGCTACAACGACTGCCTCCGCAACTACTACAATCTGTGCATCGAAGAGTGGGTCGAACGCGGCTACAATTCCACTATGGAAATGGCCCCCGTGCCTGACGCTATCGAGATTCCTACGTGGATAGGTAATGACGCTTTTCATGCTTCGCACCGTTCCAATCTTCTTCGTAAGGATGCAGAATACTATGGTCAATTCGGCTGGACTGAGCCCGACGACCTGGAGTACATCTGGCCTCCTGAGGAGAGCACAATAGGACAACTGTAATCCGGGGTAGCCTAGCGGCCCAAGGCAGGGGACTTTGAATCCCCGATTCGTGGGTTCGAATCCCACCCCCGGTGCCAATCAATATGAGTATCAAAACTACGTGGCGAAGCCTAATCTGCTTCGAACTCCAGCGTGACGACCGTTGGTACGTGTGCAACCCTTCGTGGGGACTACACGCACTCATCGGCATCAAGGTAGACGAGATCCCGGATTTCGTTCTGGAAAAAGCTGAACCCGGTATGCGGTGCTATGCTTACTGCAATCTGAGTGAAGCAGACCCCATGAATCTCTTTTTCGAGAAGTGGGAACTCGGCCCTGAATGCAAGTGTGGTGGAGTGGTATTCAGTTGCCGTCCACCGGAATACGACCAACTAGTTTGTGACAAATGCGATGACCCACTCCCAAAAGTTACGAGACAAAATCATTAGGGATATGGAGGGGTTCGACCCCGGTAAGAAGCAGTTTGGCGTACCGCCTGCTGTTGGCCTTATCAATCCCAAGCACGCTCGCAACGTGGGTGCTGCTCTCCGAGCCTGTTCGTGCTTCGACGTACGCCAACTATGGTATACTGGAAATCGCGTTCAGATGAACCGCAAGCATCGTCTTCCGCGTGAAGAACGCATGAAAGGCTACGCGGACGTTGAAGTACGACAATACGATAGGGTCTTCGATCAATTCGCTGACGTTACGCCAGTGGCTATCGAGATCATGCCTGGGTCTGAGCCGTTGACCGAGTTCGAGCACCCTGAGAATGCACTATACATTTTCGGCCCGGAGGATGGAGGCTTGGAGCGTGTAACGCTCCAGCATTGTCATCGTTTCATCACGATTCCAGCGAGACACTGTACGAATCTGGCGGCAGCAGTTTACATTACGCTGTACGACAGGATGCTCAAGCTAAATCAAAAAATCGAACTAGCCGAGAGCCGTGGCTTCGACAAGATCGATTTTGAGATTGGCTAACGCCCGGATGGCCGAGTGGCTAGGCAGCGGATTGCAAATCCGCGTACGGGGGTTCGAATCCCTCTCCGGGCTCCACTAACCCCGCCGCAACCCTCCTGGTACGCCCGAAGGAAACACCGGATGGCTTAGTAAAAAGCGGCGAGGTATTACGTTCCCTGCCCCGTGACTCTCCGTAAAGTCAGGGTACAACGATTAGGGCTAGTACGAATCGACGGAGCACCAGACTCGTCTTCGTCGTCAACATGAACACGAATCTCGATCAAGTCACCGACATTCAATTGACGTAGCTCGCCAGTGTTGCTGACAAAACCCTTCATGCCGGTATCAAGCTCAACGAAACTACGAGTATGGATTTCCTGCTGCCCATTGACCGCAAGAACAGCAGTAACCTTGCTGGGGCCAACCTCACCACTAGGCTTGACCAAGTTCAAGTGATAGCTAAAAGTGTGGTTGCCACCCTGTACGAGTGGATTGTTGCCCGGTACAACCACCTGATCAAAATTGACCACCGTGAATTTACCTGAGCCCAATCCAAGAAATTGTGCAGTAGAATTAGACCAACTAGACACGATAACCTCCCAATTGTGTTCTAGGGGGATCTCAACACAAGAAGAATACACTACGTCCCTCCGGGCCGTAGGCACGGAAGGTTGGCAGAGTGGCCTATTGCACTTGCTTGCTAAGCAAGAGGGTCCTTCGGGGCTCCGTGGGTTCGAATCCCACACCTTCCTCCAAAAATAACTTGACATCGGCAGCTTAGACGCTATACTCTCAGTGCCATGAACGAAATGAGCAAGCAACAAGCCGAGGTCATCACCGATCTGGCTTCCTACAAGGAAGTCACCGGGGCCAAGCGGTTCAAACGCACGAAAGACGAAATGGAGAGACGGCTTACGCCTGAGGAAGCTCTCCAGGAACGTCTCGCAATGTTCAGGCGTGGGCCGAAAAGTGAAAAAAGAGACGAGAGCGAGCAGCAAGTTCAACCTCGTAGACAAATACAAAGCAAAGGCCCACGCCGACCTTCAACCTCCCGAAAAGGAGACATCGTTATCAGGATTCGCCCGAAGGCGGGAGTCGATCCGGAATACTTCGAGCAACTCGGCGGCCAAGATGTCGAGGTCGTCATGGACGAAAAATGGTATTCTTGGGTTGACACTAAGCTGAACTGCCCCTATAATGGGGATGTCAGACGCATCCTGAGCCACATCGTCCAGCTTGGTCTGGGTGAAGTGATTACCACATTCAATTTCGAGGAAGACTTCCAAGATCATACCGTGAGGTTCCTAGATGAGTGATATCCTGCAAGGCGGCAAGCTCCGCGAACGTGTCAAGTCCGGTGCGGTGTCTGCAAAAGACGCCCGCCAAGCCCTTCTCGCACGTCAGCGTGCAGGAGAGTTCGTCAGCGAGTCCGTCCTGCGATGGCTCGCCAACTTCCGGCCCAAGGCTGAGCCTAAGCCGCAAAACAAGAAGCGTCGTAAGAGGAAGCGTCAGTCATGATGAGTCGTCTGGAAAAGATTGGCCTGCTGTCTCTCTTGGATGCCAAGGCCCAGCATCACGCGGAAGCTCACGCAAAACACCGTGAGAACTCTCAGATGCAAGAGCAGTCGGCTGCTTACCGCGATTCACAGTCTCACGATTCGAGATACCATGAGGGCATTGCCCTCGGTCTCGAAAAAGCCATACAGGAAGTCAAGAAGATTCCGACTGGTGCATAGAACAACGGAGGGTACCGTACAAGGTACAAACAGGGTTTGAACCCCTGGGTGGTTTGTTAGTAGCAGGCCAGGGGAGCGTTACCTCTACCCTCCTCCAGAACATATGAATAGATCCAAACACACTAAGAGATACGAACGCCGTGGTCGCATGGTCTCGCCCCAAACTTTCTTCGCAGCCCTCAGGGCGGGAGAGCCTATTCAGGGGGTTTGGCTAAACAGCAGACGCTACCATGTCTTCTGCGAAAGTGGAGCGACCTGTGTAGAGTGCGGCCTAGAAGGACTGTATTTCGCCAGAGAACGGAGCCCCGGTCAAAAAGGTAAGTTCCACTTCAATCTCTACGGAATACAAAATGGCACAGAAGTCCTTTTCACGCGAGATCACATTCAACCCTTGTCGAAAGGCGGAAGCAACAAGCTGGAAAACCAACAAACCATGTGTGCATTCTGCAACCAACGCAAGGGAAACAAAACACCGGAGAGTAGCCAAGTGGTGAAGGCACCGTCCTGATAAGGCGGGATACGAAGGTTCGACCCCTTCCTCTCCGACCAACAGGGAGTACGGTAGTGGTCAACCGGCCTACCTCGGACGTAGGAAATCGCTGGTTCGAATCCAGCCTCCCTGACCAAACAACGGTTCTTGGTGTAATTGGTAACATAGCGGACTCTTAATCCGTCAGATCTGGGTTCAAGTCCCAGGGAACCGACCAAACACATGCTCCCCTTTCCCGATACCGGGCTTCTAACCCGGACCATAAAGAATTGGGTGGACGGCAGGGGGTTCGATTCCTCGGGGGAGTACCAATCAACCGGGCGTGGTGTCAACAGCAGCATAGCAGACTTTTAATCTGACAGGTGTGGGTGCAACTCCTACCGCCCGGACCAATATGAATCGAGAATGTACCAGATGCTTGGAAACGAAGCCGCTGACTGACTTCTACAAACGAAGCGGTAAGCGGTCGAATGAGCATTACACGTATTGCAAGGTGTGTTTCAATCGGTACGTTTCCGAACGATATCTGCGAATCAAAAAAGAAGCCATCGTATACAAGGGTGGCAAGTGCCACGACTGCGACGAAGAATTCCACTATGCAGTTTTCCAGTTCCATCACCGAGATCCATCAACCAAGGTGGCTAACTGGAAAGAGATCAGAACGTGGAAAGAGCCCAAACGCTTAGCTGAACTAGACAAGTGCGACATGGTTTGTGCTAATTGTCATGTGATGCGGCATGTCGCGGAAGGCGACACCTTAGAATAACCGACTGTATCCCAATTGGCAGAGGAGGCTGGTCGAGAGCCAGCTAACGTGTAGGTTCGAGTCCTACCAGTCGGACCAATCCAACTTTTCTCTTGACAGCCTGCCGTTAGGCAGTATAATGACAGTGACATGCACAAGATCATCTTCCTAGACGTTGACGGGGTTCTCAACTGTCAGCGAACGTGGCAAGGGGAACACGAAGACGGCTTCGCTACCCTCTGTCCCGATATGTGCGACCGCTTGCAGCGAGTCGTGCAGGAAACAGATGCAATCGTGGTGCTATCCTCCACCTGGAGACTGTTCGAGGGCAAGGGTCTCACGAAGCTGCGAGCATGGCTCGCGGAACGCGGAATCACTATCCATTCTCATACCAAAGACCTGAGCATGGAGATTGGCTGGGGCAACGTGCGAGCGTGCCGTGGTGACGAGATCGCCCTCTGGCTTGAGGAGCACGCGAGCGAGTTTCCTCCGCTGGAGCGAGAGTTCGTTATCCTGGACGACGATTCGGATATGCTGCCTTCGCAGAAACCCAATTTTGTCCATACGTCTTTCAAAGACGGACTGACCGAAGCACACGCCAAAAAAGCCATCAGGCTGCTGAACGAAAACGACTAATGCACATCATCTACACATCTAACGAGAAACCGGCCATCAAAAAGCTGGAGTTGCCGGAAGGCACCACACTCGTCCAGTGTCGCAACAACGAGCACCAAACGCCCATGTATCAGTTCGTCGTAGAAGGCGGCGAGTTGAAGATGCAGCACAATCACGTCGAAAACGACCGTGCCTGGAAAAAGGGCGAGGAAGAGGATTTTCGTAAGGGTATTACCCGCGAGAGCATCATCGACTTCTTCTTAGGTAACGAAGATCGTAGGCCGTACCGCGAATATCAGGTTATGTCAAACGTTGAGCACGAACACTTCAAGTTCGTCACTCACGGCGGCACGTATCAGCCTGACGAAGAATCGGGCGAACGTCGCAACATCTTCAAGATTAGCCTGAACACCGACAGCGACATCGACGCTGCGGCAAAGGAAGCTGTCGAGGTCTTCACCAAGGTCGCAAAAGCTTACCCGAAGTGGAATCCGCTCTACATCGACATTTTCGAGCACACTCTCTCAGAGGGTGGCATCTACTACGCTCTCTGGAACCGCCGCAAGGGCTTCAAAATGATGAAGTGTACTTACGGACGCGAAGAGGAGCTTGCCAAGTTCACTAGCTGGCGAAGCCTGCTAGAGTACGTTTCGCAAAACCACTACTACGAAGATCCGATTGATAAGTACAAGTCGCTACGCGACGAAGACTATTATCCGTACGGGGACGAATACTAAGGGACAGTAGGCCAATTGGCAGAGTCGTCGGTTTCAAACGCCGAATGTTGTGGGTTCGAGTCCCACCTGTCCCACCAAACACTAACCAAAACCTATCTACCACAATGACTAACACTTTTGCAAGCCTGATCCAACTCCAGAAGGAATTGGACGAGAAACTCAAGACCTTCGGCCAGGACGCCTTTACGGAAGCTCTCGCTCCGTTCTTCGAGGCCAATCCTCGCATCGACGGTATCGTCTGGTCGCAGTACACGCCTTACTTCAACGATGGCGATGCCTGCACCTTTGGCGTCCACGAGCCGTATCTCGTGTCGGCCTCTCTGAAAGAGGAATTCCCGGACTACGCCGAAGAGTACATGCACGAAAACGCTCTCTGGATTTCGAGCTACCGTGCGAAGGACGAGGATCCGAACGACGCCACCCGAGCGATGGAAGGCTTCGGCCCCATCTGGGCCGATATTCCGGAATCCGTCTTCCTGGCGGTCTTCGGGGACCACGTTCAAGTGCTGATCGAACGCGATGGCACCGTCACGGTTGACGAAGCCGACCACGACTGATGAATACTCTCTACCACGCTAAGTCCAGCGTCCACAAGTGGGGCGGCACGGTCGATGACTATTTCCCTATCCATGACTTTTTGGATAGCTCGAAAGCGACCATGCCCGACGTACGGCACCGAGCCCTACTCCACAACTCGTTCGGGATTTTCCTGGTAGAAAAGGTATTCGGTCACTATATCACAAACTCGGACGGGAAGGACGTGCCCGTCCGAGAGATTGCTGAACGACACGTCATTGAGGATTTGGGTTTCATCCCCACCCCTCAGGATTGGCTCAAATGTATCTCGCTCAAAGCGATTCCTTGGGCCGGTGGACACGCTAAGTCGTTGCAGCGTAAAGGAACACAGATCAACCCGAAGATTCTTGAGAAAATCGAGTTGACAGACAAGCCCTAGGGGGCTACCATAGTACACATGGGGGTGTAGGCCAACTGGCAGAGTCGCCTGCCTTAGAAGCAGGATGTTGGAGGTTCGAATCCTCTCACCCCCACCAATCAATCCCGAGTTGTAACATGAGCGAACTTGTAGTCCAGCCGGTCGTCGTAGAGGCGATCAAGCCGCACCCCAACGCCGATAAGCTAGAGCTTGCGGTTGTGGGCGGTTGGGAAATTGTCACTGGTAAGGGCAACTACGTTGAAGGCGACGTTGTGGTGCATATCCAGCCCGACGCTATGGTGCCGCAAGAATGGGCCGATACGTGGGACGTGACCAAATACCTTAGCTGGAAAAAGAACGCTACGAGTGGTCGTGTGCGTGCTGCCCGGCTTCGGAGCGTCACGAGCTATGGTTTCCTGGTCCCGAACGAAAGCGGGGCTTCGTTGGGGACGGACCTCGCAGAACACTACGGAATCACCAAGTATGATCCGCCGCAAACGCTGGGTGCGGGTCAGATGCGGAAGGAACACCCGCTATTCCAAAGATACACGGATATTCAAAACCTCCGCAACTTCAAGGACAAGCTCGCGTACGGGGAACCGCTGGTAGTCACTGAAAAGCTCCACGGCACGAATAGTCGAGTCGGCTGGGTCCGTCGTGTCGGCATTGAGCCCGTTGAAGAGGGCCGCGACAGCGAACACGGCATCCACTACCGAGGTTGGCGTGACGCCAACTACGAATTCGTAGTTGGAACGCACCGTACGCAGCGTGATCCCGAGGAGTGCGGTATCTACGGTCTGCCCGCCCAGCTTCATTTCGATGCACTAGGCAGCGTATTCGCATGGCTCGAAAGTGTGTGGGACGAGGACGAAGATGGTCCTCTCCACTCTGTTCTCTTTTTCGGGGAGATCTACGGAGCCGGTGTTCAGGATTTGCATTACGGTGCAAAGCAAGAAAAGGGATATCGCGTATTCGACATTTCCGTAAATGGTCAATACCTACCCTGGTCTACTCTTGAGTACATTCAGGAGACTTTCGGGCTTCCGCTCGTTCCTGTCCTAACTCGCGGTGTCTTCGATTTCGAGCAATTGGTCGAAGAGGCCCAGGGCGACACCACCCTCGATGATGAGCACATTCGGGAAGGAGTCGTAGTTCGCCCCTGGCACCAAGAACTCACTTGGGGCAAAGGCACGAGAGACCCCAATCCTAAGAGAATGATCTTCAAGCTCATTTCTGATGCGTACCTGCTCAGGAAGGGCGGGAGTGAAATGCACTGATAGGCCCTATAGGCGATATGCACGCTTCTAGCCTTTTCAGAAAGTTGGACACTCAAGGCCGTGAGTAGGAGAAATCGAAAAACCACTACTCCTCCGGTTTCTCAAAATCGGGCCAATGCGGTTCAAGTCTACAAGACCCCCATCCTCTCCAAGAAGGACCTCATGAGGCTCATGGCCGCTCAGATCCTTTCTGGTATGGTGGCTAACACAAAAAAGGAGAAGTTCGATACTCAGGATCTAGCCAAACAAGCAGTCGCGTGTGCAAAAACCATCATCGACCTAACATGATGATTGACAAGCACTTACGCACCCCGAAAGCCACGATAAAACCCAAAATCTACCTTACAAGATACTCCGAAAAGGTCATAATGTATCTGTGTACCTGACCTAGTAGGAGGTAAAATCTAACATGAATGTATCCACAATGGACCTGACTATCGAAAACTTCACGGAGCGGACTGGATTCCGCTTCCGTATTTCCCGCGATCAGAAGGCCCTCATCGATGATGGGCAACTGACCCGCGAACAAGCGTTTGCAGAATTCCTGGCCGGTGGAGGTCTCGAAAGACTGCAAGGTCGTCGTCCCGAGATTCCGGACAGTCTCTATCTGGAAGACGGACTGACGCTGGAAAACTTCTCTGATCGTGTCGAGGCCGCAATCGGCGTGTCTCGACGTTTCCGAGTCTCCCGAGAGCAGCACGCCCGCATCAAGGATGGGCAACTGACTCGTGAGCAAGCCTTGGCCGAGGTTGTTTCGGCTAAACGTGCCGAAGCTACTGCTGCTACCGAAGCGACGGTCACCAACGAACCTGAGGTAGCTACTATTTTCGAGGATACCAACAATGAGTAATCTCAATCAGTTTATCGCCCAGGGGAACCTTACTGATGATCCCCGCGTCATGGGTGAGGAAAACAATGTCGTGCGATTTGCCATCGCTGTCAACAACGGCTTCGGTGATCGTCGTACTACGACGTTCGTGGACTGCGTTGGCTTCGGCAACCAAGCCGCTGTCATCGGCAAGCATCTGAGCAAGGGCAAGCAAGTCATCATCCGTGGTATGCTTATCCCGAACTCGTGGGAAGACAAGGAAGGCAACAAGCGTACCAAGCTCGAAGTTCGACTTGAAAACGTCAATGGCTTCTTCTTCGTCGGCAACGGTGGTGGCGGCGAAGCTGCTGCGGACGCCGAAGCCGCTTCGGGCGGTGGCAGCGAAGGCGAGCCGGTCGCGGCTGCCGAGGGTGGCGAGGGCGAGAAGCTCTTTTAGTCCCGATCCTGACAAAAGAAATCGAGGGCGGGGCTTGACTTGTCCCGCCCTCGTTGTATAATGGGAGTACCATGCGAAAACTTATCCTCATGAGGGGACCGAGTGGGACGGGCAAAAGCACGATCTCTGCTCATATGGTCCGCGAGGCTGCCGAAGGTCTCAACACGACGCTGACTCATGCGTTCCACGAAACCGATCAATTTTGGACCGATCTCCAGGGCAACTACCATTTTCAGTTGACGAAACTCAAGGACGCCCACAGGTGGAATCAGTTGCAGGCCGAGAGGAGTATGCTCCACGGCACCAACCTTGTGATCGTCGCCAACACCTTCATTGCCCAATGGGAAATGGAAGCCTACCTTGAACTCGCAGAGGTTTACGACTATGAAGTGGAGATCATCCGTACTCCTGGTCCTTGGGATGCTGATACTCTTTTTGAGCGTAACAAGCATAGTGTCCCTCTAGACGTTATCAGGCGTCACGTTAGACAGTATCAACCGACCGACCGTGAAACCGAATGGACTGACTTGTCAGTTTTCCAAGCATGAACGACGACAAACAAGACGAGAGCCTGAATGCAGAGTGTAGCCTCTGTTGGAAATGCAAGTTCGGGGTCTGCGTAAAAGAGTCCGAGACTGAACGCATCCAGCATATCAATATGCGTGGTATGGGAATGCCGCCAGGGATGATGCCGCCCCCGCAGCAGGGCGTCGAAGGCTTTGGTCTATTCGAAGACGCCCCCTTCACCGAAGGCGACGAAGTGGGTGGCGACGAAGATGGTCCCGAGTTGATTGAGCACACAGTTGAACACGAACGTATCAAAACCATCTGTTACTGGCGACCGGCTGGGATTGAGAACTCTCCCCCGATCCTGGTCTCGAAAGTAGACCAGTGTAACAGATTCGAAGAGAAGTAGCTTGACTAGCACCTAATGGGTGCTATACTATCGGCGTCATGAGACACCAAAGACACCTACCGTTGTGCCAGCGGATCAAGGACGCTGGCGGCCAGCCCTATGTTGTGGGCGGCTACGTGCGAGATCTACTCCTGGGGCGTCAGCCTAAGGACGTGGATATCGTGGTGGTCGGCTTGCCCATCAACAAGCTGGCGGTAGCCCTTGGAATGTCGTGGACCGATGCAGTTGGAAAGCAATTTCCTGTGCTGATTGTCGATGGCGTCGAGGTTGCCGTAGCACGGTCGGAAAGCAAGGTTGCTCTCGGACATAAGGGATTCGCCTGTGAAACCGAGGGTGTGACGCTTGAGCAAGACCTTGTGCGTCGTGACCTCACGATCAACGCGATGGCTCTCGATCCGTTCACGGATAAGATCATCGATCCGTACGGTGGTGCTAAGGACCTGGAAGCCCGTGTTCTGCGTCCTGTGGGACCGCACTTCGGGGAAGATCCGGTACGTATCTTGCGTGCCGCAAGGTTCTCTGCTCAATTGGATATGGATATCACGGACGAGCTTATCGCTGTGGCCGAACCGGCCCTAGCGGAGCTTGTCGATGAACCGGGGGAAAGACTGTGGGGCGAGCTTGAAAAGGCTCTCCGTACTCGTCAGCCATCAAGGTTCATCGACGGTCTGGATAGACTTGGTGCCCTGGAGATCGTTCTCCCGGAGATCGCGGCCCTCAAGGGTCGTATCCAACCTGAGAAGTACCACCCGGAAGGCGATGCCTACGTGCATACGCTGGAGGTCGTTGACCGTGCTGCCGAACTCGGTGGTGACGACGAGGCGATGTTCGCCGCGTTGACGCACGATTTGGGTAAGGCCGTAACGCCCGACGACAATCTGCCGCATCACTACAATCACGAAGCTCTCGGTGTGCCGCTGGTTCACGCAATGTGTGACCGACTGCACGTTCCGAACCCGCATCGTAAGGTAGCTGCTGCGACCTCAAAGGATCATCTGAACGTCCATAGATTCAACGATTTGAAGCCTGTCAAGAAGGTACGCCTGCTCATGAGGCTGGGTGCCGCTCAGGGAGACCTGCTGGCTCGTCGTGTTGTTCTCGCCTCCAAGGCAGACGCACGGGGGCGAGGCCCCCTTCATGCGGACGCCGCTTACGAACAGGGTGATGCACTTCTTGAAGCTGCTGCGGTTCTCCGCACGGTGAAGGGTCACCAATTCGCTAACCTAAAGGACGGTCGTGTGATCGCTCAAAAGATGGAGCAGGCCAGGGCCAGAGCCTTGAAGCTTGCCGGTATCTGATATGAATGCTACTCAACCTAGTATCAGACGCTTTCACTTTGTCCGTACCGAAGACGTTTCAGGCGTCAGCGGTACGGGCATCGTGGCCGAAGGCGTCGAATTTACTGACGGAAGTGTCGTTGTCCGGTGGCTCAGTCACACGGCCAGCTTCGGCACCTTTTCAAATCTCAAAACCTTTCTCGCTGTGCATGGCCATAGTGGAGCAGGTAGTATCGAGTGGGTGGACCCCGATCCGACTGAGGAGGAGCCAGAGGCTCCCCCGAAAAAGAGAAATACAAAGAAGTCATGAACGTTGCCGAACTGATTGCAGAGCTACAGAAGTTGCCGCAAGACTCCAAGGTGATCCTCAGCCGAGACCCCGAGGGAAACGGTTATCACTGGCTGGAGGGTGTTGAGACTGGCACCGTTGAGCCCGACGACATCGATAACTGGAACGTCGAGCAATACTACAGTGATGCTCACTCCGACGATGACTGTTGCTTGGAGCCCGGCGAACGAGAGAACTTCCCGAAGATCATTTGCCTATGGCCATGAGAAAATTCGCTTACGACATCGTTAGGGATCGTCCTAACAAAATCCTACTCACTGATCGGTGCGACGAGCACGGCTGCATGTCTATCACAAATGCAGCAGAGTTGGTGATCGAAGATTTGCGAGAAAAGGGTTTGCTTTCGCCCGAGAAGAGAGTATACTACGAAGATACAATGGGCCTAGTGGACGAACTCTGCCACGATGGCGAGAAGTTCACCGGCTTTGCCCCCGGTCCCCGATGAAAGATCCGATCCTACTAAACAAGCTCTGGAAAGAGGTAGAAGCTGGTCGCGTAACTGTGATGCAGTCGGGCTCCCTTTCTATCTTCAAGTACACGCAGGAAACCCACATCAAAGACCTATGGAATGACGTGAACCGTCAGGCCCGTGGGATCATCTTCGACGTGGACGGCACTGTCGTAGCTCGTCCGTTCTCCAAGTTCTTCAACCTGCATGAGCGTGCAGAGACGGAGCGGCAGAACCTACCGTGGGACGAGGGCGTAGAGATCTTCGAAAAGCTCGACGGATCCTGCGGCACGGGGTATTTCGGCACCAAGGGGCCGAGCGAAGACGTGGAGCTACCGATCCGTACTGATGCAACGTATCACCCACCGCTACCGATGTGGCGTCTTGCTACGCCGGGTAGTATGGAGTCAGAGCAGGCTCTTGAGGGTACTCGTATTCTCCATGAGCGTGAGGCAGAGGTTCCGTTCGCTGGCGACCATTACCGTCGTCCGCTGTACGAGCTAGAGCACTTGCCGACTGATTGTACTCCGGTATTTGAGATCATCTACCCGGAAAACCGTATCGTCGTGGACTACCACGGTGCGAGAGAGCTAGTGCTCCTGGCCATCTTCGAACACAATGGCGAAGAGTGGCACCCGCGTCGTGTGGACATGATCGCGGAACTATGCGGCTTCCGTCGTCCGGAGCGTTACGACATCGATATCCGTGGTGAGGTTCCGTTCGAGGACAACCACGAGGGATACGTATGTCGTTTCGGCAACGGATTCCGTGTCAAGGTCAAGAGCCCGGTGTATCTACGTATCCACCGTCTCCTCAATCACCTATCCCCGAAGGGGGTAGTGGAGCTTATCCGTGGCAAGGAATACGGCACGACCGTATCACAGCTACCGAAGGAAATCGCTAAGGACTTCGATGATGTTCGTGCTCACGTACAGGGCATCTACAACGACTTCCTTGGACGTGCTTACACCAACTACAACAACCTCTTGAAAGAGGTTGGAATCAACCAGCCGCGTAAGGCGTATGCCGAGTGGGTGATTGCCAACGTACCGAACATGGAGACTGGCTTCGTGTTCGCCCTCCTGGATGACAAAGACATCGAGGATAGGGTATGGAAACTCGTACTGGAAACCGTCCAGAGCGAAGCAGGACCACGTACCGTGGAGGTTGCATAATGGTTCACAAAACAGTCTATCTAGCAGGCCCGATTGACGGGCTTTCATTCCAGGAAGGTATCGAGTGGCGTCAGCTTGCTCAGCAAGAGCTTGCGGTCAAAGGTATCAAAGCCATGTCTCCACAGCGAGGCAAGGAATACATCCTGGCCAACGCAGAGATCGCTGGCGAAATGGATTTCTGTAAGCAAGAAGCCTACTTCAAAGACGATCCCATGAGTACGGCCCGTGGCATCCTGGCTCGTGACAAGTTCGATGCACTCAATTGTAGTGTGTTGCTTGTCAATTTCCTGGGTGCCAAGCGAGTGTCGATTGGCACCGTGATGGAAATTGCTTGGGCATATCTTCAAGGTAAACCAATTATCGTGGTGATCGAAGAAGACAACATCCATCGTAACCACCCGATGCTCCGTGAAACCTTTAGCTATATCACAGATGACCTAAGTGTTGGTCTGAATTTGGCTAAGGGTATCTTCGAGGGGTACTAGAATTTCACCCCTATGGGGACCACATACACTTCTAGCATTTTTGAGGGATGCAGATGAACGATTATTTGAAGCAGAGAATGGTTGACAGCGGGACGGATCCAGGGTATAATGAGGGTATGGCTGATGCTCCCCAGACTACCCCCGGTACCATCTACATCGCATGGTCGGGCAAGAAACAGGTTGGTAAGGATTCCGCTACTGGATTCGCCAAGGAAATGCTTGAGGCCCGTGGTCTGAGGGTTGGAGTCACCGCGTTCGCTGAGTCCTTGAAGGACATCGCAATCAACGTACTCGGTCTCGAACGAGACCTCGTGTATGGTAGCAACGACGACAAAGAAACGCCCACCCATATCCTATGGGACAACTTCACGGACGACATCCGTGACAAGTATGCCGTAGACACCATGTTGCGTACCGGCCCCATGACTGTGCGAGAAGTGCTACAAGTGATGGGAACGGATATCTTCCGCAGCATGTTCGAGAACGACGTATGGGCTAACGCCCCCTTCCGTCGTGACTGGTCTGAGTACGACGTGGTATTCCTTACGGACTGCCGCTTCCCGAATGAGAAACGTGTCACTGAGGAACGTGGCGGTACCGTGATTCGTCTTGAAAGAGATACAGGGTACGTGGACGATCATCCCAGCGAGACTGCACTGGATGATGTCGAGTTCGACATTCTCTTTTCCCAATCAAAAGAAACCACCCTGGACGAGCTTCGTGAGTTTGTCCGAGCAACACTGACTGATCTAGGACTACTGTAAATGGAACCGAACTTTACTCTAACGGGTGACGAAGCCCGTGCTCTTATGGTGGCTATTGCATCTTCGAATGCGTCGATGCCCGCCAATATGACCGTGAATCTCTGGACTCGACTCAACGAAATCAGCCAAGTCCAGCCGCCCACACAACCCGAAACCGAAGATCAAGACTAATGGATACAATCTTTACTCACCGCCCCATTGCGGGCGTTAGCGTCGGTGCCGTCAACGTTGGCACCCAACTGTTCGTGGCTTTTGCCATCGTCAACAGCGGCGACAGCCGTAACGGCAACTATTGGGAAGAAAACGAGGACACGTTCTCGCGTGCTACCGCTCGTGCGATCATCAATGGTCGTCTTACCGGAGCCCAGGCTTCGGGTAACGGTACCAGCATGTCGATGGTTCTCGAAACCGAAATGACTGCCCGCCAATTCATTGCTGGGTTCCGTCAGACCTTCAAGCCGGATCCGGAAGAACAGGACGACTTCCTTTCGAGCACATTCCAAATGGGATTGACCGAAGATGATCAGGTGGAGGTTCGTTTCCGTCCTACCGCCGAGGAAATCGTGGATCGTCTCCGCACCTTGACAGAGGAGGTTGTCGCTAATGCGAGTGCTAGTGTTTGATACTGAAACCGGCGGTCTGGATGCAGAGGTTCACTCTGTCTTCTCCGTTGGTGCCCTCATCGGGGATCTCGACACTGGAGAGATCCTCGATATGTTCGAGGCGTATCATCGACTGCCCTCGGTAGACGATTACGTCTACACTGACAAAGCCGTGGAGATCCACGGCATCACGCCGCAGGAAGCGTTTGAACAGGGTCTCTCTACTGAGGAGATCCAGGAAAAGTTCTCGGACCTGTGGTTCAATGGTGGTGCTGCCATTATGGGCGGCCACAATGTTGACTACGATTACCGCATGATGTCTCGTCAGATCTACAACGTCACCACTGGTGAGTTCGAGGCCAACTTCACGTATCGTAAGCTTGACAGCCTGCCTGTCATGCGTCTCTTCACGGGGCACGATAACGTCAAGTCGGGTGCTTCGTTGGGTCAGGCCGTCAAGGCACTGAGCATTGACATGACCGACTTCGGTAAGAACAAGTACCACGCGGCCCTCTTCGATTCGATTGCATGTTTCAGGGTACTGCATCGTTTCCGTCGCGTATTCGACAACCCGGAATTTGCAGAGGCATTGACCAATGGATAACAACAAAGGACATCGTGACTTCCAACGTCGCGTCCTCCAGCGTGCTGGTTGGGTGGCTGTTGCTGCCCTCAAGGACAATGGTTCCTTCCAGTGGAAGTGGATTCACGCCACTCGCAAGAAAGCATACTCGCGTGAGCGTGCTTTCGTCATGGCTGCACGCGACTTGCAACGCCAAGGGATCGCTGTGTGATGGAGGGGGCGTAAGCCCCCGAACGCTTTACTAACCACACAGGATCTTATGGGTAAGAACTACAGATTTGATGAACGTAGCAAAGAAGAATTCGAAGAAGACATCAAGAAGCATACGATGGAGGAACGGGCTCTGTTCCTCCTATGGTTAGACTTGATTGAAAAGGACACTGGATCACGACCCAAGTTTGAGGACACGGGTTGCGGTAAAGACGGTGCCTTCCTTGAAGACAAAGAGGTCAACACTGATCCTGATTTCAAGGTAGAGGGGTACGGCGAGATTGAAGTGAAGTTCGCCAAGCCCATGTTGAATCGCACGTTTCATCTAAAGACAAACCAAGTGAAGTCATACCTCAACAAAGGTGCGACGATCCTCATGGTCAATGGGGCGGGGGAGGATGTACCTACATTCACCATGCTCAAGCCCGCAGCGTTGCAGGCTATCATGGACGACTGTGAGGTAGTCAACTGGAAAGGGTTTGGATGGAAGCCAGCGTATCGTATCCCTATCAAGAGGTTCCTATGGAGAGACCTCAAGTGAAACACCTAAGGGATTGAGTAGGAAGATTTCCAACACCTACCTACCTCCAATTTTCAGAAATGCACTTCGACATCATTCTACCGACCATCGCTAGGGGCTCACTGTTCACGGCCATCAACAGTGTATGTGAACAGACATACCAAGACTGGAACCTCTGGGTAGTGCAAGACAGTACGGTAGTATCTAGTATGCTGGTGCAGGCATTCCCTGATCCGCGTGTTCGCTGGTTGAAAGTGCAAACTACAAACGATGATTACGGTGCGGTCGCACGCAACTTCGGCATTGAACATGGCGACGGCGATTGGATCGCATACATCGATGATGACGACGAATGGATGCCGCATCACTTGGCTACCATAGTGAATATTGCTCAGGCACACCCCGAAGCTGACATGATTCGAACGGCTGGTCAGTCATTCATGATGAAGCATAAGCATCCTCGTTCTAGTAAGCTAGTGAGAAAGCTTGGCCCCGTGAATAGCACAGACTTTCTTACGGTTGGCATGGCACACACAAGAGAATTGTTTGGCAACACGGATGGATGGCAGCCGTGTGACAACCACGACCACATGCTCTGGCGACAAATGCTCACCGAGGGCGGAACCCCCGCAGAAGTCGATACCACAACCTTCCTATTCCAACGATGAGAATTATCCAACTACACTCCGAGAACGTCAAGCGTGTCAAGGCGGTTGACATCACGCCCGAGAGCAACGTCATTGTCATTAGTGGCAAGAACGGCGAAGGGAAGACTTCCGTTATCGATTCCATCTGGCTCGCCCTCGAATACAAGGCGGCCAAGAAGGGTAACCCCGATCCGCTGCGAGCAGGCCAGAAAAATGGCATGGTCGAACTGGACCTGGGGGACTACATCGTCAAACGCAAGTTCACCCCCTCCGGGTCAACGCTAGAGATTCGTACGCCCGATGGCAGCACGATCAAGTCTCCGCAGAAGCTCCTGGACGGCATGATTGGAGACCTGAGCTTTGACCCGTGGGAATTCTCAAGGAAATCCGAGAAAGACCAGCGGGAAATGCTGGCTGATGTACTATACACCATTACCGAGGGTGAGCTAGACCTAGCAGACTTCGACGTGCGGCACAAAACCGCGTTCGATGCAAGGTCTGAGATCAATCGGGAGAAAAAACGACTGGCTTCATTGGTTACACAAATGGCACCGCCGACAGCAGAGGATCCCACGGAGGAAATCTCCGTGGAGGACTTGACCAAAGCTATCACGGAAGCCGTGACCACGCAGGCAAAGACAACCGAGCTTACAGGGAAAGAAAAAGCTCTGAATGCTACCATCGAACGTCTCCAGCGTGAGCTTGCCGAAGCTCAGCGTGAAAAAGAGACAGTGGTGCGTCAGCTAGAAGACCTCCCGGAAACTCCCGACGTGGAATTCCTCAAGGGAGAACTCGCCAACATCGAGAAGACGAACAAGAGAGCCCGCGAGGTTATCGCGTACAAGAAAACCCGCGAAGGTCTTGATCTCGTGGAAGCAGAGATCGGGAAACTCAACGACGAAATGGAGCTTATCAAGATCAACAAGGCGGAAGCCCTGGAATCTTCGCCGCTCCCCGTTGACAACCTGCGGATCACCGAAGACGGAATTCGTGTAGTGAATGAAGAAGGGCAAGAGGTTCCTTTCTGCCAAGCATCTGCCGCTCAACAGCTTAGGATCTCTCTCGCAATCGCAATGTCCGCCAACCCGACGCTCCGTGTGATTCGGATTGCGGACGGCTCTCTACTTGACGACACCAGTATGGCTATCGTTGAAGAAATGGCTAACGATGAGGACTTTCAGGTGTGGATCGAATACGCATCGCGAAATGAGGACGACAGAATGGGAGTATACATCGAAGACGGTACCGTCGTGGAAATCAACCCTGACGCTTAGTGTAGTGTTAGAAGGAGGTTATCCATGATGAGCATCAAACTGGATTGGGACAAACTCCGCAAGGTTCATAAAAACCTAACGGAATGGCCGACGCTGACGGACGAAACAAATATCATCTTCGTGATGATTATGGCTGATCAAAAAGCCAGGAAGTCTCTCGTAAAGTTTAAGGACTTTATGAACTTTCTGTGGAGTCTTTCCGAGAATCCGGACTATCAAGTGCTCACGCTCGTCGTACAAGACGAGGAGGGACGAATCCTGTACCGCCACAAAACACTAACTGCTGGGAACGAAGAGATCCCGGTTGGCGGCAACGGAAATGTCATCGCCCATTGGGGTGCTCTTACACAACCCGAGAAAGACACATACATTCGACTGCTAGAAGCACAGATCCAAGGACATGACAGATAACCCGCTAGATTCTATCCCGCAAAACGAATGGGATGCGATCATCCTGAGCATCATCAAGCCGCTGCTACCGCTTTGTGCCAGGGATACGCTCATCACCGTTCAAGACCTCCAGCAAGAAGCCTGGATTGGTCTCCTGCGGGCGTGCGATAAGTACGATCCGAACCGTGCCAAGTTCACGACGTTCGCGTACAGCTATATCCGTGGCCACGTCATGAGGTACATTGCGAAGTCCACTCGCAACAAGCCCAACCAGATTGACGAGGACGCCGTGCTGCTGGACGACCGCGAGGTAAACGATACCGCTGCGGAGAGAAACGACCTCGTGGCCACGGTGTTTGATTTGGTGTCCGATCAAGAGCACGCCAATCTCCTGACGGAACACTTCATCAATGGTAAGTCCTTCCGCCAGATTGCTAAAGAGACCGACGTGTCTCATGTGGCTGTGGCCAATCGCGTCAACAAGATGCTCGACCTACTCGAAACGAGGCTCAGCCATGAGAATGCCTAAGACCATCGACATCATCGAGTGTCGAAAGTGTGGCGGCTCCTACTATTCAGGGAAGCAGCGGGTGACGCTGATTCCTGGGAACGAAGACGAACTACCCGACGAACTCTACGTCATCGTCCGCAAGGTGGCCGCTTGTACGTCCTGCAAACAACGAGAGGACCGCACGAAGGGCGGCAGGAGAAAACGCTTTGAGCGTTGAATCGTATATCTCAATCAGTGGTCTAGAACATGGCAAGACGTACGAGCAGGTATTCCTGGTCGCTGCCATCCAATCCAACTCGAAGATGAAGACCGCCCAGGGCAAGGCTTTTGCTCGTGTTACCCTCAAGGATGTAACGGGCGAGATCAATGGTGTTGTCTGGGGATACGGCGGCGAACTAGAAGAAGGCAGCTACGTTGCTATGAAGCTAGAGACCAAGCTGTATCGTGGAGAGCTAGAGTTTTCCACACAGTCAGAAGACGTGGCGGTGGTGGAAGCACCGATCAACCAGTTTGATTACGTCAAAGGTGTGAACGCCAACATCCTTTCGTCCTACGCTGGCGAGGTACAGGATGCGATCATGTCTATTGCCGATCCTATCTACCGCGACATCATGGGTAATGCCATCGAGCGACTAGATCTCATGATGGCTCTCAAGAACTCGCCCTATGGGATCACTGGACCGATGGCATATCGCGGCGGACTCCTGGTTCACGTCGCCCACTCCCTGCGTCTCTCGCAGGTAGCCATCAGACAGTCCACAGAATTGGAAATCCCTTTCAGTCCGTCTCTCGTTGTGGCTGGCTGTGCCCTACGCAACATTGGATGGAATACTACTACTCGTTTTCAAGGCGATCACCTACGTCCGCGTGACGCATACCACATGACTGGTATCCACCGTGCGAGTGCTCGTTACATCGATCACCTAATGATGACCTGTGAGAGTGATCTTCAAATCACCATTCCAGAGGGCAAGCGTCAGGCATTAGAGAATATGTGCAACAAGCGTCCCGAAATCCTAACGCTTGAAGGCAAAATTGTGTCATGTGCCGACAACATGGCAGATGTACTGGATTTCAGCGTTGCTTCTCTACAGCGGAAGCAGAATGGCAGTTGGAACGATGAACTCTTCACCGGACATCTCTCGTGACGAAGAAAGACTCTTGGACCTCGAAGAACTATGGCACACCAGCGATAGTGAAATCCCTTTGACAGAATTCCTCCGCTTGAGCAATGAAGAATATGCTGCTTATGTTGAGGGGAGAATGTCAGCCGAAGACGTAATGGTAAGATACGATGCAAGGACTGGATGAACTAAGGCGTCAAATGGAAGGGTGCGGATCCTGTGATCTGTGCCACGACCGCACTAAGGTAGTGTTTGGAGAAGGTGCTACCAACCCCCTCGTGATGGTGGTAGGTGAAGCCCCAGGAGAAGACGAGGACACCCAAGGCATTCCCTTCGTGGGGAAGGCCGGTGAAAAACTGAACAGTATTCTAGAGTACGTCGGCGTGACTCGCGAAGAGATCTACATTACCAACTCAGTGCTGTGTCGTCCACCCAATAACCGTAACCCTCGTGCCGAAGAACTAGAAGCGTGCAAGTGGCGATTGGATCTACAGATTCAACTACTGAAACCCAAGCTGGTCATTCTACTTGGTAAGATCGCTACCCAGAGTATGCAGGAACAACCCGTAAAGGGAGCCCTGAGTCAGTTCTTCCCTGAGAACTTGAAAGAACAAAAGGATGGTTGGCTACGCTACAGTGTCGGCGGACACGAGGCGAAGGTACTCATCACATATCATCCGAGCTACCATCTGCGTTCGCCCGAGCGGGCTTACAGGACGACGCTCCCGCATTGGACCAGAGTGAAAAAGTGGGTAGAGAGTGAGCGACAAGCTATCTAGTATGCGATACGCTGGCAAGGTGAACCTTGCGGCAATTGAGGCTGGCTTTGCTATTGCTCAGCCGGGAATACGACTACACATGATTGACAAGACTATAGAGTCTTGCATTCGAGGGGCAGGCTGCATTCCCGCCTTCAAAAACTACAGGCCAGACGGAATGCCGTTGCCATTTCCGGCGACTGCGTGTATTAGTCCTAATGAGGTCGTGGTTCATGGCATTCCTGGTGATTATGTTTTACAGCCTGGAGACCTCCTGACGATTGACGTGGGTACAGAGTACGAAGGATGGTATGTTGATGCAGCCCGCACCAGATTGGTGCCGGGAACGGCCCCCTTGGACAAGATTACCCAAGGAAATAGACTCATCCATGCCACGAATGAGATCCTAGAGGCCCAACTGTCTGTCGTGAAAGATCAGTGCGATTTTCTAAGCATGATTCGGGCCACAGAGGAAGCTGCACGCTTCCACGGGGTCACCATCATGCCCCAATGGGGAGGCCACGGGATTGGAGAGCGAGTTCACCTGGAACCGTTCATCCCAAGTGCATTGAATCGAGGTCAGAGCAAAATCAAGCTCCAACTGGAGGAGAAGAAGTACGCTCGACAAAAACTAACCGAAGGTCAAACTATTTGCATAGAACCTGTTGTCACTTTCGGCTCATCTGATATCATTGTAGATGAGGATAGGTGGACAATCAGGCAAGCTGATGGACACCTTACCGCCCACACCGAAAGGTGTCTCCTAGTTACTAAAGACGGATACGAACTACTATCATGAATGAAAACCGTAACCCGATCATTACTCCTGGTGATCCTGAGCGTTGGCCTCTTCTAGAAATGCCCTCGCGTTCATGCCAGCTTCCGCTAACTCCAGCAGACGAGCAAGCCATTATGGATATGGACACCCTGCTCGACGCCCTCGATGAAGAGGCTGCTGGTCTGGCGGCAGTACAGATCGGTTTCCCGCACCGTATTTTCTTGCTACGCAATGGTACCGACGACGAAGGCAATGCCTCCAACAACGTCTATGTCAATCCGACCATCGTAGAGAAAAGCCGTGCGGTTAGTAAGGGTGGGGAAGCCTGTCTTTCCCTTCCTGGAATGGGAGCCTCCTTTCCACGTCCCAAGAGTGTCACGTTGGAGTTCTTTGATCTGGATGGCAACATGCAGCAAGAGACCTTCACTGGATTCTGGGCTCGTGCAGTCATGCACGAAATGGATCACTTGAACGGAGTTCTCATCACGAAACATCTTGAGGAGCAGATTACCAAGCAGCCTCGTCGCACTTCGTTTGGTATGAAAGTTACCCCCCATCGTGAAAAGGTTATCGCTGCAAGGCGAGCCAAGAAAAACCGTGCCCGCAAGGCAAAGAAGCACTTGAGGGCCATTGGGAGGTAACAACGTGCTCAAAAACTTCGTTCAACCGAAGCCACAACCAGGACAAGAAGAATATGTCAGAGCCATTAGAGAAAACGATGTAACGATCTGTACCGGCCTCGCCGGTACGGGTAAGACGTTCCTCGCTCTCGCTGAGGCGGTAGACATGATCAACAGGTCCCCTAAGCGTGGTGGCATTCAGAGAGTTGTCATTATCAGACCTTACATCCCCTCCAACACAGGAGAAAAGATCGGTGCCCTTCCTGGCACACTAGAAGAGAAGGTACTTCCTTACGTAGAGTCCATCAAGGACAACCTACGTGTCTGTATCAACAACGAGCAAGATATTGCTCAGCTAATCCAACAGAAGTTTGAGTTCACGGTGTTGAGCATGTGCCGTGGACGTTCGTTCAACAACTGCTTTGTCATCGTTGAGGAAGCACAGAACGTGCCCCTCGATGGGGCCGCAATGAAAATGATCCTAACCCGCATCGGTAAAAGCTGTAAGATGGTTATCGCTGGTGACCTCGATCAGTGTGATATTGACACACGAGACAGTGCTTTGACAGAAGCAATCAATGTTCTCGATGGCGTCAGGGGTGTAGGTCTAGTTGAAATGAACGATGTCGAGACTGTCCAGCGTAGTCGCATCGTCAAAGAAGTGCTCAAGGCATACAAGAGACACGAAAAACATGGCTAAAAGAGTAATCCACGAGTGCGACCTGACTAAGCAAGAGATTGACGAAGAGGAAACTCTCTTCACTCTCAAGCTTGCCAAGAAGGGTACGCGATCTAACATGACCTACGAACTGAGTGCCGAAGCAGCCGAAGCGTTGCTTGCTCAACTCAATGGTCGAAAAGAACTAGCGGAAGGTTGGCAGTTTGTTTCCCCGGGAGACATGCAGCCGAAACCGCCCGGTGTTCGCGGCGGCTCTGAGAGACGACGCACTCTGGAAGATCTTGAAGCCGAGGCTGGTGAAGAAGAGGAGGAGCCAGCCGATGATGCAAGTTTCGTGGCAGAGAAGAAAGCTTCCCTCCGCGAACAAGGTGTACTAGGGGACGAAGACTCTGATGAGGAAGCGTCCCCTAGGGAATCCACGGGTGGACCCGTGGAGAAAGCGTTGGGTGGATCCGGAAACAGGTGCTCGCACATGAATAAGGGTCGCATCCAAACAACAATGCGAGGCAAGAAACGCCTCATCTACCGAAGATGTAACGACTGTCGTAAGGATATCCCGGAAATCACTTCCGAAGCTCGACAGCAATACATGAGTGGAAAGACACCGCAAGGTGTCAACATCAGAGATCTCTAAGGAGAAATAGCTATGGAAAGAAAGAAATGGATCGCTCCCGCCGTACTAGTGCTCGCACTAGCCGGTGGTGCCATTAGCGGGTGCATTAGCACTGGCGAAGGTGGCGAACAGGGCATCGAAGCTCTAGAGGGAATGACAGACCTCGAATTCAACAAGTGGAAACTCTACATCACTCTCGGAACCAAGATCGGTGCGAACCGTCTCTTGGCAGAGGAGACAGTGACGGCAGAAGAACTCGAAATCACGGCTACCGCACTTGAAACCGTGCGTGATCAGTCTGTAGTCCCTGGGGCTACACAGATCATCACGCCCGCTCTCGAAGAGGCTGGTCTGACCAATGACGAGGTTGCACTTCTGCTATTGATCGTTGAGCAGGAACTCCTGTCGCGTGGTGCCCTTGAGTGGCTAGATCCGGAGACGGGTCTGATTGCTCTGTCGCCGCGTACCAAGGAACTCCTGACTGCGGTTGCGGATTCTCTACGTTCGGCTGCACAGTTGAGTGGAACCGAGCTTGAGCAAGGTAAAGAACTGGAAGCCGTTTACGGCGGCCAGATCATCGCTGAGTAATGATTACCGTCTTCTTCAATGAGGACGGTTACCTTGTGACCGGGGAGAGTGTTGAGGCTGCTCGACGCTGCTCCCCGGCTACGACTACCAAGGGTGACCGCATCTTCCAGAACATCCATCACGCATACAAAGTGCTGTATCTAGCACTCTGCGAAGTGCGTGACATGGAGAGCATGGAAGACGTGATGATCCACAACGACAGTCGTATCATTGATGAAATCAATGGACTCACAGAGCCGCTGGATGAAACCTGCGGCGAGTGGCTTCAAACGTTGAAAAGGGATGTCATCCCAACGATTCGATCCGTGGTCTTCTTCCGCAAGAAGCCTACGACACACGTAAACTCTACCGTATCCTCGGCACACGAACGAATGCTGGCGAAGCTGGACACTCGGACACGCGAGGAGATTGTTGCACGGGAAACCAAGGCCCGTGAAGACCACGCAAGGTCACGCCGTAAGCGTCTGGTAGATCGTTTGAGACTATCTTGGTTTGGAGAAAAGACAGATGGCTAGTGATAAGAGCACAGACCTTACACAGACTGTAGACCGCATTCTCCGTGAACGACTGGAGCAGTTCGAGGTTCCGGCTGAGGTTCGTAATGAACTTCGTCGTGATATCCTAGCCTTCTTCCAGCGTCCGGAGACTAAGCCCTTTGGGGCTACGGTGATGACGCCCGAGGCGAGCATCGCTGCGGATCAAGCACGAAAAGAAAAGCGGCCTCAGAGTCCTGGTGGGAACACCCCCAAGATCGTCTGAGACGCCTTGACCTAAACTCAGGGGCGGCCACTGGCCGCCCCTTTTTTGTTAGTCGCTCTTACGCTCCATGCGTTCGAGCGTGTCCTTGATTGCTTTCAAGCAGCCCGTGAGGTCTGCCAGCACCTTGGTCTTATTTTTGACCAGTTCGACATACTCGGTGATCATTTCTTTCTGATCATCGATATGACTTTGGTGCTGTTCCTGTTGCTGCTTCTCTAGATTCTCGATACGGGTTTGTGAGTTTTTGTTCTGACGCATCATGATTGTCAGGACAACTCCTAATCCAATTCCAAGCGGCCCATACTGCTCCAACAGGCTACCAATCAAGGTACCCGCGTTGGGGTCAGCCACCGTTTGTGCTAAGTACATCCACATATTTCCTCCCTACTAGGCACTCTGAGTTGTGATGGCACCACCCGCAACCGGGCCGATCCATTCTACGATAACGTTTGAAGCTCGCGATTGAGCACGGACACTGTTACCTGCGGGCGGTGCCCCCTTGTGCTCAACCCACAAGACGATAGAGTCGCCAGCATGGAGGTCCACTAGGGTTTGACCATTACAGGTGTTGGCGTTCAGGTTATTACTGTCACGGATGATAGCAACACTCTGACTGCCTAGATAGAAGAATTCTTGTCCCCACTTGTCTCGCATTCTAAGCTCAGCCTCAACAGCCTGGGCCAAGTTGCCAGTAGTCTTTTCGATAATGGCCGTGTAGCTAATCTTGTACTGACCCGGCACGAAAATCTGAATACCACTGGCAGACTGAACGTGGTAGAATGTACTCGGAGTAGTCTCAATGTTTAGCGGAACAACGAGACCATTCTCGTCAATCGAAGCACTGGAAGCAATATTGAAGAACTGTGAAACACCGGACGCCGCACGTAGCGGCACAATACCAGAACCAGTAGTGTAGAAAAGGGTATCAATACCAAGCGACCTAGCCGATGCTTCGGCACGATTACTAGGCTCCGGACCACCTACAAGTTGTGCCTCCATACCGGCTGAGTGAGCCTGCATCCATAGAGCACCAGGAACAAGGTGACCAGTATTGGGTAGCTCATTCACACCGGACACAAGCAAGTGCGGGTGATCTTGCTCGGCGGCATCAAGTCTTAGGGCATACGCAGTATCACCATCAAAGTGAACTGGATTTCCGCCAGTAGTAATGGCTCGTGGACCACCATCGTATGCCGCCTGCATACTGTGACCACCACCGACACCATTTTCCAAGATCATCTGGAGGATCTGACCAGAGTGCGGCATCGGGAAGAAGCCGTCACCTAGCGGACCTTCGGTATCACCATTGGTACTTGGGTTGACGTGCCACGCTTGATAGGGACCAAACTTGTAACGAAGCTGGCCACTACCATCGAAGGCAGACAATTGAACATCTTGACTTGCCTGCAACACGCAGTCATTACTGGCCTGACCAAAAAGATTGAAGTTCGCAGACATCTCAATATTACCATCGAAGGCAATAAGAGAGATGAAACCACTGGCCTCTGTTTTGATAGCACCGCCAGATCTAGTTTGAATGGTTCCACCACCCTGTTGAGTGTTGAAATCCATCTGACCCTGTACGCATTCTACAAACAGGCCACCACTAGTCTGAATGAGGGGGGTACCAGCAAATTGGTTGTTGTATCCAAAGAACATACCATTGGTAGGAGAGCCCACAGCACCAGAAGCAAGAATATGCATCCAGTGGGAACCAATACGTGTGAGACTACCGTGTGGGGAGCCGGGCGATCCACTAACGGCAAAACCGTATGACGCGAATCCCTCCACTGGATCAAGGTGATCAACCCATGTGGCTGCACCACCAGCAGCAGGATCGTTGTCGGGCGTGGGCTCCAAAACGATGACGCCCTGATACGCTTCACCGTTCGCCGGGGCGGCATCAATTTCATTACCACCATCATACGCACGCTGCATCGAATGACCAGTGTCGATTTGTCCAGAGGTCATCAACGTATCGAACGTTAGACCACCATCGACAGACGCCTGAAAAGCGGAAGTATTGAGGTCGTAGCGAATGACTCCCGACTGTCCTTGTCGCGGATCATGCCACACACCACTATTCATGTGGACATGACAGAACGGTCGGATATCCTCTGTCATTCCACAGAGGCCGACTTGTTCTACGCCAAGGCTGGCTGCCCCACTGGCACGCGGGACAAGATCACCAGTATCGATAGCCATTCTACTCTCCTATTACGTACTCGGGCAAGCAATCACAACGGCTTGACCGGACTGTGCCACGTTGAAAGTGGCAGTCACGGTATTCAGGTTGGCTACGCCAATGCCATCAGGAATAAGCCAACGCTTCGGGCCTTGGGCACCATTCCAGAGCTGTACTTGTACGTTATGTGTATTGAGGTTGTGAGTGATGCTCCAGCTAGTTGCAGGAGTCGTGAAGTCCTGCACGTAACAGGTTGCAAAACCGTCGCCTGCGGCGGGGCCAATCGTCAGCGTTTGACCAACGATATCCGCGATGATGCCAGAGACACCCTGGACAGTCACAGAACCTTGGACTGACGTGCCGTGGAAGTCAATCAGTTCGTTGACTACACGACCATTGAAGCCCTGAGTGGGGAAGTCCCATAGGCCAGACAGTCCAAGCTGATCGACCGCGAATTGGATCGGACTGGCGTCCGACGTGTCGAAGATCGCCAGGAAACCGCTGCCTGCGGCAGAAGCCAGATCAATGTTGCCGGTGAGGTTCGTATCACCGATTACACCAACGCTGTCAACGCCAGCACCAGCCGACAGGCTGTTGAATGTCAGGCCCCCGTCTACGGATACTTCAAAAGCTCCGACGTTCTGGTTGAAACGCAGAACACCAGACTGACCGTGCAGCGGGTCATGGAAGACGCCACTGACTTGGTGAATATGATTGAACGGGCGAATCTCGCCCTGCGTGCCATCAAACGCATTCTGAGCGTTCGGGCCGACCTCTACACCTAGGTTCGCAAAGCCAGAGCCTACGGGCACTAGGTCGCCATTAAAAGGTAATCCCATTTTACTACTCCAACTTCTCGAAAGTTAAGCCATAACCATTTGGTTCCGTCTGCGGACCAAGGGGAGCAATCATCCCCGTGCTCGTCTCAGCGGACTTAATACGGAACTGATCCCCAGGTGCAACGTCCTGCAAGATAATAGTACACAAACTTGTGTCCTCTCCGTTCGTAGAGTTTCGAGCATATGTCCAGCCGCGAGACCCGGGCACTTCAGCGAAGGCACCACCGCCCGAGCTACGCTCCAACCAGTGTCGGATCGACAGTCGAGCGGTTCCACTGATGTTGTCAGTACCGGCCCTTACGGTAATTTCATAGGTGCCAGCCGCCCACACTGTCACTACGTCAGAGGCCAGCGTGAAATGGGTGGCATCACTTACTGTCCTTTGGGTGTCAATATCAATGACTGTACCAGGACCAAATGAGTTAGAGATATTCTGAGAGCTACTGTTGTAACCATCAAAATAGACGGCAGTACAAATGGGAGTGGCCCCGCTCATCGAGGGGTTGAGTAGGAGGCGATTGTTTTCGGAATCGAAGGTGATGATACCAGAACCATCAGCCGTGAAGGCGGCATCGATGTCCTCACCGTCATAGAGGTCAAACTCGCGTGCATGAATATCGAAACACGGCACAACGGGGGCGGGAGGATCGAAGCTATTTCGTCCAATCGATACGGCCACGCCGCTTAGGGGCATTACGTCCCCTCTCCAGATGTCGTGCAGGCTCATTACGACAGCTTCCGAATAGTGATACCAGTAGAGTCAGCGAGTTGCGTCAGGTTAGCTCCAGCAAGAACGATGCCACGAATACGCACGGTGTCACCACGGTCAATGTCCATGATCACCTTACACATCAAGGTGTCTTCGCCCTGGCTAGTCGTACGATGGTAACCAAAGCTCCTGGCACCAGCCACCTCAGCAAACGCTCCACCCGCAGCCTGTCTTTCAAGCTGTGCCCGACTACTAGTACGAGTACCAGATGAAACGTCAAGCCCCACACGATACTCAATAGCGTATGTACCAGCCTGATTGATCTGCACTTCGTCATTCGTGTTGTCAAACACAAAAATGTCTGGGTGAGTGTTTGTCCGCTCTGTGTCTAAGGCAACAGTACCAATGGTCGTGGTAATCGTATTGCCGCCCGTCGTATCATAGGCTTCAAACAAGATGGCCGTAACGATGGGTTGAGCACCACTCATACTAGGAATTAGCTCAAGACGACCGCCTTGTGTGGTCTGACGGGCGTTGTACGACAAGATGCCAGAAGCGTCTAGTGCAGAGTCGTGGAGATCGAGTTGGCGGGCATGAATATCGACCACCGGCACTACGGGTGCCGGTGGATCAAAGGTGTTGCGGCCAATGGAGACGGCCACCCCACTCAGGGGCATCACGTCTCCTCGCCAGATATCATGTAGGCTCATAGGTCACTCCTCCATAAGAGAATACACTACCATTGTTCTTCCCATCGCACAACCGCTGACACTGTAGTTGATGTCGCGGCGTGTTTTCTAACCCAAAGGGTTGCTTCGAGCCCGGGTTCAAGAGGAATTCTACCTTCTCGCTGGATGGTCGATTCCGCCTTGTTGCCCGCACCTTCGACTAGTACCTCTCCAATCAGTAGTCCCGAGGGAGCACCATACAGCACGTTTGCAGTAGACTTGATTTCCATTGCAGTTTCGTTTACAGTGATCCCCTCTGGAGTAGCAAAGCCACCTCCGTAACTTGGATCGCTACTGTATGTCAAGCGAGCCTGCACGTCTTGATTAGTTCTTAGCTCAAATGCCGTGATATTCACAAGCACAGAATTCAATCTATCAGATGGCCCAAACGTCACTTTGGGCGTGATCGTCATGAGCGGTTCCCATTCATTAGTACCAGAAGAGATAACGTGTTCAATAATGGATTGACTAAAGGGTCTTGTTTGTGGAACACTGTCACCAGTGATAACTGAAAACTGTCGCCCTCCGCAAAATAGGTCGATATTGCCGCTGGCTGCTCCGTCGCCATTGTATGCCTCAATACAAATCGGCAGGTTCGGGTCTTCAACACTGGCAGAGTCTTCTGGCAAGAACCTATGTAGGTCTACCAGTTGGTGTCTGACGTTTTCGCCCGACGCGGTTAGTGCCCTGTATACGATGTCTCCATATCCATACCACGTAAAGTCAATGTGATAGATGTTTCCTGATGTGGCTGCAATCGGCACGGTCGGCGTAATGTTCCAATCCGGCTGATATGTCTTTTGCGTATCGGCCTTCTTACGAACAAACGTATACAGACCCGCTGCATCCATCCCAAAACCAACACCATTATGATTGTCCATGTAGCCCCAACGCACGTCCTGGGTGCCACTTGGCAAACTATTCAATCGCAAAGCAACGCCAGCCTGTCCTTGTGTGCCAGCCTGATATTGTCCTCTTTGCCTTGTTTGCATAACAACGACGCCACCAACATCTACCCCCGTGGATAGCTTTAGTAGTCCATTTTCTTCTACTGCACCAGCACCAGTACCCGACGCCAGAACACTATCTCTTAGTGTGGAGATGCCCCAAGTAGGCTTGATGTTTAGCTTGCTTTCAGTAGAAGCGACCAACTGCTCCCTAAAGGGAGAAGCCAGGGGTGTCTCTCCATTCAACGGATATTTGTTGATAGACATTAGCTTACCTCCGCTCCAAAAGCCGTGAATGTTAGGGCACTCGCCACGCTCGTACGGACAGCAAGATTGCCTGCCGAACCATCGAGAGCCATAAAGGTATCTAGTTCGACAGTTGTATTGCCTTCAATAGTTACATCCCAGAAAAGTGCAGTTGACTCGTCATATGTAGTGCCGTCGTCGTCCGCAAAGATTCGAAATGTCACTGAAGAGGCCGTAGTATTGCAAATCCAAACCGACTTGACAATGGCCGTGATGCCCGCCCCCGGCGAATACAAGGACGCAGCCGTTGTGTCCGCCGGTCTCAATTGTCCTAGTTGTTTTTCTTGTAGTGCCATTAGCTCACCAGTAGTGCGTATCGCTTACATTCTTCTAGGTTGGTGTCATTACCGCCGCACGCTACAATAACCACCTTACCCCTCTGAGGGCTGTTGAACCGCAAAGAGATGCTATTGAGGTCTACGATGCTAACCCCGTCAGCAATCATCTTATTGTCCGATGCATCAAAAACATCAACCACCACGTTCGTCGTGCCCAGGTTGTGCGTGATAGTTGTACTCGTAACCGCAGGAAAGTCTGCGGCATAGCACAATCCACTAGCAGATCCACCGCCACCACTCACGCCACTGGCACCAGCCCCATCCACCAGGAGACAATTCTCAGCAGAAACAGTAACCTCTACGCCATTTACGCCCTTCACGTCAATGGCTGGGCCAATCTGTCCGTTGATTGAGCCAATGCCACCGGAGGGAACAATCAATCCAGAGAGGGCGGCTCCATCAACGATGAAATTCCCGCCCACTTGCTCAACGTCAATTCCATTGACACCCAATACACCAGATTGAGTAATCGATCCAGTGAAACCGATGTTGATGATGTTGGGTGCGACGGGGGCGACAACAATGCCACTCGTACCAACGAGCGTAACGACAGGGCCAGTTTGTCCATTCAGGTTTTGAATACCAGATGAACCACCCCCGCCGCCTCCGGTGCCGAAGCCACCAACGGATACAATGTTGCCTACACCAACCATTATGCAAGCTCCATGATTCTCACGTCAGCAGACGTAGCACAGACAGCATAGACTTCAACGTTTGGATTGCCCTGAATGTCGAAAGCAATCTTCTCGCCTGCGGCCAGTGGTAGTCCGGTAGATACGGTCACACTGGAGTCGCCTAAAAAGACATCAACATTTCCCGCATTATGTACGACAAGTGCCCTGCGATACTCTAGCGGGTTGGCAGGCAGCGGAAGGGCCGATGTGGACACAGTGATCGCCTGCGTCGTCAGACCAATGTTGACACTGAAATCCTCAGGGTTGAGGATGATTGCACCGTCGCCTACGCGGGTACGTAGCTCATTCTTGCTGTGAGCACCCGGATATGATTCGGGCGTCAGGTTGTGGGCAGGACCATGTGCCACATGGGGCACAGTTCCCGAGCCAACCGTAGCAAAGTATTGCTTATTCATAAGGGAACCTCCTTATAGGGAGAGAGTTCCCTTACAGAATCACAAGTTTGACGGTCGTGGTAGCAGACGCAGATCTAGCCCAAATTTCGTTGTTGTGCAACAGCGGAAGCTCGATGCGTGACTCGACACCCGCCGCAGGGTTGGGTAGCGTGAAGCCATCGGCAACAGTCGCACCAGCCTCAGTCGGGGCAATGATTAGGTCTTGGCCGCCAAGGTTCTGGAGAACCACTAGTCGGGTGCGGGGAAGCGTGTTGATGTTCGGCCCGAAAATCTGGACTGGCGTGACACCAACCACGACGCCGGATGCCGCCCAGGCATCAACCGCAATGGCGTCTTCGGGGTTACCGACCATCACCTGAATGCCGGTGCGGACGCCTTCGCCCAGGGGTTCATTACCACGCTGGGAAGCCGGGAGAATTGCTCGTGTCTGTACGAGCGTACCAGAGCCAATAACGGCTGCAACTTGCTGGGTCATAACTTTTACCTCTTTCAGAGACTACAAACAGAACGTGACCATACCAATAATACACTAGGAGGCCGCTCTCACGAGCGGCCTCCTAGAAGAAAAGGTGGTTATGTTTTACGAGCTAGTCTTCCCAGGTATCCTCAATGTGGACCTTGTAGCGACTGCGAGCTTCAAACGTCCAAGGGAATAGCTGCTCTGCAATCTCAGCCATGCCGTCAGCGATCTCGCGGATCTCGGACTGTGCGTGTCCGTCTTGGCGTAGATTGAGGAAGTGCATGAGGTTGTGAACGTCTACATTTACGTAGATCTCAGTGAAGAGAGACACCGGCAGGACGATGCGGGCCATTTCTTTGGCCACGCCACGCTCCAAAAGCTCTTGATAGGCCGCGTACGACTGCCGGAAAGACTCCGCTGCGATGGCCGTATTTTCTTCGTTCCACGTCAGAGACCTCGCGGTGGGAAGAATGCTACCCTGCTTATTCTTGTCGTCCTGTAGACGCCACTCCGTAGGAGTGTAGAACTCCTCTGCAAGCTCAGAGTAACGACCGCTCCATTCGTTTAGTCGGAACGTGCGATGCCTCACAAACTGCCGCATACAGAAGATGGGCATTTTGATGTTGAACGTAATATTGCACGCTTCAAAAGGAGAAGTATGACGATTGCGGTAGAGGTAGTGCAGCAGCCTCTTGTCCTGATCTTCACCTTTCGAGGGCGACTTGTATGAGATACGTGCGGTCTCTACAATACGCTGGTCGCTACCGAAATGGTCGATGTAGCGTACGTACCCGTGCCCCAGCATGGGCACGGTGAAACCGGGTTCAACCACGGTAGTCTTCGATGATGTCAAAATTCTCGTCCATTACGTAGGTGCCCATCGATTGAGCACAACTTCGTGCCCACTCCAGCTTGCGGTGAGCCACCTTGCCGGGGATAGTAACTGCGGGTGTGTAGTAAAGCATCAGGTAACCAGCTTGGGACGAATGATGTCGCTCAAAACATCTTCTTCGAGACGACGCTTGAGTTCCGTGAGGACTTCCTCTGCGTCAAAGGTGCGTGCGATGGTCATGCCAATCGTGTAGCGTCCCATGTTGGGTTGCAGATTGTCGATGCCGTCAAGCGTACCAAGGGCTTTGATCAAGCGTCCCTCAATCGTATCGTCAGGCCCCAAGACCTCGCCAAGCTGGCGACCGAGGGTAAGAACGAGACTTGTCTTGACTTCAACACCATCGTCATCCTTAGGATGAATGATGATATACTTCTCTTTCGGTTCAATTTTACTCATAGTGTCATGATACGCCAGAAGGCGTCGAGTGGTAACTAGATCTCGCAGGAATCTCCGTCGCAGAACTTAGGCGATACCGTGTCCAGCACACCCTCAACGACCAGGGCACGAGCGTTGACGCACGTAACCATTTCGTCGTACTGTTCCTCAGTGATCTCCTCGTAGGGAGCCTGCTCATAGCCGTGTTCGGCCAGGGGCAAGAAAGAGATTCCCTTCAATGAATCCTCGTACAATTCGAGGACGTGCTTGATGTCGTCTTGTTCTTCGGGCTTGAACGTGACCGTCACGGACACCTGATTGTCGGCCCAGAACTTCTGGTAAGCGACAGCATTGGCGACTTGCTCCCAAATGGAAACATCGTCTTTGCCACGTCGGAAGAACTCTTCCTTCACCGGGAACGATACGACGACAGTGCTTTCCTCTTGGCCCACCGCTGGTTCGACATGATAGCCTGCCGCTGCGGCGGCAAGAGCAAGGGGACTATGGACGCCCACACGAATGCGGCGGATATAGAATTCCGAATGCGGGTAGTGGATTCCCGGCGGCTCGCCGGGCAAGAGGCTGATAGTTCCGCTAGGTTTGACCGAAGTCTTTTTGATACTCTTTGGAACTCCGAGCCAATTCGAATACTGAATGTCAAGTCCGGAAATGAACTCATAGCCTTTGTCACACCATTCCATCATGTCGCGGCGACCGTGCTTGCCGAATGCTTTGATGATACCACTCTGGCTCAGGCCGATACGACGATTGCGTGCCATGACCGCATTGGTCTCAGACCAGTGGGTAGGCACAAGCGTTACGGTTTTCGCGTACAGGTACGCAATCTTCAACGTCTCTAGGTACTCGTCTAGGTTCTCGTGGCGGGCCGGAAACGTCTCGACCAATGTGCATAGCTCATAGTTATGAAGCGTCTGCTCCAAACACGGGTTGCCACCTACAGCCTGACGGTCATCGAAGTTGGCCGGATCCTTCATGCGACCGAACGCACGAGCATTATCCAACCACATATACCCCGGCTCACCATTCACGGCAGTCTGCTTTGCGTGCCAAGCATAGTCCATGCCGACCCTAGCAAAGATGCTGTTGTTGGATGCCCAACGGTGGTGCTTGAGCTTTTCCTTATCTTGCTTCAAAAGAGAAAACTCATTGTCATCCGGATCACCGAATACAATTTCAGCCGAACGCCTCACGTTGCCAGCGACGACGCAGCGACCGATCAGGTTGCCGATGTCCACAATGTCGGACGACGACAGAACATCACCGAGCTTCTCTTCGAAGATCGCCCTGATGTCTGCGAGCATTTCGACAAGAGGCTCCGGGCCACTCGAAGTGCCACCGAAGCCTCGGATGGGAAGACCCGCCTTACGTACGAGAGATACGTCGAAGGACGGCAGAGGACCGCCCTGAGTGTACGCCTCAATGAGAACTCGCAAGGCATCTACCCAGCCCTCGCGACTGTCCTCAATGACTACCTCCACGTTGCCTTGCGGGGCAACTACTTCTACCATACCAGCACCCTCGGCGTCGAAGCCGACGCCCACACCAACCATACTCATATCCATAATGAATAGGAAGGGCTTGACGGGATCTTGGCCCAGATCGTTCGTGGTAACGAAGGCACAGTTGTTCAGGCAGGCCCCGCCGCGTTCAGCGACATACTCGGTACCCATAGCCCACATGCCACGACCGGGCGGTAGGAATTTGAAGTCCCACATTAGCTCAAACATACGCTTTGCGGTACGCTGAGCCTTCCTCTCGTTCCAAGGAAGGTGATTGCGGAGACAGTGATTCTTCTGGATGGAGAAGGTACCCTCTACGACACGGCGGCACGTCTCCCAATACTCTTCGGTTCTGCCCTCGTCAGGAATCTGACGGGCATACGTTCGTTTGTACGTAAAGTATCCTAGGGGACCCCAATCGGGCTGCTTGGTTTTGTAGGGCTTGAGGAATGTCTCGGGTAGCTGGAAACAAAGCTTAGCGATATCGAATGTCAATTTAGAATCTCCCAGGATCGAACAGTTGGACGCCTGGATGAGTCGAGGTTCCCGTCTTGATGAGGTCTTTGATGATCATGCTGCCGTGTAGGGCATGACCAAAGCCATATCCATTGAAGCCGCCGAGGATGTACTCGTTCTCGCGGCCAGGGACGTTACCAATCAAAGGTAGACTATCGGGCGTGGCACACATGATGCCTGACCATGTGTGGCTGAACTTTACGTTTTGAACAAAAGGTAACGCTCCAGCAACAAAGCTACGTAGCTTGTCGAAAACACCCGGACTGATCTCGCCATCATTGATGAGTCCCATTTGCTGTCCACGAACCGCGTGCCGCATACCGCCCACAAGAAGGCGGCCATTGTGCAAACGGAAATATTCGTGACAGTCGTTACAGGTCATGCTCATTTGAGGCAGCAGTTGGGCAACAGAATCTTCAAGGTACTCTGTAGCAATCATCTGCCCCCGGTATGGTGTCATGACCTCCGCTAGTTCGGGCAGTAGCTCTGGAGTGTACGCATTCAAACAATACACTACTCGCTTCGCCCTGATGACTCCCTTATGTCGAATTGAAACAGCCAAGCTCTTGTCTTCCTGCTTGACGCCAGTGACTTGACAGTCGGTTAGAACGCGGGGACCTTTCTTCTCCACGAGTTCTCTAAGTCCATTGACGACCTTGTAAGGGTTGAAGGTCGCCTCGGTCGGCACGAACATTCCACCAGCGAAACCTGTCTGGGGAAGAATCCCCTGAATTTCGGCCTTGCTCATGATGGGGCAATTGAGCTTACGGTGTTCTAGTATGAACTTGGACTCAAGGTTTAGCTTTTCTAGTTCGTCCTCTGTGGCCGCCAGACGGAGACCGCCAGTGTCACGAAGGTCCGTATCGAAACCAGCGGCACGTAGACCTTTGATGAACCGTCTGTTGTTCTCACCAATGAACGCTAGGTACTCAGCACCTACGTCGTCCCCTAGCTCGTGGAATAGCTTGGAACCACGAAGCATAAGCTGACCGCTACTACGCCCGGATGCGTGGGAGGCGACGGTATTCTCTTCGACCAAATAGGTGTTAGTGATGCCCGCATTGACGAGGTTGTATAGCAGACTCATGCCCGCCACTCCACCGCCGATAATCAGCACGTCCGCATTGCGAACAAGGCCCGACGCGACACGAGATCGGGTCGGGCACGTCCCAAACCAGTAGTTGTTATGGTTTGCCATTACAGCAAGTCTTCCAAGGATTCTTCTTCGCCTAGCTCGGCGTCTTCTTGCATTGTCTTGAGAACTCGTCGCACGTCAGACTTGGTAGGCTCGAAATGCTTACGGTAGTTACGTGTCTTGCAGAACTCACAGATGTCGATGAACAATTCTACGGTGCTGCCATCCTTAGCCTTGTATTCTTGCTTTTCTAGCGTGACCTCGTGGTCTAGATCTCGTGTCATACGCGACTTGCCACACTGAGGGCACTGATGCGTACGTCTATCTTTGGGTTTGCCATTCAGTCTTCTCATCGTTCGTCGCCGTCACCACCAATGACACCACGTTCCTGACGACTAGCCAGCTTGGCTAGGTTGTCCGCCGCCACTTGCTCAAGACTGAGACCTAGTTCGGTCGCCGTCTGACTGACATACCATAGCATGTCGCCAAGCTCTTTGGCAATAGCGGCTCGCTTCTCGTCAGAGATAACACCACCATCATCCCGCAAGACCTTCTTGATCTTGCCCTGTACTTCACCAGACTCGCCTAGGCCAAGGCCCACATATGCGAGCCCCATGATCTGCCCCTGGCCGGGATAGATGGCCGTGTCGGCGGTACGAGTCTGGTATTCTACGAAGTCCACCATTACAGTTCTACCTCTTGGTTGTTCGCCTTGTCCCAGCGAGTCCACTTCTTCGGGAATAGCGTTTGGCCATTGTCATGCTGACCATAGGGCAGCTTGGCATAGCAGTCTTGACAGCGAAGCTCGAAATACGTGTGCTCTTTACCTTTGGTGTCAGCTTGACGACGTACGGTGAATCGCAGGTTCGTCTTCTTGCAGCCACCACACTCGGCAACCGCGAACACTTCTTGGTAGGACGCGAGGGTCTCGAATAGTTCCTTCTGACTCTCGGCTTCGACGGAAACGTTACCGCTTCTTACAGTTACTTTTGCCATTACTTACTTCCTTGTTTAGCTTCCAACTCTGCCTTGCGTGCAGAGCGTTTGCTGCCAGCTTTCTTCTTGGCAGCAGGTTTCTGATCATTCAACCACCCCATCGCCTGCTGAGCTTCTGCGGTACTGAGTTCCGATAGCTCAAAGATGGAGGCGGCACGAGTTTCGTCTAGGACTTCTTCGAGCACTTGGACGATTTCGACACCACGACTATCACACAGCTTTTCAATCGCAGCGATCATAGATCCGGCAGCCTTGGCGTTGGGCGATGCTTCGAGAGCACCAGCACCTTCGCGGAAGCCAACTTCCTCAGACGAGAGAATGCTGATACCAAGTGCCTTGCGGAGACAACGTGCTTCCGCACGCGACTCGGCTACAGCAGTCGGATAAGACGCAAACTTGCCCTGCGTATTCTTGGCATTGCAATCAGCAGTACCAACAAACGTCACGTACTGTCCTTGCGTCTGGCCTTCCTCAGCCGGTAGCTCGAACATGGACGTGAAAACAGCCTGCACCATCGTCGGTGCTGGCGTTTGAATCACACACTCTTGGCGAATGATTCCGGCTGAGCGAGCTAGACGCTGTAGGCCAGCCAAGAGGACAACCTCAAGAGTGTCGCCACCCTCCTTGCGGGTAACTACGTCACCGTCTTGAAGCTCATTGTTCCAGTCAGTTGCGAACAGGTCTTTGATTTCTCTAGTCATGCTTCTATTATGACACGATGGCCATGCGTTGTAAGGTCTTGTTGTCGAAAAACTTGAGGAGTTGGTCGTACACCCGTTGGCACCTTGCCTGTGAAATGGCGTTCGAACGATCCTCTACAATCACTACGCGGTAACCCGCGTCGTTGAGTTGGTTGACGAGACGGTCATACCGCTGCTCAACCTTCTGCTTCTGTTCGTCACCATACACTGAGACAGGGAGTAGGAGTTCAACGACAACCCTGTGGGATGTTAGAATGATATCCGAAACGTGCCCCGGTGTCAACGTGATTCCGGTGGTTACGTCCTCTCTATCGCCCAGGAACGTGGCGAGCTTTTCACCAAAACGTGAAAGTTCGCCCGGGGCTGGGCGTTCTGCCGATTGTAGTCGGCTGAGCACACGCGACCGCTCTTTTGCGGTGCGTTGATCCCATTCCTCACGACGCAGGGAACCGAGACGTTCTTTCTGCCGCTTGCCATCAGACGAATCCCAAAAGCGACGAGTGCCCTCGGAAATCTTTTCCTTGGTCTCCTCAGAGTGGGTCTTCCCCTTGCGTTGATGGTCGGCTGTCTCCAGATGCTTCTGCTGTGCCTCGCTCTTAGACCGCCTCTCGACCCCCAGTTTACGCATATGGTAATAGAGAGTTGACCGTGCCATGCCAAGGTGGCTTGCGACCTCAGCTAATGACATGGTTTCATACAACTCTTCGAGACGTTCCTTCGTGAGTTCCATCTATCGTCTCACGATATCCCAATTGATCTTCAAGCCGAGACGTGCCGCTTCGTACCTGATCTGTTGGGTTGTGGCACCATGCTTCTTAGCTGTAAAGCTCAGACCATGATATACAATACTGCGGCGGAAGCGATCAATCTGGTCGGCCTCGGTACCATCACCATCTTCAATACGGAGTCGCCATTCCTTCTTGGGCTTTTCAACCCCGGCTTGACTCTCCACATGACGGCGTTGACGTTCAGCATCTTCCTTACGTACCGCATTGATATCAACTTTGGTACGAGGTCTCTCCGCTGCCTCGGCTGCCTTGCGAGCTTCCATTTCATCTAGACGTGCTTGTGCAGTCTCTTGGGCCTCGCGGGCCTTAGCTGCCTGCTCCAAAACGTTGGCTTCTTTTTCGTCGTCGCTACGTAGCTTGAGTTGGCGTGCCATGCGGCGTGCCTCATCTGGGCTTTCTACGTCTAGCTCACGCTTGTAGAATTCAACGTCGGCACCAGTCAGTCCAAGCTTACGCTCGAACGTGGCACGACTCGACATCTGTGCTAACAGTTCAAGGAACTCAATACGCTGCACACGATCTAGTGTGGGGCGTACCCGCGTGGATCCTTTATTCTTACTCGCCTGCCACGCACGGCTGGCTCTATCGTCATTCATCCTGTCCACTCCTAAAAGAGATACTCGTCGGCTTTACGCGACACAGAGGGATCAGGGGATTGTAGATGGTAGTCATACTGACACATCTTGTCAACTAACTGCTCAAAACCACACTCGGGTTTCCACCCCAGCCGCTCTTGAGCTTTAGAACTATCGCCCAGTAGAACATCAATGTCCTTCGGACGCATATACTTCGGGTTGACCTTGTAAACCTGTTCGGGATCAAGGTCGAACCACGCACAACACTCGTTGAAGAATCGTTGAACGGAATTGGTTTCACCAGTAGCGATAACGTAATCGTCAGGATCGTTTAGCTGCAACATCGCGTGCATCGCACGCACGTAGTCACCAGCAAAACCCCAATCGCGACAGGCATCCATATTCCCTAGCTCAACATACTCTTGCAGTCCCCACTTCACTCTTGCAAGATTACTGGTGATCTTGCGAGTTACGAATTCTTCGCCTCTAACGGGCGATTCATGGTTAAACAAAATACCACAGGTGGCAAACATGCCAAACGACCTACGGTATACTCTTGTGATGTTGAATCCGAAGACCTTGGCCGCCGCATAGGGAGACTCAGGTTCCATCGGAGAATCCTCATTCAACATGGCAACCTTGCCCTCTTGAATGGGGTTACCAAACTGCTCACTACTACCAGCAAAGTAGAAACGACAGTCGGGCTTTTCTGAACGCAGGGCATCCAGGCAATTCAGGACACCAACACCAGTGGCCTGAGTAGTTTGTTCTGCGTATTCCCAAGACATACCTACGTGACTCTGAGCCGCCAAGTGATAAAACTCATGCGGCTGGAATTCACGGATAGCCTTTTGAATACTCGAAAGATCGGTCACGTCACCGTGAACCAAATGAAGGTTGGGGCTACCAAGTAGCGTCCGGAGTCGCCCGTTGGTAGGGAGGGAGGTTCGACGGACAATGCCGACAACCCGGTAGCCCTTTTCTAGCAGGTAGCTGGCCAGATAGAATCCATCTTGGCCTGTGATACCCGTAATGATTGCTGTCTTACTCATGCGTTGCTTCTATACCACGAAATAGTGCGGCTAAGGGTCTCCTCAAGTGAAGTCTGTGCTTCCCATCGTAGTACGTTTTTCGCCCTGGTGACATCCAGGCAGCGTCGAGGCTGCCCATCGGGCTTGGTGCTATCCCATTCAATCTCAACGTCGTACTCGCCAATACGTTGGATAAGCTCTGCCAGATCCCTAATCGTGATCTCTTCGCCAGTGCCTAGGTTGATGGGCTGGGGACCTACACTACGCTTTAGAGCTACACCAATTGCTCTAGCACAGTCCCCCGCATAAAGAAACTCACGAGAGGCAGATCCAGTGCCCCACAGAGTTACCTTGCCGTCTGCCTCTTCGAACTTGCGAATGAGAGCAGGAATCACATGACTGCTGTAAAGATCGAAATTGTCATACTCACCAGCCATATTGACCGGAACGAGGTTCGTGATATCCATGCCGTACTGTGTGGCATAGGCGATCCCCATTTCCATGATCGTTTTCTTGGCGATACCGTAGGGTGCGTTCGTCTCTTCGGGGTAGCCGTTCCAGATGGTCTCTTCGCGGAACGGAACCTCCGCGAATTTGGGATAAGCACAGACTGTGCCCAAATTGACGACCTTCTTGACGCCCGTCTGTCGGGCTGCCTCTAGGACGTTGATGCCCATTTGCAAGTTTTGGTGAATGAAGCTGCCCGGGTTGTCTTTGTTGATTCCGATGCCGCCACAGGTGGCTGCAAGGTGAACGATAGTATCTACGTTGTTACGCTTGATGTAGTGTCGTAGATTGATGTTGGCGTCGGGATGCTGTAGCGGCCACTCGCTAGAGTTTAGTAGATCTAGCTCCCTTCGTTGTGGCGTAAGGATGTGTTCTTCACCACGCTGTAGAAGGTCTACAACATGCTTGCCTACAAAGCCGTGTGCCCCTGTGATTAGTATAGTCATTAGATGAGGTCGGTCAACTCTGCGGGGTTTACCACGCAGTCAAAATGGTGTGCGTTCGCTTGAAACAGCGAGGACAGCATATCTGTCACGTAACGCTTCATGTCTAGCTCGCCTCCGTCCGTGGGCAGCGGTAGGTGTGACACGTACTCAATGCCCTCACGGTACAACTCAAGGTAGCTTTGTTTTGCAATGCCAAATGGCTCGAACAGATCCTCACGTACAAAGATCCAGTCGTGACCACAGTAGGCCACGGGGTAGTAGCCTTTGCTCCTGCCAAGACGATAGATAGCCAGTGGGCTGGCCGAAATGGGGTGTCCATCTACCTCTGGCTTTTGCACGAAATCAATGAAGTACGGGATGCACAAGCTGGTCTCAATACAGACGACTCGTGGCCTGTAGCTAGTAAGCGAATTCCAAATGTGCCAGTCGATGCCATCAACGTCAATCGACATGAAATCTAGTTCGGCTGGTGCTCCCGCCTTCTCTAGAATGTTGTCCAGCCTAGTCGGCCCTTCGATGCCTACGTAACTGTTGACCGTGGTGACACCCTCTATCCCCGCATTCATCTTTTCAAGGATGGCGTACTTGGCGGGATCCCCCTCAATGAGACAGCCGTGCCATCCGGCCTCAATCATGGCCCGCGTGTTACTTAGGTGAACACCGTCCCAGGCACCGAACTCTACGCAGTATTGGTTAGTCGTCCCGATGCGTCGGAAGACCTCGCGGAGTACGCCATCTTGCCCACATTGGGAGTGGCGATTGCCTGCCTTTGCGAAAAAGCTCATCGCTTGATGCCGATACCTCGTACGATACCGGGCCTGACACCATTGGCTCCGCAGCCGTGTACTTCTACCACATCAAACCCTGCATCCTCTAGTAGAAGTCGGATGCAGTTAGGTGTAAATCGCCAGAAGTCGTCGGGATAGCCATGAATCTCGAAATCGAAAACGGTCGTGAGATAGAATACGCCACCCTGCTTCAAAACACGAAAAGCCTCGTGGGTTACCTCACGGGGCCAGTCAACGTGCTCGTAGCAATCGGTACTGATGATGACGTGGAATTCCTCATCAGCAAAGGGCATCTGCTTGGCGTCAGATACCACGTCCACGCCAGGGCCTTCTTGCATATCGAGCCCAACATACTCGCCCACGACGGGGGCGATAGTTTGGCGACACACAATAGCCTCCTGACCGGGAGCAATCCAGCTACCAATCTCCAGCACTTTCTGATCAGGATTGAAAGGCGAGTGCTCTTTAGCTACCGTCTCGATCCAGTTACGGTTGTGAATATCCAAGGAATTCCTCTACTGTGACTACGTTCATGAGTTCGTCTCGATGCTGCTGGAAATGATCCCAGGTCCACTCTTCGGGACGTTGATAGGTTGTTTGAGAACCACGCTTGATGACGCCACACCCCCAATCGGTGTCGATGACGTACATCGTAAGGTCCGCTCTGGTCGCTCGAAGGTCGGCGTAAGCCTTCCAAACATCACCGTTCCAGGGCTTACCGGACACCCCCTCTCGAAGCTGGTGCCACTCTTCCTCTGGAAGACAGTCATGCATGACAATGATACCACCATCGTTTAGGTGTGTTAACGAATTTTCAATGTCTTTTAGCACTTGTTCGTGCAAATGTAGCCCATCGATAAAGATTACATCATAACTACGGCTACAGTGTGACTCGAAAAACTCATCCGAGGTCATGGTGAAGTTCCCTTGGCCGTTGGGATCCACCCCATCCACCACGGGCAACTCGATTTGGCCAAGCGTCTCTCGACCACGCACACCGATCTCTAGATACGACTCAAAGCCGTACATTCTAATCAGGTGCTTGATGATTGCGGAACGTTCCATTAGTAGCGTAGCTCGATGTTGTTGACGTATTGCTCAATCAGGCTGGTGCGTGTCTCTTCGGTGCAGCGACCAAGATCATACATCATACTCCAGTCCAGACCGGGCCACTTCGCGTCCCACATTTGACGTAGCGGGCCATGATCAAACTTGCCGCCGTAGGCGTCTGCTAGAGAGCCATTGTGGTACGTTGTATTGTGCTCGTGATGGCAGGAAATCTTGTGAGTGATGGCAGCCGAACACCAACCGGACAAGAACATTCTCAAGGGATAGTCCAGCGACTCGTAGCACGCGATCCAGCGTTCGTCCCAATAGCCGATCAACTGAAACACTTGTCTTTTCCAGCATTGAATCGTGAGTTCCTGAGCGATACACCTGATGGGGTCGGTGTCATCCGTATACCCCTGCACCTGATATGGAACATCGCCCTTGTCTACGGCTGGCGTGATCTGATGAATGTCCGGATGAGCCTCTAGCTCGCCCAAGAGAACGGTATCAAGTTCAGGTGTGAACGTGGTGTCCGACGTTACCATACAGAGGTAAGGACTACGATTCAGTCGGGCTGCCAGATTGATGCCACCCGCAATCCCTTGGTTGTGGTCTAGGCTAATGAAGTTGAAACCATAGCCCATCGATAGGTTAGCGAGCCTATTCTTGTAGTCACTATACCAGTTACCTTGATCGATCACATAGACTTCACTCGTGATGCTGTCGTTACGATTGGCGTGCAACGATTCCATGCACGCATCCAGGTAGGCCGTAGCTTGATCCTGACAGCGTGGATTGTAGTCCAGAATGAAGTATGTGATATCAGGGATCATTTGATCAGTCGTACAATCGTGTCTGCGTGAGCAGCACCGGGAGTTGCAACGTGACCCACTTTCATTTGCACGCCAAGACCAGCAACAAACTCAGTGAACTTGGGCCAGCTATACGTATTCCAAAAGTGAGTGCAGCCATTTGCGTCCGGTTGAGATTCCTGTATCACGTCTTCTGCATCGTCAGACGGATCCAAGAAAAAAACAAGGACCAATTCCTTAGAGGCCACACGGAGACCTTCGCGTACTGCATCTTCGTACCCTTCTTGAAGGTGCTCTACGATATGACGCATGATCACAACATCAACCTCGCCATCGTCTAGCGGTAGCTCTTGAACATACCCCTCTTGAAGCGTAATCTCATCGCCATAACGCTTTTTGGCTTCTGCCAGCATTCCTTGGGTACGATCAATGCCGATGTAGTTGCAATCTACCCCCACACGCTTGAAGACATCCCAATTGACACAGGTGCCACAGGCAGCGTCTACCACCGTACATCCCTTGTACTGAGCTACGATCTGTGCAAGCGTATGGCGACCGAAATTATCGATGCCAGTCTTGTGGTTGCGTAGAAACCCAGCAATGTGCTCCTCGGTCATGAAGTCATGATCGTCCGGAGAGTCTTTGAATTTGTTATAGCCCTTGACTGTCATAGTACCCCTACCTCTTTGAAAATGTGCTCGAAACGATGGTGCCACTGGTGCTCCTTGAGCATCCGTGCTCTACCAGCAGCGGCGATCTTCTCACGCTCATCAGGATGCTCAAGGTAGTAGCGTAATTTCTCGATCAGTTCGCCGTCATTCTGTGCGACGATGATCTCTTTGTCTGCCTCAAAATATGAGTCAAGATCGTCAGCAGGAGTACACACCTGTAGACGACCGATCTGCGGAATTTCGAAGTGACGACCTTTGATCTGCGGCATGGTGCCGTGGTGCCACGGGTTAGAAAGGTTGAGACAGATTTTGCTTTCGGCAAAGGCACGGATCATGGCGTGAAAGTTGGTCTGATAGCCATGCCAATTCTCGTAGCCGTCCCAATAGTTACCAAATAGATCCAGATTGATACCAGCAGCCATGATGGCATCTACCACTTCGGCACGCCAATACTTCATGACCTTGCCGTGTTGGAATTGACCGTGTTTTTGGCCAACGAAACTCACGTCATACCGCTCTACCGAGTTCTCTTGGGGGTGGTAGTAAGGGGAGCCAGCCCACTGAGAGCGGATCACATTCATGCCGTTCTGCTGATACCACTCGACTGTACGCGAGTGAGTGGTAATGAAGTGGCTTACCCTATCCTTGCGAGGAAGAATCCAAGGCTGAAAACGCCACGAGGAATCGCAGTCCCATTGGATAACAGGAATGTCTTTACGAAGTGCCATCTTGGCGGCAGCCTCAGGAAAGTCTAGCGACTCATTGAAGGCCACATGGAAGACTGCATCGTAGTCTTCATCAATGATCATTTCCGTCGCTGAGCGACGGATGTCATCGCATTCATCTGGATAGATGATGTCTACATCAAACATTCCCCTGCTTGCACAGTCACGAATACCGGCCTCAATATTGAAGTGTTCGTATGAAAACCCTTCGTCTTTTTTGCCGTAATTGTAAAGCAGTCCTACGTACAAAATCCTCATCGTGGCACACTCGTTCCAAGGGTATACATGTAGAGACGTTCCGGCACTTTACCGAAACGGAAACCCGCACTTACGGCACGTCCCCATAGTTCCCAATCTTCACGCCCCAACCACACCTTATCAGTGCTGTAGCCACGTAGACTATCAAGGGCTAACTTACGAATCATCATGCTGCCGTGGCACATGACATTCTCGTCTGGCAACACGGCCATAATCTCTTCGTGGGTGATATGATCACGCACAGAAAAACAGTTAGGTACAACGTATCCTTCCATGATGTCCCAAGAGTGAGTACCACAAAAGTCAATGTCGGGGTGGTCTAGCATCCACTGTCGCTGGACACCAATCTTGCAGTCCATGTAGCGGTCGTCGGCATCCAGATAGGTCACCCAATCGGTCTTACACTTACTAAGGCCGAAGTTCTTGGCTGCCGCCAACCCCTGCTTACGCGGACGCTCGAAAAAGCGAATGTCAAGGACAGAACGATAGCTCTCTAGGATGCTGCGGGTGTCGTGCCAGCATTCATCCAGTACGACTACCACCTGGAAATCCTCATACGTCTGGCGTACCAGCGATTCGAGGGCATCTTGGAAGAGTCGGTCGTGCTCGATGTCCTGACTGTGAACACAGATCAGAACGCTGATTGTGTCTGTTTCTTTCATAGCGGATTGAACTCAAATACTTCTTGCGATAGCCTAACGAGATCGTGACCATGTAGGAGGTCTAGGTATTGCCTATCTCGTACCTTATGTTGCCATCTGTCCAGCACCCGAAGGTTGCGGGCATTTTTGTCATGGTTGGTGAAGCTGCTACCCTGTCCAATATGACTGAGCATAGCGTCCGTAAAGTCTAGATTGAGCGTGTCGGCCAGTTGGCGACGATACCGTTCGGATGCGAACCACAGATTGAAGTTTACTCTCAAAAAGCTCTCGTCACACACCTGCTTGATGTAGCGATCAATCAGTACGTCGTAGTTGTCTGTGCCCACATGACTATGCATCAGGCTGGCCAGCCAGTTGAAGGGATCACGCACGACCGTCATCTTGTGAACCGTATTCTGTTCCGATGATCCGGGCAAAAGACCGAACGGAATCTGGTCGTATACGTCTACATCACAGTCTTCAAAGTTGATGGCGAGCGAGTCGCAGTCGTCGCTGTGGCTGCCGCCATAGTGGACGTGGGCGTTTTCGTATGGCCATTCGTTGTGATCATGCACTCCACGCACAACCACGTCATTGAGTAGTGCCGTCCGTTCGTGATGCCCAGACAGCCATGCAATGACGCCATGATGACCGGATCGTCTCATAGCTAAGATGTGGTACTCATGCATGGTGCGGAAATATCGTAGTCAGAATTGCCTGACAACGGCTCGTGTATGTGTGGTTGGCAATGACGTTCTTTTGGCACAAGGCAGTCACTTGCGTTAGACGATCCTCGTGCTCTAAAAACGACTGACAGGCAAGGGCCAGTTCCTCGGTATCATTATACGGGAAACCGTTGTTCAAGTCAATGGGTTGTTCGGAATAATCTGCTGCTTCCGTTAGAACAAACGATCCTGCCGCTGGTGCTTCCCAATAACGCATATTGAGTAGGCCGCGTCCCGCGTCGGGGTTCTGATTGATGACGATTTTGGCCGACGCCAGAGCGTCGATGTAGTCTTCTCGGAATACATCACCCACAAGCTCTAGCTCAACGCCTAAACGAGAGAGTGCAGCAGCCAGATGCCGCCTGTCGTCACGAATAGAACCAACGAGCACAACGTCACGGGTCTTGGGATATTCCAGCGAACGTCCATGTAGTTCGCGGTCACATGCATAAGGTAGGTAAGAGACATTTTCGTATCCCCACAGTTTGTATTCCTGAATGGTAAGCGGATTCGCTAGAAATAGGTGATCGAAACGGAAGTAATCGACTAGCCTCTTGTAGCGATCAGCGTGGTAGCTGGTGTCGAATAGCCAACACGCCGTCTTGCGTGCTCGCGTGATCTTGAGTTCGGGGTATTGAGGGTCGCCATCATTGCACTCCATGAATAGGATCAAGTCCCAATCCTGTTCGTCCAACAGGGGGCGTCCCTCTACCCAGCGGTTCTCTTGGTAGTATTTTGCGTACGGATATGCCTCATGACCAAGCTCTCGAAAAGCCTTGACCACCATGTCTCCAGTTGCCCAGCCGGGCGACTGAGGAATGCCTCTATAGCTGACCAGAATCTTCACTGATGCGTCCCCAGGTAACCTTGTTCCAGGCCGCTTCGTGTCCTAGATAGATGAGTGTGTTGATGATAGTGATAGCGATAGCAAGGCCGCCAGCGACAGCAAACGATCCAGTAAAACCGCCTAAAATCAGGGTGCTTGTTGCCGCAGTAGCAGTCTTGTATGTGGCAGTTTTCGCGAGTAGTCTGCGTCGGAGTGATCTCATAGTCTGTCTTTGCCGTGGGGTCTACCTTCTGCTGCACCATTGGGAGTGATCTCAACGTGATCGGCACGCTCCCGAATATCACGCAAGTTGTTGGCACCACAATATGTCATGCCACTTCGGATACCACCCATGATGTCAGCGATCACAGCCCCAGCAGGCCCCTTGGCCGTGACTTTGATTTCTACGCCTTCGGCTGTTTTCCATTCACGCATTTCGCCCATGAAATCGTCTTGAGCTTCTTTGGACGCCATGCCACGAAACATCTTGTACTTGCGTCTCAGTGTGCCAGCGGGCGATGCGGTCTCCCAGATGGGCTCATCTTGAATCTCGCCCGGAGTTTCGTCCGTGCCAGATAGCATACCACCAATCATGATGGCGTCTGCACCAGCATAGAGAGCTTTCACCGCATCACCCGGCGTACGAATACCACCATCAGCAATGAGAAAACAGTTGACTCTTCGACAATCCTTGATCGCAGAAAACTGCGGCACGCCGAAGCCAGTCTTGACACGGGTAGAGCACACACTACCAGGACCAATGCCCACCTTGATAGCATCGGCCCCCTTGTCTGCTAGATAGCCAGCACCCATCGATTCACAGACGTTGCCAGCAATCACGAAGGCCGCCTCATCGAACTCTTTGATTTGCTGAATCAGCGTCCCTACGGGACGCGAGTGACCGTGAGCAATGTCGATGCAGAAGTAGCGAGCACCAACCTCGTAGAGTGCGTGGAAGCGATCCAGCCCCTCGTTGACACCCAGCGAGACAACCGCTTCACGGTTCATCGGTCGTTCGTTCGGAAACATACGCTCGTTGGAAGACGCTTTGGTATACATGTCCACATTGTCTTCGATGGAACAGAAGCGATGTAGGAAACCAAGGCCGCCGACGTGCCGCATGAAGCGTGCCATTTCAACACCCGTTACAGTATCCATGTTGGACGAGAAAATGGGTGCCGACAGCGTGAGACCACCAAACTCTACGTTGGTATGTTGTTTGTCGCCATCGAACTTGCGGCTCGCGATGTTGTTGTACCTCGGCACTAGCGAGATATCGTCAAAAGAGAGGGCTTTCATGCTGCCAGTTCTTCCCAAGCTGCTCGCTTGATAGTCTTCATTTCGTTCTGTTCTGCCTCAGACATATGTAGCCTTAGTGGGGTTGTGATATCCCAATACAACTCAAATGATTCCTGGTACGCCTTCGTGTTGTAGGCGATTTGCACGTCTTTCAGCCAGCGTTCAACCAACTTCTCGTCAGTCATCATAGTGCTTTTGCAAGTGCTTGTAGGTGCTCGGGCACCGTAGCCTCGTTCTCGTCAAATACCTGTCCCACGAACTCGGTACCGTTTCGCGGCACCGGGAAGTCTTGAGCGTGTCCCTCCATACGTAGAAAGGACGCATGAATCATCGCATCATTGACGACACGAGGATAAATCTCAGCGTTCAAAAAGTCCTGATCAGTCTGCCAGCGATCTTCGTGGTTCCAACGAGCCATCAACTCATTGAATTCAGGGAGAGCACCGCTGCGAGCACCCCACATGCCGCCAAGCATCCGGGACCCGTGCCACGGGTGATCTCGCATGATGTGAAATCCCTTACCGCTGTCGAGCCATTCTTGGACCGCTGCGGCTTCGCGATAGCTAAGTCGCGAATCACAGTCTCGTGAAATCACCACGTCAACGAGAGTAGCATTGACATACTCGAAACGCCAGAACATACCACGCCAATCTCCACGGGCCATGCCGTTTGTTTCGGGATCGAGACGACGAATCACGTCTACGTGGGGCATACCCTCTAGAGCATCCCAGACGGCGATAGGCACCAGGGCATCAAGCTGAAATACGCAACGCCATCCGGGATAGATCTCCGCAGCAAGCTCGGCGTTACGTACAGCACCGACGCAATACTTCGGGTCCTTACCCCAAAGGCTAAAGCTAATGATCTTCTCACCCATTCTTCAATACCCAATCATAGAACTGAGCGAGTTGACTAGTCATGCACTCAGCCTCGAAATATCTCATGGCACGACGACGAGCCTCAAGACCAAAGTGTTCGCGGATACGCACAAGACCCGACTCATCTTCATTGGCGAGTTCGGGGTTGGCAATCAGTTGCACGAGGACATCACGGTAAGCTTCGTGTGCTCCAACGGGCACAACGAATCCTGCGTTACCAATGATCTCAGACTGACCATTGTAGATCGCACTCTCATGCGACACCACAGGAAGCCTATGCATCATAGCCTCCTGGATATTGCAGGGGCAACACTCTCCATCGTGGCGAGCGTGGGCGTAAATGTCCAGGCCACGATAGAAATTGGATAGCTCAGCGTCGTCCACGATGGGGCCACCAAAACGAATGTTCTGAATGCCCAATCTAGCAACCTCGTCATGCCACCCTTGGCACGGATTGATCACGATGTACCAAGCTTCGGGACATACCTTCTCGACTTCGGCAAACGCACGAAGAGAGATCGGATCGAAATTGTCCGCACGTCCTACCCGCCCAAGCAAAATAGCGTCATGAGGAATCTTGAACTGCGTCAGCAACTCTTCGCGACACAGTTCCTTGTTCTCGGGCGTAATGTCCAGAACGGGCTGTTCGATGGGGTTGTATAGGACAGGTCCATCGTTATTGCCGTCTTGTAGGGCACGTCCACGAATGTAGTCCGAAATGTAGACGTTGAGATCGATCTGTTGTTCGGGCGTACGGTCAGCCTTACCAAAGATGTTGGTCTCAACCCACTTTGCACGCGGAGCCATGTACCGGAAACACGGCCATTCGGCATACCCACTACGATGAACGTGTACGATGTCCGGGTCAATAGCACTCAGGACTTCGTGCAAGTTGTCGTGCTCGGGCATAAACGGCGAAACACGCCCCTTCTTGCCCGGCTCCCACTCGTAGCCAATGACATGATCATCGCCCAGCCATTCACGAACAATATCAAGACGTTGATTGTTCGGATCACCTAGACGATAGACGATGTACGGCTCGAAACGCTCGCTCTGGGCAAGGTACTTGCAAAACAACTGAGCCGTGCGATCAGTACCGCTGTAGCCCACGGTCTTGCTGTGGTGTACTACCTTGATCTTACTCATTAGCCTGAGTACCCCATAGAAACACAGCCAGACGCAGCAATACCAGACCAACCAGAATTGGAAGTCATGAACTGCTGTTGCCAATCCCAATTGTCCATGACGTATTGGGTATATTCTTGCTCGGTCAACTCAATGTCGTTTTGCTGACAGTTCTCAACCATCAGAATGGTACGATCATAGTCGATCAGGTGGTTCGAGGGCTTGGAAACATTGACACTATTGATGCCAAAGTAGTATTCTCTGAACTCGTCCGTCCGACTCTCGTCTTCACGAGTAATACGAAGACACTCATTGAGATCAACAACCTTCGCGGCCAGATCTTCGCCCACTCGTTCGAGTTCCTCCAAAACCTTCTGCCGATAGGCAATCAGGGCTTCGTTGTAAATGTCCTTGTGACGCTTACGGTTTTCCGTGAGCTTTTCCAGAAGGAACTTCTTGTCAAACGTTAGAATCTGCATTTGCTACTACCTCTCGATAAATACGTTCTAGCTTCTCTTGGCAAGCGTCAGCGTGATACTCTCGCATCGCCTTGGCGATAGCTGCGTACCCCATTTGCTCGCGTGTTTTCGGACTGTCAATTAGCTTGCGTAGTGCCTCGGCATACTCGCCGGGGTCGTTATTGACGATATATCCTGTCTCGCCATCGTCTACGAGTTCTGTCTGTGATTGGAATACGCCCATGCCCGGGACACTCGGGGTAGCGACATGGGTTACAACGGGCTTGCCGTGGATCATGGCTTCGGCAATGTTGACGCCGAAGGTTTCACCATCTGCCCTGGCATGGGCGTAAATGTCAATGCTGTTGTAAAACTGACTGAGCACCAGTGGGTTGGTAGTAGGCTCAATCATCTTGAATGGAATGTCGTAACGAGCTAAGTCCTCGATCATATTGCTCGGAGGAGCAGCAACTACGAAACCAATGTCATAACCCTGCATACGTAATAGGCGAACAGCCTCTACGCTCACTGAGTTATAGATGCCGTTGTCCGGACGCCCACACCTTCCAAGCCATACCGTGTCGCTTGAAAAAGAGTAGAGGGAGTTATCGGTATACGGGGCTTCCACCGGGTTGTTCACGTAGTCGAAGCGATCCGCGAGACTTGCCGGAACCTGAACGCCACGGAGGGACTTGTCCATCAGCCACTTACTCATAAAGAGAGTGCGATCAATGCGGCGGTCGGCATCCAAATGACCAAACACGTTAGTCTCTACTACGTGCGGTACTTCTACTTGGCCAACAGGGAACTCGGCGTACCCACTACGGTATACGTGTAGAATGTCTGGCTCGAAATGGTCGATCACACCCTGGAGATCTCGTGACGTGGGTGTGGCCTGCGGATCCCTGACGCCGTTTTCGTCACGATACGAGCAAATCCTGTAGATCTGTCCACCACACACTCGACGTGCCTTCTGGAACTCTTCCAGTCGGGTCATGTCTCCTGTGGATTCGTGGGCCACGGCAACCTCAAAGTCGCTGCCAGCGTTCTCAAAAAACAACTGACAGGTCTTCTCTGTGCCGCCCAACCCAAGGTTGCGGAGGTAGTGAAGAACTCTAATCATTGGGCATATCGAAGGGGTCGAAGTAGTCTTTGTTACCACGGCTGTAGTCATCTTCTAGACGCACAACGTCGTCTAGCTCAGGCGAGGAAGCCTCCATCACCATAACGGGGGAGGTCTCAGATGCCACAAGGCGGTGGACGGTGCCGGGCTCAATGGTTACATGACGCCCAGGCAATAGTGTCATTTCTCTGTGATTGTCGCCGTCAGTCAGAAAGAGCGTGCCGCAACCGTAGACACAGTACATTGTCTCTCTCTTCTTTTCGTGGTACTGTAGGCTAAGTCGTTGCCCGGGGTCAACCTCCAGAATCTTGAAAGCGTATTGGTCATTCGCCTCAATGATTCGTTCGCGGCCCCAGGGCTTTAGCACGATACGTTGTTCGCTCATCGCACTTGCCCTTCCACTTGTTCGAAATACCTCTGACGTTCTTCAAGAGGTAACGCATTGAATGACGGCTGATCGCCAGCGTAGTGCTCTTTGATCTCTTCGAGGTAAGCGACATACGCTAGTTCTTGCTTGAGTTGTTGCCGCAGTAGATCCATCTTGCCGGGAAGATCAGCATCCATCCCCATGCGTTCACGGACGATCTGTGCCGTCGCAGCCGCGTCGGCGGTACGTGACTCTTGAGCATACTTGAGTTCGCTCTTGAGCATGGGCACTTGTCTACGAAGCTCGTTCACTTCTTTACGAAGATCGTCTGCAACCTGATCGGCAGCAGCCCACGAAAGAGCGTTAGACTTGGTAGCCGCAATTTGCTCCCCAAGCTGACGCAGAAGTCCGCCAGCTACTAGCCTGTACCACCATGCTTTGAAGTTCGCCATTTCTTACCTGCTTGCATTGTTGCAACCCACTCTTCCTTAGGAGGTAAGCTGCCGAAGTCACGGAATTCTCTCGCGTGCTTCAAATGTCCATCGAAATTATGACCGAAAAACTCAGAGATGGAAGCGTATGTCTCCCAATTATTAGCCCATTTGTTTCGATTCTCAATAGAATCGGGACGTTGTGTGTAGACCGTAATGAGTTCTTCGATGACGTGCCCATGATAGCCCTTACTCATGAAGTAAAGCCATAGCCAGTAGTCGAATGCAGACTGGTGACTGGCAGCACGCTCATCCATGAGATTCCAGTCCAAATCCTTGAGGAAATCCTTGTCATTTCGCCACGCAACCTGCGGTCCAGCCCAGCACTCGCGAGACATTAGCTCAAAATCGAACGGTGGTTTCAAGCCTCTTCCTTGGATCTGACGCTGCTCATTGATTACGGTCAAACCGCCGTAACAGAAGGCAATCTTAGAGCCAATGTGCATCGGACCTGTAGCCACCTTCATGTGCTTATGCACTAGTTCGGTAGTCTGCGGAACATGGAAGTCGTCGGTGTTAGAGTTCATCACAAACTCGCCCGTCGCATTCCTCCAAGCCCTCAGCCACGAAGCCCCGTAGGGTTCACGGACGGGCCAGTAGATGTATTTGACGCGATCATCTACAGCAGCCCATTTCTGAGCGATTAGCCCGTCCGTGCTCGGGGAGTCGGGATTGACGACTACGATCTCAAAATCGGGATCGGTCTGGTTCTCTAGCAAGTCTGCTAGATGAGCGTCCAAAAAGTGACCTGAGTCGTAGGTCGATACTAGATATGAGATCTTAGCCAACGTTTTCGTCCCTCTTGACAGCACAGATATCAACTAGCTCCAAAGTGCCGTCTTTCGTTTTGCGATAAAGAGCTACATTGTGGAACTCATCCTCTTCAAGAAGGAGGTCGAGGTTGTGTAGTTTGTCGTCCTCGATACGCATGGCACGAGTAGGCTCCTCTAGCGTAGCACCACAGTCATAACAAAGCTTTGTCGGGACAGCACCAGTCAAATCGAGCGGACTACAGCGAAAGTGACGACACTCTTTGTCGCCACCGATAATGGTACGCAGTCCACTCAGTTTGAAACGTTCTGCCAGGAAGCGAAAACCACGTCTGTATCGTTCTTCCGTAGCATACTCTCGCAGCATACGCAAGAAACCCTTGATGTAATCTCTTAGCACGGCTGTACCTCCATGCCATTATGGAAGGTCGGCATGTGCGGCGTAGCCTGCTGTGTCATGCAGAGCCAGATGTTACCGTACGCTTCGCCAGCGAGAACCTGACTGTAGAAACGGTCTTCACGCCAGTTACCAACCACCTTGCCACGTACGGGGTTGTGCTCAAAAGCCTGTACGGCGATGGCTGACGGATGCTCTCCGTCATATTCCAGCACCGGCTCGGCATTAGCACACCAGTCTTTGACCTTCTGGTCAAACTTCTCATCTGCTCCGTCGTGCTTAGCAAGCTCACCTTTGTAGTAAGCCTGCTTCTGCTCCATTACTTCGTCCATCCCAGCACGGGCATAGCCGTAGTGATAGATGAAGAAGTCATTGAGCATTACTCGACGTACTTGATAGTGAGGGGAGAAATAGGTACAGTGGCCAACCGGATCGGCAACGACCGGGTGACTGTTGTATTTCATACCACGGACAAACTTGAACACCCTCTGATGCTGCGGCTGCCATTCGGGTCCCGGCACGGCTACGTGGTTGAAGTCACCGTAGAAGTGCAGGAAATTAGGTACGAACTCCTGTGCGTGGGGATTGAGTTCGATAGCTCGACGCAGACGGCGAATGTCCTCAGGGCGATAGAACTCGTCAGCATCATTGATCAACATCCAGTCACCCGGAACAGACATATCAAGGAACGTCTGCTTCATTTCCTCAAGGTCTTTCCAGAACTTAGGGATTGAAATGATGATCAGCTTGTTGTCCGGATCACGGTTCGCTTTGAAGTCTGCTAGGATCTCCACAGTACGGTCAGTAGAGTGCCCATCCTCCGTGGCGTTGGGACGGTTCTCAACAGCACCCTCAATGACGAGAATGCGATCTACTTCGTCATAGAGAGACGAGAGGACGGCCTCCGCAAACTCTTCTTCGTTGTGCATCTGAATGCACTGTACGATCCGAACGGGCTTATTGACACGCTCTGCAATCGATTGCATCTGCGGGACATAATGGATTTGTTGTTGGTTCATAGTTCTACCCACGTTGTCTGGGGTTCTTTTTGAGCTAGACGTAGCGTTACTTCTGTGTTGTGATCAAAAGAGTGCGTACGTTCCTCGCTCACTAGTGATAGTTCAAACTGATCTAGAAAGCCATCGGCCAGTGCCTCTTCGACCGCCGCAAAGTCCTCAGTGATCAGGTGAATATCCACAGAGATTTGTTCTTCCGTACCAACCGGATTCTTCTGTCCAAGGATATGTTCAAACGACATGCCAGAGTGCATTTCAGCACCAGCAAATAGCACGCCATACGAATCAAAGTAACGCCGAACGTCATTGGTCCAGTCGTAGAGATTGGTCATAGTGATTCCTCTAGCGAAGGTTCTGCTTCCGGCTCGGGAGCGGGCTCTTGGTAACGAGCCACACCAGTTTCTTTCCACGTCCCTAGGACGGCATGTAGCTGCTCGGTTACATGAGACGAAACGGCACGATAGTCCAGCTTCTCTCCTACCTGCTTGGCGTTCTCACGACGCTGTAAAACAGCTTCCCACTCTTTGAGATTGTCGCCCTCAAGTTCCCCAGCCTCGGCACCCTTGCGGAGCATATGGAAGTGTCGCATAGTCAAAGCAAGTTCCACAGGAGACGGCTCGAAGCATTGCTCAACACCAGTGAATAGCCCCGGGTCCCCATGCGGCATGTCGTAGAAAAATGCAGGAGTACCACCATACACAAGGGCATTCTCAGCGGTCACGAATTCACCAAGACCACCGTGCGTGTGACTAATGACGGTTTTGCCATGAGCCAAAGCATCAAACACGGGGATGCCCCAACCTTCCGCTCGACTAGAGCACACATATGCATCGCCGCGAGCGTGTATACCATGAATTTCGTCGTCGCTCATGGTGTATACCAGCGGCAGAACCGGCGGTAGATTCGGTACGGGGATACGACACTTGGCCTTCACGGCATTCACATACTGCTTGACCATTTCGATATCCTGCTGACGCCCCTGCATGTTCACGTACGTCTTCAACACGAGCAGAACGTCATCGGGAGTACCAGCGAAAGCTGCATAGTAAGCACGCAGTAGGTTATCGATGCCCTTCTTGGTGCTTAGCTGACAGATGTTGTAGAAGACTGTGCGACCATCGATGTTTGCAATCTCAAACGGCTGGTAATCCTGTTGATACTCGTCCACGTCACACGGAGGACCAGCCACTAAGATCGGCTTTCTCACACCCGAATTCAGGAGGGTATGTGCGTTGTGCTTAGAGGGCACAATCAGGAAGTCGAATTCGTTAGCCTTCTGTGCCCAGGTAGCCTGGATACGATCAGTCTCGAAGAAGGTATACAGACCATTGGGAATGCCGGGAACGGGTACAGCTTCTACGTTACACGTAGTCATCTGTAGTGCCATTTCAACACCCTGTAGATCTTTCGCCAAAAGAGGGGCCATCCACTCAGGTACCTCAAACGACTGTCCTTCATCCAACGCATCATACTGCAATGGGCGAGCAACGACATCCATGTTTTCGTCTTGGATGATAGCACGCAACAGATTGCGTGACGCATGGGCAAAGCCACTGAAATCCAGTAGCGGGCCAGTATACAACAACTTCATTAGATGAACTCCTGCTGCGGACGTGCAGCGACATTGCCTTGGGCAACCGTGCCGCCCACCTGTTGACGAATCTGATCACGGAGCTTGGTACCATCAGACTGCTGGTTGCCAATGGCCACAAACTGCTTCATGATTTGTTCACGGGGAACACCCATGCCAAGATGCTGAATCCAAGTCTTAGCTCCCTCAGGATCAACAGCCGGGTACTTGAGAATATTGAGGTAAAGCCATTCGACATACTGTTCGTCGGTCAAGCCTTCCGGCACCGGCACAGCAGCAAACTCTTCGTGAGTTTCAATCGGGCTATCCCACGTTTCACTACGGTCCTTGATCTTGACGTTATCTAGAACGTACTCCCACTGTTTCCAGATCTTGTTCCAGTCGTAGTTCTCTTCGGTGCATTCACGAGCATCACGCCCCAAGTTCTTGAGGTTTTGCTCAGCGGTCAACATGGCACGCATCTTGAAAGCCATGTCCTCTACATCAGGGTGGGCACGCTTACAATTGGTCTCGGGCTCGTAGTAGTAACGACCGACATCAATGACATCGCCGCCCTTGGTGCAAGTGTAGTTGTCCTTCGTAATACCCAACTCTTCGAAGTGGGAGTAGTTCGGGAAACGTCCCTTCTCACGCATGGCTGTGTAGTCTGTCACCAGGGTTGGTACGCCACACGCCTTCGCTTCCTGAATAGGCATCCCGTCCCCCTCGCAAATCGAGCATTGGACGTAGAGATCCATGAGGTTGTAAAGCTTTGCGAGATCTTCTCGACTAAAGCCACCAGCCGTCCCCGGAGGCGATGCTTCCACTTTGCCACAGTGCGGGCAGGGAAGCTTGATGCGACCATCTTGAATGGGCTTGCCCCATAGGTTCATAGCAAACGTCACAGACGGTTCCTCGCAGGCGTGACAGTACATAGACTGTAGGACGCTGCCACGAATACCTTTACTGTGGTACGGCATCCACTCAAGAGACTCAAGACGCATAATGTGTCTCGGGTAATCGTATGAGTGAGCGTTATCCGGCCACGAAGAATGAATCAGGAGAACGGCCTTGTCTACTTGCGGCTCGCCCTTGAACTTCTCCTTCATCAACGCAAAACCGTCGATGAGGTCGGGGTAGAGCTTACGGCTTTGGTTACGCATAACCGTACCGATCACAGGGTTCTCTTTACTGAGGTTCCAATGCTCTCGAATTTCTGCCTTATCCATAGGCTTGAAAGTCTCAAGGTCTACGCCAGGACGCATGGCCTTCGGGAAGACACGCACCTTCCTCTTGTTGTTCGGCATGAGTTGACTTTGACGACGTAGAGCATGAACGCCATAGTCTGAATATGCCAACACCATTTCGGCATTCTCATACGTATTCATCCACTCTTCGGCTTGCGGCTCTGCATCGACGGTAGGCATCACAACCCACTTATACCACGGACGGAACACGCTCCGCTCTTGGTACTCAAGCATCCACCAGTCTCGGATATCGATAACGATATCCGGCTTGAAATCAGCAACAACGTGATTGAACTTGTACTCACCAAACTGGTTGGTGTTCTGGCCCCGCGTTCTGGGGTGGGGCGACGGCTGCTGGAACTGCTTGGCCTCTTCTTGGCTCTCGGGCATGACGCCATAGAACTTCCAGCGGCCCTGGATAAACTCATGGACCTTGGGATCATTCTGGCGGGCGTACGAGCCGAACTCGGCAATCTCGTACTTGCCCGTTGCAACTAGGCGGGGGATAAGCTCTCGGTAATACGTCGAGAAGCCAGTGCTCAGGTTGCTGGCCTCTCCACAGAACAAGATTCGTTTCTTGTAATTCATTCAGTTACACCTTCAATGGCCTTACGGATACGATCTTTGAGATCGTTCTCTAGCTCATATACTCGTCGTTGTGATAGCTTCAAATCGGCTGCAACCTCTTTGACTGATGCGTCTCCCATAAGCCTTTGCTCTAGAATGGCAACGTCGGTATCGTTCTGCACTACTCCCCGCAGTATCTCTTGGATTGTGCTTTCTTCTGCGATACCTTCGTCTGCTGCATCATCAGGCTGTAGATCCGAATGCTGACGACGACTATATGTGATGCGGAGATCACGGACATGCTCCGCATCAAACTTGCGATTAGACGTGGTTAGTGTCTCTGCGATCTGCTCGTCCGTTTTGCCCTTAGCGTGTAACTTACTGACTTTGGCCGCTAGGCTCGTGACTCGATGATCAACCGTAAAGACACCCAGGAATCTGGCTGCCTCATTATAGATATCCTGACGTACGATCCGTGCCACGTACGACTTGATCGTCGTACCATACGTAGGATTGTAGGATTTGATTGCCCTTAGGACTGCGACATCACCAACCTGACACAGATCAGCAAAGTCAATAGTGGCGGAAGAATAGCAGGCTGAACGTGCAATCCTGCGAACGATAGGGCCGTACTCATTGAGTAGTTCGATAGCCTCTGCATCAGGAACATCAACCATCATTCCGTGCTCTCCGGTCCATGATCTTGATTTGTCCTGCTCCGGGGGCCACCCGAACAATGTCTCGGTAGCATTCATCTTCATCTTCGTAGTACCGCTCGTCATCCATCACTCCTAGAGCGTTGACGAGTCTTCCTTTGAGTCCGCCGTCTTCCTGACACTTTGAAACATAGCTCGCAAAACTTCCCAACACCATGATTCTTCGGTATAGGGTTTTAGTTTGTATCTGATTGCCGCGTCGAATGGGGATGTTGAGGGCTAGGGTCAAAGTAGCTTTCCCTGGCCGCCCTTCTTCGTCTAGATTGCCGAATTGGGCATCTGCTGTCGCCCGACCAAGCAACTGTACCTGTGCATAATCGTACATTTTGGATGAACTGTTAAGTCTTTTTCGAAGTTTTTTTGCGAGTAGTGCGTCGGGCGGGCTTCGCTTTACGGAACCAGATCTGCGGCACAGAGAAGGGATAGAGGGGTTCCCAGCCATCGGCAGCACGCTCATTGATCACGTCACGGATCATCAGATTCAGTGCGTCAATATCACCAAGGCCCATCTGGAGTACCTGTTTGTGTTCGTCACTCAGGTTGAGAGTCACGAAATCGTATTCGTATTTTGTCATCTTAGTCGCTCTACTCGTTCGGCAATCAACGATCCTTGGTCGCTGATCTTACCCTTTACCTTGATCACATTGCCATCTTCCAGCAGTCTCTTCGACCTGTCGTAAGTCCTGGGGAATACCACGATGTTGTCCATGCTAAAGGTGTTATCGCTGGCAGTCACGAAAGCCATCGGCTGCCCTGCGGACTTACCCTTACTGACAATGTGTTCGCGGACTGCATCTACACGGACTGCAATCTCGAAAGCCATATCCTGATAGCCACTCTTGACTAGATCAATGCATTTGTCCTGTGCTCTGTAAATGTCTGCCTCACTACCACTTAGGGCGATCCCCAAGAAGAACTGCTCCCAGGCAATTCGCTGAGCTTTGGTGTCGAAGAGTTCGCGGGCATCATACTCGCTGAGTGCCTTGCGAATCACGGGACGCCTGCGGGCATTCGGAATCTTGACGCCGAACTTCTCTTTGATGAGCGGAGCCTTGGTCTCGTCGGAAATGCCACGCACAATACGAATCCAATCTGGTTCGCCTTCTTGGTGGGGCGTGAGTGCTTGCACAAGCTCAATCTCTTTATCAGTCATGGCGTCCAACAAACGGAACTTGCCTTGACTCTGTACGCGGTGTTCTTCGAGGTCATCAAAAGCACCACCACGAATGAGGGCATTCATGACGCCAGTGTTCACCTTACTCTTCTTACTCTTCCATTTCCAGAGGATCTCATCGAAGGTATCACAGTCGCGTCCCATCTTGACAAGATCGTTGACGGCCATAGCACCGACTCCCTTGAGGGCGGTCAGTCCAAAAGCAATGTGCGTGTCGTCTACTACAGCAAACTCTTTGTTGCCCATCGAAACTCGCGGAGGCACAACCTCGATGTCGAATAGCTTGCCGTCGTAAGACAGTGCTGACATCTGCTCAAACTTGTTGGGGTGGCTGTCTGCGTGACGCAGCTTGGCACACAAGAACTCAACGGTGTAGTTGGCCTTGAGGTATGCGGTCTCATACGCCAGTAGGGCGTAGCCGACACCGTGCGACTTGTTGAAGCCATAGCCAGCGAACTTCTCGATATAGCCCCAAATCTCGTCAGCAGTAATGGGGTCAATGTTGTTCTTGCCACAGCCCTCAGTGAATACCTCTTTCCACTTCTGCATTTCCTCGGGCTTCTTCTTGCCCATCGCCTTCCGAACCATGTCGGCGTCGATGGAGTTCATGCCCGCAAGCTGTTGACAGATGTAGATAACCTGCTCCTGGTACAAGAGAGCAGAGTAGGTTGTACCCATGATGGGCTCAAGCATCGGGTGAATGTACTCGGGTGCTTCACCCTTGTTCTTCACGCTACGATACGCCCGGTGCATGTTCGATTCCATCGGACCAGGACGAATCAGTGATACAAGGTCACTCAATTCTTCAATGGACTCTGGCTGTAGGTTCTTACTCCAGGTACGACCGAGTTGCTTTTCAATCTGGAAAATACCAATAGTGAATCCCTGACCCAACATGGCCCAGGTGACCGGATCATCCAGCGGCATGGCTTCTCGCGAAAGCTCGATGCCACGGCGTTCTTTGACCAGATCCATAGTGACCTGGATGTCGTCTAGGGTAGTGAGACCTAGGATATCGAGCTTGAGCAGACTCAAAGAGTCCACGGTGTTCATGTCCCAGCCGAACAGGAGACTCCCATCTTTTGATCGTGCGAGGGGATACGAACTCTCTTCGAAGGGGACATCGGAAATCACAACCGCAGCAGCGTGGATCCCCGTGGTCTTGTAACAGCCCTCAAGTGCTAGAGCTACTTTGAACCAAGGGGTGTACTTGTCGTAGTATTCCTGGAGTTCCGGTACAGCGTCAATAGCTTCTTGCAGACTAATAGCAACGTGATCGTCATTTTTGGCTGGCACCAGGGCGGTGATTTTGTTAGCCTCATCGAAAGGTAGATCGTAGACCTTGAAAACCTCTTTGAGAATAGCTTTGGCTTGTAGGCCACCAAGCGTCACTAGCTGTGCGACGTTACCTGCACCGAACCGTTCTTTGATATACTCAAGTACCTTCTGCCGTTGGGACCTGGGAACATCAGTATCGATATCAGGAAGACCTCCACGGCCTTTGTTGAGGAAACGCTCCCAAATGAGACCATACTCAAGAGGATCAATCTCAGTAATGCCAAGAGCATAACTAACAAGGCTACCGCCCGCACTACCACGTCCGCGACCAACCAGAATATCTTGTCCACGCACCCATGACATGACATCATGGACGATGAGGAAGTAGTCCGCGAACCCCATTTCTTCGATGTCCGCCAGTTCTCGTGCGAGTCGGTCGCCATAGGTTTCAGAGGCACCAGCCTTCGGGTCAAGGCCCAGACGTGCTAGACCCTCTGCGGCAAGTTCACGTAGGTATTCGTTAGAGGTCTTCCCATCGGGGATGAACTTGTACTGTGGCAAACGACGCTTCTTGAGGTCAATATCAACGTTGCATCGCTCAGCAATAGCGGTCGTGAGGTCTAGCTCGTCTGCTGTAAAACCACGCTCCTCCATTTCCTCACGAGTCTTGAGGTAGTATTCCTCGGGCGTGAAGTCCGTGTAGGTGGCACGACTGTACTTGTTGGCACTCATTTCCAACAAGGTCTTATGTGCTTCGGCATCGTGCTGCTCAACGTAGTGAACGTTGTTGGTAGCTACGGTGCGTAGACCATACTTCGTTGCGATGTTACGCAAACGCCCACTGACCTGTTCCTGCATTTCTAGGTCGGTGTCTTGAACCTCAAGGAAGAAGTGGTCAGCATCAAAGATCTTGAGGAAGCGACGTACAAGACCTTCGGCCTTGAACAAGGCGGCAGGCTGTCTCACTTCTCCGTTCTCGTCTAGCTGGTCAAACAGAAGCGGGGCGATAACGCCATCCAGCGTGCTGCCGGTCAGGCAGATCACACCCTCACTGTACCGTTCCAGTAGCTTGAAATCAATACGAGGGTTGTAGAAGAAGTATTCCGGACTGTTGGCGTGAGACACTAGCCGAGTGATGTTTCGCCACCCGGTTTCGTTCTCAGCCAGCAGTACAATGTGCGACACCTGACGTACCTTCTGGATTCTAAGCTGTTCCGCATCCTCGCAGAAATACAGATCGACGCCCATGATGGGCTTGACCCCAGCCGATTGTGCTGCCCTATGAAAGTTGACTGCTTCAAAGACGTTCGAGTAGTCGGTAAGGGCTACAGCGGGCTGACCTAGCTCCTTGGCTCTGCCCACCAATTTCTTGATGTCCGCAGAGCCGTACAGCATAGAAGCCTTAGAGTGTACGTTCAGGTGAGTGAATGTCATTTGGGTCCGTTGAGTCGTTCGGGGTTGACCTCGCTCTTAGAGCGTCGGCCATAGTCTTTCTTCGTAGCCTTGTCGATCCGCTTGCCGGGATGTCTTTCTTCGGGGAGGTTGCGTTCACGCATACGCTTCAAACGCTCGTTGTTAGCTCGCTGCGAACGGCTTTCGCTGTAGTTGCCTTTGCCGTCGTAGGTGCCGCTGCGAACCGGCTCGGCTCCAGCCTTGTCCCACAGGTCACCAAGTCTCGTTTTGGTCTTGATACCGGCGGCACTAGGATAGGAGATAGTTGCAGAGTCCACGGCTTTGAGTTTGCAGTCGCAAGGACGACCGTTGTCCCTTACATGATGACAGGAAATCTCCTTTTTGTCAATCAGTTCTTCCAGTTCTTCGATGCGTCCCTCAATGTTGACGAAGTTCTCGTCGTCGGGGCCGAACTTAGTGTGTAGCATACCATTGGCAAACGCACTAACTGTCGTGACGTGACCGTGACGACACTTGAACACCTTGAAGTCTCCGAATAGAGTTTCGCCCTCCTTGATGAAGACATGACGATTGCCATTGCCCTCCTCGCGACACGTAGGACATACGGCCTTGAGTGTCGGAATCTGCTTGACCAACTTCTCCTCTTGCCTCTTGGTCATGCCGAGTTCTGTCTCGTGTGCATGATCCCAGCAGCAAACTACTACTCTATGCTGTGCCATCTTACGCCTCGCCGTCTTTTTCGTCCCAAACGTGGTCGATCAGACCCCACTCTTGAGCCTGATAGGCTGAAAAGTATTTGTCGCCCACACACTCACAGTGCTTCTTCCAAAATGCTGCGGTCTGACCGCTGTGTTCGGCCATCAAATCATACCAACGCTTAGCCATCGCATCGTAATGCTTTAGCTCTTTCTTGATCTCGTCGGTACGTCGCTCGCCCCAATCTTCCCAGGATTGGTGAACCATGAACCACGTATTCGGTGTAGCATACCGATGACCGGGTTCGCCACGACACACCAATAGGGGAGCAGCACTCATGCACTTGCCAATGGCGGTAGTGTGGATGGGGCTATTGAGCGTACCAATCACGTCGTAGAGAGCCCACATTTCGTATTCGCTACCACCGAAGGATCCAATGAAGAGTTCGATGGGCTTGTACTCGCCCTTCTCCATTTGTACCTTCGTGTGATCTGCTTCCATGAGATAGAGACCTTTGATCACGTAGCCAATACTGTCTTCGTCAACGCCATCGAACAAGAAGACTTTGCGATTGACAATATCAACGCCGTATGAAAAATACGCCTCTACCCAGTCTTTCGTGATTTTACTCATCTGTTTTGAATCTCCCTTTCCATTCACGCTTGCATACGGGGCTGTCACAGAGGTACTTGCAGCCAAACGCCACCTGACCGTAGCGGGTCTTGGTGTCCAACTCATAGTCATCGCGAACAACGCGATCAATCCACTCGGTTGACTGGATCTCATGGATCTTATCGCGGACGTATGCTTCCGTCTCAAGATCCTCTTCCTCAGAGAAGCCAACCGTGATAGGACTCTTGGTAAAGTAGTCGAACGTCAGGATAACGTTCTTGTACTTGAAACCACGTCCTTCGCAGTCATCAATGAACACTCGCCTACTGGCCAGCGAATACATCTTGACCTGAATGTCCTTGCAGCACTCTTCGTAGTTCTGCGTGTGGACACCCGTCTTGTAGTCGATTACGTGAATGGTGTCTTCGTCCTCTTCGACCACCAAATCCATGTAACCGATCATGGGAACGTCAGCACCCGGAATGGGAACCTTGAAACCATACTCACAACCAATGGGGGCACCTTTGTCGTCGCGTAGTAGCTTCGGCCAGATATCCTCATAACGAGCGATGGTACGTTCCACCATCGAGATAGAGCCGTCAAACAAATCACGAGGACATCCCGGGAGATTGTCAAGGGGTTCGCGTGAAATACCACAGATGCCTTCGTCCTCTTTGACGTAAGGGCATGTGTCACAGTACGGCTTCTTGTCCGCGTAGTCTTTGGGCTTAGCCCAGACCAACGGAGTCTCCATGACTTCTGGCTGCTGGTAACGGTCGAGCGTTTCCAGTGTGCCACCATAGCCACGGTAGAGTCTACCAATCGGATCCATGTCGGAGCCGTTGGAGTATTGTTCTAGAACGTCATGAACCAGGGTTCCGTGTACGGCACCCCAATTAGACTTGAGCGTGATGTCAGGACAGTTGTATGTAAGCCAATACTTGAACTTACACATATCATATGTCTTGATCCGGCTAGGCGAGACCGATTTCAGTTTTAGCATGAGATACCTTCAAAGATTTCTAGTAGTTGTTCTGTTCTCAGGTCGCCACAGTCTTGTCCTGCCGGAAGATCTACTCGGTGCAGGTTGAAAAGGTCGCCTACGATACGGCTCATGCGGAGCCATCCCTTTTCGCCGGGGCTCTGGCCGTCTTTGTACTTGTCGGGATCGTCGTTGTCGTAAGCAACGTACAGATCGGTGACACCATACTTGACCAGTAGTGTTCTGTGTGCGTGGCAGAAGCTAGTGCCGAGAGTGGCTACCCAATTGTGGATGCCAGCCTCTTCGAGCTTCATGCCGTCCAGCGGCCCCTCAACCAAGATGAGCTTTTTGCTCAGGGGGAGATACCGCTTCGCACGATGGAGGTTGTATAGGATCGAGCTAGTGAATAGGTCGCCCCGCTGCGGCCAGCGGTTGTAGTGGCGTCCGTGTACCCACTTCATGTATTTCAAGCCTCGATCTTCGAAGTGCTTTTCGGGGTGGACCGTGCGGCCAGTGTAACCAACAAGGTGACCATCGTGGTCCCGCACAGGGAACACGACACGATCATGCATGTACGTGCCAATCCGACTCCACATGCCTACCTCGTAACTCCTGAGCACTTCGAGATCAAACTCGCGGTTGAGGAGATACTGAGGATCAGGGTTTAGGAATTGAAGGTTGTCCTCAGCAAGAGGTTCATGGACGTGCAGTTTGTTGCCACGATGTAGGTTCTCGGGGTCGCCAACCTCTTCATCGAGGTCTACGTCTTTGGCCTCTAGCGTAGACGTGATCCACTTGACAGTCTCGACAAAGTTCGTGCCCTTGATACTAGAGACTAGACCGAAGATGTCGTTGCCTCGTGATTCTTCGCAATGATGAGTCCAGCAGACCCACTTGCCTAGATCGATACGCCAACTCCAGGCGGTGCGGTTGTTGCCGTCGCCACTATGCTGCAAACAGTGACAGGTGGATTGGATGAGACCATCCCCACGATCATCGAACTCGACCTCCAGCCTGTCGAGCAGATAGGCAATGTTGCGGTTCGCATGATTGCGGATCATACGTTTCTTGTCGTTGTCTAGTCTACTCGTCATTGTCATCGTCGTCGTCATCCTGTTGCGGCGGGGCTACGCTACCGATATCTAGTTCCTGGAAATCACCACAGCTTAGATCGGCACCGTAGTTGACCCAGCTATTCCACAGACCTTTTCCGTAACGTGCCTTAAACACTTTCATTAGGTGCGTGCCGCTTCCATCGTTCGCACGCTCTTGATCTGACTTCCGCTTGAAGTAACTCACGGAGTCTACGTTCTCGCTGATTCGCTTGCCACCGGCCACGCATCGAATACCCTCGTCTAGCTCGTTGTTGGTCTGCCCGAATCCGATGAGAGGGATGTTGTACTTGTTGGCAAAGTCGTGTAGCTGAGCAATGTGGAGACCGTGCTGCTGCCATTCTTGTAGCACGCCACGGCTAATCTCATTGGTCATCGACAGCTTGATGTAGTCATAGACGACTAGGCACTGAGGCACTCGCGTCTCCCGGTCGGGCTTGACGTGCGTGAGCAACCATCTGCGAACGTGCGGCAGCACGTCGGGCACGCTGAGGCCACTGATGGACTGATAGAAGATCGGCATTTGCTTCACGGCTTCCCAAAGCCGTGGTTCGCGTAGCTTGCGACCGTGAGCCAAGATCGAGTCCCGAACATGCGGGTCTTCGACACCGTTCTCCTGTAGTTCCTTGTCGGTCATTCGCCAGAAGCCAGTCTCGATATACTCAGAGGGCACCTTCGCAATCATCGCGGCAATGCGGATCCACTGGTCTTGCTTGTTTAGCTCACTGTCCAGGTAGAGCACGGGGAGACCTTTGCGGGCAGCAATGACCGCAGCCTTCATGCCGAATTGCGACTTACCCGAGCCAGTGGTGCCGACCATGAAGGTAATGGCTCCGTTACGAATCTGTCCGATTCGCTCCTGCCAAAGAGGGTAGCCCAAGTCTAGCCCCATGTGTCCCGGGTCATCAGCAATACTGTTGATGAATTCTTCGAAGCCTTCGCGTAGGTCTTCGATTGCGTGCTCGCCCTTGTCGAGAATGTTGACCTTGCTAACGACAGTATTCTCGACCTTGCCGATCATGATGGACAGGGGATCGTCCGTAGACGCAAGGTAGTCTCGAAGCTCCACAAAGCTTTCGGTGTACTGATCCTTGAGCGACTGACGCTTGACCTCCATGAAGTGAGAGTCTACTTCGTGCTCACCTACCTCCTCAGCAAAAAGCTCATCCAGCCACTCACCATTCTTGGTGGCAGACAGATAGTTGTGGTGTCCGAGGGCCTTGGCCTCAGCAACCAGCTTTGCTTTCGTGAGCTTCTCTGCTTCTTTCTCGATGACGAGAGATCGCATAGCTTCAAAGGTCATGGACGTGACCGAGTGCTTGAAATCCCCTTCGTCCAAATACTCCACGAACTCGAACAACCGCTGTGGGTGTCGAGCGACTCCAGCTAGGAATACTTTTTCTGCGGCAACGTTAGCCATTACGTGCTTCTTCGATTAGTTGTTGTAGGTCTTCGACGGTTGCGTTGCCGCGTACCTCGATGAGATCGATCTCGTTGATGTCGCACCATTGTCTCTTGCGTACATCCCGTGCTTTTGATTTTTCAAAGCCCTTCTTGTCGCCATGAAAGAGCTTTACGAATTCGTCGTGTTGCTTACCCTGGTATTCAAAACCCAACCTGTGATGCGGCATGTAGAAGTCAAGCCATAGTCTCTCGTCAGGCAGGGGGAACTCTTCAAGGATCAATGAGTTGAAACCGTAGATACGACGCAAGAGGCGGCCAAGCATATACTGACCAGCCGACTTGCATTGCTCTCGTGTTCGCATAGGATATCGCTCTGGCAAAATCTCCACACGCACTTCGCGGTTACTCAGTGTCTTGAACTTCATCCACTAGATCATCAAGAGGATCATGTCCCCCAGGCTCAAACAGTTCTTGGATTTGTGCATCAAGCTTATCCACAAGAGCACTATCCATCAGTAGGCGGCGGGCTGCATTGAACTGACTCATACAGGTAGCAGCCACTTCGTCTCCATCCATCACGTATTCGCCCGTCTCCCGATCAATCTTCGGTAGGAAGATCTGCTTGCCTCCCTTGCCCCCCATGCGGAGGATACCAAAGTTAGCAGCCTGCGTCACAAGTTCCTGTTCGCGGAAGATACCATTACGGAAGAGAATGGGGAACGCCCCTTCGTTGCCATCGGGAGCAACCTTATTCTTGATCACCTTGTAACGGACAACGCTACCGATACGCTCTTTGTCGGCGTCCAAGATCCAGTCTACCTTGCGGGGCTTGAAAAGTCGAATGCGTTGGGAGGCATAGAACTTGAGGGCATAGCCGCCGGGAGTATCAGTTGGGTCTCCGTACATCGTGATCTTGTCGCGAATCTGATTGACAAACACGAGGGCTACTTGGTTCTGTTCAGAGACGCCGATCAGCTTACGCATGGCGTCAGACATCAGCTTCGCAAGTTTGCCTACGGTGGAGTCTCCGATCTCACCAGCCATGACAGCTTCCGGTTGGGCAGCATCGATAGAGTCTAGGATAGCCACGCCCTTCGGCACCATAGCAGCGAACTTCCTCATGGCCTCGAAAGCCTGCTCGCCGTTTGATGCGTTGACAATCCATAGGGGACAGTCGGCGTCCTTCTTGCCAGACTCCATGTTGGCGATAGCTGCGTCGATGTAGGGACGAAGCGTTCGAACCGTTCGCATGAGCGACAGGTTCAGGTTCTTCTCCATGTTGACGTAAAGCACAATCTTGCCTGCCTGGATAGCACGTCCAGCTACCTCAAGAACAAGCGTAGTCTTGCAGGTTCCCTCTTCACCGAATACTTCGGTGATCCTCCCCTCTGGGAACGGCACAAACAAATCGTAGTCTAGGTTGTATGACCCACTACGGTTCGGATCGGGGTCACCGATCTCCTCTGCGGACATGGCACGCACGCCTTCCCGCTCCACTTCCTTCTTGAAAAAACCAAAGGTCGGGACTACCGGCGATTCGTCTTCTACTACTTGCTGTTTACGCTTGGCCACGCTCTAACTCCCTTAGGAAAGACAGTAACGTCTTGGGTTGCTTCTCTTTGTACTTCACTTTTTCGAGTCCCGAGGATGCCAGTTCTTTCTGCCAATCCGTATAGAAGCGGGACACTTGTTCTAGGTCGTAATTCTCAAAGAGGCGGCGGGCGACCACCGCCATCTTGGCGAACTGTGCCGGATCAATACGACGCGGCTTGCACTTCCAGATGTAGAATGCAAGCTGCCCCGCCGATAGACCGTACGGTTCACGCATGAGCTTCTTGAGTGCTGCCACCAGCTTGCCCCACGCCTTCCCATTATTACCTCGCCACGGGTAAGTGTCAGCACGAATATCCTGATTCAGCCAAATGAACTCGGCCAGCAGGTTGGCGGCATCGTGCTCGATGTCGGGGGTTGTGAGCGACGGATACTTCATGCCGGGGGATCGTTGACGATGGTTGCCTTGTCGCCAGTCTTGTACGGCCTAATCTCCTGCCGCGTCGTGCCGTCTTCGTGAACCCACGTAATCCAGACTTCCTGGTTCTTGAGGACGCCGATCCCGCTACACTTCGCTTCGCTAACGCCGTGTGAGTGCATGAAAGCGTTTAGCTGTTTGCTGTGCCAGTAGCCGTTGACCTGAGCATTCCCTTCGTCGTCGCGATACGGGATAAGAACCACGTTCCTGTTGTATGCTTCAAGCCTCAGGTTTGTGATCTTGAGGTTGTGGACCTCAACGTAGTCCCTAAGTCGCAGCCACGCAGATCTTTCGTGGGGCGTGGCGTCTTCAAAAACGGTAGAACCGTCCGACAGCGATGCGATCCAACGACTAGCTCCAGGGTTAGTCTTGGGATTCGGGACGTGTGGGTGCTTTGAGCTAAATGCGAGAGTCATGTGTTTCTTCCAAAACCTGAGGTGGACTGTCCAGCACTCCGGATGGCACGTACATGATACGCGGGGGATTCGGAACGTCAACGAAAAAGGCCCGGAAGTTAGTGCTTCCGGGCCAGATTCTCTTAGTTCAAACTGTAGATCTTACAGGAATTCTAGTTGCAAGAAATAGCCGAAGTCGATCTTGCGTCCAGCGGCAGATGGGTTACCACTCACGAGCAAGTGGAAGTCGTGAACCGCCGCCTCGATGCTTTGGTCTGCAAGACCCAAGGCAGCACCACCGCTCGAAATCTCCGACCACGCGGCGTCCGCAGCGTTACCAGACGTATCTTGTAGCTGAGCCGCCTGGACAGTAATGCCAGTCGCAAGGTCACTGATGTCGGGCACACCAGAACCAGCGTCAAAGTTTACGGCACGGAACGTGGCCGACTGCGTGATGACAGCGGTGTTGTTCTCTTCGGTGAAACGGGCGAGTAGCGTACCAGACTCACGGGGAATCTCAGAGAAGCCACCAGTGAAGGGAACGCCAGAGTGCTCGACCGTGCTGGCCCCTGTGAATTTTGCATTGATCATTTGACCAAGGTCTGTACCCACATGGTCTGTCACATGGGTACGGTCTTGATATTGACCAACGATAACCGCACTGTTTGGAGCCCCTAGGGAACCAAAGAAGCCCATGCGGTTGGGGCTATCCGTAGCACTAATCTCGAAATTGAAAATCTCTAGACCGATGGTGGCCATTGTATTCGCATACAAGCTGGCTACGGTGTTGCCCATCGCTCCTGAGCAAGCAAAAAATCTAATGCCTGATACCATTGTTCGACTCCTACGTCGGGAAGTCTGTTATCCCCTAAAGGGGAACACCGCTTCGAGACTGGCTATGACGCACATCAACGCCTACAGGATAATACACTAATCGATGTCTCGGAAGATGAGATCGAGGGCATACTGATCGTCCGTGTCATCCACACTGAAGTTGAGATCGATTGCCTCTTCCACGCGATAAAACGTAGCCTGTTCTGTTACCCTGAGAATCCACATGTCGTCGGAAGCGGCAGGGAAATTGCCGATCTGAATGAGTACCCAGATACCGGGGGTAACATGGGTGGCTTGAGCAGAGGTGACCTCAATGATATCGTGAATACGAGAGCCGGTGTCCGCAATACCAATCGTCGTTTCCGCAATGATCGGCTTTGCTGAATCGTGATCAAACGTACCCGTGTTAGCAAGGGGGTCGGCAGGATCAGCAGTAATGGACCACTTGCCAATGCCGCTGCCAATACCAAACCCACTCATGTTGGGGTCAGTCAAAAGTGGATCACCAGCCTGAATACCACCGTTCATGTGTTGCCAGTAAACATATTCTCCATCGATGAATGCACGTCTACCGCCGATGTCACCACGGTAACCGCCGAGATATGCAAAAGCAGACGAGAACCTATGTACTCGCGACAAGAATTTACCCACAAGCCAATAGTCAGTGCCATCATAGAACATGTCGCTGATGGCGTTGTCAACTGGTCCAGACTCAGTATCGTCCGCACCAACAAAGGTCCAGGATACGCTGATCTCTGAGTGAGTCATGCTTGGTCCCGAGTACCTTTGGAAAAACACTTCGTTGTCCCATTGATCACCAACGCCAACACCAAGGTCTGTAAAGACCTGATTGTAAACCTTGCTAAGCATGAGGATGTCATCGCCTCCAATGGGCTCCATGCCAACGTGACACTCAAAGTTACCCGGCGTTCCAGTGGGCACACCCGAATCATACTGTGAAGACAACGATGGATTAGTGCCAGTTGAAGCAATCGTGAGGTCGGCAGGACGATACCACATGAACGAACCATTGAAGGGCGACAGCGGCAGAATACCACGCGAGGGCGAGTTCGAGACGCCACTGAGGGGGTTACGTGACAACGACTTCATCCAGATCGCGTCATCAAACACTTGGTACCCTTGCGAAGCACCATTGACGTTGGCGATTAGCACTTTGCCATCGCTAGTGACATTGATGGCTCTGTGTAGACCACGGTTCGTCATTGCTTGACGATGATCGATCTGTGGAAACATGCCAGCCGCACCAGAAGGAATGGCCAAGAGCGGCTGAGCACTTAGCGGGGTGTATGGCAAGCTGGCGTAGAATCCAGACGCCTGTGCTTGGGGTGTCCAATATGTGCGGGCCGCCGGATCGTTGGTGCCAGCATTATTGATTTCTCTATGGCCACCCTCAAAGAATGTAAAGTCGCTAGTTGCACTAATGGTGTCACCAAACGTTGAAAGGTTCTTGTTACCACTAATGAGACGCAACTGTGTGTCTGGCAGCATAGCATAACCATCAACTTGCACCTTGCCGGATGCAATAGCGGCAAAGTTAGTGAGGGCTCTCCAAGAACCAGCTCCAGCCTGTGCAAATTCGTTACCACCTAGAGAGATAATACTGCCGTCTGTCTTCTGGAATGACGGAAAGTATGGACCAAATGAAAAACGCGGATTACCAAAACCCGGAACGCCTCCACCACCAGCTCTGAATAGATTGAATCGACTATGGAACGGGAATGGTTGGAAAACAACTTCCCCAATATCAAGATCAAAGAATACGCCAGATCCAGCGAGCCAATGAATGTCCGTATCAATGTGGTCGTCGCCACCAGTGATGTCCTCAAGCTCTGGTCTTAGTGGAATAGCATTGCCAATTGAGAAACCAAACCCCAGGTCGGTGATCACAATGAAGCCACTTCCATGTCCGGGGTATGATGTCGTATACCACGACTCCCCCATGATTTGACGAGAGAAGCTCCCCATTGAAGATTCGTCGCCATACAGGTCCCAAAGGCTATTATTGTTGAAACGAAGCCAATCTCGCAATTTGACAACATGATCAATGGTCACAAGCGACGGACCAGCAACATCACCACCAAGAGTAGAACCATCGCCCTTGGGTTCAAATCCAGAACCAGCTACATCAGGATGGATGTAGTGATTGAACTCGAAAAACTGGAGCGGCTCATTACCCCACTTTCGAATCTCTGCATTGAGTACGAACATCGCTGCTTCCAGGATGTTACCAGACTGTCCGATAGGCCCAGTGATGGGCAACGGAACATCATACTCATACGGGTATTGTCCAGATGCTACAACCATTAGAAGTTACGGTACGCCGGGCGTACGATCTCCACGAAGTTCACAGGGCCAGTCTTACCGAATCCACCACTCGGGGTTGCAAGCGGTGTCGATAGGAACCCTCTGTCGCCGGAAGCTGCAAACTCACGGAACGGAATAGGAATCACATCCCCAAAGATCTCACCAGATGCAATAGAGTATGCACCAGCAGAATCCAAGCCAAGCTGCTTGCATGTAGCTACTGCCTGAGGTGTACCGGGGTTTGTCACCGAAACGATCTCTACAGGTGTGACGCCAGCCGCATCAGATGTGGTGCCATTGATAAAGATTGTGCCATTGCTAGGACCAGGACTTACGGGAGCATCTCCCTGAACAGCCAGTGTGGTCTTGTCAGCAATCTGCACGGAACCATTCAACACCTCAACACCAAAGATGGCACGTTCCTCACCAATGGTCGCTAGTGCTGTCGGGTCTACGATGGTCACATCATAAAGGGTGGAATCCGAAGGGTTGGTCTGTTCGACGGTAACAATCGTACCATTGCCAAACGGACGACCCTGAGTGAAGTAACGAAGAATAGTGTTACCACCCGGGAGTTCGAACTCGTCCGTGTGGTACATGGCCTCATCGCCAATATTCAGGAATCCATCAATGCAGATAGCTCCATCGGTGAAGTCGGGGTTAGTTGATCCTCCAGCACTCGGCGGTTTGGTATACAGGTTTTGATCAATGCCACGATAGCGTTCATCTTCTTCCGTACCCGGCAAGCTGGAGAGCGTGAAAGCGTTATTGACCTCGTTGATTGTCACACGTACAGCACGCTCCTCACCATCGAAGAAGAGGGGCGGAATGAATGGATCATCCGGCAACTGCGGATCACTCGGCGGACCCGGGTTCGGGTTGAGTAGGTTGAGATCGCTGAAGTCAATCGGGTTGAGAATACCATTGAGAATGGCACGCACACGTTCACCAAGCGGAGCCTCGCGACCAAACTTCGGGAAGTATGACTGGATCTTGTAGCGTGTCAAGAATCCTTCAGTACCAAACGAGATATTGATCTCGCTGACTCCGTGGCTAATCTCTCCATAGAGACCAGACGGACCAATGTTCTGTTGGGCGAACGCATCAAACGACAAGAGCGGCAAACCAACTTGGTTGAAGTCGGCGTATCGAGACGAACTCTTGGGGACGATCTTACCCTCCGCACGACGCACCGCACGACCAGTCATAACCTGTAGAGAGGTCTCGCTACCCAGGGGCGAGAAAGCCCACGGCACAAACTGATCATCAAGCTGAATATCCTCATCTCGCTGGTAGTGAAGATCACCAAGTACCCACTGACTCGGATACGACTGACCATAACGAGTACGTGCCTGCACGGGGATGGCGACACCCGACAGAGAATCATACACGTTCAAGACGGTCGCAGGATTGATGACATCTAGTAGACCAGAACCAGTGAGCTTCGTGTTAGTCGTCACTAGTGTCTCAAGAGACGAAATCACGCTGTCAGATACCAGTCCACCAGACGGACCAGCGTTGATCGGAAGCTGACACCAGAGGGTGCCCTCAGGATAGTCTTCAAAAGAGTAAAGATCTACATTGTTCCTAGGATTGATTACCCGATTTCCGACGATGGTTAGTTCGACGGGGATATAGTGACTGCCGTCGCCCGCCGGATTGAACGGTGGTGCATCCTCTGTCCAGTTGCCGAAGCTCGCCGGGTTGTCGTCTCCCTGCGGCCCATAGACTGTATCTTCCGGCAAACGGCAGTACGCACCGACACGGAAGTCATCTGTAACGAACGGACTGATCGGCCCCAGATCCCTATTGATTTCATAGTCCTCAACGAACACGCCGCTACCACCGTTGGTAGTTCCGGAGGCTGATAGACTGAATCCTTCTACTTGGTTTTCTACGTTAGCCCAAGCTGCATCTACTAGTCTGTAAAGACCATCATCAGTATCAAAGAGAAGACCCTCGATAACGTAAGAACGACCATAGTGTCGAGCCGCGTGGTCGCGAATACGGTTGTAGAATGAGATGGTCCAGTTCTGGGCCTCGTCTCTACGGTTGTTGATTACGCGAATACCAGACTCAGCCGCACCAGTCGCGAGACCGGCCAGAGGCATCACTGGGTCTAGACGACTCTGGAAAGATGGGTGCTGAGCGGCAACTGATCCATCATCAGATGGTAGGTTATACCCCGGAGGATCACCGCCAGCAGAATCAGTCTGGTAGATTTTGAAGTAAGTCCATTGTTCAATGCCCGTGAGTGCAAGCTGAAGCTCTTTCTCTGTCGGGATGTATGAACGATAGAAGCCATCGGCGTCATAGAAGCCAACAGTTAGGTTGGGCCACGCTGGCTGGAAAACAACGTCGGCCTGTGTACTGTTGATGGTCGAAATGCCATCCAATGCAAACGTATCAAGACCATCGATAGGACTCAAGATGTGCGAGTTGATGAACCCCTCTTGGTGTCCACCAAGCACGCGGAAGCGGGTCGGGTCGGGCACAACGTCCTGACCAAAACCCAACTGCTTAGTCTCGTTGAGACCACTGGCACTACCGAACTGAGAAACCAGATCTAGGATATCAGATTCATTGATATCGAAGATCGCCTTCTTATTGATGAGGTTGACCTCTTGAGCGTCCATGTTCCAGTACCAGTCGTAACCAGTGTCTAGTAGGACACGAGAAAGTACCTCGTCAAGCTGTGACAAATTGAACTGGAAACGGATGGCGTCAATGGTGCCACCAATATTCTTCTCTAGCTGCTCAACGGTGGGTAGATCTGTTACGGGGATAGAGCACTTGCCCTCGTTGAAGTGTAGGTCGATAGCAGCCAAGATCTGACTATACGTACCGCCAAATTGTAGAATACGACGGTACTCTTTGATGTTCGGGTCGTGCGGCGTTGTCGTTGCCCCTACCTCAAAACCATTCAGCACACGGAACGCACGGGCAACAGAGACAATGCCACTAGGGGCATCCTCGCCCAAGTCTTCAGTGTGGATCTTGGTACGACGTAGTTCTTTCTTGTCATCCTCAACCGTCACACTAACAATCGTACCACCAGCACTTGTGGTGTAGTCGGCGTGTGTGATGTTACCACGGAAGAAGAAGTCGCCCACAAAAAGCTCAAGACTATGGCCAATGTCGGGCAGTTGTCCGGATGCACCGTGAAATGCACACGGGTCACCACACGGCACCCATTCAGTCTGGAACGAGTGCGGCGTTAGATTGAAGCCAAAGGTTGCATTGACAGACGAAAGGAAAGCACAAAGCTGTGATCCGGGTTCGTTATCATTGAACTGACCTGACGGCCACGGAATGCCATTGAGGGGTACACCTACCCCACTAACGACAATGCCATCTGATACAATGATGTTCATACCTTATGCTCCTCCGCTTTCGAGGAAGTCATTACCTGCCTCCAAGCTATCGCACCAAATGATTCCTCGTGAATCTCTCACACACCAGATCGGCTTGTATGTACCCGGCTGAGTATAGTTGTGGGTTGGGTTGAACGAAATGGTTGTCTGACCATCGTCGTAGTTGAGTAGTTGAGTCACAACACTCACTCCAGGCGGCAGGATGTCTACCGTCGTAGTGAAGTCAACAATCAATTCGGCATCACCAGAACGCGGCACGCCAGACAGGCTAACGAGCACGGGGTCAATACCAGAGGCGGCATTGATGATACGTGTGGCAGAAGCGTGTAGGCCATCAGAGTCCACAGCCTCAAACTTAGCGATGAAGAATCCACTCGACGCATACATGTGTTGAACGGGATAGCAGCCAGCACCACTCTCGGCCACCGTCTCGCTGGGTGTAAGATCTCCGAATGTCCACTTGGTAGAATCGATGGTCTTGCCCTGCTGCCCCGAAGCTTTGGCTACGAAGTATTGGTTGAACGGCGGCATAAGACCACTGACCGAAGCATCTGGCACGATGATGTCTACAATGGGCGGTAGCTCATCCTGGAAAATGATGACCTTGGCATCAAAGTCAGACGAGACCGTCTTAGCAATCTCAAGTTGAGCGTCGAAGTCTTCAGCAGCCAACACATCTAGTGTGAAACCAGCATCAAACTCGAAGTTGCCTTGCAGTCCACCAAGCATGAAGCCACCCAGGACTCCGCTGGCAATATCGGCGGCACGCATGTAGCCACCAAAGACACCACTCGGAACTTCAGCAGCGAAGATCAAGCCACCGAAATGGCCAGAGCCCACGTCTTGACCAGCAATGTAACCAGCAACGGAGCCAGAACCAACGTCTACGCCTCGCATATAGCCACCGAGGATGCCAGACATGTCATCCTGACCACGGATCCAACCACCAATCGTGCCGTCACCAAAGACAACACCGGAAACGTAGCCGCCAAATACACCACTACCCTCTAGACCGCCGGGCATGAAACCGCCGACGACGCCAGATGCAGTATCTTGACCGAATGAGAATCCACCAATGATACCAGAACCAGTGTCCTGACCATGAATGAAGCCACCAACGATACCACTGGTAGGCGTCCCCACAGCATCATCAATACCATTCTCAGCGATGTAACGTACTTCTGATTCTGTCAATACTCTCGTGAAGTAGAAGACATCTGTGACCATCGAGAACGGATCAACAAAGCTGTTCTGACGGAAATCCCAAGCACCACCCGGAGTAGATGCACCAGCAGCCATGTGCGTCTTGAAGGTGATCATACGACACTCTGGAGTCACCGGCACCTGTGGTGCAACCTGCAAACCATTCCAGGGGTTCAGCCACGGGCCAGTACCGTCCGGACGATCTCCTTGGATGAATCTCCTGTCTACAAGATTGCCATTGAGATAACAAGTGACACCACTAATGCTCGGATCATAGGTCCAACACCAGTGAGACCAGTAATCAAGAGCGGGAATACGATAGTCACCTTCTCGCCAGTTTTCCCAACCACGAAGGTCACTCAGAGGATTGGTAAGAGCAGCAGACGTGCCGCAAACTACTTGACCAGAGTTAGCACCATTGGCGGACGAATCCATGAACATGTTGCCACCCGTCGAGATGATCATCTTGACGAACTCTGAGTCATCCATGCAGATAGCCCATCCACGGTTGGGATCAAGGGTCGTGTCAGAGATGTTGCCGTTCGGCTGCGAGAATGTCAAAGTTCCATAGGACATAATCGTCTGAGCGAAAGCGGAGTTAGTGGAATCTTCACGCTTCGACATGAGGAAACCAACAGAGAATCCCGCAGCCGGATCATCAAACGCCACACCAGATACGGCAAACGGAGGAGCCATATCTCTGTCTTGGTTACCAGGACGAACACCCATCGTGTGAAAGCCACTACATTGCACGCCAAGATCAGAGTTTCTTAGCGGTCCAGGTGTCGCACGTTGACGCCCCTGCATGTCATAGGTACCAACCGTATGACCGTCCTGCTCGTAACCTCGCTGGCCAATCGCATCGAGGTGATTATTCTTGAGACTCAGATCTGTAGTACCAGAGCCACCAGGACTATTGGAAACTTCTCCTACGTTGCCGTCGAAACCATTGAATCTCCAATAGCCTTCTAGAGCACTATCGGCAATAGTAACCTGTGTTGTGGGAGGTTGGCCAGCTCGACCAGCAATGATCGGATTCTGGATACCACTGACAGCGAGAGCTTCTACTTCATCCTTTTCGAAGACACCACGCATGATGAAAATCTCACGCATGTAGATGTCGCCAAGACCACCATCAGTTAGAACGCCACCAGTAGTATTGTCAATAGCGGCATAACCACCAAACTGAAGAAGCCAGTCGGAGGTTGTGCCATCGGGGAACTGATCAGACCACATACGCCATCTGGTAGCCGTATCTGTTCTCTGATTGACCATCTGACCATCAATCCATAGAGAAACGGTCATCGGTGTATTGCCAGTAGTGAAACCAACAACCGTGTAGGGCTCATCAAACTTCGCGTGCAACAATACTTTGCTTGGTACACCAAACGGCACAATACCAGACATGACTGGCGTGATGTTTGTGGTGCTAGAACCATCGCGACCCACGAAACAAATAGTCACGCCCGATGCACCAGTACCAGCATCAAATCCAAGGGGGTCGGGATTGTCGGCGTTTTGTGTCGTTAGGAATGAGGCGAATTCACCATCTGATGTCGAGACGCCAAGATTTCCAAACGTGTGCAGTCTAGAATTGAACCAACGTTGCTGGGTACTCAATCCCTGCGACGTAGCATCCAACGCAGGAATATTACCACTGGCTGTTACTTCAAAAGAGACGATGTATTCGTTGAGATTCTGCGGAGCCAAATCTCTTTCTTCACCGGCTGGCTGATAGCGTGCGTTGTGGTTGGTGGCCGAGGTACGAGAATCTGAGTTGGCTGCATTACCACCGGCCATCGGAGAGGCACCCTGGGGCGAGAAGCAACCCGAACTGATGCCAAGATTTCCAAAACCGTCCAATTCGGGTACAACAGTTCTGGTTTCGCCAGTGAATAGGTCAATGACAGAGGTGCCATCATCACGGTAAAGATCCACGTCTGGCGTAGAATCGCCAATAACGCCATATGAACGTTGCCACTTAGTTAGTGTATCGCCACGCACCAACGTACCCAAGACGGGCTGCATAGCACGGGCCATATCCTGACTGCCCACCACATCACCCAAGTCAGCCGTATCACATGGCCAATACCCCATGAGTCGTGGGTCGTGTCGCGTTCTCCAAAGCGGACTAGTGTCAATGCCGCTTTGTGCCATCGCACGCATTTCGTCCGCACGGAGAGGGCGAGAGAACATGGCGTAGGGGCCAGAGGATCCCGCGTCACCACCATTACTGTGGACACCCTTAGAGGTAGAGTTATCAACCAGTTGGTTCTGATTGCCGTTCATGAAAATGACTGGGAAACCACTACCAGCCAGTCGCGTCATCTGATCTTGAAGATCGTGTGTCAGTGTACCACTGGCTGCTTCGTAACCATCAAGATACAAAGCAACACCACGACTGCCCGCATCATATACAATGCCATAGTGGACATTCGTGCTGCGGAAAACCTCTTCGCCTTCGGCACGAAGGGTCATCTGACCATCAGTACCATCTCCAACAGGGAATACTTCTAAACCCCATCTATCGCCAAAACCAGTAACCAAGAAGTACGACAGCATAAAGCCCATCGTATTCGTAGACACGGTGGCGGGAGTAGCTGCTCCCGCCGTGGCAGTAGAGACAGAACCCATACTGAATACTAGGCTGCCGTCTTTATCATTACTGAAGGCGAGCGGTTGGAAATGTCCACATACCGTGAATCCGCCAGGGCCAGCGGCCAGATCATACGTCGCACCACTGGACGAAACGATGTAATCGAATGTGCTCGAACCATCTTGGTACGGTCGCTGTGCATTGAAGGGACCAGAAGCCCACGTAAAGTGTGTGCCTCTGTCGCCGGGGTCCTTCTCTGAACGGAAACTGTAGCCGTTCTTGCTGGCATCCATCCAACCAGGACCCTTGTTTTCGACATACGACAAGAGGTGAGGGTCGTTGACAGACACGGCTGTCACATTGTCACGCAAGCTGAAGTCTGGCTGAAGACCGCCGCGTTCATGCATTTCTAGAATCTCGCCCTCGTGTAGAACACGACGGAAGTTGTATACTCCAGAAATGAGGTGACCCCAACCACTAGTGAATTCGAAAGCACTTGTACCATAGCTACCATCGTTACTGGCACCGATGTTCAGTACGGATTCATTGGGTCCAGAGGCGGCAGAAGTGATGTAAATGTTGCGGTTAGTTGTACCACTACCTGCTACGCGACCATCTTTGTATAGGACGATTTCATCGTTACTATCGTCCACAAAACGATACGTCATCGTAAGGTGCGTGAATCGTCCCGATTCAATTGGCGTATCAATCTCGGGCGGCACGCCCGCAGCTACGTCCGCCAATAGGAAGGCACGCAACTGGTGTGGTCCACCAAACTTGCTTGCACTTACAGGAGTTGCAGCACTAAGAAGACCCGAAACACCCATGTACCAGCCAACATCATCTCGCCATTGGCCCATGATATTGTGAGTGCGTGCATAACCCGTGAACCAACTATCATTGACAGGACTAAACCCACCATCGGCATGAGCGGTCGGCCATCCATCACTATTGGGATACACCCAGAAGCCAGCAGTAAAACCGCTGTTGGCTACAGGAATACTTAGGCTCGCATTTCTTTGGTGACGAGTGCCGTTGCCCATGATGAGCATGTAGCTCCACGGTGACGACTGGCTCGTCCCAGCAAATACGTGCTGACCCGGCACACGATATCCCTGAATCTGCACACCAGAGAACGGCTGCTGGATTACTTCGAGTCCAGGCCATACACTCGCTGCCGAATCATCGTCCGAAGTAGAACTAACGTCCGCCAAGTGAACGTGGAAATCAAACGTCAAACCAGACGGGTGACCCGCATATGCTGGCGAGTAGTTCTTCCAAGTGGGTGTTCCACTCGGTTCATGCATCGGCCAAAGGCCGACCAAGCTGCCGTCATTGATCAAGTTAGGCATGGAGTCCCTCCATTACTTTGTGCTCACCTGTAAAGGGAGAAACTCGATATCTCTTGACGACATTGCCACCACCATCTACTACGTCCATGTTCACGAACAGGTAGTGGGCATCACGGATAGGTGCCTTGCTGATGAACCAGCCAGGGGCGTTGCCTTCCATGTCTAGACTGTAATACTCAGTCACCCAACAGTGGAGGTCGGCCTTGTCCCACTCCTCGTGAGACATAACTCCCGTGCCTTCGAAGTAATCCGATTCTGAACGAAAGGCTCTAAAACGGGAAGAGGGTAGATCTAGTACAAGCCCTTCGAACACAATGACTTCGTTGACCGCTGTGCCGCCCAAACGGAACTGTTCGTCGTCCCGCTTGTCACACGCAATCTCAACGGTGTCACCGAAATGTGTCGTGAGCGACAGAAGGCCAGAATTGCCTTCGTGCTCGAAGCTAACTTTTACCATCTTGTCCTTACTCCAGAAGCTAAGCCGAGACTATGCCTCACTGTCAGAATACACTAACGGCCCGCCGTCCAAAGGACAGCAGGCCGCTAGATCAGTCAGTTTGTGACCTTGGTTTAGGTCAACAGGGTGAACGGGTCACCCGTAGCGACACCAACACCCAGGTTCTCTACAGCCTGGACTTCCGCACCGCGAGCAGCACCAGTCACCTTACGGTCGGTGTGCCATACGAGCTTCGTGCTCCAGCCCCAGAGGACTTGGTTTGCGTTGTTAGTGCTGCTAGTAGCGTTAAAAGTAGCCATAGCTTACCTCCTACAGTTTATCGAACGTCCGAAAGGCCGGGATGGCCTCATACAATAATACACTAACCAATGTCCCCGAACTCCAGAATGAAGTCGTTACACCAGTAAGTAAACACTAAGCCGAGTCTGAGCAGGCCAGAACCGCATACGCCATAGGTCCCCAGGGGGGATCCTAGGGGTACTACCAGATTCAAGTACACAAATTCAGATGAATTTCCATCGCCCTGCCCCACGAGGGCATTGCCACCATCCTGACGGAAGACGTTTGGATCTGCCGGAACAGTCAATGGAAGTCTCTCTACGGCCCCCGAGGGCATTTCGCCCAGGTATGCCCAGAAGTTGCCGCTGGCTGCAAATTGGACAAAGGCTCTATCTAGCCCTTCGTCGGCACTTCCTTGAAACGCACTGTCGTCCGCCACGAACAGACGCATGTCCGAAACGGCTGTCCCGCTGTTGGCCACATTGATAGTGATGGCGGCCACCTTAGACTCTAGGTGAGACGGCAGGGGCGGATCAGTAAGGTCAAACTGAGTCTGCTCGAACATCAGTACGCCAGATGTGGTGGACGGATTGTTCGGATCAAAAGTCGAGCAACCAGATGACACGATGTTCTTGAAGGCAAACGATCCCCCGGGCGTCGTCCGTGTTCCCACAGGACTCGCAATTTCAGCCGTGTCCCAGGAGAACACGCGGATTACAGGGAAACCACCACTCATGTCACATGCTTCTTTCTAAGTCTTACTTGCTCCTCTTCGGGAAGAGGCACGAAATGTCCGCCCATCCTACGTACAAAGTACACCTGATCGCCCATGATCAACGCCTTCACTCCACGCGGAAGTTCATTGCGTTCGGGCTCAGGGTCGCCTACCTTGCGTAGTCGGATGTCAGAATTCATAACCAAATCTCTCGATGATGCAAGCGTATCGTTTGCGGACAATGTTCTCTGTTTCGTCAGTGTAGAACTCACGGTAATGCTTGTGATCACACTTGTTGAGATGTGGAATCGTAATCCCATCTCTCCCAAGTACGCCACTAATGTAAGCTAGGTCATCCTCCAGATTCTCATAAGCACCAATGAAGTCTACAATGTCTTTGCCTGCCAGATCTTGAAAATACAGTAGTTGATTGAGCGGGTCGTTGGCAACCTCTTCGCCACACCAGTCCTTTTTCCAATGAGTCTTCAGTCCGTCCTTAACCCACGCCTCGAATGTGCAGTTATACATAGACGCACGGTGTCGATTGAAGTGGTAGTTGTACCATGATACCACATGGTCCCACGGATTACGCACAAAGCAAAACTTGAATGCCGCCTCCCACGCCTCTGGTTGTGATTGAGCACGAAGCAGTCTTGCGACCGTATGAGACCTCACTGGCTTATGAAGAGATACGCCAATCGTGTGTCCAGCCACTTTAGGGATATGCACGAACACAAAGTCTTTGGGAACTTCTACTCCGGTAATCATAGGTCCGTGATGTGGGCTGTCTTGTTCACTTTGGCAAAAAACGTATTGCCAATGTTTCTGTGATATCTACTGTACGGTTTGTCAGCGAAGAATGCGTGTAACTCCTGTGGATAAGTGTGTTCAACACATACTAGCTCGGGCTCCCATCGTAACCAATCGAAGGACTGTAAGACATCGATGTCTTTGCATTCGGCATCTACCGTCAGGAAATCAAATTGCCGTGGAACATCGAACTGTTCACAGAGATGAGCGAGAGTGAAACACTCAACGTCGGCATGACCACTGTGATCAAAGCCCACTGGACTCTCTAGGAATCTAGAGATCTGTCTGTTGAGATAGAGTCGATGAGTGCCGGGGGTCGTCAATACTCCAGCATGTACTGTAATGACGTTTGGATTATCGGCGTACCTGTCACTCAGTTTCTCAAAAAAGCGTGGGTGAGGCTCAATTAGGATTGCACTCCAGCCCCGCTCCCGAATGAGAAACTCGGTATGCGAATTTTCAAGACCATCAGATGCCCCCACCTCAACGAGAATACCATCACGCTTCTCTCCAAAGAAACGCAACAAGACTGATCGTTCGTCGTATTGGGCACCGCTGCTCATGATCGCATTCCTTATGAGAAGTCATAGAGTAGTCTGTAACGGAACGTGCCCGCACCAGCACCGCCGTATGTGCCGACTGGTACATCGACACCTACTTCAATTGCAAGATGCACATATTGACTAACGTCATTGTCTAGAGTGCCACTCATCCAGGGCTTGCCAAGAGGAAACTCTGGTTCTGTGATGGTGCCTGAAAGATTGGCTTGTGATGGCACCACTGTCGGAGTATTGTCGGCAGACGAGTCGAGTGTCAGATTAGGAACGAAGTGTTGCTGCTTCTGCTCTAAGAAACGATACGTACCAATATTCCATGACGTAATGTTGTTCAAGAACATACGCATGTTGAAGACACCACTAGCATCGCCAAAATCATCAACTCTGGCGTAGGCTACATGGGTATCGGTGATCGCACCAGAGCCAGTCGTATTCAACTGTCCGTAATTCAGCTCACCACCAGCGGCGGTATCTAGAACTCGCAAGAAACCCGCTCCACCGGATTTCTGGTCACGCAGACCAGACGGGTCTGTCCCAGGATCTTGCTCGATCCATTCTACATTGGGAAAGTCAACCATTATAGAGTCCTCAGCGAGATGTCGGAGTTGATATCCGGAACGTTAGCGAGATCAACAACAAACGCCATGTCTAGTGTAACGTTGCTAGTGAGGTCAGTATCACTAAGTTGTTGGTTGAGATTGCTGATGCGAATATCTACAAAGTTGGCAGGATTAGCATGTACTCCCTTGAGCCTATTGATTTCGTCCTGCACGTACTCAATCGCACGGTTCGTATCTGACGTTGCATCCCCCGTGTTCTTTGCTTGTGCCTGACAACTGATTGAAACACTACCCTCGGTAGTAGTCTTCATGTCCTGAACAATGTTACCTAGGCGTCTGAATGGAATCGTATGACTCACCTTCAATCTTGTGCCTTCAACAATAGACACGCTACAGGTCGCACTTGTAATGCCACTCGGTAGGTTAGCACTAGGATCGTCTGTAAACGTAATAGAGAAGTCAACCGTGCCACGGCACTTGTTTTGAGATACACTGAGGGCTGTTGGGTTGAATAGTGCTAGACCGCTGCCCGCACTCCCCTCTTTGTACTTCTCGTAGACGCCAGAAGCGTCCCACTTGAGTTGTGGACGAACGGAGTTGATATAGCCAGAGCACGCACGGGCAAATCCCGGCCCGCCATCCGGCTCACCCGCCGACAGCGTTCTACCTAGACCCTGAACCGTGCCTCCAATAGTAACCGTAGCTACACCAGCAGCATCCTCCTCGAAAGACTCCGTGCGTTGGTTGAAGAAGAATGGTACACCACTAACAATAGTGAAGACCTCGGTCGCTGAGTACGTGCCATTCGCCGTGTCAGCAACTTCTTCTCTCTGGACAGAGACTTCAAAGATTGGTCCGCCGCCAGCTACAGATGGGTGTGTAAATCCAAACGCACCGGAAGCATTGGGCTCTACAAAGCATGGTAGGGTCAGCGGCAGTTTATCAATACCGAGACGAGCCTTGACGGCACGGAAAGCCTGTTCGAACTTATCGGACTCACCATCAATACCCTCGGCATTGACTTGGTGGGTCACGTTGACCGTGCAGCTATCCGGGTCCTCAGCAAACGTCCATTGATCACTTAGGCTCGACGTGACGCCACTAACGCCCGAGACCGTTACCTGATCCTCTAGGTCAACCGTGTAATCGATACGCTGGAACTGTGTATCAGCGGGGATCGTGAGGCTCGTCACCTTAGGCTTCAAGCCCGAGCAGATGATCGTGCCCTCAGCGAGAGTCTTGTTGGCAGGACCAGCCAAGATCACGAAGTCTGCCTCGTCTACCGAGAATGCTGTACGAAGCTCCTCCTGCTTGACATACATTTGCTCGTAACTACCAGACGGTAGAATGAGCACTGTGCCAGTCAGTGTGATTCGGTTGAGATCAGACGTACGTACACCAGCGTCATCAAACTGAGGCTCGACCGTCCAATCAATGAGCGGTGCGGGCGTCAGCTTGCAGCCGTTGTAAAAGACCTCTACTGCTGCCGAAGATAGAGGATTGACTTCAGATAATACGTTCATCTGTTACCTCGTCTGTCCGAAGGAACTCAGGATACCACGCTCTTGGAGGGCCGTGATGACTTCATCAAGCTGCTCGAATAGTGCAGACACCTGTTCGTCCACCTGATCGGCGGTCGTTGTCATGACAGCACTCTCTAGTTCGTCGCGGAGACTTTCAAGTCCCGTGACGCTGACGCTGTTATTCTGGTTGGTCTGAAGCGTAATCTCAACACGTTGCGTGGGGCTCGTCTGCGTAGCTCCACCAGTACCCGTCCCCGTGTCTGCTGTATTCGCAGCAACAGTGGTGTTGCTTGCAACGATGTCGTCGTTACTGTCGTTGAGTGAGCCAAGCTGACTAATAACCTCTTGTAGTAGTTCCTCTGTAGAACCGCCTCCGGTCTGTAGATCTGTAAGAGCAGCAGTCACCGAACGTGCGATGGCCGCAACAACAGTCTCATTGATACTCTTGATGGCAGAGATGCCAGCAGAGATGTCGCTGTTGCCTTCTTGGAAGTTGGGGATGAAACCACCATTCCGCATCGGGATAATGGCCTCACTTGTGTTGGCAACCGCTAGACCAGCCCCACCCGGCATTGCACGCTTTTCACGAGCACCGGCACGGAGTAGTCCAGCAGCCTCTCCAGGAGTTAGGTTACCACCAGCGAAGTTCGGCAAGAAGCCCTTAGCGGCACCACCGACGTTAGCGGCAGCCTCTAGTACGGCCAACTTACCACCGATGGCAGAGCTAATACCCTGTACGATGATGTCGCCAACCTCACGGAAGGTGGCGTTTTGTTCTGAGAATAGCTGAGCTTCCTTCTCGATTTGCATCAAGGTATTCTTGTCGTCAGCAGCGACAACGGCTGCCAGTAGTTCACGACGTTCCTCGTTGGCAAGATCAAGTACGGCCTTCTCTTCAAGGACGGCATCACGCACCTCTGCGAGATTTTCAGATGCACGCTCCTCTAGTAGCTTAGCGGCTTCCGCAGCTTCTTCGGCAGCGGCCAGTTGTTCCTGGGCAGCAATCACTTGGGCGAACTGCAACTGAGCATCTTGAAGTGCAAGCTCCTGTAGCTTGGTCAACTGCTCAACCTGCTGGTTGTTCAGTTCTTCAATAGAAGGTAGTCCAGCTTCCGGATCAACACCAGCACCAACCTGACCAATGGCCTGTTGAAGCTGATCAACAGAGAAGCCGCCGATGTTCATGGTGCTCGGCAAGAACGATAGGGCATCTAGGATCTGCTGACGGAACTCACTCGGTAGACCAAGTAGGGTCTCTGTCACAGATGATAGCTCGCCCTGAGTCAAGCTTAGGAAGCTCTCGAAAGATCCACCAAGCTGATCAGCGACAAACTGAAGACCAGCAATACCCTGACCAAGTGCTTGATTTTCAGCACCAGTCTGTCCAAAGATTCCTAGGCCAGCGTTGACGATCTCGTCGCGAGCCTGCTGCAAGAACGATAGCGTTTCTTCTGCAAGCTGACGCTCAAGATCGATTCTCTTTTGTAGTGTGATGTTCGCGTCATCGAGCACGCCACGGAAGGCGTTACCGATAGAAGCAAGACCCTGATCAAATGTAACGATCTCTCCAGTGAGCATACCGATGTCACGAGCCAACATAGCACTCTTAATGCGTGCCTCAGCAATCGCACCATTGAACTCTAGTTGAGCTTTGATCAGACTATCATACGCCTCAGCAAGCTCCTGTGTGGTTGACAGAACCTCCTGCTGGGCCTCTTTCAGTTCACTACGAGCATCGGCCTCCTGGCCCAGCAAGTCAGCGATCTTGTCTTTCTGGAAATCCTCGAACGCTCTCTCGACATTCTTGAGTTCGTTCTCAAAGTCACGCGAGGCATCGGCCAGCTTCTCCAAAAGCTCAGCACGCTTCTTGGCGGCTTCGGCAGCATCCTTCTCTGCTTCCTGCTCTGCCTCAAGCACTTTGATCTTCAGCTTGGTTTCCTCGATAGCAGAGGTCTGTGCTTGCTTCTCCATCTCAAGCTCAAGCCCCAGCTTCTCTGTCGTCAATGCAGCAAACTGAGCAGCATTAGCTTCGTCTGCCAACTTCTCGTTCACGAGATCAAGACGACTGGCTAGGATATCCATTTCGGCAGTAGTAGACTCTGTGGCCGCCTTGAGAGCAAGCTCAGCTTTGGCTACAGGGTCGGCAAACGAACCAAGGATCAATTGTTGTAGTCCATCACTCAGTTCAGATGTACCACCTAGTACGTCCTCGACATCTCCAAGACTGACACCCTGGAATGCCGCTAGAACATCAGTTGTTACCATGTCACCGAACTGCTGTAGTTCGGCTGTAAACCTGCGAGTGGATTCGAAGGCATTTTGAGCGGCAGCAGCCTCGGCGTTCAGAAGATCTTTCTGACGACGGTTGGTTTCGGCCTGTAGTTCATTACGCTGATTCTGAATCTTGATCTCTTCTCCTAGTTGCTTCTCTAGGATACTCATGATCTCATTGGCGGCCTTACGTTGAGCCTTAGGAAGTTGCTCGATGAAATCCTCGAACTCGGCAATCTTCTCGGGATCAAGCGTCTTGACGCCATTGTTCACTTTGTTGAAGAACTCGGCAGCAGAAAGACCGGCGGGGTTGAGACCTACCGTGAATTCGTCTAGACGAGTGAATAGTCCAGCCAACTCCTCTTCCATACGAGAGACGGTATTGCCAGATTCACGCTCTGCAACAAGCAGTTCGTTCTGCATACGCACAACCGAATCAGCCAGTGCTTCGGGGCCAAGTTGTGCAAGCTCTAGCTCCAGACCAAGAGTTCTGATGCTATCTGCAAATGCCTGAACCTTCAAGACCTTCTGGAATGTCGCGAAATCCTTGCGTGCTTCTTCAAGAGCACCAGTAAACTCATTGATCTCCGGAACAGTAGCACCAAGAGTCACCAACAGCCTATTGAACGCGGGACCCAAGTCAGCATTTGTACCATTGGCTAGCATCTGCTGTAGTTCTTCAAAGGCAGCAGTTTGCTCGGCACTATCCGTCATCGACTTGATGAGGTCTTCGTTGTTGCCAATGAAGGTTTTGAATGTATCGATGTTCTTGAGTAGTCCCTCACGGACACGCTCGTTAGTGGTCAACATCGCCTCTTGAGCTTCGGTTGTTCTACCGAAAGACGTAAAGCCCTCTTCGATGCCCGCCGCAAGCTCTTTACCAATACGCTTACCAGCAACACCACTCTGTAGAGAACGCAACAGGGCTTCCTGTAGATCGAGCGACTGTTCGGTGCGGCCAGTTAGACGACCACCACCCTTGATACGAGCAGCCTCTTCTTTCTGTGCAGCGGCAATTTCCTTACGGGCATCGATTTCCTCATTGACAGCATCGATGATCGTCAGGATTGACGACTGTACGATACCAAAGGCACCGGCCACGGCAGCCGCCTGAGGACCAAGAACAGCGAACTGTGCAGCAAGACCAAGGCCGCCCTTACTGACATCCAGAATGTCGGCACCTGTTTGAGCAACACCATTATCAAATGTGCGTAGTCCTTTGGCAGCACTCGTGAGAGCGGCTGGCAATGCAGTACCAATCAAGGTCAGTAGCAACGTACCGGCACCACCCTGTAGAGGAGCCAATCCTTTTTGGGTAGCAGCACCAGCAGAAGCACGGGCGGCGTTCGTGGCAGCCTTGAGGGCAGCCGTATGCTGCTTGACGTTGTTGATGTTGACGCCTAGTACGACACCCTGTTGCTTGATAGCACCAGTGGTCGGCACAAGAGAACCAGCTAGGCCAACAGAACTACGGAAGACCTGTCCAAAAGAAGTCTTGAGCTTCGCAGTATTCTCCTTGAAGGATTTGGTCATCGCGTCCTGTGCCTGAGTCAGCGGACCAATAAAACCCGCCTGTCCAGCGGTAGGACCACCAGCACCAGGACCACCGCCTCCGGGGGCACCCTGTCTACTAAGACCAAACACACTTCGTCCAAGAGTAACACCACCAAGAGCCAAGAGAGGCGTGATGTTACCACCGATACTATCGATGATCTCTCCGAGAGAAGTGAATGCCTTGAGGATAGATGTGGCTACCTTCAAAACGCCTGCCAAGCTATCTTCAAGGCCAGCATCACCAAGAGCCTCAGCCAAAAGTTGACCTTGGGCAATTAGCTTACCAAGCTGACGCTCAAGCTTTGCGTCCGTAATCAAACGCTTCTCTTCGGCAGTACCAGCAGCATTGGCCGACTCTTCGGCAAACTCGTTCGCCTTCTCAAGCGAATTCAAAGTACCGATCAAGGATTCGAACTGACGAATACCAGCAATCGACTTCGCGGCGTTCGTCTGTTGGGCTTGCGTTAGACCGTCGAAACGCATTTTCAGATCGTTGAGAACTGCAAGCGTCGGACGCAGACTGCCATCGAGGTTTTCAACCTCAACACCAAGAGCTTCAACAGCATCACGAGCTTCACCAGCAGCGAACAGTCTCGTCTGCAAGGTCTTGAAGAACGTACCAACTTCACGACCAGACTTACGAGTCTGTTCACGAAGGGCGGCGATCAAGCCGATAGAATCATCGATACTCTGCGAGAACTCGGCAAGGGCGTTACCACCAGTACGGAAGGCGTCGGCAACATCGGCGGCGTTGACGGCAGCGATATCCTCAACCTTAGCCAGCTTATCAAGCACGGCAGCAGAGTCCTGACCAACTTCACCAAACTGACGGGCAGCGGCAATGAAGACCTCAGTCGCCTGAGCAGCATTCAACGTCGAGATTTGGGTCGCAAGAATAGCCACGCGAGCACGCTCTTGGGATTCCTCAATGGTATCACCGGCCTGCTTGAAAACACGAATGGTATTGAGAACTTCTGTCGCCGTGACCCCGAAGTCGGCGGCAGTCTTGAGGGCCGCGTCCCCGATCTCTTCCATACGGTTAGACAAACCGCCCACGTCAACTCGAACAATGTCTCTTAGGGCACTGTCGAATTCGAACAGGAAGCTGACGCTACCTTGGATGGCACGGTTGAGTGTGGCGAACGTCGGGAGCAAGATGGCGAACTGAGCCATACGCTGCAAGAACAAGCGGGCTGCACGCTCGTTAGTGTTAAGCTGTTGACCAGTTTTCTGGAGACGCTTGTTTACACCTTGGGCCGTACCACCAATCTTCTTGAGATTGGTGTTAGTCTGAGCCAAAGCAGGAGGTAGGCCCGCAACAGCTTGGCTGATCTTGCGGAACACCTGTGGGTTGATCTGAACGTCAACCAGCTTTAGGACAGCATCTAGTTGGACCTTAGCCATTAACTAAGCCTCTTACTCAAAAACGTGATGGCCTGCTGCTGAAGGAGCTTCTCGATCTTGGCTACGTTTGCTCGAAGCCATTTCTTCTCGAAGTCAGCAAGCTGCGGCGGGAAACGCCATAGACCCTTACTACCAAATCGCCCCTTGGGCAGCATTAGACCGCCGGGAGCACTCTGAACTCGAATGTTCTTCTGGAGCGGCTTCGGTACTCTTGACCTCGGCACATACCCACTCTTTACTTTTTCCTTATCTACTACCCACTCTAACCACGACTCAATCTGGAGATGCCCCGTGCCCGAGGCCGGGTGGGGCGTGGCCAGCTTCAAGAGGGCCAAGTCTCCAAAGCGGATCTTGACTAACCTGTTGCTGCGGCTTACCTTAATAGTACGCTCATATGCCTGCAAAAGTTTCGGAGGTTCTGTCTTTTCGATACCTAATTGACTCAAGCCCTCTGGACTGATTACGAACTTGTAAAAAGCTGTGTCTGCAATTCCCTGGAGACCAAGACCGCCATAGGTCATAGCACGGGCCAGATCGGTCTCGATCCACCGTGCTAAATCCTTCAGAGCCTCGGTCCAAGCCTTATTGACCGCGAGCGTTACCGCCTCACGAGGTCTGATCAGTCTTAGATTCCAGTTTCTTGCCACGGGTCGCCTTCTTACGTGTTACCTTTTTCTTTGTAGCCTTCTTGCGGGCGGGGGTTTTCTTTTTGTCTGCCTCGATGGCCTTGTCGGCACGGTCATGGAGGGTCTTCAAGACCTCTTCCTCGATCTCGCGATCCAACATTGCCTCTTCCGGCGTCTTGAGATACGTTGCCTCTGGGTAATCTGACAGCAGGCCCCGACGAGCTTCATCCAAGAGTTCAGCTTGAAGGGTCACGACAGTAGCGTACACAGTAGATTTAGTGTTTAGATCACGCTCTCTGACGTACGATGTGTAGTCTTCCCAATAGCGTTTATTGGTAGACTTCAAAACGGTACAGGCAGCCATCACGGCTTCCGTTTTGACCATCTCGGCTACGCCCTCCGCAGAGTTCATATAGACCGTCTGCTGGATGAGGAATAGCTCCCACATACGGCGACGTTGTTCACCGATTAGTGTGGCACATTCGACGCAGCGATCAGTGTTGCCCTCGGCCTCCGCATTCTTCAGATCGATCTGAAGAAGTGCGATTTTGCCAACACATTTCTTGAGTTCGCCCTCGTCGTCCTCTGTCCACATACCATGCTCACGCATGACCTCGCGTAGCTTCTCTCGGGGGAATACACCCTCAACCAAGGACTTGCTGTACGCGATCCGATACTGGCGTTCGCCTTCGTTTTCGATACCCACAGTAGGGGAAATCAGCTCGAATTCGCAAGCATTCCCGTTGCGATCCGTTGCTCTAAAAATACGTTCTGCCATAACCTAGCTCCTGTAAACTCTAACAACCTTGTCCCGCCATTTGCCATACTCGGGAGCCACGCTCCCATGCAGGCGGTATCGGTCCATAATAGGTAATACACTATTTACGACGGCACCAGTGCCAGCAATCAAGAGTGAGCAGCCATCCTGGCCACGCAGCAAAATGCCAGCATCCATCTCAGCCCTCAGGGCATTGAGAACGGCCATGCTTTCACTGTCGCCATAGAACTCCACGTACGGAGCCTGCTCCTCTGTAAAGCCAAAGTCAACCTTCTGGACGGTCTTCATGAACGTCTGCGTAATGGCCAACGTATTGTCGTCGGTGAGTTGGAGGGGACGATACTCCACGTCATAGTCTCGGATCTCGTCTCGCTGTGCTCGCATGACATCATTGAAGGCATTACGAATGTCGGTCTTGAAGATCCTGCCTTCTCTGGTATCCTCCAGATCTGGAAAGGTGTCTTCGAACTTCTCTAGCGTTCGAATCATCAAGTGCTTGACCCTGCGGTCAAGACTCTTGCTTAGTTGTTCTCGTGAGGGGTTTGTTTTCATCTTCTAATAGGAATGACCTTGGTTGGCATACTGAGCATACTACGGGTTCTCTTGCCACGAAGATCTTGTTCTTCAACAACACCTCGCTTCAAAACCTGCTCTTGCTCACTGTCCAACAACTTGCGTACGTTCGCCGTGTTGCGTCCATACACCTGACGTGCCCGAGCTTCCTTTTCTTCTTGTGTAAACTCGTGCCACGTACCATAGAGACAATGCTGTTGATGGGGGAGACGTTCCCCCAGGCCCTTGCCTGCGTTCTTAGCTTTCATGCCACATAGGCATTGTTCCACATACTCGCCATCGAGCATATGTCCTCGCTCTTGGTGATGATCAGCAGCCGTGCTGCGACCCACCTTGTCCTTGCGTTCTAAGTCACGAGTCGCCAACCAATCATCGAAACGATCATCGTCATCGACAATATCGGCTTCCGGCGGTTCCGTGCTTTCAAACGCGGAATCGTACACACGACTCCAGTAAATGAGCATCTTGTGATTGATGCTAAAGTCACCAACAGCACAACCAAAGATACTCGGCAGATTCTCTCGTGCCAATCCCCAAGTCAATCGCCACTCTGTCGAACGAGCAATCTCTCTAATCTCTGCCGTCTCGAATGCCCCCTCGCTCATCATTTCATAGATGAGGTAGAAGATAAACATGAGGTAGTTCTCTTTGAGAGAGAGGTGAACTGCATCATTCGGGATAAGAGGAGTGCCATCTGGCCTAAGGGCTACTCGACGCAGCAACATGAAGGATGCAACTTCGTGTGCTAGATATTCGGCAGTCTGCTGTTTCAATCCGTTACGCTTGGCCTGCGTATGCTCCAGCTTTGCCTGTGCGTCATCAATCTGTAGCCTAATGATGTTCTGTCGCGACTTGAACTTCGCTCTGGCTTTGAATTCGCCCTCTAGGTAGGCGATATGATCGACGGCACGTTCCTCAACGTCATCATCATCCTCTGTCCAATAGCCCGACTCGCGGGCTCGCTCCATAATCTCACCCTCGGTAGGTACACCTTCGGCACGGGCCTTGTGTTCTTCGAGATCACGAATGAACAAGTATTGGTTACGATCCTCTAGGGTCAAATTCCTAAGGACAACGTAATCTAGACCCTCAGGGACTTCCATGTCTTGAGGAAGTGTGATGAGTCTCCTATCCCACAGTAATCTGTTGATACGTTCTTGTACTGACATAACGAGCAGAGGGCACCTATACGGGTGCCCTCTTTGTACGATTACCTAATTGTACCTTGCACCCAGGGGGAGAGAAAGATGGGACGGGCCGACCCCCCGGCGACCCGTCCCCGAAGACCGGGGTTAGATACCCAGGTCAGAACGCAGGAAGCTCGGAGCACCCACGTTGAAGCGGCTTAGACCAGTTTCGAACACCAGGATACGGTGGTTCGGCTGGAAGAAGTCGTGCGACACGTTGAAGACGTTGAACGAACTGTAGTTGTAGGTCACGGTCATGTTATCACCACCGGCCTCACCACCACCAAGCTCAACACTCGTCAGACGGTTTGAGTCACCCAGGTCAACCTGGAGACCATCACAAGTACGCAGGATGATCGTGTTGGATTCGGACGTGTTATCCGGACCACAATCGATCTCCGAGGTAGCGTCAACCAAGTCGCCCTGAGCCGTGATAACCTCAATAGAAGCCGTAGCCTCTAGCGGGAAGTCAGGCACCTTGACGAACGGACGCTTCGAGCCAAGTTCGAAGATGTCTTCACGGGCAATCGAGAACGACACGGTGATCGTCTGGATGTGCTCGGCAACGAAGTCGGTGTTGGCGTCAGCAACAAGCTGGTCAGTTCCAAGGGCCGTTCCCGGACCTTGAGCACCAAAACCACCGTTGACGAACGCACCATCAATACCAGACGAAACTGGCGTGATGATACCCGGGACATCGTTGGGAAGAACAGAACGACGAATGTCAACCTCTTCACGACGCTGGATACCAGAACCGACGATCAGAACGCCGAAGCGATCCGTACCGGCTGCAAGTTCCTGAGCACCGCCCTCTTCAAGAGCGGACGTGTTACCGTCGTGACCGAAGACACCAGAGGGCGTACCCTCAGGAGCGGCGGGGTTGCCACCATCAGCTTCGGTAGGCCAATCAACAATCGGCTCAGCACCAAGACCACCGTTGTTACCAGCCGTCTGGCCAGAAACAGCAACCATCGCACCCCACACCTTATCGTTACCGACAAGCGTGACATCCTCACTAACGAAACCATCAATCGGGAAGGTGTACGACATGTTGGAGACGTACATACCCGATGCGGTCACGATAGACTGCGGACGACCCGTTGCCCGGAACTGCGAGTCCGGGTAGATCTGAAGGGCAATGTCAACACGGTATTGGTTGGTACGAGCAACGATATCATTCGCCTGACTCGGGTCCGTCACCATAAAGAAGAGAGGCTTCGTACCATCGATAGCTTTCGATAGCGTAACCTCAATATCCGGCTGACGTTCCGAGTATTCGTAAAGCTCGACCTGACCAAGCTGGAAGACTTGTTCTAGGTTGAAGGTTGTACTGATCCCGATACTCTGGAGACCACGGGGAACTTCCCAGAGACCTCCAACTTCATCGGTACCAGATGCTAGAGGCCCCGTGATATACTCTCTTGAGTTACGCGGAGCTACGGCCCCAGTCGGGGGAGCAGCGTTATCCTTGATGGCGACCTGCTCAATCGCCCAGAATACACGATTGTTATTGACCATGTGACTTTTCCTCCCTACGGATTAGGGCACCAGTTCTTTGCAAAGTTAGGTTATACAGCACGTCGCGACAATGTGCTGCCAATGAGATAATACACTAAGATCATAGGCCCGGATCTTGGATAGTAGGTAGCGTTGAGATCGGCCCGAAAATGTGACCGAGGGGTGTCACTGGGGCATTGAGGTAAACCCGTACTTTATAGGTTACCAATGCTCTCTCATACTCTTCCACGCTAGGCAAGTTCGTAGCGTCCACTTCTTCAATGTAAGACATAAATTGAATCGGAGTGCCCGATCCAACTGTAGTGATCAACTCCCTATTTCGCAGCATGTCTTGGTAGGCAACATACTCAGGTGATAGGGTGTTGTAAATGCCCGAGAGCGGCAAGGGCACTCGGTTGAAATCGACCATCGGCACTGACTTACGCCACTGGCCCGTCAGAATGTCCACGATGTTGTCCCTAGTCATGTCATCTAGGGTCCAGATGTGGAACTTGACTTCATCTTCGATAATGGCACTACGGTTGCCAAGCTCGAAACCACCAACGAAATCACGAGTATCGACCTCGATGAAAACAGCCGGGAATGGCTGGAGCTTACCTGATGGGTAAACCAACTGCATGGATGTCAGCGGATTCGTCAGGTATTGCATCTCAATGACGCTGCCGTTGAACTGCTGGTTGAAGTCGTGTTCAAAGCCTACACGCACATCACGAGCAGAGAACTCTCCGTGTACTTCCAGGTCTAGCGATTGCGGTGTATTGAAAACAACTCGGCCATTGAGGTAGTCAATGGTATGACCGAAAGTAGGATCATCAGTGGCACGAAAAGCACCTTCGATGTAAAGACCAGAAGCAACAATGGGAGCAGTTTGAACGTTCGTGCCGTCCAGCGGCACGCCCGACTCATACACCCACTGGCGGTAGGGAGACTGCCATACTTGACCGTCGCTCACGCCAAAGAGAGTGTCGTCTGCCGATGTATCAGGTAGCATCAGACTGAGGGAACTGCCATCGTAGAACTGAGCACCAGAAGGAATGGTTACGAAAGCACTCTCGCGGAGCATGTGCATGTCCACGAACAGCTTGTAATTCAGCTTGAGTTGTGATCGTAGTTTGTATTCTAGTCCCATGATTAGCCTACCGTGATGTCAGGTGTGGGCGGTTCCGTCTCCTGAATTTCCTTCAGGAAGCAGATCACGTAGCGGCGTGTCGTAAAACCAATGGGTCTGGTTTCTTCAAGAGAGTAGCGACGACCCTCAATACTGACGCTCAAGGTTTGCTGCAAGTGCGGCAGAGCCTCAATCACAAGGGTCGCTCTAGCTTCATTGTCCAAGAGATCACCAATACCCTGCGTATCCTCTTCAGCCTTCAGCGGACCAACAACGATATGTGCGTCGTACTGCACGTCCCGATGGGTGATCTTCACGCCGGGGTTACGTGTATTGGTATTAGGAACTGGAGTACGCCCAAAAAAGGGATTGTACTGTTGAGGAGCGGGCTGGCTCTGGGTGACGGTATCCTGCTCGATCTCAGGATTGAGATGGAGGATGACCGAACGCCCCATGTCCAAGAATGTCTCATCAATGACCGAGTGGTAGACAGACTCTAGGAACGGCATGTTGATGATACCGCTCGATGCAGTTAGGTCTTGGTTGTTAGGTAGTAGTACCATTATCTAGTCTGCTGGCCGATGTCCACCCGAATCTTGATGTAGCCCGGCGTCACTACTTCAATGCGGTCTGCGGGATTGTTCTCCCACTTAGTCTGTTTGTCGCATGGATCCACAAACTGTCGGCTAAACCCCAGTCCACGCCATGTTACTGTGTGAGGGTCGGGCTTCAAAACACCAATGAACTTACCAATCTTCGGTCCACCCTGGGCGGCAGAGTTCGTGAACGTACCGCTGGGGCCAGCGTAGGCGGCATCGCCCGGCGTCACTGTACCAACAAGGTGAAGCCAGTCTGTGATGAAATCTCCCTGCGTTGCAATACCAACGACACCACACGGAACGTCCGTGGTGGCGGCGGGGTGTGCGTATGTACGATGATACTGGCGAGCAAGATTCATCCACTCGATGTCATTGAGTTGAATGCCCATTGGGAAGAGGCCACTAGGATTGGCTGCATACTCCGCAACGTACATGCCCGAAGACAGCACGATACTTAGACACCCACCACGCTCCTGAGTCCAGGGCGTGATGAAATCGATGTTGACCTGTTCGGTCTGTCTAAGCGGCTGGAGAGACATTCCTGAGTGCTCCTTTGATTGCGTCGATTAGTCCTTTGCGAGTCCACTCGTCATCGATGCTGATGCCAGTGACCTGTGCCAATGTCTTGAGAGTCTTTTCTGGCAAGAAACGAATCTCGTTATATGTAAACGCTACCTCTGGGCAATGACGACCGAATTTGGAACGCAGATAGCCTTCCCGATAGGTAGCGTTTTGCAGTCCGTCTTTACAGGTCTTGTAAAGCTCGAATGGAATGTCAACGGGGTTGCGGCCCGTTTCTTTTCCGTGGATTCTGAATCTGTCTAGATGCAATACGCCACGGGGGTTTTTGGCATACACTAACATCAGTAGATCATCTTCCCGTAGTTGCCAGTCTGACGGTTCAAGAAAGCACGAATCATTCTTTCGAGTTCTTCGCGGCGGTTCTTGATGTCGAACTTGTGGAGATCGGCTCTCACATTCAGACGACTAGGAGAAATAGACACCATGACTCCATCGGCATTCTTGACGGAGAGACCGTCTTGTGTGGCACCCGCAACAAGCGATGCATACGGACCAGAAGCCGAGGTGGCCGCAAGTCTCTTGAGGGCACTCACTTCACTCTCTAGAATGATGAGTTCAATCTGCATGACAACAAGATCACAGATCTCGTCGTTGTTCGGTGAAATTGTACCGTCTGTAAGGTCAAACGTAATAGGCGAAACCTTGATACGAGGCCCACCAAAGTTCCCAGGAATGCCCTTAGGTCTATTGGTGGGTGACAACCCTAGACGGTGGTTTAGTCGGCGGACGGCTTTCTTTAGGTTTCGTCCCATAAAGTCGTCATCAAATACCTGTCCCTCAGGATCGCCAATGTCTAGACGTACCGCCTCATAGATGTCGCTGGTCTTGTCAGAAGGATCTACAAAACCAATGGCGATATTCACGTCTTGCACACAGAAGGGTTCCGTCGCCGTGGCGAGGCTATTCCCTACCGTAATGATCGTCCAATCAACCCGCCATGTCCCAAGTTGGAATCCTGCGGGGATCGTGCCGGAACCTACGTATCGTCCCAGCGAGGGGTTAAGGGCTACTCCACTGACAGCAGACACATTGGCCGCGTCAAATAGCTCGAAACCTACGTATTGTCCACTGACAGCAGCACCGTTGGCTGACAAGAAAATGTCAAGAGCCGAGGCTGCCTGCCCGATGGTTAGAACTTTTGTTTCTCCAGCCATGATGCCCCCATCTGCGTTATTGGTCCATTAGAGAATACACTAAGCAAAGAGGGCGGTAGGTCTGCACCTACCGCCCCCTTAGTTTCTAGCTCCCAGCTAGACCGGCTTAGAATTCACCAAGCAGGACACGACGAGGATCAAGAACGGCGAAGCCGTGCTCCATCCAACCGAAGATACCGGCACGCTGCTCACGGTAGAGAGCGGGGTCTTCGTAGGTCTGGAGTTCTTCACGGATCGGCTGCACGAAACTGTCCATAGTGGACAGGTCGAGACCGACGCAGAACTCACGTAGAGTCACCGAGTTGACGACTTGGTGAGCACGGGCAAGAGTAGTTTCGAGGAATTCCTCGTACTCCTGACCTTCACCCATCTCAGTCATCTCGTGCAGGACAACACCGTAAATCTGGGCAAGCCCGTATTCACGGCTGACGAAGATCTCACGACGAGTGAACTCGTCAATCTCGTCAACATCCCAAGCACGGATGTCTTCCATCGCCTCAAGACTCAGGTAAACATCGGTCAAACGACCGGAGTTACCGTTGCCACCAGCACCACGAGTCATCGCAGTCTTCATACGGCTAATCAGTTCTTTGGTGAACTGACCGGCAGCCGCAGTCGGAGCAAGCGTAGAGCCGGTGAACGGAGCAGCACCGTTCGCAGTCACGACCAGACCACGACCATCAGCGGCACCAAGGATGGTACGCCAACCGTCAGAGTTGATCTTGCGAACAAAGCCAGCTTCGTAAACACGGATCGCACGCATGATCACGTCGAAACGTGCTTCCTTGGCGTACTTCAGCGACCAGTCGATTGCGTTGCCGATCTGGAAGGTCGGGACCCACAGCTCGTCGCCTTCGACGTGACGCTCAGGAACTCGGCCTTGCTTCGGCAGAGTGAAGGCGATGAATTCATCTTCTTCACCCGGCTTCACGAAGTCGAGCGGGTAGTTGGCCTGGGCACCAGGAGCAAGCACTTGCTTCTCATAGATGCCACCCAGGTTATCACGATCAAACACGCCTTGACGCAGCGGCATGTTCAGTTCAGCAGCAAAAGCCTTCTGAGCACGGGCACGAACGTCGCCGTCCGGGTTGGCCGTTGCTCTCAGGGCGTCAATTGCTTCTTGCGGGTAACGTTGGTAATTCATGTCAATGTCTCCTTACAGTTCCAGACGGATCTTGAGGAAGCCATCAGCAGTAATAGCCGCAAGGCACTTACCAACTTCCGGACGTAGGGCAGCGATTTGCTGACGTGACACTTCGCCATTGTCAGCAAGGAACAGAGTATCGCCGGGTGCGTAAGTACCCACAGACGCTCCATCAGCCGTCGCCGTCTCAACGAAGTCCGTTAGGAATTCGCCTTCGGTAGCAATACCAACCACGCTGCCTTGCGGCACGACGTTACGCTGGCGGTACTCAGGATGGTTGTAGTAGTTCAAGTCTTCTACATCATCCAGGAGCAAACCAGCAGGGTTGGAAAGCTGACCCGAAACTGCGGTAGCATCAGCATACTCGCAGAGACCAGCAACACCGGGAACGTAAGATAGGATACCGCCACGCTCGGAGACACCACTCACGGTGCAGTCAATGTTCGTGTGGAACGTTTGACGAGATTCTCTTAGACTCATGTCTAGACTCCTTTAGTTAACGGGATCGAAACCCGGCTTTTCAGCCGAAGCTTCATCATCTTCACTTTCATCAGCGTCAGTAACCACGTTCGCTAGAACACGGAAAGGACTAACGCTGACACCATCATCACCCGCTTGAGATCCGGCAAGTGAAACGCCGCTTACTTCTTGAGCATCCTCAAGAATTTGAGCAGGGTCGTCCCCGGCAGAGCCAGCAATCTTGTGACGCGGTGTACGTAGACCCTCAGGACCGACACCACTCTTGACGCCTTCGCCGCCAGGGTGGTTGATCAGGTGAGGTTCAATCGGCGGGGTGTCAGGCGATGCCATGCCACTGTCCGCACGCTTCTGAGCTAGAAGGGCTGCAAACGGATTACCCGCCTTAGCGTCCTTCTTCTCTTCTTTGCCTTCCTTGCCCTTCTTCATGAACGGCGGAAGCTTTTTCTCTTTCTTGTCGTCGGCAGCCTGAGTCATTTCGATGACCATAAGCTCCTTCTCGTCACGCCATGCTTGATAAGCATCCTCATCAAGAGCAGACGCAGAGGCGACCATCACTTCGACAGTCTCTTCCGAGAAGCTCTCGCCCAAGAGCGAGCGGACTTCTTGTTCACGAACGACTGCTTCGGCTTCGGCAAGCTGGGTTTCCAGTTCGTCAGCACGAGCGGCACGCTCCTGAAGGCCAGCCATCGACTTCTGAAGCCAAGCGAGCTTGGCCGTAAAAGCTGCGGCACCATCACTGGCACTATCGATAGCTGCGATTTCAGCGGGAGTGTCGTCGGTCGCACCAGCGGCAGTCTGCTCCTGAACCAGTTGGTTGACGGCTTCGCCGTATTCGTCCATCTGAGTCTGGAGAGCTTGAACTTCGGCGTCCTTCGCTTCCTTCGCTTCGGTCAATTCGGCAACCTTCGCCTCAAGCTCATCGCTCTTGGCTTCGGCTGCTGTAGCACGGGCTTCCATAGTGGCCTTGGCCTGTGCTTCGGCAGCAGCTTTTTCCCTCTTATCGAGAGCGGAATCGACTGCCGCAGTTACTTCCTCGGGGCCTACGCCCTGAGAACTTGCTTGAGTGTTCATAAGAGTTACCTCCTCAGTAACGATTTCCCCTTGGGAATCCAACACCATTTTTAGTAGTTTTTCAACTTGCAATTCGGTATCTTGTTCCGCAAACGAGTTCATGGGCTCTGCGGCCTCAATCACGGAACGCTTGTTTGCGGGACGATCTACAAAACCACACCCACCGAAGGTGATGGATCTAAGAACGCGACCGATCCGCACATCCTGATTTGACTCAGGATCACGATATACGCCAGTTCCCCCACTAGCACGCAGATGCTTATCTAGGAAACTGGTGTCCTGGGTTCTACTGACCGTCTTTTGAAGGCCAGTATCTTTGTCGAAGAAGCCGTAGCTGTAGTCATCAAACCATGCTTCCATCGAAACGTAAAGCGAGCCGCCGTTAGCTCGTGCTTCAATTTCGGCGGCTCTGTCTTCATGAATCAGACGGAAGATAGCAGCTTCTACGTAAAGATCAAAGTCGCAGTCCGGGGCAGTCTCATCCGTAATGTCTAGGATGTCCCCATCAACGCTGCGAGCTTGTACGGTATACATGACGCCGACGATATCCGTGTCCTTGTGCTGCCAATTGAATGGCTTGAGGACAGGAGTTTGGCGAGCGGCCCAAGCCTCTTCTCGCGTAAAAACGTCGTCGTTATCATTTACGCCAACACCATCGCCAGCGGACACTAGGCACGAACGAACGTACAATAGGTCCATCTGCGGCTGGAGTTCAAAACCATAGCTGTCCTGTAGAGACGACGCTACGGCACGGAACTCTTCCGTGTTAGGCTTTAGCAGTTCGGCTTTCGCCGTTAGTGTGGTACGATATTTCATGCCCATCCGAGGAATAAACTAAACGGCCAAACCCTTAGCCGAAATTCTCAGGACAATGGGTGTGATCACCATTAGGGTGATTTTCGCCATCATGGACGTGAGAGCCATCTAGGCTAATGCCATAGAGCGGTTTCTCCGTCTTGTGATGGTGTGAGCCGAAGCGGTTTTGCGGGCCATGACTGTGGCCTCCACCTACGGTACCCCCAGTCACATGCGAGTGAAGTCCTAGGGGATTGGACTCACTGTGGATGTGCTTACCGTAATAAACCGCCTCTTCCTCCGGGGTCAGCGGAGGATGATCCCACACGGGCACGCCCTTGGGCTTTACCTGCGAGCCATAGGGATCAGCAATGTCGGTGCCAGGAGTGGAGCGAACCCCACCTTCTCCGAGGTCGTCGGGCATTTCCCCGTAATCGGCACCGGCTTTCTGGAGAGCTTCACAAAAACCGCCAGCTTGCAGTCCTTTGTTTCGATCCATGTTTCTCTTGCGAGGATCAAGACAAGACTCAATGTAGTCTTCACGGCTATTCATTAGCTAACTCCCTCAGTGTATTCGTTGACATCGGTGTTCTTGTGAACGCCGCCGTCAGTCTCAGTAGTTTCTGCTACGACGGTACGTGCAGCAGCCACCGGACTCGTTAGGGCACGGTCAGTCAGGCGTTGCGAATGAGCACCATTCACACGCACCTGTAGTACGTTGATGTTGTTGCTGTAACCAGCATTTAGTCCTGAAGCCATGTTGTCCCCCTAGTAAGGCTTTGCCTTCTTCTTTTTCTTCTTCTTGTCGCCATCAGTCGGCTTACGAGGACCCTTGAAAGGGTTTTGCTGGGCCAGCAGCAGGAATGCCTCGCGGCTGAATGTGCGATTCGAATTAGCCATTCTTCTTGTTCATGCGGGCAAGAAGTTCTTGGCGACGATCTTCGGCCTGAGTCGAGGCGGTTGCACCACGCGACAGTAGTTCGCGGAGGATGTCCTCTTGGACGTAGGTGCTAAGCGAATCGAATTCCTCAGACTTGAGGCCACTCTTCAAAAGACGAGAAGCAATCTTCTTGGCAGACTGGAGATGTTCGATCTGCTTGTCTACCATTTCCATCAGACGACCAGCAACGGCTTTGCGGTTGTCTTCGTCTTCTAGTGCTTCTTCCACCTGGGCACTCGTCAGTGTCGGGCGAGCAACCTGAGGGACCTCATCCTTCTTGCGATCAGCGTCGGGATCCTTGACGGCGGTCTTGGAAGTCGCCGCAGGAGTTTCGCCGTCCGAAAGAGCTACCGCCATTTCCGCAGACACCCGCACATTGAGTTGAATGTCCGGGTGCAGAGTCATGATGCCAGCGTATACTTCCTGACGAAGCTCATTCAGGTCGCCACTATACCAAGCCGGTACTTCCGTTAGCTGCATAACGCGGGCCATACTCGATTGAGCCTGGGTATGCGTAATGACAGGGAAGTGTTCCTTCTTGTCTAGTAGACGGTCAGACGGATAACCAGCAATGCTGCCGGTCTTCAAACTGTCCGCTACGCTCAGCGTCTCGGACGGTACTTCAACCTTGCGGGGCTGGCCATCAGGGGCACCACCGACTTGATCGGGGGTAAAGCCTGTGTCCAAAGCCTTCGCCATGTTGCTGAATGCCTTTTCGTAATTCATGTCTGCTGGCCTTTAAGCTTAAAGTGCTCCGGTCGTATCCGACCTTATGCATAACGAGAGATCCCTCAGTACCATAATACTCTAAAACTCTGAGTTTAGTACGTCTGGTTTTTCAGCAACGTGTTTTAGGATGGCCTGTTGTGTCCAAGCCGAGACCATGAACTGACGCCGCATCTCGCGTGTGGGGGCCTTACCATATGTCTTACTGTAGTCAGCCACCTTGTCTGTGTAAAGTGTAAAGACTTCAGCCTTTGTTGTCTCCGCAGCATCCGAACGCAGCATGTTGACAATGAAGTCATCATTCATCTTGGCCTCTTCGGGCTCTGGCGTCGGCATGTGGCTGAAGACGTTGTAGATCAACCACTCCAGGCGTTCACGCTCTTGAGCACGCAAGTTCTTGACGTGCTTCAAATTCGGATTCTCCCGAGCCTTGGCTGTCATGATCTTGTCGCTGATGAACTCTTCTAGTTGATCAAGCATGGCACGTCCACGACGCTGCAACGACTCTTGCATTTCGAGAAGCTCAGCAACGTTCTGCCCCTTCGGACCACGCGGGTTAGACTGCTTGCCGGTCGGACCAGTGCCAGTGTTGGTAGGTCTACCACCGGGGCCACCAGCGGGCTTCTTGCCAGCGGGCTTATTCGCTGCGGGACCACCCGGCGGCTTTGCCCCCGGAGGGCCAGCGGCACCCGGGGCGGGCTTGGGATCTTTGACGAACGGCCCCTTCGGCTCGAAGATGTCCTTCTCCTTGTACTTCTTCTTCTCCTCCTTCATCTTGGAGGCTTCGATTTCGGCGGTAGTACCGCCTTCTTCTAGAAGTGTATCCGCCGACAGAATGCCACGATCATAGAGCCCCGTCAGGAAGGCTTGGTGTGCTTTCTCATCTTTCAGGCTCGTGCGACCGAAACGAACAGTAGGTAGCTTCTTGAACCCCATCGCGTCACCGACGATCTTGAGTTCATTCATCAGCCACGCATGTACTTTGTTACGGTACGATTCCAACCGCTCAAGCACGGTAGCAACCGCGATGAATGAGTTGGAGAAATTGCCGCCCTTACCTCCGATAAGAACTTCGGGGATACCCAGGGCAGTCAAGATATCTTTGTCAGCAGAGTCGTGCTTACCAGTATCGAAGATACCTTTGACATCAGCTTGGATAGCCTCAGCCGTGATGGCTTCGTTCCAGAGGATGTTGAGTGCCTGACCCGGCATTTGCAGCATGTCCGCGAGACGTTCGAAGTGTTCGTCCTCGGCAGGCATACCCTTTTCAATGTCACCTAGCTTGAAAAGGAAGATAGAGTTGATTACGGACTGGCACGCCTTCATTTCCATGTTGCGTAGGCAGTCCTTGAAGTTGAGGGCACGGAGAGCAGGGTAGCAGAAGGGGACGGCCCAGTCAAACCAGTCCCACTTACCCGGTGCTTGGAGTACGGTCAGCTCCTCGCGGCTGAGCTTGACCTCGGCGGCATATCCAGACCCCGGCCCTTGATAGCGTTGGATTCGACTGAGGAACTCCTTGGGGAGATTCATCTCTGTCGTACCAAGCTCTTGATTGTACGTGCTGTGCAGACCCATACCCTTAGCAACATCGAGCGTGTCACGCTTGTCGATGGCCATGATCCAGTAGTGGTCGCCCCGCAGCTTACGGCCACGCAGTTCCATCTGGAGCGGGTTCAGGAATGTGTAACCCCACGGAATCTGCTTCTTGGGGTTCTTCGGCATCTGCTCGTCTTGGGGAGACTCAGGTGCAGCTTTGGCCTTGCCGTTCTTGGAGTCGTCCGCAAGATGGATTTCCTTCTGCTCCAAAAACCAGTCGATGAATCCTTCTTCACGACCAGCAATAGTGGTGTCCGTAGACTTACCACGAATCAACAGCATGTCGTTGATGTTCTCAGATGCCTGTGCCGACTTCATGGCACGCTTTTCTTTGTCAGACAGGGTGGCCCAACGACGATGCACAAAGACGTTGCCAGACACAAACAGGTTGAGGAACATGCTGTGAATGCGATCACGCAGATCAACCTTGGTGGCCCATGTCTTGTAGAAGTTGCGGACGCTCTCGTCCGGGTGATCGATCTCGATGCCTTCGGTAGCGAAGTCAGAGTACAGATCAATGATGTTACGCACAACGCCATACCCAAGGTACGACATCATGCAGGACGCAATCAGTTGATGGTTGAAGACGGAGTTAGACGAAAAACGGCGAAGGTAGGTGAAGCCACCTTGACCACCGCCGCCATGAGCACCCGAGAACATACGGCCATAGCCGTTAATCAATCCTGTGCCGAAGTAGTTTCCGCCGCCCTGCCCCTGCCAAGTCTGACCAGTGCCAAAACTTCCCGAGAAGGCGTCATTGCCTTCGCCTAGAAAGTTTCCACCATCGCCAACACGACGCTCAATGCTGTCGCCCATGTTGCCGTAGAAATAGCCTTTACTACGATCCGGGCCGTTGGCACGCGAGGTAGCGGCCAACATGGCGTCACCGCCAGCCGTCATCGAAATAGCCTTCTCACGGACCTTGGAAGCGGCATTTGTTCGTGTTTTCGTCATCAGCGTTCCCTAATCAGATTGCAATCTAGTTGACCATCCAGAGAATACACTAATACTGCACAGAGCCTCTGCGACGTACTCCACGATTCGTGTAGCTGCCGCGAGGACGACTGCCGGTGGACATACCGACACCCGTCTTGGGCTGGTGCCCCGTACCCATATAGACTTTAGCTGCGTAGTTGACTAGCATGAGAGCAGACCACCTATCTCGGCGTCTCATATCCAAACCCTCAGGCTGTTCGGCCAACTTGGGTAGCTCGAAACTCTCGGTGCCCTTAGGGCTTACCATGCGGGTGATCGCACAGGTCTCATTGATGCACTCTTCGATGTTCTGAGTTACACCAAAAGAACGCTGTGTCTTCTCGCCAGTGATGGCGGCGATCTGATCGGCCTCCCAATCATCTACACCCCAGAGATCACGCTGGAGCATTTCCTTCTCTCCGTCGCGGATCTCGTTCCTGGCAAAGTGACGCATGTACTGGTCATAGATCCTTTGGTCGTCTCCACGATCAGGGAAGAGAATGTGACACTGTTGGATGTTGGATTCGACACCGTGAGCAGCCAAAGAAATCCAGGCATTCGTGAAGTCCACCATCTCTAGGATCTTCTTACCAGGAGCAGACATACCAGTCTTGTCTCCCGTGAATTTCTCCATCTGATCAGGGATGACCCAAATGAAGTCAGCGGGGTCTACACCATCAACCTTCTTGCAGAGCCATTCGCGGATCTCTTCACCACCACCGCCCTTATCCATAGCGATGTACTCAACGTTGAATCGTTTGACGATTTCACGAATCTTCTGAGCAGAAACACTGAACTGAGTACGGTCCCAAGCTTGACAGTAGACAAGCTCACGGCCACGTTCTGTGATCTTGAAAACTACGACACCCAAGTTGTCGTTGAAACGAGCGGGGTCAACACCCATAACATACGTCGCCCGTGGGTCGCCGTATAGCTCAACATAAACGGGAATGTCCTCGGGGGGCTTTGGTGTAGCCCTTTCGATCCACGAACGCTTAATGAACCCATCGGTGTCATCCGGGAACTGCGACAGATACTCCATCGCGAAACGGTGAGCGGGATAAGTCGCCTTCGCTTTTCGAATGATGTCCTCTTCCATGAAGCCCTCTGGGAGAGCCGTGTGTGGAAGCTGGAATACGGAGTAGTGGTGCCACGAGACCTCAGCGTGCGAAACATCGTCATCACTGATCTCAGTGAACTTACCAGTGGCAGCCAGTTGTCTTTCTTCTAGGGCGTGCTTGAGCTTCTTGGGATCACCTTTTGATTTCAAGAAAGCCATGTAGACAGCCCACCTCTTGTAGAAGTGGTTGTGCTTATAGCTGGGGGTACCCGAGATTACGACTTGGTTACCAAAGCCCTGTGTGTTTTGAATGGCGTCAATGATACCCGAGTCTGCACCAAGACCTTCTAGCCTAGCAACGAATCGCTGTTGAGCAGCACGCTCAGCCGGGTTCATGTGAACGGCGGTGAACGGCTCAATCACAATATCGAAGATGTCTTCCGGGATAGACGCGAACTCATCAGCGATAAGAACTGTCGCACGGAGACCACGAATCTTCTCGCCATCGCCAATAGGAATGGCCTGAATAGATGACAGGCCAACACGTAGGGTAGCAGCATCAGAGCCGTACTTTGGGCCACCCCAATGAGAGACAGCCTCTTTGACCAACGGGCTCGCTTCATAGAGTTGCTCAATGTACTTGAAGACCAGCTTCGCCTGACGGAAACCAGCACCAACGATAACGATCTTTGAGCCCGGAACAAGCAGGGCTCTCAGCAACGCATACAGGGCCAACATGAAGGTCTTACCAGCACCACGAGTAGCCAGAATCATGGGGAACTTCTTGTTCCACAGCATGTCCAACATGACTTGCTGGAATGCTTCAAGCTTGAGGGGTTTACCCTGCTGGTTGTTGAAGCACTTTTCTACGAACCACGACAGATTGAATGAGGCAAAATGATAGATGCTCTCGAAGGGTCCCGTTTCATCCAGGATCCCCACAAGATCTTCTTTGGTCCAATTAGTCTTCCAGGGGGTACCCCGGAGCTTTTTGATATCACTCGCTCTCAAACAACTGCCCCTTGCGATGTAGCTCGTATGCATGAAGTAGAATGCCACGAGCCATAGCTTGTGCCCTCATGCCGCCGTATATGATATGCACGCCCTGTTCCAACATAAGCTTCGTCAAATTGGAAGTCACGACAGCCACCGGCATTTTCGGGCTCTGTCGATTGATCTTCTTCTTGTTGACGTAATACTTATGAGGGTTCATGATGTCGTCACAGGTTTCCTCTACGACAACGATCTTGAACTTGTGATCTTTGAGTCTCTCAAACTCAGCAGCGATCCGCTTCTTATCCTTAGTGAAGTTGGTGAACAATTCATCCACGGTCGCCTTACGCTCGATGGTGATGATATGCTCCATCCCACGGATAGAGTAATCCCCACCGTCTAGCTTTTCGTAGACGACTTCTTCAAATGCCTCGTCACCATCAAAGTCCCAGGGTTGTTTCTCCCGGGTGTCAATGATCAGAACAGGCTTCTCTTTTGGAGCACGCGGCACTACTAGTCCTCAACGTCCTCGTCATCCCGGGGTAGACGCTCGATCTCGCGTTCGCGTTCACGACGCTCACGGCGAGTCAATCGCGGTTCCTCCACGGGCTCAGGACGTGCTGCAAGCACTTCCGCAGTACCATTCTGCACGAGCACATGGAGATCCAATACCTCACGACCATCGCTCAAACGCGATGTCGTATGCTTGCCAGAACCCCACTGGGTTTCTACAGTTGCATCGCGACCTTCAAGTCGCACTCTATCACCTTGCTTAACCATTATAGCTCCTTATCTTTCCTGGCGTTCTTCGCCTTCTTCGTCTTGACCATCCGGCGGGAAGATTGCTTCCATAGCCTCGACGGCTTTACCGACTTTCGTGGCACAATGCTCTTCCCAACCGATGACGCCATCACGACATTCAACTGCGACCTTTACGTCTTTGCCACCACTTGTCCAAGATACTGTAATAGTAGTCATTTCACTACTCCTCTAAAGTGCGTGTGTTTGCACGCGACCCATATGCCAGTACACCGGGATACCAATGTATGCCGTTGCACAGCCAAGCTCAGCCACTCTGGCTTGGTATTCTGTTTCACCATGTCGCGGATCACTTCCTATCTCTGCTTCGGGATAGGGGCCACAGGCACGGTATAGTTCTTTACGGATGATGACTGGGTTGTTGTTGAATCCATTAGGAAAGAATGACATCAAGAACGAGTGACCGCTCTTGGTCTTTTCCTTAGTCACCTTGACGCCAGCACGATCCAAAATTGGCTCGTGACATGACCAGGGGTTGTAGAGCGGCTTACCGCTACCATGATTCTCATGAGGGTCTAGGGGATCTCTCAGTTGGATGACACCTACCTCGGGGAACTCTTCAAAGATCTCCTTTGCTGACTGGAAGAAGTTGGCTGCACGAACAGCCTCCCAGTCATTTTCATGAATCATGACATACTCACCACGAGACAATGCCCAACCCTGATTCAGTCCTTCGTTGATGCCATAGTTCCGTTGACTGATCACAACTTTGCGTACCTCAGGAAAGTCCATGAAGAACTTGTAGTTGGCATCGCAGCCAGCGTTCTCCACAAAGATCCATTCGATTTCACCATCGTAGTGATTGGCACAATCCAGGGTGGACTGCACAGACTGACGAGTGACCGCCTCGCGGCCATGAGCTAACACAACCACAGAGAAGAGACCGGGCTCCATAAAGACATCCCGGTTTTCTTTGTAGCGAGGCTGGTTGAAATCCCAACGCCGCCCTGTGAAACGTTCAGTGCTAGTCATTTACTTTACAGGTAATCTCGTTGCCACGAAGTAGGTATAGTCGTTCTTTCTCATCAAGCTCGTAAGCCGTGAACTTATTGAAGATCACGCGATCACCCACTTCGAGATCGTCCACCAAGATCATGGTGCCTTGTTCGGACAAACGACCAGGACCAATCTCTAAGACGGTGCCGGGCACTCGCTCATCTTTGGCTGAGTCGGGCAGCAAAATGCCGCCTTGGGATTGCTCCTTCGGTTCGTCCTTTCGGACGACCACAAAATCTAGTCGGGGGGTATACTTCATACTGTCATAGTCTCCTTGGCGGCTTCGATGCACGCCTCAATCACATCACAACGCTGAACCTGAGTATGCTCAGCCATTACCTTGTCATAGCCGTTTTTCGCAATCCGCTGCATCTCCTCTGGGTTTGCAGCATAGTACCTGATCTTAGCGGCAGCATCGACGGCATTGTCGTAATACACGATGTCTTCGCCGTCCACGAACATCTCGGAGAGTCCAGTCTCCTCTGGTAGTCTGTCCGTCAGGACTAGTTTGCCACAAGCCATGCCTTCGAAAATACGACGAGTGACTTCTTTGTGCTGAGAGCATTGGAATACCATGTTGCCCATGTTCAGGCGTACACCATGATCATCACCATAGAAGTACCGGTCGTTGTTGAATGAATCCCCAAGGGTCTTTTGGATCTCCTCCGTCAAACCGCCGCCACGCGGACCACAGGTGGTCACGCAATCAAATTCGACCTTAACGTCGGGACGAGGATAGAAAATGCGGGAATCCGCGTGATGAGTCCAATAGACTGCATTGAAGCCAAGCGAGTTGTATCGCTCAACGCATTGACGGTCTGGAGACAACACAACATGGACCCTCGGGGCTTTCGCAAAATGCTGACGATGAGATTGGGGTTCGTCCCCCGCCTCCGTCAACAGTACAACACCAGGGAAAAACTGCTTGTCAAACTGGAGTGCGTCCCACGGACCATAATCCATACAGAGGATGGCATCAGGGACAAAGATGTGTCGCCTCATGTCATCAAGCAGCATGTTGATTCCTTGGTTTGAATAGTGGTGTGCGTTATGCACAGGATGACGTTGGCCGTCATCGTGATAGAGGTTGTAGTGGCGTACCTCGTGTCCGCGAGACTCAAGTTCGTTCTTGATACCCTGGGGCGTAGACCAGGGTTCACCGAACTTTTCCCAGCTCGCATATAGCATTGCAATCTTCATTAGAAATCCTCAAAAACTCCGTGAACGTGCCCTTCCTCCAGCAGCTTCTTGAGTTCGCTGTCTTTCAGCTTCGAAAGACGTTCGATCTCATCTGCAACCTCGGCCTGAGCATTCTTCTGCGAAAGCTCCTCGGCCAAGTCAACGAGCGTCTGCTTTTGCGACCGGACTTCCTTGAGTCGTTGAGCACGCGACATCTTCAGTTCGCTGATGCCCTTTTGATAGAGCTTCATGTGCTGGTCGTATTCTCGTTGGTACTTGTCATCTACATGACGACGAAACTGCGGATCGCTCTCTTCGAATTCACCAGCCATCGTGCGGTCACGCAGCTTTTCCTCACTCTCCTTGCGGTTGAGAGCTTGAAATGCAAGAATGAACTCAAGAATGGCGGCGAAGACAGCCTGCTCCTCAATCTCGGTGAGCGTGTCCGTCGATTTGATAACGTCTAGATACTCTTGGATGAAGAGTTCTCGCTCCTCAGTCTCGAAGTTCCGGAATGTCATCTTGAATCGCGGACTGGTCTGGAGTCTGCCCTCGATGAACTTGAACCTCTCCTCCCGGCTCATCTCATCGAGGGTCTTACTTGCGATACGCTCCTTCTCATCCTCTTCTTCTTTGAGGATACGGCTTACAGTTCGATGGGCGTACTTAGAACTCCAGTTGTCGGGGAACTCTTCCTTCATCTTACGAGCTACCTCAACGTGAGTCTCGCCTGCTGCTGCAAGCTCACGTAGACGCTGCTTCTCGACTTCGGGAAATACCTTAGGCATCGTTGATTACCCCCGTTGCAATCTCACGGATTTGTTTCTTGGCTCTGGCGGGAATCTTCTCGCCAAGCAGCAGCCTGTCGTAATACTGCATCAAGTTCTCGGGCAAGGCGTTACGAATACTCTGATCGAGCACCATAGCGTCTAGCTCTTGTTCGTGATGGTTGTCTGTGACATCGAACTCAAGCGAATTGGGTTGCCTGAGTGCTGCTTTGGTAGCCATGTTTTGCCTGTACTGAACGATCTTGTCGCAATCGACTTCATTGATCGTGCAGGTTTTTCTCATCTTGTCCCATAGGGGGCACCGAACACATGGAGGGTTGTTCGGGACCCAGATACCTCTACGCTGGTTATACAGGAAGTTCCGTACACACGTTTGGAGATACTTGTAAGGTGAGGGGCCAATGCGACTCGCGTCATAGAATTGCAAGACACGAATACACTCCAGCCTAATCTCTTGGGCGATGTCCTCAAAGTCCATCCCAGGGATAGGGCGTGCTCGCCCCTCTTTATGAGCCAATGCCTCAATGACATCAGCAACGTCGGCATACGAGGGGGTGCCGCTGGCCGTTACACCGCTCACTGTCATACTACTCGGTAGTTTCTTCTTGGGATTCTTCCTGAGTCTCTTCTTCTTGAGATTCCTGCTCGGCCTCGCCAACGGGATCTTCCGTCGCACTAGCGATAACCTGTTTCTCTTCTTCCTTCGACTTGGGCTTCACGATCTCCCCCAGCTTCTTGAAAAAGGGAGAAGCCTTAGCGAGTCCTTGGGCTTTGTCGCCCTGGATGTCACCAGTCGCTTTCAGCGGTGTACGTACTACCGGATCGGCACCACGACGATGAGCGGCAACATGGCCGCCAGTATGCATCGTAGACGCACCAATATCCTGGCCGCGTTTACGATCTCTTGCTCGTTTCGATCTCTGATTCATTAGTCTTTACCCTCCTGGGCATCACAAAAACGATCTACAAGGTCATGCATGGCCTCTCGTAGATCTGAGCCGCCTGTGCGGCTGACAAGGAAAAACCCGGGCTGTTCGCGAACAATTTGGCAAATCCTCGGCCCGAGGTGTTCTGCTTTCGCCATTGTGTTAGGGCCTACCCCGACCATCTTGAAATGAATCATCATGAGGTCTTCCGGGAGCTTGTCCTCGAAGTTCTCAAAATCCTGCTCTGAGCTGATTGATGTTTCCATGTGAATCCGGGTAACAGAAGGCCCTTCTGGTGATACCATAGCCCCGTAAAGGCTGTGGCAGGCAAGGACGAAGCGTTCCAGGGTCCGAAGACCCCTAGACCGCAACAAAGCGGCCAGTAAGTAGATAGTACACAAAAACCTCTCTTTTCGTTTTTTCAAGCTTTTTTGGTATCCCCAGTTAGGGTATTTTCTAAAGGTAATACCCACCCGCACTCGCTCCCGAGAGTGAGTGCCTCGTTAGACCTAAAAGGGGATTTACATGAGACTTAGAACCGCCGCTCTGCTGGCTGGACTTGGCCTCGGGTTGTGCTTCGGCACACTCTCGGAGCCAGAGCCGACCCCGGCCAGCATGAAATTCGGGCAAGAAGAACAGGTCCAGGAGGCTACCAACGTGGCCCCCGCTGCCCCCGAACTGGCGGATAGTTTTTATGTGAACTTTGAGATCATCGTATTTCAGCATGAGATCGACCAGTATCCCGTGGTCTGGGAGAACCTCCAAAAAGCCATCGATGAGTGGTCTAGTCATCTGCCGATTCGCTGGATCATCTTCTTTGAGGATAGCTCCAACGACTTCTCGATTCTCGGCCGCATCGGTGCCATCGAGATCCGTATGGCGGACATGCAGGCGGCCCCGTATCATCTAAGTGATAACCTGCTGGGGATGTGGCAACCACACAGGGGTCGCATTCTGCTAGATGCCGACTACCTTGAGCAGAATCCTGAGAAAGCGTATTCTGTTAGTCTACACGAGATGGGGCATATGTTCGGTCTGCCGCACATCATCGGCTTCTCAGAAATGGGACACACTGGCTTCATTGTGCTGCCAGAGGGGCACGACGCCACAAACTACGTCATGTACCCACGTTCCATCGTTGACAAGCCACAGAAGTCACTCTCTCCAATTGAGATCAAGCTCGCACGTCAGAATTTGGTGTATCACTGGACTCGTCCAGATGTTACGTACAAAGAATGCGACTGCGAGCTTTACATCGAGGACTGATCTGCGTATAATGCTCTCATGACGAAAGCCAGATACACCAGTGAAGTTCTCATCCAGAACGGCAGAATTCGCCGTTCGACCCCTGTTGGTCTTGAGAACGCTACCGACGAGCAGCGTTCTGCAATCGACTCCATCAAACCCTTGATGAATGCGTGGCTTAGATCTAAGTTATCTGAACATGAGAATGCTCAGGTCTTAGTAAAGGCCAAATACGTAGAAACTTCAAACGGGTTGACGGTCGAGTTCAAGATCCAGCAGGTTGTACCTAATGGATGAAGAAGCTCTAGTTCGCTGGCTCCAGCTACGCCTTGACGACTACCGCAAGCGGCGTCATGAAGGCGAACACCTGCACCTAGATACCCGGGCTGCCGAAGTTGCTGCGATTCTCGCCGCAATAGAAAAGGAGTCGTATCTAGATGAGAAAAGACATGAAAGATGTCCTGGTTACACCTGGACGGAACGGGAAGTGGGACGGGGCTCGCAAGACGCAGCCGACTGACGACGTAGACAGGCTCGACAATCTCCCCCAGCATGAGGGGATGAAGAGACGTTGGGCCGAAGGCGGCTGGGGCTGGTCGTTTGGCGACCACATCAACCCGCTTCGCAAGTGGCTCAAGAAGCACGTTGGCCGTCCCTTCGATAAAGTCTACAGTGAATTCTGCGAGCACGCCGATGCTCGCAACCTCCGTGGCTGGCACGCCCGCGAACACTTCTGGATGGAAGTGGACACCCACGCCGAGCGGCTTGCCGCCCTTGAGCACCGCTGGAAGTGGCCCAGCCAGTTCTACGTCGATGAACACGGCATCCTCCGTGAAGACGAGCGTGGACGCCGCTGGAGGCGTCGTGATCAGGAGAAGGATCCTGATAAGTGCAAAGTCGGAGACCGCCTCTTCGAGCGTATCAACGGTTGCTGGTTCGAAGTGTGGTATGAGGACGAAGAACTGTCCCGTAAAGTTTGGTCTTGGGCACTCCAGCGGAAGGTTGTAGAGTATTATTCTAAGGAGGTCAAGGTATGTCAGCGTCAGCTTTCCAAGAAAGCATTGCGTGACCTTGGCTTGAGTAATAGTCCACACTTCAAATGGTGGGAGGCATAATGTGGGAAGACTAGTCCCGAGGCGTGAGACGAATGCCCAGCCGGATATTATCGTAACTGGAAACAGCTATACGATTGTCTCGACTGGCCAGACGATCACAAAGAACCAGTACAATCAACCGCTCAATGGTGATGCACTGGCCCAAGCAATTCGATTCCACGGTTTTCCTGGCGTCGTTTTGCATGTGTCTGGTAACCAACACAAGGGTATGTTGCTGAATGGCACCAACCCGAACCAGACTCACACCGTCACATGGCAAGGGCAAGATGTCGATGATGTTACTATCATCGGTATCGAGCCGAACCGTGCCATGAAGATCGGCGGTGTTACCGTCTTCAACAAGATGGGTGACTTCAAGATTCAGAACGCCACTCTGATGAATTCAGGTGGTGCGTTCGCTCCATTGCTTGTCAACATGAACGGCATCGCCGGTTTCATTAGGTTGTACGATATCAACTTCTTGCCGAAAGATCCTACCGCATGGCAGGGCAAGGGCATGAAGTGGAACATCCGTGGTCACGGTGTTGCCCGTTGGGATTGCCGTAACCTCAACTTCCACGAAGCCGTGGAGCACGGTGCTTACATCGACAACCACCAGGGCAAGAGTTGGTTCATCAACTGTCGTGGCTCTGGCATGGGACGTACGATGTTGCAGCTTACGAACCGTAAGCAGTCTGGCCCCTCGGCCTTCGGTGACTTGATCATCAAGAACTGTGTTGCGATGAACAACTACGGCCAAGGCGGCAGCGATTACACAATCGTTGGTAACGGCCCTGGAACCGTGTGGTTCATCAACAACAAGTCTTTCGGTGCGGCGTCTGGCTCTCATGGAGCCTTCGTACACTGGACTGACTTCGGCCACGGTGCTTACCTTACCGAAGGTGGACACTCGACGGGCCGCCTGATCATTCTCAATTTCGAGGTTGATCATCCTAACGCTGATCGCGACCATGTGGCTATCACTGGTTGCGATGAGGCTATCATGGCGAATTGGGATATCTCAGGCAACAAGACCGCCCTGAGGTTGCAAGGCCAGTTCGGTGGTGGCAACAACATGGACCTAGATAAGTTTGGCCTGTACTCGTGGAATCAGTATACTCCTTCACAGAACCCAGGATGGAAGTCTTGGAAGAAGGTGAAAGATGATTCTACCGGCCAGTGGCTCAGCGATCCCGAGATCGATGACCTAGAGTACATTCGTGGCGGCGGTCGCCGTAGATAACTAACAAGAGGCTATCAATCATGGACGAAGTACAAAAGGTTCTTCAGAATCCACTGGTCCGTACTGGACTAAAAACAGTCGCACCCCAGGTTGCCTTGGGTGTAGACCTTGCTGTTACTGTGGTTGGTGGCCTCTTTGGATCACGCAAGCGTAAGCCTTCCGCAGCCAAGCTGATGGCTGTCATCGACAAGCAGCTTGCCAAGGTACTCGAAGACTTAGCAACTACTGAATCGAAGCACTATCGTAACGAGTGCGAGATTCGAGCACACACACTACTGGGAGTATTGATGGAATGGGACCGGATCAAGTAAGTCGTGTGGAAAAAGATTCAACAGAGACGAAAGGGCCTTGCGGAGCTAAGACGATACAGGGATCTTAGCATCCTTCGTATGGCCGCATGTGACAGGGAGCTTGCCAAGTGTGGCGAGAAGATCACTCCCTCATATGTCATCATGTGGAAACAGAAGCTTGGCTACTACCAAGACCTTATGATTACATCCCGCGTTCTACAAGGACGCGACAACCTCTACTTCATTCTGACAGGCAGACGATGGCTATTACACTTACTAACAAAGCAATTCTGGAACTTGCTCGTATCATGTCCGAACAACATCTCGGAGAAGTTCGACTTCGGGTTGGCATCAAAGGTGGTGGGTGTAGTGGGTTTAGCTATACTCTTGGCTTCGATGACGTACCTCCTTCTGAGGTAGATCAAGTGTTTGACTACGATGGTATCATTGTAGTGTGTGACCCCAAGAGCTTCCTCTATCTCAATGGGGTAGAGATTGACTTTGAAGAAAGCCTCATGGGGCGTGGCTTCAAATTCTCGAATCCGAACGCCAGTAACTCGTGCGGCTGTGGAGAGAGCTTTTCTGTATGACGAGCGTATCGGTCTACTCAATGGCACGCTCTGGTCATCATGCTATCATGGATTGGATGCGTGCAAACGCACTCGAAGAAACCGTATTCCATGACTATGAGAATGCCCAGTTGTCTATCGGAGATTCAGATTACCATGTGATCATTTTGCGTGACCCGTATAACTGGGCAGCCTCTTGGTGGCATTCTACTCAGTGGCTAGGTGCCAAGATACGCGAGAGCCGTTTTGAGCAATGGGTTGCAATCTGGAAAGAACATGCAATCGAATGTCTTGCAGAAGAGAGTAAGTTCATTCCTGTATCGTACAATGCATGGTTTACTAGTAGTGAGTACCGAACAAGGGTGGCTGCAAAACTAAACCTAAGCACCGAAGACAAAAGGGTCAATACCGTAAGAAGTGGAAGCTCTTGGGACGGCAAGCAATTCGACGGTCGGGCACAAGACATGAGGGTTTTGTGTAGATGGGAGAATATGAGAGATGATCCCGCTTGGCAGAAAGTTGCTCTTGATCCCGAAATTCAGAGATTGGCCGAAAAGCTGTTTGATCTAACTGTCAGCAGTAACCCCTTGACAATTCACGCATTCTGCGTATAATGATCGTGACGATGAGATACATGACCGGAGACATCTGGAACCTAGCCACCGAACTCGATGCGTGGGTAGTGGTTCCGACCAACACTTGTGTCCGCCAGGACAACAAAGCTGTCATGGGGGCGGGAATGGCCAAAGATGCCGCAGACCGTTACCCAGGATTGGCAGAAAATCTTGGTGTTCACATCGGCAAGTTTGACAGTCGTCTCTACGTCTCTAACCCCGTCATCTGTCTGCCAACCAAACACAATTGGAGGAACCCCTCCAAGATTGAATTTGTGGAGCAGGGATGCTACGAACTATTGGACCTCGCTAGAATCCTATCTAGCGTGGGTGATGCACGCCCGATTCTGCTACCGCAGCTAGGGTGTGGCCTCGGAGGGCTGAATTGGGAACGCCAAGTTCGTCCTCTAGTTGACTCGATCCTAGAAGGGGATCGCTTTGTGCTGGTAACTCAATGAACAAGTTTTATGTGTATGCGGTCAAAACGGATGATCCAGAAAAACGCACTTGCGTCTATGTTGACGAACAGGTGATTGAGAAATTCGCTCTGCATCAGTTCGAGCCGCAACATATGGAATACAGTGGTGTCGTGGTGGAGGCAGACGACCCCTCTCATGCTCATCAGGTCTACAATACGTTTGGTGAAGACGGCGAAATCATGTGGGTGGATGAACCCACGTTTACCGCCAAGAAGCGACAGGCGTTTGACGCGAGAAGCAAGCTGGCGGGATCAAAGCTCAGTCAGTTGTCAGAAGTTTTGAGTCAGGCAGAACAGGCAGCGGCCAGACTGGCCATTCACGCATACGCCAAGGGGCTATCGATGGATACCCTCAACATGAATGAGCGTCTATCCCGCATGGCCGATGCCGTGCGACGAACCTCCAAAAATAGCCCCGAAGTGACCACACAAGATCTCTATGAACGACTCAAAAAGAACTACATCGAAAAGCTACAAGAGTACAAGTATGTCCCCAAAGATGGATCCGGCCCTGATAGCCAGATTACGGGGTAGACAAGTCATCCAACAAGAGTTGGGCGATTTCCGCACCTTCGCTTCGCAGGCGGCACACGCTTGTCCCGAGATTGATGAAGAAGAGTTCTTTGCTATGGTTGCAGAGAACTACGTCAGGGGTATTCGCTGCGAACTTAGTAGAATCTTTGGTGCTACCAAAGCGGCCCGTATGATGGATCCTTTCAATGGCTAAGCAAGACGCACTCGACAGAATGTATATGAAGATGGCGTACAACGCCTCCGAAATCTCACATGCCCGTAGACGACAGGTGGGGGCCATTCTTGTAATTCCAGAAGAGGGGCGATTCGAGGGGGTCAATGGTATGCCCTCTGGCTTCGACAACAACTGTGAGCACGAAGGTCCCGATGGCGGCCTCGTCACAAAACAGGCGTGTCTTCATGCTGAATCGAACGCCATCATGAAGGTAGCTCGTAGTCGTGCAAGCTCTATCGGCGGCACGATGTACTGCACGCTGGCTCCCTGTATCGAGTGTGCAAAACTGATCATCCAGGCGGGCATTGTCCGGGTGGTCTACAGTGAAGTCTACCCAATTGACACAAACAGTGCCTCTACTCCAGGAGTACAACTCCTGGAAGAAGCTGGGATTCAGGTTGACAACCTGCCCTCGTTACGTAATCATGTAGTAGACGAGGAACTGACTCTCCAAGATGAGGGTCGCTATCACGATGACGAAGAACCCTACAGAGGCTACAGTCACCCGTAGACGCTGGTTTGAAAGACTAGCGGGCTGGCTCGAAAGCCGTGGCCGCCGCCGCATGATCCGTCGAGAACGGGACGGGACCGAAGAGGATTACCTCGAAAGATTCTACGTTCTCTCGACCCCGTGGCTTGGTATCTACATTCACCGCTTCTGGGCGGACGATGATGATGGTCTACATGACCATCCCTGGAACAGCTTGAGTATCTTGCTCGCTGGAGCCTACAACGAAGAAATGCCGGAACGACAAGCCGTTCCCTATGGGCCGACCATTACGAAGCTCCGTCGTCCCTTCCACCCGCTCGTATACATGCGTAGCAAGTATGCGGGTCACAGAATCACCGTCCCCGAAGGTTACGAGGGTACCTGGAGTCTCTTCATTCGATTTGGTTTGAAAAGACGTACATGGGGTTTCTATCGCAGTCGCGGCTGGGAAGCGGCAGAAGTGCAATCTCGTAAAGATGAACGTTGACAATTGGTGGCTCTTGCCGCTAGGGTTTGCATTTGACTTCCTCTATATCGTTTGGTATTGGGCATGTCAAAAACACTACGCCATGATGGGCGGCATCGTCAGCGTGCTGCTTGTGGTCATCAGTCTTACTGGCATTTTTGAGGCAATTGACAATCGGTGGAACCTGATTCCCTACTTCATTGGCCTCTTCCTGGGATCCTACGCGGGGATCAAAATCAAAGCACATCAAGATGGTAAAGATAGCAGTAACGGGACACAGGCCGGATAAGCTCGGGGGCTACCAAGCCACCGAGAACTTCAAGGCAATCCGACGCCACATGCGGGACTTCCTGGAGGAAGCTCCGGATGGCGAATTGTTCCTGCTCTCTGGAGGAGCCCTCGGCATTGATCAGTTTTGGATGGAAGTGGGCCTTTACCTAGAATTGCCAGTAATCGCCTGTCTACCATTTGAGGGCTATGATGCCCGGTGGCCCACGGCCTCTCGAAGAAAATACGAGACACTACTTGACAAGTGCTACGAAGTGGTGTATGTTTGTGAACCTGGATATCACCCATCCAAGCTACAGACTAGAAATGAGTATCTCGTGAACAACTCCGACATCTTGACCGCCTACTGGAATGGCGAACACGTCGGGGGTACAGCAAACTGCGTTGACTATGCTATGAGTGTGGGCCGTCAGGTCAACGTGTTCAATCCGAATGAAATCATAAACCTTGCTCACGTAGAGAAATTCTCATGAAGAACGCCCTAATCACCCTTAGTCTACTCGCCGGTCTCGCGGCCTGCACTTCCGCCCCCGAGATTCCTCAGGAGGCTATCCCTGCTGTCGAATATGAAGAGGGCTTCACGTTCGATATTCCGTGCGACAACCCTGCACACCCCGTCCACACTCAGGTTGTTTCTGGCTCACGTCTAGTCCGTGTGTACGAAATCACCGTGGAGGGCGTAGTCCAGGGTGAAGTGACCGGCGAGCAAATTGCGAACGTGCTTGAAATGATCGAATTCATGGAGTCGATTCAGGTCGTTCCTGTCGATCCGTCTGCCGCTGAGCCGTCAGAATCTTTGGTGCTACCAACGCAGCCCGTCAAGTAATGACACGGAAGAATCCCGATAACAAACCCCTACGGATCGTAGGAGACGAAAGACCGGAGGGCGGCTCTAGAGAGAACCTGTCTTACCCGATGACTTTAGCCACGCTGGCTGTGGCACAATCCAATCTGGTCAAGGCGGGCAAAGACTCTGCGATGCCGCACTTTATCGCTCTCGTGAAAGAGATTGAGAGATACTACGGTATCCGATTCGAGATCATGTCCGATGGCTGAGGCCAAGTGTCCTAAGTGTGCTTGCAAACTGGAGCTTGGTAAAGCTCTGGTGGGCAAGAACCCCAGCAAGTGCTTTGGTACACCGGAGAAGACTGTGCTCGAAGTGGTATTGAAATGCCCCATCTGCGGGTATTCGACTACCAAAGATGACTGACGTGTACGAACGTGAAACAGCATGGTGGAAAGACTCGTGTAGAACTTCCGATAAGCAGACCCACCATTACCGTGGCAAAGAAGCTTGTTCGGCTGGCGGGACATCCGTTACAATCACTTTTCAAGAATATGGCAGCTTTACGAGCTACTCGGAAGAGGCCGCACTCAAAGTTTTCCAAGACTGGTACGATGAACACATCAAGACCGAAGAACCTGATCTGCGAGATCAAATTCGGAAGCCACCTGTACGGGACGGCGACCGAAGCGAGTGACGAGGACTACCTTGGGATCTTTCTCCCTACGCTCGAAGAGATCCTCTTGGGACGTATCCCCAAGACTGCCAATTCCTCGCCCAAAGACGACTCTCGCAAAAACGAAGCCGGTGAGCTAGATGCCACCTACTACAGCCTGCACCACTTCTTGCGTTTGGCAACGCAAGGACAGACTGGTGCTATCGATATGCTTTTCGCACCGGAGACGATGGTATACAAGTCTCCGGAATACGGCTGGGTGTGGGATCGCATCGTAGAGAATCGCTCGTCACTGGTAAGCAAGCAGATGAATGCCTTTGTTGGCTACGCTCGTGGACAGGCAGCGAAGTACAGTCTCAAGGGAGATCGTCTCAATGCTCTGCGTACCGCAATTAGATCTATGTCAGTCCATGAGGACGACGTGCCGTTCAAGATGACTGTTGATGCTGTGAAGTTCTCACAGGCTATTCAGGACGAACGCCGTAACCCACAAGGGATCATGGAGTATCAGATTGGTGGCAAGTGGTTCGGAGAGAGCACTAGCATCGGTAACGTGCGTGCTTCTATCCAGAACAGCATCAAGCGTTACGGCAATCGTGCCAACGCTGCCGCGTCGGCAGAGGGGCACGACTGGAAAGCTTTGAGCCACGCGGTACGTGTCTCAAAAGAACTGATCGAATTGCTGACCTATGGCCGGATCAACTTCCCGCTCGCGGACGCTCCGCTACTGCTTGACATCAAGCAGGGGCGTGTGCCGATGGAGCGAGTACAGGAGATCCTGGATTCGGACCTTGCCTTCGTTGAAGTGCAGGCGGCTCAATCGCACCTTCCCGAGAAGGTTGACAACAAATGGTGGGATGCCTTCCTTGTGGAAATTGTGTCAGAGCACCTGTCCAATGAAATCGTGAGGGTTATGAAATGAGTAAGAAGCACAAGATTCTACTTGTTACACTGGCCTTCATGATGTATACTGTGGCGTTATGGCTGAATCACTACTACTCCTCTGGGTCCTAGCGGTCCACTTCATAGCTGACTTCGCGTGTCAGCCCCGCTATCTAGGGATCAACAAAAGTAGCAAGCATTGGGCTCTCCTGGCCCATGTGGCTATCTACGGAGGCGTATTGTGGCTCGGCCTAATTCCCACAGGAATTGGCTTGACTTTCGTCATCCTGAACTGTATACTGCACTTGATTACCGACTTCGTGAGCAGTCGCCTTACAACCCGGTTCTACAAAGAGGGACGTATGTACGCCTTCTGGAACACCATCGCAGCCGACCAGTTTGCTCACATTGCTGGTCTGATTCTACTACTATCATGAACTCGAAACTAATCGCACTGATCTCCGTTGGCGTCCTTGGCCTTGGTGGCGTCTTTACCGTTGGCAGCATGTACTTTGGCTACAATCGTGCTGAGGTCCAAGCTCGTAACTCCTGTGAGGCCCAAATCGGCAACATCGAAAACGTCCTCGACAATATGTGGAAGTCGTTTCAAGAGATCGGCGGAATCGCTGATCGTGAGCGTGAGACCGCGATGGAACTCTTCGTGGAATACGCCGAGGCTCGTACCCCCGAAGGTGCTGGCAAGATGATGTCCTGGATTACGGAGCAGACTCCGACCATCGACGCTTCGATCTACAAGGACTTGCAAGCCCGCCTTGTCGCTGGCCGCCAGGAGTTCCGCAACAGTCAGACTCGTATGCTGGAACTGGTCCGTGTCCATGAGGACATCATCGAGGATCCGTTCAAGGGCTTCTTCATCAAGAACGATGCTCCGTTCGAGTTCAACGTCGTCTCGTCCGCTGAGACTGAGCAGGCCGTTCAGAGTGGCCGCGACGAGCGAGTCTTCGAGCTTCCGTCGAGGGACTAATCATGATCTTCTTCCTACTAGCACTACTCCCGATTGCGGTGTGGGGTATCCAGTGGTACTTCAATCGTGAGATCGTTTGGAAGGAAGCTGCCATCGGAACCGGGGCTGCCCTCCTTGTCGCCACTATCTTCACCGGCATTGAGGCAGCAGAGTTCCACGTACCGTCCGATATCGAGACCCGCTCTGGTCAGGTCCACTACGCTCAGTACCAGCCCGCATGGCGGGAGCAGTACGAGGAAGCGATCTACCGGACGGAGACGTACGACTGTGGCACGTCGAAGAATCCGCAGACCTGTACTCGCCAAGTTTTCTCGCACTACGAGACCCGCCGCCGTTGGCACAGCGAGTCCTGGTGGGTGGAGAGTGAGCTAGGCCGATTCAGCATCGATGTAACCAGATACGACGATGTATTGAGGAATCATGGCGATGCTATGGCTGTCGAAGGCCGCAGGCGGACGGGCGAGACCGACAGCCACATGATCGAGGGCGACCCTAACGACTATCGCACGGTCAATGCAACGGGATACGTTTACCCGATCACGAAGAATACGAAGTTCGAGAACCGACTCCTAAAGGCTAAGGGCTCGCTCTACAACTTTGAGCCGGTCCCGGAGGACCAACTCAAAGGTCTATTCCCGACGTGGCCTGAGAACGCGAGCAAGTTCGACACCGACCGTCTCCTCGGCACCGCTATGGGTCTATGGGATCAGCGGGAGTGGGACCAGATGAACGCGGTGCTTGGTCCGCTCAAGCGGGTCAACGTAATCGCTATCGGTTTTCCCGCAGGGACTACCCAAGAAACTGGAACGCTCCAGGAGCGTCTGTGGATGGGCGGCAAGAAGAACGACTTGGTGATCACCTACGGAGGCGATCCCCAAGAGCCGGATTGGGCATACGTGTTCGGATGGACTGACACCCAGGCCGTGAAGCGTCTCATCGAGAACCGAATTCTCGATGGAGTCGCCACGACAGAAGAAATTTCCAACCTCGTGATCGCAGAGTACCAACTCTGCGAGTTCGAGGAGAAGCTGGCCCACATCGAGATCCCGATGCCCTGGTGGTACTACCTAATCTTCGCGATTGTGGTAATCGGGTCGCAGGGAACTGCCCACTTCGTTTTTTCGAGCAATTACGAAACAAAAGACGCCGTACAGGAGCCGCGAGGCTACTATTCTCGCCGCAGGCGAAGAAACCTCTTGACAAGACGCTGATATGAAGGTATCATTCATCCTAGACCTGACCGAGAGCGAGCACGAGATCGTGTGCGGCCACATGACAAGGCTGTGCGAACGACTGGACGCGAAACTCACGTATCAGAAATTGGAGCCTCATGTCCCTTGTAAGAGACAAGTGACCATTGAGGGCGACGAAGACACCATTTTCACCTTAGACGCTATTGCCTACTCCGATGAGTCGCGTATTTGTTTCGAGTGACCTTCACTTTGGTCACCACAACATTATTCGGTACGCCGAACGTCCGTTCAAAAAGACGGTCGATATGGACACGTACCTCATAGACGAGTGGAACCGGCGTGTAGACAGCGACGACATCGTGTATTTCCTTGGTGATTTCGCTATGGGACCCAGGGTGGACGATGGGTTCGTGGTAGACAAGCTCCGGATGCTTCATGGGGAAATCCGCATTGTTTTGGGCAATCACGATCAGCCTGCGAAGAAGTGGGGTATGAGCGGCTTGAAACAACTAGTAGAGGACTTCCGTCTGGGAGATAGGGTCAAAGTCCTAGAAGATATCCATGAGTTCGCGGTTGGCGGGCAACGCTTCGTGGCCTGTCATTACCCGATGAGCGACTGGAACGGTAAATTCCACGGTGTCGCCCATCTGCATGGCCATTGCCATAGCGTGTTCGCGAAACAGAAGGCCCGCGACCTCGCCAAGATGCGTAAGCACAAACTATACGACGTAGGAGTAGATATGTACGGCGGCCCGGTAGAGCTTAGTGGTGATCGTCGTTTCCTTGATGATCCTCAGGGGTGGAGAGTATGACAATCCCTGTCGTGCGTGTAACCTTTGACGGCAAGAGCTACTCGGCGTACGCGGTGTGGCTGCCAGAGCCATGTCCAGCGGCTCGCAGTTGGCCTACGCAAGAACAGGCCATTTCTGTCTTGCGAGCCATGATCGAGAATGAGAACGAGACGCCGCGACCCTGGGGGCCGTGGCCCAATCATTACAACGTGGAGATTGAAGCATGAAATCTGTATTTGCTATTTGCCTGCTGCTAACAGTAGGATGTACTGCACCCCGCGAGGCGATTCGAGTGATCCCCGTGACAATCACTGATTCGATTCATACAACCGTGTGTCCCGGTCGTCAGGTCGCTCTGTTTGCGGTGGGTCACCCAGATGAACCGATTATGCATTGGGTGACGATCATCCATCCTGACGGAACGCAAGAAAACTTGCTTGAGGAGTGCGATCACTGATGGCTGATGATCTCGAAGTACCCGACGAGATTGTCATTGACGGCAATCCTATGTATCGCCAGCCCTCAGAGGGCTGGACGTACTTCTTGATGATCGCTCCGCAGTTTGCACCCATGAAATTGCTGGAGCAGCCCATCCCGAAGGACCAACTGATGATGCACCGGGCAGAGGCCCCAAATGACTCGGCCATTGTCTTTACCTGCATTTCGCGAGACGAAGACGAGCGGTGTGCATACTTCCTCAAGGGGTCGTTCGAGTTTCGTGAAGCACCAAAGGATATCTTCGATGCCGACGTATAGAGTAGAAGTTGAAACCAAGGTCCGCGAAAACTTCGTTGTCGAGGCCGACAGCGAAGAGGCCGCCGAGGCAATGGTCCTGAGTGGATCTGTGAGCCCTGTGATCTCTGAGCCGCTTCCCGGCGAGGAAGAGGTTGTGGATATTGAAGAGATCCCGTAATGGATGAAAACACCAATAACGACGCTTACTCGCAGGAGGAGCTTGAAAAGATGTTTGCTCCCGAGCTTCTTGGCAAATGGGTTGAGCCTGACGACATCACGCCGGAAGAAATGCGGCGTATGCAGGACGAGGCTACCCGCATCATGGAAAAGAGCATTCGCGACATGGAAGCTAAGCAATGGTCTCTTGGTCTGCCGGTCGAACCGGCGATTAGTGGATCATTCCCTCTCCCCGTGGACCCCGCTCCACAGGAGTTTGTTATGCCGATTGTGAAGGGTGGTTACCCGAAAGACGTTGTGGACGAGATCGTCAAAGTGCAGCCCCTTTCGCAATTGCCTCCTGGTACTTGCGAAACGTGCCTTGGAAATTGCGTACGTCCTGGATCTGGCGATACATGCGGAGCATGTAACGGCACAGGCATGACCGACGAAGCCTATCAGGACTTCCTCAAGAGATTCCCCGCACAGGTTGATGCCGTAGCCGAATCAATGGAGCAGTTGTCAGGTGCCGTCGAACAGACTACGGCTGCCGCCGAAGGGTTGGCTGATGCTCTAACTCTTACGCCCGAAGAACAGCGTGTTGCAGACGAGCTTGAAATCAAGATTGAAGATAAGCTTGATGAGTGGTACGCCTGCCGCAACGAGGGGTTCGAGGGCACGGAATACGAAGAGAGGACTGGTGTTGCTATCGGCATGGAAGAAGCTGGTGGTAATGAACGAATCGAAGAGTACATCATTGGTAGATTCACTGGTTGGCGTGTGGACCGCAATCCCGCTGGCGGTGCGTTTGTCTTCTGGCCTAAGTAATGCTCATCCTCAAACCTAGTACCAACGCTGGTGGCGTTGGGATCTTCACCACCAGAGCTATTCGCTCTGGGGAGCCTCTTCATCTGTTTGCCGATGAGGATTGGAGGTTCGTCACCGAGGAAGACTTGAAAGACGGTGAGCGGTTCCTGGTTCGCCGCTTTGGCATCCCGGAAAAGAACGGTTGGCATATCCCTGCCGATTGGAACCACATGTCGATTGGCTGGTATCTGAATCACGCGGATTTGCCGAACGTCCACCACAAGGATTACGTCTACTATGCCAGTAGGCACATCCGTCGTGGAGAAGAGTTATACCTAGATTATGAATCGCTCGTTTGATGAAATTCTAGACAGGCACATGGTTCATGTGGAGCAGACGGAGCCTATTCGCCACTTTCGGTGTGAGCAGGAAGAATACCGGATCGAGTACGATCCGAATAGTGGACATGCCACCTACGTCTTCGACGGAGGCGGCGAGTTGAATGTGAGACACCTGACTACGGGCCATGTCGAATACTACTTGTCCAGTGGCTACTGGACGGAGGCTTGAAATGAAAAATCTAATCTCTGCGGCCTTGGTCGCTGCGTCACTTCTGATCCTTTGTGATCGATCCGCCGCTCAAAGTACCAGAATTCAATCACCAACGATCAACTACGAGCAGTACGGCTCTTTGAGCCGTCAGATGACGGTGTACGAGAACGTCTCGCGGAGACAGGCTGCCCTAGAGCGTGAACGCTATCGGAAGTTCCGCGAGGAGGTCAGGCGGCAGGTTGCCAGGGACAGGGCTGTGCGTCCCACTACCACCGTCGTCGTACGACGCCGGGGTGACTGCAACTACCAACACGGCGATGCACTGAGGTCGTGGCGTGAGCGTAGAAACCGCCGATAGCTTCATCCATGCCGTACGTCGTCTGAACCGTGCGTGCTATGCACTCTGGCTGACGAGCTTGAAAGAAGGGTTGCCTTGCTTCGTGCTCAAGGTGTGGCTCGTGTGCGTGTGCCTAGCGGTTGGACAGCTATTCATCTGAGTAGCCTCTATTGGGATTTTCATGTTGCCCTGTGTGTAAGGTACCCGACGCCCCCTGGAAAAACTTTCCATGCCGGAAAGTGAAAAAACCCCACCCCCCTGGAACAATGTTCCAGGAGGGCAGGGTCGGAAACGTAACGGAAACGTGTTCTAGATTGGGTTGCCTTCGTCGTCGTACTTGGAAAGAATTTCCCTTGATGTTCTATCGGCCCAAGGGTACAGGGGTCGGATGCGTAGCAGTACGATCAAGGCCCCTAGCGTGGCTATGATGTTGTCTCGCATGGCCTACAGGCCCAGGCTAGTGGAGAGGTACCACAGGGGGCCGACGAAGAGGGCGACCAGGGAGGCGAGGGCGAGCGTGTTCTTGATGAGCGATTTCATGTCGTTTCCTTTGTTTCCGTTTCCTCAGTACGCTACACTATACCACACTCGGGGGGAATGTCAAGGGGGAATTTCGATTTCCCCCCTTGAAATGTTTTCCTAGTCGTCGTATCGGTCTTCGTCGTAGTCCGGTTCCCAGGTAGACTCGGCTTCCATGAGTTCGGAAAGAATTTCCTCCTCCCATGCGTCCCACACTAGGGCCTCCACCCTAGGAAGAAGTTTCCCGGTCAGCCGATGGTAGGCGTCCACCATATTGGACACTCCCTCGGAAAAATCTTCCAGCAGGCACCAGGAGGAAAACTCTTCCGGGTCGTCCAGGGTGATGGAAGAAACTTCCGCATCCCAGCTAGGGGGCGTTCCCCCACAGGAGTAGGTCGGCCCCGTGGCCGGTTCGTAGTCCGCCGAGCCCTCGATCCACAGGCCCCTGAAAGAAATTCCGTGTTGCATGTTCGTTTCCTTGTTTCCGTTTCTCGAATCCACTAGCAGTATACCACAGGATAGAGATAATGCAAGCTAGAAATTCGATTTCTTTTTCTCCCCCTCACAGGCCACAGGATACGCTCTAACGCACGTAGGCCCATCATGCGTAGCTTAGCTACGCACGTTTCAGCAGCCCCCCACATAGGGCCTCCCACATAGGGCAGGGGGCCTGCTAGGCCCCTTTTCTGCTAGGCCCCCCCTACAGGGTGGGCAGCATGGCGGCCAGCTTGATAAGGCCCCATCCGACCACGGAGAAGAAACCCAGGAGGAAGAGTGCGTAGGGGTGATTCTTGATTGCTTGCTTCATACCATACATATCGGCATTCCCCCCGCTAGACTATAGGGGGAAAGGGATTTCGGCACGAAAAAGGGGGGCGAGCCTAAGCCCGCCCCCCGCATAGGCTTAGGGCCTATTCCCCCTCCATAGCCTCCCGGATTAGGGCTTGCGTAGCCTCTTCGTGCCGGGCTTCGATCCTAGCGGCCATTTCCGCATAGACCGGCTCCCCCTCTTCGTGCCTCTTCTCGATCTCCCGGAGCTTCTTGAGAACGGCCAGAATGCTGGCCTTCTTGGCCTTCTTGGCCTCCGGGGTTTCCTCTTCTTCTTGGGCGTAGGCGATGGCCTCTTCGTGGTCGATAGCGTCTTGCGGGTCTTGAGCTTCCATTGCGTTTCCGTTCTTGCTAGGGGTTGTGGGCGGGTTTCCGTTCCGCCCTTGTACCTAGCTTATCGGCAATCCCAGGGTGAGGCTATAGCCCTTTCCCGGAGATTCGCTCGAAACGCTCTAAACCCTTGCGGGAGCCTACTTTAGATCATCCCGGATTTCTCGGCGGGGAATTCCGTCCCATTCCTCTAAAGAAATGCCACAATCCTCGCAAGCTTGGCGGGTCTCATCGATGAGGGCTTGCATAGCATCCCGCGATTCTTGAGCGTTTCTCTCGATTTCCAACTTGAGGGAATCCAGGAAATTCGGGTAGCGTTTCTGTCCGTCGTTCGTTTCCATACCCCAGGAAGCCGGGAGGAACGGAATTCCGAACGAAGAAATAGTAGGAAAGAATTTCCACTTGACAATCGGGAAATCGGTGCTATGCTATAGGTGCATACCCGGACTGCCATTGTGGCAGGGTGGGCGTGGTCCGTGTTACGCGGGCGTAACTACGCACTAGGGCGTATGCCAAGATGACAGGGGCGGTCTGCCAGGATGGCAGGGGCGGCCCTGTATAGGGCGTTAAAGGGGATATTGACGCTCAAACGATTTTCTGGGAATCGCTCAAGTACAAATAGAAGCGGAGCCGATAGGTTACCCCATCGGCCCCACTAGGAAAGGAAGCAACAACGCAAGTTGTACGGTATGGCACCCCCGGTCTTCTAGGTGGCTGCGAACCAGACTAGCACCCACAGGAGGGCAGAGAGCGGGAGAGCCCAGACTAGGGCTTCGATGACGTTGCCCTCGTGTTCTTCTTCTTGATCGCTCATGCGGTAGTATACCACCACGAGCACGAAAGTCAAGCGGTTTCGCTGGGATTCATCCAGACGCCCATGATGTACTCGGCTTCCGGGTCCATGACTTCGGCTTCGGGATCGATCCCACAGGCCAGCATGAAGCGGCGGAAGTCGAAAGCGGGATTCGTGGTCTTGAGCATATCCGCGAATTCTCGGGCGACTTGCTCCCGGTAGCTCGTCAAGGACATACGGAAGATTTGGTCATCGAATCCCGAAGGGAGTTCTTCCCGGATGACTCGGGCGATGGCTTCGAATTGCTTGCGTTGCATGTTTCTACTATACCCTTTTTTGAGCGTTTGTCAAGTGATGATCTCGACAATTATCACGGCCAGCAGAATACCCATCGGTGCAAGAAATACGAACCATGCACCAGCAGAGCCGAACTTTAGCCCGATCTCGATAATCTCATCGGTCGGCTCGCCGCTCTCGTGTTTCATGGCGTGTCGCCGCGTCCTCTGTTGCTCTACCATGCTGACAGTATACCTCCCAAACGTGAGAA
>NZ_JAILWB010000011.1 GCF_025699295.1 Hydrogenophaga sp. | reverse complement strand
CCAGCGGCTTTCACCACCTTCGTCTGCCTGCTTAGCTGCGATCAGCTGAGCCTCGCATTATGACACAGTTTTTGGCCACTTGTCAAAAAAGCTAGGGTTTCCACTCACTTTTTTGCACCGCCTTCGCCGTCATATCTTCGCCGCTGCACTCAGTGACTTGAGACTCGATAGCGAGCAGCGAAGCCTTGCAGTATACGACAGTTTTTGATCTGCCGTCAAAGCGTCGACAAAATTTTTCGGCAGGGCAGTGCCGCATGCCTAGCTCATCAGTGGCGTCGTACCAGGCTCGCCCCACCAGGTTCTCTTATCTATAAGTAAGTATGTGAAAACCCGGGAGATCTGGCCAGGCTTGCTGCTCCGTGCACCCATGGAACCAGCGGCAATGCCGCGGGGATAATCGCGTCACTTTCGACTCGGGCTTTTCATGGCACTCATCACTCTGCAGGATGCTCAGCTGGCTTTTGGCCACGTTGCGCTGCTCGATCACACGGATTTTGCACTTGAGACGCAAGAGCGCGTCGGCCTGATCGGGCGCAACGGGACGGGCAAGTCGTCTCTACTGAAAATCCTCGCATCGCTGGAGAAAGCCGACGACGGCACGCTGCAGGTCCAGACGGGTGTGCGCATCGCTTATGTGCCACAGGAGCCTGTCCTGGACATGGCATCAACAGTATTCGAAGCCGCCAGCATCGGTCTCGCCGACGCACGGGCAGCGCGTGACCTTTATCTGAGTGGAGCCGACGGGTTGGACCTGGATCAATTGCAAGGGCGCATCGAGGCCCTGGACGCCTGGAACTGGGAGCAGCGGGTCGAGGAAACCCTGCACCGTCTTCATCTGGATGCGCAGGTGCGGGTCGGCACGCTCTCCGGAGGCAACAGGAAGCGCGTGGCGCTGGCACAGGCGCTGGTAAGCCGCCCGGACGTGCTGCTGCTGGATGAACCCACCAACCACCTGGATCTCGACAGCATCACCTGGCTGGAAGATCTGCTGCTGGAATACAAGGGCAGCGTGGTCACCATCAGTCACGATCGTGCCTTTCTGGATCGCGTAGCCACCCGAATGGTTGAACTCGACCGCGGGCGGCTGTTGAGCTATCCCGGCAACTTCGCGCAGTACCAGATGCTGAAGGAAGAGCAGCTGGCGCAGGAAGCGGTGATCAACGCCCGCGCAGACAAGTTGCTGGCCCAGGAGGAGGTCTGGGTCCGAAAAGGCGTAGAGGCACGTCGCACCCGAGCACAGGGACGCATCACGCGACTGCAGCGGCTGCGAGAGCAGCGTGCCCAGCGGCGCGATGCAATCGGCAGCGTGAGGCTGGACGTCGCCAGTGGTCAAGCCAGCGGCAAGATCGTGGCGGAGCTGGAGAAGGTGACGCAATCCTTTGCGGCAACAGATGGCGGAGAACGCACCGTGATCCGGGATTTTTCGTCCACCATCCTGCGTGGAGACAAGATCGGCCTGATCGGACCCAATGGCGCCGGCAAGACCACGCTGCTCAGAATCATCCTCGGAGAACTGCAGCCCACGAGCGGCAGCGTGCGCCAGGGCAGCAAGCTCAGCGTGGCTTACTTCGACCAGATGCGTGACCAGCTGGACCTGGACGCCACTCTGGAGGATTTCATCAGTCCGGGCAGCGAATGGATCGAGATCGGCAACAAGCGCATCCACGTGAAGAGCTACCTGAGCGACTTCCTGTTTTCACCGGCACGTGCCCATGCGCCGGTGCGCACACTGTCGGGCGGCGAACGCAACCGCCTGCTGCTGGCACGTCTGTTTGCGCGCCCGGCCAACGTGCTGGTGCTGGACGAGCCCACCAATGATCTGGACATCGATACCCTGGAGTTACTGGAGGACCTGCTGCAACAATATGAGGGCACGGTCTTCCTGGTCAGCCACGACCGGCGCTTCCTGGACAATGTGGTTACCAGCACACTGGTCTTCGAGGGCGACGGTCGCTGGCGCGAGTACGTAGGGGATGTGCAGGACTGGCTCACACAGTCCGCGCGCGCCGAGGCGCTGCAACACGGGCGGGAGACCCCCGCGCCAGTTCCTGCCCGGCCAGCCGTTGCACCGGCCAGCGAGGAACCATCCAGGCAGGGAGCCACCAGAAAAAAGCTCAGCTACAAGGAACAGCGCGAGTTCGATGGCTTGCCCGCGCGCATGGCTGAACTCGAGGCCGAACAGGCCGGCATCGCCAAGGAAATCGAAAATGGCCAACTTTTTCACAGCGATCCTGCCCGGGCCGCTCAACTTGCCGCCCGGCATGCCGAAGTCGAGGGGGAATGGCTTTTGGCTCTGGAACGCTGGGAGGCGCTTGGCGGCAGCTGAGGGCTCTGCACGGGGTACTCTCGCCTTGGCACCACCTCACACACGCCCATGACGCCAGATCGTCTCGCCTTTGACCTGCAGCGCACGCTGAACGAGCTCGAGCATGAGCGCGAGCGCACGCAGAAGCTGCTGGGCGAGCTCGAACACCAGAACCGCGAGCTCGACCGCTTGCGCGGCACGGTACACCGCGAGTCCAACAGCCGACTGCTGGCTGAAGAAGCGCTCGACGAGACCCGCGACCGATTGCAGCTGGCCGTTGACGCAGCCGGGCTGGCACTGTGGGACTGGCAGTTGCCGGCCACTCAGGTCTTCCTGACCGCCCGTTGGGGAGAGCTGCTGGGCGACATCGCCGCCGACGGCTACTGGGAAGTGCCCGACCTGCGCGCACGCCTGCACCCGGACGACCTCGAGGCTTTGCGCACGCTGGTACTTGCACTTCTCGAAGGCCGCAGCCAGCGGGGTGTGGTGCAGCACCGCGTCCGCACAGCCGATGGCTGGCTGTGGGTGGAGACGCACGCCATGGTGGCCGAGCACGATCCCAAAGGCAACCCGCTGCGGCTCATGGGCACGCTGGCCGACATCAGCGAACGCAAGCGCATCGAACACGATCGCGTTCGCGCGCAGGAAATGGCCGAACAGGCCAGCCGCGCCAAGAGCGAGTTCCTGGCCAATATCAGCCATGAGGTGCGCACGCCCCTGAATGCGATCATGGGCCTGACGCGCATGCTGACGGACTCGCCGCTCAACACCGAGCAGACTGAGTGGCTGGCGCTCATGGACAGCTCGGCTCATACGTTGCTGGGATTGCTCAATGACATCCTCGATCTCTCGCGCATCGAGGCCGGCAAGCTCGACATCGAGAATCTGCGCTTTGACTTGCACCAGACGCTCGAGCAGGTCACGGCGGTCTACGCCGAACTGGCCCGGGCCAAGTCCCTGAGCGTGCGCTTCGACCTTTCGTCGGCGCTGCCGCAGTGGGTGATGGGTGACTCCGAGCGCCTGCGCCAGGTGATGAGCAACCTGCTCTCCAATGCCGTCAAGTTCACGCCGGAGGGCGGCCTGATCGAAGTGCGGGCCACCGCGCTGGCACCAGCCGGCGACACGCAGCAACGCCTGCAGGTGCAGGTACGCGACAACGGCGTGGGAATCGCACAGCATCTCCAGGCTACGATCTTCGACGCATTCACGCAGGCCGACGCGTCCACTGCCCGCAGCCATGGCGGCAGCGGGTTGGGCTTGGCCATCTGCGCGCACCTGGCGCGCCTGATGGGTGGCGACATTGCACTGCAAAGCGCGGCCGGTGCAGGCAGCATCTTCACCGTCACTCTGCCACTGCGCGAAATTCCCACGCTGGAACGCAGCCCGCAGAGCGCCCCGGCCGAGCTGCTGGAGCTTGCGCAGGCCGGGCCACGCTATGTCGGTCTGGTGGTGCTGCTGGCCGAGGACCACCCGGTCAACGAACTCATGATGCGGCAGCTGCTGCTGCGCCTGGGCTGCACCGTGCGCGTGGCACGCGGCGGCGTGCATGCCGTGGCGCAATGGGAACAGGGTGGCATCGACATGGTGCTGATGGATGTACAGATGCCGGGCATGAGCGGCTTGCAGGCCACACAGGAGATTCGTGACATCGAGGCCCGCCGCAAGATGCCCCGCACGCCGATCGTGGCGGTGACGGCCAACGCCATGCCCGGCGACCGTGAAGCCTGCCTGGCAGCCGGCATGGACGGCTACACCGCGAAGCCCGTGAGCCCGCAGGCGCTGATCGAGGAAATGGACCGCGTTCTGAAAGTGAACGAACCCGTCGATGCCCCACGCATTCCTGCTACCGAGTCAGTGCAGACCGAGGTTCCGGTGGGCTCCGCGCGGGCCGCAGCGCACCTGGAAGCGCTGGACGTGGAGAAGCTGCTGCGCCGTCTCGATGGCGACGAAGAAACCCTGAGCCAGCTCGCACAGGCAATGCGCGCCGATCTCGCCTCCCGCCAGCATGATCTGCAACGCGCGCTCGCCGAACGCGACACGGCCGCCGCCGTGGCACATGCACACGGCCTCAAGGGCTCGCTGGGCAGCATGACCGCCGAACGCGGCGCCCGCCTGGCCAAAGGCCTGGAACTGGCCGCGCGCGCTGGCGACTGGCACCTGTTCGCCCGCGCGCTGCCGCTGCTGCAGGCCGAGGCGCGCCAGATCGATCTGGCCCTGGCCGAGTTGCTGCACGCGCGGGGCCGCGACCTGTTCGACACGCGGCTCTGAAGCGAAGGCCTCAGCCTGCGGCCCTGAGGCGCGCAAAAACACGCCAGAAGGCCGCATCCTGCGTGGTCGCGAAGTTGATGCGCATGAGCGTGCTCGGCGTGCGCGCCGCGTGGAACAACGCGCCTGGCGCGATCAGGTAACCCTCGTCCAGCATGCGCTGCGCCAGCGCATCAGTGTCCACCCCCGCGTCCACCCAGCCGAACAAGCCCACCGGCTCGGCGGCAAACGTGCAGCCCGCGCCCAGCGCCAGCTTCACGCTGCGCGCGCGCGCCGCGTCGAGCCGCGTGCGGATGCGCTCGGCGTGGCGGCGCAACTGGCCCTGCTCGATGCACAGCGCCAGCGCCTTCTCCAGCAGCGCGGGCGTGGTCAGCGTGGAAAGCAGTTTGGTATCGAGCAGCGGCTCCACCAGCGCTGGCGGCGCCGCCAGGTAGCCGATGCGCCAGTTGGGTGCAAGGATCTTGGCAAAGCCGCTGACGTAAATCGTGCGCTGCAGGCCATCGAGCGCTGTCAGGCGGGTGGCGTGCTCGGGCGCGATATGGCTGTAGGTGTCGTCTTCGACGATGTGGAAGTTGTGCCGGTTGGCCAGTTGCAGCAAGCGGTGCGCGCTGCCGGGCGAGAGGCAATAGCCCGTGGGGTTGTGGAACACGCTCACACTGACGTACATCTTGGGCTTGTGCACATCGCAGTACCTGGCCATCACCTCCAGATCGGGACCGTCGGCGCGCCGGGGCACCGGCAGAATGCGCATGCCCAGCGCGGCCAGGCGCGCGAACTCCACCGCCCAGCCGGGCTCCTCAACCATCACCGGATCGCCCGCACGCAACAAGGTGCGGCTCACGATGTCCAGCGCATGGGTGGCCCCCACGGTGGTGATGATGTGATCGGCCTCGGCGTGCACGTTGAGCGTGGCGAGCTTCTGGGACAGCACGCGGCGCAGGCCGGCATCACCCAGCGGCTCGCCGTACTGGAGCGAAAAATCCTGCAGCGCACGCGTACCGGTGACCTTGCGCACCGCGGCAGGCATGAAAGTGGATTCAAGCCAGTCGGGCGGAAACACCCCCATGCCCGGATGCGGCTTGTTGCTGACCTTGTGGAACATGCCGCGGATCAGCGCCGTCGCGTTGACGGGCGATGCGCCCGCTCGGGAGCCGGTCTTCGGCCCATCGGCGAGCGCGCCTTCGCCGCGACCAGGGCTCATCTCGCGCACGAAGAAGCCCCGGTTCTTGCGCGCATGCACCAGGCCTTGCGCGAGCAACTGGTCGTAGGCCGCGACCACGGTCGACGGGCTCACCCCGTGCTGCTGCGCGCACTGGCGCACCGAGGGCAAGCGCGCGCCCGGCGCCAGCAGGCGGCTGCGGATGCGGTCGGCAAACCGCAGGGCAAGCTGCTCGGTCAGGGACTGTGCGGAGGTCTTCATCAGCATGGCGGGGGCTTCCTGGGCGGTGCGTGTACTGTCGAAACAACCAATACAGTTTCACAACTGCCATTGCCAACTGTACTGGTTGTGTACTGGCGCCGAACATTACATTGAACCTCCCGCATTGACAAGCCCGATCATGAGCGCCACCGAGCTGACTGCCCTGCTGCTGTTCGCCACCGCGATGAGTTTTTCGCCGGGGCCGAACACGACGCTATCCACGGCCCTCGCCGCCAACCTGGGCCTGCGGCGCGCCATGCCCTTCTGCCTGGCGGTACCGACCGGCTGGACGCTGCTGATGCTGGCCTGCGGCCTCGGCCTGGGCGCGCTGGTGCTGGGCGTGCCGGCCCTGCGCTGGGGCGTGAAACTGCTGGGCGTGGCCTACATGCTGTGGCTGGCCTGGAAGCTGGCCGGCACCGCGACGCTGTCCGAGGTCGACCAGACGCGACTCAACGTGACCTTCCTGCAGGGCGTAGGCCTGCAGTTCCTCAACATCAAGGCCTGGATGCTCGCGCTCACGCTCACCGCGGGCTGGGTGGTCAACGCCGCGGGACAACCGGCGAGCAACCCGAGCGAGCGCCTGGCCATCATCTGCGGGGTGATGGTGCTCTTCGCCTTCACCAGCAACTTCGCCTATGCGCTGACCGGTTCGCTGCTGCGGCAGTGGCTCAGGCAGGGCAGACGGCTGGTGTGGTTCAACCGCGTGCTCGCCGGCGTGCTGATGGCCACTGCGCTGTGGATGGTGACCGTATGAGCACACAGGCATTGCCTGCCCCGCGCTGGATCGACCGGCCCGCCAACCGGGGACTGCTGCTGGGCCTGCTGGGCGTGACGATGTTTGCGCTCACGCTGCCCATGACGCGGCTGGCCGTCGGCACGGTCGATGCGCCACAGATGTCGGGCGTGTTCGTGGCACTCGGCCGTGCTGTCGTGGCGGCGCTGCTCTCCATCGTGTTCCTCGTGGCCACGCGCGCGCCGCTGCCGCGGCACCAGGATCTGTGGCCGCTGGCCATCACGTCGGCTGGTGTGGTCTTCGGCTTCCCCCTGTTCACTTCGGCGGCCATGCGCTACGTGGAAGCGGTGCACGCCAGCGTGATCGTGGGCGTTCTGCCACTGGCCACCGCGGCCGTGGCCGCACTGCTGCACCGCCAGCGTCCGTCCAGCGGCTTCTGGCTCTGCGCGGCGCTGGGCAGTGCGCTGGTGATCGGCTTCGCCGTGCTGCGCTCGGGCAGCGCCGGCCTCAACGTGCACCCGGCTGATGCCCTTTTGCTCCTGGCCATGCTCTGCGCGGCCATCGGTTACGCCTACGGCGCGCGGCTGTCCCAGCGCATGCGGGCCGAGCACGTGATCTGCTGGGCGCTGCTGATCGCACTGCCGCTCACCTTGCCGCTGGCCGTCCTCACCCGTCCGCAGGCAGCGCTGCCCGCCTCGGCCTGGTGGGGCTTCGCCTACACCGCCGTGTTCTCGATGTGGATCGGCTTCTTTGCCTGGTACCGCGGCCTGGCCCTGGGCGGCACGGTGCGCGTGAGCCAGGTGCAACTGGTGCAACCCATCCTCGGCATGTTGTTTGCCGTGCCCCTGCTGGGCGAACGGCTGGACGCGCTCACGCTGGGCTTTGCCGCCGCCGTGATCGCCACCGTCTTCATCGGCAGGAAAATGCCGGTGCACGCCAGCGCACGCGCCGCGACCGAACGGATCTGACCGGAGAAACCCATGAAGCCCAACGACCTGCCCACCCCGTCTACTGCCGCGACGCCCTGGACGCTGGCGCGCCGCGCCGCGCGCATGAACCCCTCGGTCATCCGCGAGATCCTCAAGGTGACCGAGAAGCCCGGCATCATCAGCTTCGCCGGCGGCCTGCCCTCCCCCAAGACTTTTCCTGTGACCGAGTTTGCTGCCGCCTGCGCCAAGGTGCTGGCGCAAGACGGCCAGGCCGCGCTGCAGTACGCCGCCAGCGAAGGCTACGCACCGCTGCGCGAGGCGGTCGCCGCGCAACTGCCCTGGGCGGTGGACCCGGCCCAGGTGCTGATCACCACCGGCAGCCAGCAGGGCCTGGACCTGGTGGCCAAGGTGCTGGTCGACAGCGGCAGCCGCGTGCTGGTGGAAACACCCACCTACCTGGGCGCGCTGCAGGCCTTCACGCCCATGGAGCCCGAGATCCGCAGCGTGGCCAGCGACGCCGAGGGCATCGACGTGGACGATCTCGAACGGCAATTGGGCAGCGGCGCGGACCGCGCGCGCTTCCTGTATGTGCTGCCCAACTTCCAGAACCCCACCGGGCGCAGCATGAGCGAGGCGCGCCGCGCCGCGCTGGTGGCACGCGCGGCCGCGCTGGGCCTGCCCATCGTCGAGGACAACCCCTACGGCGACCTCTGGTTCGATGCGCCACCACCCCCGCCGCTGGCCGCGCGCCACCCCGAGGGCTGCATCTACCTCGGTTCCTTCTCCAAGGTGCTCGCCCCCGGCTTGCGCCTGGGCTTCATCGTGGCGCCCGCGTCGGTGTACCCCAAGCTGCTGCAGGCCAAGCAGGCGGCCGACCTGCACAGCCCCGGCTTCAACCAGCGCATGGTGGCCGAGGTCATCAAGGACGGCTTTCTGGAGCGCCACGTACCCACCATCCGCGCGCTGTACAAGAGCCAGTGCGCGACCATGCTCGACTGCCTGGGCCAGGAGATGGAGGGGCTGGACGTGCAATGGAACTCACCCGACGGTGGCATGTTCCTCTGGCTGCGCTTGCCCGCCGGCATGAGCGCGATCGACCTGCTGCCACGCGCGGTGGACAAGGGCGTGGCCTTCGTGCCGGGTGCCGCGTTCTACGCCGGCGAACCCGATGCGCGCACCCTGCGCCTGAGCTTCGTCACCGCCAGCGTGGAGCAGATCCGCATCGGCATTGCCGCGCTGGCCCGGGCCATACGGGAGCAGCGGGGCACATGACCACCCTGCATCTCTGGGGTCGGCTTAGCTCGATCAATGTGCGCAAGGTGGTGCTGTGCGCGCAGGTGCTCGGCATCGATCTGCCGCGCACCAACGCCGGCCTGGCCTACGGCGTGGTGGACACGCCCGACTACCGCACACGCAACCCCAACGGCCTGGTACCGCTGCTGCAGGACGGTGACTTCACGCTCTGGGAGAGCAACACCATCGTGCGCTACCTCTGCGCCAGGCAGGGCAAGCTCTATCCCGCCGACCTGCGGCAGCGCTTCGACGCCGAGCGCTGGATGGACTGGCAGCAGACCACGCTCAACCGCGCGGGCGGCCCGGCTTTCGTGCAGTGGTTCCGCACCCCGGCGGAGCAGCGCAGCCCGCAGGTGATCGCGCAGTCGGTGGCTGCCACCGAGCCGCTGTTCGCGCTGCTCGACCGGCACCTTGCGCGCCAGCCCTTCATGGCCGGCGACACCCTGTCCATGGCCGACATCCCGATCGCCTGCGAAGTCCACCGCTGGTGGGGCCTGCCGCAGCCACGCCCGCCCAGGCCGCATCTCGAACGCTGGTACGCCGGCTGGCTCGCCATGCCCGCGAGCCGCGGCGTGCTCGATCTGCCCCTGTCCTGAAGCCTGGAGACCTCCGATGACGCAACGCCCGTTCAAGCAAGTCGACGTGTTCACCGACACGGCCTACCTAGGCAACCCGCTGGGCGTGGTGCTCGACGGCAGTGGCCTGAGCACCGAAGCCATGCAGCGCTTCACCGACTGGACCAATCTGTCCGAGTGCACCTTCCTGCTGCCGCCCACCGACGAAGGCCGGGCCGCCGGCGCGGACTACCGCGTGCGCATCTTCTGCCCGGGCCGCGAGCTGCCTTTCGCCGGCCACCCCACGCTGGGCAGTTGCCACGCCTGGCTGCAGGCAGGTGGCCAGCCGCACGCCGGGCAACACGTGGTGCAGGAATGCGGCGTCGGGCTGGTGCGCATCCGGCGCGACGGTGCACGCATGGCGTTCGCCGCGCCCCCGCTGCGGCGCAGCGGCCCGCTCGATGAGACCGACGTGGCCCTGATCGCGCGTGGCCTGGGCCTGGCGCGCGAGGACATCGTCGCCCACGCCTGGTGCGAGAACGGCCCACCCTGGCGCGGTGTGATGCTGCGCTCGGCCGAGCAGGTGCTCGCTGTGCGGCCCGACGCCTCGGTCCTCGCCGGCATGGAGATTGGCCTGGTGGCGCCGCAGCCTGCGGGATCGGACACCGCCTTCGAGCTGCGCGCCTTCTTCCAGAGCCACCAGTCACTCACCGAAGACCCGGTCACTGGCAGCCTCAACGCCGCGGTGGCGCAGTGGCTGATCGGCGCGGGCCTGGCACCGCCGAACTACGTCGCGTCGCAGGGCACAGCCATGGGGCGCCGTGGGCGCGTGAACGTGGATCGCGATGCCGACGGCAACATCTGGATCGGGGGTGACTGCATCACCTGTATTGAAGGCGAGGTGTCGCTGTGAAGCCCGTATCCCTGACCGCTGCCGCGACGCCGCTGCGCACCAAACCATCCAACTACCCCGAGCCATTCGCCTCGCGCATGACGGGCCGGCAGAAACACCCACTGGGTGATCTGTTCGGGCTCACGAATTTCGGCGTCAACCTCGTGCGCATGGCACCCGGCGCGGTGTCCGCGCTGCGCCATGCGCACAGCCGGCAGGACGAGTTCGTCTACATCCTGCAAGGCCATCCGACGCTGCACACCGACGCGGGCCACACCCCCCTGGCACCGGGCGACTGCGCCGGCTTCGCCGCCGGCAGCGGCGACGGCCACCGGCTGATCAACGAGACCTCGCAGGAGGTCGTGTACCTGGAGGTGGGCGACCGCACCGCCGGTGACACCGCAAGTTATCCGGACGACGACCTGCAGGCCCTGCAGCTTGGCGGCCAGTGGCGCTTTTCGCACAAGGACGGAACGCCGTATGACTGAGGCCCGCACCTGCATCGACCACCTCGTGGTGGCCGCGCGCACGCTCGACGAAGGCGTGGCCTGGTGCGAAGCCACGCTGGGCGTGACGCCCGGTCCGGGTGGCGCGCACCCGCTGTTCGGCACCCACAACCGCTTGCTCAAGCTCGATGGCAGCGGCCCGCCCGCCGCTTACCTCGAGATCATTGCCATCGACCCCAAGGCCACGCCCACGCGGGCAGCCCATCAGCGGCGCTGGTTCGACCTGGACGACCCGGCCATGCACGCGCGGCTGGCGCAGCACGGCCCGCAGCTGGTGCACTGGGTCGCCAGCGTGCCCGACATCGGCGCGGCCGTGGCCGCGCTCCAGGCCATCGGCATCCCGCGCGGGCCGGTGGTCAGCGCCTCGCGCCAGACCCCCGAGGGCCTGCTGCAATGGCACATCAGCGTGCGCGACGACGGCCAGCGCCTGTTCAACGGCGCACTGCCCACGCTGATCCAGTGGGTGGGCACACACCCCACCCGCCACATGCCCGACAGCGGCGTGTCGCTGCGCCAGCTGCGCCTGCGCCATGCGGGAGCGGCCGGCCTGCGCGCGGCGCTGCAGGTGCTGCGCCTGAAGGGGCTGACCGTGAGCGACGGCCCCGCCGGCCTCACGGCCGAACTCGACACCCCGGCGCAAGGCCGCGTGGCCCTGCTCTCCTCGCCATGAGCCAGGCCCTGCCCACGCTGTCCGAGATCGAGGCCGCCGCCCGCGTGGTCTACCGCGAGTTCGCGCCCACGCCACAGTACCGCTGGGCCACGCTGAGCGCGCGCCTGGGCACCGACTGCTGGCTCAAGCACGAGAACCACACGCCGGTGGGCGCATTCAAGGTCCGCGGCGGCCTGACGTATTTCGATCAGTTGAAGCACCGGGGCGAGCTGCCGCGTGAAGTGGTCAGCGCCACGCGCGGCAACCACGGCCAGAGCGTGGGCTGGGCGGCTCGCGCGCATGGCGTGGCCTGCACCATCGTCGTGCCGCACGGCAATTCGGTCGAAAAGAACGCCGCCATGCGCGCGCTTGGCGCCACGCTGATCGAACACGGTGACGACTTCCAGGCCAGCCGCGAGCACGCCATCGAACTCGCCGCCGCGCGTGGTGCCCACATGGTGCCGAGCTTCCACGCCGACCTGCTGCGCGGCGTGAGCACCTGCTGGTGGGAGTTCCTGCGCGCCGCGCCGCAGCTCGACGTGCTCTACGTGCCGATCGGCCTCGGTTCAGGCGCCTGCTCGGCGATCGCCGCCAAGCTGGCCCTGCGGCATCCGGTGCGCATCATCGGCGTGGTCAGCGCGCACGCCACCACGTACGCCGATTCACTGGCCGCGGGCCGTGTCGTCGAGGCACCCGTGAGCACCCGGCTGGCCGACGGCATGGCCTGCCGCGTGGCCGACGCCGCCGCGCTTGAGGTGCTGGGGCCGCACCTGGAGCGCATCGTGCAGGTGAGCGACGATCAAATCGCGCAGGCCATGCGCCTGCTGTTCGCCGACACCCACAACGTGGCCGAGGGTGCGGGCGCTGCGGGCTTCGCCGCCGCCTGGCAGGAACGCGACACCCTGCGGGGGCAGGTGGTGGGCACCACACTGAGTGGCGGCAATGTGGACAGCGACATGCTGGCCGCTGTATTGAACGGGCGGTGATCCCCGCGCTGCGCTGCGGCGCGGGTCGTCCTCATTCAATCCGGCTTGACCAGGCGTGCGACCACCTCGCAGAACGCCTCCACCGCGTCGGTCTTGAAGACCACCTCGCGCACGCCCGCCGCCTTGGCCTCCGCCTGCAGTTCGTCGGTGATGTAGCCCGAAGCCACCGCCACCGGCAGTTTCGGGTTGAGCGCCAGCACCGCGCGCGCCACATCCAGGCCCGACATGCCGGGCATGTTGTAGTCGGTCAGCATCAGATGGAAGCCCTGGGGGTTCTCGCTCACGGCCTTGACCGCCTGCTGCTGGTCGGTGAACGCGGTCACGCAGTAACCGCGCCGCTCCAGCAGCCGGCGCACCAGGAAGACGAGCGTGTCATCGTCGTCCAGGTACAGGATGTGAGGTTGTTCCGCAGGCAGGGCTTCGGCCATGGAAGGGGTCTCCGTTCGGTCGGTCTCAGGGTCCTCTGGGGGGCGAAGGGTCATTGTGACGGGATCAGCGGTCTTTGTGGCCGCGACGGGATCGGGGGTCGGTGGAAGCGGACTGTCGGGCGCGGCGGGGAAGTACAGCGTGAACGTCGTGCCCTGGCCAGGGCGGCTCTGCACATCGATGGCGCCGCCGTGCACCTGCACGATGCCCAGCACCACCGGCAGGCCCAGACCGGTCCCCCTGCCCACCGCCTTGGTCGTGAAGAAAGGTTCGAAGATCCGGCTGCGCACCGCCTCGGACATGCCGCAACCGTTGTCGCTCACCCTCAGGCGCACCGCGCCCACTCCCGCCTTGGCGCAGGTGGCGGCCACGTCGGCGGGCAGGCACGGATCGCTCGCGGGCACGCTGTCGAGGTGGCACTCCACCCTGCCGGCGCGGCCCTCCAGGGCATGCACGGCATTGGTGCCGAGGTTGATCAGCACCTGGCCGAGCTGCGTGGCATCCGCCAGAACAGCCGGTGTTTCCGGGTGGCATTCGTGCAGCAGTTGCACGTGCGGGGGTACTGCGGAACGCATCAGCCCGCAGGTCTCGGCCAGGATGGCCCCCACGTCCACGCGCGTGCGCTCGGCCGGCTGCTGGCGGCTGAAGGCCAGGATCTGGCGCACCAGCTCGCGGCCCCGGCGCGCAGCGGTGCTGATCTCGTGCAGGCTCTCGCGCGCCGGCGCGTCGTGCGCGAGGTCCTGGCGCGCCAGGTCGGCGTTGCCGAGGATGGCGGCCAGGATGTTGTTGAAATCGTGCGCCACCCCGCCCGCGAGCGTGCCCAGCGCCTCCATCTTTTGCGACTGCGCCAGCTGCGCCTGCAGGGCCTTCTGCTCGCCCTGCGCTGTCTTGAGCGAGGTGATGTCGATGAAGGTCAGCACCACGTGGCGCAAACCGCCCTGCGCATCGCTCTCGGGGTAGCCGTTGCACAGGGCCCAGTGCACCGTGTCGCCACCGCCCACAGGCACACCCACTACCACGTTCCTCACCGGCAAGCCTGTGGCCAGCACGTGCTCGAATGGCATCTCGTGGCGGCGCATGGGCTGGCCATCCCCGCGCAGCATCTGCCAGCCCGCCCCGGTGGGCTCAGCCAGCGCCGGGTTGGCACCGCCCTCGCTCCAGCCGAAGAAGCGGCGCGCGGCGCTGTTGATACTGGAGATCGTGTGGTTGGGCCGATACACCACCACGCCCGCACTGAGGTTGTCGATCAGGGCGCGCGAATTGGCCTCGCGCAGCTGCAGATCCTGGCGCGCCCTGTCGCCATCAGCACGCAGGCGGTATGCCACCAGCGCGCTGCACAGCACCGCGCGCAGCAAGCCGGCGAGCATGAAGAAGAACAAGGCCGTGGGCGCGACGCTCGCCACCGACAGACCGGCAACCAGCACGGTCAATGCAAACACGATCAGCGCCAGCATCTCCAGTGCAGTCAGGAGCTTGAGGGCCTGCATTTCGGGCACCCGCTTGAGCGGATCGGCCCGCACCATGTCGCGCAGCGCCAGCACGGTCACGGTGATGGTCACCAGGGCAAAGCTCGCCATCCGCATCCGGGGCAGATCCCAGACCAGCAGGAAGACGAGCTGGGCCACCAGCGTGAGCGTGCCCACCAAAGCCACGTGCACCATCGGGCGAGGCAAGTGCAGGTAACTGCGCACACCCATCCAGAACAGCAAGGGAATCATGCACAGGGCCGTGTTGCCCAGACCGAACGCCAGAGCATCAGGCGCGCTGCCGCGCAGCCACAGGCCAACTGATCCGACGATCGACACCAGGGAAGCGAAGCCCCACCAGGACGGGCCGCCAATGCCGGGATATCGGCGCATCAGGCCCCAGAACGCCAGGGCAACCAGCATGTCGACGCCGACCCGCACGGCCAGCAGGGTGGGCATGTCAAACAGCATGTGGGCACACGAAGGGAAACATAAGCGGTCATTGAAGCACGGGGTCTTCACCGCCTAGGGCGGGAAAAGCACCGAAAAGCCGCGCGAGTTCCACCGACCGGCGCACACCAGCCCCAGGCACAGACACCTGTGCGACTGTCGTGGCACCGCGCAGTCGCTGCCGGGACAAATCGCAGCCACCGCGGGGCCACAGAATGCCGCCCATGGGAACCCTCTACCTTGTGCGCCACGGCCAGGCCTCGTTTGGCGCGGACGACTACGACCAGCTCAGTGTGATGGGGCAGCGCCAGAGCGTGCAACTGGGCCGGCACTGGGCCGAACGCGGCCTCGTGTTCGACGCCGTGATCACCGGCACGCTGCGCCGCCACCAGCAGACCTGGGCCGGCATCGCCGAGGGTGCGGGCCTGTCTCATGAGCCGCTGGCCTGGGCAGGCCTGAACGAATACGACAGCGAGGCGGTGATCCGCGCCATCCACCCGCACCCACTGGAGAAGCCGCGCACTGCCGAGGAGGCCCCCGAGCTGTACCGCCACCATTTCCGTCTGCTGCGCGACGGGCTCACGCAGTGGATGGCAGGCACGGTGAGTCCGCAGGGCATGCCGAGCTACAACGAATTCGTGCGCGGCGTGACCAGCGCACTCGACCATGTGCGCGCGAACCATCATGGACAGAACGTGTTGCTGGTCTCCAGTGGCGGCCCGATCTCCACCGCCGTCGGTCACGTGCTGGGGCTGAGTCCGGAGGCGACGATCGAACTCAACCTGCGCATCCGCAACAGCGCGGTGACCGAGTTCCAGTTCAACCCCAGGCGCCACACGCTGCTGACCTACAACACCTTGCCCCACCTGGACAGCAAGGACTTCCGCGACTGGATCACTTACGCCTAAGCCCGTTCGTTCGGACCGGACCCTTTGCCAGGCTCAGGTCGAAAGGACTAGCCCGCGCGGGTGCCCGCCTGATAGGCCGTGCGTTCGCTCAGCGTGTCCGGCGGCAGCCGGTCGATTTCCGTCAGCAGCTGCGCCAGCGCGCGGCCGGCCGCATCCAGCACGGCCCGTCCCTTGTCGGCACTTGCGGCGCCCGCGTTGCCGACCGCGCCCGTGGCGTTGTAGTCCTGCATCTGCCAGGCCAGCTTGGCGCTCTTGCCGTTGCCCAGGATGGGGAAGCCGCGCGCGCGGTCCTGCGAGGTGGAGCGGAAGTACTCGGCCTGCTGCATGCGCACGCGCCCGGGCGCGAGCGCGAGCATCAGCGAGGTTTCGATCTCGCCGGCGTGGATGCCGAAGCGGTGTTCCTCGGCGCTGAACAGCGCGTTCACGTCCTGTCCCTGGGCATCGCGCAGCGGCAGGTGGAACCAGTTCACGCTGTAGACCAGCATGCCCAGCCGCGCGCGCAGGTCACGCGCCACCAGATCGAGCGCGCCCACCTGCCCCCCGTGCGCGTTGAACAGCACCAGCTTCTTCACGCCGCTGGCAGCGACGCATTCAGCGATCTCGGTCCACACCCGCAACAGGGTTTCGATCTTCAGCGTGAGCGTGCCGGCAAAGCGGGTGTGCTCGGGGCTGAAGCCCACGGCCTGCGTCGGCAGGAAGAGCGCCGGCAGATCGGCCGCCAGATGAGGCAGCGATGCCTGCACGACACCGTTGACGATGTCGGTGTCGACCGACAACGGCAGGTGCGGGCCATGCTGTTCGATGGCCGCCACCGGCAGCACGGCAATGGCGCGCGCGAGGTCCAGCGAGGCGAAGTCGGCCGTGGACAGGTCGGACCAGAAACGGGCGGGGGCGGCAGGCATGCGCGCATCTTAAGCCCGCCCCCGTAAGATGCCCGCATGACACTCGACCTCTTCCGACAGGACGCCTACCTGCAGCACTGCGAGGCGTGCGTGACCGCCATCGACGAACACGGCATCGTGCTCGACCGCACCGTGTTCTACCCGCTCGGCGGTGGCCAGGCCGGCGACACCGGCGTGCTCACGCGGGCCGATGGCGCGGCCATCACCATCGTCGATACGCGCAAGGGCAAGGACGCCGAAGGCCGGCCCACCGCGACCATCGTGCACGTGCCCGCGCCAGGGCAGGAGGCACTTCTCGCGCAGCTCACCGCCGGCACGCCGGTGAGCGCGCGCATCGACTGGGCGCGCCGCCACCGGCTGATGCGCTTTCACACCGCAACCCACCTGCTGTGCCATCTCGTGCCGGTACCGGTGAACGGCTGCTCGATCACGCCGGACTACGCGCGCATGGACCTGCACATGACCGACCCGCTGGACAAGGACGCGCTCACGGAGGGCCTGGCGCGGCTCGTGGCCGAAGCTCACCCCCTGACCGTGGGCGCCATCACCGACGCCGAGCTCGACGCCAACCCCGCGCTGGTCAAGAGCATGAGCGTGGCGCCGCCGCGCGGCAGCGGCACGGTGCGCACCATCCGCATCGGCGATGCCACGCTGATCGACCTGCAGCCCTGCGGAGGCACGCACGTGGCCAACACCGCCGAGATCGGCCGCGTGGTGGTCATGAAGATCGAGAAGAAGTCTGCCAGCACCCGGCGGGTGGTGCTGGGCTTCGCCGACTGACTACGGGTAGATGAACCGCCGCGACCACGGCAGGCCTTGCGCGCGCTGACCCGCGGCGCGACAGATCACCTGGTAGATCGACACCTCGTCGTGCTCGAAGGCCCAGGCGCAGCCCGCCAGGTAGACGCGCCAGATGCGCCACTTCTTCTCGTCCACCAGCGGTTTGATCTGTGCCGTGCGCGCCTCGAAGGCCTCGCTCCAGAGCTGGGTTGTGCGCATGTAGTGGCGCCGCAGACTCTCCACGTCGAATGCCTCCAGACCGCCTTCCTGCATGGTGCGCAGCACGGTGCTGATGTGGGGCAGTTCGCCCTGGGGGAACACGTAGCGGTCGATGAAGGTGCCCCCGCCATGGCGGGTTTCGCCATCGTGCGCGTCGGTGCTGGTGATGCCGTGGTTCATCGCCCAGCCATCGGACTTGAGCAGGGAGCGGATGTGCCCGAAGTACGCGGCCAGGTGGTCAAGTCCCACGTGCTCGAACATACCCACGCTGGTGATGCGGTCGAACGGACCGTCGTTCACGTCGCGGTAGTCCTGCAGCCGGATGTCGATCCGGTCTTCCAGACCCGCGGCCCTCACGCGCTCGCGCGCCAGAGCGTGCTGGTTCTTCGACAGCGTCACGCCCACGCAGTGCGCGCCGAACTTCTGCGCCGCGCGCAGCACCAGCGCCCCCCAGCCACAGCCGATGTCGAGCAGGCGCTGGCCCGGCTGCAGCTGGATCTTGGTCAGGATGTGGTCGATCTTCCTGACCTGCGCCTCGTCCAGCGTCTCGTCGCCGTTCTCGAAGTAGCCGCAGGAATACACCATGCGCTCGTCCAGCCACTGCGCATAGAACTCGTTGGAGACGTCGTAGTGGTATTCGATCGCCTTGCTGTCGCTCTCGCGCGTGTGGGAGAAACGCCGGCGCAGGCGCCCGAGCAGACCGCCCTCGGGCTCGGCCGTGTCCGCCAGGCGGTGCGCCACGGCCAGGATGTCGGCCATCGAGCCGTCCACGTCGATCAGGCCTTCCACATAGGCCTGGCCCAGCGTGTCCAGACCGGGGTCGATCAGCAGCGGCAGGGCCGAAGGATCCCGCACGCGAATGTCCACCTGCGGCTCGTCGAAGTCCCCCAGCGCCAGCGAGGAAGACCCGCGCTCACCCCAGCTCAGGCGAACCGGCAGGTTCACCCGTGTCTTCATCCGTTGCGCCCAGGGCAACAGGGCACGTTCCACGATCGATCCCATGCACGACCTCCATGCGGGCAAACCCTTCCCGCCCCCGGTTGTACCGAAACCCGGAAAACCTGTGAAGCCTCTGTGACAAAGCCGTTGGGACCGCCAGACAAATCAACAGCACTCGCTTATATTTGAACGCCTGCGCGCCTGGAACTTGGGGCGCGCAGCCTCCTCCAACCGGCTCGGCGTCCTGCCCCCACCCATCCGCCCCCCTTCCCCTCGGTACCCGATGCCGCCTCCGTCTCCCGTCGATTCCTTCCGGCACGCCGTGCCCCGCGTGCTCGGCGCCCTGCTGCTCGCGTTGCTGCCGTTCGCGGCCCCGTCCCAGGGCCTTCTGACCGCCACCCCGACGGCACAAACCGTGGTGCAGAGCGACCAGGCCCGCGCCGAGCTGCTGGCCCACGCGCCCGAGGGCGCCACCCCGGGGCAGCCGGTCTGGGTGGGCCTGCAGATCACCCACGCGCCCGAGTGGCACACCTACTGGAAGAATTCGGGCGACTCCGGCCTGCCCACGGAACTGCAGTGGACGCTGCCGCCGGGCGTGACGGCCGGCGCCATCGCCTGGCCCACGCCACGCAAGTTTCCCATCGGCAACCTGGCCAACTACGGCTACGACGGCACCGTGCTTCTGCCAGTGCCGCTCACTGTGGGTCCGGGTTTCGCCGGGGATCACATCGACGTCAAGCTCTACGCGGCCTGGCTGGTCTGCCGCAAGGAATGCATTCCAGAAGAAGGCCATTTCGCGCTGCGCATCCCGGCCCGGGGGTCGACCGCGCTCAACGGCGCCGCGTTCGACGCCAGCTTCAAGGCCGCCCCCGTGGACCAGCCCGCCCGGGACAGCCATGTGGCACCCGAGGCCAAGGCCCTTGCCGTGTCGCTCGCCGGCCTGCCCGCCGCCTGGCGGGGCCGGCCACTCGAATTCTTCCCCGAGGCTACGGGCCTGATCGAACCCGGCGCGGCCTGGTCGCAGGCCTGGGAGGGCGAGCGCTGGACCGCGCGCGTGCCGCTCTCGCCCTACCGCAGTGACAGCCCCGCGCGACTGGACCTGGTGGTGGCCCCGGCGATTCCACCCGGCCAGGGCCCGGGCAGCCCTGGCGTGCGGCTGGACGTGCCGGTGCAGGGCACCTGGCCCGCCGCCACCCCTCTGCCAGGTGCCGTGCCCGCGGCACTGCAGGCCGCGCTCGACGCCAACGCCGCGCGCGCCACAGATGCCGCAGCACCACCGGTCAGCAGCGCCACCGCACTCAGTCTGGGTGCGGCCCTGCTCGGTGCGCTGCTCGGTGGCCTGATCCTCAATCTCATGCCCTGCGTGTTCCCGGTGCTGGCCATCAAGGTGACTGCCTTCGCCCGACACGCGGACGATCGCCACGCCCTGCGCGCCAACGGCATCGCCTACACAGCCGGCGTGGTGCTGTCCTTCACCGCGCTGGGCGCTTTGCTGCTCGTGCTGCGTTCGGCCGGAGAACAGCTCGGCTGGGGCTTCCAGCTGCAAAGCCCGGCCGTGGTGGCGGCGCTGGCCGTGCTGTTCACCCTGATCGGCCTGAATCTGGCGGGACTGTTCGAATTCGGGCGCGTGCTGCCCAGCGGCGTGGCCAATCTGCAGGCGAAGAACCCCACGGCCGACGCCTTCCTCACCGGCGTGCTCGCCACCGCCATCGCCTCGCCCTGCACCGCGCCTTTCATGGGCGCCTCGCTCGGCCTGGCCATCGGCCTGCCGGCCGGGCAGGCGCTGGCCGTGTTCGCCACCCTGGGCCTGGGCATGGCACTGCCCTACCTGGCCGCGAGCTGGGTACCGGCGGTGGCGCGCGCACTGCCACGCCCGGGCGCATGGATGGAGACCTTCCGCCGTTTCATGGCGTTCCCGATGTTCGCCACCGTGGTCTGGTTGCTGTGGGTGCTGGGGCAGCAAAGCGGCATCGACGGCACGGCTGCGCTGCTCATGTTGCTGGTGGCGCTGGCCCTGCTGGTGTGGGCGCTCGGCCTGCGTGGCAGAAGCCGCGCGGTGCTCGCCAGCCTGTCGCTCGCGGGCCTGATCTGGCTGGGCTGGGCGATCGGGCCGAACGTGACACGCCTGCAGGAAACGCCGCCCGGCGAGACCGTGGCCACGGCCGTGAGCGGCCTGAACTGGCAGCCCTGGAACCCTCAGGCGCAGGCCGCGCTGATCGCGCAGGGCAGGCCCGTGTTCGTCGACTTCACTGCCGCCTGGTGCGTGACCTGCCAGTACAACAAGCGCACCACGCTCGCCGACGAGTCCGTGCTGGGCGACCTGGCTGGCAAGAACGTGGCACTGCTGCGCGCAGACTGGACGCGCCGCGACCCTGCCGTGACCGCCGCGCTGGCTGAACTGGGTCGCAACGGCGTGCCGGTGTACGCCATCTACAAGAAAGGGCAGCCGATACAGCTGCTGTCCGAGGTGCTGAGTGTCGAGGAGGTTCGCGAAGCGCTGGCCCGGCTGTAGGCCCGCCACGCTTCATCTTTCGTTCTTCATCCGTCCCACTGGTCCGTCCACAGGAGTCCCGCCATGCAACGCCGCCCCCTGCTCGCTCTTGCCGTCTTCTCGCCTCTGGGCACCATGCTGGTCACGCCCGCGTTCGCGGCCGCTGGCGTGGGCCAGGCCGCGCCCGACTTCACCCTCATGGACACCACCGGCAAGCCGGTGAAGCTCTCGGACTTCAAGGGCAAGACCGTGGTGCTGGAATGGAACAACCCGGGCTGCCCCTTCGTGCGCAAGCACTACCAGGGCAACATGCAGGCCTTGCAGAAGGAAGCCACCGGACAGGGCGCCGTTTGGCTGGCGATCAACTCCACCCGCGACGACAGCGCCGACTACCAGACCCCGCCCCAGCTCGGCCGCTGGATGACCGAAAAGGGCGCCAGCCCCACCGCCACACTGATGGACGAGGACGGCAAGGTCGGCGAGGCCTACGCCGCGCGCGTCACGCCGCACATGTACATCGTCAACCCGCAGGGCGTGCTGGTCTACGCCGGTGGCATTGACAGCATCCCCTCGGCCCGGGTGGACGACATCCCCAAAGCCACCAACTACGTGCGCCAGGGCCTGAACGAACTGCGCGCCGGCAAGCCCCTGAGCGTGGCCACCAGCCGGGCCTACGGCTGCAGCATCAAGTACCGGAACGGCGCGGCGTAAACGCCGGCTCCTTGGGCCGCCGCGGTATCGGCGCAACCGCTTCGCCTATGTGGCGACGCGTTGCGCCTGCGTGTCGCTCCACCAGTCGCCCAGCGCATCGATCAGCGGAATCAGCTTGAGGCCAACGGGCGTCAGCGCGTAGTCCACCCTGGACGGATAACCGTCAAAGGCCGTGCGGCGCACGATGCCGGCCTTCTCCAGCTTGCGCAGTTCCAGCGTGAGCATGCGGTGCGAGATTCCCGGGTTGTCCCGTTGCAACTCGCTGAAGCGTTTCGTGCCGTCCTGCAGGTAGTAGAGCAACAGCGTCGGCCAGCGGCCACTGAGCAAGACCATCGCCTCTTCGATCGGGCATTCGGACACGGCGGTTTTCATGTGGTTTCCATCCAGTCACAAAAAAGTGCGTCATTTACGGCCGGTCTGGCGCGCGGCACAGTCACGACCTCTGCAATTTAACGGATCGAAAAAATGGAACCTGTGCTTGTTTACGGTGTGCCCGCCGGCAGTTCGATGGGCCTGGTGGCCGCTCTGGAATGGATGGGCCAACCCTATCGCCTGTGCCGGGTCGACATGCTGGGCGAGATGCGCGAAGCATCGTACGCCCGCATCAACGCCCGCCACGAAACCCCGGTGCTGATCACCGATGACGGCCGCTCGTTGAGCGAAACCATGGCCATCGCCGCATGGCTTGAAGCACGCGACACGGGGCGTCGCATCAGCTTCGAGCCGCACTCCCCGCAGGCCGACCGCATGCACCAATGGATGGCCTTCATCAATACCGGCTTCACCGGCGCATTCGCACCGCTGTGGACTGCGCTGGAGATGGACCCGCCCGACCCGCACCAACAAGCTTCGCTGCGCCGCTTCGGCCGTGAAGCCGTCATCGAACGGCACGACAAGCTCGAAGCGATGCTGCGCAACAGCCCGCACGCCTTTCTGGCGGGCGAGCGCCCGACACTGGCAGACGGCCTGCTCATCGGCGTGGCGCGCTGGCTGGACTTCCACGCCGTCGCCGAACCCGGGCGCTGGCCACGCCTGGCGGCCCTGCGCGCGCGCCTGCAGGCCGATGCGGCGGTCCAGTTCGCGCTGGCCATCGAAAACGGCGAACAGCCACGCGGCACCGGTGCGTGCCGTGGCCATGTCGCACTGGCCGATCTCATCGGTCAGGCCACCCCGGCCTGAGGTCTGGCGCTGGCGTGATGGGGTTCGGGGAGGGCACGGTGCGACCCAGGCGGGATAATCCCCCGATACCCCCACCCCCGTCCAGCACCTCGACATGCCCTTTGCCCCCCTGCAGAACGACAGTTTCTTGCGCGCCTGCCTGCGCCAGTCCACCGACCACACGCCCGTCTGGCTGATGCGCCAGGCCGGGCGCTACCTGCCCGAGTACCGCGCCACGCGCGCGCGGGCAGGCAGTTTCATGGGGCTGGCGACGAACACGGACTACGCCACCGAGGTGACGCTGCAGCCGCTGGAGCGTTATGCGCTCGATGCCGCGATCCTGTTCAGCGACATCCTCACCGTGCCCGACGCCATGGGCCTGGGCCTGTCGTTCGCGCTCGGCGAAGGCCCGAAGTTCGAGAAAACCGTGCGCACCGAGGCCGATGTGGCCGCGCTCGCCGTGCCCGACATGAACCGGCTGCGCTACGTGTTCGATGCGGTCACGTCCATCCGCAAGGCACTCAATGGCCGCGTGCCCCTGATCGGTTTTTCGGGCAGCCCCTGGACGCTGGCCTGCTACATGGTCGAAGGTGGCGGCTCGGACGACTACCGTGCGGTAAAGACGCTCATGTACAGCCGCCCCGACCTGATGCACCGCATCCTGACCATCAACGCCGATGCCGTCGCCGCCTACCTGAACGCGCAGATCGAAGCCGGCGCTCAGGCCGTGATGCTGTTCGACAGCTGGGGCGGCGTGCTGGCCGACGGCAAGTTCCAGGAGTTCAGCCTGGCCTACACGAAACGTGTGCTGTCGCAACTCCAGCGCGAGCACGGCGGCGCGACCATTCCACGCATCGTTTTCACCAAGGGCGGTGGCCTGTGGCTCGACGACATGAAGGACATGGACTGCCACGCGCTCGGACTGGACTGGACGGTGAACCTGGGCCGCGCGCGCGCGCAGGTGGGCGAAGGTGCGAACGGCAAGGCCCTGCAGGGCAACATCGACCCGAACGTGCTGTTCGCCCCGCCTGATCGTATCGAGGCCGAGGTGGCCGCCGTGCTGGAGAGCTTCGGCACGCCGCACCTGGGTGCGGGCGCCGGCCCCACGCACATCTTCAATCTGGGCCACGGCATCAGCCAGCACACGCCGCCAGAGCATGTATCGGTGCTGGTGGATGCGGTGCATTCGCATTCACGACGGCTGCGTGCGACTGCCTGAAGCGCTGCGGATTTTGAAGCTGAACGTGGGCTGCGGGCGCGCTGCGGCAGGGCTCGCGCACCTGTTTTCAGGGGTTTGTGACACTGTCATCCGGCCGTCAAACTGGCCTGCCCCAAGGCCCCATAACACAAAAAAAGCCGAAAAAGTCACTTGACAGGCTTCACTTATGCACAAAACCCGTGCTGCGGTGCGCCATAAGCATCGGCCGGCCCGGGACAGCAGGAATTTACCGCAATGTCTTTGCAAGTCATTGATTCATATAGGTTTTAGTTTGTGCTTTTTTTCCGGGCATTTTAAGAAAACCCTTGATTTTCAAGGCCTCCCACGGCACGAACTCAGACTATCAACAAAGTTATCCACAAAAAGTCTGGATATGTCTTCATGCACTGTCAAATCAACAACTTAGAGCGACTTCCGACAGAACAGCTCAAGAACAGGCGCTAAGCATGTCTTTCTGGCCCAGCGTCGTCGTGGCCACCCCGGCCCACAGCGGGGTGGGTGCGGCCCTGACCTACCGAAGTGAGTTGTCGCTCGCGCCGGGCACTTTGGTGCGGGTGCCGCTGGGCGCGCGCGAGGTGCTGGGCGTGGTGTGGGACTGCCCGTCGCAGGCGCCCGCAGGGCTGTCCGAAGCCCAGACCCGGGACGTGACCGGCGTGCTCGAAGGCCTGCCGGCGCTGAATGCGAGCTGGCGCCAGCTGGTGCGTTTTGCCGCCCAGTACTACCAGCGCAGCCTCGGCGAGGTGGCCCTGGCCGCCCTTCCACCGCAGCTGCGCGAACTCAGCAGCGTGCAACTCGCGCGCCGGCTCAGGAAGCGGGCGCTGGCCGCTTCGACCGCCGGCAAGGATGCGCTGCCCCAGGAAGACGGCGGCGGCGCGAACGGTCCCGACCTCAGCGACGAACAGCGTGAATCCCTGCTCGCACTGGCGCGCGCGCAGGCGCCGGTGCTGCTGTTCGGTGCCACGGGCAGTGGCAAGACCGAGGTCTACCTGCGGGCCACGCTGCAGGCATTGCAATCACATGCCGACGCCCAGGTGCTGGTGATGGTGCCCGAGATCAACCTCACGCCGCAGCTTGAAGCGCGCTTTCGCGAGCGCTTCGAACCGCTGTTCGGCACCGGTGCGCTGGTCTGCCTGCACAGCGGCATGACACCGGCCCAGCGCCTGGCCGGCTGGCTCGCGGCGCACACCGGCAGCGCGCGCATCGTGCTGGGCACGCGCATGGCGGTGCTGGCCAGCTTGCCGGGGCTGCGGCTGATCGTGGTCGACGAGGAGCACGACCCGAGTTACAAGAGCCAGGAGGGCGCGCGCTACTCGGCGCGCGATCTGGCGGTGTACCGCGCGAAGGTGGAGACGGAGGCGTTGGCGGCTGACGCCGTGGCGTTGTCGCAGGCGAGCCCTCACCCCCCTTCGACAGGCTCAGGACAGGCCAAGCCTCTCCCAGAGGGAGAGGGCGTCCATACACCACGCTGCCAGGTGGTGCTGGGTTCGGCCACGCCTTCGCTGGAAAGCTGGCACGCGGCGGACCAGGGGCGCTACCTGCGCCTGTCCATGCCGGCGCGCATTGGCGGTGGTGCGCTGCCGCGCCTGCGCCTGGTCGACATGAACCACCAGCCCAAGGGCGCGGTGCTCAGCCCCCCGCTGGTGGCGGCCATGGCCGAGCGCATCGCGCGCGGCGAGCAGTGCATGGTGCTGCTGAACCGGCGCGGCTATGCACCGGTGCTGGCCTGCCACGACTGCGGCTGGAAGAGCGGTTGCCCGCATTGCAGCGCCTACCGCGTGTTCCACAAGCTGGACCGCACGCTGCGCTGCCACCACTGCGGCTTCACCGAGCGCGTGCCGCGCGCCTGCCCCGATTGCGGCAACCTCGACATCGCACCCGTGGGCCGCGGCACCGAGCAGGTGGAGGAACAGCTCGCGGGCTTGCTGGCCGACGTGAAACGCCCCGACGGCGGGCCCGCCCGCGTGGCCCGCATGGACGCCGACTCGACCCGCCTCAAGGGCAGCCTGGAGCTGCAGCTGGCCACCATGCACAGCGGCGAGGTCGACGTGCTGGTGGGCACGCAGATGATCGCCAAGGGCCACGACTTCCGCCGCATCACGCTGGTGGCGGCCATCAACGCCGACTCGGGCCTGTTCGCCAGCGACTACCGCGCGCCCGAGCGCCTGTTCGCGCTGCTGATGCAGGCAGGTGGGCGCGCCGGGCGCGATGCGAGCTTCGTCACCGCCCAGGGCAGCGCCAGCGAGCTCTGGGTGCAGACCTGGACGCCGCAGCACCCCTTGTTCGCCGCGTTGCGCGCGCACGATTTCCCGGCCTTCGCGGCGCAGCAACTGGCCGAGCGCGAGAGCGCGGGCATGCCGCCGTTCGGCCACCAGGCGCTGCTGCGCGCCGATGCACGCACGCAGCAGGCAGCGCAGGCCTGGCTGAACGCGGCGGCGCAGGCCGCGGACGGCCTGCCGCATCGCACCGACGTGACGCTCTACCCGGCCGTGCCGCTGACCATCCAGCGCGTGGCCAACGTGGAGCGCGCGCAGCTGCTGGTGGAAGCCGCTTCGCGCGGCGCGCTGCAGCGATTCCTGAGCGCATGGCAACCGGTGATGCTGGCATGCCGCAGCCTGCCGGAGGCACGCGGCCTGGTGCGTTTCGCGGTGGACGTCGACCCGTTGGTGATCTGATCTCAGGCGCTCAACGGCTCTTCCAGTGGCCAGAGCTGCTCCAGCGTGTGGATCACGTCGCGCAGGCGGAACGGCTGCAGCAGCAGCCGGCGCACCTCGAGTTCCTTGAGCCGCAGCACCAGCTCCGCATTGCCCTCGCGCGCCATCGCTACCACGGGCAGGTCTGCAGCGCACGGCAGGGTTCCGGCACGCAGGCGCTGCAGGAATTCCAGCGCCACGTCGCCTTCGGCCAGCGACAGCAGCAGGGCCTGGGGCGACCCCGATTTCAGCCACTGTTCCCCCGCCGCCACGCTGATCTCCTGGCGCACCCGGGCCAGTTGCAGCTCGCGGCACACCGATGCCACGGTGCCGCGCACCAGGCCGTCGGGCTCGATCAGAAGGACCCTTCGCAAGGCCGTGGGGCCGGTGCTCACGACACCGCCTCTTCGCGGCGGAACAGCTCCTCCACCACCAGATCGCGCAGGCCACCGAGGATGGCCGCATCGAGTCTGTCGAATTCACGCGGGCGCCGGTCCATGATGCACAGCGTGCCCACGACCTGCCCGTATGGCAGGCGCAGCAGCGCCCCGGCATAGAAGCGGATATAGGGGTGGCCGGTCACCATGGGGTTGTCGGCAAAGCGCGGATCCCGCAGCGCATCGGGCACCACCAGCGTCTTCGCCATGGCCACCGCATGGCCGCAGAAGGAAATGTCGCGCGGCGTTTCCTGCACGTCGTCCATGCCGAAGGACGACTTGAACCACTGTCGGTCCTGGTCGACCAGAGAGACCAGCGCGATCGGCACGTCGAATTCCTGCGCCGCGAAGGCCGAGATGCGGTCAAAACGCTCCTCGGGCGGCGTGTCGAGGATCAGGAGATCGCGCAAGGCCTTCAGGCGCTTCGCTTCGTTGTGGGGCAGTGGGGCCTTGATCATGGGTGCTCCGCGCCGGCGGCGCAGGGCCGGCCTGCCTACTACATCGGCAGTAGAAGTGGGAACGTAAGCCCCGGATGGCCCATTGCGCTCAAATATAAGCAAACTGCGATATAAGGACAGGACATACCCAACGGAGATCTGCCCGTGCCCCGACTCCCTTCCCGCTGGTGGCTGGCGCCCCTGATGGCCCTGGCCTTCGCCGCCCACGCCCAGAGCACCCTGCCCACCGACGCCGGCCCTGCCATGAAGGCACAGGCCGTGGGCCCGCGCAGCCACTACGTCGAAGGCCTGACGCAACTGGGCTCGCCGAAGAACCAGAACTTCATCAGCAACGCCGGTTTCGTGATCACGCCCGGGGGCGTGGTGGTGATCGATGCACTGGGCTCGCCACGCCTGGCCGAGCGCCTCACGCGCCTGATCGGCCAGCTCACCGACCAGCCGGTGACGCATGTGATCCTGACCCACTACCATGCCGACCACATCTACGGCCTGCAGCATTTCAAGGCGCTGGGCGCGCAGATCATCGCCCACGGTGCGTCGCGCGAGTACATCCAGTCCGACACGGCGCGCCTGCGCCTGGAGGCTTCGCGCACCGACCTCGCACCCTGGATCGATGCGCAAACCCGCATCGTGCCGGCCGACGTCTGGATCGACGGGCCGACCGCGCTCAAGGTGGGCGGCGTGGTGTTCGACCTGGTGCCGGTCGGCCCGTCGCACACGCCGGAGGACCTCGCTGTGTTCGTGCCATCGGAAAAAGTTCTGTACGCGGGCGACCTGTTCTTCAACGGCCGCCTGCCCTTCGTGGGCCAGGCCAACAGCCGGCAGTGGATCCTGTCGCTCGATCGCTTGCTGGCCTTCGACGCGCGCACCGTCGTACCGGGCCATGGTGCGGCCTCGACCGACCCGAAGAAGGACATCGCCACCACGCGCGACTACCTGCGGCACCTGCGCCAGAGCATGGGCGACGCGGTGGAGAACTTCGTGCCCTTCGAAGAGGCCTACGAGAAGACCGACTGGTCGGCGTTTTCGGCCATCCCGATGTTCGGGCCCGCCAATCGCATGAACGCCTACAACACCTACCTGCTGCGCGAGCAGGAAGCCTTGCGGGACCAGACCCCGCCTACGTCATCAGCGACACCGCCGCAGAAAAGGTGAAGAAGGCCGCGGTCGTGGTGACCAGGATGATGCGCGCGATGCGGCCGTTGTCGGCACCGAAGCGCTCGGCCAGCAGCGAGACGTTGCTCGCGCTCGGCAGCGCGGCCACCAGCACCATCACCGTCAGCGCGGCGGGCGAGAGCGGCATGCCCACCTGGATCGCGCCCAGGCCCACCACCAGCACCAGCAGCGGATGCAGCACCAGCTTCATGAGGGCCACCGGCACGTAGTCCGACAGTGGCATCGGGTGGTTGGACTGCATCTGCGCGCGCGCGAGCACCGCGCCGATGGTGAACAGCGCCACCGGCGAGGCCGCATCGGCCAGCAGCCACAGCGTCTGTTCCACCGGCTGGGGTAGCGTGAAGCTGTACGCCGACGCCAGTGCGCCCAGCACGATGGCCCAGGGCATGGGGTTGCCGAGCACGCCACGCAGCGCCTTGCGGCCTGCGTCCAGCATGGCCTGCCGGCCATGGCCCTCGCCATCGTCCAGGCGCGAGAGCGCAATGCACAGCGAGCTGGTGACCACCATGTCGATCAGCATGGTCAGGATCACGGTGCCCGCCGCCGACGCGCCGAGCAGGGCCACGATCAGCGGCACGCCCATGAAGCCCGAGTTGGGAAACGCCGCCACCAGCGCGCCCAGCGAAGCGTCGTTCCAGCGGATGCGCCGGTTCATGGTGATGGCAATGCAGAAGGCCACCATCACCAGGGCGCACACCAGGTACACGCCGATCACCGTGGCATCGAGCAGTTGCGCGATCGGCGTGGTGGAGCCGAAGCGGTACAGCATGCAGGGCAGTGCGAAGAACAGCACGAAGCCGTTGAGCCCCGGAATCGCCTCCAGCGGCAACATGCGCCGACGCGCCGCGACGAACCCCGCCAGCACCAGCGCGAAGAACGGGAAGGTGACGAGCAGGATGTTCAGCACGGGGCCGATTGTCTCAGGCCGGCGTGGGCCGCCCACGACACCCCGGCCGGTATGATTCAGCGCTTGTCTCCGAAGCGTCCCCTTTCTGCATGTCCCACGGCCTGAACCTCGCCCAACTCGAAGCCGTGAACCACCTGGGCGGGCCCTGCCTCGTGCTCGCGGGCGCTGGTTCGGGCAAGACGCGGGTGATCACGCACAAGATCGGCCGCCTCATCCAGGCAGGCCTGGCGGCCGAGCGCATCGCCGCCATCACCTTCACCAACAAGGCCGCGGCCGAAATGCGCGAACGCGCCGGCCAGCTGGTGGGGCGTGAGGCGAAGAAGGTGCTGATCTGCACCTTCCACGCGCTGGGCGTGCGCCTGCTGCGCGAGGACGGCGCGGTGCTCGGGCTGAAGAAGCAATTCAGCATCCTGGACACCGACGACATCACCAGCCTGCTCAAGGACTGCGGCGGCACCACCGACGCCGCCACCGCGCGCGGCTGGCAGTGGGCCATCAGCGCGTTGAAGAGCGCGGGCCTGAACGCGGCCCAGGCGCTGGCGCAGGCGAAGGACGAGAACGAGCGCGTGACCGCGACCATCATGGCGCGTTACGAGGAACGGCTCACCGCCTACCAGAGCGTGGACTTCGACGACCTCATCAGCCTGCCGCTCAAGCTGCTGAGCGAGCACGAGGACGTGCGCGCGCGCTGGCAGAAAAAGATGGGTCACGTGCTGGTGGACGAGTACCAGGACACCAATGCCACGCAGTACGAACTGCTCAAGCTGCTGGTGGGCGAGCGCGCACGCTTCACCGCGGTGGGCGACGACGACCAGTCCATCTATGGCTGGCGCGGCGCGACCCTGGACAACCTCAAGCGTCTGCCCCAGGACTTCCCCGAGCTCAAGGTCATCAAGCTGGAGCAGAACTACCGCTCCACCAGCGCGATCCTGCGCGCGGCCAACAATGTGATCGGGCCCAACCCCAAGCTGTTCCCGAAGACGCTGTGGAGCGACCTGGGCGAAGGCGAGCCGGTGCGCGTGGTCGACGCGGACAACGAAGAGCACGAGGCCGAGCGCGCGGTGGCGCGCATCCAGAGCCTGCGCGCGAGCTCGCAGCACAAGGAGCTGCGCGACTTCGCCATCCTCTACCGCGCCAACCACATGGCGCGCGCCTTCGAGCAGTCGCTGCGCAAGGCCAACATCGCCTACAAGGTCTCCGGAGGCCAGAGCTTCTTCGACCGCGCCGAGATCCGCGACCTCTGCGCCTGGCTGCGCCTGCTGGTCAACAACGACGACGACCCGGCCTTCCTGCGCTCGGCCACCACGCCCAAGCGCGGCATCGGCCACACCACACTGCAGCAACTCGGCACCTTTGCCACGCAGTACAGGCTCAGTCTGTTCGAGGCGCTGTTCTCGAACTCGCTCGGCACCGCCCTGCCCGCGCGCGCCGTGGCCACGCTGCACGAGTTCGGTCGCGCGGTGAACGACCTGGAGTACCGCGCGAAGAGCACGGTGGGCCACGAGGCCGCGCGCGCCTTCCTCAACGACTGGCTCAAGGACATCGCCTACGAGAAGCACCTGTACGACAGCGAGGACAACGAAAAGGTCGCCGCCGCGCGCTGGACCAACGTGATGGACTTCTGCGACTGGGTGGCCGGGCGCTGTGGCGGCAAGATCGAGGACGAGGCCGGCGTGCAGGTGGAGACCGCGCGCAAGAGCCTGCTGGAAGTGGTACAGACGATTGCACTGTTGTCCACGCTGAGCGAACGCGAGCAGGACCAGAACGTGGTGACGCTCTCCACCCTGCACGCCTCCAAGGGACTGGAATGGCCGCACGTGATGCTGGTCGGCGTGAACGAAGGCCTGCTGCCCTTCAAGATGGACGAGGAGCCGGGCCAGAGCGACGCCGCCGCGGAAAACATGGCGCAGCGCCTGCAGGAAGAGCGCCGCCTGATGTACGTGGGCATCACGCGCGCGCAGCGCACGCTGGCGGTGAGCTGGCTCAAGCGGCGCAAGAAGGGGCGTGAGAGCATTCCCGGCCAGGCCAGCCGCTTCATCCAGGAAATGGCGCTGGACCAGAACACGGTCAAGGAAGACCCGCGCGAGAAGCTGCGCGCGCTGCGTGCCGAGTTCGCCCAGCGCGCCACCGAACAGGCCGCGCAAAAGGCGGCGGACATCGCGCCATGACACACCGGCTGCCGCTTCTCGTCCTGGCATGCGCGGCGCTGTCCCTGCCCGCGGCCGCACAGCCCGCCGCGACACCGATGCCGGTCTGCACGCAGCCAGGCGACTTCGCACCACAACAGCTCTACGGCCTGTGGCAGCTCACCCTGTGGCCGAGCGACGGCGGCCGCGAATCCGCCCCGGCCTCGACCGGCGCGCTGCTGTTCGAGCGCCACCCCGAACACCCGGGCAGCGTGCGCGGCAGCCTCAAGCGCAGCACGAGCGGCAACGACCGGCAGGCGCAGGTGGTCGGCGACGTCACGAACGGTGGCGAGTTCCACCTCGACGAATCGGCCGACGGCCTGACCATGGACGCGGTCTGGGAGGGTGAGGTCACCGCCAGCGGCTGCGGGCAGGAACTGCGCGGCGTGCGCCGCCCTGCCGAAGGCCGCGCCAGCGGCGATCCGGTGATGGGCTTCGTGCTGAAGAAAGCGCCCGGCTGGCGCTGAGAGGCGGGGTGGTACTCAGTAGCCGTCGGCCAGCGGATCGGCGGCCCGCTGCTGCGACTGCTCCATGGACTTCTGCAGTTGCTGCCGCACCTGTTCCTGCGTGGCCCGCCCCTGTTCGATCTCGTTCTTCTTGATGGCACCCGCCGTGGCGGCGGTGCCCGCGGTTTCGACGCCGCAGGCAGCCAGCACGACCAGCACCGACAGGGCCAGCATGACAGGGAGTGTTCTGCAACCGTTCATGGTCGCCATTCTCGCGCCCCGTCCCGGGCCGTCAAGCAGCCTGTGCGACCTGTGCCGACTGGCGGTCGAAGCCCTCGCAGAGCAGCCGGGCCAGTTGCGCCGGCACGTCGTTGTCGAAGCTCATCAGCAGTTCCGTGGACACGGCGGCCGAGGCCGCCTGCAGCACCTCGCGCACATCCGCCCGCTGCGCATCGTCGACGGGTTGACCGAGCCGGAGCTCCATCACGGTCAGTACGGCGTCGCGCGTGCGATCGGCCGCCAGCACATGCCACGCAAAGTCGATCTCGTACCGCGCCACCAGATCGTTCAGGCTCTCACCGTCCAGGCGCGCTTCCTCGGCCACCTGGCGCATCGTGCGGGTACTGAGCCCCGGCAGGAAACGGGCGAGCAGCTCGTCGCGCCCGGGCGTGGGGTGGTTGGTGTTCATGTGGAATCCCGAAGAAGAGAACCGGGCACTGGCCCGGCGGCCAGCGTGCGCGGCCCGGAAAAGCAAAGGCCCATCGCGGTGGATGGGCCCCTGTGCGAAATGTCGGGTGATCCCGCTGGGGGGATCGGTGGACCAGGGAAGTGTAAGGCCACGCGCGCCGCGCCTGCCGCGGCCCTCAGACTGCGTTGGCCACTCCATCAACGGCACCGGCACCGGGCTGCAACACGGGGGGGTGGGTCACGATGCTGCGCAAGCCGGGGTGCGGCGGCCAGATGCCAGCCAGGTCAGGCCGCGGGCGCCCCATGCCCGGTTGGGTCGAACTCCATTGCTCGATCGCGCCGGCCATGGACAACAACCGGGCATCGCCATGCAGCGGGCCGATGAGCTGCAGGCCGAAGGGCATGCCCGCCGCATCCCGCCCGCAAGGCAGCGCCAGCGCCGGGTTGGTGGCCAGCGTCACGAGGTAGGTCAGGCTCAGCCACTCGTAGTAGTTGCGCTGCGGCTGGCCGTCGATGACGTCGGCGTACAACTGCGTCCACGGAAAGGGCGACACCGGTGTGACCGGCGCGATGATCAGGTCGTAGCGCTCGAACATGCGCTGGAACTGCCGCGAGATGCGCGTCTGCTCCAGGTGCGCCCAGGCCCGGTCGGCCAGACGGATGTTCGCGGCCATTTCCACGTTGGCCCGCACGTTCGGACCCAGCGTCTCGGGCTGGGTCCGGTGGATGTCGTCGAACGCGGCCACGAAGCTCTCCGCGCGCAGGACGTCGAAGCAGCGGTGGCCACCCTTCAGAGCCCAGTCCAGCGGCTCGCACACGGCCACCTCGCGCGCGAGCGCCTGCACCCTGTCGCGGAAAGTCTGGCGAATCATCGGATCGACAGCGCAGGTGCCGAAGTCTTCGGTATAAGCCACCCGCAGCGGGCGCAGATCCACCGGCTGGAGTGGCCAGTACGTGTCGTGCCGCACGCCCATGCTCAACGGGTCCATCGGGTGCGGCCCCGCGCAGGCCTGCATCATGAAGGCGGTATCGGCCACGTCGCGCCCCATGGGGCCGAGCACGGAAATCACCGACCAGCCCAGCGGCCGCATGTCATTGGCCACGAGCCCGGGCGAGGGCCGCAAACCCACCACGCCACACAGGGCTGCCGGTATGCGCAGGGAGCCGCCCGTGTCCGAACCGGTGCACAAGGGCAGCATGTCGCAGGCCAGCGCTGCAGCAGAGCCGCCCGACGAACCGCCTGCGTTGAGCGAGGGATCGAACGGATTGCCGGTGGCACCCCAGACCGGGTTGCGGGTATTGGCCCCGGCGCCCATGTCGGGTGTGTTGGTCTTGGCGGTCACGATGGCGCCGGCCTGCCGCAGGCGCGCCACCAGCGAGACATCTGCACTGGGCACATGCCCACGCAGGCGGACGTTGCCGCTGGTGGTCAGCAGTCCCGCCGTGGCCTGCAGGTCTTTCACACCTAGCGGCAGCCCGTGCAGCAACGGCAACGATTCGCTGCGCCGCACCCGGGCTTCGGCCTCCCGGGCCGCCACCATCGCGCGCTCGAAGTCGGTGGCGCAGACCGCGTTGACCGCCGGGTTGTGGCGTTCGATCTGTTCCACGCAGGCCCGCAGGATTTCGACCGGCGAGAGTTCACCGGTGCCAATGCGGCGGCGCATCTCCACCGCACCGAGTTCGACCAGCGACATCGCGCTCACTGCACCGGGATGTTGGCGCGGTGCACGTAGGCACGCAGCAGGGGCAACTCCTGCGCGACGCGCTGGTCGTACACCTTGCCCGGCTGGTAGTTCACATCCAGGCCGGTTTTCTGCAGGTCGGCCTTGACGACGGGGTCGTTGATGCAGTCGCGCAGGGCTTTGGTCAGGCGGGCACTGACCTCTGGCGCCATGCCACGCCGCGCAACCAGCGCGATCCAGGGCACCATTTCATAGTCGGGGTACCCGGCCTCCGCCACCGTGGGCACCTGGGGCATCTGGGGAGTGCGTTGGCCCGAGGTCACGGCGATCGCCTTGACCTTGCCCGCGGCCATCTGCGGCATGGCTGCCACGGTGGTGTCGAAGCTCAGGGGAATCTGGCCACCGATCAGGTCGTTCATGGCGGGCGCACTGCCCTTGTAGGCCACATGCACCAGGTTCGTTCCTGTCATGACCTTGAACATCTCGCCGGCCAGGTGCGCGCTGGTGCCCACGCCGAAGGAGCCGAAGTTCAGACCTGTCGGCGTGCGCTTGGCCAGGGCCTGCAGCTCCTTGACGGTGTTGGCCTCCACCTTGGGATTCGCCAGCAACACCAGCGGCGAAGTTCCGATCAGGCCAATGGACTCGAAGTCTGTCTGCGGGTCGTACGGCAGGTTGTTCTTGAGAGCGGCATTGACCGTGAACGTGGTGTTCGAGGAAATCAGCAGCGTGTAGCCGTCGGCAGGCGAGCGCGCAATGGCCGCCGCGCCAATGGCCGTGCCCGCACCGGCCCTGTTTTCCACGATGACAGTCTGCCCCAGTCTCTGGCCGAGCGGTCCGGCGATCTTGCGCGCCAGCGTGTCGGTGGCCCCGCCTGCCGGGTAGGGCACGATCAAGGTGATGGCCCTCTCGGGAAAGGCTGCGTGGGACAGGCAGGCGAAGCTGCACAGCAGCAAGGTCAGCAGGGACTTTTTCATATCAGCGCTCCTGGGAGTTGAACGATTGGAGGTAATCCGACAGCACGCGCAACTGCGAGGGAATGGCGGCGTCGGGCGCAAACGGGGCCAGCAGGCCCATGCCCCGCAGGGCAGACAGTACGAACTGCACCCGCGCCGCCGCCCGCGGCCCATGGCACATCTCCGGGAAGCACTCGGTCATGCGGATCTGCATGCGGGCATTGAGATGGCTGCGGCGCTCCACGATGTGCGCCACCATCTGCGCGTCTTCCCGCGCGGCCAGATAGGCCGACCAGGCTACGCTGAAACGCGGTTGACCATAAAGCCGGGCCCAGGCCTGCTGGACAAAATGATCCGCACGGCGCTTGAGCACCCAATGCGCGGGGGGCCAGAAATCGGCCGAATCCTCAAGCTGGGCAATCAGGCGGGTGATCGTCTCCAGCATCAACGCCGCCTTGGAATCGAAATGGTGCTGAACCGCGCCAGCGGTCATGCCGGCCACGCGGGCCACTTCATGCACCGATACCTGCCCGTGGCCTTTGGTCTGCATGACAACAAGCGCTGCATCGAGCAGGCGCTCGCGCGTCTGTTCACTGCGAAGCTGGTGAAGGGTTCGGGTCATGGTTGCTTTCCTTGATTACATTATGAGCATAATGTTTTTGATCTCCGATCGGGTAATCCCGGGTGCCGGAGACAGGCTGTCCTGGCGGTGCTGCGGGTGCAGTGAGCTGCTTTCGGGGTTTGCGCGAACGGCTTCCCAGCCGCAAGGTCCGCAGCCATGCGCCCTGCGGCACCATGCGTGCAGCCTCGCCAGGAAGCGACGGCAACTGCGCCAGAAAACCCGCGTTTCGGTACGCCGAAAAACAAAAAAGCGGCCTGTTGTGGAGGCCGCTTTTTGGGGGGTGTTTTCCCTCTGCCGACGAGGGAGAAACGATGTTCTGGTGGCCTGGGGCGGAATCGAACCACCGACACGCGGATTTTCAATCCGCTGCTCTACCAACTGAGCTACCGGGCCTTTGGAAGAAGCGAGATTGTAGCAGCTTCCAGCGGCCCGTTTCCCCGGCGAAAGGGCTTAGAGCGCGTTGCGTTTGCTGCGCGCGAGGTCCACGCCGAGCTGCTTGAGCTTGCGGTAGAGGTGGGTGCGTTCGAGGCCGGTTTTTTCGGCCACACGGGTCATGGAGCCGGACTCCCGTGCCAGGTGGTATTCGAAGTAGGCCTTCTCGAATTCGTCGCGCGCTTCGCGCAGCGGGCCGTCCAGGTTGAACGATTGAAGACACTGCGGGCCGAGGTCCATCACCGGCTCGGGCAGCGCGCCGCCGGTCATCGCGTTCTCCACGGTGAACTCCGCCGACAGCACGGTGCCTCCCATGCGCAGGGCCATGGCGGGGGCCGCGTGGTTGGGTTTGGCGGGAGCCTTGTTGAGGCCCTGGTCCACCGCCTTGAGCAGCTTGGCCATGGTGATGGGCTTTTCCAGGAAGGCCGTGGCACCGATGCGCGTGGCTTCAACCGCTGTGTCGATCGTGGCGTGGCCACTCATCATGATCACGGGCATGGACAGCAGGCCGTTGCTGGACCACTCCTTGAGCAGCGTCACGCCATCGGTGTCGGGCATCCAGATGTCGAGCAACACAAGGTCCGGGCGCAACTGGGCGCGCACGGCGCGGGCCTGCGCGGCGTTTTCGGCCAGTTCGACCGTGTGACCCTCGTCGTTCAGGATCTCGGAGAGCAGATCCCGGATACCCAGTTCATCGTCTACGACCAGAATAGTTGCCATGGCGCGGAGTGCTTCCCTCGGAGCGTGTTGTCAATTTGCAACTGCGAATGATAACGACACTTGGGCACCGATGACCCTGCCTTCGGTCACGCGGTTGCTCAGATCGACGCGGCCGCCGTGTTCGTCCATGATTTTCTTGACCACCGCCAGTCCCAGGCCGGTGCCCTTGACCTTGGTGGTGACGTAGGGTTCGAAGGCGCGCTTGAGGATGTGCTCGGCGAAGCCGGGGCCCTGGTCGAGCACGGACAGGCGCACCCACTGGCCGGAGTCCGAGCGCCGCGTGCGCAGCACCACCTGGGCCTCGGGCACGCCGGCCATGGCGTCCTGCGCGTTCTGCACGAGGTTGTGCAGGGTCTGGCGCACCTGCTGCGGATCGGCCTTTGCCGGGGGCAGGTCGTCGGCGAGTTCCAGGCGCACCGGCACGGCCGCGTGGTCGTACAGGCCGACGATGTCGCGCACCAGTGCGTTGAGATCGGTGGGCACGAGCTGCGCCGCCGGCAGGCGCGCGTAGTCGCGAAACTCATTGACCAGGCGCTTCATCGCATCGACCTGGTCGACGATGGTGCGCACCGATTTGTTGAGGATGGCCTGCTCGGGCGCCTGCACCTTGCCTTCGAGCTTCATGGCCAGGCGCTCGGCCGAGAGCTGGATCGGTGTGAGAGGGTTCTTGATCTCGTGCGCGAGGCGGCGCGCCACCTCGCCCCAGGCCTTGGCGCGCTGGGCCGAGACCATCTCGGACACGTCGTCGAACACCAGCAGGCGCTCGTTGTTGGGCAGCAGCGCGCCACGTGCGATCAGGGTGATGCCCTCCTCGAAGGGTGTGTTGCCGTTGGCGCCCAGCTCGAACGACTGTTGCCAGTAGCCGCCCTCGTGCGGCGTCTGCTCGGAGAGGAAACGTTCGAACTGCTGCAGCACGCCGGAGGCAAAGGTCTCCAGCCCCGGCACCTGTGCCAGCGGCTGGCCCAGGTGCAGCGCCAGCGGCGTGTGCAGGATGCGCGCCGCGCCGGGGTTGACGCTGTGCACGCAGCCCTGCTCGTCGAGCACCACCACGCCGGCGGTGAGGTTGTCCAGGATGGTCTGCAGGTTATCGCGCGCGGCATCCACCTGCTCCATGCTCTTCTGGACGGCGGCGCGGGCATCCGACAGGTCCTGCGTCATGTGCGCGAAAGTGCGCGTGAGGCTGGCGAGTTCGTCGCGCGAGGCCAGCGCGGTCTTGGGTGCGAGGTTCCCCGCAGCCACCTCGCGCATGCCCTCGGCCAGCACCAGCAGGGGACGCACCAGCTGGTTGCCCAGCAGTACCGCCAGCAACACCGCGCCAAACACGGCGAGGAACAGCGCCAGCGTGAGCGTGCCGATGTACATGCGGCGCAGGCCCTCACGGGTGAGCGCACGCTCCTGGTATTCGCGGTTGGCCACCTGCACGGCCAGCGCGTCGGTGACGAGCGCACCCGGCAGGGGCATGATGACCTGCAGGTAGCGCGGCTCGGCGTTGAACCCGAAGCTCGGCGGCGTGACCACGGCCAGCACCTTGATGCGCGCCTGGGTGGCCGCCACCAGGGCCTCGAGCTCGTCGCCTCCGCTTTCCTCCAGCCCTTCGATCTGTGCCAGCACGCGCGAGCTGCGCGTGCTGCGCAACTGGGTGGCGGTGGGGCGCTCGGGGTTGATGTCGAAGCGGGACAGGCCCGCGCTGCCCAGGGCCTGGCCGTTGGCGCTCCAGAGCACGAGATCGGTCACGCCGAGTTGCTCGCGCAGGCGTTCCAGCGCCAGCACGGCTGAGGCGTTGGGCACGCGCGAGAGACCGTCTGCGGCCACGCGGGTCTTGGCGCTGAGGTCGGCGGTCAGGATGTCGAGTGTGGTTCGCCCGAGGTTGAGTCCAGCGACCAGCGCGGACTCCACACGCACGTCGAACCAGCTCTCGATCGAACGAGAGACGAACTGGTACGACACGGTGTAGATCAGCAGGCCCGGAAGGATGCCCACCAGGCCGATGATGGCGGCGAGCTTGATCAGCAGCCGGCTGCCGAATTTGCCGCGCTTGAGGCGCAAGGCCAGTCGCAGCGCCAGCCACAGGATGACCAGCAGCAGGAAAGCCGCGACGGTCACGTTGATGCCGACCAGCCAGGGGAAGTTCTGCTCGTAGAACGCGCGGTTGTTCGTCGCCAGCGTCAGCAGGAACAGCAGCACCATGCCCAGGCCGGTCATGAACACCAGTCCGGCGCCAACGGCCCAGCGCACGGCCGCGGGCTTGGTCCGTGGCGGCGTGGTGTGCACCGGTTTGAGCGTGGGATCCGGGCCGAGGGGGCCGTGCGCGCTGGCCATGATCGTTCAGCGCGCGGGCTCGCTCACGGTGGCTTCGCCCGTGAGCTCGACGGCCTGAACGGCCGCGCCGACGTCCGGGCTGCGGTCGGGCTCGGCCTGGCCGGGCACCGGCAGCGCCTGCCGCAGCTCGACCGTCCACTCGGGCTGGTCGCCCATGCCGATCTGGAACGGCCGCGGCAGCAGGGAGAGATCGAGCCGGAACGAAAACTCCACCTCGTGCTTGGCCTCGGGGTCCAGTTGCGCGCCGTCGGCCAGCCGCCAGCGCACCACCCGCCCGACACCGGCCAGGGCCTCGTTGAGAGAGTCGAAGTTCTGGTGCAGGGCGTACTGCAGGCTGGCGCCGCCCGAGGTGGCTGCGGCTTCGTTGGACAGGCTCACCCGCCAGCGCCGCGTGAGCGGCTGGTAGGCCAGGCGCAGGGTGCGTGTGGCGCTGGCCACGCGCTTGTCGATCCAGTACCAACGCTGGCGGTACACGTCGGCATGCCACACGAAATAGAGCGGAACGGCCTTGTACAGGGCGTCTTCCACCACTGGCGAGGGTTGAAGTGCCATGCGGGCAGAGAGGAGCAGGGCTTCGGGCGTGCGCTGCAGGACCAGTTGCTCCACCTGGGGAGCCTGGGCATGCGCCGGCCAGAGCGCGAGCAGCGACAGCACCAGACCCAGGAAAAAACGGGGCCAGCCCCTCATGGCGTGGCCTGGCTCAAGGCGGGGCCTTGTCGAGGCAGGCGTAAAAGAATCCGTCGTGTCCACCCGGATGATTGTCGTTGAACTCCCCGGACGGGGCCGCCGCACCCGGCAGCAAATGACCGGGCGAGGGCCCTTGGCGTGCATCAGTGTGGTGCACAAGGAACGCCTGCACCTGCTCTGCCCCCTCGGCACGGAACACCGAGCAGGTGGCGTAGACCAGCCGGCCCCCGGGTTTGAGCAGGGGCCAGAGGGCTTCGAGCAGCGCGCGCTGCGTAGCCACGAGCGCGTCAACGTCGCTGGCGCGGCGCAGCCAGCGAACGTCCGGATGGCGCCGCACGATGCCCGAGGCGGTGCAAGGCGCGTCGAGAAGGATGGCGTTGAAGGGCTGGCCATCCCACCAGGCGGCTGGCTGCGCAGCGTCGGCACAGCGCACCTCGGCGCGCAGGCGCAGGCGCCGCAACGTGTCTTCGATGCGCTCGCAGCGGCGCGGGTCGACGTCGATCGCGAGCAGGTTCAGCTCGGCGCGTTCGAGCAGGTGGGCAGTCTTGCCACCGGGGGCAGCGCAAGCGTCGAGCACGCGGTCGGTCGGCGCCCAGGCACGCCCGCCGAGCAGCAGGTCGGCCGCCACCTGCGCTGCCGTGTCCTGCACCGAACAATGGCCTTCGGCGAAACCGGGCAGGCGCTCGACCGGCTGCGGCGCCTCCAGCACGAGGCCGTCACTGCCCGCTGGATGCGACGCCAGGCCGATCGCCTGCAGGGCCTGTTGGTACGTGGCGCGATCGGTGCGGCGGCGGTTCACGCGCAGCGCCATCGGTCCTGGTTGATTGCAGGCGACCAGGATGGCCTGCCAGTGCCCGGGGTGGTCGTGCTGCAGGCGCTGGATCCACCACAAGGGGTGGTTCCAGCGTGCAACCAGGTCGTTCCCGATCTCGGCCAGCAGGTCGGCGCGTTCGCGCAGGAAGCGACGCAGGCAGGCGTTGACGAAGGAAGCCTGGCGTTCGGTAGGCCGCGCCTGCCGGGCGGCTTCCACCGCCTGGTTGACCACCGTGTGGGGCGCGTAGCGCGGAGCCCCCTGCCCTTCGGCCTCGTCCAGCAACAAGGCGACCGCGCTGCACAGCAGGGCCTGCACCGCGGGCGCCGGCTTGCGCTGCGCCAGCAGGGCCACAAGCGCGCGTGCCGTGCCCAGGTGGCGCAGCACATGGAAGCTCAGGGCCTGCACACCGGGGCGCAGCGCGGGTGGCAGCGCGGGCAGCACCTCGCTGAGCGATCGGCCCTCCACAACCGCCTGGACGCAGGCCGCGGTATGGCGCAACTGGGTCGCCAGGGTCGGGCCATGGGGCACGGGTGGCGGGGTATTCGAAGAGGGCGAAGAGGGAGCCTGGGCGGTCAAGGCGGAAGCTTCCGGGACAAGGGTCGATCAGCGGCAGAGACGGCGAGTGTCACATACGCCAGCCGGCGCGTTCAGCTTAGGGTCCAGCCCGCTGCGTTGTCGCCGGTCGTCGTCGCTGCCACAGGGGTTGCCGTGGTCGCGGCGGATTCGGGCTCCTCGCGCAGCAGGGGCAGCGGCCCCATGTCGCGGCCATAGATGCGGCGGATGCGCAGCGCCAGCGGCGGATGCGAGTCGAGCCAGTGTTCCGTCTGGCTCCCGGTGCCCTGGTTGGCCACCAGCAGCATGTGCTGCACCGAAGAGCCCGCGCGCTGTGCCACCACGCCTTCGCGGCGCTGGTTCAGCACCTTGCGCAGCACGCCGCCCAGACCGTCGCGGCTGCGCGTCCACTGCACGGCGCGCGCGTCGGCCAGGTATTCGCGCTGGCGCGAGACCGCCGCCTGCAGCGCATGGCCCGCGAGCCAGCCCAGCCAGCCCGCGGCCATGACGGCCAGGCCGATCAAGGCCGCCGCGGTGCGGCGGTCGCGGGTGTCTGGCTGGAACAGGTCCTGGCCCATGCGGAACAGCATCTCCAGCCCGAACACCATGCCGACCAGGCGCATGTTCAGCCGCGTGTCGCCTTCGCCGATGTGGCTGAATTCGTGCGCCACCAGTCCCTGCAGTTCCTCGCGGGTGAGATGCATCAGCGCGCCCTGCGTCACGGCGACCACGGCGTCGTCCTCGTCCCAGCCGGCGGCGAAGGCGTTGATGCCCTGGTCGCGCGCAAGCACCATGGGCTGCGGGCGCTTCATGCCCGAGGAGATGGCCATCTCCTCGACGATGTTGCAGAAGCGCTGCTCGTCGAAATCACCGGAAGGTCGCGCCGCCCGCGCGCCCATCTGCTCGGCCAGCCGCGGACCTCCGCCATCGGCCAGGCGCGAGGTCTCCACCCACCAGCCACCGAGCACGAAGAGCAGCGTTACGCCGGTGTTGACGGCGAAGAAGTGGCGCGGAAAACCGAGCTCCCCAGGCATCCAGAAACCCCAGGTGAGCCCCCAGGCCAGCGCCAGCGCGGCATTGACCGCGACCAGCAGCAGGACCACGGTGAGACCGAAGGCAAGCAGCAGGCGCCGGGTCTCGCCCCGGGCATCGCGCTGGAATTCGAAGAAACGCATGTCACAGCGTGATGCGCAGGGTCTCGCGCTCGGCTTCGCTGACGGTCGATTCCAGCATGGCCTGGGGCTGGAAGCCGAACAGGCGCGCGATGATCAGCGCGGGGAACTGGGCTGCGGCATCGTTGTACTCCAGCACATGGTCGTTATAGGCCTGGCGAGCGAACCCGACACGGTTCTCGGTGCTGGTCAGCTCTTCGCTGAGTTCGCGCATGTTCTGGTCGGCCTTGAGTTCGGGGTAGTCCTCGACCACCGCGAACAGCTTGCCCAGGGCCCCGCCCAGCAGTTGCTCGGCCCCGGCGAGCGCACCGAGCGCACCTGCGTTGAGTGGGTTCCCGGCGGCCGTCTGCTCAGCCGTACGGGCCTGGTTGCGCGCGGCGATCACGGCTTCAAGCGTTTGCGCTTCGTGCGCGAGGTAGCGGCGCGCCACCTCCACCAGGTTGGGAATCAGGTCGTAACGGCGTTTGAGCTGCACGTCGATCTGGCCAAAGGCGTTGGCGATCGCGTTCTTCAGGCGCACCAGCCGGTTGTAGGCGCCCACCGCCCAGAAGAACACCATCAGACCCAGCACCAGCACCACCCACAACGAGACGGACATGTTTGCAACTCCTTCTGTACAACACCGGCTCTCCCGGCAGGCGCGACCAATATACCCTGCGCACCACCGTTGACGTGACGCAGGGTCCAATGAAAAAAGCCCCTGGTCGGATGACCGGGGGCTTTGTATGGGTCAGCGGCGCGCGGCGCCGCAGGCAGTGGACTCTTACTCCGTCGCTTCGTTCGCGCTGCTCGATGCGTCCGCCTGGTCGGCGGCCAGCGAGATCGCGTCGGCCTCGGCAATGGCGCGACGCTCTTCGTCGTCCATCTTCTCCTTGACCTTGCGCGCCTCGTGATAGGCCATGCCAGTCCCGGCCGGGATCAGGCGACCCACGATCACGTTCTCCTTCAGGCCACGCAGTTCGTCGCGCTTGCCCATGATGGCCGCCTCGGTCAGCACCCGGGTGGTCTCCTGGAAGGAGGCCGCCGAGATGAACGAGTCGGTGGACAGCGAAGCCTTGGTGATACCCAGCAGGATGTTGCTGAACACCGCCGGCAGCTTGCCTTCGGCACGCAGCGCGTCGTTGGTGTTGAGGATCTCGGAACGCTCGACCTGCTCACCGGCGATGTAGCTCGAATCGCCCACGCTGTCGACGACCACGCGGCGCAGCATCTGGCGCACGATCACCTCGATGTGCTTGTCGTTGATCTTCACGCCCTGCAGGCGGTAGACGTCCTGCACCTCGTCGACGATGTAGCGCGCCAGCTCTTCCATGCCCAGCAGGCGCAGGATGTCCTGCGGATCGGCCGGACCGTCCACCACGCTCTCGCCCTTGTTGACCACCTGGCCTTCGTGCACCAGGATGTTCTTCTCCTTGGGGATGAGGTCGTCCCAGACCTTGCCTTCCGGATCGGTGATCTGCAGGCGAACCTTGCCCTTGGTCTCCTTGCCGAACGACACGGTTCCGGTCATCTCGGCCAGCATGCCCTTGTCCTTCGGGCTGCGGGCCTCGAACAACTCGGCCACGCGTGGCAGACCCCCGGTGATGTCGCGGGTCTTCTGGCCTTCGACAGGGATGCGTGCCAGCACATGGCCTGGACCCACGTCCTGACCGTCGCGCACTTCCAGCAGCGCGCCGATCTGGAAGCCCACGGTTACCGAGTGGTCGGTGCCCGGAATCTTCACTTCGTTGCCGGACGCATCCAGCAACTTCACCAGCGGGCGCACCACCTTGGCCGAGCCGCGGTGCTTGGGATCGATCACCACCAGCGACGAAAGACCGGTCACGTCGTTGACCTGCTTGGCCACCGTCAAGCCCTCTTCCACGTTCTCGAACTTCACCTGACCGGCGAATTCCGTGATGATGGGTCGGGTCAGCGGATCCCAGTTCGCCAGGATTGCACCCGCCTTGATCTGTTGATCGGCCTTGACCGCCAGAATGGCGCCGTAGGGAACCTTGTGGCGCTCGCGCTCGCGGCCGTGTTCGTCATGAATCACGATCTCGCCGGAGCGCGCGATCACCACCAGCTCGCCCTTGGTGTTGGTCACGTAGCGCATGGTGGCGTTGAAGCCGATCACGCCGCTGGACTTCGCTTCCACGCTGGAAGCCACCGCCGCGCGCGATGCCGCACCACCGATGTGGAAGGTGCGCATGGTCAGCTGCGTGCCGGGTTCGCCGATCGACTGAGCGGCGATCACACCCACGGCTTCGCCGATGTTCACCAGGCCACCGCGGCCGAGGTCACGGCCATAGCACTTGGCGCAGATGCCGAAGCGGGTTTCGCAGGTCAGCGCGGTACGCACCTTCACCTCGTCCACCGCCGCGGTCTCGAGCACGTCGAGCAGGTCCTCGTCGAGCATCTCGCCGGCGGGCACCAGCACCGCGCGGGTTTCCGGGTGGATCACTTCCTCGGCCGTGGTGCGGCCCAGGATGCGGTCACGCAGCGACTCGATGACTTCACCACCTTCGACGATGGCGCGCATCAGCGTGCCGTTGGTGGTGCCGCAATCCTGCTGGTTGACCACCAGATCCTGCGTCACGTCCACCAGGCGGCGCGTGAGGTAACCCGAGTTCGCCGTCTTCAGCGCCGTATCGGCCAGACCCTTGCGCGCACCGTGCGTGGAGATGAAGTACTGCAGCACGTTGAGGCCTTCACGGAAGTTCGCCGTGATGGGGGTCTCGATGATGGAGCCGTCGGGCTTGGCCATCAGGCCGCGCATGCCGGCGAGCTGGCGGATCTGCGCAGCGGAACCGCGCGCACCCGAGTCGGCCATCATGTAGATGGAGTTGAACGACTCCTGGTCCACTTCCTTGCCGTTGCGATCGGTGGTCTTCTGCTTGGCCAGCTGGGCCATCATGACCTTGGAGATCTCGTCGCCTGCCTTGCCCCAGATGTCGACCACCTTGTTGTAGCGCTCGCCCGCGGTCACCAGACCGGAGGCGTACTGCTGGGCGATTTCCTTCACCTCGTTCTCGGCGCGGTCGATGATGGTGGGCTTCTCCTTCGGCACCAGCATGTCGTCGACAGCGATCGAGATGCCCGCGCGCGTGGCCAGGCGAAAGCCGTTCTGCAGCAGCTTGTCGGCGAAGACCACGGTTTCCTTCAGGCCGCACTTGCGGAACGAGGCGTTGATCAGGCGCGAGATTTCCTTCTTCTTGAGTGCCTTGTTCAGCACGTCGAACGGCAGACCCTTGGGCAGGATTTCCGACAGCAGCGCCCGGCCAACCGTGGTGTCCACCAGCGTGGTGGAGGCCACGAATTCGCCGCTCGCCTTGTCCAGCAGGTGCTGGGTCAGGCGCACGCTGATCCTGGCGGTGATCTCGACCACGCCGTTGTCCAGAGCGCGCTGCAGCTCGGACAGATCAGCGAACATCATGCCTTCGCCCGTGGCGTTGATCTTCTCGCGCGTGGCGTAGTACAGGCCCAGCACCACGTCCTGCGAGGGCACGATGGAGGGTTCACCGTTGGCGGGGAACAGGATGTTGTTCGAGGCCAGCATCAGGGTGCGCGCCTCCAGTTGCGCCTCCACCGACAGCGGGACGTGAACGGCCATCTGGTCGCCGTCGAAGTCGGCGTTGAAAGCCGCGCAAACGAGCGGGTGCAGCTGGATCGCCTTGCCTTCGATCAGGATCGGCTCGAACGCCTGGATGCCCAGGCGGTGCAGCGTCGGTGCGCGGTTGAGCATCACCGGGTGTTCCTTGATCACCTCTTCCAGGATGTCCCAAACCACCGGCGTGCCGGCTTCCACTTCCTTCTTGGCAGCCTTGATCGTCGTTGCGATGCCCATGGCTTCCAGGCGCGAGAAGATGAACGGCTTGAACAGCTCCAGCGCCATCAGTTTGGGCAGACCGCACTGGTGCAGCTTGAGCGTGGGGCCGACCACGATGACCGAACGGCCCGAGTAGTCGACGCGCTTGCCCAGCAGGTTCTGGCGGAAGCGGCCGCTCTTGCCCTTGATCATGTCGGCCAGGGACTTGAGCGCACGCTTGTTCGCACCCGTCATGGCCTTGCCACGGCGGCCGTTGTCGAGCAGGCTGTCGACGGCCTCCTGGAGCATGCGCTTCTCGTTGCGCGCAATGATCTCGGGCGCCTTGAGCTCGAGCAGGCGGCGCAGGCGGCTGTTGCGGTTGATGACGCGGCGGTACAGGTCGTTCAGGTCGGAGGTCGCGAAGCGGCCGCCGTCCAGGGGAACGAGCGGACGCAGGTCCGGCGGCAGCACGGGCAGCACGTCGAGCACCATCCACTCGGGCTTGATGCCCGACTTCTTGAAGGCTTCCAGCACCTTGAGGCGCTTGGCGTTCTTCTTGATCTTGAGCTCGGAGCCGGTCAGGTCGTTGCGCAGCTTTTCGATCTCGATATCGAGGTCGATGGCCTGCAGCAGTTCCTTGATGCCCTCGGCGCCCATCTTGGCGATGAATTCGTCACCGAATTCCTTGCGTTTGGCGTCGTAGTCGTCCTCGCTCATGATCGCGAATTTCTTCAGCGGGGTCATGCCCGGGTCGACGATCACATAGGCTTCGAAGTACAGCACGCGCTCGATGTCGCGCAGCGTCATGTCCAGGATCAGGCCCAGACGCGAAGGCAGCGACTTCAGGAACCAGATGTGCGCGCAAGGCGCGGCCAGGTCGATGTGACCCATGCGCTCGCGACGCACCTTCGTCTGCGTGACTTCAACGCCGCACTTCTCGCAGATCACGCCGCGGTGCTTGAGGCGCTTGTACTTGCCGCACAGGCATTCGTAGTCCTTGATGGGGCCGAAGATCTTGGCGCAGAACAGACCGTCGCGCTCGGGCTTGAAGGTGCGGTAGTTGATGGTCTCGGGCTTCTTGACTTCGCCGAAAGACCACGAACGGATTTTTTCCGGCGAAGCCAGGCCGATGCGGATGGCATCGAAATGCTCGTCGGGCGTGAACTGCTTGAACAGGTCGAGTAGTGATTTCATGGGTTCAATCCTTGTCTTGGCGGCGAATTAGGAGCGTTCCAGTTCGATGTCGATACCGAGCGAACGGATCTCCTTGACCAGCACGTTGAACGACTCGGGCATGCCGGCATCGATGGTGTGCTCGCCCTTGACGATGGACTCGTACACCTTGGTGCGGCCCTGCACGTCGTCGGACTTGACAGTGAGCATCTCCTGCAGGATGTACGAAGCGCCGTAGGCCTCCAGTGCCCACACTTCCATCTCGCCGAAGCGCTGGCCACCGAACTGCGCCTTGCCGCCCAGCGGCTGCTGGGTGACGAGCGAGTACGGGCCGGTGGAGCGGGCGTGCATCTTGTCGTCGACCAGGTGGTGCAGCTTCAGGAAGTGCATGTAGCCCACTGTGGTCTTGCGCTCGAAGGCGTCGCCCGTGCGTCCGTCGTACAGCTGCGCCTGGGTGCGGGTCTCGGTGAGGCCCTTGACCTGCGCAATGTCGTCCGGGTAGGCCAGCTTGAGCATGGCACGGATCTCGTCTTCCGAGGCGCCATCGAACACCGGGGTGGCGAACGGCACGCCGGTCTGCAGGTTCTCGGCCATCTCGATCACCTCGGCGTCGCTCAGCGCGCCCAGGGTTTCCTTCTTGCCGGCCTGGTTGTAGATGCTCTCGAGGAACTTGCGCAACTCGGCCACCTTGGCCTCGGCCTGCAGCATGTCGCCGATGCGCTGGCCCAGGCCCTTGGCGGCCCAGCCCAGATGCACTTCCAGCACCTGGCCCACGTTCATGCGCGAAGGCACGCCCAGCGGGTTGAGCACGATGTCGGCGGGGGTGCCGTCGGCCATGTGCGGCATGTCTTCCACGGGCACGATCTTGGAGACCACGCCCTTGTTGCCGTGGCGGCCGGCCATCTTGTCACCGGGCTGCAGGCGGCGCTTGACGGCCAGGTAGACCTTGACCATCTTGAGCACGCCGGCAGGCAGCTCGTCGCCCTGCGTGAGCTTCTTGCGCTTCTCTTCGAACGCGAGGTCGAAGCTGTGACGCGTCTGCTCCATCGAGTTCTTGATCGACTCGAGTTGCGCAGCCACGGTGTCGTCCGCCGGGCGGATGTCGAACCAGTGGTACTTCTCGACATCGTCCAGGTAGGCCTTGTCGATGGTCGTGCCTTTGGACAGCTTCTTCGGACCACCGTTGGCGGTCTTGCCGATCAGCAGCTTCTCGATGCGGTCGAAGGCGTCGGCCTCGACGATGCGCAGCTGGTCGTTGAGGTCCAGGCGGAAGCGCTTGAGTTCGTCGTCGATGATCTGCTGGGCGCGCTTGTCGCGCGTGATGCCTTCACGCGTGAAGACCTGCACGTCGATCACGGTGCCCTGCGAGCCCTGGTCCACCCGCAGCGAGGTGTCCTTCACATCGGACGCCTTCTCGCCGAAGATGGCACGCAACAGCTTCTCTTCTGGCGTCAGCGTGGTCTCGCCCTTGGGCGTGACCTTGCCCACCAGCACGTCGCCGGGCAGGACTTCGGCACCCACGTAGATGATGCCGGAGTCGTCCAGGCGGTTGAGCTGCTGCTCGGCCAGGTTGGGGATGTCGCGGGTGATTTCTTCCGCTCCCAGCTTGGTGTCGCGCGCCATCACCACCAGTTCCTCGATGTGGATCGAGGTGTAGCGGTCGTCGGCCACAACGCGTTCGGAGATCAGGATCGAGTCTTCGAAGTTGTAGCCGTTCCAGGGCATGAAGGCGATCAGCATGTTCTGGCCAATCGAGATCTCGCCCAGATCGGTGGAAGCGCCGTCGGCGATCACGTCACCCGCCGCCAGCTTGTCGCCCTTCTTGACGATGGGTCGCTGGTGGATGTTGGTGTTCTGGTTGGAGCGCTGGTACTTGATGAGGTTGTAGATGTCCACGCCCACTTCACCGGCCACGGCCTCGGCGTCGTTCACGCGGATGACGATGCGGGTCGCGTCCACGTAGTCGACCACACCACCGCGCCGAGCGGTCACGACGGTGCCGGAGTCGATCGCGGCGACGCGCTCGATGCCGGTCCCCACCAGGGGCTTTTCGGGACGCAGCACGGGCACGGCCTGGCGCGACATGTTGGCGCCCATCAGCGCGCGGTTCGCATCGTCGTGCTCCAGGAAGGGCACAAGTGAGGCGGCCACAGAGACGATCTGCGCGGGCGACACGTCCATGTACTGGATGGTGTCGGCCGGGGTCAGGATCGACTCGCCCTTCTCACGGGCGGAGACCAGGTCGCCACTGAGGCGACCTTCGGCGTCGAGCGCGGCGTTGGCCTGCGCGATGACGTACTTGCCTTCCTCGATGGCGGAGAGGTAGTCGATCTGGTTCGTGACCTTGCCATCGACCACGCGGCGGTACGGCGTCTCGATGAAACCGTATTCGTTCAGGCGCGCGTACAGCGCCAGCGAGTTGATCAGGCCGATGTTCGGGCCTTCGGGCGTTTCGATCGGGCAGACACGACCGTAGTGGGTCACGTGCACGTCGCGCACCTCGAAGCCGGCGCGTTCGCGGGTCAGACCACCCGGGCCCAGGGCCGACACGCGGCGCTTGTGCGTGATTTCCGCCAGCGGGTTGGTCTGGTCCATGAACTGCGAGAGCTGGGACGCGCCGAAGAACTCCTTGAGTGCCGCGGAGATCGGCTTGGAGTTGATCAGGTCGTGCGGCATCAGCGGCTCCTGCTCCGCCTGGCCCAGACGCTCCTTCACGGCCTTCTCGATGCGCGCCAGACCGGTGCGGTACTGGTTCTCGGCCAGTTCGCCCACGCAGCGCACACGGCGGTTGCCCAGGTGGTCGATGTCATCGACCTCGCCGCGGCCATTGCGCAGATCCACCAGGATCTTGACCACGGCCAGGATGTCGTCGTTGGACAGCACCATGGGGCCGGTGGACTCGTCGCGACCCACGCGGGCATTGAACTTCATGCGGCCCACGCGCGAGAGGTCGTACGTGTCCGGGTTGTAGAACAGGCGGTGGAACAGGGCCTGCACCGCGTCCTCGGTCGGCGGCTCGCCGGGGCGCATCATGCGGTAGATGGCCACGCGCGCGGCGAACTCGTCAGCGGTTTCGTCGCTGCGCAGGGTTTGCGAGATGTAGGCGCCCTGGTCGAGTTCGTTGGTGTAGAGGCACTGCAAGTCCTGCACACCGGCGGTGCGCAGCTTCTTCAGCAGGGCCTCGGTCAGCTCTTCATTGGCCTTGGCAATGATCTCGCCGGTGTCCTCGTCCACGATGTTGCGGGCGACGACACGGCCGATCATGAAGTCTTCAGGCACGCTGATGTGCGTGGTGCCCGACTGCTCCAGCTCACGGGTGTGGCGCACGGTGATGCGCTTGTCCTTCGCCACCACGACCTTGCCACTCTTGTCGGTGATGTCGAAACGGGCCACCTCGCCGCGCAGGCGCTCGGGCACGAAGGCCATCTGCGCGCCGCTGTCCATCAGGCGGAAGTGGTCGTTGACAAAGAAGTTGGCCAGGATGGTCTCCGGCGTCAGGCCGATGGCCTTGAGCAGGATGGTGACCGGCATCTTGCGGCGGCGGTCGACGCGGAAGAACAGCACGTCCTTGGGATCGAACTCGAAGTCGAGCCAGGAACCGCGGTAGGGGATGATGCGGGCCGAGAACAGCAGCTTGCCCGAGCTGTGCGTCTTGCCCTTGTCGTGCTCGAAGAACACACCCGGCGAACGGTGCAACTGAGACACGATCACGCGCTCGGTGCCGTTGATGATGAAAGAGCCCTTCTCGGTCATCAGAGGCACTTCGCCCATGTAGACCTCCTGCTCTTTCACCTCCTTGATCACCTTGGATTGCGCGGTCGAGGACTCGCGGTCATAGATGATGAGCTGGACGCGGGCGCGCACGGCCGACGCGAACGTCAGGCCGCGGGTCTGGCACTCGCGCACATCGAACGCCGGCTTGGCCAGGTTGTACTCGACGAACTTCATCTCCACGAAGCCGTTGTGGGAGACGATCGGGAAAGCGGCTTCGAACGCCGCCTGCAGGCCTTCGTTGGTGCGTTTCCTGGGGGCGCTGTCGGCTTGCAGGAACGCGGTATAGGCGTCTTTCTGCATCTGCAGGAGGTAGGGGATCGCGAGGACGTTTTCGCGGGTGCCAAAACTCTTGCGGATGCGCTTGCGTTCGGTGTATGAGTATTTCGATGCTGAGGCCATGAGATCTCCGGGTGAGCTCTTTGGCGACTGTCTGGCCGAACGGGTGGGGCTACCCGGTGGCTTGCTTGGTGGCTGGCCTCTACCAACCTTGGCGGACGGCCCGTGCGTTGCACACAGGCCCGAACCAAGTCGTCTTCTGCAGTCGGGGTCAGAAGACACTCAAAAGCCGTGGTATGGAAGATTTCCGTGGACCGCGAGGTCATCGGAAACCGGTCAGACCACCGGTTTTTGGGTGTGCTCTGAAAGCACCAAAGGCTGGAGGCCCTGTCGAGCGCTCCAGCCCCTGTAGGCGAGCGAATTACTTCAGCTCGGCCTTGGCGCCGGCTTCCACCAGCTTCTTCACGGCGGCGTCGGCATCGGCCTTGGCAATGCCTTCCTTGACGTTCTTCGGAGCACCGTCCACCAGGTCCTTGGCTTCCTTGAGGCCCAGGCCGGTGATTTCGCGCACGGCCTTGATGACGGAGACCTTGTTCGCGCCGGCTTCGAGCAGCACGACGTTGAATTCGGTCTTCTCTTCAGCAGCAGCGGCTGCGGCGCCACCACCACCGGCTGCGGGTGCGGCCATGGCCGCAGCGCTCACGCCAAACTTCTCTTCGATGGCTTTCACCAGGTCGTTGAGTTCCATGACCGTCATGCTGTCCAGCGCGGTCAGAAATGCGTCTTTATCGAATGCCATTTTGATTTCCTAACAATTGGGTTGAACGAACGTGCCGCGCCACTCAGGCGGCGGCCGCCTCTGCTGCCGGTGCGGCAGCGCCTTCGCCTTTTTTCGCCGCCAGAGCGCCCAGCACAACGGCCGTGCGCGAAATGGGCGACTTCAGCAAGCCACACAGCTGCGCCAGCAGGATTTCCTTGGAAGGGATGCTGGCAAGCGTCTTCACGCCATTGACGTCCAGGGCCTTGCCTCCGTACACGCCACCGCGAATCACCAGCTTGTCGTTGGTTTTCGCGAACTCGGCCACCACCTTCGCGGCGGCAACGGCGTCTTCAGAGAAGCCATAGATCAGCGGGCCGGTCATCTGGTCAGCGGCCACTTCAAACGGGCTGCCAGCCACTGCACGGCGGGCCAGGGTGTTCTTCAACACACTCAGGCTCACACCGTTGCTGCGGGCTGTCACGCGCAGTTTGTCCATGTTCGCGACCGTGATGCCACGGTATTCCGCCATCACGAGCGTTTGAGCTTTTGCGGCGAGGCTGGTCACTTCGGAAATGACCGCTTCTTTCTCACTGCGATTCAGACTCAAGGTCTACTCCTTAAATGTGCCCCCGGCCGGTCAGGGCCTGAAGCACGCCTCATTGCAGCGACCAACTGTTTTGGAACGGATTCCATCTGCAGCGGGATCGCCATCTGCGTTGGCTTTTCACAATTAAGTCTGGCGGCATCCCGGAGGAATTCACCCGACACCAACGGTCTTGGATGGCCCCGCCAACCGGTTCTTCAACCGCCTGGCGGACCCACCACACCCGGGCGACCGAGGCCACCCGAATTCTTCTTCGCGCCTATCCGGCGATCACGCCGAGATGGATTGCATGTCGACGCGAACGCCAATGCCCATGGTTGACGACACGGCCACTTTGCGCAGGTACACGCCCTTGCTGGTGGCCGGCTTGGCCTTGGTCAGCGCGTCCAGCAGCGCCACCAGGTTGCCCTGGAGCTTGTCGGCATCAAATGAGCGACGGCCGATCGTGCCATGCACGATGCCTGCCTTGTCGACGCGGAACTGCACCTGGCCGGCCTTGGCGTTGCGCACGGCTTGCGCCACGTCGGGCGTCACGGTCCCGACCTTGGGGTTGGGCATCAGGCCACGCGGGCCGAGCACCTGACCCAGAGTACCGACGATGCGCATCGCGTCCGGCGAGGCAATCACCACGTCGAAATTCATGTTGCCGGCCTTGATGTCGGCTGCGAGGTCATCCATACCGACGATGTCGGCGCCAGCGGCTTTGGCTTCTTCGGCCTTGGCACCCTGGGCGAACACGGCCACGCGCTTGGTCTTGCCGGTGCCGTTGGGCATCACGACGGCGCCACGCACCACCTGATCGGACTTCTTCGCATCCACGCCCAGTTGCACGGCCACGTCGATGGATTCATCGAACTTGGCGTTGGCGCAATCCTTGACGATCGCGATGGCCTCGGTCAGGGCGTACAGCTTGTTGCTGTCGACCTTGCCTTCGAAGGCCTTCTGTTTTTTGGTCAGCTTGGCCATTTACACGCCCTCCACAATCACGCCCATCGAGCGGGCCGAACCGGCGATGGTGCGCACGGCGGCGTCCACATCGGCAGCGGTCATGTCCTTCATCTTGGTCTTGGCGATTTCCTCGAGCTGGGCTCGCGTGATCTTGCCGACCTTGTTCTTGTTGGGCACGGGTGAGCCCTTGTCGAGCTTGATGGCCTTCTTGATCAAAGTCGTCGCGGGCGGCGTCTTGATGATGAAGGTGAAGCTCTTGTCCGCGAAGGCGGTGATCACCACGGGCAGCGGCAGACCGGGCTCGACGCCCTGGGTCTGGGCGTTGAACGCCTTGCAGAATTCCATGATGTTCAAGCCGCGCTGACCCAGCGCCGGACCGATCGGGGGAGAGGGGTTGGCCTTACCAGCTGGCACTTGCAGCTTGATGAAGCCGACGATTTTTTTCGCCATTTTTTGCTCCTGCGAGTGCAGACGGTTGCCACATGGACAACCTCCTCGCGGTTGGGGACCCGGGAAACATCAGATGGCGCAGGCGTCGGGCCGACCCGCCTGCACCACGGAAAACTCAGGTCTTCTCGACCTGGCTGAATTCGAGTTCGACCGGCGTGGCGCGGCCGAAGATGGTCACCGACACGCGCATCTTGTTCTTCTCGTAGTTGACTTCCTCGACCGTGCCATTGAAGTCGGTGAACGGGCCTTCCTTGACGCGCACGTACTCACCCACGACGAATTCCACCTTGTGGCGCGGCTTGTCGGTGCCTTCCTGCATCTGGTTGACGATCTTCTGAACGTCTTCCTCGGAAATGGGCGCCGGGCGGTTCTTTGCGCCACCCACAAAGCCGGTGACCTTGTTGGTGTGCTTGACCAGATGCCAGGTGTCGTCGTCCATCACCATTTCCACCAGCACGTAGCCAGGGAAGAACTTGCGCTCGGTGGTGCGCTTCTGACCGTTCTTCATCTCCACCACTTCTTCGGTGGGGACCAGGATGCGGCCGAATTTGTCCTGCATGCCGGCGCGATTGATGCGCTCGATGATGTTGCGCTCGGCCGCCTTCTCCATGCCCGAGTAGGCATGGACCACGTACCAGCGCATGCCTTCAGCGGCCACGCCATCGGTCACGGGACTGTTCTGCTCGGTCATTTATTTTCTCCAGCCCAGGATCAGGTCGTAAAACAGCCATTCGACGGTCTTGTCGGTCAGCCACAGGAACAGGGCCATCACGAACACGAAGGCGAACACGTAGGCCGTCATCTGGATGGCCTCCTTGCGGGCAGGCCACACCACCTTCTTCACCTCGCGCCAGGCGTCGCGACCGAAGGCAATCAGCTGCTTGCCGGACTCGGACACGGCAAACACGACCACCGCCGCCACGAGACCCCCGATCAAGGCTCCCCACTGCGCCAGCGCGCCGCGCGAGGACAGCAGGTAGAACGCCACGAAGGCGCCCAACAGCAGGACGATGGCCGCCGCCAGCTTGGCCTTGTCGGCGCCGGTGTGGACGGTTTGAACTTCGGAAGAGGCCATGAGGATCCAGACAATACGTATCAAAAAGCGCGCCCGAAACCCGAAAGCTTGAGACACGCAAGCCCACCAGAGGTCTTCGCGACTTCGGCGGGCTTGTTTTCAACCACTCGACAGAACGGACTCAGCTTGCTTGCGCATCCTGTCGGGTGGCAGGGGCAGTAGGAATCGAACCTACAACCTTCGGTTTTGGAGACCGACGCTCTGCCAATTGAGCTATACCCCTACTGGCGATGCCCCACGGGCAATTATTCAGTTGGGGTCAGAGCACGTCGCTGCGCGAGTGGTCTGACCCACAAGGTCCTTATTCAATGATCTTGGCGACGACGCCGGCGCCGACGGTGCGGCCGCCTTCGCGGATGGCAAAGCGCAGGCCTTCTTCCATGGCGATCGGCGCAATCAGCTTGACCGTGATCGACACGTTGTCACCCGGCATCACCATCTCCTTGCCTTCGGGCAGCTCGATCGAGCCGGTCACGTCGGTCGTGCGGAAGTAGAACTGCGGACGGTAGTTGTTGAAGAACGGCGTGTGACGGCCCCCTTCGTCCTTGCTCAGCACGTACACCTCGCCGGTGAAGTGCGTGTGCGGCTTGATCGAGCCGGGCTTGCACAGCACCTGGCCGCGCTGCACGTCTTCGCGCTTGGTGCCGCGCAGCAGAATGCCCACGTTGTCACCAGCCTGGCCCTGGTCGAGCAGCTTGCGGAACATCTCCACGCCCGTGCAGGTGGTCTTCTGCGTCGTGGAGATACCCACGATCTCGATTTCCTCGCCCACCTTGACGATGCCACGCTCGATACGGCCCGTCACCACGGTGCCACGACCCGAGATGGAGAACACGTCTTCCACCGGCATCAGGAAAGCACCGTCCACCGCGCGCTCGGGCGTGGGAATGTAGGTGTCCAGCGCCTCGGCCAGCTTCATAATGGCCTCTTCGCCCAGCTTGCCCTTGTCGCCTTCGAGGGCGAGCTTGGCCGAGCCGTGGATGATGGGGGTGGCATCTCCCGGGAATTCGTACTTGTCCAGCAGCTCGCGCACTTCCATCTCGACGAGCTCGAGCAGCTCGGCGTCGTCGACCATGTCGCACTTGTTCAGGAACACGATGATGTAGGGCACGCCCACCTGGCGCGCCAGCAGGATGTGCTCGCGCGTCTGGGGCATCGGGCCGTCAGCGGCCGAGCACACCAGAATGGCGCCGTCCATCTGGGCCGCGCCGGTGATCATGTTCTTCACATAGTCGGCGTGGCCGGGGCAGTCCACGTGAGCGTAGTGGCGGTTGGCCGTCTCGTATTCCACGTGCGCGGTGTTGATCGTGATGCCGCGCGCCTTCTCTTCCGGAGCCGCGTCAATCTGATCGTAGGCCTTGGCCGCACCACCGAACTTGGACGCCAGCACCGTCGTGATCGCCGCCGTCAGCGTCGTCTTGCCGTGGTCAACGTGTCCGATCGTGCCCACGTTCACGTGCGGCTTGGTCCGCTCAAATTTCTCTTTTGCCATTTTTCAGCTCCAAATCAAAACTGCCGAAACAACCAAACATCTGCCAACAACTGGTGCCCTTGGCGGGAATCGGACCCGCGACCTCTCCCTTACCAAGGGAGTGCTCTACCACTGAGCCACAAGGGCCAAGGTGATCGACACACCGATCACCCCGAAATTCAAACCGACACCGAAGGGACATGGAGCGGGAGACGGGAATCGAACCCGCGTCATCAGCTTGGAAGGCTGGGGTTCTACCATTGAACTACTCCCGCCCGAACAAACCGGCACCACACGGCGCCGGAACACAGGGCGCGACTTCCCATTCGCACGCACATCACATCGGTCGCTGGTGGAGGAGGCTGGATTCGAACCAGCGTACGCGTAAGCGGGCAGATTTACAGTCTGCTGCCTTTAACCACTCGGCCACCCCTCCATAGCGCAGCCCGCGATTATGCCATGGTTTCATGGCAGTCGCGCAGCAGACCCGGCGACCTTCTCCATCACCAGTCCACCGGCTGCAGGCCCTGTCCGGCCAGCCAGCGGTTGACCTCCCCGAAATGGCCACAGCCGACGAACGGCACCGGGGGGCGCCGCGCCGAGAGCGGCGAGGGGTGGTTGGCACACAGCACAAGGTGGCGCACACCCTTGATCAGCGCCGCCTTCTTCTGGGCATGGGCGCCCCAGAGCAGGAATACCTTGGGACCACCGGATTCGCTGCACTGGCGGATCAGCGCATCGGTCAAGGTCTCCCAGCCCCTGCCCGCATGGCTGGCGGGCAGCCCTTCTTCCACACTCAGGCCGGTGTTCAGCAACAACACACCCTGCCGGGCCCAGCGGGTCAATGAGCCATCGGCCGGCGCTGGAATGCCCAGATCGCGCTCCAGTTCCTGAAACATGTTGCGCAAACTGGGCGGCACCCTGACGCCTGGCGCCACGGAAAACGCCAGGCCCTCGGCCTGCCCCGGGCCGTGGTAAGGGTCCTGCCCGAGGATGACCACGCGCACCGCGCCGGGAGCGGTGAGCTCCAGGGCACGCAGCGGCTGGGCCGGGTAGATCACCGCGCCCTGGGTCAACCGCTCATCCAGGAATCGACACAGGTTCCGGCCCTCCGGCGCCGCCCAGAAGCGCGACACCAGGTCCGACCAGCCGGACTGGACCGGCCAGTTCGCCGGATCGGCCGAGGTCAGGCGCGGCGCCTGCCAGTCAAAGCCCGCCTGCATCGCCACCTCAGGCAAACAGCTCGGCCAGCGCCAGCCCCGGCTCGGGTGCCCGCATGAAGGCCTCGCCCACCAGGAAGGCGTGAACCCCTGCGGCGCGCATGGTCTGCACATCCTCGCGACCGAGGATGCCGGACTCGGTGATCAGCAATCGATCCGCCGGCACGTCCGGCAGCATGTCGAGCGTGGTCTGCAGCGTCACCTCGAAGCTTCGCAGGTTGCGGTTGTTGATGCCCAGCAGCGGCGTCCTCAGCCTCAGGGCGCGCTGCAATTCGTCGCGGTCGTGCACCTCCACCAGCACCGCCATGTTCAGGCCCATCGCCAGGGCCTCGAGCTCGGCCATGCGGGTGTCGTCCAGGCAGGCGGCAATGAGCAGGATCGCGTCGGCGCCCATGGCCCGCGCCTCGTAGACCTGATAGGGATCGACCATGAAGTCCTTGCGCAGCACCGGCAGATCGCAACTGGCGCGCGCCTGCTTGAGGAAGTCGGGGCTGCCCTGAAAAAACTGGCGATCGGTCAGCACCGACAGGCAGGCCGCGCTCACGACACCGTCACCTTCGGCGTAGCTCTGGGCGATGTCGGCGGGAATGAAATCCTCCCGCAGCACGCCCTTGCTCGGGCTGGCCTTCTTCACTTCCGCGATCACCGCGGCCTGGCCGGCGGCGATCTTCGCGCGCAGTGCGCCTTCGAAATCGCGCGTGAGCACGCGGCTCTCGGCATCGAAGCGCACCACGTCGAGCGGCTTCTTGCGCTGCGCGGCGGCGATTTCCTCGTGCTTGACGGCCACGATCTTCTGGAGGATGTCACTCATGTCGTCGTTCCGGGTCAGGCCACGAAGGCCTTGAGCTGCTCGAGTTTGGTCAGCGCCGCGCCACAGGCTAGCGTGCGCCGCGCCAGTGCGATGCCCTCGCTCATGTCGTCCACCACGTTGGCGGCGTACAGCGCCACGCCGGCGTTGAGCGAGACGATCTCGCCGGCGGCCTTGAACGCCGGGTCGTCGCGGTTCTCCAGCACGCCCATCAGCATCTGGCGCGAGGCCTCCGGTGTTTCCACGCGCAGAGCGCGGCTGCTGGCCATGGTCATGCCGAAATCCTCGGGGTGGATTTCGTACTCCGTGATCTCGCCGTCCTTGAGCTCGCCGACCAGCGTGGCCGCACCCAGCGAGACCTCGTCCATACCGTCGCGGCCGTAGACCACCACGGCATGTTCGGCGCCCAGACGCTGCAGCGCACGCACCTGGATGCCCACCAGATCGGGATGGAACACGCCCATGAGGATGTTGGGCGCGGACGCCGGGTTGGTGAGCGGACCCAGGATGTTGAAGATGGTCTTGATGCCGAGTTCGCGCCGCACCGGAGCCACGTTCTTCATGGCCGGATGGTGGTTGGGCGCGAACATGAAGCCCACGCCCACCTGCTCGATGCAGCGCGCGATCTGCTCGGGCGCCAGGTTGATGTTGATGCCCAGGCTCTCCAGCACGTCGGCGCTGCCGCTCTTGCTGGAGACGCTGCGCCCGCCGTGCTTGCTCACGCGCGCGCCGGCGGCGGCCGCCACGAACATGCTGCAGGTGGAGATGTTGAAGGTGTGCGAGCCGTCGCCACCGGTGCCGACGATGTCGACCAGATGCGTCTTGTCGGCCACGTGCACCTTGGTCGAGAACTCGCGCATCACCTGCGCGGCGGCGGTGATCTCGCCGATGGTTTCCTTCTTCACGCGCAGGCCGGTGATGAAGGCCGCCATCATGACCGGCGACATCTCTCCGCTCATGATGAGACGCATGAGGTGCAGCATCTCGTCGTGAAAGATCTCTCGGTGCTCGATGGTGCGCTGCAGCGCTTCCTGCGGGGTGATCTTGTGTGCGGTGGTGGGCGACATGGGGTCTCCGTATCCTTTATTGGGCGGGATTGTCGGTCATGGCCAGTCGCAGGCCGAAGCCGACGAAGAGCAGGCCGGCGGCACGGTCCATCCAGTGCATGGCGCGCTGCACGGCGTCAACGCGGCGCGCGGCCCAGGCAGCCAGCCAGGCGTAACCGAAGTTGATCGGCAACGAGTTGAGGTTGAAGACCAGACCCAGCAGCAGGAAAACAAGTGCCTTGTTCGGCGCCTCGGGCGCGATGAACTGGGGTACGAAGGCCAGGAAGAACAGCGCGACCTTGGGGTTGAGCACGTTGGTGAGGAAGCCGCGCCGGTACACGCGCCAGAGGTTCACCTCGGTCGTGCCCGCGCTCAGGTTCAGCGGCGTCGCCTTCGAGAACAGCAGGCGCACGCCCATCCAGAGCAGGTAGGCCGCACCGATCCACTTGAGCACGGTGAACGCGGTGGCCGATGTGGCCAGCAGCGCGCTCACGCCGATGGCGGCGGCGAACACGTGCACGAAACAGCCGCTGACAATGCCCAGGGCCGCCACGACGCCGGCGCGCACGCCGCTCCTGAGCGCGTTCGTGACGATGTAGAGCACGTCCGGGCCTGGCGTGAGGTTGAGCAGCCAGCCGGCCACGATGAACAGCAGGAGTTGCGGCAGTTCGGGCATGGGCGCCTCCCCCTTAGTAGACGGCGGAACCTGCTGGCCGCGTGGTGGCAGGGATGGCGCCCTGCGCGAAGAAGGCCTTGACGCTGGCGATCGAACGGTTGATGCCGGCCGCATCCACGTCCAGGTGGGTGACGAAGCGCAAGCCGATCAGACCGGTGGCGAGCACGCCGTCGCGCGCCAGGTGGGCCAGCAGATCGGGGCCACGCCCGTTCGCCACGTCAACGAACACGATGTTGGTCTGCGCCGAGCGAACCACCAGGCCATCGATGCCGGCCAGCCCTTGCGCCAGGCGCTGTGCCAGCACATGGTCAGCGGCGAGGCGGCGCACGTGGTGGTCCAGCGCGTGGTGCGCCGCGGCCGCGAGCAGGCCCGACTGGCGCAACCCGCCGCCGAGCATCTTGCGCCAGCGCAGCGCGCGGCGGATCAGGTCTTTCGAGCCGCACAGTGCCGAGCCCACAGGCGCCCCCAGGCCCTTGCTGAAGCACACCGAGACGCTGTCGAAACGGTCCACGATGCCGCGCACCGCGGTGTACGGATCACCGCCCGCGGCCACCGCCGCGTTGAACACGCGAGCACCGTCCAGGTGCACCGCCAGGCCGTGTTCGCGCGCCAGCGCCGTCGCCTGGTCCAGGTAGTCCGCCGGCATGGGGTGGCCGTTCCAGGTGTTCTCCAGGCACAGCAGCCGTGTGCGCGCGAAGTGCGGATCGTCGGGTTTGATGGCGGCGGCGATGTCGGCCAGCCGCATCTGCCCACCGGCATCCTGCGCGAGCGGCTGCGGCTGGATGCTGCCGAGCACGGCGGCACCGCCGCCTTCGTAGCGGTAGGTGTGCGCGTTCTGGCCCACGATGTATTCGTCGCCGCGCTCGCAGTGCGACAGCATCGCGCACAAGTTGCTTTGCGTGCCGCTGGGCATGAACAGCGCGGCCTCCTTGCCGGTAATGGCAGCGACGCGTTCCTGCAACGCCTGCACCGACGGGTCGTCACCGAACACGTCGTCGCCCAGCGGCGCGGCCATCATGGCCTCGCGCATGGCGGCCGTGGGTTGCGTGACAGTGTCGCTGCGCAGGTCAACGGTTTTCATGCGATCTGGCGCCGGGCCGCCCCAAGCCGGATCAGCCCCCTCGGGGGGCAGTGACCCGCGTAGCGGTGGAACGTGGGGGTTCATACGTTTTGTTCCAGAAATTTCTTGAGCATCGCGTGCCCGTGTTCGGTGAGGATGCTCTCGGGGTGGAACTGCACACCTTCGATCGCCAGGGTCTTGTGCTTCACGCCCATGATCTCGCCGTCGGGTGTCCAGGCCGTGACGTCGAGGCAGTCGGGGCAGCTCGCGCGCTCGATGGACAGCGAGTGGTAGCGGTTCACGGTGAACTGGGCGGGCAGGTGAGCAAACACGCCTTGTTGTGTGGTCGTGATCTGCGAAGTCTTGCCATGCATCAGTTCCTTCGCCCGGATGATCCGGCCGCCGAAAGCCGCGCCAATGCTCTGGTGCCCGAGGCACACGCCGAGGATGGGCAGCTTGCCCGCGAAGTGCTGGATGGCAGCGACCGAGATGCCGGCCTCGGCCGGCGAACACGGGCCCGGCGAGATCACCAGGCGGTCGAGCTGACCAGCATCCAGCCGCGCCTGGATGTCCGCCACGGTGATTTCGTCGTTGCGGAACACGCTCACGTCGGCGCCCAGCTCACCGAAGTACTGCACGATGTTGTAGGTGAACGAGTCGTAGTTGTCGACCATCAGCAGGCGCACGGGTTTCATTCCAGACCCTCCTCGACCAGTTCGGCCGCGCGCAGCAGCGCGCGCGCCTTGTGCTCGGTCTCCCTCCACTCCATCTCGGGCACCGAGTCGGCCACCACGCCGGCGGCCGCCTGCACGTAGAGCGTCTGGTCCTTGATGATGCCGGTGCGGATGGCGATCGCCACGTCCATGTCTCCGGCGTAGCTGAGGTAGCCGCAGGCGCCGCCGTAGATGCCACGCTTGGTCGGCTCCAGTTGGTCGATCACCTCCATGGCGTGCACCTTGGGCGCGCCGGTCAGCGTGCCGGCCGGGAAGGTGGCCTTGAGCACGTCCATGCTGGTCATGCCGTCCACCAGCACACCCTCGACGTTGCTCACGATGTGCATCACATGGCTGTAGCGTTCCACCGCGAAGGCCTCGGTCACCTTGACCGTGCCGGTCTTCGCAATGCGACCGATGTCGTTGCGCGCCAGGTCAATGAGCATCACGTGCTCGGCGCGCTCCTTGGGGTCGTTGACCAGTTCGATCTCCGTCGCCTTGTCCAGCTCGGGTGTGGCGCCACGAGGGCGCGTGCCGGCCAGCGGGCGTATGGTGATCTTCTGACCCTCGGGCGTGTTCTCCTGCCGCACCAGGATCTCGGGCGACGCCCCCACGACGTGGAAGTCCCCGAAGTGGTAGTAGTACATGTAGGGCGAGGGGTTGAGCGAGCGCAGCGCGCGGTACAGGCTCAGCGGCGACTCGGTATAGCGCTTCTTGATGCGCTGGCCCACCTGCACCTGCATGAAGTCGCCGGCAGCGATGAGCTCCTTGGCGCGATCGACGGCGGCGAGGTAGTCGGCCTTGGCAAAGTCGCGCTCGGCCGGGTACCCCTGGCTGGGTTTGACCACCGGCGCGCTCACCGAATACTTCAGTGCCTCGCGCAGTTCGCGCAGCCGCTTCTTGGCGCTGGCATAGGCCTCGGGCTGGGCCGGGTCGGCGTAGACGATCAGATAGAGCTTGCCCGAGAGGTTGTCGATCACTGCCAGCTCTTCGCACTGCAACAGAAGGATGTCGGGGCAGCCCAGGGTGTCGGGCGGGCAGGTCTTCTCGAGCTTCCTTTCGATGTGGCGCACGGCGTCGTAGCCGAAGTAGCCGGCCAGGCCACCGCAAAAACGCGGCAGGCCCGGGCGCAGCGCCACCTTGAAACGCTGCTGGTACGCCGCGATGAAGTCCAGCGGGTTGCCGTGGTGGGTCTCCACCACCAGGCCGTCGCGCACCACCTCGGTTCTCGCCTCGGCGCCAAAGCCCGTGGCGCGCAGCAGCGTGCGCGCGGGCAGCCCTATGAAGCTGTAGCGCCCGAAGCGCTCGCCACCCACCACCGATTCGAGCAGGAAGCTGTGCTTGCCGTCGCCGCGCCCGTGCGCGAGCTTGAGGTAGAGCGAGAGCGGGGTTTCGAGGTCCGCGAAGGCCTCGGCCATCAGCGGGATGCGGTTGTAGCCCTGCTGGGCCAGGCTCTTGAATTCCAGTTCCGTGATCATGTTGATGCTTTCCATCGGCCTCACCGCAGGTCGTTCATCGACACAGGGGGCTTGGCGCCGGGTTCCTCGTCATCCGGTCAGGCAGCTGCCGGGCTCTGCGTGGGGCGACAGTGGCGGCGTGTGGCGCGCGGACTGTACAGACCCCGGGGGAAGGTGCACGTTTACGCTGGCTTGCGCCAGGGCCAGGCTCCCCGGCCATTGCGGCGCGGCAGAACACCTGATGAGGATGTGCGTGGGTTCAACATGGAAGGCGCAGTGTAGCAAAGCCGTCGGGCGCGTGCGCCGTGTCACGCCCCCAAGCTTTGGTTTTACGGCCAAACCCTGATGTCGCGAACCGTTCTTGCCGGGACAATCCGAAAAAGCGAACGGGTGTTCGTTTTTTTACGCCCGTCCTGTTTCCGTCCCATCAGAGTTCCGCCCATGAAAACGCACTCCATGTTCTCGCTGCCCCGCTGCGCGCCCGTCCTGGCGCTGGCCTCCCTGCTGCTGTTGGGCAGCGCGCCCGGCCGGGCGGCTGCCGTCGAGCTCGCCGGCGTCCAGCTCGAAGAGCGCATCACCGTGGCTGGCAGCCCCCTGCTGCTCAATGGTGCGGGCATCCGCTACAAGGCCGTGTTCAAGGTCTACACCGCCGGCCTGTATCTGGGCCAGAAGGCATCGACCACCGAAGCGGTGCTGGCCACCACCGGCCCCAAGCGCATGCGCATCACCATGCTGCGCGACATCGACTCGGCCGAACTGGGCAAGCTGTTCTCGCGCGGCATGGAAGACAACATGGACCGCAGCGCCTTCTCGAAGCTCATCCCTGGCGTGCTGCGCATGAGTCAGGTGTTCAGCGACCACAAGAAGCTCCGGGAAGGCGATACCTTCCTGGTGGACTGGGTACCTGGCACCGGCACGGTGCTCACCATCAAGGGCCAGGTCGAGGGCGCGCCCTTCAAGGAACCCGAGTTCTTCGACGCCCTCATGCGCATCTGGCTGGGGCCAAAGCCGGCCGACTGGCAGCTCAAGGACGCCCTGCTCGGCAAGGCGCGCTGAGCCAACTCTGCGACACGCGGGCACCTGGCGGTGCCGAACGGGCCATCGAGCGCGCCAGAATGCAGGTTCTTGCCCTCAAATTCATAGCGCCATGATCCTTCGCACCCTGGTGGCCACATTGGCCGCCGCCCTCCTGCCCGCCGCCGCCCTGTCCCAGAACACCATCCAGGCCGGCGATATCGTGGTGGCGCAGATCGGCCCCTTCACCGTCCTGCCGGCGCCGGACCCCAGGGAACTCAACGAAGGCATCAGGGCCGCGCTGGACGAGATCAACGGCCGCGGTGGCATCCAGGGTCGCCGGGTGTCGCTGGTCAGCCTGGACGACACCTACACCTTCGACGGCTTTCGCCAGCAGCTGGCGGTCGCCATGGAGAAGAAGCCGGTGGCTTTGCTGACCCCGCTGGGCTCGGCCACACTCAAGGGGGTGCTCGACAGCAAGCTGCTCGACAACACCGACATCGTGATCCTCAACGCCGTGCCCGGCGCGAGTGTGCTGCGCGCGCCAGGGCATCCCAAGCTGTTCCACATCCGCGCCGGCGACGAGCAGCAGATCCACAAGATCGTGAACCACGCCCGCACACTCAACATCCGCTCCATGGGCGTGCTGTACCAGAACATCCCGATCGGCTCTTCGGGCCTGGCCTCGGCACGTGCCGCTGCCGCAGAGCTGGGTGGCATCGACATCGTGGACGCGGCCTCCTCCACCGACGCCGCCGCGATCGCGAAGGCGGCCAGCACCCTGGCGGCGGCCAACCCGCAGTCGGCCCTGGTGGTGGGCGCGCCCAAGTTTGTTGGTGAGAGCATTGCCGCGCTGCGCGCCGCGGGGATTTCGCAGCAGATCTTCACCCTGTCCTACCTCCCGGCGCCGGCGCTGGTAAAGTTCGCCGGCGAGGGCGCACGCGGCGTGGGCATCGCCCAGACCTACCCCAATCCCCGTGGCGCCACACTGCCTTTGCAACGCGATTTCCGCGCCGCGATGGCCAAGGCCCACCCCACGCTGACGGCCTACACCACCTTCCACATGGAAGGCTATGTCACGGCGCGCGTGTTCGCCGAAGCCGCCCGGCGCAGCCGCAGCCTCACGCCCACCGGCATCGCGCAGGCACTGCACAGCATGGCCGAGGTCGACCTCGGCGGCTTCCGCGTCAATTTCGCCAGGAGCAACCTGGGCAGCAGCTGGGTGGACATCGGCGTGGTGTCCGGCGACGGCAAGCTGCTGTACTGATCGCGGCCGCGCTCAGCGCCGCGCCGCCAGCAGGCCGGGCAAGTCGTCGAGTCGCTCGACGAAGGCATCGGCGTCCACCTGCCGCACCGGTTCGCCGTGGTTGTAGCCGTAGGTGACCAGCACCACCGGGCAGCTGGCGGCTCGGGCAGCGAGGGCATCGTTTTGCGAATCGCCCACCATCAGCGTCTGCGCGGGCTCACTGCCCAGGGCCTCGCAGGTCTTGAGCAAGGGCAGCGGGTCGGGCTTGCCGCGCTCGAAGCTGTCGCCACCGAAGACGTGGGCGAAGAAGCCCGCCAGGCCCTTGGCCTGCAACAGCGGGCGCGCGAACGCCAGCGGCTTGTTGGTCAGGCACGCCAGCGGAAGGCCGCGCCCGCGCAGGGCAGTGAGGCCTTCGACCACGCCCGGGTAGACGGCACTGTGCCGGCCATTGATCGCGAGGTAGTGCGCCTGGTAGCGCGCCCAGGCTTCGGGCTGCACGCGGGTTGCCTCATCGGCATCGAGACCGCCATGCAACAACGCGGACCGGATCAGGTGCACCGAACCCTTGCCGACCATGCGTTCGATGTCCGTGTGGGCGACGCCCGGGCGGCCCAGATCCTTCAACGTCTCGTTCAGAGCCACGTCGAAGTCACCCAGCGTGTCCACCATCGTGCCGTCGAGGTCGATGATCACGGCCTGCATGTCGGAAATGTTCATGGTGCTGTTTCCGAAGCGCGTGTCCGCGTCAGGGATGCCGTGGAACCGGCTTCGCCGGGCCACAGGCAGCGCCCCAAAGGGGGGGTGACGCGAAGCGGCGCGGGGGAGAGATCAGAGCAACGCGGCGCGCATCTGGTCGATCACCGCCTTGTAGTCCGGCTTGCCGAAGATCGCGCTGCCGGCCACGAAGGTGTCGGCGCCCGCGTCGGCCACGCGGCGGATGTTGTCGGCCTTGATGCCGCCGTCCACTTCCAGCCGGATGTCCTTGCCGCTGGCCTCGATGCGCCGGCGTGCGTCCTCGATCTTGCGCAGCGCCGAGTCGATGAAGCTCTGGCCGCCAAAACCGGGGTTGACGCTCATGATCAGGATCAGGTCGATGTCGTCGATCAGCCAGTCCAGCACGTCCAGCGGCGCGCCGGGGTTGAAAGTCAGGCCGGCCTTGCAGCCCCTGGCCTTGATGGCCTGCACGCTGCGGTGCACGTGGGCGCTCGCATCGGGATGAAAGCTCACCAGGTCGGCACCGGCGTCGATGAACGCACCGGCCAGCGCATCCACCGGCTGGATCATCAGGTGCACGTCGATCGGCACCGGCGTGCCGTCGGGCTTTTTCGCGTGCGGTTTGAGCGCCTGGCAGACCATGGGCCCGAAGGTCAGATTGGGCACGTAGTGGTTGTCCATCACGTCGAAATGGATCCAGTCGGCGCCGGCGGCGATGACGTTCTTCACTTCCTCGCCCAGGCGGGCGAAGTCGGCGGAGAGGATGGACGGGGCAATGCGGTACGGGGTGGAGGACTCGGACATGGGCAGAAGGCGGGCGTGGGGTGTCGGGTTCAGGCGAAGGCCCCCATTCTCGCAGGGCCACGGCACCGTCGCAGGGGCGCGGTAACATGCCTGCCATGCCGAAATACCTGTTCACCTGCGAGGTTGAACCCCAGTACCTGAGCGAACAGTCGTCGCCCGAGGAAGACCAGTACGCCTTCGCCTACACCATCACCATCACCAACGCGGGCGAGGTGACAGCGCAGTTGATCGCGCGGCACTGGATCATCGACGACGCACGCGGCCACACCGAGCAGGTCAAGGGCCTGGGCGTGGTCGGCCACCAGCCGCTGCTGCGGCCGGGCGAATCGTTCCAGTACACCAGCGGCACGCGCCTGGCCACGCCCACCGGCAGCATGCGCGGCAGTTTCTTCTGTGTGGCCGAGGACGGCGAACGCTTCGAGGCCCCGGTGCCCGAATTCGACCTGCGCGCCCCCGGCGCGGGCCAGGCCCCTTCGCGCGTGCTGCACTGAGCACGCGATTTCGCGCCCCCTTCGCCCATGGACGCCGCCACCCTGCTCGGCAGCCTGAACCCGGACGCGCCGCTGGCGCACCGCCACCTCTGGCTGATGGACGCGCTGCAGTGGGTGCGCGGCGACAGCAGTGACGCCCAGGCCAGCGTGGCCCGGGTGCGGGACTTTCTCGATGCGGTCGAGGCCAACCCGGTGGGCCGGGCGCGCTGGCGCCGCTGGTGGGCCCGATTCACCGGCACGGTGGACCTGACGCCGCTGCTGGCCGACCACGGATTCGCGCCACGCACCGCTTTCCTGAGCGAGTTCGGCAACCGCCTGCGCAAGAAGGTGCTGCCGGGCACGCCCGAAACCACGAACATGGCGGAGCTGTTCGACCTGCTGCTGCCCTCGCGCTTCGACGTGCGCTGGCTCAAGGCGCTCGACACGGCCACACTGCAACGCGTGCGCACCGTGCTGGCCGCGCCGCCCGAAAGCGCGCCCCACGCTGAAGGGTCCGCGCCCTCACCCGACGGCTTCTGGCACGCCGCGCTGATGGACGCCCTGGTGTTCTGCGTGAGCCAGATCACCGCCACCGGTTTCGCCGACGAGATCCGCGGACGCATGTCGCCCGAGGCACGCGCCAGCCGTCCCTTCCACGAACTGCCGACCCACTTCGAGACCTTGCGCCGCCAGGTCCTCGCGCACGGCGCGCGCAGCGAGCAGGCACTGGCGGCGGCCGACGTCCTGCGCCAGCAACTCGACGCTTGCCGCCACGCGGCCTACACGGTGTACTCGCACCTGGAGGAGCATGGCGTGTCGGTGGGCATCGTGTTCCGCCTGCGCCAGCTGCGCGAGCGCATCGTGCGCGTGAAGGAGCTGCTCGACTGCCTGCAGTCGGACCGGCCCGAGCGCGCCGCCACCGCGCTGCTGGCCGACCTGGCCCAGGTGGGGCTGGACAACCGCAGCATCCGCGCGCTGATCGCCAGCAGCTCGCATCTGACCGCGGCCAAGGTCGCCGAGCGCAGCGCCGAGAGCGGCGAGCACTACATCACCCGCGACAGCGCCGAATACCGCGAGATGCTGCGCAAGGCCGCGGGCGGTGGCGCCTTGCTGGGCCTCACCACCTGGATCAAGTTCGCGCTGTACGGCCTGGGCCTCACGGCCTTCTGGGGCGGCTTCGCCAACGGCCTGAACTACGCCTTCTGGTTCGTGGTCATCATGCTGCTGCACCTCACGGTGGCCACCAAGCAGCCCGCCGTGACCGCGCCGGCCATGGTGGCCAAGCTGCGCGACCTCAAGGCCCCCGGCGCGGTGCGCCGCTTCGTCGACGAGGTGGCCAACCTGTTCCGCTCGCAGATCGCCGCCATCGTGGGCAACATCGGCCTGGTGATCCCGGTGGTGGCGCTCATCAGCCTGGGCCTGCAGGCCCTCACCGGTCAGACCATGGTGGACGAAGCCAGGGCGCGCCACGTGCTGCACGACGTGCACCTGATCGGCCCCACGGTGCTGTTCGCCGCCTTCACCGGCGTGCTGCTGTTCGCCTCCAGCATCGTGGCGGGCTGGGTGGAGAACTGGTACGTGTTCCACAAGCTCGACTCGGCCATGACGCACAACCCGCGCGTCACCGCCCTGCTCGGGCGCGAACGCGCCGCGCGCTGGGCCGACTTCATGCGCCGCCACATCTCGGGCCTGGCGGCCAACATCTCGCTGGGCTTCATGCTCGGCCTGGTGCCCGCGTTCGCGGTGTTCTTCGGGCTCGGCCTGGACGTGCGCCACGTCACGCTCTCGGCGGGCCAGGTCAGTGCCGCCGCGATGGCACTGGGCTGGGAGGTGCTGGCCTTGCCCGCCTTCTGGTGGGCTGTGGCCGGCGTGCTCGCCATCGGGCCGATCAACCTGGGCGTGAGCTTCTACCTCGCGTTCCGTCTGGCGCTGCGGGCGCAGAACATCAGCGAGGTCAACCGCCAGCTCATCCGCGCCGCGATCAAGCGCCGCATCCGCTCTGCGCCGCTGAGCTTCGTGCTGCCGCCGCGCAACGCGGTGGTCGATGAAGACGATGCGGCACCACCGCCCGACGCCAAACCGGTGCCCGGTGCGCCCGCTTCGCATGGGTGAGTTCGACCTGATCCGGCGGCACTTCCAGCGGGCGACCGCCAGCGGCGCCGGGGTCGTGCTGGGCATCGGCGACGATTGCGCCCTGCTGCAGCCCAGCGCGGGCCACCAGCTCGCGGTCTCCTGCGACATGCTGGTCGAAGGCCGGCACTTCTTCGCCGACGTGGCCCCCGCCGCACTCGGCCACAAGGCGCTGGCCGTGAACCTGAGCGACCTCGCCGCCATGGGCGCGCGCCCGCTGGGCTTCACGCTCGCGCTGGCCCTGCCGCAAGCCAACGACGCCTGGCTCGCCGCATTTGCGCAAGGCCTGTTCACGCTGGCCGACGCGCATGCCTGCCCGCTGGTGGGCGGCGACACCACGCGCGGCCCGCTCAACCTGTGCGTCACCGTGTTCGGCGAAGTCCGGCCCGGCCATGCGCTGCGGCGCGATGCCGCGCAAGCGGGTGATGACCTCTACCTGAGCGGGCGCACCGGCGAGGCGCGGCTGGCGCTGGAGCTGATGCGCGGGACCGACTGGGCCGTGGCCGCCTGCGGCAAGGACGCGCCGGCGCGCCACCCCGAGCTGCGCGAGCGGCTGGAGCGCCCGACGCCGCGCAACGCGCTTGGCACCGCGCTGGCGGCGGTGAACGGCACCCACGCCGCGATCGATGTCAGCGATGGCCTGGCCGGCGACCTCGGCCACGTCCTGCAGGCCAGCGGCGTGGGCGCCGAGATCGAGCTCGCTGCACTGCCGGTGGCGCCCGCCTTGCGGGACCTGCCCGGGGCGCAGCGGCTCGAATGCCTGCTGGCCGGTGGCGACGACTACGAACTGCTGTTCACCGCGGCGCCCGGGGCGCGCGGCGCCATCGCACAAGCCTCGGCCGCCAGTGGCACACCGGTCGCGCGCATCGGCCGCATCGTGGCCGCACCAGGCCTGCGGCTGCTGGACGCGTCGGGCCAGACGGTTGCCTTCACCGCGCGCAGCTTCGATCACTTCGCCTGAGCGGCCCCCAGCAGCGCAGCGCTGATCTCGCGCACCCTGCGCTGGTCCAGCCGCTGCGCATCCACCCACACGAAGCGCCCGGGGGGTGCCTTCCCCACATCGGCCTCGGCCACCCCACGCTCGGTCGTGCCATCAAACAGCAACACCACGCGCTGCAGATGCGACGCTGCCGCGAGCACACCGAGTTCGTGGCGGCAGCCCTGGTTGCGCGCCTGGAAGCCGCGCAGGTCCATCAGCACCACGTCGGCCTGGCGCACCAGTGCGGCCAGCGCCGGCTGCCAGGTGCTGTCGAAGCAGTAGCACTCGTTGACGCGGTAGCGCCCGTCGGGGTCGGGCGCGAGGTCGAAGTCGCGCAGGCGCTCGCCGATCTGCGCTTCGCTGGCGACGAAGCGGTCCGCCAGCCGGCCGTTGAGAAAGGTGAACAGGTCGTCGGGGTCGAGCGTGCGGCTGAGCAGGTCGGTGCCGGCGATCAGCACCGTGTTGCCCGAGAGGCGCCAGCGCTCGACCACGCGGTCGAACAGCGCCTGCACGCCCGCGTCCTGCTGGAACACCCGCAGCACCAGCAGCGTGGGCGGCGCCGCGTTCGCGGGCGCGAGCCAGCCGCGCAGCGCCCAGCCCGCCAGCGGTATCCACAACCACGGCAGCAGCTGCGTGAGCGCGATCAGCCCCGCGCCCTGCAGCGCGGGCAGCGCGGTCGCGGCCAGCACCACGAACCAGTAGGCCGCCATCAGGTACCAGAGATCGGAGAAGCGCTTGGCGCGGTAGGCACCGGCCAGACCGCGCGCGATGGCCCAGGCCGGCCAGGCCAGCAGCAGCCAGGGCGCCAGCGCCAGCAGCGCGATGGCGGGCACGGCACCCACGCTGCCCACCAGCGCAATCAGCCAGCGCGGCGGGTCGTTCACGCCGCTGACCAGGATCTGCAGCGCCAGCACCGACGCGCCCGCCAGCAGCAGGCAGATCGGCAGCAGGTAGGGCGCCACGGCCCGGATGCGGCCGCTCGCGCCGATCAGCAGGGTGATCGACACCGGGATCAGCACCAGCCCGCCCAGCCAGGTGAGCGCGTCGGCCAGCGGCTGCGGCGAGACCGAACGCCAGCTGACCAGCGCGAGCATGACCAGCAGGTACAGGCCGATCGCGCCCAGCGTGCGCAGCCACGACCAGCGCCGCAGCAGGCCCCAGCACAGGGCCATCGGCCAGGCGTAGACGGCGCCCAGCGTGAGCGCGCGGCCCGGGCTGAGCAGGCCCGGGTCGCCGTACACGAACAGCAGCGCCAGCACCGACTGCGTGATGCCGATCAGCAGGCTCAGGCCGCCCAGCAGGAGGGCGTAGCGCCAGCCCGCGCGGTGGTTGGCAGAGAGGTCCAGACGGACCGTGGGCCGTGCAACGCCCTGGGCCGCGGGTGCGTCCGTGGTGCGCGTGTCATCGGGCGCGGGCGCGGCGCGCATCAGCGCGAGCATGCGGCGCCGGTACAGCCCCGAGACGGCCCAGGACGCCAGGGCGGTGAGCAGCACCCCCAGCATCAGCGCGGTGAGGATCGCCCCGGTGTTCATGCCCATACCCTTCCCCCCTGCGCCGGATGCGTGCCCGGCAACGGCGCAGTATCGCGCCGCGCGCGCAGCCCCACAAGCGGGCGCCCCGATAATCGCGCCATGCCCGAAACCCCCTCCGCCGAGCTGCCCGCCGGCGTCCCCGTGTCCCACCCGACCTGGCGTTTCCTGCTGGCCCATCCGGCCCACTTCATCGCGCTCGGCGCGGGCGCGGGCCTGAGCCGTTTCGCGCCGGGCACGGCCGGCACGCTCTGGGCCTGGGTGGCCTTCCTGCTGCTGGAGCCGCTGCTGACGCCGCCGGGCTGGGCCCTGCTGATCGGCGCGTCCACGCTGGTGGGCTGGTGGGCCTGCACCGTCACCGCGCGGCACATGCACATCGCCGACTCGGGCCACATCGTGTGGGACGAAGTGGTCGCCTTCTGGCTCGTGCTCTGGCTGGTCTCGCCGACGGACTTCTGGGGCCAGCTCGCGGCGTTCCTGATCTTCCGCCTGTTCGACATGGTCAAGGTCGGCCCCATGGCCTGGGCCGACCAGACCTTCAAGGGCTTCGGCCCGCGCGGCGGCTTCGGCATCCTGCTCGACGACTTTGCCGCTGCCTTCTGCACGCTCATCGTCATCGCCCTGTGGCGCGTCTGAACCATGGATCACATCCCTGATCTGGTGACCGCGCTCGCGCGCGAACTCAAGGCACGCGGCCTGATGATGGCCACGGCCGAGAGCTGCACCGGCGGGCTGATCGCCGGCGCCTGCACCGACCTGTCGGGCTCCAGCGACTGGTTCGAGCGCGGCTTCGTGACCTACTCCAACGCCGCCAAGCACGAGCTGCTGGGCGTGCCGGTGGCGCTGATCGAACAGCACGGCGCGGTCAGCGAGCCGGTGGCGCGCGCCATGGCATCGGGCGCGCTGGCGCATTCGCCCGCGCAGCTCGCCGTGGCCGTCACCGGCGTGGCCGGGCCCACCGGCGGCAGTGCCGACAAGCCGGTCGGCACGGTCTGGTTCGGCTGGGCCACGCCCGATGGCGTGTTCAGCGAACACCGGCGCTTCGACGGCGACCGCGCCGCCGTGCGCCAGGCCACGGTGCGCCACGCGCTGGCGGGTCTGCTGCAAAGGCTGCCATATCCCTGAATCCCATGGAACCCTTCAAGAACCTCATCAACCGCGACACCGTCGCCACCACGGGCCGGCACCTGCGGCGCGCCTGGCCGCGCTTCGATCAGAAACGCTTCGAGGCGCAGGCCGCCACCGGGCTTGAAAACCTGGAGTTCAAGGCGCGCGCCATGCAGCTGGCCGATGCGCTCGAAGCCACGCTGCCCGACGATTTCAACGCCGCCTGCGAGACCCTGGAGGCCAGCCTGGCACCGCCGCTGGCGCTGGATGCGCAGGGCGAGCCGATGAAGCTGGGCGAGGCACAGGCCGACAGCGGCATCGCCGGCTGGGCGTTGTGGGCCGCGGGCGAGTTCGTCGCGCGGCGCGGTGTGCGCGACGCGGTGCATGCGCAGCGCGGCCTGGCCTGCCTGCATGCGGTCACGCAGCGCTTCACCGCCGAGTTCGCCATCCGCGCCTTCATCCAGCGACACCCCGGCCTGTCACTCGACACACTGGGCCAGTGGCAGAACGACCCGAGCGCGCACGTGCGCCGCCTGGTGAGCGAAGGCAGCCGCCCGCGCCTGCCCTGGGGCCTGCGCCTGCAGGCCCTGGTGGCCGACCCCTCGCCCACGCTGCCGCTGCTGCGCGCGCTGCAGGACGACCCCAGCAGCTACGTGCGCCGCAGCGTGGCCAACCACCTCAACGACATCGCCAAGGACCACCCGGACCTGGTCGCGGCCTGGGTGCGCGAGCACCTGGTGGGCGCGCCGGACGCCCGCAGCGCCTTGTTGCGCCACGCCAGCCGCAGCCTCATCAAGGCCGGCCACGCGCCCACGCTGGCGGCCTGGGGTCTGGCCAGCGGCCTCCAGGGCCAGGCGGCGCTGACGCTGTCGGCGAAGCGTGCCGCCGTGGGGGGCGAGATCGGCCTGCGCGTGCAACTGCAGTCCAGCGCGCGCCAGCCGCAACAACTGGTGGTGGACTACGCGGTGCACCACGTTCGCGCCAACGGCGGCAGCTCGCCCAAGGTGTTCAAGGGCTGGAAGCTCACGCTCGGCGCCAGCGAGGCGCGCACACTGGACAAGCGCCACAGCCTCAAGCCCGTGACCACGCGCACGCTCTACCCCGGCACGCACCGCATCGAGGTGCTGGTCAATGGCGTGGCGCTGGCCGAGGCGGCATTCAAGCTCGAAGCCTGATCACGCCGGCAGGATGTGCGCGGCCAGCCCGCGCCGGGGCGAGGGTTCGATGGCCGGCGCGTAACCCAGCCGGGCCCACATCTGCACCGTGAAGCGCGGCGCGGGCGCCCCCAGCAGTTGGTGGATGTCGGAGTAGGGAACAACCTGCTCCGGGTACTCCTGCAGCGCCTGCGACAAAGGCTGCATGGACAAGCCCGCCGCCGTCGCCGCCAGCTGCGCGCGCGCATAGGCGCGGCCCGCGTTGACCTGCGTGAAGCGGTCGTTGCCCTCGGTCACCAGCCAGAAGAACGCCGGCGTGGTGTCGATCTTCGCGTTGAAGTCCTCGATCTGGCTGGTGGTCGCGAAGCTGTCGGGGGCGGGTGCGACGCTGCGGTCGAACAGGCCCACGGCGTTGAGCGCGCGCACCATCGGGTCGTTGAGAGAGAGGCCGTCGCGGTGGCGCGCAATCTCCTTCGGCCCCACGCGCAACACATGGAACGACTCCAGGATGGTGCGCGGCGTCGTCAGCTCGATGCGCCAGGCCTCCTTCGCGATGCGCCGGTGCGCCCGCAGCGCCTTGGCCTGCGCGTGGCCGACAAAGCCCACGCGGAACGGATGGGGCTGCACGCTGCCGGCGATGGCGGCCAGCGCCGCCGCCTCGGGTTCGCGCGCCTCGTAGGCCTCGCGGTTGGTGCGGCGCTGGAAGATCTGCGCGAACAGCGGGTCGGTCTGCACCGTGGCGTCGGGTCGCAGACGGATGCGCGCGGTGGGCCGCGCGTCCAGCGTGGTCGGGCCGAAGGCGCCCTGCGGGAACAGCGCGATCTCGGCGCGCAAGCCCTTCTGGCGCGCGGACAGATCCAGCAGTTCGATGAAGGTGCCCTGGCTCATCATCATCTGGCGCGAGAACGGGTCGGTCTCGGGCAGCAGGCGGTTAGGGTCGATGAACAGCGTGATCTCTTCGGGCACGCTCAGGTCCACCAGCCAGGACTGCAGGTTGTGCGAATGCGGCGCGAGCAGCGCATGGCCCACCAGCCAGCGCCGCACATCGGCCTGCTCGCCCGGCCCCTGCCAGGCGGCGATGGCCTCAGGTGGCAGCGCGCTGCTGCAGCCTCCCAGTGCGCCGGTGGTGGCCGCCGCGATCGCGCCACCGCCGATCAGCCGGATAAAGCGCCGGCGGTCCACTTCGTGCGTCCTGACATGCATGGGATCTCTCCAGTTCGCGCCGAACCGCGGCGCCATGGGATGGATTGTGGAAGGCCACCCGCTCATACACAATTGACGATCATCAAACATCTGCCATGCACAAATGCATACCGGTGAATTCAACTGGGCGCTGATCCGCTCATTCCTCGCGGCGCTCGACCGCGGCAGCCTGATGGCCGCCGCACGGGCGCTCGCCACCACCCAACCGACCGTGGGCCGGCACATCGCCGAACTGGAGACGCAACTGGGTGTGCTGCTGTTCGAGCGCACTGGCCGCGGCCTGGTGCCCACCGAACACGCGCAACGGCTGGCCGGCGCGGCGCGCGCCATGGCCGGCGCGGCCGACCAGCTGGCACGCCAGGCCTCGGGCGCGCAGCAGGAGGTGCGCGGCTCGGTGCGCATCAGCGCCAGCCAGCCCGTGACCTGTGTGCTGCTGCCGCCGGTGTTGCTGCAGATGCGCCAGGCGCTGCCCGACATCCAGATCGAACTGGTGTCGAGCAACGCGGTGAGCAACCTGCTGCAGCGCGAGGCCGACATCGCGTTGCGCATGGTGCGACCCGACCAGGCTTCGCTGCTGTGCAAGCGCGTGGGGCAGGTGGCCATCGGCACCTACGCGCACCGCGACTATCTGCGCCGGCGCGGCACGCCGCGGGTGCCCGAGGACCTGTTCCAGCACGATCTGGTGGGCGACGACCGCAACACCGACATCGTGCGTGGCTTCGCGGCCATGGGCTATGGGGTCGGGCGCGAACAGTTCGCCGTGCGCACCGACGACCTCAATGCCTACCAGGCCCTGGTGGACGCGAGCCTGGGCGTCGGCTTCCTGCCGCGCTACGTGGCGCGGCGCAACCCCGACCTGGTGTCCTTGCTGCCGATGCTGCCGATCCCGCCGCTGCCGGTGTGGCTGGCGGTGCACCGCGAGATCCGCAGCAACCCGCGCATTCGCAAGGTGTGGGACTTCCTCGCGCAGGCGGTGCCGGTTGCGCTGGCCTGACCGATCCGCCACCCGCCCTCCTCGCACGCATACTTGGGTTCTTCCCACCGAAAGGCGCCGCCACGATGCTCACCGTCCACCACCTCAACAACTCGCGCTCGCAGCGCGTGCTCTGGCTGCTCGAAGAGCTCGGCGTGCCGTACCAGATCGAACGCTACGAGCGCGACCGCAAGACCATGCTGGCCCCGGCTTCGCTGACCAAGGTACACCCGCTGGGCAAGTCGCCCGTGGTGACCGACGGCAAGGCCACGGTGGCCGAATCGGGCGCGATCCTGGAATACCTCGTGGAGCAGTACGGCGAAGGCCGGTGCGCGCCCGAGCACGGCACGCCGTCCTTCCTGCGCTACCGCTACTGGATGCACTACGCCGAAGGCTCGCTGGCCACGCCGCTGCTGCTGCAGCTGGTGTTCGACCAGATCGAGCGCAAGAGCCCGCTGATCGTGCGGCCCGTGGCCAAGGCGATCTCGTCCCAGGTCAAGGGCCTGCTGGTCACGCCCAACCTCAAGCGGCATTTCGACTACCTCGAAGCCGAGCTGACGGAACACGGCCCGTGGTTCGTGGGGCGCTCGTTCAGCGCGGCGGACGTGCAGATGAGCTTCGGCATCGAAGCCGCCGCTGCGCGCGGCCTGCTGAAGAACCGCCCGAAGCTCGCCGACTGGCTGCGCCGCATCCACGAGCGGCCGGCCTACCAGCGCGCGCTGGAACAGGGCGGGCCGTACGACCTCACGACGTTCTAAACCGGGCACGGCTTTTCCGCACCGAAACACAACCCACACCGAGGAGCGAGACAACACCCTCCAGAGGCATCAAGGGTCCGGCTTCGCCGGCCCGAGCTGCCGTCCCCCCTCGAAGCGCCGAAGGCGCGCCACGGAGGGGGGAAGCCGCGCAGCGGCGCAGGGGGGTGCCTCCCTCACCCCAGCTTGAACGGCAGCTCGCGCAGCGGCTTGCCGGTGAGGCTGGCAATCGCGTTGGCGAACGCCGGTGCCAGGGGTGGCACGCCCGGCTCGCCCACGCCGGTGGGTGCGTCCGCGCTGGGCACGATGTGCACCGCGATGGCGGGCATATCGGTGATGCGCGGCACCACGAAGTCGTTGAAGTTGCCCTGCTCGACCACGCCGTCCTTCAGCGTGATGGCCGCGCCCGGCAGGCACATGGACAGGCCCATCAGCGCCCCGCCCTGCATCTGCGCCTCCACGCTCTTCGGGTTCACCGCCAGGTTGCAGTGCACGCCGGCCGTGACCTGGTGCAGCTTGGGCGTGCCGTCGACGACCGATGCCTCCACCACGTAGGCCACCACGGTGCTGAAGGATTCGTGCACCGCCACGCCCCAGGCGCGCCCGGCCTCCAGGGTCTTCTTGCCATAACCGCTTTTGTCCACCGCCAGCTGCAGCGCCGCGCGGTGGCGAACTGCCTTGTCGTCCATGAGCTTCATGCGGTAGGCCACCGGGTCCTGCTTCGTGGCGCGCGCGATGTCGTCGATCAGCGTCTCCATCACATAGCCGGTGTGGGTGGAGCCCACGCTGCGCCACCACAGCACCGGCACGTTGTGCTTCGGGTGGTGGGCCGACAGGCGCATCGGCACCTTGTAGGGCTCGCCCATGCCTTCGACGGCGGTGTCGTCCACACCGTTCTTGACCATCATGGGTTCGAAGAAGGTGCCCGCCATGATGGACTGGCCGACGATGACGTGGTCCCACGCGAGCACATTGCCCTGCGCGTCGAAGCCGATCTCGGCCCGGTGCACGTGCATGGGCCGGTAGTAGCCGCCGCGCACATCGTCTTCCCGGCTCCACAGCGTGCGCACCGGCGCGCTCAGGCCCGCGGCCTGCGCCGCCCTGGCGACGCTGCAGGCCTCGACCACGTAGTCGCTGCTGAGGATGGCGCGCCGGCCGAAGCCGCCACCGGCCATCTGCACCTGCATCGTCACGTTCTCGGGCTTGATGCCGAGCACGCGCGCGGCGGCGCCTGCGTCGGTGCCGGGCATCTGCGTGCCGACCCAGAGCTGCGCCTTCGCGTCCGCGCCCTGGCCGGTGATCTGCACCGTGCAGTTCAGTGGCTCCATGGGCGCGTGCGCGAGGTAGGGGAAGACGAACTCGGCGCTGATCCTGTTCGGTGCGCCGGCCAGCGGCGCCATGTCGGCGTCGTGCTTGACGTGGCCCGTCTTGCGTGCGAGTTCGCGGTAGCTCGCGAGCTGTTTCGCGCTGTCCACCTTCTCGCGGCCGCTGTCGTCCCACTGCGGCTTGAGCGCGTCGCGGCCCTGCTTCGCGGCCCAGTAGCCCTCGGCCACCACGGCCACGCCCTCGCCACCGTCGTGCAGCGGCACGCGCAGCACGGCCTTCACGCCGGGCACGGCGCGCGCGGCGCTGTCGTCCAGCGCGGCGAGCTTGCTGCCGAACACCGGCGGGTGCGCAAGCACGGCCGTGAGCAGGCCGGGCAGGCGCACGTCAATGCCGAAGTCCTGCTTGCCGCTGGACTTGGCCTGCGCGTCCAGGCGCGTCACGGGCTGGCCGATCAGCTTGAAGCGCTTCGGGTCCTTGAGAACGACCTGTTCCGGCACCGGCATCTGCATGGCGGCGTCGGCCAGGGCGCCATAGCCCAGGCGCCGGCCGCCGGGGCCGATGACGACGCTGCGCGCGGTGGCCAGCGACGAGGCAGGCACGCCCCACTTCTTCGCGGCGGCCGCCACCAGCATGGCGCGCGTGCGCGCGCCGAGTTCGCGGTACTGCGCATAGGAATGCTTCATCGACGTCGAGCCGCCGGTGATGTGCATGCCGAAGGCCGGGTCGGCGTAGGCCATGTTGGCGTCGCCGTGCACCGCGCGCACGCGGCTCCAGTCGGCATCGAGCTCCTCGGCCAGCACCATGGCCAGGCCGGTGTGCACGCCCTGGCCGAACTCCAGCCGGTTGACGGTAACGGTGACCACGCCGTCGCGCGCGATCTTCACGAAGGCGGCGGGTTGCTGGAAGGCCTTGAGGCCGGCGGCCGCCGGAGCGGCTTTGCCGTCCTGCGCCTGGGCAAGCATGGGGTAGGCCCCGAGCGCGAAGCCGGAGGCCGTGGCGAGCTTGAGGAAGCTGCGGCGCGCGAGCCCGCCATGGCCGTCGGCGGCGGTGCCGGGGTCGTCATCGCGCAGGCGGTGCGCCAGCGCGGGCGGCAGGTGGGCCAGGATCTCGTCGGCCGTGTGGTGTTGCAGGTGCATGGTGTTCTCCTTCAGGCCAGCGTGCGGGCCGCGTCCTTGATGGCGATGCGCACGCGCGCGTAAGTGCCGCAGCGGCAGATGTTGCCGGCCATGGCGGCGTCGATGTCTTCGTCACTCGGCTTGTTGTTGGCCTTGAGCAGCGCGGTCGCGCTCATGATCTGGCCGCTCTGGCAGTAGCCGCACTGCGCCACGTCGGCCCGGACCCAGGCCTGGTGCACCGCCTTGCCGACGCGGTCGGTTTCCAGCGCTTCGATGGTGGTGATCTTCTGGCCGGCCGCGGCCGAGATCGGCGTGACGCAGGAACGGATGGCCGCGCCGTTCATGTGCACGGTGCAGGCGCCGCACAGGGCCACGCCGCAGCCGAACTTGGTGCCCGTCATGCCCAGCGTGTCGCGCAGGGCCCAGAGGATGGGGGTGGAATCGTCGGCATCGACGCGCACGTCCTTGCCGTTGATGTTGAGCGTGGTCGGCATGGGTGTTTTCTCCTGTGGTGGGTGGGGAAACGGGGCTGTTGGGCGAATGAACATTCATTCAATTGGAAAGGTAAGCGGTGCGCGGAGGGACATGCCTTCAGGCCTTGATCCCATCCCAGCACATCCCGAAAGCCTGCGCCAGCGCTGCCTCGGTGTCGGGCAGGTCGCCACTGCGCAGCAGGCTGGCGGTGTCGCGCACCGAGCCGAAGAAACTCGCGGCCAGCAGCATGGTCGGCACGTCCTTCACGATCTGCTGCGCCCGCGCCTCGTCGAAAAAGCCCAGGCAGCCAGCGGCAAAGCGCGCCGAAAACTGGCGCGACGCCTCGCTGAACCAGGGCGAGTTGTAGTACTGGTCCATGAACACCGCCTCCGGGCCGTGCGCCAGGCGGTGGCGCAACAGCCGCGTCCAGTTCCGCTGGAAGCGGGTGCGAAACGGCGTCGCGGGGTCGATGCCGGTGTCGATCAGCGCCACCAGCGCGCCCTTGACCTGCTCGTACAGCGCGTTGAGCAGGTCTTCCTTGGAGCGGTGGTAGACGTACAGCGTGCCGGTGGCCAGGCCCGCCTCGCGCGCGATGCCGGCCATGGTCAACCCGCTCAGGCCGACGCGCTCCACCAGCGCCAGCGTGGCGCGGGCAATCGCCTGCAGCTTGTCGTCGTCCTTGGGCTTCATGAGGGCGCGATCTTAAGCGAATGAATGTTCAGCCGTCAATCAGCCTTCGAGCAAAAAGCTCAGACCGGATGCCAGACCATGGCCACCCGCCGCTGCAGACCCATCGCCGCTTCCGCCTGGAGCGCCACGCCGAGGTGGGGAAAGTCGGACAGATGGGCCACCGGCTGAAAGCCGCGCCGCGCGTAGAAGGGAGCGTTCCAGGCCAGGTGTTCGAACGTGGTCAGCGTCACCGAGCGAAGCCCCATCCTGATGGCCGCCGCAAACGCCGCCTCGAGAAGCTGGCTCCCGACACCGCGACCTGCGCGGTCCGGCAACACGTCCATCTCCGCAATGTGGAGGCTGCTCCCCTCCACACGGCACAGCATGAAGCCGATCACCTGCGCAGTTGTGCCCTCCTCCGCGACCCACAGCGTCTTCGCCGCAAGCCCCTGGCGGAGTTCCTCAACCGGGGTGGTCTGAGCGCAGTGGGTGGGCAGGTCGTTCGAAGGGAATCGTGCGGCGGCGCTTTGCTCGATGGCAGGGAGGCGCTCGATGTCTTCTGCGGTCGCGGTGCGCACATGGATTGGGGTCATGCTGTCAACGGATGAACTGAGGGACCGGGAGAGGCACGGGACATTGACGATCCCACTCCAGATGCCGGATATACCACTGCAGGCGCTCTACCCGGTGAACCCCAATCGGTCAGTCCCTTGCTGTTGAGGGAGGGTCCGTATACGAGGGGTTAGGCCTCGCGTTGCTCCGCTCAGCGACCTCGCAGCAGTGAGCAGTTCGCGGCGCGAAACATGTTACTCGCAATGACGGCCTGTACTGGCTTTTCATTGACTCCATCCTTGGACTTCACCACTTCCTTAAGCGCGTACTCTTGCACACTCTCGAAGATGCGGCCGAGAATGAAGTCCGTGGATGGGCCCTGCAGAAGCATGACCAGGCCAATGGGAACCTCGGCGGATATGTCTTCCCTCGTGACTTTGCCGGCACGAACCGACTCAATGAATTGACGACCGCTGGACAGCCCGAGCTCAAAGAGGCGTTCAGTCTGCTTCTCGTCCTTCATCACACTCGCCCAGCTTGTGCACTCGAATGCAGACCATGTGGTCAGGCCCAAAGAGGCCAGCTCTTTAGAGGACTGCTCGGTAGCACCAGCAGAAGAAGCGCTCAGGCAAAACAGCGTGGCAATTATGGTTGCGGTGCGCATGACGTCTTTCGTGAGGCCTACCCAAAGTAAGCGGCGCCGGAGCACCGAAGGTGCGTAGGGCACCAACACAGGCCATGAGAATGCCGAAGGCATGGCCTGTGTTGGCGTCCGCTTGACCGCCCAGTTAGGCGCTGGTTAATGGTGAACGATTCCGTGCGCATGTGGCCCTGCTTGTGTTTACTCTCCGCGCAGGGCATAGAGCAGGTGCCAAAGAGGACTGCTCCTTGTTTCGATGGTATGCAAGCAGCTATGACGCTTGGCGTTTTGAATTGGGTCCTGTGTGTTGAACTCACCGCACATACCGACTGCACTCGCGTAGTGGAAATTCTCCAGGCGAGCGACTGTCGCTGCCAGCCAGACAACAGCCAAGAGCAGCACTGCGATGACTACGTTCTTTCCCATGATCGTGTTTCGCTAAGCAGATCCGACAAACCCGACTGAGTCCCTCCCCGGTCCGTCAAGCTGCTGGATCAGGTGCGTGAACGGGTTCGCTACCTGCACTACAGCCTACAGACCGCAAAGGTGTACGTCTATTGGGCCAAAGCGTTTGTATTGTGGAAGGCCCGCAGTGGCGGCGGCTTCCGGTATCCGCGCGAGATGGGGCAGGCCGAGGTGGAAGATTTTCTCAGCATGCTTGCAACCGAGAAGCGGGTGGCGCCCACCACGCACCGGCAGGCACTGAACGCGCTGCTCCTTCTGTATCGGCAGGTACTGAATATGGGGCTACCCATCACGCCCCATGGCACTTCTTGTACTTCTTCCCGCTCCCGCAAGGGCAAGGATCGTTCCGCCCGGGCGTGGCGCCCTTGCGCACCGGTTCCACGCGCGGGCCCAGGCTCTTGCCGATCTGGTGCAGGTCGTAGACCGCCCAGATCGCGGCGCCGAAGGCGTTGAGGCGGTCGTCGCTCACGCTGGGTGGGCCGTCTTCGGCGTGCATGTTCACGGTGGGCGCGCCGGTGTCGTCCTCGGTCAGGGTGACCACGTGGTCCAGCGCCTCGTCGATCCAGGCTGCGGTTTCCTTGTCGCGTGGGGGCTCCCAGTCCTCGCCCCAGTTCTCCACCACGAACATGAAGCCCAGCGCCCACACCTGGGCGTAGGCGGGCAGTTCCTGGTCCTTGAAGTCGGCGCGCTCGGCCTCGGGCAGCGCGGCCACGGCGCCGCGCACATCCATCAGTTCGGGGTGGTAGCTGCGTTCGTCTTCCAGCGTGTCCACCGCAGCGGCCAGAGAGGCGGTCACCTCGGCCTGGCGGCGTGCCCACAGGGCCATGAAGCGCTCGTACTGCGCGGTGTTGGCGAAGTGCGTGCCGTCGTCCTGCGGCGCGGTGGGCAGCGGGCCGGTGCCCAGCAGCACGGGCAGCCATTCGGCGGGCTCGATGGGGCGGCGCGTGCACAGCAGCGCGGCCATCGCGCCTTCGCAGAATTCCCATTGCGGCACGTCTTCGCCGCGGGTGCGCAGGTCGTCCAGGATGGTGTCGAGCGCGTCGTAGTCTTCGTGGTCCAGCGCGCCAGCGGCGGCAGGGGTGTCGGAGGGGTTGTCGGTGGGTGTCATGTGCCAGTGGGGCCCGGGTTCTATGATGCCCCGCAGTGTATTCCCGCCACCCCTTCAGAAAGCCCGCATGCTCGAACGCCTCAACGCCCTCTACCCCGTGCGCTACACGGTGTTCGCGCTGTGCGTGCTGGGCGCGCTGCTGAGCCTGTTCACCTGGGTGATCGTTGGGGAAGCCGGGTTCATGTTCCTGCTGTTCGCGGGCCTCTCGCTGCTGGGCCTGTGGGATGTGCGCCAGACCAAGAGCTCGGTGCTGCGCAACTACCCGGTGATCGGCCACCTGCGCTTCATGCTGGAGAAGATCCGGCCCGAGATCCGGCAGTACTTTCTGGAGAGCGACACCGAGGCCACGCCGTTCTCGCGCAGCCAGCGCAGCCTGGCCTACGCGCGCGCCAAGGGCGAGACCGACAAGCGTCCCTTCGGTTCGCAGGTGAACATGAATGCCGACGGCCACGAGTGGCTCAACCACTCGATGCAGCCCAGTGTGCTGGCCACGCACGACTTTCGCGTGCTCATCGGCGGTGACGCCTGCACCCAGCCCTATGACGCCAGCGTCTTCAACATCTCGGCCATGAGCTTCGGCGCGCTCTCGGCCAACGCCGTCCAGGCGCTCAACGCCGGGGCGAAGCGCGGCGGCTTCGCGCACGACACGGGCGAGGGCTCCATTTCCGACTGGCACCGGCTGCACGGCGGCGACCTGATCTGGGAGATCGGCTCGGGCTACTTCGGGTGCCGCGACGAAACCGGCCGCTTCAGCCCCGAGCGCTTCCAGGCGAATGCGCGGGACCCGCAGGTGAAGATGATCGAGATCAAGCTCAGCCAGGGCGCCAAGCCGGGCCACGGTGGCGTGCTGCCCGGGCCGAAGGTGACGCCCGAGATCGCCGCCGCGCGCGGCGTGCCGGTGGGCATCGACTGCGTGTCGCCCTCGTCGCACAGCGCGTTTGACACGCCCATCGAGCTGATGCACTTCATCGCCCAGCTGCGCGAACTTTCGGGTGGCAAGCCGGTGGGCTTCAAGCTCTGCATCGGCCACCCCTGGGAGTGGTTCGCCATCGTCAAGGCGATGCTGGAGACCGGTGTGCGCCCCGACTTCATCGTGGTCGACGGCGCCGAAGGTGGCACCGGCGCGGCACCGCTGGAATTCACCGACCACGTGGGCGCGCCGCTGCAGGAAGGCCTGCGCCTGGTGCACAACACGCTGGTGGGCGTGAACCTGCGCGAACACATCAGGATCGGCTGCGCGGGCAAGGTGGTGAGCGCCTTCGACATCGTGCGCGCCATGGCCATCGGTGCGGACTGGTGCAACAGCGCGCGCGGCTTCATGTTCGCGCTGGGCTGCATCCAGGCGCAGAGCTGCCACACCGGCCAGTGCCCCACCGGCGTGACCACGCAGGACCCGGTGCGCCAGCAGGCGCTGGTGGTGCCGGACAAGGCCGAGCGCGTGTTCAACTTCCACCAGCAAACGCTCAAGGCCCTGCAGGAACTGGTGCAGGCCGCCGGCCTGCAGCACCCGCGCCAGATCACCTCGCACCACCTGGTGCGCCGCGTGAGCGAGAACGAAGTGCGCCTGCTCGCCAACCTGCTGCCCAGCACGCCACCGGGCGCCCTGCTCACCGACCTGGCCGCGCAGCACGCGGTGTTCACGCTGTACTGGGAACGGGCGAGCGCGGAGCGGTTCGGGCTGGCTTGAAGTGGCTCAGTATTTGATCATTATGACCAATATGGTCATAATGATCCTCTCTTGAGGAGTTCGCCATGATCACCGAAACCAGTGCCGTGACCTTCCGCCAGAACCTGGGCGACATGCTCAACCAGGTGCACTACCGCAGCGACAGCATCGTCATCAACAAGGATGGCAAGCCCATCGCCGCGCTGGTGGACGCACGCCTGTTCGCGCGCATCCGGCGCATGCAGGGCCGCTTCGATGCACTCAGCCAGCGCCTGGCACAGGGGTTTGAAGACGTTCCTCCTGATGAGGGCATGGCCGAAATCGATGCGGCCGTCAAAGCCACCCGCCGAACGAAGCGCTGAACGTGCGGGTGGTTCTGGACACCAACGTGCTGCTGTCCGGCCTGGCTTACCCGGGCAGCGTGCCGGGCAAGATCGACTCGGCCTGGCGCCATGGCGCACTCGAGGTGGTGCTGAGCCATTTCATCCTCGACGAACTGCGGCGCGTGCTGCCTCGCCTGCGAGCACGCCACGGCCTGAGCGATACCGAGATCGCCGACCTGGTGGACTGCCTGGCGTTTGAGGCAGAACTGGTCGAACCCGACGCGACCGTCGAGCCCGCGCTGACCGATGCTTTCGATCAACCGGTCCTGGGCACGCTGCGAAGCGCGAAAGCCGACGCGCTGATCACCGGCGACAAGGCTTTGCTGGCGCTTGCGCCGCGCTATCCGGTGGTGACGCCGACGCAATTCTGGGCGGCCCACGGCCAGTGAGCTCAGGCCAGCCGGGCCCCGTGTTCCAGCAGCAGTTCGCGCAGCACCGATCGGTGGCAGCGTGCCTCGTCCTCGCAATAGCAGCCGACGGAGAAATCGGTCTGGTGCGAGAGCGCGGCGAGCAGTTCGATGCTGCGGCTGTTCTCGGGCGTGGCCATCTCGGTGCGGTACTTGCGCGTGAAGCCTTGCCACTGCGCGGGCGTCTGCGCTTCCTGTCCGAGTTTCATCGTGTCCACACTGGGGGCGAGGTTGGGGTACCACACGTCGTACCAGTTGCCTGACGCGAACTGCGCCTTGGGCACACCGCGCGGCGGGCGCCGCACCGTGCCGATGCGCAGGCCTTCGCCCTCCGCCCTGTCGCTGCCCAGTCGCACCACCCGTATGGCCATGGCCGTCTCCTCGCGTTGTTGCCCGAACCGCCATCGTCTCAGATGCGCGATCCGTCTTCCAGAAAACGTTCCTCGCGCTCAAGCACCCCTTGCGCGTTGTAGCGCTTGCGCCGCAGCAGCACGCCGCGCTCGCCGTGTTCGTCCTCGCGCAGCAGCACGCCGTCTTCGTTGAAGTACTTCTGCCAGCCCCACAGGCGGCCGTTGCGCTCGGTGTTGACGGCGGCGGGCTGGCCGTTGTCCCAGAAGCTTTCGGAAACGCGCTCCTGGTTGCGGCCCTCGCGGCGAATCTGCTGGCGCAGCTTGCGCTTGCCGTTCAGGTACCACTGCTCGATGCGCTGTTCGTAGCCATCGGCCCAGGTGGTTTCCTGGGTGAGCTGGCCGCTCTGCGCCCACTCGCGTGACATGCCCTCGCGGCCTTCGGCGCTGTTGGGGTCGCGCTCGATGAAATCGGCCTCGGAGCGCAGCGCACCCGATGGGAAGAAGACGCGCTTGATGCGCCGCCCGTCCTTGAGTTCTTCGCTGCGCACGGTGCGGCCCTGTTCGCCCAGCACCGCCATGCGCTGCATCTCGCCCTTGAGGAAGCTCACCGTGCCGGAGGCCTCGCCGGGCGCGCGGTACAGCGTGACGGCGCTCGCGCGGCCGTTGTGGCCGCACACCTCGCGGTCCTGCGGCAGCAGCGTCACCGCGGCGCAGCGCAGTTCGCTCAGCGTGCCGTCGGCCAGGTAGCCGATGCTGAGCACGGTGCGGCGCCCGGCGGCGAAGTCCAGGCGCTGCAGGTGGCCGTCCTCGGCAAAAAATTTCTGCACGCCGACGGCGCTGCCGTCTTCCAGGTGTTCTTCCTTGCGCAGCGTGCCCTTGTTGTCGAAGGTGCGCGCCAGGCCGTGGCGGTTGCCGCGTTCATTGACGCTGTATTCGCGGCGTTCGCCGTCGCGCAGCACCATCACCACCGGGCCGACGAAGCGCCCGTCGCGCAAGGTCTGCTCGCGCAGGCGCACCGCGCCATCCTCGTCGGTGCAGCGCATCACGCCGCTCTTGCCCGCGGTGGTGTGGCCGTTGCTGGGGCTGACGCGCTCGCCGTTGAGTTCGCAGCGCGGAATGGCCCACACGTGCCCGGTGAACACCAGCAGAACGCCCAGCAGCAGCGGTTCAAGGCGCATGGCCAGCACCCCACTCTTTGCAGACACGCACACCCACGCGCGACAGGCGCCGGGCCATGCAGAGCACGGCGTCGTCCTTGCTCACCAGCGTGGCGCGGTGCGCGGCGGCCAGGTCGATGAACTTCTGGTCGTCGGCATCCTTGCAGGTGTAGGGCGCCTTGGGTGCTTCGGGCACGAGGCGGGTGTGCTGGTCGAACGCATCGAGCACCTGCTGCGCGGGCCGGCCCTGCGCGCCCAGGCGGCGCGCGATCTGCGGATACGCCAGCACGCGGACCAGTTCCTCGCGCATCGCGGCGGTGGCAATCCACTCGCCCCCGGCCAGTGCCGCGCGCAGCGGCGCGGTGGCCGGGTCTTCGAAGACGAACAGGTCCAGCGCGATGTTGGTGTCGAGCACGAGCGGGTTCACGGGCGTGGCCTCTCGGTTCAGAGTTGTCGCGGATCCGGCTTTGCCGGTCCTAGGCATCGCCCCCTTGAGGGGGACGCTCGGAGCGCGGCGGGGGTGCCTCCCGCCTTGCGGTCAAGTCGAAGCGGAACAACCGGCATTCGATCGGGCCGTTCCACAGCGGCACGCGGCGCGACTCCTTGAAGCGCATCTTGCCCGGCAGCTTGAGGTCGGGCGTGAGCAGCCAGGCGCTCCAGCCTGCGTAGTGGGTCTTCCAGTGCGCCGCGAGCTGGTTGAAGAAATCGCTGCCGTCACCGCCATCGGCCATCTGGGCGCTCTCGCGGCCCTGCCGCGAGACCTCGCCATCCCCGCGGCCCTGGCCTGGCGCGGGCGGCGCGGCCTGGCCCACGGTGAAGGTGCGCGGGGCACGCGGTGCCATGCGCTGGGCGCGCGCGCTCGCGTTCTCACCGGCGACGCCGGCGGCGGCGATGCGCTCGCCGTACGGCGGGTTGAGCAGCATCACGCCGGGGCGGCTGGTGGGCGGGGTGCGCTGCAGCGCGTCACCGCCACGCAGCTCGATGGCGTGCGCCACGCCCGCGCGCTCGGCGTTGCGCTGCGCGAAATCGACCATGCGGAACGACACGTCGCTGCCGAAGACGATGGGCGCGTGGCCGGCCGGCCATTCGCGCTGCTGCTTGAGCGCGTCGGCCTTGATGGCCTGCCACACGTGCGGCTGGAACGGCAGCAGCTTCTCGAAGGCGAAACGGCGCAGCTGGCCGGGCGCGATGTTGAGAGCGATCTGCGCGGCCTCGATCACCACCGTGCCGCTGCCGCAGCAGGGGTCGTACAGCGGAGGGATGTCGTCGAGCGCCACCTCGCCCGTGCCGGGCCAGCCGGTGGCGGCGATCATGGCAGCGGCCAGGGTTTCCTTCAGTGGCGCATCGCCCTTGTCCTCGCGCCAGCCGCGCTTGAACAGTGGCTCACCCGAGGTGTCGATGTACAGGCTCACGGTGTCGGTGGTGAGGTGCACGTAGATGCGCACATCGGGCCAGGTGGTGTTCACGCTGGGGCGTTCGCCGCGTTTGGCGCGGAAGCGGTCGCAGATCGCGTCCTTGACCTTGAGCGCGGCGAAGTTCAGCGAGGTCAGCGGGCTGTGCTGCGCGGTGATCTCGACCTTGATGGTCTCGGCGGGCGTGAACCAGATTTCCCAGGCCACCTCGCCAGCGGCGTTGTACAGGTCCTGCTCGCTGCGGTAGCCACCATGCCATAGCTGCACCAGCACGCGCTGCGTGAGGCGGCTGTGCAGGTTCAGGCGCAGGGCGTCGCGCCACGAGGCGTTGAGCGCCACACCACCACGCGCCTTGTAAGGCGGCTCGGTCTCACCGGTGATGCGCTGCACCTCGGCGGCGAGCATGTCCTCCACGCCGGCGGCGCAGGGCAAGAAAACCTGCAACTGATTCAAAGTGACTTCCTGAGATTGGCCGGCGCGATGCGCAGCGCCTCGCGGTACTTGGCCACGGTGCGGCGCGCGCACTCGATGCCCTGTTCGCGCAGCAGGTCGGAGAGCTGGTTGTCCGACAGCGGCCTGGCCGCCTCCTCGGCGGCGATGAACTGCTTGAGCAGCGCGCGCACCGCGGTGCTGGAGGCATTGCCGCCGGTCTCGGTGCCCAGCGAGGAGCCGAAGAAGTACTTGAGCTCGTAGGTGCCGAAGGGCGTGGCCATGTACTTGGCGGTGGTCACGCGGCTGATGGTGGATTCGTGCAGGCCGAGTTCGTCGGCGATCTCGCGCAGCACCAGCGGGCGCATGGCGAGTTCGCCGTGCATGAAGAAGTTGCGCTGGCGCTCGACGATGGCGCTGGAGACGCGCAGGATGGTGTCGAAGCGCTGCTGGATGTTCTTGATGAACCAGCGCGCTTCCTGCAGCCGCTGCTGCATCGCGGCGTGGCCCGCCTCGCCCCCGTTGTCGCGGCCGCCGCGGTTCTGCCGCATGGCGTTGGCGTAGACGTCGTGTACGCGCAGGCGCGGCATCACATCGGGGTTGAGCGTGACCTTGAAGCCGCGCCCGGCGTGCGTGACGATCACGTCGGGCACGACCACGTTGCGCTCCACGTCGACGAAGCGCCGCCCCGGCTTGGGCTCCAGGCGCGCGATCAGGCCGAGCGCGGCGCGCACGGTCTCGTCGTCGATGCCGCAGAGATTGCACAGGCGCTTCACGTCGCGCTTGGCGATGAGCTCCAGCGGTTGCCCGCAGATGGCCAGCGCGGCGCGCGCCTCGGCCGTGTTGCGCAGTTCCAGGATCTGCAGCCGCAGGCATTCGGCGAGGTCGCGCGCGCCCACGCCGGAGGGCTCCATGTGCTGCAGCAGCTGCAACGCCACGCCCAGGCGCTGCGTCAGCGCCTCGCGCGCTTCCAGGCTGTCCTGCGGATCGCCCACGAGCTGGGGCGTGCCCGAGAGGTGCAGCCAGGCGTCGGCGAGTTCGGCCAGTGGCTCTTCCAGGTAACCGTCGTCGTTGAGCGATTCGATCAGGAAATACAGCGCGGCGCGGTCTTCCTCGGACAGGCGCAGGCAGCGCGCCTGTTCGTGCAGGTGGTCCTGCAGGCTGACCGGCGCGCGCGCCAGGTCCGCCGCGGTGGCGCTGTCGTCGCCGTCGCCCGAGCCGCTGTTGCGCGCGGGCGCGTCGCCGCCCCACTCGCTGTCGTCGGGCGCGATCTCCACCGTGCCGTCGCCCTCCCAGCTTTCTTCCACGGGCGTGGCGCCATCGAGCTTGCCCTCCAGGCCGTCGCCGTCACCGGCGGCGTCGGTGCTTGCGCTGACGGAATCGGGGGAGGACGGCGCGGGGCTGGCAGTGACTTCGGGTACCGAGGCATCTGCGATCTGCTCGCCCGCGCTCACCGGCACGTCGGTCTGTTCCAGGCCAAAGGTCTCGCGCTCGGCCATCTCCTCGGAGCGTTCGAGGAACGGGTTTTCGTCGAGCATCTGCTCGACTTCCTGCGCCATCTCCAGCGTGGAGAGCTGCAGCAGGCGGATGGACTGCTGCAGCTGGGGCGTGAGCGCCAGGTGCTGCGAGACGCGCAGTGACAGGCCTTGTTTCACAGCCTCACATCCGGAAATGTTCGCCGAGGTACACCCGGCGCACGTCGGCGTTTTCCACGATCTCGGCCGGCGTGCCGCTGGTGAGCACGTGGCCGTCGTTGATGATGTAGGCGCGGTCGCAGATGCCCAGCGTCTCGCGCACGTTGTGGTCGGTGATGAGCACGCCGATGCCACGGGATTTGAGGAAGCCGATGATGCGCTGGATCTCGATCACGGCGATCGGATCGATGCCGGCGAAGGGCTCGTCGAGCAGGATGAAGCGCGGGTCGGTGGCCAGCGCGCGCGCGATCTCCACACGGCGGCGTTCGCCCCCCGAGAGCGCGGGCGCGGGCGAGTCGCGCAGGTGGTCCACGTGCAGGTCCTGCAACAGGGCGTCGAGCCGGTTCTCGATCATGTCCGCACCCAGGGGCTTGCCCCGCTCGTCCACCTGCAGTTCCAGCACGGCGCGCACGTTGTCGGCCACGCTGAGTTTGCGGAATATGGAGGCCTCCTGCGGCAGGTAGCCCAGGCCCAGCCGCGCGCGGCGGTGGATCGGCAGGCCCTCGATGGACTGTTCGTCGAGCAGGATCTTGCCGGCGTCCGAACGCAGAAGACCCACCAGCATGTAGAAGGACGTGGTCTTGCCCGCGCCATTGGGGCCGAGCAGGCCCACCACCTCGCCTTTGAAAACCGCCAGCGACACGTCCTTGACCACCTTGCGGCTGCCGTAGGCCTTCTGCAGGCCACGCGCCTCGAGGCGGCTGACGGCAGGGCTGGCGGGGCGACCGTCGGGGCCGGTCGCCGGGCGGGAGGGCATGGCCGTCACTGGCGACCCTCTTGGAGCTGCGGACTGGGCCTGAGCGTGGCCGGCGGCGGGGGCGTCACGGGAGCGACAGGCGTCTCCCCTTCCTTGGGCACCGGCGTGAGCATGGCGCGCACCCGTCCCGTGGGGTTGAGTGGCGTGCTGCCGGCGGCACCGCCGCCATCGACGGTGAACACGTCGGTGGTGTTGTTGTAGACGATCACGTTGCCGGTGGTCTCGTCGTTGAGCTCGGCGCCCTTGAAGCGCTTGAGCACAGCCTTGCCGGTGAAGCGCACGGTGTCGGCCTTGCTGTCGTATTCGATGCGCTGCGCCGTGCCTTCGATGAATTCATCGACGCCATCACGCTTCTGGCGGAAGAAGCCCGGGTTGCCGTTGACGATGCCGAACTGGTTGCCTTGCGCATCCTGCCGCACCTCCACCTGGGCACCCCGGATCAGGATGCTGCCTTTGGTGATGACCACGTTGCCGGTGAACACGCTGGTCTGGCGCGCGTCGTCGTAGCGCAGGGCATCGGCTTCGGCGTTGAGTGGCTGGTTGCGGTCGGCTTGTTCCGCCAGGGCGGCGCCGGTGCACCACAGGGCGGCACTCAGGCACAGGGCCCGGGGCAGCGTGCGGCGGAAAAAGTGGGTGGCAGGCATGGAATGTGAGGGCACGAAACTTGCATTCATTGTAGCGGCCACCCAGGCCCATGAATGACAAGGCCCGCACGCGGCGGGCCTGGGTGTCAGGGGGCGGGACCCACTCTCAGCCCTTGCGCAGCTCCGCGATCAGTGCGTTGGCCACCACCAGGGTGCGAGGGCCCTGGCCCTGTAGGTAGTAGCGCCCGGCGATGCCCAGCGAGGGCGTGCCTTCCACGCCGTAGGCGTCCTGCAACTGCGCGGCGCGCTGCGCCTTGCTGCCGGTCGGGCCGCTGTTGTAAGCCTCGGTGAACGCCGCGCGGTCCACGCCCTGCTTGACCACCCAGTCGATGATGGCCGGCGGCGTGGTCAGGGGCAGGCGATCCACATGGATGGCCTGGAACACCTTGGCGTGCAGCCGGTCGACCAGGTTCATGGCCTCCAGCGCGAAGTACAGGCGCTGCATCGGCACGAAGGCCGGGCTGAAAGCCACCGGCATGCGCCGCACGGTGACGTGGGAGGGCTTTTGCTGGATCCACTGTTCGAACACGGGCTCGAAGTTGTAGCAGTGGATGCAGGTGTAGGCGAAGAACTCCAGCACCTCGATCTGGCTGGCCGGGCTCTCCACCGGCGCCGGCGTGGACAGCCGGACGTAGTCCACCCCTTCCTTGGGGCCCACGCGCTGTGCCAGCGCGGGCGTCAGGGCGAGGCCGCTGGCGGCGCCGATGGCGGTGGTGCCGGCCACCAGCAGGGACCGGGAAAATTCGCGACGTTGCATGAAATCAGACTCCTGTGGATGACCCGGTTGGGGCCAGGGGTGCGGGCAAAAGTTCCCAGGACGCCGAAGGCGACGCAGGGCGGGTTACTTCTGCACGCGCACCAGCGCCGCGTCCACGCCATTGACCTGCAGTTGCTCCTGCGTCAGGTCGGCCAGGGCCTTCTGGTTGAACGGGCCCACGCGCACCCGAAACACGGTGCGTCCGTTCTGCTCGCGCTCGGTGACCTGGGCATCGATGCCGAGCATGGCCAGCTTGGCGCGCTGGGTCTCGGCGTCCTGTGGCGTGCGGAACGCGCCTGCCTGCACGAAGTAGGTGAACGGGTCGGCGCCGGGTGCCGCGGCAGCGGAGGCAGCAGGAGCAGCGGCCGGTGGCGCCGCGGCAGGCTGCTGGGCCATGCGCGACTGCACCAGGTCACCCAGCGGATCGGCCGCCGGCCGGGATGCGCTGGCGTCCGGTGGCACGACGATCGCGCCGGGCGTCTGGACGGCGGGCGCGGCAGGCGTGGCGGGTGCGGCGGGCGTGCCGCTGAGCGAGCGGTTCGGGTTCCAGCCCTTGTTGCGCTCGGCCTCCAGCGCATCCTGGTCGGCGTTGCGCGAGAGGTTGCGGTCCACGAACGGGATCGGCACGCGGGTGACGTACACCGCCACGGCAAGCGCCACGCCCAGGCCGACAAGCAGGCCGATGACGAAACCCATGAGGGTGCCGCCGAAGGTGCTTCGGGAGGAAGCCGGTTTCTTTTTCATCGCTGGGTTCACCATCACATCTTTTGCGGGGCACTGACGCCCAGCACTGCCAGACCATTGTGCAACACCTGTGCGGTCGCGGCGACCAGCGCCAGGCGCGCCTTTTTCACGGCTTCGTCATCCACCAGGATGCGCTCGGCGTCGTAGTAGCTGTGGTAACTGGCCGCCAGCTCGCGCAAGTAGAAGGTGACGTCGTGCGGCGCGAAGTCGCGCGCCGCGTCGCCCAGCATGGCCGGGTACTTCGCCAGCAGCAGCATGAGGGCCTGGGCCGGCGCGCTGTCGAGCGCGGACAGGTCGACATCGGCCAGCGTGGCCACGTCGCCACCCCACGAGGCCAGCACCGAGCAGATGCGCGCGTGCGCGTACTGCACGTAGTACACCGGGTTGTCGTTGTTCTTCTGCACCGCGAGATCGACGTCGAAGGTGTATTCGGTGTCGGGCTTGCGGCTGAGCAGGAAGAAGCGCACGGCATCCTTGCTGGTCCATTCGATCAGGTCGCGCAGCGTGACGTAGCTGCCCGCGCGCTTGCTGATCTTGACCTCTTCGCCGCCGCGCACCACGCGCACCATGGTGTGCAGCACGTAGTCCGGGTAGCCCTGGGGAATGCCCACGCCCGCAGCTTGCAGGCCGGCGCGCACGCGCGCGATGGTGCCGTGGTGGTCGGTGCCCTGGATGTTGATGACCTTGCTGAAGCCGCGCTCCCACTTGGCGATGTGGTAGGCCACGTCGGGCACGAAGTAGGTGAACGAGCCGTCGGACTTGCGCATCACGCGGTCCTTGTCGTCGCCGTAGTCGGTGGACTTGATCCACAGCGCACCGTCCTGCTCGTAGGTCTTGCCGGCGTCGACCAGTTTCTGCACCGTGGCCGCCACGCGCCCGCTGGTGTACAGGCTGGATTCGAGGTAGTAGTGGTCGAACTTGACGGCGAAGGCCTGCAGGTCCAGGTCCTGCTCGTGGCGCAGGTAGGCCACGGCGAACTGGCGCATGCCGTCGAGATCGTTCACGTCACCGCTGGCGGTGAACGAACGGTCGTCGGCCTTCACGGTCTTCTTCGCGCGGAAGTCGTCGGCGATGTCCTGGATGTAGTCACCGTTGTAGGCCGCTTCGGGCCAGCCGGCGTCGCCCGGCTTCACCCCCTGGGCGCGCAATTGCGTCGAGGTGGCGAGGGTGCCGATCTGCACGCCCGCGTCGTTGTAATAGAACTCGCGGTGCACGGCCCAGCCCTGGGTGGCGTAGAGGTTGCAGATCGCGTCGCCCAGCGCGGCCTGGCGGCCGTGGCCCACGTGCAGCGGGCCGGTGGGGTTGGCCGAGACGAACTCGACCATGAGCCGCTGGCCGTTGGCCGGCTGCGTGCCAAAGCCATCAGCGGCCAGCAGCACCTCGCGCACGATCTGCTGCTTGGCCTCGGGCGTGAGGCGGATGTTGAGAAAGCCCGGGCCGGCGAGGTCGATCCCGGACACCCAGCGCTGGTAGACCGGCTGCGCCAGCAGCGCCGTGCGCAGGGTTTCGCCGAGCTGGCGCGGGTTGAGCTTGAGCGGTTTGGCCAGCTGCATGGCCGCGGTGCTGGCGAAATCGCCATGGGCCGCCACCTTGGGCGATTCGAACGCCGCCTTGGCACCGGCGCCCGGGGAAAGGCCTTCGAGCGCGACGGCCAGGCCGTCGAGCAGTTCCTGTTTGATCTTGAGCATAGGGGTGGGATTTTAGGCGGCAGGCCCCTCGAGCCAGCGCGCCCAGTGCTCGATGCAGGCGCGCAGCTTGGGCAGGCGGTGGCGCTCCTGCAGCATCACGGCGTAGATCGGAATGCGGCTGCGGTCGAACCAGTCGTCGAGCACGGGAACGAGATCGCCGCGGGCAATGTGCGGCTGCGACAGCAGGTCATTGACGCGCGCGATGCCCACGCCGCGCAGGGCCAGTTCGAGCAGGACGACCGAGTTGTCGCTGCGCGTGTGGCCTTGCGCAAGATAGGCCTCGCCCCTGGGTTGACCGGCGCGCGCGCTCCAGGGCCAGCGGTTGAGCACCGGGCTGGCGCTGTTGGTGATGAGGCGGTGGTGCGCGGCCAGTTCGTCCGGGTGCTGCGGCGTGCCGAATTGCGCCAGATAGGCGGGCGAGGCGCACAGGCGGCGGCCGTGCTCCGCGATCTGGCGCGCCACGAGGTTGTCGCCGGTGATCGCACCGGTGCGGATGGCGATGTCCACGCCGTCGCGCGCCATGTCGCTGATGCGGTCGTCGGCCAGCACGTCCACCTGCAGGTGCGGACACGCCTCGTACAGGGACGGCAGGCTGGGCACGATGGCGGTCTGCGCCAGCACCGGGCTCACGCTCACGCGCACCCAGCCGCTGGGGCCGGCACGCTTGTGCTGGAACGCGGCGGCGAGTTCGTCGCGCGTGTCCAGCAGCCGGCGCGCGTGGGCGGCGAAGGTGTCGCCCTCGTCGGTCAGGCTCAGGCCGTGGGTGCTTCGGTGCATCAGGCGCGCGCCGCAGCGCTCCTCCAGGCGCACCAGCGCGCGCGAGACCTGGCTGACCGGCGCGTGGCGCTCGCGGGCGGCCGCCGAGAGCGAACCCAGCTCGGCCACGCGCAGGAACAGGGCGGCGTCATCCAGATCGAGCTTCATGGCCGGCATTGTGCTTGTTTTGCAATAAATGCAAAGCCATTTGACGTTTCAAGGCGTTTCCGTCGGTTGGTCATATCAATACAGTGAGGCTCCTACCCGCTGCCCAGGAGCCCGCCATGTCCCATACCGATCGCCCCGACCCGCACGACCTCGCCGGCGCCCGCCGCGAAGCCGAACACCTGCGCCAGGAAGCCACCGACGACTTCTGGCGCGGCGCCGACGCCGCACTGGCCCGCGCGTGCCTGGACGCCCGCGCCCGCCTGGCGCGCAGCACGCAGCGCCTGCAGGCCCGCCTGCAGCAGCGGCAAAGCGCCCACGCCTGAACGGAGCCGCACCATGCCCCTGGTCACCCTCACCCTGCGCCAACCCCGGCCTCCCGCCTTCAAGACCGACGTGCTCGACGCGGTGCACGCCGCGCTGGTGTCTGCCGGCGTGCCCGAGACGGACCGCTTCCAGCGTGTCTTCACGCTCGATGAAGCCGACGCGCACATCGACCCCCACTACCCGGACCTCACGGTACCGCGCACGGCCGATTTCGTGCTGATCGAGATCCTCTGGTCGGTGGGCCGCAGCGTGCGGGTCAAGCGCGCCCTGCTCGACCGGCTCATGGCCTCGCTTTCGCGCCTGGGCCTGAACACCGAGCACGTGATGGTGGTGTTCCAGGAAACGGCCTGGGAAAACTGGTCCTTCGGCGGCGGGCGCCAGCCCCACGTCTGAGCGCCTGACGCCTTCGCCGCTACGCCGGCACCGGCCGCAGCCGTTCGCGCGCCGCGGCCTTCACCGCCGCCGTGAGCCGCTGGGCCGAGAGCGACTCGTGCGCCCAGTGCTGCCAGTACAGCACCACGTCCACCGTCGCCCCGGGCAGGATCTCCTGCAGGCCGGGGCGTGCCTGCAGGTGCTGCTCGGGCACCATGCCCCAGCCCAGGCCGAGTTCGATCGCGGTCTCGAACGCTTCCACGGCGGGCGCGAAGTGGCGCGGGTAGTTCGGCTGGCGCAGGCCGAAATGCTGTTCGAGAAAGCTGTCCTGCAGGGCGTCCTTGCGGTTGAAGATGATCGCGGGCTGGGCCAGCAACCGGTGCGGCGAGACCGCGCCGCCGGGCGTGCGACAGCGCTGCACCACGGCCGGCGCCGCCACGCAGCGGTAGCGCATCACCCCCAGCGGCTCGGCCACGCAGCCGCGCATGGCCGTGGCCAGCGCAGTCACGCAGCCCATCACGTCGCCACTCTTGAGCGCGGCGTGCGTGTGGTCCTGGTCGTCGATCATGATGTCGAGCAGCAGGCGGTGGCGCTGCACCATCGCCGCCACGCCGGGCAGGAACCAGCCGGCCACCGAATCGGCGTTGATCGCCACCGACAGGCTCTGCCAGCGCGCACCCGCCTTGCCCGCGCCGCCGCCCTGCAGGCCCGCGAGCAGATCGGCTTCCATCGAGCGCACCTGCTTCACGTGACCCAGCAGCGCCTGGCCGGCCGGCGTGGCGCGCACCTGCTTGCCGCGCACCAGCAGGCGCTGGCCCAGCGTGTCCTCGAGCGACTTGATGCGCAGCGACACGGCGGCGAGCGTGAGCGAGAGGGCCTTGGCGGCCGGGCCGAAGCCGCCGTGTTCGATCACGGCGTTGAGGGCTTCGAGTTGGCGGGCGTCGAGCATGCTGCTTGAGAAAAACTCAACCCGAGGGGGTTTGATCAGGTTCAGTTTAATCCCGGCGCCCCCGGCATGCGGCGGGCGAGTACCTGCGAGGTAGTTGATCGAAGAGTCCTTGGTGCATAGCGTGTCGGGTATCCCATGAACAGACACCCGGTGCCCATGCAATCCGTCATCACCAGGACATCCCTTCAGGTCAGATCAGGCATCGCTGCCGTGCTGGTATCGGCAGCAGCCGGATGCGGAGGAAGTGGCGGTGGCAGTGGGGGCGGCTCCGGTGGTGGTGACAGCGCGCAGCCACCCGCCTCCTGCATTCCGTCGCCCAGCGTGGGGCCGTCCCAGGCCACCCTGACACCGCTCGCGCCCCACGTGGCCCAGGCGGGGGGCACGTGGCGGGGTGTCGAGATCACGGGAAACGTGTCGCAACTGGCGCCCGACCGGTCTCTTTCCCTGAGCGACTGCGTCATTCGTGGCTCCCTGGTGTGGGTGGGCAAGCTCACGCTGGAGCGCTGCACGATCGAGGGCAGCGTCGCGCAGGAAACGGGGTGGATGCCGTCGTGGTCCACCGATCCGGAGCTGGCGCGCTGGACGATCCGCCACACCCACATCCAGGGTCGCGGTCAGACCGTCGGATTGCGGCCCAACGGGCGCACGCTGTACGACGCCGCGCACCGCCGACCGCTGCTGGTGGAAGACTCGGTCGTCGAGATCGGGCAGACGCATCCGCCCGCGCACTCGGAGGCGATGCAGATGCTGGGCGGTCGCGACCAGACGTTTCGCCGGGTGGTGTTCCGCAACAACGGCGTGTTCACGAATGCGCAGACCGCCGTGGTGTTCTCCAAAGCCGCCGACGTCCGCTTCGAGGACTCGGCCATCATCGCGGCCCCCTTGCCGGCAGGCGCGCAACCGGCCACCGGGCAGTTCACCCTCTACCTGGGCCATCCCACCACGTTCAGGAACACGGTGGTCCAGCGTGGCATTGCAGGGCGCGTGTTACCCGACGAACGCGTGAACGCCATCGACGCGGGCGGCAACCTCGACGAACACTGCCGCCCGATCACGCTGCCGTGACGGGCTTCGAAACACATCGACAACATCGAGACTTCACATGGACTTCTACTACTTCCCCAAAAGCAGCAGCCAGGCGGCGCACATCCTCCTGCACGAGGCCGCCATTGAACACAGGGCGCACAAGGTCGACATCTTCTCGGGCACCGTGGAGGACGGCCGGCCCTACGCCCTCGTCAATCCCAACGGCTACGTCCCCGCACTGGTGTTTCCCGACGGGATGCTGCTCACGGAGAACGTCGCGATCCTGGACTGGATCGCGGCGCAGGCGGGGCTCGTGCCGCCCGGCGAACGGGGCCGCACGCGCCAGTTGCAACTGCTGGCCTTCCTGTCGACCGAGGTCCAGAAGCCCTACGTCCGTTCGCTGTTTGCCTCCGACGAAAGCGAGAAGGTGGAGATTCGCGCGACGCTGGTGAAGCGCTTCAACTGGCTCGGCGAACAGAAGCAGGGCGAGTACCTCCTGGGCGCCGAATTCTGCGCGGCGGACGCCTTCGCCTACGGCATGCTGCGCTGGGCCGCGCTGGACGGCATCGAACTGCCGACCAGCCTGACCGCCCTGGCGCGGCGGGTCGAGCGCAGGACCTCCGTGGCGATGGTGCTGGCGATCGAAGACGAAGCACCGCTGTTTGCGGCCTGAGATTTCGGAAGGGCACGTTGACGGATGCGCCGGCGATGCAGGGGTCCGTTTTCGGCGAGTCATCAAGACCCTGATTGCCCAGGATCCCGCCAGGCGTTCAGCCAGGGCCATCCCCTGCGACCGGTTTCTCGTGCACGGCGACAACCCCGTGGTCATGGACGGTCAGTTCGCCAGTCTCCTCGTGGTCGTCGAATTCCCCAGCATGGAGCAGGCCCGCGGCTGGTACTTTTCGAAGGCCAACCAGGAGATCCTGCCCCTTCGCCGCGACAACTCGACGAGTGCGGTCATGCTGTTGGACGGTGTCGGGCCGGGCTATGCCGCATCCCATCTGCTGTCGCGGTACTGACCCAGCTACCTCAGCACACCGGGGTTCTGCGCTTGACGTCATTCGCTACGCCGGTTCATCAACGTTCTCGGCCCGCTGGCGCAACAGGCACGCGGTGTGCATGTCCGTGGGATACCACAGCTCGGCCCGCAGCCGGGTGCCTGTGGCGTCATGCGGCAGACCGCCCACGGTCTGCACGGCGCAGAAGCTCAGCACACCGAGACGGGTGTCCAGGGTGACGTCGAAGCTGGTGGCCAGTGCGTCGCGCTGCACCGGCAGATCCAGGCATCCGTAACGCGACTCCAGGACCTTCGCCAGCGCGTCGATGCGCGGCCGCAGACTGGGGCGGGTCCACTGCTCCGCGCGCAACTGCCCGAGCAGCGCGGCCGCAATCTTTTCCGGCGCACGCGCACAGGACAACCAGCCACGCGGGTCCGCCAGTGAGGCCAGCATGTCGAGCCGGTCGCCCTCCCACACGCCCGGCATCACGACATCGCACAACCAGCGGCCGGCCGGGTTGGCCTGCACGATGTTCCAGTCGGCGTCGAAGACGTGGCCCGGGTTCGGGTGGTGCAGCGCAATCGTGCGCAAGGCCACTTCGTCGCAGCGCGTCGGACTCGCGGGCAGGCGGGTGGCAGGGGGCAGCGGTGCGTAGCCTGCGTTCAGCAAGGCCGCATTGGCCAGCGACGTGCTGCTTCCCACTTCGCGCAACCAGGCCAGCAACAGCGACCGGCTCGGGCGCGCGCGGTCGCGTTCGATGAAGTTGACATGCCGCTGCGAGACGTCCAGCCGCAGCGCGAGTTCAAGCTGCGAGCAACCCGCGTCGATCCGCACCGTCCGCAGCAGTCCAGAGAGTTCCGAAGCCACACCACCTCCACCGACGGCACACCGCCGACTGGTGGCTGTCATTATCGCCATTTAGCTGCAATATGCAACTATTTCGATCAGTAGGCAGTATCGCTTTCGGCGCCGTCAAAAAGCTGGCGTGAGCGCTCCCAGACGCGGCGTGTGAGCTCGCGCAGCGTGGCGCGCTCCTGCGCGTTCAGTTCGGCCAGCAGGGTCTGCTCGGCCTTCACGGTGAGTGGTGCCACGGTGTCGTACACCGCCTGCCCCGCCGGGCTCAGCTGGAGGATGATGCGGCGGCGGTCCGCAGTGTCGATGTGACGCTGGACGAAGCCCAGCCCATCGAGCTGGCCCAGTGCCCGCGAGAGGTTCACGCTGTCCATGGCCGCCCGCTGTCCGATTTCTTTCGCCGTGATCGGCTGGAGCTCACCGACATGCGCCATCACGCGCCAGGCCGCCGGCGACATGCCGTAGCGCTCACGGCACAGCGCGTGCACGCTGCCGCCTACGCGGTTGATGATCCCCGCGCAGTGGTAGAGCAGGCTGCGCTCCAGTTGAAGGGCTTTGGCGCGCTGTGGTGTCGGCATGAAGCGTGGCCTCAAGAAATAACTGCATTATGCAAGCAGTTGTTTCTTCGGCACGCTGGGACGCCCGCGCTTTCAGGCCCCTGCGTCGGTGGGTGTATCGAGTGCAAAGGACCCGGTCTGGACGGCTCCCGCCCGCTGGTACGTGGCCACCAGTACCCCGGTGGGGGAGGTGGTCGACTCGACGAGTCTGAACGCGCCGGGCACCGTGCCTTCGCCGAACAGGCGCTTTCCCTTGCCCAGTACCAGGGGGAAGATGAACAGGCGGAACTCGTCGATCAGATCGTCGGCCAGCAGGGTCTGGATCAGGTCGCTGCTGCCCTGAACGAGCAGGACCGGGCCTTTCCTTTCCTTGAGCTGGCGCAGCCGTGCCACGACATCCCTGCCGAGTGCCTCGCTGTTGCGCCACGTGAGCGTTTCAGGCCGGTGCGTGGCCACATGTTTGGTGGCACCGTCGAAGATCCTGGCCAACGACACTTCCCCTTCGTCGATGCCCGCAGGGGGCGTCTCCGACGCCAGGCGCGGCCAGTGGGCGGCGAAGATGTCGTAGGTCTTGCGGCCGAGCAGCAGGTCGAACGGTGTGGCGAAGATCTCGCCCACGGAGGCTCCCAGGGCTTCGTCGAAAAGCTTCACTGTCCAGCCACCGTGTCTGAAGCCACCGCTGGTGTCTTCCTCCGGCCCACCCGGGGCCTGCATGACGCCATCCAGGCTCACGAATGCGCTGACGACGATCCTTCTCATTTCGTCCCTCCGCGCCACTCCAGCCAGGCCAGCACCAGCACCGCGAGGGCCTGGGCGATGACGAAGACGCGGCCCACGGCAGTGATGCCGTCGATGGCAAATGCCACGTAGCCGCTGGCGATCGCCCATGCGACGTTGCCGAGCACGATCAGCATCACGAGCGCAACGGCCGGCGGGCGCTGACGCCCCGCCACCAGCATCAGCACGGCACTGGCGAGCAGCAGCACGCCGGCCCAGGTCAGCAGCGCCCCGGGCAGCCCCAGCAGCGCGGCCAGAAACGACGTCAGCACGAGCAGGGCGACGCCCATCACCGCGCAGGTGAAGGCGTCGAAGAGCAGCACAGCCGCGAGACCCGGGCGGGCAGCTGCGGTGGGCAGGGTGGGTGTGGGATCGGTCATGGCGTTCATGGTGGTTCCTTCCGCATCAGAGGAGATTGTTCAACGAGGCAATGGCGGCATCTTCAGCCGGCGCCGGCGGCGTGTCGATTACCTTGCAGGTCATGCATCGCTCTCCATCGTGAGCAATCGCCCGGGATTGCAGCAGCTCATGCGCTGGCCGGGAGGGCGACAGAGTTGACGCGGCAGGTAGTCGACATGCCATCCAGACGGGATGAACATCAGGGCCCGGTGCCGGCCATCGACTCGGTCGCGGCGGTGTGTCGAAACAGGTGCCTCTGGTTCGTCGACCCTGTGACCGCCCGACGGTATCGGGCACACGTTCTCAGGAGACTCCCATGACCCTTCGCCAATCCCTGTTCGCGACGCTGCTCACCTTCGCAGTGACTGCGGTGGCCGCGGCCCCCGGCGCTCATGCCGCGGACGGCCAGCGCGGCGCGCCCACCGATTCATCCCTGGCCAGCAAGCCGGTCCAGAGTGGCCACATCGCGGTCAACGGCGTCAATTACCACTACCAGGTCCATGGCAGGGGCGCGCCGCTGCTGCTGCTGCACGGCGGCCTGGGCCAGATAGAGAGTTTCGGTCCGGTGCTCGGCGCACTCGCCAGGCAGCGCAAGGTGATCGGTGTCGATCTGCATGGTCATGGCCGCACCGCGCTCGGTGATCGACCCATCAGCTACGTCGACATGGCCGACGACCTGGCGATCGTCCTGAGGCAACTCGGCCATGAGCGCTTTGATGTGATGGGCTACTCGATGGGCGGCGCCATCGCCCTGCGCCTGGCCGTGCAGCATCCCCAGCGTGTGCGCCGACTCGTGGTGGCAGCGGCGCCGTATGCCCGGGACGGCTGGTTTCCCGAAATGCTGCCGATGCAGGCCTCGGTCAACGCGGCGATGGCCGAGCACATGAAGGACACGCCGATGTACCAGAACTACGCCGCCGTGGCGCCGAGGCCGCAGGACTTTCCGCGCCTGCTCGATCGCATGGGTGAGCTCATGCGCCAGCCCTACGACTGGGCCGATGACGTGAAGAAGCTCCCCATGCCCGTGATGCTGATCTACGGCGACAGTGACATGGTGCGCCCCGAGCACATCGTCAGGTTCTATCAGTTGCTCGGCGGTGGCCTGAGGGACGCCGGTTGGCAGCGCGAGCACATGTCGAGGAACCGGCTGGCCATCCTGCCGGACCTCACGCACTACGAGGGCTTCTCGTCACCCGCGCTTGCCGACACGGCGCTGCCGTTTCTGAGCGCAGAGATCCGCCCCGTGCCTGCACCCCCAACCTCCAGCAATTCCCGATAGCAACTCAATTCACAGGAGTTCCCATGTCCAGGATGATCTTCGTCAACATGCCCGTCGCCAACCTGAAGGCGTCGATCGCCTTCTACCGCGCGCTGGGCTTCGAGCAGAACCTTCAATTCAGCGACGACACCTCGGCCTGCATGGTGTGGAGCGAGGCGATCCAGGTCATGGTGATGACCCATGACAAGTGGCGCACCTTCACGAGCCGGCCCATCGCACCCGCAAGCTCCAGCGAGGTCATGCTGGCCCTTTCCTGCGACAGCCGCGAGGCGGTGGACGCCATGAACAAGGCCGCGGCGAAGCACGGTGGCACGGCCGATGTGAACCCGGTGCAGGACCTCGGCTTCATGTACAACCGCAATCTGATGGACCCCGACGGCCACGTATGGGAAGCCATGTGGATGGACCTCTCGGCCATGCCTTCGGGCGATCCAGCGGGCTGAGCGATGAAAGCGCCCCAGGCCCATCCGGAGGTGGATGCGTACATCGCGAATGCAGCGCCTTTCGCGCAGCCCATCCTGGCGCATGTGCGCCATCTCCTGTGGAAGACCTGCCCGGACGTGGTGGAGCAGATCAAGTGGGGTATTCCGCACTTCGACTACCACGGCGAGATGATGTGCATGTTGGCCGCCTACACGAAGCACTGCTCCTTCAGCTTCTGGAAGGCATCGATCATGAGCGACGCCCGGTTGAAAGAGAACCCCGACAAGCCGGCATCGAAACGTTTTCTGGGCAAGCTCACTTCACTGGCCGATCTGCCCTCCGATCAGGAACTGGTGGTGCTCATCCAGGAAGCGATGGCCTTGAACAAGCAAGGCGTGAAACTGCCGCCCAGGAAGCCCGCATCGCCGCAGGCGCCGGCGGTGCCCCTCTGGTTTTCGGAGAGGCTCGCTGCCCACCCGGAAGCCAGAGCCGTGTTCGAGAGCAAGTCCCCATCGTTCCGGAAGGAGTACCTCGTCTGGATCCTCGACGCCAGGACCGAGGCGACACGGGAGAAGCGCGTGGAGCAGGCCCTGGCGTGGATGGCCGAGGGCAAGAGCCGGTTCTGGAAGTACGGGTGATGCCGACGTCGATGGGACCAGCCACCTGCCCGGATGTCTGTCCATGGTCTTGACCTTCATTCGATGACAGGGTCTGCCGGCGTCAGTCGCCCGACCTGTTCAAGCGGGTGGACGGTGCTGGCGCCCGCAGCACCACGTGTGACCTGGTAGAGGCGAAGGGTCAGCGCCGCAGCCGCCACCGCCAGCCCGATGCCGAAGCCCCACCACACGCCCGCCGGCCCGAGCGCCAGCGGATGCGCCAGGGCCCATGCGGCCGGCAGCGCCAGGCCCCAGCAGCAGGCCAGCGACACGCGGGTGGGCCAGCGGCTGTCGAGCAGGCCGCGCAGCGCGCCCAGGCTGACACTCTGCACCCCGTCTGCCACCTGCATCAGCGCCACCGCCACGCACAGCGCGGCGGTGGTCGCGATCACGGCGTCGTCGGCACTGAATGCGCGGGCAACGCTGCTGCCGCACAGCGCCAGCGCCGCGCCCGCCGTGCCCATCCAGGCGGTGGCAACCACCAGCGCCGCACGCGCCAGCGGCCAGCAGGCCGACCGCTCGCCGGCACCCACGGCCTGTGCAATGCGCAGGCCCGCCGCCGACGCAATGCCCAGCGGCACCATGTACAGCGCCATCGTCACCGACATCGTGATCTGGTTGGCCGCCAGCGCCACGGCGCCGAACGCGCCGACCATCAGACCCGCCACCGCGTTGGCGCCCGTCTCGAACAGGTACTGCACCCCCATGGGCGTGCCCTCGGTGCGCTGGCGGCGCCAGGCATCGCGCCAGGGCGCCGGCGTGTGCAGCCAGTGCCGCAGGTCGGCCCTTTTGTGCGCCAGCAGCGCCATCCCCGCCGCAGCGGCGGCGTTCGCCATGAAGCTGCCCAGCCCCGCGCCCGCCAGACCGAGCGCGGGCAGCCCGAGGCCGCCGTGCACGAACCAGCCGCTGAACGCCGCGTTCAGCGGCACCGCCGCGGCCAGCACGGCCAGTGCACACCCGGGCCGGTCGATGGCGTCGAACAACTGCTTGCAGGCGAACAGCACCGCCAGCGGCACCAGGGTCGCAGCCGACCAGGCCCAGTAGCCGGGCATCGCGGCCAGCACGTCCTGCGGCTGGCCGAGAACGGGCAGCAGCGGCCAGGCCGCGCCCATGAGCGCCGCTGCCAACAGGCCCGCCCCCATGGCGAGTCGCCAGCCGGCCCGCCGCTGGCTCGACACACCGGCCGCGTCGCCGGCGCCGAAAGCCTGCGCGGCCAGCACGCCAGTGGCGTTCATCAAGCCGTACAGGGTCGCGATGAACACCAGCATCACGGACGCGGTGATCGATACGGCGGCCAGCGCCGCGTGGCCCAGCGGCGCGACGACGGCGCTGTCCACCAGGCCCATCAGCGCGCTGCACACCAGCCCGGCCACGATGGGCAGCGCCAGGGCGAGCAGCGAGCGCAGGTCGCTCGCGAACCGACCCATGGGCGCGCGCCGCGCGCCGGCGCGACGGGTCAGTGTGGTCATTTCACTGGCCTTGCATGTAGCGGTCCCAGTAGCCCGCGGCGGGATCGATCTGCTGCACCACATCGACCCACAGGCCCGAGGGGTCCGCGAAACCGAAGCGCCGCTGGCCAAAGGCCTCGTCGGCGAGCGGATACGCCACGTGGCCACCCGCGGCGAGAAACGCCGCGTGCTCCGCTTCGGCGTCTTCCACCTGCAGCTCGAAGCACATGCCGGTGCCGGAGAAGGCCTCGGGCCCGGGCGGCGCCGAAGGATGGTCGGGGGTCATGAAAGCCATCGACAGGGAGCCGTCGGCGGCCGTGAGCCAGACGAACCAGTCGCTGTCGAAGCCCACCTGCAGATCGAAGTGATGGACCCAGAAGTCGCGGCAGGCATTCTTGTGGGGGGTGACGATGATGGGATAGCGGTCGCTGAATCGCATGAGGTTCTCCATGAAAGGTTGAAGCGCCAAAATACAAACAGACTGTCTGTATATGTGTAATCATCTCAACAAACAGACAGCCTGTCTATTACCATCCGGGTCATGGCCACCAATCCCGAACGATCCGCGCACACCCGCGCGCAGCTGCTGGGCGTCGCGCGCGCCCTTTTTGCGCAACAAGGTTTCGCCGCCACCTCGACCGAGGCCATCCTCGCTGGCGCGGGCGTCAAGCGTGGCGCGCTCTACCACCACTTCACGGACAAGGCGGCGCTGTTCGAGGCGGTGTGCATGGAACTGGTCGAGGAGGCGCTGCCCGCGGTGGATGCCGCCACGGCCAGGGCCCGCGGCGCGCTCGACGCGCTGATACGGGGGTCGATCGCCTGGATCGAATTCGTCACCCGCGACGACGTGAGGCGCATCCTGCTCGTGGACGGCCCCACCGTGCTCGGCTGGCAACGCTGGCATGCGCTGGACGACCGCCTGAGCGTGAACGCGCTGCGGGCCGCGCTGCGGGACGCCATCAGCGCCGGTGAACTCAGCTTCGACGGCGACCCCGAACTGCTGACGACCATGGCCAACGGCGCGCTGAACGCCCTGGCCCTGGAGGTGGGCAATGCCGTGCCGCTCCCCCCTGCGCGGCAATGGCATCGGGCGGTGCGCGGCTTCTGGCAGGCGCTCGCGCGATAGCCCCGTTCCCGGAATTCGCCTGCCCGCCCTGATCACTCAATAAAAAATTGATTGAATGCAGTTTTGATTGATTGCATTTAAATGATGGTGCCGTGCGGGCACACTCCGTTGCATTCACCCGCCACGCCTGGGCGGGCATCCACGGCTTCCGGAGCAGCTCGCCATGACCCTCGCCTTCCCTACCTTCACCGCCGGCATGGTGCTGAGCATGTCGCTGATCATGGCGATCGGCCCGCAGAACGCGCACGTGCTGCGCATGGGCCTGCAGCGCCAGCACCTGTGGCTCACGGTGCTCACCTGCGCGCTGGCCGACGTGGTGCTGATCGGTCTGGGCGTGCTCGGGCTTGCGCAGCTCGGCGGCCTGTCGGACAAGCTGCTGGGCGCGCTGGTGGGTGCGGGCGCGCTGTTCCTTGCGGTGTACGGCTGGCAGGCGTTCCAGCGTTTCCTGCGTCCGCGCGCCCTGGTGCTCGACGACGGTGGCCGCGTGGCGGCCGAGCCCGTGTCGCCCCGCAAGGCCGTGCTGTCCGCGCTGGCCTTCTCCTTCCTGAACCCGCACGCCTGGCTCGACACTGCGGTGCTGATCGGCACCGCCTCGCTGGCGTACGGCCAGGGCAGCACGACCTTCGGCCTGGGCGCGGCCACCGGTTCGCTGGTGTGGTTCGTCTCGCTGGGCGCGGCCGCCTTCTGGCTGGGCCGCCGGCTCAACTCTTTGCATGTGTGGCGTGCGCTGGACGGCCTGGTTGCGTTGATGATGTGGGGCACGGCGGGCTGGCTGTTGACCAGCCTGTTCTGACCCCCGGAGGTTTCGCGATGCAACGCCAACCGCGCGGCGCCGACGCGCCCGTGACCCTGTTCGGGCCCGACTTCCCGTTCGCCTTCGACGACTGGATCGCCCACCCGCAGGGCCTGGGCGCCATCCCCGCCGAACGCCTGGGGCAGGAGGTGGCCGTCGTCGGCGCGGGCATGGCCGGCATGGTGGCGGCCTACGAGTTGATGAAGCTCGGTTTGAAGCCCGTCGTCTACGAGGCTTCGCGCATGGGCGGGCGCTTGCGCTCGCAGGTTTTTGAAGGTGGCCAGGGCGTGGTGGCCGAGCTCGGCGGCATGCGCTTTCCGGCCTCGAGCACGGCGTTCTTCCACTACGTCAACCGGCTCGGTCTGCAGACGCAGCCCTTTCCCAACCCGCTCACGCCCGCGGCCGGCTGCACCGTGGTCGACCTCGAAGGCCGCACGCACTGGGCGCGCACCCTGGCCGACCTGCCGCCGCTCTTCAGCGAAGTGGCCGGGGCCTGGGCACAGGCGCTGGAAGAAGGCGCCGGCTTCACCGGCCTGCAGCAGGCGCTGCGCGAGCGCGACGCACCGAAGCTGAAGGCCCTGTGGGACCGGCTCGTGCCACTCTGGGACGACCGCACTTTCTACGACTTCGTCGCCACCTCGAAGGCGTTCGCGGAGCTCTCGTTCCACCACCGCGAGGTGTTCGGCCAGGTCGGCTTCGGCACCGGCGGCTGGGACTCGGACTTTCCCAACTCCATGCTGGAGATCCTGCGCGTGGTGCTCACCGGTTGCGACGAGAACCAGCACCTCATCGTGGGCGGCGTGCAGCAGGTGCCGCTGGGCCTGTGGCAGCACGCGCCCGCCGCGCACGAGCTGCGGCACTGGCCCGCGGGCACCACGCTGGCCGGCCTGCACCAGGGCGCGCCACGCGGGGGCGTCACCGCCATCGCGCGCGCGGCGAATGGGCAGGACCTTGTGGTCACCGACACCTGGGGCAACACGCAGAGCTACCCCGCCGTGCTCACCACCTGCCAGAGCTGGCTGCTGACGACGCAGATCGCGGTGGAAGAGTCGCTGTTCTCGCACAAGCACTGGATGGCGCTGGACCGCACGCGCTACATGCAGTCGTCCAAGACCTTCGTGATGGTGGACCGCCCGTTCTGGAACGAGCTACGCTCCAGCGGCTGGCCGCAGATGGGCATGACGCTGACCGACCGGCTCACACGCGGCACCTACCTGTTCGACAACGGGCCGGACCGGCCGGGCGTGATCTGCCTGAGCTACGCCTGGATGGGCGACGCGCTCAAGATGCTGCCGCACGGCACCGAAAAGCGCGTGCAGCTTGCGCTGCAGGCACTGCGCAAGATCTACCCGGACGTGGACATCGCCAGCCACATCGTTGGCGACCCGATCAGCATCTCGTGGGAAGCCGACCCGCACTTCCTCGGCGCTTTCAAGGGCGCCCTGCCCGGCCACTATCGCTACAACCACCGCATGTACAGCCACTTCATGCAGGACGGTTTCGCCCCCGCCGAGCGCGGCATCTTCATCGCCGGCGACGACGTCTCGTTCACGCCCGCCTGGGTCGAAGGCGCGGTGCAGACCTCGCTCAACGCGGTGTGGGGCATCGTGCGCCACCTGGGTGGTGCCACGCACGCGGCCAACCCCGGGCCGGGCGACCGGTTCGCCGAACTCGGTCCGATGGCATTGCCGGACTGAGCCCCGCACACATGGACGCCCTCACGCTCGCGCTCTGGCAGTGCCCCTACGCGGCACATGCCGCCCAGGCCCTGGTGCTGCTCGATGCCACCGCCGCGCAGGCCCGCGCGCAAGGCGCCGACCTGCTGGTGTGCCCCGAGATGTCGCTCACCGGCTACCAGATCGGTGCCGACCGGGTCGCCGCGATCGCTGAACCCGCCGATGGCCCGCTCGCGCAAGCAGTAGCCGCGATCGCGCAGCGCCACCGCATCGCCATCGTCTTCGGCTACCCCGAACTCCATCCGCAAGGCGAAAAGCCATTCAATGCCGCGCAGTTCATCGATGCCGGTGGCCAGCGCCTGGCGAACTACCGCAAGACCCACCTGTTCGGCGACATCGACCGGGCGCAATTCAGCCCCGGCGAGGCCGCGCCCACGGTCTTCGCTTGGAACGGCTGGCGGCTTGGCCTGCTGATCTGCTACGACATCGAATTCCCCGAACCCGCGCGCGCACTCGCGCTGCAAGGCACCGACGCGATCCTGGTGCCCACCGCGAACATGATCGAGTTCGACGAAGTGCAGCGCGTGCTGCTGCCGGCGCGCGCGCTGGAGAACCGCGTGTGCGTGGCGTATGCGAACGCGTGTGGCACCGAAAGGGCGACGCGCTACGGCGGACTGAGTTCAGTGCTCGGACCCGAGGGCGATGCGCTCGCGCAGGGCGAGCGCGACGAGTCGCTGCTGCTGGCGACACTGTCACGCGCCGACCTGCAAACAGCGCGCACGGGCTCGCAGCTACCCGACCGGCGGGTCGACCTGGACGGCCCCGCGCCACCTGCCTGACGGGCCGTCAGGGCAGGTTCTCGCGCAGCACGATGCTGATGCGCACAGGCTCGATGCCCGCCTTGGCGCTGCGACCGTCACGCAGGTTGGTGAAGATGCGCACCGCGTTGAGCAGCACGGTCTGCGGGTTCACGTTGATGACCGCGTCCAGCGTGCCATCGATCAGCAGCGCGCGGGTGTCAGGCGTCAGGCCGTGCGCGACGAACACCATCGCCCTCGGGTCCCGGTGCTGCTCCTTGAGCGCACGCCCCACGCCTTCGGCACCACCTCCGATGTTGTAGAGCCCGACCAGATCGGGATGCTGCTTGAGCAAGGCCAGCGTGAGCGTGTAGTTGGTCTGCGCGTCGTCGCGCCCTTCGCGCACGCCAACAACCTTGAGCGCCGGGTATTCGTCCTGCATCAGGCGCAGAAAGCCCATTTCCCGCTCCTCGTGACCGCGGTAGGCCAGCGAGCCGGCGATCATGGCCACGGAGCCCGTGCGCTGCCCCATGAAGCGCCCGATCAGCATGGCGGCGGTCCGACCCGCGGCCCGGTTGTCCATGCCCACGTAGGCCTCGCGCTGCGACGGCGCCAGGTCCGAGATCAGGGTCAGCACATGCACGCCGCGCCCGGTCAGTTCGTCCACGGCATCGCGCACCAGCGGGTGTTCGAGCGCCATGAAGGCCAGTCCCTGCGCGTCCCGCGCACAACGCCTCAGGGCGGCGGCCACCCGTTCGGGGTCGAAGCTGTCGATGTACTGCACGCGGCATTGCACGTGGTACGGCGCCAGCACGTCACTGGCACCAGCAATGCTGTCGCCCAGCATGCGCAGGTAGCGGTTGGTGCCGGCCGGCAGCAGGAAGACGAGCGACATCGGCGGCGGCCGCAGCGAACGCCAGAGCTGGGTGTCCGGCAGGTAACGCAGTTCGGCGGCGGCCTGGAGCACGCGCTGCGCGGTGGCGGGCCGCACCGACAGGCGCCCGTGCAGCACCCGGTCGACCGTGGCGGTCGAGACGCCGGCGGCGCGGGCGATGTCGGGGATGCGGCTGCGCTCTGAAGAATCCATCAAAAAACATCAAATCAAACGATTGAGGACGGACGAATATAAAACTATCCTCGGTGCAGATGCAACATGCGCTGCATGGTGACGCATCAAAAGCAATCACAACCAGCCAGGAGACAAATCATGTGGCCTTCCCTCGCCCTGTTTCACCGTCGCTCATTGCTCGCCCTGGCCGCCGCCAGCGCGTTCGCCCTGCCCGCCCAGGCCCAGAAGACCCTCGAATGGCGCTACGGCCACATGAACCCGCCGGGCAGCGCCGCGGGCATGCAGGCCCAGTGGCTGGCCGAGGAAGTGGCCAAACGCACCAACGGCGGCATCAAGGTCACCGTGTACCCCTCGTCGCAACTGGGCAAGCTGCAGGAGCTGGCCGAGGCGGTGTCCACGGGCACGATCGCGCTGTCGCACAACACGGCGGCGGCCATCGGTTCCCTGCACGCGCCTTTCGCCGCGCTTGACACACCCTACCTGTACCGCGACGTCGACCACCTCATGAAGGTGATGGACGTGAATTCACCGGTGATGAAGCAGCTCAACGACGGCCTGGTCAAGGACGCCGGCGTGCGGGTGCTCTACGCCTACTACTTCGGCACGCGCCACCTCACCACCAACAAGGCGGTGAAGCAGCCAGCCGATCTGGCCGGTCAGAAGATCCGCGCGATTCCCTTCCCGATCTACATGACCACGGTCGAGGCCATGGGCGCGGTGCCGGTGCCGGTGGACTGGTCCGAAGTGCCGACCGCACTTGCCACGGGCAAGGTCAACGGTCAGGAGAATCCGGTCAACGTGGTGCTGTCATCCAAGCTGTACGAGTCCCAGTCGCACCTGATGCAGACCGGCCACATCATGAATGCCCAAGTCATCGTGGTGAACGAACGAAGCTGGCAAAGCCTGTCGCCACAGCTGCGCGAGCAGGTCTCGGCCGCCGCGGCCGAGGTGCGCCGCAAGGCGACCGAGATGGTGCGTGGCCAGGAGGCCGCCGAAACCGAGGAACTGAAGAAGCACAAGATGACCATCATCGGCCCGGCCGAAGGGCTGGATCTCGCGGCCTTCCGCAGCTCGGTGCGCAAGGCGGTAGACCAGAAGTTCGGCGCCCAGTACGGCAATCTCTACAAGGCCATCGAGGCCACACGCTGATGTCGCAGGCGAGCACCGAACCGGCCGCCACGCGCGTGCCGGCAGGTCCCTTGCGCCCCTTGCTGCGGCCCTTGTGCCGTTACTTCGAGTGGGTGGCCATGGTCATGCTGGCGGTAGCGACGGCGTCCATCATGACCGAGGTCGTCGCACGCGGCGTACTGCAGGTCGGCTTGCCGGCCATCGGCGAAATCGCCAGGTACGCCGGTCTGGGCGTGATCTTCCTCACTGTGCCGCTGCTGCTTGCGCGTGACGCCCACGTGAGGGTGGACATGTTCCACCTCATGGCCACGGGCCGCGCGCACCGCTTGCTGGCCATCCTCAACGAACTCGCCACGTTGGCCTTCTGCGCGACCTTCCTGGTGTCGTGCTGGTGGTTCATGCAGCGCGCGGGCCGCTTCTCCACACCGGCGCTGGACATGCCCAACCTCTGGTACTACCTGCCCGCCATCGCGGGCATGGTGCTCACCACGCTGGTCGCGCTGGACCGCGTGCTCGGCATCCTGGGGGGCCGCGAGGCCGACGTTGAGGACGCGCGCTCATGCTGAGTCTGATCGCCATCACCCTGTTCATCGTGCTGCTGCTCACCGGCGCCCCGGTGGCCATCGCGTTGGGCATGGGCTCGGCCGCGGCGCTGTGGTTCTTCGACATGCCCATCGCCGTGGTCGCGCAACGCATCGTCAACGCGCTGGACTCGACCACCCTGCTCGCGGTGCCCATGTTCATCTTCGCGGCGGCCCTGTTCAACGCAACCGGTCTCACTGCGCAGCTGTTCGACTTCATCCGCATGGTGATCGGCCGCATCCGGGGTGGCCTGGGCTACGTGACCGTGCTCACCCACCTCGTGTTCTCCGGGGTCTCGGGTGCCGCGCTGGCCGACATCGGCGCGCTCGGCAAGATCCAGATCGGCATGATGCGCGAGCAAGGTTACCCCGACCGCTTCTCGGCCGGCATCTGCATGGCCGCGGCCACGCTGGGCCCCATCTTTCCGCCCTCGATTCCGCTGGTGATCTTCGCCATGGCCGCTGAGGTCTCGCCGGTCAAGGTGCTGATCGCGGGCATCATCCCGGCCCTCATCATCATGGGCTTCCTGATGGTCATGGTGTGGTGGGTGGCGCGTCGTGCGGCGCTACCGCGCGACACGATCGAGGTCTCGCGCAGCGTGTTCCTGCGCCGCCTGTGGTTCGCCACGCCCGCGCTGCTGGCGCCCGTGGTGCTGATCGGCGGCATCCTGCTGGGCATCTTCGGCGAGACCGAGGCCGCCGCCGTCACCGTGGTCTATGCCCTGGCCGCCGGCATCTTCTTCTACCGCGCCCTCAGCTGGCGCGGCTTCGTCGACGCATTGCGCGAGACGGTCCGCTCCACGGCCAGCATCATGTTCATCGTGGGTGCCGCGGCGCTGTTCGCCTGGGTGCTCACCATCGATCAGGTGCCGTCCCGGGTGGCCGGCCTGCTGCTCGGCCTGTCCGACAACCCGTGGGTGCTGCTCATCATCGTCAACGTGCTGCTGTTGCTGGTGGGCATGGTGCTCGAGACGATCGCCGCCATCCTCATCCTGGTCCCCATCCTGGTGCCCGCGCTGGTCGCTGCGGGTGTGGACCCGGTTCACCTGGGCGTGGTGGTCGTGCTCAACCTCATGATCGGCCTGCTCACGCCCCCGGTGGGCATGAGCCTCTACATGGTGAGCACGGTCTCAGGCATGCCGGTGGCCGGCGTCATGCGCGCCGCCATCCCCTGGATCGTCTGCCTGCTGCTGTCGCTCGCAGCCGTCACTTTCCTTCCCGCAGCCTCCACCTGGCTGCCCAACCTGATGCTGGGATGAACAACACCCCCGCCGCGCTACGCGCGACCCCCTCAAGGGGGCGGCACCTGCGGCCCGGCCAAGCCGGTTCCGTGGTGCCTCTGGAGAAAAACCTGGAGCCATCGAAATGAGTCGTTTTTTTGGAGAGATCCGTCAAGTCGCCTACATCGTCCCCGACATCGAGGCCGCCATGGCCCACTGGTCCGGCGTGCTGGGTGTCGGCCCGTGGTTCTACAACCCCAGGGTGCCAATCCGCAACTACCACTACCGCGGCGAGCACTTCGAGCCGCACAACTCAGTGGCGCTGGCCAACGCTGGCAGCCTGCAGATCGAACTGCTGCAGACACGCAACGACGTGCCCTCGATGTACCGCGACTTCCTGCGCGCCGGGCACCAGGGTGTACAGCACGTGGCCTACTGGACGGAGGATTTCGACGCCGACCTGGCGCGCGCGCAGGCCGCGGGTTTCACGGTCTGCATGGGCGGCGAGGTCGGCGAGAACGGCCGCTTCGTCTACTTCGAAGACCGGTCGGCGCTGCCGGGCACCACGATCGAACTCTCGGAAGTGGCTGGCCCCAAGGGACGCATGTTCAAGCTGATCCGCGAGGCTTCGGTGAAGTGGGACGGCCGCGACCCGGTGCGCCCCTTCCCCGACCTGAGCCGGCTGTGATGGCGCACGACACGCTGCGCGCCACCTACCTGGTGGAGACACCGCTGGACCCGGCCCGCGTGGCCGAGGTGCTGGCGGGCGAACAGAGCAGCGGCACCTTCGTGCGCGTGGCCGGCGAGACCGACGCGCTGCGCCAGCGATCGCGCGCGATCGTGCACGCGCTGCACGAACTCGAACCGCTGCCCGCGCCCAGCCTGCCCAGCGCCTGGCTGCAACGCCAGCACCTGGGCGGGCCATGGCGGCGTGCCCGCATCGAGGTGGACTTCCCTCTGGCCAACATCGGCCGCAATCTGCCCACGCTGGCGGCCACCGTGGCCGGCAACCTGTTCGACCTGGGCGAGACGACTGGCCTTCGGCTGGAACACCTGTCGATGCCTCGCACGTTCCGCGACCGCTTCGAGCGACCCCGCCATGGCATCGCCGGCACCCGCGCCGCAACCGGCGTGGCCGAGGGACCGCTGGTGGGCACCATCATCAAGCCCAACGTGGGTTTGAGCGCCGACGAGACCGGCGCGCTGGTGGCCGAGCTCTGCCGCGCAGGTGTCGATTTCATCAAGGACGATGAGTGCTGCGGCGATCCCGAGCACGCGCCCGTGGCCGATCGCATCCGCGCGGTGATGGCCGCGGTGCGCGCGCACCGCGACACCACCGGCAGGCAGGTGATGGTGGCGATCAACATCAGCGACGAACACGACGCCATGCTGCGCCACGCCGAGCTGCTCCAGCGCGAGGGCGGCACCTGCGCCATGGTGTCGATGAACTGGACCGGGCCAGCCTCGGTGCAGGCGCTGCGCCGAGCGAGCGATCTGGTGCTGCACGGCCACCGCAACGGTTATGGCATGTGGGCCCGCCACCCGGCGCTGGGCATGGACTTCCAGCCCTATGCGGCGCTGTGGCGCCTGACCGGGGTGGACCACATGCATGTGCACGGCCTGGCCGGCAAGTTTGCGCAGGACGACAGCGAGGTGAAGGCCTCGGCCCGCGACTGCCTGGCGCCACTGTCCATCGACGCCACCGACCACGCCGACGTGGTGATGCCAGCGTTCAGTTCCGGCCAGTGGGCCGGCACGCTGTCCGCCACCCTGGACGCGGTGCCCAGCGGCGATCTGCTGTTCATGTGTGGCGGCGGCATACTCGCGCACCCGCAGGGCGCGGCCGCGGGCGTGGCGAGCGTGCGTGCGGCCTGGCGCGCCTGGCGCGACGGCACGCCCTTGCAGCAGGCGGCCAATGCCTCGCCCGAGCTGCAGGCGGCACTGGCTTTCTTCGAACGCCCGGCCGTTTGACCCGACGATGAGCGACGGCTTGCGCTTCGCTTGGTACGGCGACGATTTCACGGGCGCGTCCGACACCCTCGCCACGCTCGCCGCAGCGGGCCTGCGCGCGGTGCTGTTCCCGCGCGTGCCGACCGCCGCGCAGCTCGGCCGATTCGGTGACCTGGACGCCATCGGCGTGGCCGGCACCGCCCGCGCCCTCTCCCCCGAGGACATGCGCGAGGAGCTGGCGCAGGTGCGGCCTTTTCTGGCGGCACTGCACCCGGCGGTGACGCACTACAAGTGCTGCTCGACCTTCGACAGCGCGACGCATGTGGGCAACCTGGTCACCGGCCTGCAGGCCTTGCGCAGCGGGGCACACCAGGCCTGGGTGCCCATCATCGGCGGACAGCCGAGCCTGGGCCGCTTCTGTGCCTTCGGCGAGCTGTACGCCACGGCATCGGCCGGCGGCGAGGTGTACCGCATCGACCACCACCCGACCATGAGCCGCCACCCCGTGACGCCCATGGCTGAGGCCGATCTGCGGCGGCACCTGGCCCGCCAGGGCATGGGCACGGTCGCGTCCATCGACCTGCGCTGCCTCGACAGCGCCAGCGACGACCAGATCGACGACGCGCTGGACGCGCACATCGCGGCCCGGCCCGCTGCCGTGTTGTTCGATGCCGTGCGCGACGAGCACCTGCACCGCATCGGACGCCTGCTCTGGCTGCAAGCGGCGCGCCAGCCGCTGCTGGCGCTGGGCGCAAGCAGCGTGGCGCAGGCGCTGATCAGCCACTGGCAGCGCGACTGCGCTGTGCCATCGGTTCCGGCCACCGTGGCCGCGGCCCAGGGCCCGGTCTTCCTGATGGTGGGAAGCCTCTCGCCGGTGACTGCGGCGCAGGTCGAGGCCGGCGCGGTGGGTTATGAGCGCCTTGACATTCCCGACGCCACCACCGCGGACGCCATCGAACACCTGGCCACCCGCGCCGCCGCGCTGCTGCAGCAAGGGCGTTCGGTGCTGGCGCACACGGTTGCCCCGCAGGCGGGCGGTGCCGCGCCCAGGGACGTGGCGGCTGGCTGCGGGCGGTTGCTGCGGCGCGTGCTGCTGAAGGCTCCACAGGTGCGCCGCGTCGGCGTGGCCGGTGGCGATACCTCCAGCTTTGCGCTGCGCGAACTGTCGCCGCTGGCGCTGGGCTGGGCGGGGTCGCTGGCGCCGGGCGTGCCGCTGCTGCGCATGCACGCGGACGATCCGGCACTCGACGGTGTGGAACTGATGCTCAAGGGCGGCCAGATGGGCCCGCCCGACGTGTTCCAGCGCCTGCTGACGGGGTAGCGGCAGTTGGCGCACTGCCGCACATCACATCAGCGGCCTCGCAGGCTCTCCAGCACCTGCTGTGCGTTCGGAATCGGCGCCACCGCGCCATAGCCCTGCGTCGACAGGGCCGCCGCCGCCGCCGCGTAGCGGCCGGCCTGCGCCAGGTCATCGCCCTGCAGCCAGCGGTGCACGAAGGCGCCACCGAAGGTGTCGCCCGCGCCGGTGGCGTCCACCGGCTGGCAGGGGTGCGGCGCGATGCGGTGGCGCTGCCTGTCATCGGCCACCAGCGCGCCCTGCTCGCCCAGCTTGAGCGCCACCACCTTCGCGCCCAGGCGCAGGCAGTGGTCGACCAGCGCGTCGGGATCGCTCAGGCCGGTGATGGCCACCACGTCGTCGTAGCTCGGCAGGCACAGGTCGCAGCGCGCGATCACGTCGTTCATCACGGCGCGCGCGCGGTCGATCGACCAGAGCTTCAGGCGCAGGTTGGTGTCGAAGCTGACCTTCACACCGTTCGCGCGCGCCACCTCGATGGCGGCGTAGGCCGTGTCGCATGCCGAGGGTGAGATGGCCAGCGAGATGCCCGAGAGGTGCAGCAGTTTCGCCGATGCAAGGCGCGCGCGCGGCAGTTGCGCCGGCGTCATGCGCGCGGCGGCCGAGCCACTGCGAAAGAAGCTGAATCGGTGCCCGCCGGCATCGTGCGTGACGAAGTAGATCGCGGTGAAGGCCTCGGCATTCGTGGCCACCTCCGCGTGGTCCACGCCTTCGCCATCCCACAGCGCGCGCAGCATCTGGCCGTAGGGGTCGTCGCCGAGCGCGCTGAGGTAGGCCACGCGCGCGCCCTGGCGCGCCGCGGCGATGGCGAAGTTGGACGTGTCGCCGCCGAAGCCCTGCAGGTACTGGCGCCCGCCGCCCTCGCCCGTCTGGTTGAACTCGACCATCGCCTCGCCAAGCGCAACGATGTCGACAGCCTGCCCCTCGGCCATCAGATGCGTCCGTACTTGGCCAGGCCCTTGCGCAGCGACTTCTCGGCCATGATGAGCTTGGCCTGTTCGAGTTCGCGCTCGTCGATCTCGATCGACACCCGGAGCACTTCCTCGGCATGCGCCTGCGGCACCACCACCACGCCGTCCACGTCGCCCACCACGAGGTCGCCCGGGTGCACCATGATGCCGCCCACGCGCACCGGCACCTGGGAGGCCACGGTGCGGAAACGGCCCAGCGTGGTGCCCGGGCTCACGGCGCGCGCGTACACGGGGAATCCGTAGTCGCGGCGAATCTCGGTGAGGTCGCGCACGCCACCATCGAGCACGGCGCCAACATGGCCATTGGCCACGGCGCCTGCCGTCATGAGCCCGCCCCACACCGCCACGTCGGGCTCTCCACCCTCGATGCTGATCACGATCACGCTGCCCGCCGGGGCTTCGTCGATCAGGTCCAGCGCGTGCTGCGGCGGCACGAATTCGTCCGTGGCGGCCTCCAGCACCGTGGCGGCCGGGCCGCAGATGCGCTGGTCGTTGATGCGCGGCTTGATGGCGCATTCCATGTAGCCACGCCGGCCACACACCTTGTCCACCGCATCGGCCACGGAGGCCACGGCCACCTTGTTGAAGCCGGCAATCAGGTCGGTCATGTTCATCTTCTCTCTCGTCTTGAAATGGGTGGGGTCACCACCGGTTGAGCCAGTTCAGTGGCGTTTCTCCGCGCAGCACGCGCGCAGCTTCCTCGGCCGTCTTGCGCTGCAGATCGCGCATGGCCTCCTCGCTGTACCAGCCCATGTGGTTGGTCACCACCACGTTGTCCAGGCTGAACAGCTTGTGGATGCCGGGCGGCTCCTGCTCGAACACATCCAGCCCGGCGCCCAGGATGCGGCGCGCCGCCAGCGCCTCGTACAGCGCGTCGGTGTCCACCAGGCCGCCGCGCGCGGTGTTGATCACGATGGCGGTGGGCTTCATCAGGGCGACGCGGCGCGCATCGAGCATGTGTCGCGTGTGGTCGTTGAGTGGCGCATGCAGGGAAATCACGTCCGACGCGGCGCATAGCGTGTCCATGTCGACGCGCTCCACGCCCTCGGGCAGGTCAGCGCGCGGGTCGTGCACCAGCACGCGGCCGAAGCCGAAGCCGGCGAACTTCTCCAGCGTCATGCGCGCGATGCGGCCAAATCCCACCAGGCCCAGCGTGCGCCCGCGCAGACGGAACATGGGCTGCAGCACGCCGGTGGACCAGCGTCCCGCGCGCACCTCACGGTCGTGCAGCCAGAGGCGGCGCGAAACCGCCAGGGCCAGGGCCACCGCATGAGAGCTCACCTCGTCGGTGCCGTAGTCGGGCACGTTGGCCACCATGATGCGGCGCTCGCTGGCGGCCGCCTGGTCGATGTTGTCCACGCCGATGCCGTAGCGGATGATGGCCTTGCAGTGCGTCATGGCCTCGATAGCGGCGCGGCTCACCGGCGACTCGCGCACCAGCACCACGTCCGCATCGCGCACGGCTTCCAGCGCCTTGCCTTCGTTGCGTCTGCACGGGCGCAGCTCGAAGCGCGCGCCCACCTCGGCCAGGAGCGCCTGCTCCTGGTCGTAGGCGGCATAGCCGTCGTCGAGCGCCACCACCAGGCGCGCGAGTTCCGTCCCGGTATCGCTCACTTGCGGGTGGCCTCCACGGCCTTGAACAGCGCATCCACGTAGTTCTTGCCGATCTCGCCTTCGGCCCACTGGCGCACCGGCGGCTGGGCCAGCTTGCGGAATTCGGCGACCTGCGCGGCGGTGGGCTCGTACACCTGCATGCCCACGCCCTCGAGAATCTTCTTCGCGTTCCTGTCCTGGTCGGCCGTCATCTTGCGGTGGATGGCCATGGCCTTCTGCACGCCCTCGTTCACGGCCTTCTTCTCGACGTCGGTGAGGCGGGTGTAGAAGCGGTCGTTGACCAGGTAGCCGTGCACGGACCAGACGTGGCCGTCCAGCGTGGCGTACTTCTGATGCTGGTACAGGCTGGCCGCCAGGATGTTGGTCACGCCGTTCTCCTGGCCGTCCACCACCTTCTGCTGCAGTGCCGTGGGCAACTCGCCCCATGGAATGGCCGAGGCGGAAGCGCCCAGCGATTCCACCAGCGCCTTGAACACCGGCGAGGGCTGGATGCGGATCTTCATGCCCTTCATGTCGGCCGGTGTCTGGATCGGGCGCAGGCTGTTGGTGAAGTGGCGCACGCCGTTGTCGGCCAGACCCAGCATGCGGATGCCGGTCTTCTTGATCATGTCGTCCGAGAAGCCCTGCAGCCAGGCCGAGTCGTACACGCGCCAGGCGTGTTCGTGGTTGTCGTACAGGAAGGGAATGCCCAGCACGCCGATGGGTTTGTGCACGGTGCCGATGGCGCCGTCGTGCGCCACGGCCAGCTCCAGCGTGCCCAGGCGCAGGCCTTCCATGGTGGGCTGGTCCTTGCCGAACTGGCCAGCCGGGAAAATCTCGACCTTGATCGAGCCGCTGGTGGCCTTCTCCACGTGCTCCTTGAAGGCCAGCGCGGCCACGTGTTTGGGCTGGTCGTCCCTGGCGGGCTGGAAGTGCGCGTACTTGAGCGTCTTCTGCGCATGGGCCGCGGGCAGCAGCAGGGCCAGGCCCATCACGGCGACGAGGGTCTTGAACTTCATGGTCGATGTCTCCTTGTGGTTGACGGAATGGAGGGAGGAATGGCTACCGCGTGTAGCCGAACAGGGCGGGAACGAAGGTGCTCAACGCAGGGATGAACACCACCGCCAGCAACACCACCAGCAACGCGGCCAGCAGCGGCAGGATGGCGCGCGTGATCTCCTCGATCTTCAGGCGCGCCACCGAACTCATGACGAACAGAACCCCGCCCACCGGGGGCGTGGCCAGGCCGATCGTGAGGTTGAGCACGATGGTCATGGCGAAGTGCAGCGGGTGGATGCCGAACTGCTCGGACAGCGGCGCGAGCACGGGCACCAGGATGATCACAGCCGGCAGCGTGTCGATGAACAGGCCGCAGGCCAGCACGAAGACCATCACGATCAGCATGATGGTCATCGGGTCGGTCGTCATGCCCCCGATGGCCGCGCCGATGGTCTGCGGGATCTGCAGCAGTGTGAGCAGCCAGGCGAACAGCGAGGCCATGGAGACGATGATCAGCGCCGCCGAGGTGACCAGGCCGCTTTGCAGCAGCACGCGGCAGATGAGCCGCGTATTGAGCGTGCGCGTGACGAACAGCCCGATGAAGAGCGCGTAGAACACCGCCACGGCCGAGGCCTCGGTGGGGGTGAACAGGCCCGTGAGAATGCCCGCGATGATGATGGCCGGCATGAACAGCACGGGCAGGGCCTTCCACAGCGCGCGCAGCCGCTCGCCCCAGCCGGGCGGCGTGCCCACGGTGCCATAGCCGCGCCTGGCCGACAACCAGTGGTTCACGGCCATCAGGGCCCCACCCATCAGCAGGCCGGGCACCACGCCCGCAAGGAACAAGCCGGCAACCGTGACGCGGCTGTCAGTCAAGGCATAGATCACCATCACGATGGACGGCGGGATGATGGGCCCGATGACCGCCGTGGCCGCCGACAGCGCAGCGGCGTAGGCCTTGTCGTAGCCGCTTCGGGCCATCATGCGCGTCTCGATCGCGCCCGGGCCGGCCGCGTCGGCCAGCGCCGAACCGCTGATGCCCGCGAACATCACCGAGGTGACCACGTTCACATGGCCCATGCCGCCCCGCACATGGCCGACCATGGCGCCGGCGAAGCGCAGCAGCGCGGTGGTGATGCCGCTGGCCGTCATGAGGTCGGCCGCCAGGATGAAGAAGGGCACGGCCATCAGCGGAAAGCTGTTGATGCCGTCGAAGAAGCGCTGGGGTACCGACAGCAGCGACAGGTTGCCGTCGATGGCCAGCGCCAGCAGTCCCGCTCCGCCCATGGCAAAGGCGATCGGCACCCCGATGGCCAGACCGATCCCGAAGACGATGAACAGCACCGCGCTCATGCCGTGGCCTCCTCGCCATGCCCGTCGCCAATCTCCTCGGCGTGCACGAACTCGCGCGCGATGAACTGGCGCCAGAACAGCAGCAGGTGCAGCAGCATGGCCGCCGCGCCCAGGGGAATGCCCAGATAGGGCAGGCCAGCGGGCATGCCCAGGGCCGGTGTTTCCTGGCTCCAGGTGAACACCGCGATCTGCACGCCCAGCACCACCAGTGTGAGCAGGAACAGCGCGATCGCCACCGCGATGCATGCGCGCACCGCCTTGCGCCAAGGCACGGGCAGGCGGTCCTGCAGCATGTCCACCGCCACGTGGCGCCCTTCGCGCAGCGCCAGCCCCGCGCCCAGGTAAGCCACCCAGATCATCTGCACCTGGGTGAATTCCTCGACCCAGAAGATCGACTGGTTGAACACGTAGCGCATGACCACATTGGCGAACACGAGCACCGCCATCGAGGCCATCAGCGCGATGACGAGGCCCTGGTTCAGGCGCACGAAACCGTGCTCGAGGCGGGCGGCCCGGCTGGAGGGGCGGGCAGTGATGTCCTGTGGGGCCATGGGCCGGGTGTCTCCTGCAATTCGGTACCAAGGGTTTTGCCGGTATCGTATCTGATATCTCAGATATACCATGATGGGAAACCCTTACACTGCCGGCTACAGCGTCCGTTCACGCTTCTCATCCACGGCCACGACCATGACGAAACAACTTGAGCTGCAGCGACCGCGATTGCTCACCGAGGTGGTCGGCGAACGCATCCGCGAAGCCATCGTCAAGGGCGACCTGCAGCTCGGTGAACAGGTATCCGAAGCGCAGCTGGCCGCGCTGATGGGCGTGAGCAAGACACCGGTGCGCGAAGCCCTGGTGCGGCTGCAGGGCCAGGGCCTGGTGCAGATCCATCCACAACGCGGCACCTTCGTGTTCCGCCTCTCCCCCGAGGAGGTGAGCCACCTCTGCCGCTTCCGCGTGATGGTGGAAACCGAGGCGCTGCGCGCCGCCATGGCCAGCGAACGCGCGCGGCTGATCAAGGGCTTCCGGCAGTGCGTGAAGGAAATGAAGGGCGCCGAGGCCGCGCAGGACCTGCCCGCGCTGGCGCGCATCGACATGGCCTTTCACTGGAACATGTTCGAGGCCTGTCCGAGCCAGTACGTGGTCTCGGCCTACGAACTGTTGCGCTCCCAGCTCACCGCGCTGCGCTACCGCTCACCCATCACCAACGCGGTCAAGAGCCACCAGGTTCTGGTGGACGCCGTGGGCGACGGCGACGTGGAAGCGGCCTGCGCGCTGCTGACCGAACACATCCTGGACAACGAGCCGCGCTACCGGGCGGCGTGCGAGCTGGGTTGAGCTTCACGGGGCGACGCAGTCCTATCGATCGGGCTTTTCGTGAAGTCACGGTCCTTCGGATCAGTCTTCGCACTCCGTTGTCGAATGCCACTGTGACGGATCGTCGTACAGGCAAGGTCGAATGTCCGACCTGCTCGATGAACCCCTCCAGCTTGAAAGGAACTCCGCCATGACGTCCCCGTCCCGCACTGTCCGACTCCACCGCGTGCTGCGCGCCCCGCCCGAGAAGGTCTACCGCGCCTTCCTGGAGGCGGATGCCATGAGCAAGTGGATACCGCCCTACGGCTTCACCTGCAAGGTGCACCACATGGAGGCCCGCGTGGGCGGCACGTTCAGGATGTCGTTCCACAACTTCTCCACCGGCAACGGGCACTCGTTCGGTGGCGAATACCTGGAACTGGTGCCCCATGAGCGCATCCGCTACACCGACCGTTTCGACGACCCCAACCTGCCGGGTGAACTGCAGGTGGACGTGCAGCTCACGGCGGTGTCGTGCGGTACCGAACTCCACATCGTGCAGGACGGCATTCCCGAGCTGATTCCGCTGGAGATGTGTTACCTCGGCTGGCAGGAGTCGCTGGCGCAGCTGGCCACGCTGGTCGAGCCCGACATTCCGGGTTGAGCCGCGCGGGCCCCACCGGGTCTCGTCCTGCAGATTGCGCACCTCATGCCGATAGCGGAGCAGGGCCTGACAGCCTGCTCTCGCACGGTGATGTTTCACCGGCAAAACCCGGGCCAGCAGCACCATGACCAACGTGATCGACAGCATCCGCCGGGTGACGGACGTCATGGCCAGGATCAGCGCGGCCAGCGTCGAGCAGAGTTCGGGCGTGTCGCAGATCGGCGAGGCGGTCACGCAGTTGGACCAGGTGACGCAGCAGAACGCAGCCCTGGTGGAGCAGATGGCCGCCGCCGCCAGCAGCCTGCGCTACCAGGCCGGCGAGCTGGTGGAGACGGTCTCGGTATTCCGCGTCGGGGGCGACACCGTGACATCCGCGGCGCGTTGAACGGACCCGTCGCCGCGCGTGTCCCCTACACTGGCCGGGGCAAGACCCGCCAGCACTGGAGAACACATGACGACGACTTCGGACAAGAACCCACGGGTGGCCCTGGTCACTGGCGCTGGCAGCGGCATCGGCCGCGCCGTGGCCCTGGCCCTGCTGCAGGACGGCTATCGTGTCGTGCTCGCCGGGCGCCGGCCCGAGCCGCTGGATGCAATGGTCGAAGCCGCGACCGCTGCCGGCCAGCAGGCACTGGCAGTACCCACCGACGTGCGCGATGCGCAGAGCGTGCAGGCGCTGTTCGACCAGACCGAGCAGCACTTCGGCCGCCTGGACGTGGTGTTCAACAACGCCGGCGTCAATGCCCCGGCGGTGCCCATGGACGAACTGCCGCTGGACGCCTGGAAGGACGTGATCGACACCAACCTGACCGGCGTGTTCCTGTGTGCGCGCGCGGCCTTCGCGCTGATGCGCCGGCAGAACCCGCAGGGCGGGCGCATCATCAACAACGGTTCCATCTCGGCCCATGCGCCGCGCCCGTTCTCCAGCCCCTACACGGCAAGCAAGCACGCGGTGCTGGGCCTGACCAAGTGCATTGCGCTCGATGGCCGCGAATTCAACATCGTGTGCAGCCAGATCGACATCGGCAACGCGCTGACCGAGCTGGCCGAGCGCATGACCAAGGGCGTGCGCCAGGCCAACGGCAGCATCGCCGCCGAGCCGATGATGGACGTGCAGCACGTGGCCGAGGCGGTGCGCTACATGGCCGGGCTGCCGCTCTCGACCAACGTGCTCAACATGACGGTGATGGCCAGCCAGATGCCCTTCGTGGGCCGCGGCTGAGCGCCGGGCAGGCCGGCAACGCGGGCCTGTTCAACCAGCCCGCACGGTCGACTCCATCAGGCTGCGCGTGACGCGCGGTGGCGCCTCGCCGAGATGGAAGGCCAGCTTGCGGTCGCGCAGCGCGACGTCGGCGGCGGTGACGCGGTCGAAGCGCCGCAGGTGGTCGGTCCAGGACTCGTCGACGATGACCTCGACGAAGCGGCCCGGGTCGTTGATGTCGTGCAGCAGCTCCCAGGACAGCGCGCCGTGGCGCAGGCGGCTGCGTCGGCTCTCGTTGACCATGAGGTGGCGGAAGTCGGCCGCGCGCAAGGGATCGACGAGGTATTCGACCATCACCATGACGTGCCCTTGCGCGGGGGGCGCCTCGATCAGCGGCGCGGGAAAGATGCGCTTGGGCGTGAGGTCGTCCTCCAGGCCGGCGTCGGGCATCAGGCGATTGGCGAGCGCCATCGCCACCACGCCACTCACCGCCGCGATGCCCAGGGTCACGGGCACGCTGGTCCATGTGGCGATCTGGCCCCACAGCGCGGCCCCGCTGGCGCTCGCGCCCATGATGGCCATCTGGTAGATCGACATGCCGCGCGCGCGCACCCAGTCGGGCAAGCCCATCTGTATCGACACGCTCAGCGTGTTCGCGGTGGTGATCCAGGCCGCACCGCCCAGAAACATGGCGGGCACCGCCACCCCCACCTGGTCGGTCAGGGACATGGCCGCCATGGCGAGCCCTTGCAAGGCCGCGCCGCGCAGCACAAGGCCGTCGCGCGAGTAGCGGCGGCGCAGCCGGGGGAGGAACGCCGTGGACACGATGGCGCCCGCTCCCATGGACGCCAGCAGCAGCGTGAAGGTGCCGGCACCTCCGCCCTGCATGCCGCGCGCCAGCAGCGCCAGCAGGGCCAGCAGCGCGGTCGAGTGAAAGAAGAAGATCCAGATGCGCAGCAGAACGCCCTTGAGCAGGTAGGACTGCGTGACGTACTGCCAGCCCACGCGCATGGCGGTCATGAGGCGCTCGCGCCCCAGCGGGTTCGGCTTGTGTTCGCGGTGCCAGCGGGTGATGATGACGGCCGCTCCCAGCGAGAGCAGCGCGTTCAGCAGGAACACCCAGGCGCTGCCGGCGCTCGCGATCAGCGCACCGGCCAGCAGCGGGCCGATGATGCGCGAAGCATTCATCGACACCCCGTTCAACCCCAGCGCGGCCGGCAGCTGAGCCCGGGGCACGAGCTCGGGCACGATGGCCGAGAACACCGGCCAGCGCAAGGCCAGGCCGATGCCGTTGGCGAAAGTCAACGCCAGCAGCAGCGCGGGCGTCACCACACCCAGGAACACGACGACGCTGAGCAAGGTGGCCACCACCGCCACCCACAGCTGCGTGACCAGGTAATACCGCTTGCGGTCCAGGTTGTCGGCCAGCGCGCCACTGGGCAGGCCAAGCAGGAACACCGGCAGGGTGGACGCCGTCTGCACCAGCGCGACCCAGATCGGGGACGTGGTCAGCGAGGTCATCATCCACGCGGCGGCCACGTCGTTCATCCACATGCAGACGTTGGCCATGAGCCAGGTGGTCCACAACATCCGGAACACCGGCAGGCGCAAAGGCGCGATGGGGGACAGGTTGTCGTCGGGACCGGGCATGCCGGAACTGTAGCGGGTGCGCGTCACCCCTGCTGCAGCGGCAGCGCGGTCTTGTAGCGCACCTGCTTGAGCGCGAAGCTCGAGCGGATTTTCTCGACCTGCGCGATCGGCGAGAGCTGCTCCAGGATGAAGCGCTCCAGCGCGGGCATGTCGGGCACGGCCACGCGCAGCAGGTAGTCGGCGTCGCCCGTCATGAGGTAGCACTCCATCACCTCGTCGCGGATGCCGATGCGTGCCTCGAACTCCTCCAGCGCCTCGCGGCTTTGCTGCTTGAGGCTGATCGAGATGAAGACGTTGAGGTGCAGCCCGAGCTGTTTCGCATCCAGCAGCGCCACGTACTGGCGGATCAGCCCGCGCGACTCCAGCGCGCGCACCCGCGCCAGGCAGGGCGAGGGCGAGAGGTGCACGCGCCGGGCCAGCTCCACGTTGGACAGGCTGGCGTCGCGCTGCAGTTCGCCAAGAATCCTCAGATCGGTCGCATCAAGGTCATTTGTGCTGGATGTGCTCATGTCTGCGGAATTTTATGCGCCAGAACAAGCACTTGTTACCTCGCTTTGGCAGCAACTGCCTGTCCACCGCGCCTACAGTGACCGCTCCACGGAGCACCACCATGAACGACCTTTCAAGACAGCGGTATTTCGACGAACCCGCAGGCACCGACCCCGACCCGGCCGAGACGCTGGAATGGCGCGAGGCCCTGCTCTCGCTGGCGGCCACGCAGGGCTCGGCGCGCGCGCGCCAGATTCTCGACGAGCTCGCGCGCCTGGCACGCCAGCAGCGCATTGGCTGGCAGCCCGAGCTGAACACGCCCTACGTCAACACCATCGCGGTGGAGGACCAGCCCGCGTTCCCCGGCGACCTCGCGGTGGAAGAACGCCTCGCCTCGCTGATGCGCTGGAACGCACTGGCCATGGTGGTGCGCGCCAACCAGGCATATGGCGAACTCGGCGGTCACATCGCCAGCTACGCCAGCGCGGCCGACCTGTTCGAGACCGGGTTCAACCACTTCTTCCGTGCCGGAAGAGATGGTGATCTGGTGTTCTTCCAGCCGCACAGCGCGCCCGGCGTGTACGCGCGCGCCTTCCTCGAAGGCCGCCTGAGTGAGGCCGACCTGCTGCACTACCGGCAGGAGATCACCGCACCGGCCAGCGGTGCGCGCGGCCTCTCCAGCTACCCGCACCCCTGGCTCATGCCCGACTTCTGGCAGTTCCCCACCGGCTCCATGGGCATCGGCCCGATCAGCTCGATCTACCACGCGCGCTTCATGCGCTACCTCTCGCACCGCAACCTGCTGAACTGCGAAGGCCGCAAGGTCTGGGGCGTGTTCGGCGACGGCGAGATGGACGAGCCCGAGAGCATGAGCGCGCTCACGCTGGCCGCGCGCGAGCGCCTGGACAATCTGGTGTGGGTGGTCAACTGCAACCTGCAGCGCCTGGACGGCCCGGTGCGCGGCAACGGCCGCATCATCGACGAACTGGAAAAGCTCTTTGCCGGCGCGGGCTGGAACGTGATCAAGCTGGTGTGGGGCAGCGACTGGGACGGCCTGTTCGCGCGCGACACCACCGGTGCCCTGGTGCGCGCCTTCGCCGGCACGGTGGATGGCCAGATGCAGACCTTCGCGGCCAAGGACGGTCGCTTCAACCGCGACAATTTCTTCGGCCAGAACGAGGAGCTCGCGCGCCTGGCGCAGGGCATGACGGACGAGCAGATCGACCGCTTGAAGCGCGGCGGCCACGACCTGGTGAAGATCCACTCGGCTTATGCGGCAGCGGCCGCGCACACGGGCCAGCCCACCGTGATCCTGGCGCAGACCAAGAAGGGCTACGGCATGGGCAGCGCGGGCCAGGGCAAGATGACCACGCACAGCCAGAAGAAGTTCGAGGGCGCCGACCTGATCGAATTCCGCAACCGCTTCAACCTGCCGCTGACCGACGAGCAGGCCACCAGCCTGAGCTTCTTCAAACCGCCCGAGGACAGCGCCGAGATGCGCTACCTGCGCGAGCACCGCGAGCAACTCGGTGGCGCCATGCCCCGGCGCGAGACCACCTGCGAGGCGGTGCCCGTGCCCGCGATCGACGCCTACGCCGGCTTCGCGCTCAAGGCCAACGGCAAGGAGATGAGCACCACCATGGCCTTTGTGCGCATGCTCGGTGGCTTGCTGAAAGACGCGCAACTGGGCCCGCGCATAGTGCCCATCGTCGCCGACGAAGCGCGCACCTTCGGCATGGCCAACCTGTTCAAGCAGGTCGGCATCTACAGCAGCGTGGGTCAGCGCTACGCGCCGGAAGACATCGGCTCGGTGCTGAGCTACCGTGAGGCGCTGGACGGCCAGATCCTGGAAGAAGGCATCAGCGAAGCGGGCGCGCTGGCGAGCTGGACGGCCGCAGCCACCAGCTACAGCGTGCACGGCCTGGCCATGCTGCCGTTCTACATCTACTACTCCATGTTCGGCTTCCAGCGCGTGGGCGACGCGATCTGGGCCGCGGCCGACCAGCGCTCGCGCGGCTTCCTGCTGGGCGCCACGTCGGGGCGCACCACGCTGGGCGGCGAGGGCCTGCAGCACCAGGACGGCAGCAGCCACCTGGTGGCCGCGACCATCCCCAACTGCAAGGCCTGGGACCCGGCCTTCGCCGGGGAGCTCGCGGTGATCGTCGACGCGGGCATGCGCGAGATGCTGGTCGAGCAGCAGGACGTGTTCTATTACGTCACGCTGATGAACGAGAACTACGCCAACCCCGACCTGCCCGAGGGCGCGGCCGCGGGTGTGCTCAAGGGCGGCTACTGCTTCGGACAGTACGGATCACAGGGAGCGACACGGCGCGTCACCCTGCTCGGCTCGGGCGCGATCCTGACCGAAGTGATCAAGGCCGCTCAGACACTGGCCGACGAGGGCTTCGGCGTTGACGTGATCAGCGTCACCAGCTGGAGCGAACTCGCGCGCGACGATTTCGCGCATCCCGATGCCGCGCACATCACGCAGCTGCTTGCCGGCAGCACGGCGCCGGTGATCGCCGCGACCGACTACGTGCGCGCCGTGCCCGAGAGCGTGCGCGCCTTCGTGCCCGAAGGCCGGCGCTACCTCACGCTGGGGACTGACGGCTTCGGCCGCAGCGACACACGCGCCGCGCTGCGCGCGTTCTTCCGGGTGGATGCGGCGAGCATCGTGCAACAGGCGCGCACGGCAGGCGCGTGAGCCAGGTGGACATCAACGGCCTGCGCCAGGTCGGCGACGGCGACTGGACACGAGCGCCCAGATGCCGCCCAACACCAGAACAGCGCCCATCAAAAGCCCCACGGCATCACCGGCGAGTTGACTCAGTTCTTCCCACTGGTGCGCAAACAGGTGCCCGAGGCCGCCAAACAGGACGACCCAGATCGCTTCGCCAGCCACGACCGCCGACATAAAACGCGGCCAGGGATAGCCGGTCGACCCCGCCAGCAGATTGACCGGAAGCGCCACCGGTGTGAGCAGGAAGCGGCTGACAAAAACACCCCAACCACCCCAGACGGAAAACAGTGCTGCCGCATGCTGCCAACCCTGAGAACCGGTGACGCTTCGTGGCACCCGTTTCATACTGGTTCGCCCAAGCAGGTAGCTGCAGCCGTCGCCAGCCATGGCACCCACGCAGGCCGACAGCAGAGCGCCTTCAAGCGGCAATACGCCCTGGCGGGTGAAGGCACCGGCGGCCATCAGCATCATGGTGGCAGGCAGCGGAACGCCGAACGCAGCGAGAAACAGCGTGCCCCCCAGCAATGCATTGCCGTGGTTGAGCAGGGCCGTCAACAGCCACTCGCTGACTTCAGTCACCCGGCGCCTCGCGTCGGGTGGTTTCGGCCAGGATGAGCGCCTCGATGCGGGCACGCCCCGACACGGGGTCGATGCCCTGAAGATCCAGCCAGCTGCGCAGACTGCGGTCCTCATCCCCGGTGGGAGGCAAGCCCAGGGTTTCGCGCAAGCGCGATTCGGGGACGCCATACACCTTGGCAATGTAGGGCAGTGTCATCCAGCCGCGCAGCGTTTCCACCTTGATCTGCCCCGCCGCCACGCGCTGCGCGTACTGGTACTGGTGCCAGGCGCGCGCGCCAAATAGAGCAAGCAGCGCCAGCCCAGCCACGATAGCCAGAACGCCTAGCCAGCGCCTCGTGCGCTGCAAGAGACCGGAAGGAGAATGTTGCGACATGGGTCCTCATTCGACGACTTCATGGGTCGCGAGCACCCTCCGTATGTCTTTGATGCTGGTGCGGCTGGCGGGGATCGAACCCACGACCCTCGGCTTCGGAGGCCGATACTCTATCCACTGAGCTACAGCCGCATGCTGTAAAAAGACCAATACTCGTTTCGTTGCTACCAGCTGCCATGACGACAGCCTTCGGAGGCCGATACTCTATCCACTGAGCTACAGCCGCAACGCCCGCGATTCTATCAGGCGGGGTCCTCGCTACCGTGTGGCAAGGAGGGCCTTGGCTATAATCCAAGGCTGTTTTGCCCTGCTCCCCGACAGGCACGCCCCACTCCCTTTCCGGCACCGATTCGCCACCTTGAGGACACCATGAGCGACCACGCGCACGACGAACACCACACTGGCCCGATCAAGACGCCCACGCAGCTGCTCTGGACGTCTTTCTTTGCGTTTGTCGCCCCCATCTTCATCATCATTGGTCTGGTGTACTACGTGGTGTCGGGCAACAAGCCCGCAGCCGGCGCGGTGGACGTGGAGCTGGCCACGGCACAGCGCATCCAGCGCGTGGGCACGGTAGAGCTGCGCGACGCCAACCGCCCCCTGGCTTCTGGCGAGTCGGTGTACACCGCGCAGTGCGTGGCCTGTCATGGTGCTGGTCTGGCTGGCGCGCCAAAGCTCGGCGACACCGCCGCCTGGGCACCGCGCCTTGCCACCGGCTACGACGCCCTGTTGACTTCGGCACTCAAGGGCAAGGGGGCCATGGGCGCACAAGGCGGAGGCGCCTACCGCGACGCGGAGATCGGTCGCGCCGTGGTGCACATGGCCAACGCCTCGGGCGGCAAGTTCCCGGAACCGCAAATGCCGGCACCGGCAGCTGCCGAAGCCGCCCCGGCCGCCACGCCGGCACCTTCTGCGGTGACCACGGCCGCAGCGCCTGCGCCCACCACCGCTGCACCCGCCCCTGCTGCAGCCACCACCGTGGCCGCCGGTACAGGCGAGGCGCTCTACAAGCAAGCGTGCGCCGTGTGCCACGTGGCTGGCGTGGCTGGCGCGCCGAAGCTCGGCGACAAGGCCGCCTGGGCGCCACGAGTCGCAACGGGCCTGGACGCCCTGACCGCCACGGTGATCAAGGGCAAGGGCGCCATGCCGCCCAAGGGCGGTTCGACCGCGTCGGACGCGGACATCAAGGCCGCCGTGCAGTACATGCTGGCGGCGGTGCAGTAAGCGGCACACTCTGAGCCACACATGAAAAAGCCGGCCTCGAGCCGGCTTTTTCATGTGCAGTCAGATGTTAGACACGGTTCTCGCTGATCGGTTTCGGCCAGGACATGCGCAGGGACGCGTCGCGCCATTCGCGTGGCGTCATCCGGTACTCATCTCGAAAACTGCGGCTGAAATGCGCGGCGTTGTTGAAGCCCCAGGAAAACGCGATGTCGGACACGCTCTGTTCCAGCAATCGGGGATTGGCGAGATCGCGCCGGCTTGCGTCAAGGACCCGCACAAAATCACCAGCGCCAAACTCTGATCAGCCGCGCGGGCGCTGCACAAACCCATAACGTCTGGGCAGCGCCGCGTTTTCAACCTCGGTGGGTGTCCAGCGCCCATCGGCCACCCAGTCGGCCGCCAGGCCCATGTCGGCGCTGTGCACCAGGCCGACTCCCACATCGGTGACCAGATACAGCCTGCCGGATTCGTCCAGCAGGCTTTCCTGCGTCTGCGCCTCTGCTCCGGTGTGCGCAAGCACACGGCCGTCAGGCTGCAGGCGCCAGACCCAGGGCGTGTCCTCCAGATCCACATACACCCTCTGTGGCCCATTCTGGAAGTACCAGCGGCCTTCTTCGTCTGCGGCGTAGTTGCGATGGATGAAGTCGATCAGTTTTTCGTGCCGCAACAGCGAACCCTTGCTGGCGGGAAACGGGCCGGCTGCCTGCGTGCGGTCGTCGCGCATGTACCAGTTGCCGCGCGCGTCCAGCCCCAGCCAGCCGAAGCAATGCGGCACGTTGGGCCATTTGGCCATTGCGGCCTTGACGATGTCGTCCATGGCGGTGATTGTCAGAGGTGGGCGAGCAGCCAGTTTCCCACGGCTTCGGGCATGGCGCGCACATGGCCGGGAAGGCCGAAGGGTCCTTGTGACACCGGGAATCCGACATGGCCCCCCTGCGGGGGCTGCCACAACACGACGCTGGCACTGGTGTCTTGCGGGCCGGGCAACGACGCAGCCGGCACGAAAGGATCGTTGCGGGCATTCAAGGCCAGCGCGGGCACACGGATGCGCTGCAGAACCGGTTTGGCCGAAGCGCGGGCCCAGTAGTCCGCGGTGTCACGAAAGCCGTGCAACGGGGCCGTGAAAAGGTTGTCGAACTCATAGAGATCACGCGCCGCCAGCAGCGCCTCGCGGTCGAACAGACCAGGATGCTGCTCCAGCTTCTGCAACGCCTTGGGCACCATGGAACGCATGAACATGCGGGTGTAGACCAGCCGGTTGAAGCCCCGCCCGATGGCACAGCCGCCAGCGGCAAGATCGAGTGGTGAACACACCGAGGCGATGGCGCGCACACGCTGCTGCGCTTCCTGCCCCATTTCCCCGGCCCAGCGCATCAGCGCATTGCCTCCCAGCGACACACCCACGGCCAGCAGCGGGCGGTCGGGGTTCTCGGTGGCGAAGCGGCGCAGGATCCAGTCGATCTCGGCAAAGTCGCCCGAGTGGTAGGCGCGTGGCGCGTGGTTGAGTTCACCCGAGCAACCACGGAAATGCGGCACCGCATAGGCCAGCCCGTGAGCCGCGGCAAAGTCGGCAAAGGCCACGGCGTACTGGCTGGCCGACGAGCCTTCGAGACCGTGAAACAGCACCAGCAGCGGCGCTTGCGAATCGCTCGCGTGCAAAGATTCATCCACGTCGACGAAGTCCCCGTCAGGCGTGCTCCAGCGGCTGCGCCGCCAGCGAGGCGCGGGCCCGAAGTGGCGGCGTGCCACCAGCGCGGCCCACAAGGTCTGGGGGTTGCCACCGGGCAACCACCACGGCGCGCGGTAGGGAAAGCCGTCTCCGTGCGTCAATGCAGCACCGGCCTGACGGCAAGCACTTCGAGCGGCTCCGCGCGCGCGCCCGGGCTTGCGTGGTGGGCGACCATGCGCCAGCCCTGCGCGGTCTTGGCGTACACGTTGGTCGCGACGACCCAGGCATGCTGCGGGCCGTCGTCGGTCATCACGGCCACGCGCTCAACCACGCTGTGCACGCTGCAGCCCCCGGCGTCCATGCGGTGCACCTTCTCGGCATGGGCCTGTACGCTGCCATTGGCAAACATGGCCTCGAAGGCGGCGCGCACGGCTGCGTGCCCGACCAGGCGAGGGCCGCCCGGGTGCACGCAGACGATATCGTCCTCGTCCGCCCAGCAGGCCATGAGCCGCTCGATATCGGCGTGCTGCATGGCGTCGTAGAACGCGGCCTCCGTATCGTCCGGCGAGCCGGGAGGAAGTTTGGGTTTGCGCATGCGGCGTATTTTGCCGCCTGCGCGGGCATCGGTCCCATCCCGCGTCCGCCTGGCGCCCCGCCACCGTCGCGGACCCGGGGGGTATAGTGCCGCTGGTCGGGGCACCCATTTCAGCGGAGGTTTCATGCGCGCCATCATCCAACGGCTGTTCTTCTGGGCTGCGGCCTTGCTGCTCGCCTCCAGCCTCACCGGCTGCGGCTACAACGACTTCCAGCGCCTGGACGAGCAGAGCACGTCCGCCTGGGCCGAGGTGCTCAACCAGTACCAGCGGCGCGCGGACCTGATCCCCAACATCGTCGCCACCGTCAAGGGCGAGGCCAACTTCGAGCAGGAGACGCTCACCCGCGTGATCGAGGCACGTTCGAAGGCCACCGCCATCCAGGTGACCCCCGAGATGCTGAACAACCCGGCGGCCATGCAGCAGTTCCAGGCCGCGCAGGGCGAGCTCGGCAGCGCGCTCAGCCGCCTGATGGTGGTGGTTGAGCAGTATCCCAACCTCAAGGCCAACCAGGGCTTCAGCGACCTGCGCGTGCAACTCGAAGGCACCGAGAACCGCATCACGGTGGCGCGCAACCGCTACATCCAGGCCGTGCAGGAGTACAACGTGCTGGCGCGCAGTTTCCCGACCAATCTCACGGCGATGGTGTTCGGCTACACGGCCAAGGCCAACTTCCAGGTCGCCAACGAAGCTGCCCTATCGACACCGCCCACGGTGGACTTCGACAAGAAGCCATGAACATTCCAGCGCGACTGGCCCGGTCGCTGCTGGCGCTGGGGCTGTGGTGTTTGCCCCAGTGGGCCATGGCGCAAGGCCTGCAGCCGCTGCCTGAACTGCGCGCGCGCGTGATCGATCAGACCGGCACGCTGGACGCGGCCAGTGTGGCCTCGATCGAAGCCACGCTCGCCGCTTTCGAACAGTCCCACGGCTCCCAGGTGGTGGTGGTCATGGTCGCTACGACGGCACCAGAGGACATTGCCGACTACACGCAGCGTCTGGGCGACGCCTGGAAGATCGGACGCCGTGACGTGGGGGACGGCGTGCTGTTCGTCATCGCCAAGGACGATCGCCGCCTGCGCATCGCCACCGCCAAGGCGCTCGAAGGGGCCATTCCCGACCTGATGGCGCGGCGCATTCTGGACAGCGCGGTCACGCCCGCGTTCCGGCGCGGCGACTACGCAGCGGGCATCCAGGCTGGCGTGGAGCAGATCCTGGCGCGCATCCGCGGAGAAGAACTGCCACTGCCCGATGCACAGGGCCGCATTGCGGCCAGCGGCGGGGACCCATTCGACGGGTTGGAGGTGCTGGTGTTTCTGGTGTTCGCCGTGCCCATGTTCTCGGTGATGCTGCGTGGCCTGTTCGGCAACAAGCTGGGCACTTTGCTTACCGGCGCAAGCGCGAGTGGGTTGGCGTGGGTCTTGACCGCCGTGGTGTGGGTGGCCATTGGCGCGGGCCTGCTGGGCATGCTGGCCGCGCTGTTCATGCAGTTCATGCCAGCAAACACCCCCCGGTCCTCGGGCCGAGGCGGGCACGGCGGCTGGGGTGGAGGTGGGTTCGGAGGCGGAGGCCGCAGCGGCGGCTTCAGTGGTGGTGGCGGATTCCGCTCCGGCGGCGGTGGCAATTTTGGCGGCGGTGGCGCGTCTGGCGGATGGTGACGGAGACAACCACGCCATGAACACGCTGATCCGCATCCTCAAGCACCGCTGGCTGGACGCTTCAGATACCCGGCGTGCGGTGCCCGACGACATGGCCGAACGCCTGGCGCGCCGCGTCGCAGCCAGCGAGGAACGGCACTGCGGCGAAGTGCGCCTGTGCGTGGAGGCATCGCTGCCCACCAGCTACCTGTGGCGCATCAATGCCCGTACGCCGTTGGCGACAGTGGTTCGCGAGCGAGCGCTGGCCTGGTTCGGTCGTCTTCGCATCTGGGACACCGAGCACAACAACGGCGTGCTGATCTACCTCTTGCTGGCCGAGCATGCGATCGAGTTCGTGGCCGATCGTGCACTCGCGCAGCGCGTGGGCCAGGCCGAGTGGCAGGCAATCGTGGACCGGCTGGGTACGCGCCTGCGCGAAGGCGCGTTCGAGGACGGATTGACGCAGGCCCTGGAAGAGGTGTCTGCCTTGTTGGTGCTGCACTTCCCCGCCGAGGCGGAGAAGGATCGGCGCAACGAACTGGCCGACAGCGTCGTGCGCCGCTGAATCGTCAGCCTCGCCCGCCGCGTTTGTCCGGGGTGGCGCGGCTGTTCAACGCCACGTTGAGCTCCTGCTGCAGTGCCTTGTTCATCTGGGCGAAGGTCTTGAGCTTGCGCGTGGTCTCACGCAAGCGGTCGGCCATGCGCTTGGAAATCGCCAGCAACAGCCGCGACCCCAGCTTGGGGTCCTCCTTGAGCAGACGCATCAGGGCCGTGCGCGAAAGCACGGCCGCGGCAATGTCGGTGTTGGCGGTACAGGTGGCCGAGCGCGGCGCACCATCCAGCACGCCCATCTCGCCGATCAGGTGACCGGGCCCCATGATGTTCACCACCATGCTCTCATGCAGGCCGGGCAACTCGTTCTCTACCGCGATATCGCCCTCGAGCACCAGCAGCATGTAGTCGGTTTGCTTGACCTCGCCTTCCTGGATGATCACGGTGCCGGCTTTGATGAGCTTGGGTCGCATGTACCCCACGATTTTCAGGGCGTCGCCCAGTGTCAGATCGGCCAGTGCAGAAGAAGTGACCAGCAGGCGGGCCGCCACTTCCTCGGGAGCGGTGTCCGGACTCTCGAATATGGAAGACATGTCGTGCTCGGTCCCTTTTGCTTGGATCGTTTCAGGATGTTATTCGCTATGAAGCATGTCGACTGGCAAGACCAAGAAAAAGACCGGCGCAAGGCCGGTCCATTTCTGCGGGGCGCCGCGAGACGCTTACTTCTTCTGGCGGTACTTGCGCAGCGCAGCGATCTGAGCGGCCATGACCGCGAGCTCCGAGGTGGCCTTGGCCAGGTCGAGGTCGCTCTGCGCGTTCTTCACAGCCTCTTCGGCCTGACGGCGGGCCTCGGTAGCCTTGGCTTCGTCCAGGTCGCCACCGCGGATGGCGGTGTCGGACAGGACCGTGACATGGTGCGGCTGCACTTCCAGAATGCCGCCGGCCACGAACACGAACTCCTCGCCGCCCTCGGCCTTCTCGATGCGCACGGCACCGGGCTTGATGCGGGTGATCAAGGGCGTGTGCCCGGGCAGGATGCCCAGCTCACCGGCCTCACCCGGCAGCGCCACGAACTTGGCCTCGCCGGAGAAGATGGATTCTTCGGCGCTGACCACATCGACGCGGATGGTACTCATGGGATTTCCTTGGGTTGGGCGTTGAGCGCTGAGCGTTGAGCGCGCGGGGGCGTCTGCTCAATCCCCGCTCAACGCACTACGCTGAACGCTGAACCTCGGTTCAGGCGACCTTCTTCGCCTTTTCAAAGGCTTCGTCGATGGTACCGACCATGTAGAAAGCTTGCTCGGGCAGGTGGTCGCACTCACCAGCGGCGATCATCTTGAAACCACGGATCGTTTCGGACAGCGGCACGTACTTGCCAGGCGAACCGGTGAACACCTCGGCCACGTGGAACGGCTGCGACAGGAAACGCTGGATCTTGCGTGCACGGGCCACGGCCAGCTTGTCTTCCGGCGCCAGCTCGTCCATACCCAGGATGGCGATGATGTCGCGCAGTTCCTTGTAGCGCTGCAGCGTGCCCTGCACAGCGCGGGCGGTTTCGTAGTGCTCCTGACCCACGACCAGCGGATCAAGCTGGCGGCTGGTGGAGTCCAGCGGATCCACGGCGGGATAGATGCCCAGCGCGGCGATGTCACGGCTCAGCACGACGGTGGAGTCCAGGTGGGCGAAGGTGGTGGCGGGCGACGGGTCGGTCAAGTCGTCGGCCGGCACGTACACGGCCTGGATGGAGGTGATCGAGCCGACCTTGGTAGAGGTGATGCGCTCCTGCAGGCGGCCCATTTCCTCGGCCAGCGTCGGCTGGTAGCCCACGGCGGAAGGCATGCGGCCCAGCAGGGCGGACACTTCGGTACCGGCCAGGGTGTAGCGGTAGATGTTGTCCACGAAGAACAGCACATCACGGCCTTCGTCGCGGAACGACTCGGCAATGGTCAGACCGGTGAGGGCCACGCGCAGACGGTTGCCCGGGGGCTCGTTCATCTGGCCGTAGACCATGGCCACTTTCGATTCGCCCAGGTTCTCCAGGTTCACGACGCCGGAGTCGGCCATCTCGTGATAGAAGTCGTTGCCTTCGCGGGTGCGCTCACCCACACCAGCGAACACCGACAGACCGCTGTGGGCCTTGGCGATGTTGTTGATGAGCTCCATCATGTTCACGGTCTTGCCCACACCGGCACCACCGAACAGGCCCACCTTGCCGCCCTTGGCGAACGGGCACACCAGGTCGATCACCTTGATGCCGGTCTCCAGCAGCTCCTGCGAGGGCGAGAGTTCGTCGTACGCCGGGGCCTTGCGGTGGATCGATGCGGTCAGCGCCTGGTCGACCGGGCCACGTTCGTCGATGGGTGCGCCGAGCACGTCCATGATGCGGCCCAGCGTGGCCTTGCCCACGGGCACCATGATGGGGTTGGCGGTGTTGGACACCAACATGCCGCGGCGCAGGCCATCGGATGAGCCCAGCGCGATGGTGCGCACCACGCCGTCGCCCAACTGCTGCTGGACTTCCAGCGTCAGCGCGGAGCCTTCCATCTTCAGGGCGTCGTAAATGTGCGGCATCTGGTTGCGCGGAAATTCAACGTCCACGACGGCGCCGATGCACTGGACGATCTTGCCTTGTACTTGAGACATGATGGATACCTTTTAAATACTCTGGATTCTGTTGAACGGCTGCTTCAGACCGCTGCGGCACCGGCGACGATTTCCGAAAGCTCTTTCGTGATCGCGGCCTGGCGGGTCTTGTTGTAGACCAGCTTGAGTTCACCGATGACGCTGCCAGCGTTGTCGGTTGCGGCCTTCATGGCCACCATGCGGGCGGACTGCTCGGACGCCATGTTCTCGGCCACTGCCTGGTACACCTGGGCTTCCACGTAACGCAGCAGCAACTCGTCAATGACGGCGGCGGCATCAGGTTCGTAGATGTAATCCCAGTCGCGACCACCGGCATTGTCCTGGATCGTGTCCGCGTTGAGCGGCAGCAGTTGCTCGATCACCGACTCCTGCTTCATCGTGTTGATGAACTTCGTGTAGCAGACGTAGACGGCGTTGACACGGCCCTCGGTGTAGGCATCGAGCAGCACCTTGACGGGGCCGATCAGCTTTTCCAGATGGGGCGTGTCGCCCAGGCCCGTCACGCTGGAGACGACCTTTGCGCCAATGCGGTTGAGGAAGCCCAGACCTTTGTTGCCAATGGCCACCGCCTGGGCATCCTGCCCCTTGGCCTGCAGCTCCTTGAGCTGGTTGGTCACGGCGCGCAACACGTTGGTGTTGAGGCCGCCACACAGACCCTTGTCGGTCGTGACGACGACAAAACCGGCGGTCCTGGCGTCGTTGGTCTGCATGAACGGGTGGGTGTACTCCGGGTTCGCCCGGCTCAGGTTGCCGGCGATCTGGCGCACCTTTTCGGCGTACGGGCGGGCCGCGCGCATGCGCTCCTGCGCCTTGCGCATCTTGGAGGCGGCGACCATTTCCATGGCTTTGGTGATCTTCTTGGTGTTCTCCACCGATTTGATCTTGCCGCGTATTTCCTTGCCTGCTGCCATTGCTGCTCCTTTATCGGGTCAATGGGCCGGTTCAGTACGTGCCGGTTTTCTTGAACTCGGCAATGGCGGCCGACAGTTGGGCTTCTGCGTCCTTGTCCATGGCCTTGTCGGACTCCAGCTTGGTCAGCAAAGCCGCCTGCTTGTCCTTGAGGTGCGCATGCAGGCCGGCTTCGAAGGACAGCAGCTTCTTGACGTCGACGTCGTCCATGAAACCCTTGTTCACGGCAAAGAGCGAAGCGGCCATCAGGCTGATGGACAAGGGGCTGTACTGAGCCTGCTTGAGCAATTCGGTCACGCGGGCGCCACGGTCGAGTTGCTTGCGGGTGGCTTCGTCGAGATCGGAAGCGAACTGCGCAAAGGCCGCGAGTTCGCGGTACTGGGCCAGATCGGTACGGATGCCGCCGGACAGGCTCTTGATCAGCTTGGTCTGGGCGGCGCCACCGACGCGCGACACCGAGATACCGGCGTTGATGGCGGGGCGGATACCGGCGTTGAACAGGCTGGTTTCCAGGAAGATCTGACCGTCGGTGATCGAGATCACGTTGGTCGGAACGAAGGCAGACACGTCACCGGCCTGCGTCTCGATGATCGGCAGCGCGGTCAGCGAGCCGGTCTTGCCCTTGACCTCACCCTTGGTGAAGGCTTCGACATAGTCGGCGTTCACGCGGGCAGCGCGCTCGAGCAGGCGGCTGTGCAGGTAGAACACGTCGCCAGGATAGGCTTCGCGACCCGGCGGGCGGCGCAGCAGCAGCGAGACCTGGCGGTAGGCCACGGCCTGCTTGGACAGGTCGTCGTACACAATCAGGGCGTCCTGGCCGCGGTCACGGAAGTACTCGCCCATGGTGCAGCCGGAGTAGGCCGACAGGTACTGCATGGCGGCGGACTCGGAGGCCGAGGCAGCCACGACGATGGTGTAGTCCATCGCGCCGGCCTGCTCCAGGGCACGCACCACGTTCTTGATCGACGACGCCTTCTGGCCGATGGCGACGTACACGCAGGTCATGTTCTGACCCTTCTGGTTGATGATCGCGTCGATCGCCACCGCGGTCTTGCCGGTCTGGCGGTCGCCGATGATCAGTTCGCGCTGGCCGCGACCCACGGGCACCATCGAGTCGATCGACTTCAGGCCGGTCTGCACGGGCTGGTCCACCGACTTGCGGGCGATCACGCCGGGAGCGACCTTCTCGATCACGTCGGTCATCTTGGCGTTGACCGGGCCCTTGCCGTCGATCGGCTGGCCCAGCGCATTCACCACACGGCCGATCAGCTCGGGGCCGACCGGCACTTCCAGAATGCGGCCCGTGCACTTGACGGTGTCGCCTTCGGAGATGTGCTCGTATTCGCCCAGGATCACGGCACCGACGGAATCGCGCTCGAGGTTCAGCGCCAGACCAAAGGATGGCACACCGTCCTTGTTGGCCGGGAATTCGAGCATCTCGCCCTGCATCACGTCGGACAGGCCGTGGACGCGGACGATGCCGTCCGTGACCGACACCACGGTGCCCTGGTTGCGCACGTCGGTCGACGCGGCCAGGCCCTCGATACGGGACTTGATCAGTTCGGAAATTTCGGCGGGATTGAGTTGCATGACTCTTTCCTTCTTTCGTTAAATGGTGTGCAGGCGCGCCCGGAGAATCGGCCGTCAGGCCGTCAGGGCAATCTTCATTTGTTCCAGGCGGGCTTTGACCGAAGTGTCCAGCACCTCGTCTCCCACCACCACGCGGATGCCGCCGATCAGATCAGGCTGCAGTTCGACATGGAGGTTGAGCTTGCGACCAAAGCGCTTCTCCAGCACGCCGGAGAGATCGGCCAGTGAAGCACTGTCGACCTCGAAGGCACTGTAGACCACCGCGTCGAAAGACCCCAGTTGCGCATTCTTCAACGCGCGGAACTGGGCCGCGATCTCGGGCAGGGCCGCAATGCGGCCATTGTCGATCACGGTGCGCAGGAAATTCTGGGCCTGGGCGGGCAGCGCGTTCTTGAGCACCCCGCTCATGAGCGCGAACACCTGCTCGGGCTGGGTCTTGGGGCTGTCGGCGAACTGGCGCAGCTGCTCGTTGGCGGCCACGACAGCCAGCTCGTCGAGCCAGACTGCGGCACTGGCCGCATCAGAGCCCACAGCCTTGAACAGCGCTTCCGCGTAGGGGCGGGCAATGGTGGCGATTTCTGCCATGGTGGTCCTTTGGGTGCCGGTCGCTGGCGTCGTCGGGTGGTATCAGAGCTCGGTCTTCAGGCGGCTCAGCAGCTCGGCGTGAACGCCGGCGTTGACTTCGCGCTTGAGGATCTGCTCGGCACCCTTGACGGCCAGAGCAGCCACCTGCTCGCGCAAGCCTTCACGGGCCTTGATGACCTGCTGCTCGGCTTCCTGGCGCGCGGCCGCCACGATCTTGGCGGCCTCGTCGGTCGCCCGGGCTTTGGCTTCCTCGATCACGGCCTGGGCCCGGCGCTCGGCGTCGGCCAGACGGGTGGCCGACTCGTTGCGCGACTGGCTCAACTCTTCCTCGACCCGCTTGTTGGCCACGGCCAGTTCGGACTTGGCCTTCTCGGCGGAAGCCAGGCCTTCGGTGATCTTCAACGCACGCTCGTCCAGTGCCTTGGCGATCGGGGGCCACACGAATTTCATCGTGAACAGCACCAGGATCGCGAAGACGACGATCTGCGCGAAGAGGGTTGCATTGATGTTCATCGCAACGCCTTTCTGTGTAGGGACAAGAGGTGGGACTCACCTGCTGCGGCATCAGCGGAAAACCGGGCGGCGAATCGGCTGGGCCGATCCACCAGGCGCCGCTGCGCGAGGCAGCAGATCAATCAAGCCAGCGTGAAGGGGTTGGCGAACGCGAACAGGAGTGCAATGGCCACGCCGATCAGGAAGGCCGCGTCGATCAGACCGGCCAGCAGGAACATCTTGGTCTGCAGGTCGTTCATCAGCTCGGGCTGGCGCGCACCGGATTCGAGGAACTTGCCGCCCATCATGCCGATGCCGACAGAGGCGCCCAGGGCACCCAGACCGACGATAAGACCGCAAGCCAGTGCGACGAGACCCAGAACGTTTTCCATGATGACTCCTTAGAAAGAAACGGAAGTTGAGAGAGGGAAAGTAACGAAAGAAACCGGATGCGCCGATCAGCGCATGTCAGTGAGCGTCATGCGCCTGCCCGAAATAGATCAGGGCCAGCATCATGAAGATGAACGCCTGCAGCGTGATGATCAGGATGTGGAAGATGGCCCAGATCGAGCCCGCGATGATGTGCCCGATGAAGAACAGGCCGCCGCCCAGGGACAGCGCGGCAAAACCACCCAGCAGTGCGATCAGCATGAACACGAGTTCGCCCGCAAACATGTTGCCGAACAGCCGCATGCCATGCGAGACCGTCTTGGCGACGAACTCGATCATCTGCATGGCGAAGTTCACCACGCCCAGCAGCAGTGCGAAGACGGGGTTCTTGCTGGTACCGAAAGGCGCGCTCACCAACTCGTGCGCCCAGCCGCCCAGACCCTTGATCTTGACGTTGTAGTACAGGCAGAGCAGGAACACGGAGATCGACAGGCCCAGCGTCGTGGACAGGTCTGCCGTCGGCACGACACGCAGGTAGTCGGGGTAGCCCATGGCGGGACCAGCGGCGTGCCAGATGGCAGGAAGCGCATCCACCGGCAACAGGTCCATGAAGTTCAGCATGAAGATCCAGCAGAACACCGTCAGCGCCAGGGGCGCGATCAGCTTGCGGCTGTGCGCGTTGTGGATCACCGACTTGGCCTGGCTGTCGACCATTTCGACCAGGATTTCCACCGCCGCCTGGAAGCGCCCCGGCGTACCGGACGTGGCCTTGCGTGCCGCCAGCCAGAGCACGAAGCAGACCAGCGCCCCCATGACGATGTTGACCACCATCGAGTCGATGTTGATCACGGAGAAGTCGACGATCGACTCCTGCTTCTTGTTCGTCAGGTGAACCAGGTGGTGCCGGATGTATTCACCCGGGGTCAGTGCTTGTCCTTCAGCAGCCATGTTTGTTTGATTCCATCAACCGTTTCAGTTTGCACGACGGGCCTGGATCCAGAATCCAAACCAGTACACCTTGATCACCACCACCAGCCCCGCCAGCAAGGCCAGCCAGTTCAGGTCAGGGACGACTCTGGGCGCGGACCACAACATGGCCACCGACAGCAGAATCTTGACCCCCTCCCACAACACGAAACTCATGAACGCCGAGATCACATGCCCCGACGCCTTGCGGGACAGGGCACTCGACGTCACGCCCCAGGCCATCAGCGCCGTTGGGACCACCACCGATGCTGCGCCGTACAAGACAGACAGGCCCACCGAAACGCGCTGGGTGATCAACCACCCCAAAACGCCCGCGACCAACCCGACCAGCAACTGCACCATCACGATCCGCCAGGCCGACAACCCGGGCTGGGCGGCACGCCACCGAGCCGCTTCTTCGCGGCCCAGGGGCTTGAATTCGGGGTCTTTCTCCCCATCTTCCCAGTTGCCTGGGGCGGACGCCTTCGACGTCACCGGGGGCATTGTCGACATGGCAAATGACAGATGGGTTACGGACACATGCATTTCGGCACAGCCGTTGATTATACGTAGAAACCCCATGCGTTCGTCAAGGCAAGCTGGCGGATACGACGGCAGCGTTCTGCGCGGCCGATAATCCCACCATGTCAACTGCCACACAGGGCACCCCCCCTCTTCTTCCCGACACGCTGTGTTACCTCAATGGCGAGTACGCGCCCCTGCGCGACGCCAAGGTGAGCGTGCTGGACCGCGGCTTCATCTTTGGAGACGGTGTCTACGAGGTGCTGCCTGCCTATGGCGGCAAGCTGTTCCGGTTCGAGCAGCACATGGCACGGCTGGACCGCTCGCTGGCGGAGTTGCGCATCAGGAATCCGATGGCCCGCGAGGGCTGGCTGGCCATCGCGCGCCGGCTGGTCGCCTCCCTGCAGGAAACCAAGGGCTTTGCCCACCAGCTGATCTATATACAGGTCACACGCGGCGTTGCCATGCGCGACCACGTCATGCCGCCCGACCTTGCGCCGACAGTGTTTGTGATGGCCGGCGAAATGAAGCTGGCCACAGACGCCCAACGCGAACGCGGTGTGGCATGCGTCACCGCCGACGACTTCCGCTGGCAAAAGGCCCACATCAAGAGCACCAGCCTGCTCGGCGCGGTGTTCTCGCGCCAGATCAGTGCCGACGCCGGCGCGACCGAGACCGTGATGTTCCGCAACGGTTTCCTGAGCGAGGCGGCGGCGAGCAATGTGTGGATGGTCAAGGACGGTGCCGTGCTGGGCCCACCCAAGGACCACCTGGTGCTCGAAGGCATCCGCTTCGGCCTGATCGAGGATATCTGCCGCGAACAAGGCCTGCGCTTCGAGCTGCGCCGCATCTCGCGCGCCGAGGTGCTGGCCGCCGATGAACTGCTGCTCTCCTCGGCCACCAAGGAAGTGCTGCCCATCACCACGCTGGACGGGACCCCGGTGGGGCATGGCGCGCAACGCGGCCGACCCGGCCCGGTGTACGCGCGGCTCTACGCCGGGTATCAGCAGGCCGTGGCCACGCAGTCGATCTGAGCCCGAAGTTCCGACCATGGATCTGCCCCCAGAAATTCCTCCCGAGCAGTCGCTCATCACCTACCCGTGCGACTTTCCCATCAAGGTGATGGGGGCCAATGTGGACGGCTTCGTGACCGCCATGACACACGTCGCGCGTGCCTTCGACCCCGCCTTCGACGCCACCACGGTCGAGTTGCGCCCCAGCAAAGCCGGCAACTACATGGGCCTGACGCTCACCGTGCACGTGACCAGCCGCGAGCAGCTCGACGAGCTCTATCGCACCCTGACCACCCACCCCATGGTCAAGATCGTGCTGTGAACATACGACCCCTCGGCCGGGTGGCCTTTGCCCCCACCTGCGAGGCCATGCAGGACTTCACGGCGCAACGCAAAGCCGATACACCCGACGAACTCTGGATCTGCGAACACCCGCCCGTGTTCACACAAGGCCTGGCCGGTCGCGAGGATCACCTGCTCGCCCCTGGCGAGATCCCGGTGGTGCCCACCAACCGTGGCGGCCAGGTGACCTACCACGGCCCCGGCCAGGTGGTGGCGTACCCGCTGGTCGATCTCCAGCGCGCAGGCTACTTCGTCAAGGAGTACGTCTACCGCGTCGAGGAGGCGGTGATTCGCACCCTGGGTGACTTCGGTGTAACCGGGCACCGGGTGGGGGGCGCGCCGGGCATCTATGTACGACTGAACGACCCCGGCAGCCATGCCCTGCTGCCACAGCGCCCGCAGAAAAAAAGCCCTGGCGTGCCAATGCCGCCGCCCGATTTCGCCGGCCTGGGCAAGATCGCCGCACTCGGCATCAAGGTGAGCCGCCATTGCACCTACCATGGCGTGGCGCTCAACGTGGCCATGGACCTGCAACCCTTCCAGCGCATCAACCCCTGCGGCTATGCCGGCCTGCAAACCGTCGATCTTTCTACAATCGGGGTTGCTGTTTCATGGGATGAAGCGGCACAGGTCCTGAGCCAGAAGCTGGCGATCACCCTCTCCCCCTGACCCAACACGCGCCCCTCGCGCCCACGCCATGACCCGCCCCGACACTCCCACTGGCACTTCGAGCAGCACCGTTCGCGACGCACAGCCCGCCGCGAGCTACGACGCGACCGCCAAACAGAAGAGCCAGGCCAAGACGGCACGCATCCCCATCAAGGTTGTGCCGGCCGAGGTGCTCAAGAAGCCCGAGTGGATCCGCGTCAAGGCCGGCAGCCCGAGCACGCGCTTCTACGAGATCAAGGACATCCTGCGCACCAACAAGCTGGTGACGGTGTGCGAGGAAGCCAGTTGCCCCAACATCGGCGAATGCTTCGGCAAGGGCACGGCGACCTTCATGATCATGGGCGACAAGTGCACACGGCGCTGCCCGTTCTGCGACGTCGGCCACGGCCGCCCCGACCCGCTGGACGTGGACGAGCCCGACAACCTCGCCAGGACGATCGCCCAGCTCAAGCTCAAGTACGTGGTGATCACCAGCGTGGACCGCGACGACCTGCGTGACGGCGGTGCCGGCCACTTCGTCGCCTGCATCGAGAAAACCCGCGCCCTCTCGCCACAAACGCAGATCGAGGTGCTGGTGCCCGACTTCCGCGGCCGCGACGACCGCGCGCTCGAGATCCTCAAGGCCGCGCCACCGGACGTGATGAACCACAACCTCGAGACCGTGCCACGCCTGTACAGGGAAGCACGTCCGGGTTCGGACTACCAGTTCAGCCTGAACCTGCTGAAGAAGTTCAAGGCGTTGTTCCCGCAGGTGCCGACCAAGAGCGGCCTGATGGTGGGCCTGGGCGAGACCGACGAAGAGATCCTGGCGGTGATGCGCGACATGCGCGCGCACGGCATCGACATGCTCACCATCGGCCAGTACCTCGCCCCCAGTGGCCACCACCTGCCTGTGCGCCGCTACGTGCACCCCGACACCTTCAGGATGTTCGAGGCCGAGGCCTACAGGATGGGCTTCACGCACGCCGCCGTGGGCGCCATGGTGCGCAGCAGCTACCACGCTGACCAGCAGGCGCATGGCGTGCTGGAGGCACTGGCGAAGTGACATGACCAGGGGCGCGCGCGACCACCTGAGCGTGCGCGACTACGGCGCCTCGCACGGCAGCCACGACCACCATCATTTCCAGATCCTGGTCGGCCTCGACGGAGTGCTTGAGCTCGAAGTGGCCGGGCGTGGGCAGCGCATCGCAACCGGGGACGGCTGCGTGGTGCCCCCAGGCGAGCGGCATGACTTCGAGGCCCGCGCCGGCGCCCGCTGCCTGGTGCTCGACAGCCATGCCGATGACTGGGTCCGCGTGGCGCCATGCAGACCCCGGCCGGCCACCCTCGCTCTGGCGCGCTACCTGGCGCAGGCCTGCGCCGCAGGCCTGCCGCGCGCGCAGCACCTGGGCCCCGGCTTGCTGCTCGAAGCCTGGTCGGCTCCGCCTTCCACCGCCTCCATCCAGCACCGTCCCCGCCGCGCCGTGGACTGGGATGCCCTGGCGCGGTGGGCGCTCGACCACGGGCCGTCCACCACGGTCACCGATCTGGCCGACCGCGCGCACCTGAGCGCCTCGCAACTGGCCGCGCGCTGCCGGGACGAACAAGGGCAAAGCACCCAGCAATGGCTGCGCGACCTGCGCCTGGCGCAGGCCCGCGCCCTTCGCGCGCAAGGCTTGAGCGTGGCGGAGGTTGCCCGCCGCAGCGGCTACCGCTCGCCGTCTGCCCTGACCGCCGCGCTGCGGCGCCTTGCGGCGGGCTGAAACGCCCGTTGCGCGACGACAGACCCGCGCCGCGCGCAGCCACGCCGCGCTAACCTCGCGCCTCATGAACGCCAACCTGCTGGCCCTGGGCGCGATCGCGCTGTGGGCATCCCTCGCCGCCCTGGGGGTGGCTCTGTCGCACGTACCGCCGTTCCTGCTGACCGGCCTGTCGCTGCTGGTGGGTAGCCTGATCGCATTGCCGCTCTCCCGTTTCGACCTGCGCCCATGGCGCGTGCCGCTGTCCACGCTCGCGCTGGGCATCTACGGGCTGTTCGGCTTCCACTTCCTGCTGTTCATCGCGCTGCGACATGCACCGCCGGTGCAGGCCAACCTGGTGAACTACCTCTGGCCGCTGGGCATCGTGGTGATGGCGCCGCTGTTCCTGCCCGGCGTGTCGCTCACCCTGCGCCATGTGCTCGCAGCCCTGATCGGTTTCGCGGGTGCGGCGCTGGCCATCCTCGCTGGCGCCGTCGACACCGGTGAGGCGCGCTGGGCCTGGGGTTATCTGCCAGCGCTGGCCTCGGCATTCATCTGGGCCAGCTATTCGTTGCTGACGAAACGGGTGCGCGCCTTCCCCACCGCCGCCATCGGCAGCTTCGCGCTGGCCTCGGGCCTGCTCTCGCTGCTGTGTCACGCCGGACTGGAGCCTTCGGTGAGTCTGTCCATGCGCGACCTGCTGCTGATCGCCGTGCTGGGCCTGGGGCCACTGGGCGGTGCCTTTTTCCTGTGGGACGCGGCGCTCAAGCGCGGCGACGCTCGGCAGATCGGCGTGCTGAGCTTTCTCACGCCCCTGTTGTCCACCCTGACGCTGCTGCTGGTGCGAGGCGAACGCCCCAGCCTCGCGGTGGGCCTGGCGGCGCTCATGATCGTGGGCGCGGCCGTGATGGCCACGCGCAGGCCACGCTGAGCTTCAGTCCGTCATCAGTGCGGCCGGATCCTCCGCGGCGAGCACGCTCTGCGCCCAAGTCTGAAGACGCGTGGTGTCGCAGCGCAGAATCTGCTGCTTGACCGCCAGGATCTGCGACGGGTGCATGGAAAAACTGCGCAACCCCAGGCCGAGCAGCAGGCGAGTCAGGCTCACGTCGCCCGCCATTTCGCCGCACACGCTCACGCCCTTGCCCTGCGCGTTGCACTGCGCGATGGTGCTGGCCAGCAGGTGCAGCACCGCCGGGTGCACCGGGTCGTACAGATGCGAAACCGCCTCATCCGCGCGGTCGATCGCCAGCGTGTACTGGATCAGGTCGTTGGTGCCGATGGAGAGGAAATCAAAATGCCGCAGGAACAGCGGAATCGTCAGCGCCGCCGCCGGCACTTCGATCATCGCGCCCAGTTTCACGCGCCCGTACGGCGTGCCACTGTTGTCCAGTTGCTCCCGGGTGCGGTTCACCAGGGCCAGCGTCTGCCGGATCTCGCTGGCATGGGCCAGCATGGGAATGAGCAGGTTGACCGGCCCGTGTGCTGCCGCGCGCAGGATGGCGCGCAACTGCGCCAGGAACATGGCAGGCTCGGCCAGGCTCCAGCGGATGGCGCGCAGGCCCAGCGCGGGGTTGAGGTGGTCTTCGCCAGCGCGCGAGACCCCACGCTCCAGCGGTTTGTCGGCCCCCACGTCCACCGTGCGGATGGTCACCGGCAGACCCTGCATGCCCTCCACTGCACGGCAATAGGCCTGGTACTGCTCGTCCTCATCGGGCAGGTTGCCACTGCGCCCCATGAAGAGAAATTCGCTGCGGAACAGGCCCACGCCCACGGCCCCGGCCTTGAGCGCGGCGGCGGTGTCCTCGGGCTGCTCGATGTTGGCCAGCAGTTCGATCTTCTGCCCGTCGAGCGTGACCGCGGGCGTGTTCCTCAGCCGCGAGAGCCGCTCACGCTCGACCTCGCCCTGGCGCTGCTTGAACCCGTACTCGGCCAGCAGGATCGGGGAAGGGTCGACCAGCACCACGCCCGCGTCGCCATCGATGATGACCCAGTCGTCCTGCTTGATGAGGTGGCTGGCCGAGCGCGCACCGACCACTGCGGGGATGTCCATGCTGCGCGCCACGATCGCAGTATGGCTGGTCTTGCCGCCCACATCGGTGACGAAGCCGGCGAACACGCTCTGCTTGAACTGCAGCATGTCGGCCGGTGAGAGGTCGTGTGCGATGAGTACCAGGGGGGCCTCGGCTGCGCTGTCGCCCGAATGCCTTGCATCCACAGCACCCGCCGCCACCGGCGAGGCCACGCCGCGCATGAAGCGCAGCATGCGCTCCACCACCTGCTCCAGATCCGCCTTGCGCTCGCGCAGGTACGGGTCTTCCATCTCGTCGAACTGGCGCGCGATCACCTCCAGCTGCGTGGTCAGCGCCCACTCGGCGTTGTAATGGCGATCAATGATCCAGTGCTTGACGCCACTTGTGAGCTGCTCGTCCTGCAGCAGCATCAGGTGCACATCCAGCAGCGCGGTGAGTTCGGGATGCGCATCGTTTGGACCCAGGTCGTGCAGGCTGTGCTGCACCTTCGTGATTTCCTCGGCCACCGCGTTGCGCGCCTGGCGCAGGCGCTCGATCTCGGCCTCGATCTGGTCGACCTGCACAAAGTAGTGCGCCACGTCCACGCGGCTGGACGCCACGATCACCGCTCGCCCGATGGCGATACCCCGCGAGACCGCCAGGCCATGGACCGAGATGGTCATGTCACTCGCCTTCGCCGAACTTGTCGTTGATAAGGGCGACCAGCGCATCCATCGCCACCTGCTCGTCCTGCCCGGCGGTCTCGATCTCGACCATGCTGCCCAATCCCGCCGCCAGCATCATCACGCCCATGATGCTCTTGGCGTTGACGCGCCGCTCGCCACGAGACATCCAGACATCGCTGGCAAAGCTGCCAGCAAGTTTGGTGAGTTTGGCCGAGGCGCGCGCATGCAGGCCGAGCTTATTGCTGATGGTCACGGTGGTCTTGATCATGGGTGGCTCGTCGGGCCTGGTTTTGCGGGGCGGTCACCGCCACCTGGATCACGCCTTGCGTGGCGCCGATCATGGCGCGCGAGATCAGGGCGTCCAGGGACTCATGCCGGTACGACACAGTGCGCAGCAGCATGGGCAGGTTCACGCCCGTGATGAGTTTGGAGTTGATGCCGTCGATGAGCTTCTGCGCCACATTGCAAGGAGTGGCACCGAATACGTCCGTCACCACCAGCGTCTGCGGCACGTGCATCTGGCGCATCAGCACACGCGCCTGCGCCAGCGATTCCTCCGGTGGCACATTGGGTTGCACATCCAGCGCGGACACCGCATCGGCTGCGTCGGGAAACACGTGCAGCACGCACTGGCGCAACGCCGAGGCCAGCGGCGCGTGCGCCATGATGAGGATGCCGTTCATGGCCGCAGTTTAGCCCGGCCGCAGCGCCGCCGCACGACGCAGGTGGGCGCGCAGGAAGGCTGCGTACGCCAACACGCCACAGGCTCCGAAGATGGCGATGGCGCTGCGGTAGCGGTCAACTTCGCTGCCGCCGAACACTCCCAGCGCGTCGATCAGCAGCCCGATGCCCCACTGCACGGCGAACACGCCGGCGAAGATGGCCAGGTTGTAGGCGGAGAGAGCGCGCCCCGCGGCCTCGGCGGGCAAGGCCAGCGCAACGGCGGGCTGCGACAACGATACGAAGGTGCAGCTCACGCAGTACAGCGCCCACAAGTGCCAGCCCGCGTCGCCCCCCAGCAGCACGATGGCGCCCAGCACCAGAAAACTCAGCGGCAGACCCCATGCAATCAGGCGTTCGGGTTGCCAGCCATGGCGAGCCAGGTAGGGATTGACCACCCCCCAGAGCCAGAAGGTGCACAGCATCGAGAGATTGATGGCGAACAGGCCGCCGGCGGCCTGTTGCGGCGTGTAGCCCGCTACCTTCACCATCCAGGGGCCGGCCCACAGCGTCTGCACCGCCACCATGCCGCCGTAGTTGACGAAGCCGATCGGCAGCATCTGGCGAAAGTAGGCGTGGCGCCAGATCATGCCGTAGCCACTCGATGGCGCCACGGCAAGCGTGGTGTCGGCCGACACCGTGGCAGGGTCGACCCGGCGCCAGTGCGGCACGGTCAGCGCAATGCCCACCATCGACAGCGCAACGAGCGCGCCCAGCGCCCAGAACAGCCCGCGCCAGCCGGTCAGGGGCACCAGCCACTGCACCGGCAGCGTGGCCGCCACCATGCCGAAAGAACCGGTCATGAGCATCCATGAGTTGGCGCGCATCTGCGCGCCCGGCGTCAACCAGCGGCGGTAGCCCGTGAGCGGCGCCATCAGGCAGGCGCTCACGCCCATGCCGATGAGCACACGCGCGGCCAGCAGCGCGGAGAAACTGGTGGCCACCGCGAATGCCGCGCAGCCCAGCACCGCCACACTCAGAAAGGCCAGAATCACCCGGCGTGGGCCGTGGCGGTCCAGCCAGTTGCCCAGCGGCAACTGCGTGAGCGCGAAGCCGAAGAAGTACCCCCCGGCCAGCAGGCCGAGGTCGCTCGCGCTGAGCGAGAGCTCCACGCTCAATGTGGGCGAGAGCGTGGCCGTGATGGCGCGCAACAGTGCCGAGAGGAAGTAGGCCAGCGCGAACGTGAGGAAGACCACGACCGCCGCGCGGGGCGCCAGCACGTCGCCGAATGGCGCGACAGCAGCCGCAAAAGGGGTTGCTTCATGGCGCACGGGGCCGGGTCGGGCGGCCTGCGTCATGGCAGCCGCAACCCGTCAAAGAAAGCCGCTGTCACTTCTTCCGCAAGTGCCGGGCCGTACACCGCAGCCTGATAGACCTGCGAGCCGCTCGAGAAATGCACCGCACGCATCTGCACCGGCTGGTCTGAGTGATCGCGACCTTGCGCGGTCAGCCCGGAGGCCACGGGCGCGCCGCGCACGGTGGCGTTCCAGCGCGTTGCCGGATCGTCGGCCTGGTCCGGATCCACGCGCACGGCACCGAGCGAGGCGCGCCGCCAGCCGTCCAGTGCGGCGGGCGCGCGCACGGCGTCGCCCATGTCTGCCCAGGCCACGGCGAATGTCAGGCCGCCGGTGTCACAGCTGTGCATGTGCAGTTCGACGGGCGCGGCACCGTCGAATGACACCGCCCGCGCCGCCGATTCGGGTTTGCAGGGCATCAGGGCCTGCAAGGGCGTGCCCTCGGGGCGCAGCTCGCGCCAGTTGAAGGTGGGGGTGCAGGCGCCCAGGGCCAGCAGGGCGGAGATCGCGAACCCGATCGGGTGCGGACGGCGGCGCAATGCGCCACCGGTGACGGGAACAGACATGGATTTCCAGCGAGATGGGCCACCGCCGGGACACCGCGGCAGGGGTGGCCTCGCGCACAATGGCGACATGAATGCTCTGGATGGTATCCGCATACTGGATCTCTCGCGCGTGCTCGCCGGCCCCTGGTGCACGCAGACCCTGGCCGATCTCGGCGCCGACGTGGTGAAGGTCGAACGCCGGCCTGGCGATGGCCACCCTGGTGGTGACGACACGCGTGGCTGGGGCCCGCCCTTCCTGCGTGGGCGCGACGGATCCGACACCGCTGAAGCCGCGTACTACCTCGGCGCCAATCGCAACAAGCGCTCCATCACCTGCGACATCGCCACGCCCGCCGGGCAGGCCCTGATCCGCGAACTGGCAGCCAAGGCCGACGTGTTCGTCGAGAACTACAAGGTGGGTGACATGGCGCGCTACGGGCTGGACTACGCCACGCTGCGCGCGGTCAACCCCCGCCTGGTGTACTGCTCCATCACCGGCTTCGGCCAGACCGGCCCCTACCGGGAACGCGCGGGTTACGACTTCGCCATACAGGCCATGGGCGGCCTCATGAGCGTGACGGGCGAGCGCGACGACCTCGCCGGTGGTGGCCCACAGAAGGTCGGCGTGGCAGTCTCCGACCTGTTCACCGGCCTGTACGCCACGGTCGCCATCCAGGCCGCGCTGCGCCACGCCGAACGCACCGGCGAGGGGCAGCACATCGACATGGCGCTGCTCGACACGCAGGTGGCGATGCTCGCCAACCTGGGCGCCAACTACCTGGTGCGCGGCCGCGAGGAGGGCAAGGTGCCGGGTCGAGCGGGCAACGCGCATGCCAACATCGTTCCGTACCAGGTGTTCGAGGTCGCACCCGACGCGCAGGGGCAGCCTCAGCACATCATCCTTGCAGTGGGCAACGACGGCCAGTTCGCCAAGTTCTGCGCCGTCGCGGGTCGCCCGGAACTCGCCACCGATGCGCGCTTCGCGCTGAACCAGAACCGTGTGCGCCACCGCGACGTGCTCGTCCCCCTGCTGACCGAGGTCCTCAAGACGCGGGGCAAAGCCGACTGGCTGTCCGCGCTGGAGGCCGCCAGGGTGCCGTGCGGTCCGATCAACAACCTGGCAGAGGTGTTTGCCGACGAACACGTGCGCTCGCGGGAGATGGTTCACACCTGGGCGCATCCGCTGGCGGACGCCGTGGATCTGGTGGCCAGCCCGATGAAGCTCGGCGCCACCCCGGTGCGCAACGATCTGCCACCGCCCTTGCTGGGCCAGCACACCGCCGAAGTGCTCGGCGACTGGTTGGCGATGTCGCCTGCCAGCGTGGAGGCGTTGCGCCGCGGCGGCGCGATCTGAGCACACGCACCGCGCCCCACCCTATGAGCGAGACCCGCCCGTCCAAACAGGCCTTGCCGGCGCCAGCCTCGCTGCGCGGCGCGGGCCTGGCCGCCGCCGCGCGTGGCGAACCGCTCGTGGTCATGACCACGCTGGAGGGCTGCCCCTATTGCGCCATCGTGCGTGGCCACTACCTGATGCCCATGCGGCGCGAGGGCAAGGTGCACGCGGTGCAGCTCGACGTGCGCGACCGCAGCAGCAGCCTGCAGGGGTTTGATGGGCAACTGACCACGCCGGCGGAACAGGCGCGCGCCTGGAACGCGCGGTTCACACCGACCGTGCTGTTCTTCGGCCCGACCGGCCGAGAGCTCGCCGAACGCCTGGTGGGTGTTGCGGTGCCCGATTTCTATGGCGAGTACCTCGAAGCCCGCCTGTCCGAGGCACGCCAGAAACTCAGGTAGGCCTGCCGGTGCGGGTCTGGCCCATCACTTCAACGCGCCAAACACCTTTTTGAGGATCGCGCTGCCGGTGCCCACCGGGTCCTGACGGATCTTGCGCTCCTCCTCCCCGATGATGGTGTAGAGCCCGTCCAGCGATTTGCCGGTGACATAGCGCTGGATGTTGGCGTCCTCGGATTTCACCAGCCCGATGCCCGCGGCCTTGCCCGCCACCCGGTTGTACTGCCGCGCCAGGCCCACCTTCTCGGTGGCCTGGGTCACGATGGGCAGGAACTTGTCGCCCAGCGGGGTGCGCGTTTTTTCAGCGAAGAACTGCGTCACCGAGTTGTCGCCACCGCCCAGAATGTTCTTGGCATCGGTCACGCTCATGGACTTGACCGCCCCCAGCAGCACGTCACGCCCGACGGGCACAGCCGCCTCGGCCGCGCGGTTCATGCTGGTCACCAGCTCGTCCACCCGCTTGCCCTGGCCCGTCAGCTTGAGCAAACGGGCAGCGTCCTCGAGATATCCCGGCAAGGGAATCCGAACTTTTGGATTGCCCAGGAATCCATCGGTCTTGCCCAGAAGAGCCACCGCCGCCAACGCGCCCTTTTCGAGCGCCACCTTGATGCCCTGGCTGGCGTCGCCTTCGGTGAGATCCCCCAGCGACAAGGCCCTGGCCTGCCGATGGACGGCGAGGATGAGCAGACCGATCATCGCTGTGGTGGACTGGGTAAACTGGCGGCGCTGCATGGCGGTTCCTCCGGATGGCAAGCTGTTCAATGAATGACGTGGGGCAATGTAGCCCCCGGGAAGTGAAAAGACAATGACCGATCTCAGCCCCGACGGCCTGCTCCGCCGCCGCAGCCTGAAGGCTGTCGCCGCGCTTGGCGCGGTCAGCGCGCTGGGCCTGGGCGCCTGTACCGGCCTCGACAACGCGCCCGACTCGACCTTCGTGCTGCTCGATGGCAGCAAGGCCACCACCGCCGATCTGAAGGGAAAAGTGGCGCTGGTGAACTTCTGGGCCACCACCTGCGTGACCTGTGTGAAGGAAATGCCGTCCATCGTCGCCACGTACCAGAAGTACCAGGACAAGGGTTTCGAGACCGTGGCGGTTGCGATGGAGTACGACCCTCCGTCCTGGGTGCTCAATTTCGCGCAGACGCGCCAGCTGCCGTTCAAGGTGGCGCTGGACAACACCGGCGAGATCGCCCGTCAGTGGGGCGAGGTCAAGCTCACTCCCACGACCTACCTCGTGGACAAGCAGGGCCGCATCGTCAAACGCTTCGTTGGTGAACCCGACTTCGCGGCACTGCACAAGCTGATCGAGGAACTGCTGGCGCAGGCCTGAGTCCGCTCCGTCGGTTCCACGACACCCAGAGACCGGGGTTGCTACCCGGCTTTTTCATGTGCGCCTGCGACAGGTGCACCTGGCCGCGATCACTCCTTGCGGAAGTTGTCGTGACACGCCTTGCAGCTCTGCCCCACCGCGCCGAACGCGGTCTTGATGGCATCCAGGTTGCCCGTCTTGGCCGCGGCATTCAACTTCGCGGTCTCGCCCTGCAGCCGTTCCGATGCTTCCTTGAACTTGGCTTGCTCGGTCCAGATCACGGGCAGCGCACGGGTGTCGCCCTTGTCGGTGCCGGCAACAAAGCCTTCCCACGGCAACTTGCTCATGGTCTCCACGATGGCGGCGCTGTCGGCGGCAACCTTGGCATCGAACGGCACCCGACCGTTCGCCATGGCACCAACACGGCCAAAGTGGTTGGCCATGACGGTCAGCGCGGCCTTGCGGTATTTCACCGCGTCCTCCGGCTTCTGGAACTGCGCCATGGCGGGCGCCGAGAGTGTGGCAAAAGCGATGACCAAGGCGAGTGGGGCGACTGTTTTCATTAAAACTCCAGAACAAGGATGTGGGAGAAAACGCGTGGCTCTGCGGCCACCCGCAGGGGAGTGCCTTGGGCAAGTCAAAGTTCCTCAGGAACTGTTTTCCCGGATATCTTCTCCATCCGGATTACCCCACCATCTTTGCTGCCCCGCACCATGCACACCATCCGCGTCTGGGACCTGCCCACCCGACTGTTCCACTGGCTGCTGGCCATCTGCGTCGTCGGCCTGGTGACCACCGGCAGCATCGGCGGCAACTGGATGAACTGGCATTTGCGCCTGGGCTACGCGGTGCTGACCTTGCTGCTGTTCCGCCTGGTGTGGGGATTCATCGGCGGGCACTGGTCGCGCTTTTCCAGCTTCCTCTACGGGCCGACGGCGCTGCTGGCGCATTTGCGCGGCCAAGGTCGCCCCGAGCACGGCGTGGGTCACAGCCCGCTGGGTTCGCTGTCGGTGTTTGCTTTGTTGCTGATCCTGTGTGCCCAGGTCGGCACCGGCTTGATGAGCGACGACGAAATCGCCTTTTTCGGCCCTCTGGTGCGATTTGTTTCCGGCGACACCGTGGCCCTGGCGACGGGCTATCACAAGAACGTGGGCAAGTTCATCCTGCTGTCACTGGTGGCGCTGCACCTGGGCGCGATCCTCTTCTACAAGCTGGTGAAAAGGCAAGGCTTGGTGCAACCCATGGTCGTGGGCGACAAGCAGATCGCTCACAACGTGCCGAGTGCGCGCGACACCACCGGCAGCCGGCTTCTGGCGCTCGGGGTGTTCCTGGCCTGTGGGGCCGGTGTGGCCTGGCTGGTCTCCGTGGGCAACGCCTTCTGAGGCTGCGCCAATGCTGTCGTATAGTGGCAGCCACGCCATTGCCAAGGCCCTCGCCCGCCGCCCCGCCGACATGAATGCCCCTGGAACCGCCGCGATCTCACTGAGACCTGCCCAGTTTCCCGACGACCTGCAGACCATTCGCGAGCTGTTCCTGGACTACCAGGCTGGGCTGGGCATCGACCTGTGCTTCCAGGGTTTCGAGACCGAGTTGGCGGGATTGCCAGGCGCGTATGCCCCCCCCGAAGGTGCTCTGGTGCTGGCACTGGTGGACGGCCAGCCTGCAGGCTGTTGCGCCTTGCGCCCCCTGCCCAACACCGACCACCTCAACGCCTGCGAGATGAAGCGCCTGTTTGTACGGCCCGCGTTTCGCGGCTTCGGCCTGGGCCGCCTGCTGGTGGAACGCATCCTGTCCGATGGGCAACTTGCCGGCTACACCACCATGCTGCTGGACACGCTGAGCGACATGGAGACCGCCCGTGCGCTGTACCAGGAGGTGGGCTTTGTCGAGGTAGCGCCGTACTACCACAACCCCATCCCCGGAGCGCACTACCTCAAGGTCAATCTCTGAGGTCTGCGCCTCCCGCATGCCCATCCATGAAAAAGCCGCTCCGTGTTGCCACGGGCGGCTTTCCCGCAGAGATGCAGTCGCCTCAGGCGCCTGACTTGACCTGGGCCAGCAGGGTGGCCGCGTCGCTCACCTCGAACTTGCCAGGGCCTTCGATGTTCAGCGACTTGACCACGCCGTCCTTGATCAGCATCGAATAGCGGTTGCTGCGCAGACCCATGCCGCGACCGGTCAGATCCAGCGTGAGTCCGGTGGCCTTGGCGAAGTCGGCACTGCCGTCGGCCAGCATGCGCACCTTGTCGCCTGTCTTCTGATCGCGCGCCCATGCCCCCATCACGAACGCATCGTTCACGCTCAGGCACCAGATCTCGTCCACGCCGGCCGCCTTGAAGTCCGACGCGTGCTGTACGTAGCCCGGAACGTGCTTGGCAGAGCAGGTCGGCGTGAAGGCGCCAGGCAGCGCAAACACGGCGATTGTCTTGCCGGCCGACGCCTTCTGCACGTCCACCGGATTGGGGCCGATGCTGCAGCCATTGCCCTCGACCTCGCTGTATTCCATCAGCGTGGCCGCCGGAATCTTTTCACCCACTTGAATCATGCTGTGCTCCTTGTTGTGGTGGCCCATGGGCCATGGATGCAATGCCCCGTGGAACCGGGCCCGAAAAAAGAAAAAGCGACCGAATTGTCGGTCGCTTTGTCATTCCGCGCTGCGAGCAGCGCAAAGCCGATCAAACCAGGGCGGCTTTTTGCACCAGGCGCGTCGCGACCCAGTTCTTGGTCTTGGACAGCGGACGGCTCTCGGTGATCTCGATCACGTCGCCCGTCTTGTATTCACCCTTTTCGTCATGGGCGTGGTACTTGCTCGACTTGGCCACGATCTTGTCGTAGAGCTCGTGCTTGACGCGGCGCTCGACCAGAACGGTCACTGTCTTGGCGCGCTTGTCGCTAACCACCTTGCCAACCAAGGTGCGCTTGAGGGATGTTTTAGCTTCCGTCATGGTCACTCCTTATTTGGCCGCGGCAGCAGCACGCTGCTTCTCGGCCAGGATGGTCTTGGCGCGAGCGATCGCACGGCGGGTATCACCCAGCACGGCGTTGTTGTTGAGTTGTTGCGTGGCTTTTTGCATGCGCAGACCGAAATGGGCCTTCTGCAGCGACTTCACTTCGGCTTCGAGGCCGGCCACATCCTTCTGGCGCAGTTCAGCAGTTTTCATCTTGTGTTCTCCTGAATCACTGACCCAGCATGCGCGTCACGAACGTGGTGCGCAGGGGAAGTTTGGCGGCCGCCAGCGTGAAGGCTTCACGTGCCAGCTGCTCGGGCACGCCCACGATCTCGTAGAGCACCTTGCCGGGCTGGATTTCAGCCACGTAGTACTCCACCGAGCCCTTGCCGTTGCCCATGCGGACCTCGGCGGGCTTGTTGGAGATCGGCTTGTCCGGGAACACACGGATCCAGATGCGACCACCACGCTTGACGTGGCGAGAAATCGCGCGGCGCGCGGCCTCGATCTGACGAGCCGTCAGACGACCACGGTCGGTCGACTTCAGGCCGAAGTCGCCGAACGCGACGGTTGCGCCGCTGGTGGCGACGCCGGTATTGCGGCCTTTTTGTTCTTTACGGAACTTGCGGCGAGCAGGTTGCAACATGTTTATTCTCCTTTGCCGTCCGCAGCTGCAGATGCGGGCGCGGCGTCTTTGCGAACGCGCTTAACGGCGGGTTTGGTTTCGGTGCCAGCGGTGGCTTCGGCAGGCTTGTCGCTGCCATCGGCCGGGGCGGCATTGGCTCCGGGACGGCGCACAGCGGCGCGGGCAGGAGGACCTGCCGGACGCTCACGGCGCGGGCCACGCGGGCGACGCTCTTCTTCCACACGCGGCTCGGCAGCCACGGGCGCGTCATTGCGACCCAGGGTGTCGCCCTTGTAGACCCAGACCTTGACACCAATGATGCCGTAGGTGGTCTTGGCTTCGGACGTGCCGTAGTCGATGTCGGCGCGCAGGGTGTGAAGCGGCACGCGACCTTCGCGGTACCACTCGCAACGTGCGATTTCGATGCCGTTGAGACGGCCCGACGACATGATCTTGATGCCTTGAGCACCCAGTCGCATGGCGTTCTGCATCGCGCGCTTCATGGCGCGACGGAACATGATGCGTTTTTCGAGCTGCTGCGTGATGCTGTCGGCGATCAGCTTGGCATCGATCTCGGGCTTGCGTACTTCCTCGATGTTGACAGCAACCGGCACGCCCAGCTTCGCAGCCAGTTCCTTCTTCAGCTTCTCGATGTCCTCGCCCTTCTTGCCGATCACCACGCCCGGACGTGCCGAGTAGATGGTGATGCGGGCGTTCTTGGCGGGGCGTTCGATCACGACGCGCGAGACCGCGGCGTTCTTCAGCTTGCCCTTGAGGTACTCGCGCACCTTGATGTCTTCGGCCAGCATGCCGGCGAAATCACGGTTGCTCGCATACCAGCGGCTGGCCCAGTTGCGTGAAACGGCGAGGCGGAACCCGGTGGGGTTGATTTTTTGTCCCATATTCCTGTGACCTCTTCAGTTGCCAACCGTCACGTAGATGTGACAGGTGGGTTTGCTGATGCGGTTGCCGCGGCCTTTGGCGCGGGCCGAGAAGCGTTTGAGCGTGGTGCCTTGCTCGACGTAGATGGTCTTGACCTTCAGTTCGTCGATGTCGGCGCCGTCGTTGTGCTCGGCGTTGGCGATGGCGGACTCAAGGGCCTTCTTGACGATGCCGGCCGCTTTCTTCTGCGTGAACGCCAGGATGTTGAGGGCCTGGTCGACCTTCTTGCCACGAATCAGGTCGGCAACCAGTCGGCCTTTGTCGACCGAGAGGCGAACGCCTCGAACGATTGAACGGGTTTCCATGGTTAGTCCTTACTTCTTCGCTTTTTTGTCGGCCGGGTGGCCTTTGAACGTTCGCGTCAGCGAGAACTCGCCGAGCTTGTGTCCCACCATCTGGTCGGTGATGTACACAGGTACGTGCTGCTTGCCGTTGTGCACGGCGATGGTCAGGCCGATGAAATCGGGCAGGATCATCGAGCGGCGCGACCAGGTCTTGACGGGCTTTTTGTCCTTGTTGGCCTGGGCTTTTTCAACCTTGGCCAGCAGGTGGTGGTCGACAAACGGACCTTTTTTGAGTGAGCGAGTCATGTTGTCAACCCTTTACTTCTTGCGACGCGAGACGATCATCGACTGCGTGCGGCGGTTGTTGCGGGTGCGATAGCCCTTGGTCAGGTTGCCCCACGGATCCACCGGAGCGCGGCCTTCGCCGGTCTTGCCTTCACCACCACCGTGCGGGTGATCGATCGGGTTCATCGCGGTACCGCGAACGGTCGGGCGGATACCCATGTGGCGCTTGACGCCGGCCTTGCCCAGTTGGCGCAGGCTGTGCTCCTGGTTGGACACTTCGCCAATGGTGGCGCGGCAATCCACGTGGACCTTGCGCACTTCACCCGAGCGCATGCGCACCTGGGCGTAGATGCCTTCGCGGGCCAGCAGCACGGCCGACGCGCCTGCCGAGCGCGCAATCTGCGCGCCCTTGCCGACCTGCAACTCGATGCAGTGAATGGTCGAGCCGACGGGAATGTTGCGGATCGGCAGGGTGTTGCCCACGCGGATCGGCGACTCCGAGCCGGACAGCAGGGTCGCGCCCACTTCAACACCGCGCGGGGCAATGATGTAGCGGCGCTCGCCGTCTGCGTAGCACATCAACGCGATGTGCGCCGTGCGGTTCGGGTCGTACTCGATGCGTTCGACCTTCGCAGGAATGCCATCCTTGTCGCGACGGAAGTCGACAACACGGTAGTGGTGCTTGTGACCACCGCCCTTGTGGCGGGTGGTGATGTGACCGTTGTTGTTGCGGCCGGCCTTCTGGAACTGGGGCTCCAGCAGCGGCGCAAAACCCGCACCCTTGTGCAACTGGTCACGCGTCACCTTCACCATGCCGCGACGGCCTGGCGAGGTGGGTTTCATCTTGATGACTGCCATGATTAAACGCCCTCCCCACCGAAGTTCAGCTCTTGACCCGGCATGAGGGTCACATAGGCCTTGCGCACGTGATCGCGGCGACCCACGGTCTTGCCAAAACGCTTGGCCTTGCCCTTCTGGTTGAGCACGGACACGCCCTTGACCTGGACCTTGAACATCAGTTCAACGGCGGCCTTGATCTCGGGTTTGGACGCATCGCGCAACACCTTGAACATCACGGCGTTGGTCTGCTCGGCGACCTGGGTGGCCTTCTCGGACACGATGGGTGCCACGAGAACCTGCATCAGACGGCCTTCGTCGTATTTTGTGACGCTCATGCGAACATCTCCTTGAGCTGGTCGATCGCCGCCTTGGTGACGATGACCTTCTTGTAATGCACCAGCGACAGCGGATCGGCGTACCGCGGCTCAACCACCAGCACATTGGGCAGATTGCGCGAAGCCAGGTACAGGTTCTCGTCGACTTCCTCGGCAATCACCAGCACCGATTGCAGGTTCATGGCCTTGAACTTGTCGGCCAACTGCTTGGTCTTGGGCGAGTCCACCTTGATGGAGTCGACCACGGCCAGACGACCCTCGCGCACCAGTTGCGAGAAGATGGAGGCCATGCCGGCGCGGTACATCTTCTTGTTGAGCTTCTGGGTGAAGTTCTCGTCGGGGCTGTTCGGGAAAATGCGACCACCTCCGCGCCACAGCGGGGAAGACGTCATACCGGCGCGGGCGCGGCCCGTGCCTTTTTGCTTGAACGGCTTCTTGGTCGAGTGCTTGACCATCTGGCGGTCTTTTTGAGCACGCGTCCCTTGACGGGCGTTCGCCTGGTAAGCCACCACGAGCTGGTGGATCAGGGCTTCGTTGTAGTCGCGACCAAACACGGTCTCGGGCACGTCCACATTGGACGATGCCTGGCCCTGGTCATTCAGGAGTTCAACTTGCATCAGTTCGCTCCCTGGCCGGACTTGGCCTTGATGGCGGGACGCACGGTCACGAAGCCGCCATTGGCGCCGGGGACGGCGCCGCGGATCATGAGCAGTTGACGGGTTTCGTCCACACGCACGATGTCGAGGTTCTGGATGGTCTTGGTCACATCGCCCATGTGCCCGGTCATCTTCTTGCCAGGGAACACGCGGCCCGGATCCTGGGCCATGGAGATGGAGCCCGGCACGTTGTGCGAACGGCTGTTGCCGTGCGAGGCGCGCTGGGACTTGAAGTTGTGGCGCTTGATGGTGCCGGCGAAGCCTTTACCGATCGAGGTGCCTTGCACGTCCACCTTCTGACCCGCCGCAAAGATCGCGTTGGGGGCCACCACGGCACCAGGCTGGTACTGGGCAGCCACGTCGGAGGCGACGCGGAATTCCTGGATGATCTCACCCGCTTCGACACCGGCCTTGGCCAGGTGGCCCGCTTCGGGCTTGGTCACGCGTGAGGCACGGCGGGCACCGAAGGTGACCTGCAGCGCATCGTAGCCGTCATGGGCCAGGGTTTTGACCTGTGTCACACGGTTGTTCGACACATCGACCACCGTGACAGGCACTGCGTCCCCGTCATCGGTGAACAGACGCATCATGCCCACCTTGCGACCCAACAACCCGAGGGAGTTGCTAAGACTCATTGTTTTCTCCGTTCCCGACTTCAATTGGCCGGGGCTGATGTTGCGGAACCGGGGCTCCGCGCTAAGGGCCAGTCGGATCAATGCGATCAACCGGCACCACGAAATCTCCAGCCAGAAGCTGGAAAGCCCGCCAGTATACCCGGCGGGCTCTTTTCATGCAAGCGCAGTGGGCCGCTTGCCCAATGCGCTCGGTTCGACAGCTTTACTGCAGCTTGATTTCGACGTCCACGCCAGCCGGGAGGTCGAGCTTCATCAAGGCATCGACCGTCTTGTCGGTCGGGTCCACGATGTCCATCAGACGCTGGTGGGTGCGGATTTCAAGCTGGTCGCGGCTGGTCTTGTTCACGTGCGGCGAACGCAGGATGTCGAAGCGCCTCATGCGGGTCGGCAGGGGCACGGGGCCCTTGACGATCGCGCCTGTGCGCTTGGCGGTGTCCACGATCTCGGCGGCCGAGCTGTCGATCAGTTTGTAGTCGAACGCTTTGAGGCGAATACGGATTTTCTGCTTGGTAGACATGGCCGATCCTTACTCGATGATCTTGGCGACGACGCCGGCGCCGACGGTGCGGCCGCCTTCGCGGATGGCAAAGCGCAGGCCTTCTTCCATGGCGATCGGCGCAATCAGCTTGACCGTGATCGACACGTTGTCACCCGGCATCACCATCTCCTTGCCTTCGGGCAGCTCGATCGAGCCGGTCACGTCGGTCGTGCGGAAGTAGAACTGCGGACGGTAGTTGTTGAAGAACGGCGTGTGACGGCCCCCTTCGTCCTTGCTCAGCACGTACACCTCGCCGGTGAAGTGCGTGTGCGGCTTGATCGAGCCGGGCTTGCACAGCACCTGGCCGCGCTGCACGTCTTCGCGCTTGGTGCCGCGCAGCAGAATGCCCACGTTGTCACCAGCCTGGCCCTGGTCGAGCAGCTTGCGGAACATCTCCACGCCCGTGCAGGTGGTCTTCTGCGTCGTGGAGATACCCACGATCTCGATTTCCTCGCCCACCTTGACGATGCCACGCTCGATACGGCCCGTCACCACGGTGCCACGACCCGAGATGGAGAACACGTCTTCCACCGGCATCAGGAAAGCACCGTCCACCGCGCGCTCGGGCGTGGGAATGTAGGTGTCCAGCGCCTCGGCCAGCTTCATAATGGCCTCTTCGCCCAGCTTGCCCTTGTCGCCTTCGAGGGCGAGCTTGGCCGAGCCGTGGATGATGGGGGTGGCATCTCCCGGGAATTCGTACTTGTCCAGCAGCTCGCGCACTTCCATCTCGACGAGCTCGAGCAGCTCGGCGTCGTCGACCATGTCGCACTTGTTCAGGAACACGATGATGTAGGGCACGCCCACCTGGCGCGCCAGCAGGATGTGCTCGCGCGTCTGGGGCATCGGGCCGTCAGCGGCCGAGCACACCAGAATGGCGCCGTCCATCTGGGCCGCGCCGGTGATCATGTTCTTCACATAGTCGGCGTGGCCGGGGCAGTCCACGTGAGCGTAGTGGCGGTTGGCCGTCTCGTATTCCACGTGCGCGGTGTTGATCGTGATGCCGCGCGCCTTCTCTTCCGGAGCCGCGTCAATCTGATCGTAGGCCTTGGCCGCACCACCGAACTTGGACGCCAGCACCGTCGTGATCGCCGCCGTCAGCGTCGTCTTGCCGTGGTCAACGTGTCCGATCGTGCCCACGTTCACGTGCGGCTTGGTCCGCTCAAATTTCTCTTTTGCCATTTTTCAATTCCTAAAGAACAAACCCGTGTCACGGTTTAAGGTCTGCACCACGCTGCTGGATCGCCCCGCACGGGGACAGGGCGGCGCATGGTCGCAGACCGGCTGAAAATTACTTGGAACGCGCGGCGACGATGGCTTCGGATACGTTGCGCGGCGCTTCCGAGTAGTGCTTGAACTCCATCGTGTAGGTGGCACGGCCCTGCGACATCGAACGCAGCGTGGTCGAGTAGCCGAACATTTCGGACAGCGGCACTTCGGCCTTGATGGCCTTGCCGCCGCCCACCATGTCTTCCATGCCCTGAACCATGCCGCGACGACTGGACAGGTCACCCATCACGTTGCCGGCATAGTCTTCGGGCGTTTCCACTTCCACGGCCATCATGGGCTCGAGAATGACCGGGCTGGCCTTCTTGCAGCCTTCCTTGAAGCCGAAGATGGCGGCCATCTTGAACGCCATTTCAGACGAGTCCACGTCGTGGTACGAACCAAAGTGCAGCGTGACCTTGACATCCACCACGGGGAAGCCGGCCAGCACACCGGAGTTGAGCGCTTCGATCACGCCTTTTTCCACCGCCGGGATGTACTCGCGCGGCACCACACCGCCCTTGATCGCGTCGACGAACTCGAAACCCTTGCCAGCTTCATTGGGTTCGATCTTGAACACCACGTGGCCGTACTGACCTTTACCGCCCGACTGGCGCACAAACTTGCCTTCGGCTTCATCCACGCTCTTGCGGATGGTTTCGCGGTACGCCACCTGCGGCTTGCCGACATTGGCTTCCACGCCGAACTCGCGCTTCATGCGATCGACGATGATTTCCAGGTGCAGCTCGCCCATGCCGGAGATGATGGTCTGGCCGGACTCTTCATCGGTCTTGACGCGGAACGATGGGTCTTCCGACGCCAGTCGCTGCAGCGCAATGCCCATCTTTTCCTGATCGGCTTTAGTCTTCGGCTCCACGGCCTGCGCGATCACGGGTTCGGGAAAGATCATGCGCTCGAGCATGATGATGGCGTCCGGATCGCACAGGGTTTCACCCGTGGTGACGTCCTTGAGGCCCACGCAGGCGGCGATGTCGCCCGCACGGATTTCTTCCACCTCCAGGCGATTGTTGGCGTGCATCTGCACGATACGGCCGATGCGCTCCTTCTTTCCCTTGACGGGGTTGAACACCGAGTCGCCCTTCTTCAGGACGCCCGAGTACACGCGCACGAACGTCAACTGACCCACGTACGGGTCGGTCATCAGCTTGAACGCCAGGGCCGACAACTTTTCTTCGTCAGCCGCCTTGCGCGAGGTCGGCTCCTCGTTGTCATCGGTTCCGCCCACGGGGGGGATGTCCACCGGCGAAGGCAGGAAATCGATCACGGCGTCGAGCATGCGCTGCACACCCTTGTTCTTGAACGCGGTCCCGCACAGCATGGGCTGGATCTCGGTGGCCAGCGTGCGCGTGCGGATGCCCAGCTTGATTTCGGCTTCGCTCAGATCGCCTTCCTCAAGGTATTTGTTCATCAGCTCTTCTGTGGCTTCGGCCGCGGCCTCCACCATCTTTTCGCGCCACTCAGCAGCCTGCGCCTGCAGTTCGGCCGGGATGTCCTGGAACTCGAACTTCATGCCCTGGGAGGCTTCGTCCCAGATGATGGCCTTCATCTTGATGAGGTCGACCACGCCCTTGAAGTTCTCCTCGGCGCCGATGGGAATGACGATCGCCACGGGGTTGGCCTTCAGGCGCAGCTTCATCTGGTCGTAGACCTTGAAGAAATTGGCGCCGGTGCGGTCCATCTTGTTGACGAAGGCCAGACGCGGCACCTTGTACTTGTTGGCCTGGCGCCAGACCGTTTCTGACTGGGGCTGCACGCCGCCCACGGCGCAGTACACCATGCAGGCGCCGTCGAGGACGCGCATGGAACGCTCCACCTCGATGGTGAAGTCCACGTGGCCGGGGGTGTCGATGATGTTGAAGCGGTGCTCGGGGTAGGACAGGTCCATACCCTTCCAGAAACAGGTGGTGGCGGCAGACGTGATCGTGATGCCGCGCTCCTGCTCCTGCTCCATCCAGTCCATGGTGGCTGCGCCATCGTGCACTTCGCCGATCTTGTGGTTCACACCGGTGTAGAACAGGATGCGCTCGGTGGTGGTGGTCTTGCCGGCATCGATGTGCGCGGAAATGCCGATGTTGCGGTAACGCTCAAGGGGCGTGGTGCGGGACATGGAAATACTCCGAAAAGGGATCGAGCCCGCCACCCTGGATCAGGGCATGCGGGCTCTCGGTTCTGGATGCTCTACTGGGCGCTGGCCCGGATCAGAAGCGGAAGTGGCTGAAAGCCTTGTTGGCTTCAGCCATGCGGTGCACTTCGTCACGGCGCTTCATGGCGCCGCCACGGCCTTCGGTGGCCTCGATCAGCTCGTTGGCCAGGCGCAGGGCCATGGACTTCTCACTGCGCTTGCGTGCAGCCTCCTTGATCCAGCGCATGGACAGGGCCAGACGACGGACCGGGCGGACTTCAACCGGCACCTGGTAGTTGGCACCACCCACGCGGCGGGATTTCACTTCCACCATGGGTTTGACGTTGTTGATGGCGACCGAGAAGATTTCGACCGGATCTTTGCCGCTCTTCTTCTCGATCTGCTCCAGCGCACCATAGATGATGCGCTCGGCAACGGCCTTCTTGCCGCCTTCCATGATCACGTTCATGAACTTGGAGAGCTCGACATTGCCGAACTTGGGGTCCGGCAGGATTTCACGTTTAGGGACTTCGCGACGACGTGGCATTTCTTCACCTCATATTGCTTCAGTTGGCACCTTTTCAGGGGCCGCGAGAGCCATGCAGAACTCTCACTTACTCGACCCGCACGGACGATTCCGTGTTGTGGGCCACTGCGTTCGAACCACCTGCCAGGGCGGAACAAACACCGGACTTCTATCGATCAGGCCTTCTTGGGGCGCTTGGCACCGTACTTGGAACGCGACTGCTTGCGGTCTTTCACGCCCTGCAGGTCCAGCGAGCCACGCACGATGTGGTAACGCACACCAGGCAAGTCCTTGACACGACCACCACGAACCAGCACCACGCTGTGTTCCTGGAGATTGTGGCCTTCACCGCCGATGTAGGAAATGACCTCAAAACCGTTCGTCAGGCGCACTTTGGCGACCTTGCGAAGAGCAGAGTTGGGCTTCTTGGGGGTCGTGGTGTACACACGGGTGCACACACCGCGACGCTGCGGAGAGTTTTCCATGGCCGGGCTCTTGGATTTGGTCTTTTCGACCTCCCGGCCGTGGCGCACGAGTTGGTTGATGGTTGGCATTAAAACGTCCCTAAACGTCTGAAAAAAGCGAAAACGAAAGCTCCTCGGAAAATTCCGAAAAGCCCTCTACTGTAGCATGCAGTCGGATTCAAGACAATCCGCCGCCGGTCCTCCACAGCACCAACCCCAGCGAATTCACTGGATCCAGAGGCGGATGGCGTCCCATGCGCGCCCGAAGACGCCACTTTCTTCCACGGTTTCGAGAACAGTGAGCGGAATTTCTGCCACCGGCGCGCCGCTGGCAAGGGTCACGCGCAAGGTGCCCACGCTCTGACCACGCAACAGGGGCGCCACGAGCGGCTCCGGACGGATCACCTCGGATTTCAGTTTGGCGCCTTCGCCAGCGGGAACCGACACGACAACGCCCTCGGCTCGCCCCAGACGGACCTGTTCGGCCTTGCCTTTCCAGATGCGCGGCGTGGCCACCGGCTCTCCGACTGGAATCAGGCGCACTGCATCGAACGCGGTGTAACCCCAATTGAGCAGCTTCTGTGTCTCAGCGGCGCGCGCGCTTTCACTGGACGCTCCCAGCAGCACGCTGACCAAACGACGCTGGCCCTGAGCACCCTCGCCCAGGCCCGGCACCTGCCGGCGCGCCGTCGCCACCAGGCAGTAGCCTGCCGCGTTGGTGTGCCCGGTCTTCAGGCCGTCGACGCTCGGATCGCGAAACAGAAGCAGGTTGCGATTGGTGTCATTGGCGGTCGGCGTGCCGGGGTAGCGGTAGCGCTGGATGGCGTAGTACGGCACATACTGCGGAAAGTCGGCCATCAGGCGCGTTGACAGAGTGGCCAGGTCACGCGCAGTGGTCGTGTGCCCAGCCTCGGTCAGGCCTTCCACGTTGCGGTAGCTCGTGGCGGTCATACCAAGCGCCTTGGCCTGTTCATTCATGAGCTGCACGAAACGTTCGACGGAACCGGCGACGCCTTCAGCCAGCGCCACCGTGGCGTCGTTGCCCGACTGCACGATCATGCCCTTGATGAGGTCCTCAACCGGCACCTGCATCTTCGGATCGATGAACATGCGCGAGCCGGGCATCTTCCACGCCCGCTCGCTCACGCCGAACGTTTGCGTGAGGCTGATCTTGCCGGATTTGAGCGCGTCGAACACCAGATAGGCAGTCATGAGTTTGGTCAGAGAGGCCGGCTCAACCGCTTGATCCGGGTCCTTGGAGGCAAGCACCTGGCCTGAGGTGATATCCAGCAGCAGATACGCCCGTGCGGCCACCTCCGGCGGCACGGGCATCTGGGCCAGCGCCGGCTGCGCCATACCAAGAGCTACCGACAAGGACACCAGCAAGCGAGAGAGAAAGCGACGCAACAAAATCAGACCCTTCAGTTCAGAACAAAAAAACGGGAGGCTTGCGGCGAGGTCACGCGCGCAGGTGACGCAGCGCAAGATCGCGCAACAGCGGGAGCTGACCATGGAAAAAGTGACCTCCTCCAGGCACCACCAGTACAGGCAGGGACTGGGGGCGCGCCCAGTCCATGACGGACGACAGGGGCACCGTGTCGTCCTGCTCGCCATGAACGATCAGCGTGCGGTCGTGGAGTTCCGCAGCAATGGGCGCAACATGGAAACGGCTCGCCGCAGTGCCCACCAGCACGAGACGATCGATGTCGCGCGTTTCAAGCAGTCGGGCGGCCGCATGGCTGGTTACGAAGGCCCCAAACGAAAAACCGGCGAGACACAGCGGACCGGTCGGCGCCAGCGCAGTCGTCACTGCGAGCAGGTCATCGAGCTCGCCCCGCCCCTCATCGTATGCGCCTTCACTTTGCCCCACACCACGGAAATTGAACCGCACCGCTGTCCAGCTGCTCTGCACGCAGGCACGCGCCAGCGTCTGGACGACTTTGTTGGTCAGGGTACCCCCATGCAGTGGGTGAGGGTGGGCAATCACCGCCGCGCCACGAGCGTCACCCGGTGGGCGGTCGATCGCCACCTCCAGCACGCCGGCAGGACCCGCCACACTCACGAACTCGGTTTGCGCGTTCATTGCAGCTGAGCCTCTCAGCGCCCGACATCTGCCGGGGTCAGCAAGCGCTGCACCACAACGCCGTCGCGCAGATGCGATTGCACGATCTCGTCGATGTCGTGCTCGTCCACATAGCTGTACCAGACCGCCTCGGGGTACACCACGGCGATCGGCCCGCCAGCGCAGCGGTCCAGGCAACCCGCCTTGTTCACACGCACCTTGCCCGCCCCCGACAGGCCCAACGCCTTGGTCTGCGATTTGCATCGGTCAAAGGCCTCCTGTGCCCGGTACTGAGCACAGGATGTGTCGCCGTTGTCCCGCTGATTCAGGCAAAAAAAGATGTGCCGCTCGTAGTAGGGCCTGGTTTCTTCACTCATGGCGGAATTCTAGTGGGGTCGCCCCGCCATGACCGGCGCGCGCGCCACCACGCGCAGACCGAAAACCAAGGCCGCGAAGGGCCACAACCAGCCCAACCATTGCGACAGGCCATGAAAGCGGATGAAACGTCCCTGCTCCCAGACTTCGAGCGACTGCGCGAAGTAGGGGCTGTCGGGCGCGCGGTTCAACAGGGTGAGCGACACTGCCAGGGTCAGCAGCATCACCACGGTACAAAGGCGGCGACGCAGGCCCAACAGAGCCAGCGCCGCCAGAAGCGCCATTCCCATGCCCGCGCTGGCCTGGGGATTGATCCAGGCCCATGCATGCGATGGCCCGTAAGTGAGAGCGGCCGAAAGGCCAGCCGCCGCGAACGCGCACAGGAAGAACATCAACAGAAACAGTCCCCTGCGCAACGCAGAGCGTATCTCGGCATAACCCATCAACAGGGGCGACAACAGGCACAAGCCAATGCAGAACGCCTCGGCAAGCGGGCTCAAGGGGTCCGGCAACACTGGCCGGGCCGGCACCCAGGCCAGGAAGGGAGTCTCGTCAAGCAACAGCAACAGCCCGGCCTCCAGCCGATCCCAGATCTGGCCCAAGCCGAAGGGCACGGGCTGCGGATACAGCAAGGCGAAAGGCCACAGACAAAGCAGCACGAGACTGCCGTGCGCCGTCGGCTCGAACCAGTCGGCCCTGAACTGCGTCCAGCGTCGCAGGACTCCCAAGCGCTCCATGATCCAGGCGCCAACCGCGCCCATCGCCGCACCGGCACTGTTGAGGACGAAATCCACATTCGACGGCACGCGCATCGGCAGGTAGTTCTGGCTGGTTTCCACAGCCAGCGACAACAGGGTCGGCAGCCCCAGAGAGACCCACCAGGCGCCACGCCCCCAGCCTGAGCGAAGCATGGCCAGGGTCAGCAGAAAACCCAGCGGGGCATAGCCCAGGAGGTTGGACGCGACGTCGAAACCAGTCCAGTACTGGGGCAAGGGTGCCTGCAGAAACGCCAGCGGCGAGACCCCCTGAATACGCCAGCCCGTGAAGGGGTACAGGCTGGCATACACCACCAACCCGGCAAAAAGCAGTGCCAGCGGCCAGGCGGATGAACGGGTTTTCAAAGCATCAAAAGGGCTTGACCACCACCAGCACCACCACGACCACCAGCAGGATCACCGGAACCTCGTTGAACCAGCGAAACCAGACATGGCTACGCTGGATGCGGCCCTGGACAAAACGACGCAGCACGACCGCGCAGGCACGGTGGTACCCCAGCACCAAGACCACGACGGCCAGCTTGGCGTGCATCCAGCCCTGCCCGGAGCCCCAGCCGATGCCATAGCCCAACCAGAGCCAGAATCCCAGGCCCACAGCCGGCACGGCCAGGACGGTGGTGAAGCGCAACAGTTTGCGCGCCATCAGAAGCAGGCGCTCACGCTCGGCCTCACTGCCAGCGGGCACCATCGCGAGGTTCACGAAGATGCGCGGCAGGTAGAACAGACCGGCGAACCAGCTGGCCACGAAAACGATGTGGAAGGACTTGACCCAGAGCATGGCGGCAGTGTAGCCCCGGGGGCACTCGGGACGGGGTTCTGGCGGCAGCGCGGCGGATCGCACAAAAAAAACCCGGCCTTGCGGGCCGGGTCAGGAAGCCTTTTTGCTGTCACACACTAAGGCACCCGCTCAGGGAGGAAAAGCGGGGGATCAACCTTTCGGAAGATCCAAAGAAATGTTACACCAATCGGAAAGGAAACCCAAGCAACCTGTCAGTTCTGACAGTGTTTTTTTTCGCGTTCTGGTGTAGTCAAAAGAGCTACATCATCTTTGCGAGTTCAAACATGACCGCTGTGCCCAAGGCTTCACGGATGTTGCCGCGCCCGACCTTGGCCATGGAAAATTCCCCGAATCCCGACATGTCGAACGAACTGTCGTCCGGTGAAATCTCGACAAAGGGAAACTCGAACACCTCGCGCAGCAGTTCACGCCGGAACTGGTCGAAGCCGTGGTCCATCATGTCGGAATCGACGACGATCAGGTTGGGCATACGTGAGCGGATAGCTTCCCGAGCTTGGCTGAAGTCGACCACGCTGTCCGAGGTGATGCCGATCTCACGCAACGCATCACGCACATCGGCCCGGATCTGAAGGGTTGGCGAGATCGTGAGCACATACACACCAGAGAGCGACTTGAACATCGAGGACTGGTTGTCCGACAGGTCCACCGCCGAGATGCCATCCACGGCCTGTACGGTGCGGGTGAACATGGCGGTGAAGCTCACGCCCTCGTCGGTCATCTGCCGTTCGATCTCGATGCCCCCGGCGGCAAGGGCGATCTGGCGCACCAGCATCCAGCTCAGGCTGTCCATGGAGGCGCTACTCGAAGGCGGCGCGCCGTCATTGGTCACACGCACCTGCAGGCGCGCATGCTGAGGCCATGCATTGAGGTCCATGCGCACATCGATGTGCGAGCCGAAGGGCATGCCCCAGTCGAGCACAGCGTTGACGAAGGAGTGGGCCACGGTCGGGTCCACCAGCACCTCCACCGGCTTGAGCTTGCGCCGCAGTTCGATGCCCAGAATGACAAAGTCCTTCTTGCGCTCCTGCAGCACGCCCTCCACCAGTTCGGCCATGCAGATCTTCTCGTGAGACTGTCTTATGCGTCCGCCATAGAAGCGGTTGATCTGCTGCGCGCTGATTCCCGAGAGCTTGATGCGATCGGTCGGGATGCTGAGCGAACGGTGCTCCTGCCGGGTAATGCGGCCTTGGCTCAGCAGCAGGTCGATGATGTTCTGCAGCGCGCTTGTGCCCTCCGTGATCTGGTCTGCCAGACCGGACAACAGCGTGGGCCAGTGATCGTCCAGCGACCACGATTCGGGCTCCTTGGCCCCGGACTTGGTGTTCGCGACACTGCTCGTGGCGGCTTTTTTGGTGGTCAGCATGGGGCAGACAGGAGTTTCTCGGGAATCAGGCGGCGTTGCGCCAGGGGGAAGCAAGGTGAGCTGACAAGAGAATAGCGCCTCGGCATCAGCGAGCGCGGGCAAGAGTCTGCAGTATTTTCTTCTTACTGTGGAGTTCGCCACGCCACCCTCGGTTTTCCACCGGCGCTCCCACCCTGCGAACTTTTGCAATGACCGCAGCCCGACGTCCGGCCGACCGGGCGGCACTGCCGCTGCGGGGCGTTTGCCACAATACGGGCATGCATCCACCCGCCGCCTACCCGTTCAACCGCCCCCGCCGCCTGCGTCGGGATGTATTCACCCGCGATCTGGTGCGCGAACACCGCCTCGGCGTGGCCGACCTGATCTATCCGGTGTTCGTGCTGGATGGCCATGGTCGGCGTGAGGCCGTGGGCTCGATGCCCGGTGTCGAGCGGCTCAGCCTGGATCTGTTGTTGCCCGTGGCCGAGGACTGCGTCGCGCTCGGCATCCCGGTCATGGCGCTGTTCCCGGTGATCGACCAGTCGCTGAAAACACCCGATGGCCGTGAGGCCTTGAACGCAGACGGACTGGTGCCGCGCGTGGTGCGCGAGCTGAAGAAGCGCTTTCCCCGGCTTGGCGTGATGACGGACGTGGCGCTCGACCCTTACACCAGCCATGGTCAGGACGGCTTGCTCAACGAGCACAACTACATCCTGAACGACGCCACGGTCGAGATTCTGGTGAAGCAGGCGGTGACGCAGGCGCAGGCGGGTGTCGACATCGTGGCGCCCAGCGACATGATGGATGGCCGCATCGGCGCGATCCGAGCCGCGCTGGAAGCGCAAGGCCTTGTGCACACACGCATCATGGCCTACAGCGCCAAATACGCCAGCGCCTTCTACGGCCCGTTTCGCGACGCCGTGGGTTCGGCTGCCAACCTGGGCAAGGCAGACAAGAAGGTCTACCAGATGGACCCGGGCAACACCAACGAAGCCTTGCGCGAGGTCGCGCTGGACCTCGCCGAAGGCGCCGACATGGTGATGGTCAAGCCCGGCATGCCCTATCTGGATATCGTGCGGCGGGTGAAGGACGAGTTTGCGGTGCCAACCTTCGCTTACCAGGTCAGCGGCGAGTACGCCATGCTCAAGGCCGCCGCCCAGAATGGCTGGCTGGACCACGACGCTGTGATGATGGAAAGCCTGCTGGCGTTCAAGCGCGCGGGCGCGGATGGCGTGCTGACCTATTTCGCGCGCGACGCCGCCCGTCTGCTGCGCGGCTAAGGCGTTCGCCGTGCGCATATTCCACATCCAGTCGACCGGCGTCAGCGAGTCCGATGCGCTGCCCGAGCGGCTGGCCGACAAGGGCTATCTCTGGATTGCCTGCGGACGGCGCGAGTTCGAACTGGAGCAGACGCGCATACAGACCACGTTGCAGTCGCTGGGAGCCAGCGCGCTGGTGGATCTGCATGTCGCGGATCTGCTGAACAACCAGCTGCCTTCGCACTACGACTACACATCGCAGTACGACGTCCTGGTGTTCCGCCGCCTGGCGGCCGGCCACAGCGAGACCGATCTGACCCAACCGGGCGCCGTGCTCACCCAGTCGCTCAAGCGCGGTGGGCCACCGGTGCTGCGACGTATCGACACCAGCCCGGTGGGCTTTGCCGTCTTCGATCGTGTGCTGATCACAGTCCATCCCGCTGGCTGCCTGGTGCTCGATCAGTACGCCACCCGCCTGAAGTCGTCGGCCACGGCCGCGTCGCGCGCGGCTGGCGTTCACCTGCCGCCCAATCCGGCGGATCTGATGTTGCGCATCGTCAACCAGATGGTGGATGGCTACCTGGAGCTGCGGCGCGAACTCACGCGCCAGCTGGACCACTGGCAGGCCGAACTGCTGCATCCCAAGACGCGTTTCAGCAACTGGGGTTCGCTGCTGGACGCGCGCATCTCGCTGCACCAGCTCGACGAGATCTGCGAAGACCAGCGCTCGGCCATCCAGGACTGGATCGAGGCGCTGGCGACCTGGGAGCCCAACGAGCACAACGGCGGGCACCGGGGTCTGGAGCTGCTCAAGGTGCGTTCGCGCGATGTGCTCGAACACATAGAACGGGTCGTGCACCACGTGCGCCGTCTCGAACAGAACGCCGAGACCGCGGTACAGATGCACTTCTCGGCGCAGAGCAACCGCACCAACGACATCATGCGCACGCTCACCGCGCTCACCGCCATCTTCCTGCCGCTGAACCTGATCGCCGGCATCTTCGGCATGAACTTCGAGTTCATTCCGCTGATTCACCAGCAGACCGGATTCTGGTGGGCCATGGGCTCGATGGCACTGATCGCTGCCGTGCTCGGGGTGCTGTTCTGGCGCAAGCGCTACCTCGTGCGCTCCTCGTCGCGCTGACGGCTCAGACGAAAGGCGCGACCAGCCCTTCGTTGGACATGACGCGCTGCAGCGCCGGCCGCTCCAGCATGCGCTGCAGAAAGGGGCCCAGGTGGACGCGCTCGCGCGCCGGTGCAAGGGAAAAATTGCGTGTCCAGCGACACAAGGTGAACACGTAGGCATCGAGCGCGGTGAACGCCTCACCCGCAAACCACGGGCCTCCATGGCGTGCGAGTTCGGCATCGAGCTGGTCGAGCAGCGCGCCCACGCGCGCTTGGGCGCAGGCCTTCACCTCGGCGGCGCCGGTGACATTGCCCGCATGGACCCAGCGCTCGGGATAGAAGTAGGCCAGCAGCGTCGCCTGCAGGGTGTTGGTGAGCCACATGAGCCACTTGTAAGCCTGCGCCCGCTCATGCGTGCCCAGAGCGGGCATCAGCCCGGCCCGTGGGTGCGTGTCGCTCAGGTGCAGGCAGATGGCGGCGGTCTCGTAAAGCACCAGGTCGCCATCGACCAGCACCGGGATCAACCCGTTGGGATTGAGTGCGAGGTAGGCGGGTGCCTTGTGCTCGCCATTCACGCGGTCCACCGCCACGCGCTCGTAAGGCACACCGAGTTCTTCAAGGAGGATGTGGGGCACCATGGCGGCGGTGCCGGGATGAAAGTACAGCTGGATCATCGGGGAGCGGGTTCGGAAATGCCAAAGAGCGTGGCGCCATTGTCCCAGGCGATCTGTTTCGCCACTGCGGTTGGCAGCGTGCCCAGCCAGGCGCGGTAGCCCTTCATGAGTTCGCCGTAGTACAGCCAGCGCTGGTTGACCCAGGTGTCCGAGCCGATCAGGAACCGGTCGGGGTACTTGAGCAGCAGTGCGCGCCACTCGGGGCAGAGCTGGCCGTCGCCGCAGGTCAGGCCGGGTCGGTACGACAGCTCTCCCATCAGGCGCGGAAAGCGCGCCATCAGCGCATCCACGCGCGCCACCGGCGTGCCACCGATGCCGGTGTGCGCCCAGATCAGGCGCATCGTCTGCCCTTTCGACGGCGTGTGCGCCATCAGCTTGTCCACGGCCACGTCGTCCACGTGCGCGAGCACGGCCAAATCTTTCTGATCGGCCAGCGCCATGAGCTGCTTCGCCACCGGGCCGTCGGCGTTGGCGCTGTCGTACAGGTGGAATTCGCCCAGACCGCGGTACGGCCCGGCAGGCGTGCCGCGCGCCAGTTCTGCGTTGACCATGTCCACGATGCTCTGATCGCGAAACCAGTTGCTGTAGTCGGCGCGATTGCGGTAGAGGCGCACGAAAGGCACCACGGCCACACCGGCGGCCTGTGTCTGTTCGCGCGCGCTGGCCAGGGCGCGCGTACCGTCGTTGGGCCGCGAATTGGCGACGATGGCGCGCACGCCGTTGCGCTGCATGCGCTCGAGCACATCGGCCATGGGGTGCGGGCAGCCCGGCACCGGGCTGTCGTGCGTGCAGGCCTCGTCGTTGTAGTGCAGGTGGGCGTCGAACAGCGGGCCGCTGTAGTCGGCCGCTACCGCGGTCCCGGCTGCCAACAGCACCGCCAGACAGGCCGCAGCGCGCCGCATGGCGGGTCAGCCCAGGTGTTCGGCCAGGAAGGCCAGTGTGCGCTCCCGCGCGAGCTTTGCCGCCACCGCGTTGTACGAGCCGCGCTGGTCGCAGTTGAAGCCGTGGTTGGCGCTGTAGACGTGCACCGTCACGCCGGGGTGCGCCTTCCGGAAGGCCTCGACCGTGTCGAGCGGAATCCAGTGGTCCTGGTCGCCGAAGTGCACCAGCACCGGCACCGTCGGCACACGGGCTGCGTCATCCCCCACCGTCATGCCACCACCGTAATACGGCGCCGCTGCCGACAGGCCCTTGAGCTGCGCGGCCGAACGCCAGGTGAGCAGGCCGCCCCAGCAGTAGCCCAGAATGCCGACCTTGCCCGCCTGGGCGGCATGGTCGACGGCGGCCTGGATGTCGGGCATCACGCCCGGTGCGGGCAGGCCCTCGACTGCGGCCTTCAAACCCATGCCCTCCTTCATGTCGGCCTCGGTGTAGCCCAGCTCCACCCCCGGCTTCACACGGTGGAAGGTGGCGGGAGCAACCACGAAATAGCCGTCCGCCGCGTAGCCATCGGCCACCGATCGGATGTGCGAGTTCACGCCGAAGATTTCCTGCAGCACCACCAGGCCACCCCGTGCCTTGCCAGCGGGCTGGGCCACGTAGGCCGGGAAAGTGAAACCGTCTGCGGACTTGAGTTCGATGGTCTGACCCATGTGTGTATCTCCTGTGGTGAGGGTGAAATTTCAGGCCCGCAGCCGGCGGGCCACGAAGTCGAGGCGGTCCTGGCCCCAGAACATCTCGCCGTCGACCAGGTAGGTCGGCGCGCCGAACACGCCGAGGTCGATGGCCGCCTGCGTCTGCTGCTCGTACCGCGCCTGCACCTCGGCCTGCTGCGACTCGTCGAGTCGCGCGGCGTCCAGGCCACATTCGGCCAGCAGCTCGCCAAGCACATCCATCGAAGCGATGTCGCGCTCCTGCGCCCACACGGCGGCGGTCACGGCACCGGTGATGCGCAAGGCCGCATCGGCACCGTCGCGCAGGGCCACGGCGGTGATCAGGCGCGCCGCCGGGTCGCCGGCCACGGGGAAGAATTTCGGCTCCGGGTGCAGCGGCACGCCCAGGGCCTCGCTGAAGCGGCGCAGTTCGAGCAGGCGGTAGGCCTGGCGCTGCGGCGCGCGCTTGGGCAGCGGCAGGCCACCGGAGATGGGAAAGATCTTGCCCAGGTCCATCGGCAGCACGCGCACCGCGGCGCCGGTCTCGCGCGCCAGCGCGGCAAAGCGCTCGTGGCCGAGGTAGGTCCAGGGACTCTGCGGGGCGAGGTAATAGTCGACTGTGTGACGCATGGCGGTCTCCTGGCGCTGTTGTAATGGCTCTCGGAAGGGCGAGCCCGTGTTGTACGCGAAGCCGCCCCATTCTGCTGGAGGCAGGTTATGACAGACAAGGTGAAGGGCCGGGTGCTGCTGGTCACCGGCGGCGGACGCGGCATCGGCGCGGCATCGGCGCGGCTGGCAGCCCGGCAGGGCTGGGCGGTGGCGGTGAACTACACCGCGAACTCGCTCGCGGCCGACGAGGTGGTGCGTGCGATCCGGGCCGAGGGCGGCCAGGCCATGAGCGTGCGGGCCGATGTGGCCGACGAGGCACAGGTGCTGGCGATGTTCGCGCACATCGACGCGAAGCTGGGCCCGCTCGGCGGCCTGGTGAACAACGCCGGCGTGGTCGACGTGACGGCGCGTGTGGACGAAATGAGCGTGGCGCGCTGGCGCCGCATGTTCGACGTCAACGTGATCGGCTCGATGCTGTGCGCGCGCGAGGCGGTGCGGCGCATGAGCACGAAGCACGGCGGCGCGGGAGGCTCGATCGTGAACCTGTCGAGTGCGGCGTCGCGCCTGGGCTCGCCGGGGCAGTACGTGGATTACGCCGCCGCCAAGGGGGCGATCGACGCCTTCACCATCGGCCTGGCCAAGGAGGTGGCGGCCGAAGGCATTCGCGTGAACGCGGTGCGCCCGGGCCTGATCGAGACCGACATCCACGCCTCGGGCGGCCTGCCCGACCGGGTGCGTGACCTGCAACACCAGGTGCCCATGCAGCGCGGCGGCCAGGCCGACGAAGTGGCCCAGGCCATCGTCTGGCTGCTGTCGGGTGCCGCGAGCTACACGACGATGAGCCTGATCGACGTCTCCGGGGGGCGCTGAAGATGAGCACGACAACGACGCCCACCATCAAGTACTGGTGGGAAGACCTGCAGGTCGGCGAGACGCGCGATCTGGGCAGCGTCACGCCCTCGGAGGAAGAGACCGTGGCCTTCGCGCGCCAGTTCGATCCCCAACCTTTCCACCTGGACCCGGAGGCGGCCAAAGCCTCGGTGTTCGGCGCGCTCAGCGCCAGCGGCTGGCACACCTGCGCCATGGCCATGCGCCTCATGGTGACCAACTTCCTGTGCGAGAGCGCCAGCCTGGGCTCGCCCGGCCTGGAGAGCCTGAAGTGGCTCAAGCCGGTGTTCCCCGGTGACACGCTGCGCCTGCAGCACACCATTACCGAGAAGCGCCCCATGAGCAAACGCCTGGACGTGGGCCTGGTGCGCACCACCTGGGAGATGTTCAACCAGCACGGCGACAAGGTGCTGCACATGGAGGGCTACGGCATGTTCCGCCGCCGCGAGCCAGGGAAGCCGTAGCCCGCACGCTCCGCCGCTGCGCGAGGTGCATCATCCAGGGCACGTAAGGACCCGGCTTCGCCGGTCCCAGCGTGCGCCCCCTTGAGGGGGACGCGCGCAGCGCGGCGGGGGTGGGCCACAATCCATCATGGATTTCAAGCCGCTCATCACCCTGCTGGCCATCGTCAACCCGCTGGCGATCGTGCCGTTCTTCATCCACTACACGCAGGGCTTTTCGCGCAAGCAGCGGCGGCGCACGGTGATGATCTCCGCGTTCAGCGCGTTTGCGGTCATCGCCACCTGCGCCGTCATCGGTCTGCAGATCCTCGAGTTCTTCAGCATCTCGCTGGCCAGCTTCCAGGTGGGTGGTGGCATGCTGCTGCTGACCTCGGCCCTGTCCATGCTCAACGCCCGTCCTGCCGAGGCCAAGGCCACCGAACAGGAGGTGAGCGACGCCTCGTCGCGGGCCTCCATCGCCGTGGTGCCGCTGGCCATTCCCCTGCTCACGGGGCCGGCCACCATGTCCACCGTGGTGATCTACGCCGACCAGGCCAAGACCTTCTTCCAGCACGCCGCGCTGGTGGGCTACGGTGTGGTGATCGCGCTGGCCACCGCGATCTGCTTCGCGCTCGCCGAACCGATTGCGCGCTTTCTCGGACAGACGGGCATCAACGTGATGACGCGCCTCATGGGCCTGATCCTCGCCGCCCTGTCGGTCGAGGTCATGGCCACCGGGCTGGTGAAGCTGTTTCCCGCGCTGGCGGGCTGATCACTTGAGCTTCTGCGTCTCCGCCCGGAACTCCGCCAGCACGGCGCGCGCGTTCTTCAGGCCGCGCGCCTCGGCCGCCGCCACCCACTTGTCCTCCAGCTGCGCCTGGCGGGCCTTCACGTCGTTGATGAAGGCCTCGCTGGCCATCTGGCGCTGCACGCCGGTGGTCTTCTGGATCTCGCGCGACGCCGCGTCGGTGCGGTCCCAGCCCGCGGCAAACAGGCGTGCCGCGGCCTCGCCCGAGACCTTGTCGACCGCCGCCTTGTCGGAGGCCGACAGCGCGTCGTATCTGGCCTTGTTCATCATGAAGACGAAGCTGGTGTTGTAGAGCCCGCCAGGGAAGGTGGTGGCGTACTTCACCATGCCCAGGCGCATGGACTGCAGCGACTCGTCGGGGAAGAAGGTGCCGTCCATCACGCCGGTGGAAAGCAGTTCGAAGGACTCGGTGGCGGGCTTGAGCGTGGTGTTCCAGCCCATGAGCTTGGAGAGTTCGTTGATGTTGCCGCCGCCGATGCGGAACTTGAGTCTGGCGGCCTCGGCGGCGCTCGTCACCGGCTGCTTCACCGTGAAGATGATGCCCGGGCCGTGCGTGAACACGGCCAGCGTCTTTACGCCACGGTGCTCGCCCAGCGGCGCGAAGTACTTGTCGTAGATGCGCTGGTAGGCCACGCTGGTGGCGGTGGAGCTGTCGCCCAGGAAGGGGAACTCGGCCACCTGCGTGAACACGAAGCGCCCGGGCGTGTAGCCGTCCACCGTGTAGGACACATCGGCCAGGCCATCGCGCACCGCGTCGAAGGTGCCGGGCGGCGCGGACACGGCCTTGGGCAGCAGATTGCACTTGACGCTGCCCTTGCTCTCCTTCTCCACGGCTTCGCACCACTGGTTCTGCGCCACGGTGGCACCGTGCGAGGGCGGCAGCCAGGTCGAGACGTTGAGCACGGTCTGCGCAGCGGCGTGGCCGCCGAGGGCCAGCAATGCGGCGAGGGTGAGTATCTTGCGGGTCATGGGCATGTCTCCAGGGTCGTTGTGGTGAAAGGGGTCAGGCCACGGTGGCCGGTTGCGGGGACGGGCTCTGCGCCTGCTGCTCGGCGCGCACGCGCGCCTCCAGCAGACGGCGGAACTGGATCAGCGCGCCGTCCATGGCCAGCGGCATCATGGGCAGCGTGGGATTGAGCTGGATGTTGCGGTGCTGCGCGGTGATCATGTCGCGGTCTTCGTTGAAGGCGCCCACCAGGCTGTTGTAGATGCTCTCGGTCACGGTCCCGTCGCCCTCGCCGACCCGGTGCGACTGCTGGAAGAAGTAGTGCGTGGTGGTGGCGGTCTCGGGCGTGAGCGTCTGGCAGGAATGCAGCCGCACCGACGGGCCGGGTGCGTCCGGCGCGGTACCCGTCGGCCGCCCGCCCGAGTGCATCAGCAGCGTGCCGGGCAGCAGGAATTCGTAGACGAACCAGCGGTCCAGGTTCGTGTCGAAGCGGCGGAAGCGCTGGTAGAACGGCGGCGCGGGCACGTCACTGACGTGGCGCGAGACCTTGATGCCCATCTGCGGCCAGTCGGGCGTGGCGCCAGGCACCGGTTCGATGACAGGTCGTGACTGCGCGATGCGCGTGGAGCCGCCCAGCGATTTCTCGTGCACATAGCTCAGGTGCGAGAAATCGAGCAGGTTGTCGGCAATCAGCAGGTAGGGTGTGTCGTAGTGCAGGTAACCGGGCTTGTTGTGCCACTCGGGGGAATCGCAGCTGAAGTTGTCGGGCAGCAGCGCGGTGTCGGCCAGCGCGGGCTCGCCCATCCACACGAACACCCAGCGGTTCTTCAGCGCCACCGGGTAGCGGCGCACACGCGCGCGCGCCGGCACGACTTCGATGCCCGGCGCCTCCACGCAGCGGCCCTGCGGGTCGAACTTCAGGCCGTGGTAGCCGCAGCGCACGCAGTCGCCCTCGCGCTTGCCCACCGAGAGCGGTGCGTGCCGGTGGCAGCAGCGGTCTTCCAGCGCCACCAGCTCGCCCGCCTGCGTGCGGTAGACCAGCACCGGCTCGCCGAGCACGGTGCGGGTGAAGAGTTGCGGCGCATCGGCCGCCGGGATCTCATGGTCCCAGGCGATGACGTACCAGCAATTGCGCAGCCACATGGTCCTGTCTCCTTCTTGTGGGGATGGAGGCCCATGCTAGGTGGCATGGGTGCGGGGCTTGTCCCCCTCAGGGGGGATGGACGCGGTCTCTTGCGGGCCGCGGCGAGTCCGTGGAAACCTAGCCCAACCAGCGTGCCAGCCGCAACCGGTCCGCCGGCAAGCCGACATCGGCCAGCTTGAGGTACGCCCGTTTGCGCAACGTCACCACGGTCGAGGGCGCCACGTCGAGATCGGCCGCGATGCCGTCGGCGCTGAGTCCGCAGGCGATGCGCGCCACCACCTCGGCCTCGCGCGGCGAGAGTGCGGGTGCCAGCCGCAACAGGCGCTGGCGCGACTGCGCGACCTGCGCGCTGCGGTCGACAGCGATGGCGTGGCTGGCCAGCGCGGCCTGGTGCGCCTGCCGCAGCAACGGCGCCAGGCCTAGCAGGCGCTCGATCTCGCAAGGCTGGAACAGGCCCTGGCGCAGGTCGCGGTAGAGATGGATGGCCTGCACCGCGCCGCTGGCCGGTGCGTGCAGCAGCGTGAAGCGCTCGGTGAGACGCTCGCGCACGTAGATGTCGTTGCGCCAGCCCGCCACGGGCAGTTCGTCTGCGCGGCAGTGCAGCACGGCCACCTCACGCGCCGGGCGGCGGGCCGCATGGTCGGCCAGGCGCATGACGGTGTCGCTGCGCCAGTAGCTGCGCCGGTAGATGGCGAAACACTCGGCCACCACGTCGCGGTCGTGCGTATGGCGCGCACTGCCCTCGATCAGCTCGGGCGTGTCGCGGCGGAAGTGCACGAGCGAAAGGTATTCGACCGGCACCACGGCGTCGATGGTGCGCAGCAGGGTGGCGGCGCTGGGCGGTGCGCTCGCGCAATCGAGCAGGCCCTGCACGGCCGTGGCCGGGAGGGTGATGCCGGCCGCGGGTGCGTCCAGGGTCCAGGTGGTGGGCATGGTCCGATTCTTCTGTGCGCGACCCCCCGCCGCCAGCGGACTAACCCTGTCGGGATGCGGGCATGGGGTACAACCCGAGCGACTGTGCCTTGAGACGCGCCAGGCCGAGCAGCGCATCGGTGAAGGGCGTGGGCACCTGGGTGATCTGGCCCAGCTCACGCACCGCGCTGACCAGCGCATCCAGCTCCACCGGCTTGCCGGCTTCCACGTCCTGCAGCATCGAGGTCTTGAACGCGCCGAGCTTGAGCGTCACCGCGTGGCGGTCTTCCGGCTGCTGGTCGATCGGGATGCCGATGCTTGTGCCAATCGCCCTGGCCTCGAGCATCACGCGGCTGATGAAGCCGCGCACCAGATCGTCGCCCAGGATGCGATCTGTGGTGGCGCCGGTGAGCGCGCTCACGGGGTTGACGGTCATGTTGCCCCAGAGCTTGTACCAGACGTCCTTCTGGATCTGTGGCGACACCGAGGCGTCGAAACCGGCACGGCGCAGCAGATCGGCCAGCACCGCCACGCGTTCGCTGCTCTCGCCCGAGGGTTCGCCGATGATGAGCCCATGGCCGAAATGGTGGCGGATCACGCCGGGCGCGTCCACCGAGCAGCTCGCGTGCACCACGCCCCCGATGACGTGCCGCGCGGGGATGGCGCGCTCGATCTCACCCTGCGGGTCCACGGTCACCAGGCGGGTGCCGGCGCGTTCGCCGCCAAAGCCGTTGAAGAACCACCAGGGCACGCCGTTCATGGCGGTGAGCACCACGGTGTGGCGCCCGATCAGGGGTTCGATCGCACGCGCCAAACCCGCGAGCGCCGGGGCCTTGACGGCCACGATCACCAGGTCCTGCACGCCCAGGGCGGCGGCGCTGGTGGCGGCTGTCACGGGCGCCCCCAGCAACTGGCCGTCCTGGTGCAGCTGCAGGCCGTCGCGCTGCAGCGCAGCGAGCGTGTCGCCCCGCGCCAGGGCACTCACGATGCAGCCGGTGTGCGACAGGCGAACGCCCATCCAGCCACCAATGGCGCCCGCGCCGACGATGGCGACGCGCTGAAAGTCGGGTGTGGTGCTCAAGGTCTCACTCCAGGTAGCTGCGGTCGAGTCGGTTCACCTGGCGCACCAGGGCGTCGAACACGTCGCGCCCCGCGCCGTGATGGGGGTTGAACTGTAGCGCGTCGCGTGTGCATTTCGCGGCGATGGCTTCGGACACGGGCAGCGCGGCGTCCGCGCCCCCCATGGAGAACGTGGCCAGCTGGATCTCGCATGCGCGCTGCAAAGTCCAGAGAATGGCGAAGGTCTGCGGCAGCGTCGCGCCCCAGGCCAGCAGGCCGTGGTTGCGCAGGATCACCGCGGGCCGCTCGCCAATGCTCCTGAGCAGGCGTGGCGCCTCGTCGGCATGGATGGTGATGCCTTCGAACTCGTGGTACGCCACCATGCCGTGCAGTTGCGCGGTGTAGAAGTTGGTCTGCTGCAGGCCATCTTTCAGACACGCCACGGCCACGCCGGCGGTGGTGTGGGTGTGCATGACGCAGTGCGCGCCGGGCAGGCTGTCGTGAATCGCGGCATGCACGGTGAAGCCCGCCGGGTTGACCGGGTGCGGCGAGCCGTCGAGCACCGCGCCCTGCAGGTTGATCTTCACCAGATTGCTCGCGGTCACTTCGCTGTAGTGCAGGCCGAAGGGGTTGATCAGGAACTGCTTGTCCTCGCCGCTCACGCTGTCGGGCAGGCGCAGCGTGATGTGGTTGTAGATCATCTCGGTCCAGCCCAGCAGGGCAAAGACGCGGTAGCACGCGGCGAGCTCGACGCGCGCGGCCCATTCGTCAGCGTGCATGCCGGCGGGTGCGGCGGTGGTGGGTTGCAAAGCGGCGTTCATCGTCATCTCCTCGAACGGGGTCAGTACACGGCGCCCTTGGCCGGCGCGGCCACGGCAGGCGCGTCGGCCTTGAAGCGCGCCGCCAGCGCGCTGGTCTGGCGCACGAGGATCTGGGTGTCCAGCCCCACCGCGACGAACACCGCGCCGAGCGCGAGGTAGTGGCGCGCCTGGGCCTCGTCGGTGGTCAGGATGCCGGGCGCCTTGCCCGCGCGCAGGATGCGCGCGATCGCGTCCTCGATCGCGGACTGCACCTCGGGGTGGCCCGGGTTGCCCACATGGCCGAGCGAGGCCGACAGGTCGGCCGGGCCGATGAACACGCCGTCCACACCGGGTGTGGCGGCGATCGCATCCAGGTGCCGCAGGGCCTCGCGCGTCTCGGCCTGCACCAGCAGGCACACCTGGGCATTGGCCTCCTTCGCGTAGTTCGGGTAACGGCCCCAGCGCGAGGCGCGGCTGCCGGCCATGCCGCGCACCCCGCCCTGGCCATCGTCCTGCGGATAGCGGCAGGCGCGCACCAGCGCGGCGGCCTGTTCGGGCGTGTCCACCATGGGCACCAGCAAGGTTTGCAGGCCCAGGTCCAGGTACTGCTTGACCAGCGCCGTATCGCCCACGGGCAGCCGCGCGATGGCGTGCGAGCCGGGGTAGGCGGCAATGGCCTGGGCCTGGGCCAGCACGTCCGGCAGGCCATTGGGCGCGTGCTCGCCGTCGACCAGCAGCCAGTCGAAACCGGCGCCGGCGCAGATCTCGGCGCTGTAGGCATTGGCCAGGCCAAGCCAGAGGCCGATCTGGGCGCGCCGCTGCGCGAGCGCCTGCTTGAAAGGGTTGGTGGGTGTCTGCATGGTGAGGGGCTTCAAATGAACTGGAACTTCAGGCAACCCAGCGGGCCATAGTCGGCCTCGAACAGGTCTCCCGCCTTCGCGGCCACAGGCCGCGTGAACGAGCCGGCGAGCACGATCTGCCCGGGCTGCAGCGACTCGCCCCAGGGCGCGAGCTTGTGCGCGAGCCAGGCGATGCCGATGGCCGGATGCCCCTGCACGCCGGCGGCCAGGCCGGTTTCCTCCACCGCGCCGTTCTGCCGCAGCACCGCGCCACACCACGGCAGATCTGTGATGCGCGGGTCGGCGCGGTAGCGCGGGTCGCCCTCGCCGATCACGATGCCGGCGTTGGCCGCGTTGTCGCTGATGGTGTCGAACACCTTGCGCATCACTTTCGTGTGGCGGTCGAACTGCTCGATGCGCGCGTCGATGATCTCGATCGCGGGCGTCACGTAGTCGGTGGCGGCGAGCACGTCCTGCACCGTCACGCCCGCGCCCTGCAACGGCGCCTTGAGCACAAAGGCGAGTTCCACCTCCACGCGCGGCGCGATGAAGCGCGCGGCGGGGATCTCCAGCGCCGCACCGGCCTGGGCGGTGAACAGCATGCTGTCGAGCAGGGTGCCGAAGTCGGGTTCGTCGATCTGGCTGGCCATCTGCATGGCGCGGCTGGTCAGGCCGATCTTGTGGCCGATGACCTTTTTTCCACCGGCGACCTGTTGCGCCACCCAGGCGCGGCCGACGCGGTAGCCGTCGTCGATCGTCATACCGGGGAACCGCTTCGAGAAGTGCTCCAGCGGCACACGGCTGCGCTCGGACTGGTCGAGTTCGGCCGCGAGTTGCTGAATATGGGTGTCGTCAAGCATGGGGATCAGCTTCGGTTGAACAGGGGATGCAGCGAACTGGTCTTGCCGTCGAACACCTCGTGCCCCTCGTCCACCTGCACGGTGATACCTATCGGACGCGCGGCGAGTTGCGCGGCGAAGTGCGCCCTCACCACAGCCTGCAGTGCGTCACCCACGCGCTGGTGCGTCAGCGCGCTGCGGCCCTTGGCCATGCGCAGGTTCATGTAGACAAAGGCGTAGTCGCCGCCCAGCCCGGCAGCGATGCCGGCAGCACCCCCGTCAGCAACAGCGCAGTGCGCGGCCGGGTAGGCGAACACACGCGTGCCGCCGGTGGGGAAGACCTGCTTGTCCGCCTCGTCGCGCACGGCGAGCATGGCGTCGCACAGCGTGCGGCAGAGCGCGCCCATGTCGGCGCCGCCCTCGCTCGCGACGCGGTCGAGGTTGGGGGTGTAGAGAATGACGAGGTGGGGCATGGCGGATTTCAGAGGCGCGAGACGGCCTGGAAGCCTTGCGCCGAAGAGGCCTGCGGCGCGGGAATGGCGTTGCCCGTGACGGGCGTGACCGGGAAGGCGATGTTGATCTGCCCCGTGCCCGAGGCGCCGAAGTACGGCGTGATCACCTCGCCGCGGCCGTCGTATTCGCTCCAGCCGAGCGCGCCCAGCATCATGGCCGTGTCGTGCATGAAGCCTTCGCCGTGACCCTTGACGGCGTACTCAGGCAGCATCTCGCAGAAGGCCTTCCATTCGCCGCTCTGCCACATGCGCACCACCTCGTGGTCCATGGTTTCCAGGAAGGGGCTCCAGAGCTTGAACGCGTATTCGGGGGCCAGGCCGTTCTGCGCGAAACGGTGGCTGAGCGAGCCGCTGGCGAGGATCGCGACGGTGCCGTCGTATTCGTCCTCGATGGCGCGGCGAAAGGCCCAGCCCAGGCGCACGCTGTCGTTGAGGTAGTGCGCCATGCACAGGGCCGAGACGGAGACGGCCTTGAAGTGCTGGTCGGGGTTGATGTAACGCATGGGCACGAGGGTGCCGTACTCGGGCGCGAGCGTGGTGCCTTCGTGCGCGAGGGTGTCGACCTTCATCTCGTTGGCCACCCGGGCCAGCAGGTGGCCGAGCTCGGGGTTGCCCGGGATGGCGTAGGGCATGTTGCTGATGAAATGCGGCAGCTCGTTGCTGGTGTAGAGGCCTTCCCAGTGCCGCGTGCAGTTGAGGTGGTAGCTGGCGTTGACGAGCCAGTGGGTGTCGAAGACGACGAAGGTGTCCACGCCCATGTCGCGGCAGCGCTGGCCGATGTGCTTGAGGCCGTCGATGGCGTCCTGCCGCGAGCCCTTGCGCGGTCCGTCGAATTCGCTGAGGACGATGGAGGGGACGTGGGTGATCTTGGCGACGAGTGCTAGTTTTCCCATGTGTGATCTCTCTTCGTGCGGTTGGTTTCGTTCGCTCCGTGGCTATGACCCTGGGGGTGGGCG
>NZ_JAILWB010000010.1 GCF_025699295.1 Hydrogenophaga sp. | reverse complement strand
TCCTGCTCGACCTGGGCCTGCCGCGCCGCGATGGTCTGGAGGTGTTGCGCGAACTGCGTGCCCGCAAGGACCGCGTGCCCGTGCTGGTGACCACCGCGCGCGACGCGGTGCAGCAGCGCATTCAGGGGCTGGACGCGGGCGCGGACGACTACATCCTCAAACCCTACGACCTGGACGAACTGCTCGCGCGCATCCGGGCCCTGCTGCGCCGCGCGTCGGGGCGTGCCGAACCGGTGTACGAGCACATGGGCGTGAGCATCAACACCGCCACGCGCGAGGTGATGGCCCAGGGCGAACCCGTGGTGCTGTCGGCGCGCGAATGGGCCGTGCTCGAGCCGCTGATCGCGCGCCCGGGGCGCGTGCTCTCACGCGTCCAGCTCGAGGAGAAGCTCTATGGTTGGAAGGACGACGTGAGCAGCAACGCCGTGGAGGTCTACATCCACGGCGTGCGCAAGAAGCTCGGTGCCGGCCTGATCCAGAACGTGCGCGGCGTCGGTTACATGGTGCCCAGGGCTCCGGGAACATGACGAGGCTGCTGTCCCTGCGTTCTCTGCGCACGCGCCTGATCGGCCTGCTGCTGCTGGCCATCGTGCTGGCGGCCGGGGTGCAGGCGCTGGTGGTGTACCGCCAGGCACGGGCCGAGGCCGACGGCATCTTCGACTACCACATGGAGCAGATGGCACAGGCCCTGCGCGTGGGTGTGGCGCTGCCTGCACTGCCGTCGCCGCTGGGCGAGGAGGCCCTGGCGCCGGAGACCGTCGACTTCTTCGTGCAGGTCTGGACCAGCGACGGCCTGCGTGTGTTCCAGTCCGGCACCAGCGCCGATCTGCCGCAGCGCGCCGTGCTGGGTTTCTCCAACATCGAAGTGGATGGTCGACCCTTTCGCGTCTATTCGATGCGCTCGCGCGCCCAGGTGATCCAGGTGGCGCAGGACATGCGGCCGCGCCAGGTCATGGCGCGCGCTCTGGCCTGGCGCACCGTGCTGCCGATTGCCTGGATCGCGCCGTTGCTGATGCTGGTGGCCTGGGGCGTGGTCAGCGTCTCGCTCGCGCCGGTGGCTCGCGTGCGGCGGCAGGTGGCCGCGCGCGAGGTCGACGAACTGGTCGAAGTGGGGGAGGAGGGCCTGCCGGATGAAATCCGCCCACTGGTGCACGAGCTCAACTTGCTGTTCGGCCGCGTGCGACAGGCCTTCGACGCGCAGAAGAACTTCGTGGCCGAGGCCGCGCACGAGCTGCGCTCGCCACTGGCCGCCCTGCGGCTGCAGGCGCAGGGCCTGCAGCGCGCACGGGACGACGCCACGCGCGCGCTCGCGGTGCAGCGGTTACTGGCGGGCATCGACCGCGCCACGCGCCTGGTGGAGCAGCTGCTGCTGCTCGCGCGCCAGCAGGCGCACCCCGGTGCTTCGCTGACACCTCCGCAGCCGGTGGCGCTGGCCGCGCTCGCGGCGCAGGTGGTGGCCGACGCCGCCGAGCAGGCGCGCGCGAAGCAGATCGACCTCGGCATGGGGCAAGCCGATCCGGGGACTCTCAATGGTCATGCCGAACCGCTGCGCATTCTGCTGGCCAATCTGGTGGACAACGCGCTGAAGTACACACCCGAATGCGGCACGGTGGATGTGGCGGTGCAGCGCGATGCGGGCGAACTCGTGCTCTCGGTGGAAGACAGTGGCCCTGGCATTGCCGAGGCCGACCGGGCGCGCGTGCTCGACCGCTTCTACCGCGTGCCGGGCTCGACCGCAGCCGGCAGCGGCCTGGGCCTGGCCATCGCGAGCGCCATCGCGCAGGCGCACGGCGCGTCGCTGGAACTGGGTTGCTCCAGCCGGCTCGGTGGTCTGCGGATTGCGCTGCGGCTGCCGGCGCTGCCGTCTTAAGCACCGTCTAACTCTGGGGGCTCACAGTCGGGATGTGTTCAAACCATCCTTGTTGAAGAAGGAGCTCTCATGAAAACCCTGTCCCTCAAAGCCTCTCGCCTCGTGCTGTCGCTCGCGGCCGCGGGCATCGTGGGCGGTGCCAGTGTCGGCCTGGTGTCCGGCACCCACGCCACCGCGGCCGCACCGGTGGCGACCCTGCAGTCGCCCAAGCCCGTGGCCAGCGCCTTGCCCGATTTCGCGCAGATCGCGCAACGCCACGGCGCGGCCGTGGTCAACATCAGTGTGGTCGGAAAGACCCATCCGGACGAGGAGCAGCAAGCGGCTGCGAACCGCTTGCCCGGCATCGATCCGGACGACCCGTTCTTCGAGTTCTTCAAGCACTTCCAGGGGCCGGGCATGCCGGGTGGTGGGCGCGAGATGCCGGCACGCGGGCAGGGCTCGGGCTTCATCATCAGCGCCGATGGCCTGGTGCTGACGAATGCACACGTGGTGCGCGACGCGCAGCGCGTGACCGTCAAGCTCACCGACCGGCGTGAGTTCGTGGCCAAGGTGCTGGGTTCCGACCCCAGGACCGATGTCGCGGTGCTGCGCATCGACGCCAAGGAGCTGCCGGTGGTGCCGCTTGGCAGCGCGCGGGACCTGAAGGTGGGCGAGTGGGTACTCGCCATCGGTTCACCGTTCGGCTTCGAGAACAGCGTGACCGCTGGCGTGGTCAGCGCCAAGGGCCGTTCGCTGCCCGACGACAGCTTCGTGCCCTTCATCCAGACCGACGTGGCGGTGAACCCGGGCAACTCGGGTGGCCCGCTGTTCAACACGCGCGGCGAGGTGGTCGGCATCAACTCGCAGATCTACAGCCACACCGGGGGATACCAGGGGCTGTCGTTCGCGATCCCGATGGAGACCGTGCTCAAGGTCAAGGACCAGATCGTGGCCCACGGCAAGGCTCGCCACGCCCGCCTGGGCGTATCGGTGCAGGAGGTGAACCAGACTCTGGCCGAGTCCTTCAAACTCGACAAGGCTGCGGGCGCGCTCGTCTCCAGCGTGGAGCCCGGCGGCCCGGCCGACCAGGCCGGCCTGAAGGTGGGCGACGTCATCCGCCAGATCGACGGGCAGGTCATCGTCGGCTCGGGCGACCTGCCAGCCTACATCGGCCAGGCCCTGCCGGGCGACAAGGTGCGGCTGGACGTCTGGCGCCAGGGCAAGGACGTGAGCCTGTCCGCGCAACTGGGCGATGCCGCCACCAGAACCACCAGGACTACCGACGGCGAAAAGGCTGGGGACCAGGGCCGCCTTGGTCTGGCGCTGCGTCCGCTGGCACCGCATGAGCGGCGCGCGGTCGGCGTGGCGGACGGAGGCCTGGTGGTGGAAGATGCGCGGGGGCCCGCCGCGCTGGCCGGTGTGCTGCAGGGCGACGTGCTGCTTGCCGTCAACGGGGCGAAGGTGGAGAGCATCGAGCAGGTGAGGGCGTTGCTGGACAAGTCGGGCAAGTCGCTGGCCCTGCTGATCCAGCGCGACGGCGACCAGATATTCGTGCCGGTGCGGCTGGGCTGAGACCGGCGTCGCGCCAACGAAAAGAGCCCCGCCATGGCGGGGCTCTTTGTCGATCGGACGGGGCCGCTCAGTCGACCTTCGCGCCCGAGAGCTTGACCATGCGCTCGTACTTGGTGCGCTCGCGCTTCATGAAGTCGTCGAACTGCTCGGGCGTGTTGGGGGCTGGTTCGGCAAGCAACTGCGCGAAGCGGCTCTTCACTTCGGGGGATCTCAGCGCGTCGCCGAACGCAGCGTTGAGCTTGCGTACCGTCTCGGGCGGCGTGCCGGCAGGCGCGACCAGGCCCCACCAGGTGTCGATCTCGAAGCCGGGCAGGGTCGCCGCCACCGTGGGCACGTCGGGCACCACGGCGCTGCGCTGCGCCGTGGTCACCGCCAGCGCCTTGAGCTTGCCCGAGCGGATGTTGGCCGCGGCGGTGGCGAGGTTGTCGAAGTTGAAATCGACCTGACCCGAGAGCAGACCCAGCTGTGCCGGGTTGCCGCCGCTGTAGGGAATGTGCACGGCGAAGATGCCGGCGCCGTTCTTGAACAGCTCGCCCGCCAGGTGGCCTGCGCTGCCGTTGCCGCCCGAGCCGTAGTTGAGCTTGCCGGGGTTGGCCTTGCCGTAGGCGATCAGGTCGGCCAGGCTGTTGATGTTCAGGCGCGTGGCGGTCTCTGCGTTCATCACCAGCACGTTGGGCACACGCAGCATCTGCGTGATGGGCGCGAAGTCCCTGGCCGGGTCGTAGGGCAGCTTGCTGAACAGCCAGGGGTTGATGCCGTGCGAGGCGGTGGTGGCGATACCCAGCGTCAGGCCATCGGGTGCAGACTTGGCCACCTGGCTCACGCCGATGTTGCCGCCCGCGCCGGGGCGGTTCTCCACGATCACCGTGCCCAGCGTGCCCTTGACCGCATCGGCCAGGATGCGCGCGGTCACGTCGATCGGGCCACCGGCCGAGAAGGGCACGACGATGCGCGTGGTGGTGGCCTGGGCCATGGCGGCGCCCGGCAGGGCGAGGCTGGCGCAAGCCAGGGCGGAACAGGTGATCAGTTGGCGGCGGTTCAGCATGGTGTGGTCTCCGTTGTTGTTGAAGAAGTTCAGGCCAGCTTGTCGGCGGCACTGGTGAAGGAATCGGCGAAGAAGGCCTCGTCCGGCAGTCCTGCCAGGGCGACATAGTCGCGGTGGGCCGACTCGACCACGATGGGCGCGCCGCAGGCGTAGACCTCGTGGCCCGAGAGGTCGGGGAAGTCCTGCAGCACGGCCAGGTGCACGAAGCCGGTGCGGCCGGTCCAGCCGTCCTCGGGCAGGGCGTCCGAGACCACGGGCACGTAGCGCAGGTTCGGCATCTCGGCCAGGCGGGCCTCGATCCACTCGCGCTGGTACAGGTCGGCTGGGCGCCGGCCGCCCCAGTACAGCGTGGCTGCTCGGGCGATGCCATTGTGCTGCATGTGTTCGATCACCGCCTTGATCGGCGCGAAGCCGGTGCCCGAGGCCAGCAGCACGATGGGCTTGTCGCTGTCCTCGCGCAGGAAGAAGCTGCCGTATGGCCCCTCGATGCGCAGGATGTCCTTTTCCTTCATGGCGCCGAACACGTGGTCGGTGAACTTGCCGCCGGGCATGTGGCGCAGGTGCAGTTCCAGCGAAGGTTGCGTGGCCTGGGTATGCGGGGCGTTCGCCATCGAGTAGCTGCGGCGGTCGCCGTCGCGCAGCAGGAATTCGACGTACTGGCCGGCGTGGTACTGGAAGGTGTCGCTCGCGGGCAATTGCAGCCGCAGCACGATCACGTCGTGCGAGGCGCGCTCCAGCGTGTTCACGCGCGCCGGCATCTTCTTGATCGGAAAGGCGCCGGCTTCAGTGACCTGGCGCGATTCGAGCACCACGTCGCTGTGCGCGACACCGCAGCAGGTGAGCACGTAGCCGGCGGCCTCTTCCTCGGCGTTCAATGCCTTGGGCTGGTGCGGGCCGTGTACCACGCTGCCCGAGACCAGCTTGCACTTGCAGGAGCCGCAGGCCCCGTCCTTGCACCCATAGGGCAGGCCGATGCCCTGGCGGATGCCGGCGGCGAGCATGGCCTCGTCGGGCTCGGCGGTGAAGGTGCGCCCACTGGGCTCGACGGTGATCGTGAATGTCATACTGGCACGTTTGAAGAAGAAGAGGCCGACAGGCGCGCACCCGCGCACGCAGCAACCGGCCATTGTCGCAAATTCGGATTCCGCATGAGCCTCCTTGGCGCTTTGCCCGCACGCTTCCGGCGTGAACGGGTTCTTATCGTGGGTTGTGGTGACGTCGGTCTGCGCGCTGCGCGCGCTCTGGGCGGCGGTGAGCGCGTGCGCCTGCTCGCGCTCACCTCCAGCCCGGCGCGCGGCCCGGCGCTGCGTGCGCAGGGCATCACGCCGCTGCAGGGCGACCTGGACGACCCTCGCAGCCTGCGCCGCCTGGCGGGCCTTGCCACGCGCGTGCTGCACCTGGCGCCGCCGCCCTCGGGTGAGCTCGCTGACTGGCGGCTCGATCCGCGCACCCGCGCACTCGCGCGCGCGCTGGCGCAGCGTTCGCTGCCCGTCGCGCTGGTGTATGGCTCCACGACCGGTGTCTACGGCGATCGGCAGGGGCGCTGGACCGACGAGGCCACGCCGGTCCAGCCGCTCACGCCGCGCGCCTGGCGCCGGGTGGATGCCGAGGCCATGCTGCACTGGCTGGGCCGAGCCACCGGTGTGCGCACCACCGCGCTGCGCATCCCGGGCATCTACGCGCCCGATCGCGAGGGTGGCACGCCGCGCGAGCGGCTGCAGCGCGGCACGCCGGTGCTGCGCGCCGAAGACGACGTCTACACCAATCACATCCACGCCGACGACCTGGCGCGCGCCTGCGTGCTGGCGCTGTGGCGCGGGCGGCCGCAGCGCAATGTGAACGTGGTGGACGACACCGAACTCAGGATGGGCGACTACTTCGACCTCGCGGCCGACCTCTACGGCCTGCCACGTCCGCTGCGGGTGGCACGCGATGCCGCGGGCGACGCCCTGCCGCTGGTGCTGCTGAGCTTCATGAGCGAGTCGCGCCGGCTGCACAACCGGCGCATGAAAGAAGAGCTGCGCCTGCGCCTGCGCCACCCCACGGTGGCCGAGGGCCTCAGGCCGTCTGCTTGAGCGTCGTGAACAGCCAGCCGGTGTAAGTCACGTACACCGCCAGCAGTGCCAGTGCCTCGAAGCGGTTGATGCGGCCCTTGCGGCCGCGAAAGCCCCAGCCCATGGCGAACAGCACCACGGTCAGGCCCAGCATCACGGGGAAGTCCCGCGTCAGCACATCGGGCTCGATCGACATCGGCGCGATGGCGCCGGCGATGCCGACCACCGCAAGCGAGTTGAAGAGATTGGAGCCCAGCACATTGCCCAGCGCGATGTCATGCTCGCCCTTGCGCGCCGCGGCCACGCAGGAGGCGAGCTCGGGCAGCGAGGTGCCCACGGCCACCACGGTCAGGCCGATCACGAGGTCGCTCACGCCCAGCGACTGCGCGATCTGAACCGCGCCCCACACCAGCAGCTGCGAGCTGCCCACGAGCACCAGCAGCCCCACCACCACCCACATGATCGAGCGCGGCAACGGCATGGCGTGCGCCTGCAACTCGGCGGCGGTTTCGGTGGCCAGCGCATCGCCGCCACCGCGCAGGCCTTCCACGATCGACCAGCCCATCACGGCGGCAAACACACCGAGCAGCACCCAGGCGTCCTCGCGGGCGAGTTGACCGTCCCACACAAGGTACCCGGCCAGCAGGGTGACGGCGGTCAGCAGCGGCAGTTCCTTGCGCAGGATGACGGATTGCACCCGGATCGGCGCGACCATCGCGGTCACGCCCAGAATGAGCGCGATGTTGACGATGTTCGAACCCCAGGCATTGCCCAGCGCCAGCCCGGGGTTGCCCTGCGATGCGGCCAGTGTGGACACCACCATCTCGGGCGCCGAGGTGCCGAAACCGACGATCACCATGCCCACCAGCAGCGGCGGCACCTGGAAGTGTCCTGCGGTGGTGGAGGCCCCTTCGACAAAGCGGTCGGCGCTCCAGACCAGGAGGATGAGGCCAGCGACGAGGGCAAGGACGGGCATGAGCATGGCGTGCGGACTCCTCAAACAAGAAAGGCCACGCAACACAAGCTGCATGGCCTTGGAGTATCTGGTGCCCGGGGTCGGAATCGAACCGACACTCCTTTCGGAACCGGATTTTGAGTCCGGCGCGTCTACCAATTTCACCACCCGGGCTTGGAAGAACGAAGTCGGAAATTATGGCACAGTGCTGGGCATGAACTACCCGACGATTGAGGACGCCATCGGCAACACACCCCTGGTGGCGCTGCAGCGGATTGGCGTGGCGGACAACGCGCCGCGCGGCAACGTGATCCTGGGCAAGCTCGAAGGCAACAACCCGGCCGGCTCGGTGAAGGACCGCCCGGCTGTCTCGATGATCCGGCGCGCCGAGGAACGCGGCGACATCAAGCCGGGGGACACGCTGATCGAAGCGACCTCGGGCAACACCGGCATCGCGCTGGCCATGGCCGCGGCCATCAAGGGCTACCGCATGGTGCTGATCATGCCGGAGGACCTGTCCATCGAGCGCGCCCAGACCATGAAGGCCTTTGGCGCCGAGCTCATCCTCACGCCCAAGAGCGGCGGCATGGAGTCGGCGCGCGACTTGGCCGAGAAGATGCAGGCCGAGGGCAAGGGCCGGGTGCTCGACCAGTTCGCCAACGAGGACAACCCGCGCGTGCACTACGAAACCACCGGACCCGAGATCTGGCAACAGACCGGCGGGCGCATCACCCATTTCGTGAGCGCCATGGGCACCACCGGCACCATCACCGGCGTCTCGCGCTTCCTGAAGGAGCAGAACCCGGCCGTGCGCATCATCGGGGCCCAGCCCAGCGAGGGCTCGCGCATTCCAGGCATCCGCAAATGGCCCACCGAATACCTGCCCAGGATCTACGACCCGAGCCGGGTGGACGAACTTGTGTACGTCAGCCAGGGTGACGCCGAAGCCATGTGCCGCCAGCTCGCGCGCGAGGAGGGCATCTTTGCCGGTATCTCGGCCGCGGGTGCGTGCTGGGTGGCGCAGCAGATTGCGCGCACAGTGGAGAACGCCACCATCGTCTTCGTGGTCTGCGACCGGGGCGACCGTTATCTCTCCACCGGCGTGTTCCCGGCCTGACGCACCGCACCGACCATGAGTACCGCGTTCCGGTTCTGCCCCTTGTGTGCGACCCCGCTGGCCCTGATCGCCCAGGAGGAAGACAGCGGGCTGGTGCAGCGCCTGCGCTGCCCGGGTTGCGATTTCACGCACTGGAACAACCCCACCCCGGTGCTGGCGGCGATCGTCGAGGTGGATGGCCTCGTCATGCTCGCGCGCAACGCCGCCTGGCCGGGCAAGATGTACGGCCTCATCACCGGCTTCATGGAGGCGGGCGAAACCCCTGAGGACGGGATCCGTCGCGAGATTGGCGAAGAGACATCGCTGTCGGTGGATGCGCTCGAACTGGTGGGCGTGCACGACTTCCAGCGCATGAACCAGGTCATCATCACCTACCACGCACGCGCCCATGGCGAGGTGCGGCTTTCCCCGGAACTGGTGGACTACAAGCTCCTGCGGCCCGAACAGTTGCGCTGCTGGCGAGCAGGGACGGGCATGGCGCTGGCGCAGTGGCTGCGGCAACAAGGACACGAGCCGGTTTTCATGGAAGATTTGCCACAGAAACCTGCCGCGGGTCCGGCACGCAGCGCCGGCTAGCCATACTTGGCGCGCACCCGCGCTCTTGCGGCCCCTTGCTGGCGCGCTCCGACGCTTAGAATGCGGATTACCCAGGAGTACCCCCTCGTACCATGACTGCCGACAAAGAACTTGACGCCCGCGGCCTGAACTGCCCGCTGCCGATCCTCAAAGCGAAGAAGGCGCTGGCCGACATGCACAGTGGCCAGACGCTGAAGGTGATCTCGACCGACGCCGGCTCGGTGCGCGATTTCCAGGCCTTTGCCAAACAGACGGGGAATGTGCTGATGCATCAGGAGACCGTGGGCGGCGACCATATCTCCCTCCTCAAGCGCCGCTGATCGCAGGCAGGCGCACCCCGGACCATCCCACTCCACGCCCTGCCCACCATGGAAGTCCTGCTGCTCGACCCCCTTGTGCCCGAGGCGCTGGCCTGGCTGCAGGAACGCCATGAGGTGAGCTTTCGCCCCGAGCTGGCCGACGACCCCGCCGAGCTGCGCAAGAGCACCTACAAGAGCCGCGCCATCGTGCTGCCCCCGCACGTGGTGGTGTCTGGCGAGTTCCTGGACTTCGCGCCCAAGCTGGAGATCGTGGCGCGCATGCAGATCTCCAGCGACAACACCGATCTCGACGCTTGCGCGCGGCGCAATGTGCGCGTGCTGCAGGCGCGCAGCGCCACGGTGCGATCCAACGCTGAATACCTGCTCTACGGCCTGCTGATGCTGTACCGCCGCGGCATGATCAGTGCGCTGCTCGGGCGCAAGATCTCACAGGTGCGCATGGGGCGCGAGCTCTCGGGCAGCACGGTGGGCCTGCTCGGCCTGGCACCTGTGGCCCACACGCTGGCACCCATGCTGCGCAGCCTGGGTGTGCGCCTGCTGGGATACGACCCTGCCGTGCACCACGCTGCCGACATCTGGGACAAGCTCAAGGTCGAGCCCGTCACGCTGCAGGATCTGCTGGCGCACTCCGACGCGATCTCGCTGCAGATGGTGTACGCCTCGCGCTTTCGCGGCTGGATCAACGAGCGCATGCTCAACCACTGCAAGCCCGGACAGCTCTGGGTGGGCGTGAGCCGCAGTTCGCTGTTCGACGCCGAGGCCCTGGCCCTGGCTCTGTGCGATGGCCGCATCGACGCCTGCCTGCTCGACGGGGCCAACCCGCAATTCGCGGCCGAAGGCACGCCGCTGCACGGCATTCCCAACCTGCACCTCACGCCACGCCTGGGTTCGCACACGCGCGAAGCCAAGCTGCGCGCGAGCTGGTACGTGGCGCACCGCATGCACGAGACGCTGTCACCCGCCGCCGCGCAGAGCGAACCCCGCGTGAGCGATTTCTCGGTGCTGGACAACCTCGACTACCAGGAAACCAGCGATCCGCAGGCGGTTTCACCGTCGCAGTGGAGTTCGATCGCGATGCACCGGAACTGAGCGCCGCTCAGGCGCTCAGGCGGGCCAGTTGCTCGCGCACCTTGCTCAGCGTGGCGGAAAAGTCGGCCACGCGTTTCTTCTCCTGATCGATCACTGCCGGCGGCGCCTTGGCCACGAAGGCCTCGTTCGACAGCTTGGCCGTGGCCTTGCCGATCTCGCCTTCCAGGCGCGCGGCTTCCTTGCCCAGGCGCGTCTTTTCGGCGGCCACGTCGATCTCCATGAACAGGCACAGGCGGGCTTCACCCACCACCGCCACCGGCGCGGCCTGCGCCGCGGCCGCCCACGCGGCCTCATCCTCGAACACACGCACCTCACTCAGTTTGGCCAGGGCCTGCAGCACCGGGCCGGCGGCGCGCATGAAGTCGGCATCGCCCACGGCGTACAGCGGCAGGCGCGTGGCCGGCGAGACGCTCATCTCGCCGCGCAGCGTGCGGCAGGCGTCGACCAGCGCCTTCAGCTTGACGACATGCGCGATCGCGGCTTCGTCGATCTTGTTCGGCTGGCTCTCGGGGTAGCGCGCGATGCTGACCGACTCGCCCGGCAGGCCGGCCACGGGTGCGACCTTCTGCCAGAGTTCCTCGGTGATGAATGGAATGACCGGGTGCGCCAGGCGCAGGATGGCCTCCAGTGTGCGGATCAGCGTGCGGCGCGTGGCCCGCTGCTGGGCGGCATCACCGGTCTGGATCTGCACCTTGGCGATTTCCAGGTACCAGTCGCAGAACTCGTTCCAGACGAAGTCGTAGATCGCGTTGGCCACGTTGTCCAGCCGGTATTCGGCGAAACCTCTGGCCACCTCGGCCTCGACCTTTTGCAGCACGGAGCTGATCCAGCGGTCGGCCTGGCTGAAGCTGAGGTAGCCGTGGAAGGGCTGCCCCACGGCGCATTCGGCCTTGGTGTGCTCCTGCAGGCCGCAGTCGTGACCCTCGCAGTTCATCAGCGTGAAGCGCGTGGCGTTCCAGAGCTTGTTGCAGAAGTTGCGGTAGCCCTCACAGCGTTTGCTGTCGAAATTGATGCTGCGGCCCAGCGAGGCCAGCGCGGCAAAGGTGAAGCGCAGCGCATCCGCGCCATAGGCGGGGATGCCGTCGGGGAATTCCTTTTCGGTCTGCTTGCGCACCTTGGGTGCGGTTTCGGGCTTGCGCAGGCCGGTGGTGCGTTTCTCCAGCAGGGGCGCGAGCGCGATGCCGTCGATCAGGTCCACCGGGTCAAGCACGTTGCCTTCGCTCTTGCTCATCTTGTGACCCTGCGCGTCGCGCACCAGGCCGTGGATGTAGACGTGCCTGAACGGCACGCGGCCGGTGAAATGGGTCGTCATCATGATCATCCGGGCGACCCAGAAGAAGATGATGTCGTAGCCCGTGACCAGCACGCTGCTGGGCAGGTAGAGGTTGTAGTCGTCGGTCGAGCTGTCGGTCTGGTTCGGCCAGCCCATGGTGCTGAACGGCACCAAAGCGGAGGAGTACCAGGTGTCCAGCACGTCGGGGTCGCGCGTGAGCGTCCGGCCCGGGGCTTTCGCCTGCGCTTCGGCTTCGTTGCGCGCCACGATCACGTTGCCGGCTTCGTCGTACCAGGCCGGGATCTGGTGGCCCCACCAGAGCTGGCGCGAGATACACCAGTCCTGGATGTTGTTCATCCACTGGTTGTAGGTGTTGACCCAGTTCTCGGGCACGAAGGTGACTTCGCCCGACTGCACGGCGGCAATGGCCTTGTCGGCGATCGAGGTGCCGCTGGTGTTCTTCTCGTTGCCCTTGGACTGCATGGCCACGAACCACTGGTCCGTCAACATGGGCTCGATCACCTGCCCGGTGCGCGCGCAGCGCGGCACCATGAGCTTGTGCTTTTTGGTCTCCACCAGCAGGCCGGCGGCTTCCAGGTCGGCCACCACGGCCTTGCGCGCGACAAAGCGGTCCATGCCGCGGTACTTCGCGGGCGCGTTGTCGTTGATGGCCGCGTCCAGCGTGAGCACACCAATGATCGGCAGCTTGTGGCGCTGGCCCACCGCGTAGTCGTTGGTGTCGTGCGCGGGCGTGACCTTGACCACGCCGGTGCCGAATTCGCGGTCCACGTAGGCGTCGGCGATCACCGGGATGTCGCGCTCGCACAGCGGCAGCTTCACGGTCTTGCCGATCAGCGCGGTGTAGCGCTCGTCCTCCGGGTGCACCATCACCGCGGTGTCGCCCAGCATGGTCTCGGGGCGCGTGGTGGCCACCACCACGGAGCCGCTGCCATCGCTCAGGGGGTAGCGGATGTGCCAGAGGAAGCCCTCTTCCTCCTCGCTCTCCACCTCCAGGTCGGACACCGCAGTCTTGAGCACCGGGTCCCAGTTCACCAGGCGCTTGCCGCGGTAGATCAGGCCCTGTTCATACAGGCGCACGAAGGTCTCGGTGACCACGGTCGAGAGCTTCTCGTCCATGGTGAAGTACTCGCGGCCCCAGTCCACGCTGTCGCCCATGCGGCGCATCTGCGTGGTGATGGTATTGCCACTCTGTTCCTTCCACTCCCAGACCTTGGCGACGAAATTCTTGCGCGCCTCGGCCGGCGTGGGCCCCATGTCGTGGCGGCTGATGCCCTGGGCCTGCAGCTGGCGCTCCACCACGATCTGCGTGGCGATGCCGGCGTGGTCGGTGCCCGGCACCCAGACCGTGTTGGCGCCGGCCATGCGGTGGTACCGCGTGAGGCTGTCCATGATGGTCTGGTTGAACGCGTGGCCCATGTGCAGGGTGCCGGTCACGTTCGGCGGCGGCAACTGAATGGCGAACGAGGGTGCGCCGGCCTGGGGGGCGCCTGTGCCGCGGAACCCGGCCGCACCATAGCCCCGGCGTTCCCACTCCGGGCCCCAATGGGCTTCGAGCGGGGCGGGTTCGAAGGATTTCGCCAGGGATTGCAGGCCGGGCTGGTGCAGGGTGTCGGTCATGGGGTGCCAAAAATGGAAACGGCATCCCGCAGGATGCCGTCAAGGGGCAGGGAAGTCGTCGATTTTATTCGACCACCTCCTCAGGCGGCCGCGACCGGCAGCTCGCGGGCGGCGGCGATGCAGTCGGCCAGCACCCGCGCGTCACCGATCTGGTTGGCCAGCAACAGGATCAGCCGCGCATTGAGCAGTTCGGCGTCTTCGCGGCTCAGGCCAGCGTGGGCGTCGAGCAGCTGTTCGTAGAAGGCATCGGGGTCCTGGAGTTGGGGGGTGAGTTTCATGGCTGTTTGTCTCCGCGCAGGCCGAGCGAGCGCTCGATGGCCGCGACCAGTTGGGCGTTGATGGTTTCGCCACTGGCGGCGAGATAGCCGTCGGGGCGCACCAGCGCCCAGGCGTGACCGAACACGTGGCAGGCACCCTGCAGGTGCCCCCGGGGGTCCCGGACGTGTTCGATCGCCTGCCCGGGCGCATCGGCGCCCAGCACCTGAACGCTGCGCACCGGCGCGTCCAGGCAGAGGCGGCGCAGCCGCTGGAGGGCGGTGGCGGGGAGATCGCCGAACACGAGCAGCAGCAGGTCGCCGGCGGCCCAGTTCAGCAGGTCGTTGACCTGGCCGCGGCTGCCATCGGCCCACTGGAACTGCACGTTCTGCACCGACTGGCCCGCGGCGCTGCCCTGTGCATAGGCGCAGGCCGTGGAGCGGCTGTAGGGGTTGGCGACGGCCATGCGGCCGGTATTGATGAAGCTGCGCGCAAACGGGTACTGGCGCGCCAGGCCGATGGCCGCCTGGCGGAACAGGCGCTCGCTGCCTTCGGCCGGGCGCAGGAAGCGCGCGGTGCGGTTGGTCACGCACACGTTCTGCTGGGCCGCCTCCAGGCGCTCCTCGTCGTAGCTCTGAAGCAGGGCCGCATGGGCCTTGCCCCGCAGTACGGCGGCGAGTTTCCACGCCAGGTTGTCGGCGTCGGCCACCCCCGTGTTGCCACCGCGCGCGCCGAACGGGCTGACGACCTTGGCGGAGTCGCCCATCAGGTACACGCGGCCATGGCGCATGGCGTGCACGCATTCGCTGCGGTAGGCATAGGGCCCGACCCAGACGATTTCGACCTCCACGTCCTTGCCGAACTGGCGCGCCAGGCGCTCGCGCACCACGTCCTCGCGGCTGACGTACTCGGGGTCGGCGTTGGGGGCCATCTGGTAGTCGATGCGCCAGACGTCGTCGGCCATCAGATGCTGCCAGACCGCGCGGTTCTCGTTGAACGGGGCTTCGATCCAGGTGTGGCGCTCGGTGGGCGGCTGGGTGCTGAAACGCACATCGGCGATGCACCAGCGGTCGTCGCCGCGGCGCGAGTCGAACGGCACGTTCAGCCATTTGCGCAGCGGGCTGTGCGAGCCTGTGGCGTCGATCACGTGCTCGGCCTCGATGCGGTAGCTGCCGGCGGGTGTCTCCACCGTGAGCGTGGCGGCCTCGCTGTTCTGTTCGAAAGCGGTCAGGCGGTTCTGCCAGCGCAGGTCGATGCCGCCGAGTTCCTGGATGCGGTCGACCAGGAAGGCCTCGATGTAGAACTGCTGGATGTTGATGAAGGGGGGCTGACAGGAGAGGTGGAAGTTGCCCTGCTGGCGCAGGTCGAAGCTGTACACCTCGTCTTCGCCCGCGAAGGTGCGCCCCACGCTCCATTGCGTGCCCTTGGCCGCGATGCGCTCGAAGATGCCCAGACGCTCGAAGATCTCCAGCGACTTCTGCGTGTAGCAGATGCCACGAGAGGACGCGCCCTTCACGCCGACGGTGTTGTCCTCGTCGATCAGCACGGCGCGCACGCCCAGGCGCGCCAGTGAGCAGGCCAGCGTCAGGCCGGTGATGCCGCCGCCCACGATCACGATGGGGTGGCGCACGGTGGCAAGGCCTTGCAACTCGGGTGGTGGAACGAAGGGGTACTCCGGCAGCACGTAGCCGGCGCCGCTGGTGAACTCATAGCTGTTCGTGAGGGCGGTGTCGCGATAGGCCGAAAAGGACATGTGCCTGCTCCGCTCAGGACTGTGAGCGCGCCACCACTTCGGGGCGGTCGTTTCGCTGCGGCTTGAGGGGCGCTGAGCTCTTGCCTTCGGCACGCTCGCGGCGCCATACCTCCTTGCGCGCGGTCCACTCGGCCAGACGTGCGTGCGCGGTCTTGCTTTCCTCGAGCATCTCGAATTCGTCGGCCAGCTGCGCGGTGAGTTCCAGGCGGATGCCGTTCGGATCGAAGAAATAGATGCTCTTGAAGATGTGGTGGTCGGTCACGCCAAGCACCTCGATGCCGCTGGCCTCCAGGCGTGCCTTGGTGTTCTCCAGCTCCTGCTCGGTATTGACGCGGAAGCTGATGTGGTTGACCCACTTGGGCGTGTTGGGGCTGGGCAGCGCGGCCTCGTCGTCGCCGAGGTCGAAGAACGCGATGAAGGAGCCGTCCTGCAGGCGGAAGAAGAAGTGCGTGTAGGGGCAGTACTCGCCCGTGCTGGGCACGACGTCGCTCTGGATGATGTGGTACAGCGGCAGGCCCAGGATGTCCTCGTAGAACCGGCGCGTTTCCTCTGCGTCCCTGGCCCGGTAGGCGTAGTGGTGCAGCTGCTGGATCGGTGCGGGAGCGGGCAGGGTGGCGGGGGTCGGCATGTCGGTCTCCTGAAGGTCGTCGGATGCGGGCGCGGGGGAATAAGCGTTCACCATTATGCAACGCATTTCTCTTATCGTAATTGAATAGGCCTGCAGCGCACTCCAGTTTGAGGCAATCCCCCAGCCCTGTCGACGACCCGCCGGGGTGCCTGGCGCGTGGTTTGTGTTCCAGCGGTCCTGGTGCGATCTGCGTTGGCGATAATCCACGTTTCCCCGGCGCGCGCCTCTTGTGCCTGCAGGCGCGCCTTGTTTCCGACCCGTTGCCCATCCAAGATGCTCTTCCTGATCTCGCCCGCCAAGGCCCTCGATTACGAGACGCCGCTGCGCGTCGCCACACACACGCAGCCCTTGTTCGTGAAGCAGTCGGCGGCGTTGATCGAGGTCCTGCGCGAGAAGTCGCCGCGGCAGATCGCCGAACTGATGAACCTGTCCGACGCGCTTTCGGGGCTGAACGTCGCGCGCTACCAGGCCTGGCGGCCCCGGTTCACGGAGAAGAACTCCCGGCAGGCGGTGCTCGCATTCGACGGTGACGTTTACGGCGGGCTCGATGCCCGCACGCTCGGCGAGTCCGAACTGGACTGGTTGCAGCAGCACCTGTGCATCCTCAGTGGCCTGTATGGCGTACTGCGCCCGCTCGATCGCATGCAGCCTTACCGGCTCGAAATGGGCACGCGGCTGAAGACCACCGCCGGCAGGAACCTCTACGAGTTCTGGGGCAACCAGATTGCCGAGTACCTGAACAAGCGGGCCCGGGCCGACCGCAGTCCGGTGGTGATCAACCTCGCCAGCGAGGAGTACTTCAAGGCCGTGGACCGCAAGGCGCTGCTGCCGCGCGTGATCACGTGTGCCTTCGAGGAGCGCAAGGCCGATGGCTACAAGGTCATCAGCTTCATGGCCAAGCGTGCGCGCGGCCTCATGGTGCGGTACGCTGTGACGCACCGCGCCACCACCCCCGAGCAGCTCAAGGGCTTCGACCTTGAGGGATACCGGTTCGTGCCCGCCGCGTCGTCGCCCGACCGGCTGGTGTTCCGCCGCGAACAGAAGGCCTCGCCACCATGAGCCAGACCGTCACCCCCGAATTGCGCCGCTGGATCATCGAGCAGGCGTCCGCCGGCTTTGCACCCGAGGTGGTGCTGGCCTCCATGATGGCTTCCGGCTGGCAGGAGTCGGTCGCCGTGGCCGCGCTCGAGAGCACGCTGCACGAACACCTGCGCACCCAGGCCGTGGTCAGACCACAGGCAGCCGAGCCGGAGTCGCCGCCCGATCAGCTCCAGGCCGCGTCGTCCTCTGCCGGCGTCCCCGTCCCCGACCTGGATCTGAGCCGCGCGCCGCACCAGATCGATGCCGGTGACCGGCTGGTGGACGTGATCGCCACGCTGAACCATCCGCGCGTGGTGGTGCTGGGCAATCTGCTGAGTGCCGAGGAGTGCGAGGCGCTGATCGAGTCCGCCCGCCCGCACCTGGCGCGCTCCCTGACGGTGGAGACCAAGACGGGCGGCGAGGAACTCAACCCAGACCGTACCAGCAGCGGCATGTTCTTCACGCGCGGGCAGACGCCCGAGGTGGCGCGCGTCGAAGCCCGCATCGCACGGCTGCTGAACTGGCCGCTGGAGAACGGTGAAGGCTTCCAGGTGCTGAACTACAAGCCGGGCGCCGAGTACAAGCCGCACTACGACTACTTCGACCCCGCCGAACCCGGCACGCCCACCATCCTCAAACGGGGCGGCCAGCGCGTGGCCACGCTGGTGATGTATCTCAACGAACCTGCGCGCGGCGGTGGCACCACCTTCCCCGACGTGGGCCTGGAAGTCGCGCCCGTGCGTGGCAACGCGGTGTTCTTCAGCTATGACCGTGCCCACCCATCCACCCGCACGCTGCATGGTGGCGCGCCAGTCATCGAGGGCGAGAAGTGGGTGGCCACCAAGTGGCTCAGAGAACGGGAGTTCGTGTGAACACGCCCGAACTGTCGCAACTCGGCAAAGCTTCGGCCTACATCGACCAGTACGACGCCTCGCTGCTGTTTCCCCTGCCCCGCGAGGCCAAGCGGCGCGAGATCGGCATCACCGGCAGCGTACCCTTTCTCGGCGCGGACCTGTGGACCGCGTTCGAGCTGAGCTGGCTCAACCTGCGCGGCAAGCCACAGGTGGCGCTGGCGCACATCACGGTGCCCTGCGAGAGCACGCACATCGTCGAGAGCAAATCGTTCAAGCTCTACCTCAACAGCTTCAACAACACGCCGTTCGCCAGTGCCGACGCGGTGCGCGAGCGAATCCGCGACGACGTGAGCGCCGCCATCTGGCAGGGTGGGCCGGTGCAGGCCAACGCCGGTGTGAAGCTCCTGCTGCCCGAACATTTCGACCGCGAGCCGGTGCACGAACTCAGCGGCTTGTTGCTCGACCGGCTCGACGTGGAATGTACGCAGTACCAGCCCGCGCCCGAACTGCTCACGGCCGCCTTCGATGAAAAACCCGTGGACGAAACGCTGGTGAGCCACCTGCTCAAGAGCAACTGCCTCGTCACGGGCCAGCCCGACTGGGGCAGTGTGCAGATCGCCTACAGCGGACCGCAAATCGACCAGGCCGGCCTGCTGCAATACATCGTGAGCTTTCGCAACCACAACGAGTTCCACGAGCAGTGCGTCGAGCGCATCTACATGGACATCTGGCAGCGCTGCAAACCCGCCAAGCTCTCGGTCTACGCGCGCTATACGCGCCGCGGCGGGCTGGACATCAACCCCTGGCGCAGCAGCCACCCGCAGCCACCACCGGCCAACGTGCGCACCGCGCGGCAGTAGCCGTACCGCGCGCGTGGGTTACAGCATCTTCTGGATCAGTGCGCCCTTGAACAGCACCGGCCCGGTCGGGCCGCGTTCGCTGGGCACGCCGCCCTTGGGTTCCAGGCTGATCGCCAGCGCCGGCACCTCGCGCACATCGGCTTCGCCCGCCGTCAGCTGCAGCAGGCGGTCCTGACCCAGCACACCGAGTGAGCGCGGCCCGCCCGTGGGTGGCAGCGCCCAGAGTTGCAGCGATTTGTCGCCCGCTTCCTGGAAGCCGCCCACGCGTTGCAGCGTCAGCTTCTTGCTCTTGGGATCGAAGGTCACCAGCATGGAGGCGCTGGCCTGGTCGTCGTTGAGCACGGCCACGTACTCGATGGCGGGCGTTGCCTCCAGTTTTGCCTGCAGTTCGCCGATCTGCGTGCCCAGGTCGTCGCGCAGACCCACGGCGGTGACCACCGCCAGCACGGTGGCCAGAGCGCCGGCAGCGGTGGTGCCGCGCCACAAGGCGAGGCTGCGAAGCCAGCCACCGGTCTGCGATTTCACGGGGGCCACGCGCGCGGCGGCCATGGCGTGCTGCTCCCGGTCGGCGCGCACGAGGTTCTCGATGCGCGTCCACACGGCAGGTGCGGGCTCGCTCGGGAGCTGCAGCTCATTCATGCTGGCCACGCGGCTTTGCCACACGAGCGCGGCGGCGCGCACTGGTGTCTGTTCGCGCGCCATGGCCTCGAAGCGACGGCGCGCACCACCGCGCAGAGTGCCCAGGGCGTGGGCGGCAGCGAGTTTGTCCAGCAGTTCGGGGTGTTGGGTGAGGTTCATGTCGGGGTCCTCAGGCAAAGCGCGCCATGCAGGTGCGCAGTTGCTCCAGTCCGCGGCGGATCCAGGTCTTGACGGTGCCCAGCGGCAGCTTGAGCTGCTCGGCCAGTTCGCTGTGGCTCAGGTCGCGCAGATAGGCCAGGCTGACCACCTCGCGCTGGCGGCTCTCCAGCTTGCCCAGGCACTGGTGCAGCGCCCACGCCTGCTGGCTGGCCAGGCTCACGTCCATGGGGTTGGGGGAAGGGCCTTCCATCGTGTCGGCCATCACGTCGTCGATCTCGTCTGTCAGGTGGGCGCGCTCGGCGCTGCGCCGGCGAAGGCAGTCCAGCGATCGGCTGCGCACGATGATGCCCAGCCAGGCCATGGGCGGGCTCAGGCTGGCACGGTAGTCGGCGGCCGAACGCCAGATCTGCAGGAAGGTCTCCTGCAACACGTCTTCGGCCCATTCGTGCTTGTTCACCACGCGCAGCGCGAGCCCGTAGAGCTTGGACGACACCGTGTCGTACAGCGCCTTCAGAGCCGCTTCATCGCGCAGCGCCACGCGGTCGATCAGGGCGATGAGGGCTTCGTCGGGGCTGTGTGTCATGGCCGCATTGTGCGGCAGGCCTGGTACCTCTGTTCTGCCCGGTGCATTCGGGGTGCGGCTCCATGCCCATTGCAGTACGGCGCCAGCGCGCACCACACGGGCACGGGCGTCGGGGTGTCGAACGGGGTGTTTCATGGCCGTCTCCTGCGCGGCTGGACCTGGGTGGGAACGGTCAGCGCCGTGACGCTGGTGACCGTGAGCGTGCCGGGTGCGGGTTCGACGATCTGCTCCCCGTGCCACACGCGCAGGCGTGCCGCACCCTCGGGCACATCCCGCAGCATCGCCATGCCCTGCGCGTCGGTCTTGACGGCCCACGGCGAGTCGGTCACGAAGATGAAGCCTCGCATGGAACTGTGCAGGTGACAGCCCAGTTGCATGGCGCCGGCTCTGGTCAGTGTCACATCGACCACGGCAGCGTCCTTGCCGGCTGCCTGGCCGTCCAGCCGCAGTTCGAAGCCCGCGTCAGGACCCGCGTTGAGACCTGTCAGGCCAGCGGGCACGCCACGCACATGGTGGTCCCAGCTGTCGAGGTTGACGAATCTCACGCGCGAACCCACCGGCAGCACGCTGGTACCGGGCACGAACTGCATCTTGAGTTGCTGGATCGTGGCCTGTGCCGGCAGGGGCGCGACGGGTTGGCTGACCGTCAGCGGCTCAATCACCACCACGGCGTCGGCGAGTGGCAGGCCATCTCGCGCGAGCACCGCCACCTGTATGGTCGCCGCGGTCGCGGCCAGGGGCATCAGCAGGGACGAAACCAGCAGTGTGGCCAGCGTGGCGCGGGAGGTCATGGCGGGTGGGTCCGTTCAGTCTTCACCGCACGGTGATGGTGTCACGGTGCATGGGGGCGAGCAGGGCCAGCATCTGGTTCTGCCGCGTGAAAGGAATACCCCGCGCGTTCATGCTGTCCTGCAGCACCTCGACCAGGGCGTTGAAATGCGCCTTGGTGATGTCGCGGTCCTGGTGGGCGGTTTTCATGTCCGGGCCCTTGTAGACGCAGGGGCCGCCCGAGAGCTGGCAGAGCTGGTCACCGAGCGACTTCGCGAGGTTGGGCAGGTTGGTGTCCTTGAACTGGTCACCGATGCGCGGGTCGGCGCGCAGGCGTTGCACGAAGTCGTCCATGAGGCTGCGGATGCCGGCCTGCTCGCCGAAGGCCTGGTACAGGCCGGGGGCGGGGGCGACGGGGTAGGCGCTGGCGGTGCTCGGCGCGGGGGTCTGGGCCAGCAGAGCACCGCTGGAGAGCGCGAACAGGGTGAGGGCGGTGGCGGTGATGAGGTGTTTCATGGTGGAGCCTGTGCAGAGGTTGTTCAGAATGCGATCTGGGCCGAGAGGTAGACACCGGTCTGTTTGCGCCGCTGGGTGGTTGCGGGCACGATGCGGCCCAGGTCCACATAGGCGGCGGTCAGGGAGACGTTCTTGCTCGGCGCGTAGGCGATGAAGAGATCCATCCAGTCGTCGCCACGCAGGCCGTCGCCCAGGCCCGCAGCCTGGCCGGCGCGCTCGAGCTTGTTGGGCATGGCGCGGTATTCGACACCCACTGCCAGCTTGCTGCTGACCAGATACGCCACCGAGATCTCGGGCTGGAGCTCGTAGCCGTTGTCGGCACCGCCGAGCCGGGCTCCGAAACCCAGCAGGCCGCCCTGGTTGGCCTGCGTGGCGCGCAGCATGGCGTTGACCAGAATGCCCTGCGCCAGGAAGAGTTTGGTGGCGCTCACATACACATCGGTGCCGCGCCGCTTCGCGCCCAGCGTGTCGAGCGTGCCGTCCAGCCCGCTGGACTGAAGGTTCTTGAACTGCACGCCCACGGCGATCTGCGGCATCAGGCTGTCGCTGTCGAGCACGGCGTCACCCGCGACGCGCCACTTCGCGCCCAGCACGTCCTGCTTCAGATGCAGACCGGGCAGGCCGAGCAGGGTGCCGGTGTTGCCGGTGTTGAAGTCCTGGCGCGCTGCCGAGACTTCGAACCGGTCGTGGATGCCCACGGCCACGCCGTAGGCGCTCAGGCCGTAGTCGCGCGTCACGGCGCGGCTCGCGAACGCCGACACGCCCACTTCACCTTCGGTGGCCTGGCTGCCGATCACGGCCCAGGGTGAGATGCCGCCGCCGGCAGCGCCTTCCACGCTGCTCACGCCGCCGGTGAGCAGCAGCTTGCCGGTGTCGGCATGTCCCGGCGTGGCCGACAGCAGCGCGACGGTGGCGGCCAGAGGCAGCAGGCGCAGGGCCCTGTGGTGAGGGGATTTTTTGGACTGGTGTTTCATGGGGCTGTGGCTCGTGAAGTGGCAGAAGGGTGTTGTTGGCCTTCTGGTTACGCGCCGTGCCGCCCACTGGATTCAGGTCGACACACAAAAAGGCCCTGGTGTGAAGGCTGTCACACCAGGGCCTTTTTTGCCGTCCGCGTCTCAGGAGGCCTGCTGGAAGCCTTCGAGCAGGTTGACCGCGTTGGTGCCGACCTCGTCCACCGCGTAGCCGCCTTCGAAGGTGAACACGGCTGGAAGGCCGGCGCCCGCCAGCGCGGCGCCGATGGCGGCGTAGTCCGCGCTCTGGAGCGTGAAACCCGAGATCGGGTCGCCCTCGAAGGTGTCCAGGCCCATGGGAACGACCAGCGCGCTGGCGCCGAAGTCGCGCACGGCCCGCAGCGCGGTGTCCAGCGTGGCGCGCCAGGACGCAAAGCCCGTGCCGCGTGGCAGCGGCAGGTTGAGGTTGAAACCCGTGCCTTCACCCGCGCCCCGCTCGTCCGCGTGCCCGAGGAAGAACGGGTACTCGGTCGCCGGGTCGCCGTGGATCGAGACCGTGAGCACGTCGGGGCGCTCGTAGAAGATGGTCTGTGTGCCGTTGCCGTGGTGGTAGTCCACGTCCAGCACGGCGACCCTGGCGTGGCCGGCATCGCGCAGCGCCTGCGCGGCGATCGCTGCGTTGTTCAGGAAGCAGTAACCGCCCAGAAAGTCCGGCCCGGCGTGGTGGCCAGGGGGGCGGGTGAGCGCGAACGCGCTGCGCTCGCCCTGTGCCACCGCGTTGGCCGCAGCCAGTGCGCAGGCCGCGCCACCGCGGGCGGCGGCCCAGGTGCCGGCGGTCAGGGGCGAACCCGAGTCGAACGCGAACAGGCCCAGGCGTGCGGCGAAGTTGCCCGGCAGCACGTCGTTGCGGAACCCGTGGCGGCTGGACAGCGGCCAGACCGAGGGCAGGGCGTCGCGCTGCGCGTTCGCCGGCTCCATCGCCACCCAGTCGTCCCAGGCGCGGGCGAGGAAGTCCAGGTAGCGCGCGCTGTGCACGCGCGCGATGGCGATGTCCAGCGTGGCATCGTCCACCGCCGGCGGGGTCAGCGGGCCGAGCGGGCGGCGTTGCATCTCGGCGAGCACGAAATCCAGCCGCGCGGGCACCTCATGGCAGGGCACCATGCGGCCGCGAAACATTTCCTGCTGCCCGGCGTGGCCGGCGTGGTGGGGGTTGTGGAAGGTCTTCATGCAAGGCGGATCGTGAGGGAGGCCGCTCATCCTAGCGAAAGCGGCGACCTCATGCGGCGAGCGCCAGTGGAGTAGGTGCGCGGTGCAGCAGCCCGAACAGGTCTTTCGGGTCGGCCAGGCCAGGGACCAGCGGCAGTGCCTGGCCCAGGCCCAGTTCACCCGCCGCTTCCTTCAGGAAACGCAGCGCCGAATAGTCCTCCAGCGCGAAGCCCACCGAGTCGAAGACCGTCACCTGCGCCTTGTCCGTGCGGCCGTCCGCCCGGCCGGCCAGCACGCGCCAGAGTTCGGTGACGGGAAAGTCGGCCGGCAATTGCTGCAGGTCGCCCTCGATGCGGGTCTGAGGTTCGTACTCCACGAACACCCCGGCCTGGCGCAGCACATCGGCGTGCAGCTCGGTCTTGCCGGGGCAGTCGCCGCCCACGCCGTTGACGTGCATGCCGGGTTCGATCATCTCGGGCGTGAGGATGGTGGCGTTGGTCTTGTCGGCGGTGACGGTGGTCACGATGTCGGCGCCGCGCACGGCCTGCTTGCTGCTCTCGCACGCGATCAGGCGCAGGCCGCGCAGGCCCGCCAGATTGGCCATCAGCTTGCGCGTGGCGGCGGGGTCGGTGTCGTACAGGCGGACCTCGTCAATGCCCATGAGGTGGTGAAAGGCCAGGGCCTGGAACTCGCTTTGCGCGCCGTTGCCGATCAGTGCCATGCGGCGGCTGTCCGGGCGGGCCAGGGCGCGCGCGGCCACCACCGACATGGCGGCGGTGCGCAGCGCGGTGGTCAGCGTGAGTTCGCTCAGCAGCAGAGGCACACCGGTGGCCACGTCCGCCAGCACGCCGAACGCCATGACGGTGGGCAGTCCGCTGCGGGTGTTTTTCGGGTGGCCGTTGACGTACTTGAAGGCGAAGGTGGTGTCGTCGGCGATCGGCATGAGCTCGATCACGCCGTCGGCCGAGTGACTGGCCACGCGCGCGGATTTGTCAAACGCCGGCCAGCGCAGGTAGTCGGCGTGCAGGGTGCTGGCCATGCGTTCCAGCACAGTGGGCAGGCCGATGCGTTGGACGAGCGTGGCCACATCCTGGGCACTCAGGAACAGGGTGGGCAGGGCGGGGGAGGTGGGGGTGTTCATGGGGATGTCCTTGCAGATGCACCCAGTCTCTCAAGCCTCCGCGTCAATGTAAATCGACAACTCTGTATCAATTACGGCAGAAAATTGGCAATACGTCAGTGTTGGATAACATAATGCACATATGGATGCCCTCGACCAACAGCTGATCTCCTTGCTGCGCAAGGACGCGCGCACCAACGTGGCGGCACTGGCCAAGGCGCTCGGCGTCTCGCGCGGCACCGTCACCAACCGCATCACCCGGCTGGAAGACACAGGGGTGATCGTGGGCTACACGGTGCGCCTGCGGCCGGACGCCGAACCCACCGGCATCAGCGCGTGGATGAGCGTGGCGGTGGAAGGGAACCAGACCCGCGCCGTCATTGCCAGCCTGCTGGGTGAGCCGGGCGTGGCAGAGTTGCATGACACCAATGGCCGCTGGGACCTGCTGGCCGAGCTGCGCGCGACCAGCCTGACCGAGCTTTCGCAGGTGCTCGAACGCATCCGCCTGATCCGCGGCATCAGCAGCACCGAGACCAGCCTGCACCTGGCGACGTACCGCTTGTCCTGACCCGCCGGCCTGTCCTGCCCGACGCGCCAGCGCTCAGCCCAGCGACTTGAATGACTGCAGCGAGCTCAGCGGCGCGAAGTCGCCCGCGCGCTTGTCCTTCATGGCGGTGATTGCCTCGCGCACATGCGCGTTGCTCCACACCGCTCCCTGTAGCCAGCCCATCTGGCGCAGGCTGTCCTCCACCGAGTGGTCGCGCGCGTAGGTCACGGCCTGCTTGGTGCCCCAGATCGCCACCGGCGGCTTGGTGGCAATTTCCTTCGCGCACTGCAGCGCGGCGGCCACCGTGGCTTCGTGGGTGTCGAACAACTCGTTGACCAGGCCATAGGCCAACGCCTTCGCTGCGGGCAGGCGCCGGCCGGTGTAGGCCATTTCCTTCACCACCGCGAACGGGATCAGTTTGGGCAGGCGCTGCAGCGTTCCCACGTCGGCCACCATGCCGATGTTGATCTCCTGGATGCAGAAGAAGGCGTCGGCGCTCGCGTAGCGGATGCAGGCGGCCGTGACCATGTCCACCGCGCCGCCAATGCAGCCGCCCTGGATGGCGCAGATCACCGGGATGCGCAGGTTCTCCAGCTTCGTGAACGTGGCCTGCATGTCGGTCAGCAGGTCGAAGATGGCGGCGCGGCCTTCGGGGCTCTGGTCGTCCATGCTGATGGCACCCGCGAAGGTCTCCAGCGCCATGCCGGCGCTGAAGTGTTTGCCGGTGCTGCTGATGACCAGCGCCCGCACCGTGCCCTCGTTGTGGATCCGGGTGAGCACCTCGTCGAGTTCGCGCCAGAAGGTCGGGTGCATGGTGTTGAGTTCGGCGGGGCGGTTCAGCACCAGGTGGGCGACGCTATCCGTCGAGCTCAGGGAAAAGCAGGTCGTTGCGGTCATGGCGGGACTTGTCTCGTGTTGGGGGTGGTGAAGCCGGCTCACTGTAGACCTGCGACACGCTGCCGTCTGTCCCGGGTTTGACGAGTTTGCCCACGCGCACGCCGAGCAGGCGGATGCGCCGCCCCAGGTCCACGCGCTTGAGGCACAGGCCGGCCTGGCGGCGGATGGTCGCTGCGTCCGCCGTGAAGTGCCCGATGGTCACATCGCGCGTGACGATCTGGAAGTTGTCGTAACGCAGCTTGATGCCGATGGTCTTGCCCGCATAGCCCTTGCGCTGCAGGTCGTCGGCGACCTGCTCGCACAGGCGCGTGAAGATGGCCCCGAGCTCGGCGCGGTCGCGCGTGGCGTGCAGGTCGCGGTCGAAGGTGGTTTCGCGGCTCATGCTCACAGGCTCGCTCTCGGTCTGCACGGGGCGCTCGTCGCGGCCCCAGGACACCTCGTGCAGCCAGGCGCCGTAGCTCTTGCCGAAGTTTTCAATCAGCCAGCCGCGCTCGCGCTGCGCCAGATCGCCGATGGTGTGGATGCCGTGGCCCTGCAGCTTCGCATCGGCCTTGGGCCCGACGCCATTGATCTTGCGGCAGGGCAGCGGCCAGATCAGCGCCTGCAGGTCCTCTGCCTGCACGATGCTGATGCCGTTGGGCTTGTTGAACTCGCTCGCCATCTTGGCAATGAGCTTGTTGGGTGCCACGCCGATCGAGCAGGTCAGCCCCGTGGTCTGGAAGATGCTTTTCTGGATCAGCCGCGCGAGCACCCGACCGCCCTCGCGCTGGCCGCCGGGCACGTCGGTGAAGTCGATGTAGACCTCGTCCACGCCGCGGTCTTCCATTACCGGCGCGATCTCGCGGATGGTGCTCTTGAACAGGCGCGAGATGCGGCGCACTTCGTCAAAGTCCACCGGCAGCAGGATGGCCTGCGGGCACAGCTTCGCGGCTTTCATCAGGCCCATCGCCGATCCGACGCCGAACTGGCGTGCGGCATAGGTCGCCGTAGTGGCCACGCCGCGGCCCACGTAGTGTTCCAGCCGGGGAAAGAAGTCGACCGGGATGCGGTCCAGGTCGGAATCGGTCCATTCGCGCTCGGGAAATGCCTTGCGCACCTGCGCCAGCAGGTCGTCCTCGCGCCGTCGCCCGCCGCCGATCACCACCGGCAGGCCCTTGAGCTGGGGGTAGCGCAGGAGCTCGACCGACGCGAAGAAGGCGTCCATGTCCAGGTGCGCAATGCGCCGTGTCGGGGGCGGGGAAGAGGACTCGCTCACGGCAGCGAGCATAGCGGGATTACCATGCCGGGTACCGCTGGCCGAGGGCTGGCTCGCAGCCCAGGAGGACATTGAATGAACAGCCTTTCCCGCCTCGTCACCGCCCTGCTGGTGGCCCTGGGCATGGCCCTGGCCGGTTTCGCCGTGGGGCAGGGCCTGGAGCGCTTTCGCATGTCGGACAGATCGGTCACCGTCAAGGGCCTGGCCGAAAAAAGTGTGGAGAGCGACTTTGCGATCTGGACCCTGGGCTTTCGCCGCGCCGGCAACGATTTCGGTGGCGTGCAAAAGGCCCTGGCCGCCGACCGCGACAAGGTGGTGGCGTTCCTGAAGTCGCGGGGTTTCAGCGAGGCCGAGGTCGAGGCCAGGCCGCTGCAGGTGCAGGACCTGTACGCCCGCGAGTACGCGCAAGCCAACCAGCCGTTCCGCTTCAACGGCACCGGCCAGGTGCTGGTGAAGTCGGCGCGTGTGACCGAGGTCGAGGCCGCCGCACGCGCGGTCGACCCACTCATCCAGGACGGCATTCAGCTCGGTGGCGACAACGAGGGGCGTGGCGGCCCGCGCTACCAGTTGCGCGGCTTCAACGACGCCAAGGCGCCGCTGCTGGCCGAGGCCACGCGCAACGCGCGCGAGCAGGCCGACAAGTTCGCCGCCGAGGCGGGTGCCGGACTCGGCCCGCTGAAAAACGCCAACCAGGGCGTGATCCGCATCACCGGCGACGACGGCAACGACTTCGACGACGGCAGTTCGCGCATGAAGCGGCTGCGGGTGGTGAGCACGTTCGAATACGAGCTGCGCTGATCAGGTCTGGAAAGTACCCGGCAGCAGGATGCGCTTGTCCACCGTCTCGATGTTCGTGTGGCCGCAGAAGGCCATGGTGAGATCGAGCTCCTTGTGGATGATCTCCAGGCACTTGTCCACCCCGGCCTCGCCCATGGCACCCAGGCCGTAGAGCATGGGCCGGCCGATGTAGACGCCGCGCGCGCCCAGGGCGCGGGCCTTGAGCACATCCTGGCCGCTGCGGATGCCGCCGTCCATGTGCACCTCGATCTGGCTGCCCACCGCGTCCACGATGGCGGGCAAGGCCTCGATGCTGCTTTGTGCGCCATCGAGCTGTCGCCCGCCGTGGTTGCTCACGATCAGCGCATCGGCACCCGAGGCCACACTCAGCTTCGCGTCTTCCACGTCCTGGATGCCCTTGAGGATCAGCTTGCCGCCCCAGCGCTGCTTGATCCATTCCACGTCGCCCCAGTTGAGCGCGGGGTCGAACTGCTGTGCCGTCCAGGCGCCCAGGTTGGCCATGTCGGTCACGCCCTGCACGTGACCCACGATGTTGCCGAACTGGCGGCGCTTCGTACCCAGCATGCCCAGCGCCCAGCGCGGCTTGCTGGCAATGTCGATGATGTTGGCCAGCGTCATCTTCGGCGGTGCGGTGAGGCCGTTCTTCAGATCCTTGTGTCGCTGACCGAGGATCTGCAGGTCCAGTGTGAGCACCAGGGCGCTGCACTTCGCAGCCTTGGCGCGGTCGATCAGGCGCTCGATGAAGGCGCGGTCCTTCATCACGTAGAGCTGGAACCAGAAGCCCTCGCCCGCATGCTGCGCCACGTCCTCGATGGAGCAGATGCTCATGGTCGAGAGCGTGAACGGGATGCCGAATTTCTTCGCGGCGCGCGCGGCCAGGATCTCGCCGTCGGCGTGCTGCATGCCGGTGAGGCCCGTGGGCGCGATCGCCACCGGCATGGCTACGTCCTGACCGATCATGGTGCTGCGCGTGCTGCGGTTCTCCATGTTCACGGCCACGCGCTGGCGCAGCTTGATCTTCTGGAAATCCTCGTTGTTTGCGCGGTAGGTGCCTTCGGTCCACGAGCCGGAATCGGCGTAGTCGTAGAACATGCGCGGCACACGCCGCTGTGCGAGCACGCGCAGGTCTTCCACGTTGGTGATGACGGTCATGTAGGGATGTCTCCAGTGTGTTGTCCGTGGCCGTTGGCCGAGCGGCGGGCGCGGCCGGGGTGGTTCGCATGTTAGCCGCGCGCCCTGCAAATGGCTTGTGAAAGCGGGACAGGGCGGATTGAAATTTTTGGTGCAGCGCTCCGGCTGGCGGGCAGACGGACGGCGGAACCGCCTGGACGTGGCCAGAATCCCAGGGACATGGTGTTCAGAACCCTTGCCCTGTTGCTGGCCCTGGTGGTGTCCGGTGCGGCCATGTCCGCCGAGGTGTTCCGCTGGGTGGATGAGTACGGCCAGGTGATCTACGGAACCGATGTGCCCGAACAGCACCGAGCCCGCGCCGTTCCAGCCAGTGCCCCCTTGCCGCCCGGCACCAGCGCCTGCGAGGCCCGCTGGCACAGCTACCTGGTCAGCGCGGCGTGTTTCGACCAGTACCGCTTGGTCGGCGGAGGTCTCAAGCCCGAGGCATACAGGCACTGCACCGAGGTGCCGCAGCCCGATCCCTGCACCTGAGGTCCGCCGGGCGGCGGCACTCATTGCGTCGCGGTGATTTTTTGTTCCCGGATCACCTTGCCCCATTCGGTGGACTCGCGCGCGATGTCGGTGGCCAGCGGGCCGGCCGACATGTAGGCCGGTACCGCGCCCTGCTGCGCGGCGATCTGGACGATGTCGGGTGCTTCCATCACCGCGCGCAAGGTGTCGCTCAGCCTTTCTACGATGCCCGCAGGCGTGCCCGCTGGCGCCAGCACGTACAGACGAGGAACGGCTGAAAAGCCGGGCAGAGCGTCAGACAGCGGCGCGATGTCTTCCGCACCAGCCAGCTTTACCGGGTTCATCACGGCCAGCGCGCGCAGCTTGCCAGCACGGGCCTGCGTGATGGCCGAGGCCGCGCTCACCACGCCGATGGGCACCTGGCCGCTCATCACGTCGGGCACGATCTGCGCCGCACCCCGGTACGGGATGTGCACGACGAAGCTGCGTGTCTGGCCCTTGAGCATTTCGAAACCGAGATGGTGCACGGTGCCCACGCCCGATGTGGCGTACGAGTAGCGGCCAGGGTTGTCCTTCAGCAGCTTCACGAGCTCGGCCGGTGTCCTTGCGGGTACGTCGTTGTTTGCCACGATCACCAGTGGCAGCGTGAACACGCCCGCCACGGGCGTGAAGGCCTTGATCGGGTCGAAGCTCATGCGCGGCTGCAGGTGCTGCGCGATCAGCAGTGAGCTGTCTCCCAGCATCAGCGTGTAGCCATCGGGCGCGGCGCGCGCCACCGTGTCGCCGGCAATCAGTCCCGCCGCGCCGGTTCGGTTGTCCACAATGACCTGCTGGCCCAGCAGTGCCGACATGCGCGGCGCGATCATTCGCGCCATGGCGTCTACACCACCGCCGGCTGAGTAGCCGACCACCAGGCGCACCGGCTTGGACGGCCAGTTCTGCCCCCAGGCGCTGGTGCCCAGCGTGGTGGCGGCCAGCGCCAGGGCGAGCGCGCACCGGCGGCCCATAGAGATCCCGTGTGTTTCGTGTTGCATGTCTGTCTCCTTTGTCGTGGTGTGTTCTTCAGGCCTTGCCCGCGCCCCGCGAGCCAGGGCGCTTCGCGAGTTCGGCCAGCCGTTGCGGATCCGGTTTGAAGCCCAGTCCCGGTGTTTCGGGCAATCGCAACATGCCGCGCTCGGGTTTGGGCAGGTCGTCGAAGACCAGTTCACAGCACTGCACGGCCACCGAGTGGTATTCGACCAGCGAGCCATTGGCCAGACCGGCATGCAGGTGCATGTTGTGGTGGGGCCAGGCGCCTCCGTTGGCAAAGCGCGTATTGAACGCGGCCGCCATGCCCGCGATGCGGCCGCACTGCGTGAAACCACCGCTGATGCAGGCGTTGGGCTGCACCACGTCCACCGCCTGCGCCACCAGCAGGTCGCGAAAGCGCGAGGCCAGGCCTTCGTTCTGTCCCGCGGCCAGTGGGATGGAGGTCTTGCCGCGCAGTTTGACCAGGTTGGGGATGTCGTTCTGTGACACCGGCTCTTCGAAGAAGCTGATGTCGTAGGGCTCCACCTTCTGCGCCAGCGACAGCGCGTGGAAGTAGTCGAGACTGCAATTGGCGTCGATGTAGATCTGGACATCGGGACCAACGGCCTCGCGCACCGCGCGGATGCGCTGCACGTCCTCGGCGATCACCTGGTCCAGCGGCCGCGGTTCGTCGCGGCGCTGCAGGGCGTGGTGTCCCACCGTCATCTTCAGCCGCGTGAAGCCGCGCGCCACCCAGTCGCGTGCGGCGGCGGCGAGCTCGTCACGGTCAAAGAAGGCGAATCCAAAGGTGGCGTACACCGGCACCTCGGCGCGCGCGCCGCCCAGCAGCCGCCAGCAAGGCTCGCCCAGTGCCTGTCCCTTGATGTCCCACAGCGCCAGGTCGATGGCAGCGATGGCATGGCTCGCATAGCCCGACTGGCCGCGCGGCGTGAGCAGCCAGTAGAGCCGGTCCCAGACCTGCTCATGGCGCATCGGGTCCATGCCGGTCAGGTGGTGCGCGACGATGTCGTTGACGATGCTGCCGATCACCTCTTCCTCGGTGATGGCGGTCATGCCGGTGCCGATGAGGCCGGTATCGGTTTCGATGGTGACGATGCAGACCGAGAGGCTGGTGCTCTTGCTGCCGCTGGCCATCGGAACGGTGACGGGCAGATTCAGCGGCGTGGCGCTGACGCGGGCGATTTTCATGGGGTCTCCAGCACCACCGTGGTGGCGCTTGTGCTTCTTGGGGTATGGCGGGCAGTGTAGGAACGGACCGCGGTGGCCGGCAATGGCATGCGCCAAAGGCGGCTTTCGCGAAACGCGAAGACTGGCCTCAGCGCGTGAGGGCGCGGATCAGCGTGCGCGCGGCGGGCGCGGGTGGGGCGTCGGTGCGGGTGGCGATGTGGTGCGTGCGCCGAGCCCAGGGGTCGGACAGAGGCACCGCGGTGAGCGGCAGGTGCGCCAACTGAGGCGCGATCGCTTCCAGCGGCAGCACACCCACGCCCAGGCCGGCGGCCACCATGCGGCAGACTGCGTCGAAGCCGCGCATGCGCATGCGCACGTTCAGTGGCTTGCCTGCGTCGGCGGCCGAAGCCAGCAGGCGGTTCGACAGCGCTGTGCCATCGTTGAGCGTGATGAAAGGCTCGTCCAGCGCATCGGCCAGGCGCAACCGGCGCCGGGTTGCCAGGCGGTGCGAGCGTGGCGCGAGCAGCACCAGCGTGTCGGTGAACAAAGGCGTGAACGCCAGGCCCGCAGGTGGCACCGGCAGATCAACCACGCCGAAGTCCGCTCGCCCCTCGATCAGGGCCAGCGGGATCTCCGGGCTGCCGCGCTCTTCCAGATCGATGCGGATCAGGGGGTGTGTCTTCATGAACCGTTCCAGCCGCTGGGGCAGAACTTCCAGCAAGGCCGAGGTGTTGGCAAGCACCCGCACATGGCCTTGCAGGCCCTGGCTGTATCCCTGCAGGTGCTGCGCCAGGCGGTCGGCGTCGGTCAGCAGCGCGCGGCTGCGTTGCACCAGCATCTGGCCCGCCGGGGTGAGCTGCACGCCGCGCGATGAGCGCTCGAACACCCGGAAGCCGAGCGACTCCTCCAGCGCCGTGATGCGCGAACTGGCGGCGGCCACCGCCAGACGGAGGCGTTCGCTGGCCGCACTGATCGATCCGAGGTCGGCGGCGGCCACCACCACGCGCAAGGTACCCAGGTCAATCGATTCGTGCATGTCGAGGCCTGGGACGGGCCTCAGCCCAGGCGCCGGCGGTGGCGCGCGATCTGCGCGCGCACCTGCGCGGGCGCGGTGCCGCCCAGCGTGTTGCGCGCTTCCAGGCTGCCGCGCAGGCTCAGGCACTCGTAGACGTCCTTCCCGATCGACGCGTTGAAGCCCTGCAGCACCGTCAGCGGCAGCTCCGAGAGGTCGCAGTTGTGCGACACGGCGGCCTTGACCGCGTGCGCCACGGTCTCGTGCGCATCACGGAACGGCAGGCCTTTCTTCACCAGGTAGTCGGCCAGATCGGTGGCGGTGGCGTAACCCTTGCGGGCCGCGTCCTCCATGGCCACGGCGTTGACGGTGATGCCGCCTTCCTTGGCGCCGGTGGCCGGGTTCAACTGGCCGCCGACCATCTCGCAGAAGATGCGCAGCGTGTCCTTGAGCGTGTCCACCGTGTCGAACAGCGGCTCCTTGTCTTCCTGGTTGTCCTTGTTGTAGGCCAGGGGCTGGCCCTTCATGAGCGTGATCAGGCCCATGAGATGGCCGACCACGCGGCCGGTCTTGCCGCGCGCAAGCTCGGGCACGTCGGGGTTTTTCTTCTGCGGCATGATCGAACTGCCCGTCGTGAAACGGTCGGCGATCTTCACGAAGCCGAAGTTCTGGCTCATCCACAGGATCAGTTCTTCGCTGAAGCGGCTGACGTGCACCATGCACAGCGAGGCCGCGGCGGTGAATTCGATCGCGAAGTCGCGGTCGCTCACGCCGTCCAGGCTGTTCTGGCACACCTGCGGTTCGCCCCTGTCGTCCACCATGCCCAGCGTGCGCGCCACGCGCTCGCGGTCCAGCGGGTAGGTGGTGCCCGCCAGCGCGGCGCTGCCCAGCGGCAGGCGGTTGGTGCGGCGGCGCACGTCGGCCAGGCGCTCGGCGTCGCGCGAGAACATTTCCACGTAGGCCAGCAGGTGGTGCGCGAAGCTCACCGGCTGTGCGACCTGCAGGTGGGTGAAGCCGGGCAGGATCACGTCGACATTCTGCTCCGCCACATCCACCAGGGCAGTCTGCAATTCGTTCAGCAGCGGCACGATGAGGTCGATCTCGCCACGCAGCCACAGGCGCACGTCGGTGGCGACCTGGTCGTTGCGGCTGCGCCCGGTGTGCAGGCGCTTGCCGGCATCGCCCACCAGTTGGGTCAGGCGGGCCTCGATGTTGAGGTGCACGTCCTCCAGGTCGAGCTTCCATTCGAATTCACCACTCTCGATTTCCGAGGTGATCTGCGCCATGCCGCGCTGGATGGATTCGAGGTCGGCGGCGCCGATGATGCCCTGGTGCGCCAGCATCTCCGCGTGGGCCAGGCTGCCGGTGATGTCGGCCTGCCAGAGGCGCTTGTCGAAGAAGACACTGGCCGTGTATCGCTTGACCAACTCGCTCATGGGCTCCGAGAATAGGGCGGACCAGGCTTCGGATTTCTTGTCGAGTTGGTTGGTGGACATGGTGTTGCCAGCGGCTTGAAGGGAAGTGGAGGAAGCGGATGCCCGCCCGGCATGGGTGTTCGGCAAGACAGAGAGCCCGGGCCGCCTGGTGGCGCAGCGTGCCCCTGTACAGACCCTCACGGCGTCCGACCCGCGGACGGATTCGCTTCCCATGAAAGATTCCAGAATTTTATCGAGCTTCCAGGAACTGGCCCATGCGGCCGGCGCGCGTCCGATCGCGGAGATGCCCGAGCACCTGCGCGCGCGGGTCCAGGTGTTCGACACCTGCCAGGTCGGCACCGTGCTGCGCGCGGTGCTGTTCGTGCAGGCGATCGTGGTTGTGGCCGCGCTGTTCGGTGCGCACAGCTTCGTGGCCTGGATCACGCAGATGGCGATCTACACCGGCGCGGCATTGCCGGCGGTGCTGGCCTGGCTGCTGACCGTATGCGGCCTCAAGCGCCAGCTGGGTTTGCTGCCCATGGCCGGGCAATGGAGCGCGGCCATCGGCTTCGGCGCCCTCAGCGGGCTCTATGGTTGTGCGCTGCTGGTCTGGATGGGCCTGGCCGAGCCCTCGCCCTGGCTGGCCAGCGCGGCCTCGGGCGCGCTGGTGTCCGCGGTGCTCGTGGCCGCGCTGATGTGGCGTGCCCGGGCGCGCGGCCCGGCCGGCACCACGGCGCGGCTGGCCGAGCTGCAGGCGCGCATCCGTCCGCACTTCCTGTTCAACACACTCAACAGCGCCATTGCCCTGGTGCGTGAGGAACCTGCCAAGGCCGAGAGCCTGCTGGAGGACCTGAGCGAGCTGTTCCGCCATGCACTGGCCGATGCCAAGGAGGCCGTTCCCCTGTGGCAGGAACTGGAACTGGCCGAGCACTACCTGGCGATCGAGCAGGTGCGTTTTGGCGAGCGGTTGCGGGTGGAGTGGAGCGTGGACGAGACTGCTTCCAAGGCCAAGCTGCCACCCCTGATCCTGCAGCCCCTGGTGGAAAATGCGGTCAAGCACGGCGTCGAGCCCAGCGCCAGCGGCGCGGTGGTGCGCATCAGCACCCAGCGCCGCGGCGGCGTGGTGGTGATCAAGGTCACCAACACCGTGCCGGCGGGCAGTGGGCGGCGCGGCAACGGGCTGGCGCTGGACAATGTGCGCCAGCGCCTGACGCTGCTGCACGACGTGCAGGGCCGCTTTCAGAGCGCACTGGTGAATGGCGTGTTTCAGGTAAGGCTCGAAATACCGGTATAAGCGGGGTTTGGAACCGAACCGGGTCTGGCAACGGAGCGTGACATGACACTGAAGGTACTGATCGTTGACGATGAGGCGCTGGCGCGATCGCGGATGCGCACCCTGCTGGGCGAGTGCACCGAGCCCCGCGCAGATGTGGTGGGCGAGGCGTCGAACGCGGTGCAGGCGATGGAGCAGATCCAGCGCACCGGCTGCGATCTGGTGATGCTGGATATCCACATGCCGGGCGTGGATGGCATGGCGCTGGCTTCAACCTTGCGCGAGATGGCTGCCCCGCCCGCAATCGTCTTCGTCACTGCCTACGCGGAGCATGCGGTGCACGCCTTCGAGCTGGAGGCGATCGACTACCTCACCAAACCGGTGCGGCGCGAGCGCTTGCAGCAGGCGCTGCAGAAGGTGATGCGCCTGCGCAGTGCGGCCGAGAACACGCAGGACAACGGACTGCCAGAGAGCCTGATCATCCAGGAGCGCGGCCGCAGCGAACGCGTGGCGTTGTCCGACGTGATCTACCTCAAGGCAGAGTTGAAGTACATCACCGTGCGCACAGCGGACAAGGAACACATCTTCGATGGTGCGCTCAGCGACCTGGAGCAGCGCTACGCCCACCTGTTCGTGCGTGTGCACCGCAACGCGCTGGTCTCGCGCCGCGCGGTGCGGGCGGTGGAGAAGCACAACGACCCGGTCGAGGGCGAAGGCTGGACGGTGCGGCTCGACGGGGTGGACGAACGCCTGGCGGTGTCCCGGCGTCAGCTTGCGGCGGTGCGTGAAGCGCTCATGAGTTGAACGTTGTTCGTTGCTCCGGTCATTGCCGGCCGGGGTGACCGGCTCCGCTCATTTCCCCCGGCGGCATTCGCCCGCCCCCCCCTTGACTTCGCTGCGCCGGTCACCCGGGCCGGCAATGACCTCTCTGGCACTCGGCTGGTGGTGCGCCTGGATGCCGCCCGCACGAGGGGGTGTGGCGCTCTGTGTAGCGAAGTCAAGGAGGAGGGCCGGCGCAGCCGGGCCGGGGGACATGAGCGGAACAGAGTGCCACACCCCCTCGTGCCAGCGAGGTCTTCGAACGAAATCCCTCAGACCTCCGCCGCCTCCACCAGAAACCGCACCCGCCGCTGCCCTTGCCATTCGTCCGCGTCGAGGCGAAACGCAATCGTCACACGCTCGGGCAAAGGCTCGGTATGGCCGAACCAGATGCCGTCGACCGGCTCGCCCTGGTGCTTGAGTTTCAGCGCCAGATGCTTCTCGCCTACCAGCCGCTGCGACACCACCTGCACCTCCTCGCTGAACACCGGCGGCGCAAAACCCTGGCCCCACACCTCCTGGTGCAGCGTGTCCACCAGGTCCGGACGGCGGTACTTCGGGTCCAGCGGGCCGTCGGCCTCCATGCGTCGCTGCAGCGTGGCGGCGTCCAGCCATTCGTGCGCCACCTGCTGCAGGGCGGCCTCGAACGTGTCGAGGTGTTCTTCGTCGATGGTGCAGCCCGCGGCCATCGCGTGGCCACCGAAGCGCAGCAGCACGCCCGGATGGCGCTTGGCCACCAGATCGAGCGCGTCGCGCAGGTGGAAGCCGGCGATCGAGCGGCCCGAACCCTTGAGCTCGTGCTCCTTGCCTTCGGCGCCACTGGCGGCGAAGACGAAGGTGGGGCGGTGCAACTTGTCCTTCAGGCGCGAGGCCACGATGCCGACCACGCCTTCGTGAAAGTCGGGGTCGAACACCACCAGCGCGGGCGGTGGTTCCTCGGATTCGTCGAACATCTCCTCGGCCATCAGCAGCGCCTGCTCGCGCATGTCGCCCTCGATGGCCTTGCGCTCGCGGTTGATGCCGTCGAGCGTGCGCGCGAGTTCGTCGGCGCGCAGCGCGTCGTCGGTGGTCAGGCATTCGATGCCCAGCGTCATGTCGGCCAGGCGCCCGGCCGCGTTCAGGCGCGGGCCGAGCGCGAAGCCGAAGTCGAAACCGGTGGCCGCCGCGGGCTTGCGCGCGGCGGCGTTGAACAGCGCCGTCATGCCCGGTGGCATGGCGCCCGCGCGCACGCGCTTGAGCCCCTGGGCCACGAGCCGGCGGTTGTTGGCGTCCAGCCTCACCACGTCGGCGACCGTGCCGAGCGCCACCAGCGGCAGCAGCGCGTCGATGCGCGGTTGTTCCTGCGCCGTGAACACACCGCGCTCGCGCAGCTCGGCGCGCAGCGCCAGCAGCACATAGAACATCACGCCCACACCGGCGATGGACTTGCTTTCGAACGGGCAGCCGGGCTGGTTGGGGTTGACGATGATGCAGTCCTGCGGCAGTGCGACCTCGCCATCCTTCAGTGCCGGTAGGTGGTGGTCGGTCACGATCACCTGCAGGCCGAGTTCGCGCGCGGCGCGCACGCCATCCACGCTGGCGATGCCGTTGTCCACCGTCACCAGCACGTCGGCGCCTTGCGCCTTCACGCGCTTCGCGATGGCGGGCGTGAGGCCGTAGCCGTCGGTGACGCGGTCGGGCACGAGATAGTTCACGCGGTCGAAACCCAGTGGCGCGCCCAGCAGGCGCAGGCCGCGCAGGCCGACCGCGCAGGCGGTGGCGCCGTCGCAGTCGTAGTCGGCCACGATGCAGATGTTTTTCCGCGCGGCCATGGCGTCGGCCAGCGCATGCGCCGCGTCCTGCGCGCCGAGCATCGAGCTGGGGGGAAGCAGGCGCGCCAGCGCGTCGTCGAGCTCGTCGGTGCTGGTGATGCCGCGCGCGGCGAACAGGCGCGCCAGCAAGGGGTGCAGGCCGCCCTGTTCGAGCGCCCAGGCGGCGCGCGGGGGAACGTCACGGGTGATGATCTTCATAGGGTTTCCAGGGTCTTCCAGGCCGGGGGCGTGCCCAGCAGCTTCTTGAACTGGCGGCCGATGCGCGCGCCTGCGCTCGGGGGGGCGGCGTTCGTCCAGCGCCGGGCCGTGCGTTCGCCACACAGGGTGAGCGTGACCGGCTCGCCACGCCGTGCGCGCGCCAGCCATTGCGCGATCTCGCCCGCGTCGAGTTCGGCCCAGGCCTGTTGCCAGGCGTTCCAGTCGGCCTGCAGCGCGGCGCGGCGCAGGCCGTCGGGCTGGGTGGGGCGAGGCTGCCGCGTGAGGGGATGGTCCAGCGCGCCGGCGCCGCTGACCCAGAACCCGTTGACCGCGTGCTGACGCGCGGCCTCGCGTGCATCGTGCGCGGCGTGTGTGTAGAACAGCATCTGGGCCTCGCTCTGCAGGCGCTTGAGCAACTGGCCGCCGGCGGGGTTCGCCGAGCTGCCGGCCATCCAGGCCTCCACCGAACGGCCAGCCACGCGGTCCAGGCTGGCGCAGGCGATGCCGCGCAGCGGTTCACCCCGCGCATGCCAGCGGCTGGCGCTCACGTAGGTGAGGGTGATGCCGTCTTCGGTGCAGTACGGGGCCAGGGCGTCGAACAGCGCGCGGGCGTGTTCATCGCCGAGTTCGAGTTGATCGGCCGGCAGCAGCGTCACCTGCTCCATGCCGACCTGGAAATGACAGGGTGTGAACCAGGCCTGTGGCGTGTCGGGTTGCACGTCTTCCAGGGCGGCCCAGGGAATCAGGCCATCGCCGAACGGGCAGCCATCGGCACGCACCAGTCCGATGGCTTGCGCCAGTGCGCGCTCGTGCGGCGGGCTCAGGCTGTGGTCATCGCCCTCGTCGGTGTAGACGGGCACCAGTGCGGCCAGCAATGTGGTGAGCCGGGGCAGTTGCAGGCCGGGCAGTGCCGCGCGGCAGGCGGGGTCGCTGGCGCTGGCAAAGGGAACCAGCAGGTGCATGGGCGGCTCGGAGACCGGGTGGGAAGCGGGCATGACGCGATTGTCGGGGATGCCACAATGCCCTTCGGACACGAACCCATGCAAACCCCCTACGAACTCATCCTCGGCTGGCGCTACACGCGCGCCGGCCGCGCCACCCGGCGCAACGGTTTCATCTCCTTCATCTCGGGCGTGTCCATGCTGGGCATCGCGCTCGGCGTGGCCGCGCTCATCATCGTGCTCTCGGTCATGAACGGCTTCCAGAAGGAAGTGCGCGACCGCATGCTGGGCGTGCTCTCGCACATCGAGGTGTTCGAGCCGAACGGGCAGGCGATCCCCAACCTGGCGGACACGCTGGCGCGCATCGAACGCCACCCGGAAGTGGTGGGCGCCGCGCCTTTCGTAGGGGCGCAGGCGCTGATCGCGCGCGGCGAGGACATGAAGGGCGCGCTGGTGCGTGGCATCGATCCTGCACAGGAGCCCAAGGTCACGGATCTCGCGGCCGAGCTGGCCGACACCCTGCTGCCGCGCCTGGTGCCGGGCGAGTTCGGCGTCATCCTGGGCGGCGACCTTGCGCGCAGCCTGGGCGTGATCGCGGGCGACAGCGTCACGCTGATCGCACCCAGCGGCCAGGTCACGCCGGCCGGCGTGGTGCCGCGCATCCGCCAGATGACGGTGGTGGGCACCTTCAACTCCGGCCACTTCGAATACGACTCGGCGCTGGCCTTGCTGCATGCGGATGACGCCGCGCGCATCTTCCGTGTGGAAGGCCCCACCGGCGTGCGCGTGAAGATCCGGGACCTGCATCAGGCTCGCGAGGTGGCGGTGTCGATCGCCAGTGATCTCGACCCCGGCCTGCTGGTGCGCGACTGGACGCGCCAGAACCGCACCTGGTTCGCGGCGGTGCAGCTCGAGAAACGCATGATGTTCATCATCCTCACGCTGATCGTGGCGGTGGCCGCTTTCAACCTCGTCTCCACGCTCGTGATGACGGTGACCGACAAGCGTGCCGACATCGCCATCCTGCGCACCCTGGGTGCCAGCCCGCAGAGCATCATGGGTGTCTTCATGGTGCAGGGCGCGATGGTGGGCATCATCGGCACCGGCGCGGGATTGCTGCTCGGTTTGGGCGTGGCCTTCAACATCGACACCCTGGTGCCCGCGCTCGAACGCCTGCTGGGCGCGAGCTTCCTGCCGCAGGACATCTACCTCATCAGCCGCATGCCCAGCGACCCGCAGCAGACCGACATCGTGCCGGTGGCCGTGATCTCGCTGGTGCTGGCATTCCTGGCCACGATCTACCCGAGCTGGCGCGCCAGCCGCGTGAACCCCGCTGAGGCTTTGCGCTATGAGTGAAATCCAGAATCCCGTTCGCCCTGAGCCTGTCGAAGGGCTCACAAGGGCTTCGACAGGCTCAGCCCGAACGGACGTGGTGTTGAGCGCCACCGGCCTCACCAAACGTTTCCACGAAGGCCGGCTTGACGTCACCGTGCTCACCGGCGTGAATCTGACTGTGCGCGCGGGCGAGACCGTGGCCGTCGTCGGCGCTTCGGGCTCTGGCAAGAGCACGCTGCTGCACCTGCTCGGCGGGCTGGACGCCCCCACCAGCGGCAGCGTGCAGCTCATGGGGCAATCCATGTCGGGCCTGAGCGCCACGCAGCAGGGCGGGCTGCGCAACCGGCACCTCGGTTTTGTCTACCAGTTCCACCACCTGCTTCCTGAATTCAGCGCGCGCGACAACGTGGCCATGCCGCTGTGGATCCGCCGCCTGCCGCGCGCCGAAGCGGCGGTGGGGGCCGAGCGGATGCTGGGGCGCGTCGGCCTCGGTGAGCGCCTGCACCACCGGCCGGCCGAGCTCTCGGGCGGCGAGCGCCAGCGTGTGGCGATCGCGCGCGCGCTGGTCACGCAGCCGGCCTGCGTGCTGGCCGACGAACCCACCGGCAATCTGGACCGCAGCACCGCCGAAGGCGTGTTCCAGCTCATGCTGGAACTCGCGCGCGACCAAGGGACGGCCTTCGTCGTCGTCACGCACGACGAGGCACTGGCCGCGCGCTGCGGCCGCGTGCTGCGGCTGACGACGGGCGTGCTGACCTGAGGCGATCCGCCGCCGGGCCGCTCCCAGGGCGGATCAGGGTTTTGTTCGCGTGAAGCGCAGCGGCTTGTCCTGGTCCTGCACGTGCATGAGCATCGTCTTGCCCTGCACCTCCAGGCGCTGCGCCTTCTGCAGCGCCGCCATGTAGCGCGCTTCCTGCTCGCTCACGGCCTCGGCGCAGGCCATGCGCGTGCCGCCCATCTGGCCCAGCGAGATGCGGTCCTGCATCAGCGTGTAGGTTCCGAAGAAGCGGTTGCACGAGCCGTTGCCCGCCACGCGCCCGGCCTCGGGAAAGGCCAGCGTGGCCTGCACGTGGTCGAGCACGCCGCGCCCGCCCAGCTCTTCAAGCCGCCATTCGCTGCCCACCAGCGGCGCGGGGGCGGGAGCACCCGGCATGGCACAGGCGGTGAGCGCCATCAGCGCGGGGGCGGCGAGCCAGCGAAGGCAGGCGCTGGACGAGGAAGGCTTCGATGCCATGGTGGAATCCTTCGGGTTGGGACCGGTGGGAGCGGGGTTGCGCTTGTCGGCACAATGTGCCGTTATACCGCCATGTGGATCGACACACACTGCCATCTGGACGCACCCGAGTTCGGTGCCGATCACGCGCTCACGTTCACGCTGCGCGAGCGCGCGGCCGCGGCGGGCGTGGGCCTGTGCGTGATCCCGGCGGTGGAGCGGTCCAACTTCGACACCGTGCGTGCCCTTGCGCACCGCACCGGCGACGCCTACGCGCTGGGCATCCACCCGCTGTGCGTGCCGAACGCGCAGGACGACGACCTGGCCGCGCTGGACGCCGCGCTCACCGCCCACCGCGACGACCCGCGCCTGGTGGCCGTGGGTGAGATCGGGCTGGATTTTTTCGTGCCCGCGCTGTGCACGACCGCGATACGCGAGCGCCAGGCCTTCTTCTACCGCGCGCAGTTGCGTCTGGCGCGCCAGCATGGCCTGCCCGTGATCGTGCATGTGCGGCGCAGTGCCGACCAGTTGCTCAAGCACCTGCGCGAGCTGCCCACCGGCTCAGGTATTGCGCACGCCTTCAATGGCAGCGAACAGCAGGCGCAGGCCTTTGTTGACATGGGCTTCAAGCTGGGCTTCGGTGGAGCCTGCACCTTCGAGCCTGCGCGGCAGTTGCGCAGGCTCGCGGCCGAGCTGCCGATGTCGGCGCTGGTGCTGGAGACCGACGCGCCCGACATCCCGCCGCAGTGGCTTTATGTGACGGCGGCCGAGCGCGCGGCGGGTCGGGCGCAAGGCGTCAACAGCCCGGCCGAGCTGCCGCGCATTGGTGCGGTGGTGGCGGCGCTGCGCGGCATGGCGGTTGCTGAACTGCAGGCCGCCACGACCGCCAATGCCCTGCAGGCACTGCCCCGGCTGGCGGCCCTGGAGCTCGCGCCGTGAGCCGCCTGCAAGGCCTCGCGCCGGTGCTGAGTGCGGACACGCGGGTGCTGGTGCTGGGCAGTTTCCCGGGGGCGGCCTCGTTGCGCGCGCAGCAGTACTACGGCCACCCGCAGAACCATTTCTGGAAGATCCTCGGCGCCCTGTGGGCGCTTCCCTTGCCGTCGATGAGCTACCCCGAGCGGGTGGAGGCCCTGCAGACCCACGGGTTGGGCGTGTGGGATGTGTATGGGGCCTGCGAGCGCGAAGGCAGTCTGGACGTGGACATCCAGAACGCCGAGCTCAATGATTTTTCGGTGGTGCGCTGGCACTGTCCGAAACTGGGCGCGATCGCGCACAACGGCGGCGAGAGCTTTCGGCACGCGCGGCACACCGAGAAGCTGGGCGTGCCGGTCTACAAGCTGCCGTCCACGAGTCCCGCGAACGCGAGCTGGCGTTTCGATCGCAAGCTGTCGGCCTGGGCCGAGGTGTTGCGCCGACATGGCGTGGCCTGACACTGCCGGGTCCGGCCCTTGCCATGGCGCGGACGCAGAGGCCCCGGTGTGTTGATAATGGCCTGCCCCAACACGCCCCCCTCGCATGCCGCATCCGATGCCTTCCCTTTATATTGCCCGTTGCAAGAGGCTGCCGTCTTCCTTCCCGGCCCCGTGGGGGCCTGGCAGGCAGCAAGCCGTCGCGGTGGCGAGCGCATGAAGGCCGGTGCCAATGCCGCCGCCCGGCAACGCCGCGCGGTGCAGACCCTTCCCGAAGTGACCATCTCCGAGGACAGCGAGGTGCGCTTCCTGCACCTGGGAACCGAGTGGATCCAGGGCTCGATGCTGCTGGATGCACCGTTCGACATCGAGCTCGACTACGTGCAGCGCATGATGGCCTGGCTGCTGTTCGTCGATCCCGATTCGGTCGGCAAGCGCCGCGCCCTGCAGCTCGGCCTGGGCTCGGCCGCGCTCACCAAGTTCTGTTTCAAGAAGCTGCGCATGGACACCACTGCGATCGAGATCAACCCGCAGGTGCTCGCGGTGTGCCGCCAGTGGTTCAAGCTGCCGCCGGACGGGCCGCGCCTGCGCGTGCTGCTGGCCGACGCAGGCGAGGAAATCCGCCGCGCCGGGCATGCGGGCGCCTACGACGCGCTGCAGGTCGATCTGTACGACCACGAGGCTGCTGCGCCCGTGCTCGACAGCCCCGACTTCTATGCCGACTGCCGCAACGCCCTCACCGACGACGGCTGCCTGACCGTCAACCTGTTCGGCCGCGACGCCAGCTACGACCGTTCGCTGCAAAGCATCTGCGCCGCCTTCGGCACCGACGCCGTCTGGGCTTTCAAGCCGACGCGTGAAGGCAACACCGTGGTGCTGGCCCAACGCACTGCCGAGCGCGTGACGCGCATGGCCCTGCTGTCGCGCGCCGAAACGGTGCAGGCGCGCTGGGGTTTACCCGCCGAGAAGTGGTTGCGCCTGTTCAAGGCGGTATCCTGATCGCCGCATGAAGACCTCCACCCCGCAGAAACCCGCCGCCATGCACGTCGAGGGCCCGCTGGACTGGCGCACGCTGGTGGGCTGGTTGCGCGAGGACGGCGTGATCTCGCCCGAGGAGGCCGAGCGCACCACCGCGCGCTGCGCGTCCGCGCACAGCGCGCAGCACCCGCTGCAGCGCCTCTCGGTGGTGGGCATGTCGCGCGCGGCCGACCAGCACCTGCTCGACGTCGAAGCGCTCACGCAGTGGCTGGCCCAGCGCAGTGGCCTGGAGTACATGCGCATCGACCCGCTCAAGGTCGACGTGGGCAAGGTGGCCGACGTGATGAGCGCGGCCTACGCCGAGCGCCACAAGGTGCTGCCGGTGCTGGTGAGCCCGGCCGAGGTGGTGGTGGCCACGGCCGAACCCTTCATCCGCGACTGGGTGCCCGAGGTGGAGCGCCAGACGCGTCGCACCGTGCGCCTGGTGCTGGCCAGCCCGCAGGCCATCAGCAGCTTCACCGGCGAATTCTTCGCGCTGGCCAAGTCGGTGCGCGCGGCCAGCAAGAGCGGCGGGCAGGGCGGCTTCGGCAGCTTCGAGCAACTGGTGGAGCTGGGCAAGGCCAACAAGCAGCTCGATGCCAACGACCAGGGCGTGGTGCAGGTGGTGGACTGGCTCTGGCAGTACGCGTTCGACCAGCGCGCCAGCGACATCCACCTGGAGCCGCGGCGCGAACAGGGCGTGATCCGCTTCCGCATCGACGGCGTGCTGCACCCGGTCTACCAGATGCCCATCGGCGTGATGAACGCGATGACCGCGCGCATCAAGCTGCTGGGCCGCATGGACGTGGTCGAACGCCGCCGGCCGCAGGACGGGCGCATCAAGACGCTGCGACCGGGCGTCGGAGGCGCGCGCGGCGACGAGGTGGAGATGCGCCTGTCCACGCTGCCGACGGCCTTCGGCGAAAAACTGGTCATGCGCATCTTCGACCCCGAGTCGACGGTGAAGGACCTCAGCGCGCTGGGCTTCGCCGCGCACGACGCGCAGCGCTGGGAAGGCCTCACAAAGCAGCCACATGGCATCGTGCTGGTGACCGGCCCCACCGGTTCGGGCAAGACCACCACGCTGTACGCCACGCTCAAGCGCCTGGCCACCGAGGAGGTGAACGTGAGCACGGTGGAGGACCCGATCGAGATGATCGAGCCGGCCTTCAACCAGACGCAGGTGCAGCCGCACCTGGACCTCGATTTCGCGCAGGGCCTGCGCTCGCTGATGCGGCAGGACCCGGACATCATCATGGTCGGCGAGGTGCGCGATCTCGCCACCGCCGAGATGGCGGTGCAGGCCGCGCTCACCGGGCATCTGGTTTTCACCACGCTGCACACCAACGACGCGCCCTCGGCCATCATGCGTTTGATGGAACTGGGCATCCCGCCCTATCTGATCAACGCCACGGTGCTGGGCGTGCTGGCGCAGCGCCTGGTGCGCACGCTGTGCCCGGCCTGCCGCAAACCGCAGGACAAGGACGAGGCCGCCGCCTCGCGCGCGACGCTGACCGAGCTGGTCAGGCCCTGGCAGGTCAGCGGCAGCTACCGGCCCTACCAGCCGGTGGGTTGTGTCGATTGCCGCATGACCGGGTTTCGCGGTCGCATGGGCCTGTACGAACTGCTCACGGTGACCGAGGCTTTCAAGGACAAGGTCAGCCGCGAACCGGTGCTCGATGCGCTGCGCAGGCAGGCCGTGCAGGACGGCATGCGCCCGCTGCGCCTGGGTGGCGCGGCGCGCGTGGCCGAGGGCCAGACCACCATGGACGAGGTGCTGGCCTGCACCCCGCCCGTGCAGTGAGCCGACGACGAGGTCGCACCGGCCCATGATCAAGAACCTGCAGGACTTCCTCGCCGGACTGGTGTTCCTCGGACTGGGTACCGGGTTCGTCTGGGCGGCCTCGGGCCATGCCCTGGGCTCCGCGCGCGACATGGGGCCGGGTTATGTGCCGCTGCTGCTCGGCCTGTTGCTGGGGCTGCTGGGCGCGCTCATCCTGTTCAAGGCACTGACCTTCGAGGCACTGGGTCAGGGGCGCGTCGCGCACTGGGGTTCTGGTCCGATGGCGCGCGTGCTCGCCGGCCTGCTGTGGCTGGCCTTTTGCAGCGGGCCCGCGCAGTGGCCGTGGGTGGGCGACGGCCTGGCGGGCTGGCCCGTGCCGGGCCTGGTGGTTGGCGTGGTGGGGCTGGTGCTGGCGGTGTTGTCCGTGGATGCCGGCACGTCCTCCGATCACGGGCGCTTGTGGCTGTGGTCGCTCGGGCTGGCGGCCGCTGTGTGTGTGGTGTGGGTCGGCCTGCTGGGGTTGACCGTTCCCCTGTGGCCTGCCTGGCCCGCAGGACGCTGAGCGCACCGGGGGCGGGCAGGCATGGACATCACCTGGTGGGACGCACTGATCACGGGCATGACAGCTGTCTGGGGCTGGCAGGCCCTGGGCCTGATCGCGCTCGGCGTGGCGGTGGGCAGCGTCTTCGGCGTGCTGCCCGGACTCGGGCCGGTCGCCGCGATCGCACTGCTGTTGCCGGCCACGCTGGGCCTGCCCGCATTGCCCGCGCTGCTGGTGCTCGCCGGGGTGTACTACGGCGCGCAGTACGGCGGTTCGCTGCCCGCCATCGTGCTCGATCAGCCCGGCGAGGCCTCGTCGGTGATGACCAGTCATGACGGGCACCCACTGGCGTTGCAGGGGCGTGCCGGCGCGGCACTGGTCACGGCCACGCTGAGTTCCTTTCTGGCCGGTTGCCTGGCGATCGGGGCCGTGATCCTGCTCGCGCCATGGATGGTTTCGGCAGGCATGCAGTTCGGCGCGTCTGAGCGCTTTCTCGTGCTGGTCGTGGGCCTGGTGGGGGCTACGGTGCTGGCCTCGGGTTCCTTTCTCAAGGCGCTGGCGATGACGGTGCTCGGCCTGCTGCTGGGCCTGGTGGGCTGGGATGCGCAGACCGGGTCTGTGCGCTTTGTGCCGGTGGGACTGGAGCCCTGGATGGGCCACCGCCAGGGCTTGACCGATGGCGTGGGCTTCATCGCGCTGGCGCTGGGCTTTTTCGTGGTGGCGCCGGTGGCGGCGGAGCTGGCCGGGCTGTCTACCCACGCGCGGACCAGGCCGCTGCCGGAAGGCGCATCCGCCCACCCGAGGGCTGCTGCCAACGGCATGGACACGCGGCCCACGCGCGGCGAGCTGCGCGACGCCTTGCCCGCGCTGCTGCGTGGCACCGGCCTGGGCGCGGCGCTGGGTGTGGTGCCGGGTGGTGGCGCGCTGCTCGCCTCGCTGGCGGCGTACCGCCTGGAAGTGGTGGTCTCGCGGCAGCGGGTGCCCGCGCTCGGGCAGGGCAACCTGCGCGGCGTGGTCGCGCCCGAAGCCGCCAACAACGCTGGTGCCCAGACCGCCTACCTCCCCATGCTGGCGCTGGGTGTGCCGCCCAACACCGTGATGGCCCTGTTGCTGGGCGCTCTGGGGCTGCACGCGATCGAGCCGGGGCCGTCGGTGATGGAACTGCAGCCGACCGTGTTCTGGGGTTTGCTGGTGTCCATGTGGGTGGGCAATCTGTTCCTGCTGGCGCTCAACCTGCCGCTGGCCCGCTGGTGGGCGCCCGCGTTGCTGCATGTGCTGCGCGTGCCGCGCCGTGCGCTGCTGGCGGCCTTGCTGGTGGCCGCTGGCCTGGGCGCGCTCGCACTGGGGCCGCACGGCTGGGGGGTGTGGCTGGTGATGGGCCTGGGGCTGCTGGGTTTCGTGCTGCAGCGCCTGGGCTGCGAGGGCGTGGCCCTGCTGCTCGGCTACGTGCTCGCGCCCGGTATCGAGGAGCATCTGCGCCGCGCCCTGCAGCTCTCGCGGGGCGACTGGTTCGTGTTTCTCGAGCGCCCGGTGTCGGCCCTGCTGCTGATGGTGGCCATCGGGCTGTTGCTGGTGGTGGTGCTGCAGCCCAGAAGGCGTGCGTCTCGTTGACGCAGCCTGCCGTCGCGAAATGTGAAGCCCCGCGCCGCCCCGGGCCCTTCGCACCGCCCGGATAATCGTCGCGATGTCCGCCGAGTCCGCATCCCACCCCACGCCCCACCTCGTCACCGGCCTGCTGCTTGCCAGCGCGGGCTCCATCGCTTTCAGCGGCAAGGCCATCATCGTCAAGCTCGCCTACCGGTATGGCGTGGACGCGGTCACACTCATCATGTACCGCATGCTGTTCGCGCTGCCGCTGTTCCTGGCGCTGGCGTGGTGGGCCAGCCACCGGCCCGGCGGTGAGAAGCCCTCGCCCCTGACGCGGCGCGACTGGCTGGGCGTGCTGGGCCTGGGCTTCACGGGCTACTACCTCGCGAGCTTTCTCGACTTCTGGGGCCTGCAGTTCGTCAGTGCCAGCCTGGAGCGGCTGGTCCTCTATCTCAACCCCACACTGGTGCTGGTGCTGGGCTGGGTGATCTACCGGCGCCGCATCACGGGACTGCAGGCGCTGGCGATGGCGGTGAGCTACGCCGGCGTGCTGCTGGTGTTCGGGCACGAGGTCGGCCAGCAGGGGCCGGATGCGGCGCTGGGTACGGCGCTGGTGTTCGGCAGCGCGGTCAGCTACGCGGTCTACCTCGTCTACAGCGGCGAGCTGGTCAAACGCCTGGGTTCGATGCGCCTGGTGGGCCTGGCCACCAGCGTGGCCTGCCTGCTGTGCCTTTTGCAGTTCGTGCTGCTGCGGCCCATGGGCGCGGCGGTGGTGGCGCCCGAGGTGATCTGGCTCTCGCTGCTCAATGCCACGCTGTGCACTTTCGCGCCGGTGGTGATGGTGATGATGGCGATCGAGCGTATCGGCGCCGGCCTGGCTGCGCAGACGGGCATGATTGGCCCGATGTCCACCATCGTCATGGGCGTGCTCATCCTCGACGAGCCGTTCAACCGCTGGATCGTCGCGGGCACCGTGCTCGTGCTGGGCGGCGTGTTCCTGGTCACGCGCTTTGGTGGCGCGTCAACGCGCAAATAGTTTTCTGGAGAAACACATGGATCTGGGTATCAAGGGCAAATGGGCGCTGGTGTGCGGCGCGAGCAAGGGCCTCGGGCTGGGCTGCGCGCAGGCACTGGTGGCCGAAGGTGTGAACGTGGTGCTGGTGGCGCGCGGCGCGCGCGACCTGGAGGCCGCCGTGGCCGATCTGCGCGCGGCGTCGCCCGGCGTGGCTGTGCTGGGCGTGGCGGCCGACATCACCACGCCGGAGGGCCGGGCGGCGGCGCTGTCGGTGGCGAACGGTCCGGGCACGGCGTTCGACATCGTGGTCAACAACGCTGGAGGCCCGCCGCCGGGCGACTTCCGCGCCTGGGACCGCGAGGTCTGGATCAAGGCGCTGGATGCCAACATGCTCACCCCGATCGAGCTCATCAAGGCCACGGTGGACGGCATGGCGCAGCGGGGCTTCGGCCGCATCGTCAACATCACCTCGGGCGCGGTGAAGGCGCCGATGGAGGTGCTGGGTCTGTCCAATGGCGCGCGCAGTGGCCTCACCGGCTTTGTCGCCGGCGTGGCGCGCAGCCCGGTCGCGGCGCAGGGCGTGACGATCAACAACCTCCTGCCCGGCGCCTTCGAGACCGACCGTCTCAAGACCACCCTGGCTGGACTGGCGCAGAAGAGCGGGCAGTCGGCGGAGGCCATCGCGGAGAACCGCCGCAAGGGCATCCCCGCCCGGCGCTTTGGCAATCCGCAGGAGTTCGGCGCTGTCTGCGCTTTCCTCTGCAGCGTGCAGGCTGGCTACATCACCGGCCAGAACGTGCTGGCCGACGGTGGTGCCTACCCAGGTACCTTCTAGGAACGGCGCGACGACACCAGGATGCCGCCGACGATCAGCACGAAGCTGACCGCGTGGTACAGGCGTGGCGGCTCGCGCAGCAGCGTGGCCGACAGCACGGCAGCGAACAACGGGGTGAGGTTGTTGAAGATGGCGGCAATGGGCGGCCCCACACGACCCACCGCCGCACCCCAGCAGCGGTAGGCCACCAGCGAAGGCCCCACGGCCACGTAGACCAGCGCGGCGGCCAGCGGCCAGCCCCACTGGATATGGCCTTCCCCGGGCAGCGCTGCCGGCAGCGTCAGCCATTCGCCCGCGGCGAACAGACCCGACCAGCCCAGACCCATGACCATCTGCGCGAGCAGGAAGGCGGCCCAGTCGGCCTTGATGGCGGCGGGTTCGCTGCCTGGTCGGGGACGCGCCAGCAGCCAGCTGTACCAGGCCCACAGCAAGGAGGCCAGCAGGATCCAGCCGTCGCCCGCCACCAGCCGCACCGAGAGCAAGTCGTCGATCTGGCCGCGTGTGAGCACCACCGCCACGCCGGTGAGCGAGAGGGCCGCGCCGAGCGCGGCGCGTCGCGAGATCGGTACGCCGTGCAGCACCCGCCCGAGCAACAGCATCCACACCGGCATGCTCGCGGCTACCAGCGTCACGTTCACCGGGGTGGAGGTTTTGAGCGCGAGGTATTGCAGCGCGTTGTAACAACCCACACCCAGCAGGCCGAGCAGCGCGAAGCGCCGCCAGTGTGGCCACAGCGGGCTGCCCGGGCGCAGCACCCATCCCGCCAGCGGCAGCAGCAACACAAAGGCCAGCCCCCAGCGCAGGAAGTTCAGCGTGATCGGCGGCACCACGCCCTGCATGGCACGGCCCACGACGGCGTTGCCCGCCCACAGCAGCGGCGGAAGGACCAGCAGTAGCAGGGTGGTGGGCGTGAGGCGGTTGCTGGCGTGCTGGGGCATGGCCCGCACTGTAGCGCTGCGACCATGTCCGGCCGGGGCATGGGGGTGATGCGGTCTCGCGTGGGTGTGGTGGACGTTTCGTGGCAGCATGGCCGCTTTTCACCCCGAGGAGACCCGAGATGAGTGAACAGACCAGCCGCGCCGTGCGCATCCATGCCAACGGCGGCCCCGAGCAACTGGTGATCGACACCGTGAGCGTGGGCGACCCCGGGCCGGGGCAGATCCGCATCCGGCACCACGCCGTGGGCCTGAACTTCATCGACGTCTACCAGCGCACCGGCCTGTATCCGTTTCCCATGCCGCTGGCGCTGGGCATGGAGGGCGCGGGCGTGATCGAGGCGGTGGGCGAAGGCGTGACGCACCTCCAGGCCGGGGATCGGGCGGCCTACGCAGCCAACCCGCCCGGCAGCTATTGCGACGTGCGCGTGATGCCCGCCATGAACGTTTGCAAACTGCCCGACGCGATCGACTTCGAGACCGGCGCGGCCATGATGCTCAAGGGTTTGACCGCGCAGTACCTGCTCAAGCGCTGCAAGCCGGTGGAGGGGCTGGAAGCGGGTGACTTCGTGCTGTTCCACGCCGCCGCCGGTGGCGTGGGCCTGATCGCCTGCCAGTGGGCGAAGGCGCTCGGCCTGCGCTTGATCGGCACGGCGGGGTCGGACGAGAAGTGCGCGCTGGCGCGCGCGCACGGCGCCGAGTTCACCATCAATTACCGCAACGAAGATTTCGCCGCGCGCGTCAAGGACATCACCAACGGCCAGGGCGTCAAGGTGGTCTACGACTCGGTGGGCAAGGACACCTTCGACAAGTCGCTCGACTGCCTGCGCCCTTTCGGTCTCATGGCCAGTTTCGGCAATGCCTCGGGCCCGGTGGCACCGTTCGCGCCCGGCATCCTCGGCCCGAAGGGCTCGCTGTATGTGACGCGCCAGACGCTGTTCACCCACATCACCAGCCGCGAGCGCACCCAGGCCATGGCCGACGACCTGTTCGCGGTGGTGGAGGGTGGCCAGGTAAAGATCCGCATCGACCAGCGCTTTGCACTCACCGACGTGCGCAAGGCGCATGAAAGCCTGGAGGCGCGCTCGACCACGGGTTGCACTGTTTTGCTGCCCTGAGTCCTTGTGCCTGCTTGGTGGGATACCCAGTGCTCCAAGGCCGCGAGCACCAAGGTAATCCAACCTATGAAAGCAAGCACGCCTGCGATCGGGGTGCAATGGCGTTCTGCGCAGCGAAATCAAGGAGGAGGGGCCGAAGGCCCCGGGGGACATTCGCGGAGCAGAGCGCCATTGCGCCCCGATCCCGCGAGGTCATGGCGAGCAATCAGGCAGGCAGTGCCTGCTTGGGAGCCACTTCAGCCAGCGCCCGCGCCAGATGCTGCAGCGTGCCGGGCACATCGTGCCACTTGTCCAGACCGAACAGGCCGATGCGGAAGGTCTTGAAGTCCGGGCCTTCGTCGCACTGCAGGGGCACGCCGGCGGCGGTCTGCAGGCCCTGGGCCAGAAACTTCCTGCTCGACTGGATGTCCGGGTCGGTCGTATAGCTCACCACCACGCCAGGGGCCTGGAAACCCTTCGCGGCCACGCTGGGGAAACCGTGGCGCTCCAGCAAGGCACGCACCTGCGCGCCAAGGTCGATCTGTTCCTTTCGCACGCGCTCGCAGCCATAGGCCTCGGTTTCCTTCATGGTCTCGCGCAGGCGCGTGAGGGCGTCGGTCGGCAGGGTCGAGTGGTACGCGTGGCCGCCGCCTTCGTAGGTCTCCATGATCTGCAGCCACTTCTTCAGGTCCATCGCAAAGGTGGTGCTCTGCGTGGCGTCGATGGCGGCGCGGGCGCGCTCACTGAGCATGACCATGGCGCAGCAGGGCGAGCTGCTCCAGCCCTTCTGTGGCGCGCTGATGAGGATGTCCACGCCGGTGGCCTGCATGTCCACCCAGATGGCACCCGAGGCAATGCAGTCGAGCACGAACAGGCCGCCCACGGCGTGCACCGCGTCGGCCACGGCCTTGAGGTAGTCGTCGGGCAGCATCATGCCGGCCGCGGTTTCCACATGGGGCGCGAACACCAGCGCGGGTTTCTCGCGCGCGATGGTGGCCACCACCTCGTCGATCGGCGCGGGGGCCCAGGCGGCCTGCGCGCCTTCGCCCACGCGCCGTGCCTTCATCACGGTGTGGCTGGCGGGGATGCTGCCCATCTCGAAGATCTGCGTCCAGCGGTAGCTGAACCAGCCGTTGCGGATCACCAGCACATGTTGGCCGTGGGCGAACTGCCGCGCCACCGATTCCATGCCGAAGGTGCCACTGCCGGGCACCAGCACCGCCGAATGCGCACCGTAGACGCGCTTGAGCATGGCCGAGATGTCGGTCATCACGCCCTGGAAGCGCCGGGACATGTGGTTGAGCGCGCGGTCGGTGTAGACCACCGAAAACTCGAGCAGGCCATCGGGGTCGACGTGGGGCAGCAGTCCGGGCATGGGTGTCTCCTGAAGCGGGTCGCGAAAAGGCGGAGGGTCAGCGTAGCACAGCGTTTGCGCGCCTGCAGCGGGGCGGGCATCGCGCCGGCGCGCGGTTCAGAAACGGCTGGCGTTGGGGGGCGGCTCGCGCAGCCGGCTGGGAGCGAGCACACCCGCGTTGTCCAGGATCGGGTAGGCGATCGAACAGATGTGCGAGTTGATGCGCTTGAGGTCGCTGATGAGGTCCAGGTGCAGCGCGCTGGTGTCGATGCTCTGCGGGCTCATGTCCGAGAGTCGGTCGAGGTGGGTGGCGGCGTACTCGCGCTCCATGTCGCGAAAGCGCACCTTCTCCTCCACCAGGCGCTGCGCGTCGCGCACGTTGCCGTTGAGGAACACGCTCATGCCCAGGCGCAGGTTGTCGATCAGGCGCGCATGCAGCTCGACGATTTCCGCCATGCCGGCCTCGGAAAAGTCGCGGCCCTTGCGGATCTTCTTCTCCTCCACGTCGAGCAGCACGCGCTCGACCGTGTCGCCGATCTGCTCCATGTTGATCGTGAAGCTGATGATGTCGGTCCAGCGCCGGCCCTCGGACTCGCTGAGCTGCTGACGCGAGATCTTGGTGAGGTAGTACTTGATTGCCGAGTAGAGGCTGTCGACCGTGTCGTCGAGCTTGCGCAGGTCCTGCGCGAGCTTGAGGTCGTTGGTCCGGATCACGGTGACCACGCCGCGCAGCATGGTTTCGACGACGTCGGCCTGGTGCATGGCCTCGCGCGCCGCGCAGGAGATGGCCAGCGAAGGCGTGGCCAGCGCCGAGGGGTCGAGGTGGTTGGGCCGGTCCAGCGGCCCCTTGCCTTCCTTCAGCGGCAGCAACCGGTTCACCAGACCTGCCACCGGTCGCGTCAGGCCGATGAAGACCAGGCCCACCATGATGTTGAAACTGAGGTGGAACAGCACGGTGAGCGTGGCCGGATCTTGCACCAGGGGTTCCATGGCTCGCAGCCACAGCGGGATGAGCCCGATCGCAATGGCCACGCCCAGCACCTTGAACAGCAGGTTGCCCAATGGCACCTGGCGCGTGCTGATGCCGGACCTGGCGGTGGTGATCACCGCCAGCAGGCCACTGCCCAGGTTGGCGCCGAGCACGATGCCCAGGGCCACGTCCAGCCCAACGACCTGCAAGGCGAGCGCCGCGGCCAGCAGCACCACGGCCAGGCTGGAATAGGCCAGCACCGCGAGCGCCGCGCCCACCAGGATTTCCAGCAGGCGGTCGCTGGAGAGCGACTCCAGCATCAGTTGCACCGCGGGGTTGCGCGTGAGCACGCTGGTGGCGCCGGAGATCAGCTGCAGGGCCAGCAGCATCAGGCCCAGGCCGATCAGCACCCGCCCGAAATCCCCCACCGGCGTGCCCTGGCGCGAGATGAACAGCGTCACGCCCAGGAAGATGAACAGGGGTGACAGCCACGAGAGGTCCAGGGAAAACACCACTGCCATCAGGCTGGTGCCGATGTCCGCGCCCAGCATCACGGCCAGGGCCGCGGGCAGCGCGATCAGGCCGCGACCGACGAAGGACGCCGTGATGAGTGCGGTGGCCGTGCTGGACTGCACCAGGGCCGTGACACCCAGACCGGAGAGTGCCGCGGTGAACCGGTTGCCCATGCTGGTGGCAAGCATCTGGCGCAGATTGCTGCCGAAGACGCGCAACACGCCGGTGCGTACGAGGTGGGTGCCCCACACCAGCAGGGCAATGGCGGCCAGGAGATCCAGCAGGTGTTTCATGAGCCTCAAAACTATACGCCCAGCCACAGGCCGGCGCGGGCGCTGGCTCAGCGCTTGCGCCGTACGCGCAGGATCTCGTCAAGGATCAGGGCAATGGCGCCCAGGGTGATGGCCGCGTCCGCCACGTTGAACGCGGGGAAATGTCCGCCCGGGAACAGGCCGGCCAGCACGGGCCAGTGAAAGTCGAGGAAGTCGACCACGTAGCCGTGCGCCAGACGGTCGATCACATTGCCCAGCGCGCCGCCGAGGATGCAGGCGAGCGCGAACGCGAACAGCTTCTGGCCCGGGTGCGAGCGCAGCATCCAGACGATGAACACCGCCGCGCCCAGGCCCACCGCGGTGAAGAACCAGCGCTGCCAGCCGCCGGCGCCCGCGAGGAAGGAGAAGGCCGCGCCGGTGTTGTGCGCGCGCACGATGTTGAAGAAGCTGGCGACATAGGTGCTGTCACCGAGCTGGTAGCTGGCCAGGATGAGCTGCTTGGTGATCTGGTCGGCCACCACCAGGACGGCGGCCAGACCCAGCCAGGGCCAGATGCCAGCGCTGCCCGCGCGCGCCATCAGGCCACCGAACGGGCTTCACCCGCGCCGAACAGGTTGCTGGTGCAGCGGCCGCACAGCGTGGGGTGCGCGGCGTCCGCGCCCACGTCGTCGCGGTAGTGCCAGCAGCGCTCGCACTTCGGTTCTGCGGTTTTTGAAACGGAGAGCTTCCCGCCGCCTGTGTCAGGTCCTTCGCGGAGGGAGACTTTCGAAACCACGAACACGAACTTCAGATCATCGCCAAGACTTGCAAGCAATTTGTAGTCGTCGCCTCTCCATACAAAGGACGGTTGACCTTGCGCCACACGAGTTTCGATGCCTACGCCTTGAAAGTGAGGCGCTTCGATATCGAGTTCCACTTCTAGCGACGAACCAACGAGTCCTTTCTCTCTCAGATCCGACTCAATTCTCCCCATCACAATTGCGCGAATGCTTCGAACCCTTGCCCACTTAGCCAAGAGCACTTCATCCACTGATGGCAGCTCGGCAAAGGTCTCGAAGAAGATCGATCCCTTGCTCTGCGCCCCCGCGAGCACCGGCCAGGCCTCTTCGGCCGTGAAGCTCAGGAACGGCGCCATCCAGCGCAGCATGGCGTGGGTGATCTGGTGCAGGGCGGTCTGCGCGCTGCGCCGCGCCAGGCTCTTGGGCGCGGTGGTGTAGAGCCGGTCCTTGAGCACGTCGAGGTAGAACGCGCCCAGGTCTTCCGAGCAGTACACCTGCAGCTTGGCCACCACCGGGTGGAATTCGTACACCTCGTAGTGCGCCCGGATCTCGGCCTGGAACTGCGCCGCGCGCGCCAGTGCGTAGCGGTCGATCTCCAGCAACTGGTCGAAGGGCACGGCGTCGGTTGCGGGGTCGAAATCGCTCACGTTGGCCAGCAGGAAACGCAGCGTGTTGCGGATGCGGCGGTAGGCGTCGGTCACGCGGGCGATGACCTTCTTGTCCATGGGTGGGTCGCCCGAGTAGTCGGTGGACGCGACCCACAGGCGCGCGATCTCGGCGCCCGGGTCCTTGGCGAAGGTCTCGATCTCGATCACGTTGCCCAGCGACTTGCTCATCTTGCGGCCCTGGCCATCGACGTTGAAGCCGTGCGTCAGGATGCCGCGGTAGGGCGCGCGATCGTAGAGCGCGCAGCCCAGCAGCAGCGAGCTGTGGAACCAGCCGCGGTGCTGGTCATGGCCTTCGAGGTAGAGGTCGGCCTCGGGCCCGCTCTCGTGGTACGGCAGGCGGTCGTAGGCCTGGGCATGGCTGCCGCGCAGCACGTGCTGGAAGGTCGAGCCCGAGTCGAACCACACCTCCAGGATGTCGGTGCTCTTGGTGTAGTGCTTCGCGTCGTCCGCGCCGAGGATCTCCTCGGCCGTGACGCGGCTCCAGGCCTCGATGCCACCGCGCTCGACGATGTCGGCCGCCTGGTCGAGGATATCCATGGTGCGCGGATGCAGTTCGCCCGAGTCCTTGTGCAGGAAGAAGGGAATGGGAACCCCCCAGCTGCGCTGGCGCGAGATGCACCAGTCGGGCCGGTTGGCAATCATGTCGTGCAGGCGGGCCTTGCCATTGGCGGGGAAGAACCGGGTCTGCTCGATCGCATCCAGCGCGGTCTGGCGCAGGGTCTTGGGCGCCTTGTCTTTCGTGAACACGCCCTCGCCCTCGTCCATGCGCACGAACCACTGCGCGGCTGCGCGGTAGATCACCGGCGTCTTGTGGCGCCAGCAGTGCGGGTAGCTGTGCGTGATGGTCTGCGTGGCCAGGAGGCGGCCGGCGTTCTTCAGAGCTTCCAGGATCACCGGCACGGCCTTCCAGATATGCAGGCCACCGAACAGCGGGAAGTCTTGCGCGTAGGCGCCGTTGCCCTGCACCGGGTTGAGGATGTCCTCGACCTTCATGCCGTGGGCGGTGCAGGAGTTGAAGTCGTCCAGGCCGTAGGCCGGCGAGGAGTGCACGATGCCGGTGCCGTCGGCGTCGCTTACGTAGTCGGCCAGGTACATCGGCGAGAGGCGGCGGTAGCCCGCGTCCGCATCGAAGAGCGGGTGGCGGAAGTTCAGGCCTCCCAGCGCCTTGCCCGTGGCGGTGGCCAGCACCGCGCCGGCAAGGCCGAAGCGCTCCAGGCACTTTTCGACCAGGGTTTCCGCCAGCACCAGGCAGCCCTTGGGCGTATCGACCAGGGCGTAGGTGAAATCCGGGTGGGCGTTGAGCGCCTGGTTGGCCGGGATGGTCCAGGCGGTGGTGGTCCAGATGACGGCGAAGGCGGATTTTCCGGTGGGCAAGGCGGGCAGGCCGAAAGCCGCCGCGAGCTTTGCTGCGTCGTCCGCTTCGAAGGCCACGTCCAGCGTGTCGCTCTTCTTGTCGGCGTATTCGATCTCGAATTCGGCCAGCGACGAGCCGCAGTCGAAACACCAGTAGACCGGCTTGAGGCCGCGGTAGACGAAACCGCGCTCGATCACGCGCTTGAAGGCGCGGAGTTCGCCGGCCTCGTTCGCCGGGTCCATGGTGCGGTAGGGGCGTTCCCAGTCGCCGAGCACGCCCAGGCGGCGGAAGTCCTCGCGCTGCTGGTCGATCTGCTCGGTGGCGAATGCGCGGCTCTTCGCCTGCATGTCATCACGGCCGAGGTTGCGGCCGTGCAGTTTTTCGATCGCGTTCTCGATCGGCAAGCCATGGCAGTCCCAGCCAGGGATGTACTGCGCGTCGAAGCCGGTGAGCTGGCGGCTCTTGACGATCATGTCCTTGAGGATCTTGTTGAGCGCATGGCCGATGTGCAGCTTGCCGTTGGCATAGGGCGGGCCGTCGTGCAGCACGAACAGCGGCGCGCCGGCGCGGGCCACGCGCAGGCGCTGGTACAGGCCCTCGTCCTGCCATGCCTTGACCCAGCCCGGCTCGCGCTTGGGCAGGTCACCGCGCATGGGGAAGGGCGTGTCGGGCAGGTTGAGGGTGCTGCGGTAGTCGGTGGGAGCGTCGGACATGACTGAGGGGGTTCCGTGGTGGCTTCGACAAGCTCAGCCCGTGCGGGGAGTGCGAGAACTGTGGGGCGACACCGTTCGCCCTGAGCCTGTCGAAGGGCGGCGACCGGGCAGACGGATCGTCTAAATTCGGTCGCGGGTGGTCTGCCGGTGGGTTTGCGTGTGCAGCGACGCAAAGAACGCACGTGCGTCGTCGCAGTCCCGGGCGATGCCCTGGGTCAGGGCGTCGAGGCCGTCGTATTTCAGCTCGTCATGCAGTTTGTGCAGCAGTTCCACGCGCACGATTTTACCGTAGGCCTCCCCGCCAGGCAGGCTGGCCGCAAGCGCCGCCGGCCATTCGAGGCAATGGGTCTCCAGCAGCACGCGCCCGCCGTTGGCGTCATCGGGGTCCAGCGAGGGCCGCACGCCCAGGTTGGCCACGCCCGGCAGCGGGGGCGAATCCGCTTGCGGGCCGAGCCCGTGCACATGCACCGCGAAGATGCCGCTGGCGGCCGGTTTCCAGTGCGAGAAGCGCAGGTTGAGAGTCCGAAAGCCGTCGCCGCGCCCGGGTGCGCTTTCGGCCAGCTGGCGACCCAGCTTGCGTCCGTGCACCACATGGCCGCTGATGCTGTAGGGGCGGCCCAGCAGGGCGGCCACGTCGTCCATGCGGCCTTCGCCCAGGGCGTCGCGTACCGCCGAGCTGGACACGCGCAGTCCATGCACCTCGTAGCTCTGCATGCGCGCCACGTCGAAACCCAGACGCCCACCCGCCGCGTCGAGCATGGCGTAGTCGCCAGCGCGCTTCGCGCCGAAGCGGAAGTCGTCGCCCACCAGCACGTATTCCACACCCAGAGCGCCCACCAGCGTGTCTGCAATGAAGGCCTCGGGCGCCTGGCTGGCCAGCCGGGCGTTGAACGGCAGCACCACGCATTCGTCGACGCCGCAGCGCTCCAGCTCCTGCAGCTTGTCGCGCAGCGTGGCGATGCGCGCGGGCGCCAGCTCGGGCTTGTGGTGCAGCGCGGCAAAGTAGTCGCGCGGGTGTGGTTCGAAGGTCATGACGCAGCTGGGCACGCCGCGGTGCCGGGCTTCGTTGTCGAGCAGCGCGAGCATGGCCTGGTGGCCGCGGTGCACGCCGTCGAAGTTGCCAATGGTCAGCGCACAGCCGCCGGAACTGGCGGAATGGGGGCGCAACCCGCGATAGATTTTCATGCCGTGCGAGGGGGTGGAGGGACTGGCCCGAGACCCAATTGGCCTCGGAGAAGGGCCGAGTCATCAAAGCTTGCTATATTGGCACACGATGATATGCGCCCGCGAGCCAGGCCCGCGGGCGCCGGACGGTCTCGCAGGGCCGTCCCTTCCGGTTGACTTGTTCACTTGAAGGAGCCCGTCTTGAAGGTCTTGAAGCTCTCCGCCCAGGGGCTGCCACAGTCGTGGATCAGCCTCGAAGAAGCCGTGCTGCATTACGCCGCGGACGAGGTGCGCTGGGAGATGGGGGCCGAGGTAGCGGTGTTCCATGGCGGGCACAACGCCATCACGGGGCGCCAGTCGATCATCAACGTCAATTCCATCATCGGCACCCAGGGCGTGCCGCGCATCAACCCGTTTGACCTGCGGCCCACGCTGACCAACAGCAAACTGTTCGCGCGCGACCGCAATGTGTGCGCCTACTGCGGCGAGCATTTCCATGAAGAGGTGCTGACCCGCGAGCACATCGTGCCGCTGGGGCAGGAGGGGCGTGACACCTGGATGAACGTGGTGACGGCCTGCAAGTCGTGCAACCACCGCAAGGGCAACCGCACACCCGAGCAGGCGCACATGGGGCTGTTGTATGCGCCTTACGTGCCCAGCCTGTGGGAGGACTTCATCCTGCGCAACCGGCGCATCCTGGCCGACCAGATGGAGTTCCTGATGTCGCACCTGCCCAAGACCTCGCGCCTGCACGCCTGAGGCTGGGAGCGGCCTCAATAGGTCAATTCAAGAACGACCACCCGGTTGTCGGAGACAGGCCAGGTGCGGCCGGTGATCTTCTCGCCGTTGAATTCCGCCGGGATGGCACGCACGCCGTCCTCCATCAATTTGATCTTTGCGCTGGACACGCCCGCGCCCGCGGGCGGCACGCCGGGCAGGGCCTTGCCGTCGAAGCTCATCCTGTCGCGCTGTGCGTCAAAGTAGCCGCGCGGTCGTGTGAAGGTCACGATGGACTTCGCATCTTTGTCGGCCGCGGCGATGCGCTCGGCGCGCAGGTGGATCAGCTCGCTGGAACGCGGAAACGGGCTGCGGTAGATGTGCGTGGTAGCGTAGCCGGGTGCGCTGATCACGAACTCGTAGGGCACGCCGGCCTGCGCCGTGAACGGCCCCCAGAGGCCGTCGGCGCCCACGGTCTTGCCGTGCACCGCTGCGCCCTTGCGTTCGCCGGTGGCCGGGTCGGTGGCGTACACCGCGAGCTGCGCGCCCGGCAAGGGCAGGTTGTTGGCGTAGTTGCCGCTGGCCGGATCGGTGGGGCTCAGTCCGAGGCCGGTGATCTTGCCGTTGAGCACCACCGGTGCCTGCACCGGGGCCGACACGGTCACCGGCGAGCGCCCGGTGATGAAGCGCCATGTGGCATCGAAGGCCGCGGGCGAAAAGGAGGTTTCACGGTGATCGACGCGCGGCAGCACCACGTTGTTCGCGCCCTTGAGCGCGGGTCCTTCATAGGTGACGTTGGTCGGTGTGCCCTTGGCGCCGATCCACAAGCCGTCGGGCTGGGCGAACTTGTCGTTGTTGTCCGAGCGGATCGTCATCCATTGCACCGGCCCGGCGACTTCGTCGCCCGCTGCATTCTTGGGCGCGTTGAGTGAGGTCAGGAACGGCCCGGTGCCGGCGAATTCGTTGCCTTCCCGAAATCCCTTGATGGCCCAGACGCCGTGGTTGGGCGTACCGCCAAGCACCGCGTGGCTCACGGTGCGTTCGCCACCGCCGTTCTGGATGTAGTTGCGGATCGCGTTGCCGCCGCGCGAGTTGCCCACCAGCACCACCTGCTTCGCGCCCGTGGCCTTGAGCACCCGTTCCACCTCCGCCTTCAGGTAGGCCATGTGCTCCGTGGTGGACGTGCGCCCGGGCTGGGCCTTGCCGTCGTCGTCGCGCGCCAGCGGGTAGGGCAGGTCGATGGCGTGCAGGCGTTCGCGCGGCCAGCCGTTGGCTTCGAAGCGCCACACCGTGGTCTGCCAGATCGAGGCCGAATCACCGTTGCCATGCACGAAGACGATGGGGGGCTGCGCCGCGCCTTGTGGCGGCGCAAAAGCGCATGCGGCGAGCAGCAGGCTGCTGGCGGTCAGGGCGAGGATGTGACGGCGGGTGGTCATGGGAGTCTCCTGAAATCGTTTTGAGGGGCGGAAACTGAACGGCCCGCATGGGGCGGGCCGTTCAGGGGATCAGGCGAACACGCCGGCCGTGTCCTGCATCCGGCTGGACACCTCCCCGAGGTGGTGCAGGGTGTCGCCGAAGCTCATCTCCAGCTGGGTCAGCTTCTTGAAGTAGTGGCTCACGATGTACTCGTCGGTCACGCCGATGCCACCGTGCAGCTGCACTGCCTGCTGACCCACGAAGCGCATCGACTGACCGAGCTGCACCTTGGCGCGCGCCATGGCGGCGCGGCGCTCCGCCGTGGGTGCGTTGAGCTTGAGACTGGCGTAGTAGCTCATCGAGCGTGCCAGTTCCAGCTGCATCTTCATGTCGGCGACGCGGTGGCGCAGCGCCTGGAAGCTGGCGATGGCCACGCCAAACTGCTTGCGCGTGTTCATGTACTCGACCGTGATGGCCAGCGTCTTGTCCAGCACGCCCACGGCTTCGGCGCAGGCCGCGGCGATGCCGACGTCCACGCCATGCTCCAGGGCGGTCTGGCCGTCGGTGGTGATGAGCTGCGCGGGCGTGTCCTTGAGCGTCAGGTCGCCAGCGCGACCGCCGTCCTGCGTGTGGTGGCCTCGGGTGCCCACGCCGGCAGCGGTGCGCTCGACCAGGAAAAGGGCGAGCTTGCCTCCAGCCATCGCCGGCACGATGAAGGCATCGGCCTGGTCGGCCACCGGCACCAGGTTCTTGGTGCCCGACAGCGTCCAGCCCTTGGCGGCCTGGGTGGCGGTGGTGGCGCATACGTCGAGCTTGTAGCGCGCCTTGCGCTCCTGGTGCGCGAGCACCACCAGCGCCTCGCCCGAGGCCACGCGCGGCAGCCACGCGGCCTTGAGGTCCGCGGGCGCGTAGCCGCCGAGCAGGCCCGAGGCGATCAGGGTCTGGGCGAGCGGTTCGAGCACGATGCCGCGACCCAGCTCTTCCATCACCACCATGCCTTCGACGGGCCCCATGCCGAGGCCACCGTCGTCCTCGCTCACGTACAGGCCGGCCAGACCGAGTTCGGCCAGCTCACCGTAGGCCTTGCGGTCAAAACCGCCCCCGGCCACGATGGCGTTGCGGCGCTCGAAGGTGTAGGCCTTCTCCACCCACTTCTGCACGGCGTCGCGCAAGGCGGCCTGATCGTCGGAAAAATCGAAATCCATGTGTGTCTCCTCAGCCCAGAACGGTCTGTGCAACGATGTTGCGTTGAACCTCGTTCGAGCCACCGTAGATGGTGGTCTTGCGCAGGTTGAAATAGGTGGAGGCCAGCGGGGCGTTGGCGTTGACGCCGCCGGGGAAGTCGCCTTGCCAGCCGGCTTCCATGGCCTCTTCGATGAAGGGCAGGCTGTAGGGGCCGGCCGCGAGCATCATGAGTTCGCTGTAGCGCTGCTGGATCTCGCTGCCCTTGATCTTGAGCAGGCCGGCGATGTCGAGCGAGTTCTTGCCCGACTTTTCGGCCGAGAGCACACGCAACACCAGCATCTCCAGCGCGACCACATCGACTTCGAGCAGCGCGATCTGGTCGCGGAAACGCAGGTCTTCCCAGACGCCCTCGGCCTTGGCGATGCGCTTCAGGCGTTCGAGCTCGCGCTTGGCGCGGTTCACATCGGCGATGTTGGTGCGCTCGTGGCTGAGCAGGTGCTTGGCGTAGGTCCAGCCCTTGTTCTCCTCGCCGATCAGGTTCTCCGCCGGCACCTCGACGTTGTCGAACCAGACCTCGTTGACCTCGCACTCGCCGTCGAGCAACTTGATGGGGCGCACCGAGACGCCGGGCGACTTCATGTCGATCAGCAGGAAGGAGATGCCGGTCTGTGGCTTGCCTTCGTTGCTGGTGCGAACCAGGCAGAAGATCCATTCGCCGTACTGGCCCAGCGTGGTCCAGGTCTTCTGGCCGTTGACGATGTACTTGTCGCCCTTGCGCTCGGCGCGGCACTTCACCGACGCCAGGTCCGAGCCCGAGCCCGGTTCGCTGTAGCCCTGACTCCACCAGACTTCGCCGCTGGCGATGCCGGGCAGGAAACGTTCCTGCTGCGCCTTGTTGCCGAAGGTCATGATCACAGGCGCGACCATCACCGGCCCGAAGGGAACCACGCGCGGCGCACCGGCCAGCGCGCATTCTTCCTCGAACAGGTGCTTCTGCACCGCGTTCCATCCCGGGCCGCCGAATTCCTTGGGCCAGCCCCAGCCCAGCCAGCCCTTCTTGCCCAGGATCTTGGCCCAGCGCTGCATGTCGTCGCGCGTCAGGCGCAGGGCGTTGTGGACCTTGTGGGAAATCTCGGCCGGCAGGTTGGCCTTGACCCAGCTGCGAATGTCCTCGCGAAACGCCTGTTCTTCGGGCGTGAATGCCAAATCCATGGGATGTCTCCTGGTGGCCGCCCGGCTCGGAACCGCGAGCGGCAAATTGAACAACGCCGGTCAGTTTCGCACGGCCGTTCGTTTTACGGCTGTCCGGGCTGCGACAAGCCGAGCTGTTCGTTCAGATTCTGCAGTTGGTCCTGCAAGGCGGCCACGGTGTTTTCCAGCGTGGCCAGGCGGCGGGTGAGGGCAATCAGTTCGTCTTCGGTGGCGGCACTGCCCTGGGTGGATGGGGCGGCGGCCAGGGCGGTCGCGTCCACCGGGCCGCACAGCAAATGCGCCCAGCGCTGTTCGCGCGCGCCCGGCGCGCGCGGCAGCTTCACCACCAGCGGGCCGCCCTTGTCGGCGCTGCGGTCCTGCAGTTCCTCCAGGAAACCATCGACCGAGGCGATGTCGAGAAACTTGTACCAGCGCTCGGTGTTCAGGCGCAGTTCGCCGGCGGTCTGCGGGCCGCGCAGCATCAGCATGCCCAGCAGCACGGCGGACTGATCGGGCACGCCCACGGCACGCGCAAAGTTGTGCTCGTAGCGCGTGACGCGGCTGCCGCTGCCCTCGAGCACCATGTGCAGGCCGCGCAGGGCATCGAGCGCCTCGAGCACCGCGGCATCGGCCAGGTTCATCACCGGCTCGCGGCTGGATTTCTGGTTGCAGCCGGTCACCAGCGCGTTGAGCGTGAGCGGGTAGCTGTCGGGCACGGTGCGTGCCTTTTCCATCAGTGTGGCGAGCACGCGCGCTTCGGCGGCCGAGAGCGGTCGCTGTTGAAAATCGTGGCCGCGCGGGCGGCCGGCTGAAGGGGTCTGCAGGTCTGAGGTCATTACACTTCCCGGCCATGTCTGGCGTGAACAAAAACATCGTGATTCTGATCTCTGGCAGCGGCTCCAACATGGCTGCCATTGCAGAGGCCGCCCGGACGCGGCGCTGGGAGGCCCGTTTGGGCGCGCGCGTGGCGGCCGTGATCAGCAACAAGGCCGCCGCAGCAGGGCTGGCATGGGCTCGTGAGCAGGGCATTGCAACCGCCGCGCTGGACCACACCGCCTTCGACAACCGCGAGGCCTTCGACGCCGCGCTCATGGCCGAGATCGACCGCCACAGCCCGGCGCTGGTGGTGCTGGCCGGCTTCATGCGCATCCTCACGCCGGGCTTCGTGCAGCACTATGAAGGCCGGATGATCAACATCCACCCCAGTCTGTTGCCCGCCTTCCCCGGACTGAGGACGCACCAGCGCGCGATCGAGATGGGCTGCCGCGTCGCGGGCGCCAGCGTGCACCGGGTGACGTCCGAGCTGGACCACGGCGAAATCCTCGAGCAGGCGGTGGTGCCGGTGCTGCCGGGCGACACGGCCGAGACGCTGGCGGCGCGGGTGCTCACGCAGGAGCACGTCATCTATCCCCGGGCGATCGAAAAACTGCTCTCGGCCTGAAGTGCCGTGCCCCCTCTCCCCCTGGGAGAGGGCGGGGGTGAGGGCCCGCGCTCAAACCCCTTTATGAAACACCAGGCCCGCGTGCTCGCGCATCGCGTGGAACTTGATCTTCGGCCAGTTGGCCTCCACCGCGCGCAGCGTGGCCGCGTGGTCCACCAGCAGGGTGGGCGCGTCCACCGCGTCGAGCGCCACCCGGTGGCTGTTGGCGTCGATGAATTTCTTGAGCTCGATCTCGCCACCGTCCTCGGGCGCACACGTCACCCAGCGCGCCACCTGGTAGGGGCTGTTCATGATGCGCGCCTTCACGCCGTATTCGTGCTCAAGGCGGTGCGCGACCACCTCGAACTGCAACTGGCCCACCGCGCCCAGCAGAAGCACCGAGCCCGCTACGGGGCGGAACACCTGGATCGCGCCTTCTTCGCCGAGCTGGGTCAGGCCGGCGCGCAGCTGCTTGCTGCGCAGCGGGTCGGCCACTTCCACGCTGCGGATGATCTCGGGTGCGAAGAACGGCAGACCGGTGAACTGCAGGCTTTCGCCCTCGGTCAGCGTGTCGCCCAGCTGCAGCACACCGTGGTTCGGGATGCCGATGATGTCGCCGGCAAAGGCCTCGTCGAGCAGTTCGCGGCGCTGCGAGAGGAAGCTCACCACCGTGTTGGGCCGCAGGTCCTTGCCCGAGCGGACCACCTTGAGCTTCATTCCACGCTCGAAATGGCCGCTGGCCACGCGCACGAAGGCGATGCGGTCGCGGTGCGCCGGGTCCATGTTGGCCTGGATCTTGAACACCACGCCGCTGAATTTCGCCTCCTCGGGTTTGACGACGCGCTGCAATGCCGGCCGCTCCCCGGGCGGCGGCGCCAGGTCCACCAGCGCGTCCAGCACCTCGCGCACGCCGAAGTTGTTCACCGCCGAGCCGAACAGCATGGGCGTCTGCTTGCCGGCCAGGAACAGTGCTTCGTCGAATGCGGGCGAAGCACCCTCCACCAGCTCCAGTTCGTCCCTGGCCTGCTGGAATTCGGTGCCGAAACGCTTCATGCTCTCGGGGTTGTCCAGGCCGGCCAGCACGTCTTCGTCGCCACCTCGGCGGTCTTCGCCGGCGGCGAACACGCGCATCTGGTCGGTGCGTCGGTCGAACACGCCGCGGAAGGTCTTGCCCATGCCCACCGGCCAGGTGAAGGGCACCACCGTCATGCCCAGTTCGCGCTCGATCTCGTCCATCAGGTCCAGCGGGGCCTGCACCTCACGGTCCATCTTGTTCACGAAGGTCAGGATGGGCGTGTTGCGCGCGCGGCAGACCTGCAGCAGGCGCCGCGTCTGCGGCTCCACGCCATTGCCGGCGTCGATGACCATCAAGGCGGCGTCCACGGCGGTCAGCACGCGGTAGGTGTCTTCGCTGAAATCCTGGTGGCCCGGGGTATCCAGCAGGTTGATCACGCAGTCGCGGTATTCCATCTGCATCACCGACGAGGCGACTGAAATGCCCCGCTGCTTCTCGATCTCCATCCAGTCGCTGGTGGCATGGCGCGCGGCCTTGCGCGCCTTCACACTGCCGGCGATGTTGATCGCGCCGGAGAACAGCAGCAGCTTCTCGGTGAGGGTGGTCTTGCCCGCGTCGGGGTGGGAAATGATGGCGAAGGTGCGCCGGCGGCGCACCTGTTCGGAGATCTCGGACATAACCGCGCATTATCGTGGACACGGTATGCCCGATGGGACAATACCGCCCATGCATCCCAAAGCCCTTCTGGACGAAAGCGCCCGCCTGATCGAACAGGTGTTCAAGTTCGAGCACCCCGCCGACGCCGTCGTCGCCCGACACTTTCGCGAAAACCGCTCCCTCGGTCCTCGCGAGCGCGCCACCTTGTCCGACACCGTGTACGGCATCCTGCGCGAGCGCCTGAAACTGGAGTGGCTCGCCCGTTCGGGCAGCGGTTCCAAATGGCGCCGACTGGCGATCCTGGCATTCCCCGGTGAGCGCGATTTCATCAAGAGCGCGCTGACCGAGCCGGAAAAGACCTGGCTCGACCATTGCGACGCCGTGACCGACGCCGAGTTGATGGCGCAGCACCGCCACAACCTGCCCGATTGGCTGGCTGCCGCCCTTCGCGAGCAGGTGGGCGACGAATTCGATGCCCTGGTGGCCAGCCTGAACCAACCCGCGCCGCTGGATCTGCGCGTGAACTTGCTCAAGGCCAAACGAGAGGGTGCACTCACTTCGATGAAGGCGTCAGGCCTGGTGAGTGCGCCTACCCCCTATTCGCCGCTGGGCATACGCCTGCAGGGCAAGCCTTCGCTGGCCAAGGTGCCGGCCTTCGTGCAGGGCGAGGTCGAGGTGCAGGACGAAGGCTCGCAACTGCTGGCCCTGCTGCTGGACGCCAAACGGGGTGAGATGGTGGTCGATTTCTGCGCTGGCGCGGGCGGCAAGACGCTGGCCATCGGTGCGGCCATGCGCAACAGCGGCCGGCTCTATGCCTTCGACACCTCGGGCCATCGGCTGGACGCGCTCAAGCCGCGGCTGGCGCGCAGCGGCCTGTCCAACGTTCACCCGGTGGCCATTGCCCACGAGCGTGACGACCGCATCAAGCGCCTGGCGGGCAAGATTGACCGCGTCCTGGTCGATGCGCCGTGCTCCGGCCTGGGCACGCTGCGCCGCAGCCCCGACCTGAAGTGGCGCCAGACGCCCGCCACGGTGGCCGTCCAGGCCGAACTGCAGCAGGCGATCCTGCACAGCGCGGCCCGCCTGCTCAAGCCGGGCGGACGATTGGTGTATGCCACCTGCAGCCTGCTGCCCCAGGAAAACGAAGCCGTGGCGGAGGCGTTCCAGCAGGCCCACCCCGATTTCGAGCCCTTGCCGGCGGCCGACCTGCTGGCCGCTGCACAGGTGGGGGACGCGGCCGCACTGTGCTCGGGCGAGCAGGGCCAGTGGCTGCGTCTTTGGCCCCATCGGCATGCAACAGACGGCTTTTTTGCCGCCGTCTGGCGGAAAAGGCCTTGAATTGCCGCCAAATTGCCTGATCTGAATCAGTAAGTTTTCATCTGCCGAAGGTCGTGGGTTGGTGATTTGCACCCCCGGCCTTAAAATCCCGGCTTTGCTGGCCCACACCGCCCATGGGTCTGGCCTTGACACATCCCTGCGACCCTCGGGCGGTCTTATAGGAAATCCATGTTTTCTTCCGATTCCGGAATCTTTTCCCAAATGTGGGACGGCCTGATCCAGTTCCTGGACCAGGGCCTGACGGGTGCCACCTGGTGGCAGGCCATTCTCGTGGCGCTGCTGCTGGCCCACGTCACGATCGCCAGCGTCACCATCTTCCTGCACCGCCACCAGGCGCACCGCGCACTGGACCTGCACCCCATCGCGTCGCATTTCTTCCGTTTCTGGCTCTGGCTGACCACCGGCATGGTCACCAAGGAATGGACCGCGATCCACCGCAAGCACCACGCCAAGTGTGAGCACGAGGGCGATCCGCACAGCCCGGTGGTGTTCGGCATCGACAAGGTGTTCTGGGAAGGCAGCGAGCTGTACCGCGCCGAGGCGAAAAACCAGGAAACCCTGGAACGCTATGGCCACAACACCCCGAACGACTGGATCGAGAAACACCTCTACACCGGCCGTTCGCGCCTGGGTGTCAGCCTGATGCTCATCATCGACGTGGCGCTGTTCGGCGCGCTGGGCCTGACGGTCTGGGCGATCCAGATGATCTGGATTCCCGTGACCGCCGCCGGCATCATCAACGGCATTGGTCACTGGTGGGGCTATCGCAACTTCGAGGCCGCTGACGCCAGCACCAACGTCTCGCCCTGGGGCATCCTGATCGGTGGTGAAGAACTGCACAACAACCACCACACCTACCCGACGTCCGCGAAGCTGTCGGTCAAGCCCTACGAGTTCGACATCGGCTGGATGTACATCACCCTGCTGAAGTCGGTGGGGCTGGCATCGGTGAAGAAGGTGCCGCCCAAGATGGCCTTTGGCGCCGTGCGCCCGGTGGCCGACGAAAAGACGCTGGAAGCCATCATCGCCAACCGCTACGAGGTCATGGCCGGCTATGCACGCGAAATGCGAGCCGCCTGCAAGCGCGAGATCCAGGCCCTGCGTGAGCACCGCGGAGACGCCACCGTGTTGCAGGCGGCGCGCCGCTGGCTGCACCGCGACGACGACAAGGTGCCTGCGAGCGTCAAACCGCAGTTGGCCCAGGTGCGTGCCGACCATCCCGTGCTCGACAAGATGGTCACCATGCGCGAGGAACTGCGCGCGCTCTGGTCGAGCACCAACGCCACGCGCGAGCAGCTCGCCGCGGACCTGCAGGCCTGGTGCCGCCGCGCCGAGGAAAGCGGCATTGCCGCGCTGCGTGACTTCTCGATCCGCCTGCGCTCGGCCCACGCCTGAACCTGGTGGCCTCTCCCAGAATGGCCACCCCTCGGGGTGGCTTTTTCATGCACAGTCGGCGCCAGTTTCTGACGGGCGCACAAAAAAAGCCGCTGGTGACAGCGGCTTTTTTTTGGGGGGGAACCGGCTCGATTACTTGAGCTTGATTTCCTTGTAGTCCACGTGCTTGCGGGCCTTGGGATCAAACTTCTTGATCAGCATCTTGTCCGGCGTCGTCTTCTTGTTCTTGGTGGTGGTGTAAAAGTGGCCGGTTCCAGCGGTGGACTCCAGCTTGATCTTCTCGCGCGTGCCTTTGGTTGCCATGTTCGGTTCTCCTTAAGCCTGACCGCGTGCGCGCAGGTCTGCGAGCACGGCGTCAATGCCGTTTTTGTCGATCAGGCGCAGGGCAGCGCCGGAAACGCGCAGGCGCACCCAGCGGTTCTCGCTCTCGACCCAGAAGCGGCGGTATTGCAGGTTCGGCAGAAACCGGCGCTTGGTTTTGTTGTTGGCGTGGGAAACGTTGTTCCCGACCATGGGCTTCTTGCCCGTGACGTCGCAGACGCGTGCCATGAGGACACTCCGATCATTTCAAACAGCTGCTGGTCGCGCACCGGAGAGGTCTCCGTATCGGACGCATCAGCCTCACCTCGCCAGGAAAGGGTGGCGGTAACCCGTGAATCTGCTTCGTGCCCGGGCAAGCCGGTAGAGCTCAGCAAAGCCCGCAATTATAGCCAAAGGGCAGCCGCCCTGCCAGTGCGGGTCGGAATGACTGGCCTCAGGCCGCGTTCTGTTCCAGGAAACGCTGGGCATCCAGCGCGGCCATGCAGCCCGTGCCGGCGCTCGTGATGGCCTGGCGGTAGACATGGTCCTGCACGTCACCGGCGGCAAACACGCCGGGTACGCTGGTCATGGTCGCCATGCCCTGCAGCCCCGAACGGGTGGTGATGTAGCCATCCTTCATGTCGAGCTGGCCCTGGAAAAGGTCGGTGTTGGGCTGGTGGCCGATGGCAATGAAGCAGCCCTTGACCGCCACGTCTTCGGTGGCGCCGGTCTTCACGCTCTTGAGCCGCACGCCGGTCACGCCTGTCTGGTCGCCCAGCACTTCTTCCAGGGTGCTGTGCAGCTTGAGCTCGATCTTGCCCGCGGCCACCTTGTCCATCAGCTTGTCGACCAGGATGGCCTCTGCCTTGAAGGTGTCGCGCCGGTGCACCAGCGTGACCTTGCTGGCGATGTTGGAGAGGTACAGCGCCTCCTCCACGGCGGTATTGCCACCGCCGATCACGCTGACTTCCTGCCCGCGGTAGAAGAAGCCATCGCAGGTGGCGCAGCCTGACACGCCCTTGCCCATGAAGCGTTCTTCCGAGGGCAGGCCCAGGTACTTGGCCGACGCGCCGGTGGCGATGATGAGGGCGTCGCAGCTGTATTCACCGCTGTCACCCTTGAGCACGAACGGGCGCTTGCCGAAGTCCACCGTGTTGATGTGGTCGAAGATCACCTCGGTGTTGAAGCGCTCGGCGTGCGCGAGGAAACGCTGCATCAGATCGGGACCCTGCACGCCCTCGGCGTCGGCGGGCCAGTTGTCCACATCGGTCGTGGTCATGAGCTGGCCGCCCTGGGCGATGCCGGTGATGAGCACGGGGTTGAGGTTGGCGCGCGCGGCGTAGACGGCGGCGGTGTAGCCGGCAGGGCCTGAACCCAGGATGAGGACTTTCGCGTGTTTCATGTTCAGCGCCCCATCGAATTTGAGGCCAAGTGGTTTAGAGTAAGTGGTTATATGGGTGCGCCGGGGCTCGATTCCAGTGTGGCTGGGCGCCCGATGTGTGCGAATCATTGTATGAAAGAGCGCTGTCCGCGCTGACCCAACCAAGGAATACACGCATGTCCCTCCTGTCCAATCTCGATCTGATCCGCCGGGTGCCGCTGTTTTCCACGCTCACCCAGGCGCAGGCCGAATCGGTGGCTGATTCGGTGATCAAGCGGCGTTTCAAGCGCGGGGAATGCATCGTGGAGCAGGGCAAGAAGTCGAACTGTCTGGCGATCGTGCTGACCGGGCGCGCGCGCGTGGTGACGACGGACACGCGGGGCCGCGAGGTGATCCTGGCCACGATGAACCCCGGCGACTACGTGGGCGAGATGAGCCTGATCGACAACCAGCCCCATTCGGCCACGGTGCGCGCGGAGGTGCAGACAGATGTGCTGATCCTGGGGCGCACCGAGTTCGCGCGCTGCCTGCCCGAGAACACGTCGATGGCCTATGCAGTCATGAAGGGCTTGGTCCAGCGACTGCGCCACGCCGACCGCAAGATCGAATCGCTGGCCCTGATGGATGTGTATGGCCGGGTGGCGCGCGCACTGCTCGAGTTTGCCCAGCCCGACAAGGACGGGGTGCTCACCATCAAGGAGCGGGTCTCTCGACAGGACGTGGCCAAGATGATCGGCGCCTCGCGCGAGATGGTCAGCCGCGTCATGAAAGACCTGGAAGACAGGGGTTTCATCGAAGTGACGGAGGACGGCAGCACCGTCATCAAGGAGCGCCTCAACTCGCTCGGCTGAGCGCACGGCCGACGCGGCTGGTGCTGCCCGGACGTGCGGGCTCATGGGGTAAGCTTGCCGCTGGAATTCAGCGAGGCCTATGACTTACTCTCTCAACACCCTCAACGCCGAGCGCAGCAGCGCGAGTCCGGCGGGTGTGTCCCGGTTTGCCCAGGAAATCGGACTGGTGCTGGGCGCTGCCGCCCTGGCCTTCTGGCTGCTTGCGCTGTTGAGCCATTCGCTCGCCGACCCGGCCTGGAGCACCACCGGCTCGTCGGCCGAACCGGGCAACTGGGGAGGGCACCTCGGCGCCCTGCTGGCTGACTGGAGTTACTACCTGCTGGGATTCTCGGTGTGGTGGCTTTTTCTGGTGGGCTTGCGGACCTGGCTGTCGGCGCTCGCGCGCTGGATTCGCGGTGCGCAGGGGTCCGAGCACCATGCCGCCGCCCGCTTCTGGAACCGACCCTGGGTCCACCGCAGTCTGTTCTGGCTGGCACTCGTCACCTTGGTGGTGGCGAGCACGGTGCTGGAATGGAGTCGTCTGTACCGCCTTGAATCGCTGCTGCCCGGTCATGCGGGCGGCGTGCTCGGCCATGCGCTGGGCCCCGTTGCGACGTGGTGGCTGGGTTTCACCGGTTCGGCTCTGGCCATGCTGGCGCTGTTGCTCGTGTGCCTGCCGACCGTCTTCCGTTTTTCCTGGGGCCACTGGGCCGAGGAAGTGGGGCACACGCTGGATGGCTGGTTTGAAGCCCGGCGCGAGAAGCGCGAGGCGGTGGAGGACCAGCGCATCGGCGAGAAGGCTGCGCGCGAGCGCGAAGAGGTGGTGAAGGTCGAGCGGGTGGAAATCGAGGAGCACCATCCCACGCCCGTGGTGATCGAGCCGGCGCTGGTGGATGTTCCCAAGAGCGAGCGCGTGGCCAAGGAGCGCCAGAAGCCGCTGTTCACCGAGCTGCCCGACAGCAAGCTGCCACAGGTGGACCTGCTCGACAGCGCGCCCTCGCACCAGGCCGGCGTGGACAGCCAGACGCTGGAGATGACCAGCCGGCTCATCGAGAAGAAGCTCAAGGACTTCGGCGTCGAGGTGCGGGTGGTGGCGGCAGCGCCCGGCCCGGTCATCACGCGCTACGAGATCGAACCCGCCACCGGTGTGAAGGGCTCGCAGATCGTCAACCTCGGGCGCGATCTGGCACGCTCGTTGTCGCTGGTGTCGATCCGCGTCATCGAGACCATCCCGGGCAAAAACCTGATGGCGCTGGAGCTGCCCAATGCCAAGCGCCAGACCATCAAGCTCAGCGAGATCCTGGGCTCGCAGGTCTACAACGACGCCCGGTCCATGCTGACCATGGGTCTGGGCAAGGACATCGGTGGTCAGCCGGTGGTGGCCGACCTGGCCAAGATGCCGCACTGCCTCGTGGCCGGCACCACGGGCTCGGGCAAGTCGGTCGGCATCAACGCGATGATCCTGTCGCTGCTGTACAAGGCCGACGCGCGCGACGTGCGCCTGCTGCTGATCGACCCGAAGATGCTCGAGATGAGCGTGTACGAAGGCATCCCCCACCTGCTCGCGCCGGTCGTCACCGACATGAAGCACGCCGCCAACGGCCTGAACTGGTGCGTGGCTGAGATGGAGAAGCGCTACAAGCTCATGAGCAAGCTCGGCGTGCGCAATCTTGCGGGCTTCAACACCAAGATCGACGAGGCCACGGCGCGCGGCGAGATCATCGGCAACCCGTTCAGTCTCACACCCGAGCAGCCTGAACCGCTGGAGCGCCTGCCTTACATCGTGGTGGTGATCGACGAGCTGGCCGATCTGATGATGGTGGTGGGCAAGAAGATCGAGGAGCTCATCGCACGCCTGGCGCAGAAGGCGCGTGCCGCCGGGATCCACCTGATCCTGGCCACGCAGCGCCCCAGCGTGGATGTGATCACCGGCCTGATCAAGGCCAACATCCCGACGCGCCTGTCGTTCCAGGTCAGCAGCAAGATCGACAGCCGCACCATCCTTGACCAGATGGGCGCGGAGAGTCTGCTGGGCATGGGCGACATGCTGTACATGCCTTCGGGCACGGGCTTTCCGGTCCGCGTGCACGGCGCCTTTGTGAGCGACGATGAGGTGCACCGTGTGGTGGCGTACCTCAAGGAGCAGGGCGGCGAGCCCAACTACATCGACGGCGTGCTCGAAGGCAGCACGGGCGACGGTGAAGGGGGCGACCTGTTCGGCGAAGGTGGCGGCGAGGGCGGCAACGGCGAGAAGGACGCGCTCTACGACCAGGCGGTCGAGATCGTGCTCAAGGACCGCAAGGCCAGCATCTCCTACGTGCAGCGCAAACTCAAGATTGGTTACAACCGCGCCGCGCGCCTGCTGGAAGACATGGAGAACGCCGGGCTGGTGAGTGCGCTCACTTCCAGCGGTCAGCGCGACATCCTGGTGCCCTCGCGCGGCGAATGAGCCGCACGGCCTTGCAACCAAGCCGGCGCAAACGGATCGGACCTTCCATGACCATCAGACACGTCCTCACATCCTGCGCGCTGGCCCTGGCCGCGTTCGCCGTCCGGGCCGATGGCCTGCAAGATCTGGAGCAATTCCTGCGCGAGGTCGACAGTGGCAAAGCCACGTTCACGCAGGTGGTGACCTCGCCCAAGCGCGTCAGCGAAGCGGTGGCGCGCAGCAAGACATCCAGCGGCCGCTTCGAGTTCCTTCGGCCCGGCCGTTTCCGCTTCGTGTATGCGAGACCGTTCGAGCAGACCATCGTGGCCGACGGCCAGACCCTATGGCTGCACGATGTGGACCTGAATCAGGTGACTTCGCGCCCGCAGAAGGATGCACTGGGCAGCACACCTGCCGCGCTGATTGCGGCGGACACCGATCTCAAGGGGCTGTCCGAGGCGTTCGAACTCAAGCCCGGCGCTGCCCGGGACGGCATGGAATGGCTGGAGGCACGCCCGAAGGACCGCAATGGCCAGCTCCAGATGGTGCGTGTGGGCTTTCGCCAGGGGCAACTTGCCGTGCTCGATATCGAGGACAGCCTGGGCCAGCGCTCCATTCTCACCTTCAGCGACTGGCAGGCCAATGCGCCATTGAAGCCGGCGGACTTCAAGTTCCAGCCACCGGCGGGTGCCTCGGTCATCCGGCCCTGAACGGCGCCGCCGCGTTGGACTGAACCCGCCGTGCCAGCCGCGAGCTCACACGTCCCACTGGCCGAGCGGCTGCGCCCGCGCACCCTGGCCGAGGTGATCGGCCAGCAGCACATGCTGGGCGAGGGCATGGCGCTGCGCCTGGCGTTCGAATCCGGTCAGCCCCACAGCTGCATCCTCTGGGGGCCTCCCGGTGTGGGCAAGACCACCATTGCGCGCCTCATGGCCGACGCCTTCGACGCGCAGTTCCTCACCATCAGCGCAGTGCTCGGCGGCGTGAAGGACATCCGCGAAGCGGTCGAGCGCGCGCAGGCCGCGCGCGACGGTCTCACCTCCCAGCGCACCATCCTGTTCGTCGACGAGGTGCACCGCTTCAACAAGAGCCAGCAGGACGCCTTCCTGCCGCATGTCGAAAGCGGTCTGTTCACCTTCATCGGCGCCACCACCGAAAACCCCTCGTTCGAGGTCAACTCGGCCCTGCTCTCGCGCGCCGCGGTGTATGTGCTGCAACCGCTGTCGGAGGACGATCTGCGCCAGATCGTGACCAAGGCGCAGGCCATCGACGCGGTGCCCGCGATCGAGGGCGCCGCCGTCGACCGACTGATCGCCTACGCCGATGGCGACGCGCGGCGCCTGCTCAACACGCTGGAAACCCTGGCTGTGGCCGCCGATCGTGAGCAACTGCCCGAAGTCACCGATGCCTGGCTGCTCAAGGTGCTGGGCGAGCGCATGCGCCGCTACGACAAGGGCGGCGAACAGTTCTACGACACCATCAGCGCCCTGCACAAGAGCGTGCGCGGCTCCGACCCGGATGCCGCGCTGTACTGGTTCGTGCGCATGCTCGATGGTGGCGCCGATCCGCGCTACATGGCGCGCCGCCTGATCCGCATGGCCAGTGAAGACATCGGCCTGGCCGACCCGCGCGCGCTGCGCCTGGCGCTGGACGCCGCCGAAGTCTACGAACGCCTTGGCAGCCCCGAAGGCGAACTGGCGCTGGCCGAGTGCGTGGTCTACCTGGCGGTGGCGCCCAAGTCCAACGCGGTCTACAAGGCGTTCAACGAAGCGAAGGCCTTCGTCAAGAAGGACGGCACCCGCCCGGTGCCCATGCACCTGCGCAACGCACCGACCAAGCTCATGAAGGAACTGGACTACGGCAAGGGCTACCGCTATGCCCATGACGAAGCGGACGGCTTCGCCGCGGGCGAACGCTATCTGCCCGATGGCATGGCCGACCCCGGCTTCTACCGGCCCGTGGAACGCGGACTGGAGCAGCGAATCGCCGATAAGCTGCGCGAACTCAAAAAGCTCAACAATCAAAACAACTAATGCACCGTCAATCGCGCTGATGCATTCTGAGGAGTTGCATCCAAACAAGGGTTAACCCGCGCCCGCTAAGGGCTTACACGCATGCTGGCCCCAAAAGTGCCTCATTACAATCCGTCCACCAACCCGCAGTCTGTCCTGTTCCAAGGTCAGGTCTGGCGGGTTTTTTGCTAGGTTGAAGCAGGCCCGCGCCACAAGCGTTCCCCCGGCCTGTCACACACACGGAGAATCTTCATGGAAGTTTTGCTACAGCAGATCATCAATGGTCTGGTGCTGGGCAGCATGTACGCGCTGGTGGCCCTTGGGTACACCATGGTGTACGGCATCATCGGTCTGATCAACTTTGCGCACGGCGACGTGCTGATGGTCGGCGCCCTGACCAGCTGGACCGTCATCGGCTGGATGATGGATGCGTCCACCGGCCTGCCGACCTGGCTGGTGCTGTTCCTGGCCACCGTCATTGCCATGCTGATTTGCGCGGTCCTGAATTTCTCGATCGAGAAGCTGGCCTATCGGCCTCTGCGCAACTCGAACCGGCTCGCGCCCCTGATCACCGCCATCGGCATCTCTCTGTTGCTGCAGACCTTCGCGATGATCATCTGGGAACCCAACCCCAAGTCCTATCCCTCGATGCTGTCGCGCGAACCGATCGCGCTGGGTGGCGCGGTGATTTCGGTGACGCAGGTCGTCATCCTGGCCACCACCGCCATCACGCTGAGCTTCCTGATGTGGCTCGTCAACCGCACCAATCTGGGCCGCGCCATGCGGGCCACGGCCGAGAACCCTCGCGTGGCCGCGCTCATGGGCATCAAGCCCGACGTGGTCATCTCGGCCACCTTCATCATTGGTGCCATGCTCGCCGCCATCGCTGGTGTGATGTGGGCGTCCAACTACGGCACGGTGCAGCACGCCATGGGCTTCATGCCCGGGCTCAAGGCCTTCGTGGCGGCCGTCATGGGCGGCATCGGCAACCTGGCCGGTGCGGTCGTCGGCGGCATCGCGCTGGGGCTGATCGAGTCGCTCGGTGCCGGTTACCTTGGCCAGCTCACCGGTGGCGTGCTGGGAAGCCAGTATGTGGACATCTTTGCCTTCATCGTGCTTGCCCTGGTGCTGACGCTGCGCCCCTCGGGCCTGCTTGGCGAACGCGTGGCGGACCGCGCCTGAGCGATGAGGAGAACCGACATGATGAACACCAAAACCGGAAAACTCATCACCTTCCTGCTGGCCGCGGTTGCCCTGATGGTGCTGCCCTTGCTGCTGCAGGCCACGGGCAGCAACTCGTGGGTCCGCATCATCGACCTGGCGCTGCTCTATGTGCTGCTCGCGCTGGGCCTGAACATCGTGGTGGGCTATGCGGGCCTGCTGGATCTGGGCTACATCGCCTTCTATGCCGTGGGCGCCTACATCTACGGCCTGCTGGCCTCGCCGCACCTGGCGGACACCTTTGCGTCCGTCCGCGCCCTGTTCCCCGACGGCGTGCACGTGAACATCTGGCTCGTGATGATTGCGGCGGCCGGTATTGCGGGGATCGTCGGCATGATCCTGGGCGCGCCCACGCTCAAGCTGCGCGGCGACTACCTGGCCATCATCACGCTGGGCTTCGGCGAGATCATCCGCATCTTCCTGCTCAACATGGACCGGCCGTTGAACATCACCAACGGCCCCAAAGGATTGAGCCAGATCGACGCACTGACCGTGTTCGGCATCAACATGGGACAGCGCCAGACGATCGAGATCGGTGACTGGAGTTACACCTTCCAGCCCGTGACGATGTACTACTACCTGTTCCTGTTCTTCGTGATCCTGTCCGTGGTGCTGTCCTACCGCTTGCAGGATTCGCGCATCGGCCGCGCCTGGATGGCCATCCGCGAGGACGAGATCGCCGCCAAGGCCATGGGCCTGAACACCCGCAACCTGAAGCTGCTGGCCTTTGGCATGGGTGCCACCTTCGGTGGCATGTCCGGCGTGCTTTTCGCGTCGTTCCAGCGCTTCGTCTCACCCGAGTCCTTTGCACTCATGGAGTCGATCATGGTGGTGGCCATGGTCGTGCTCGGTGGCATTGGCCATATCCCCGGTGTGATCCTGGGCGCGCTGGTGCTCGCCGGACTGCCCGAGGTGCTGCGCCACGTTGCCGGACCGCTGGGGGAAATGACCGGGGGCCGCCTTGGTCCCGAGGTGTTGCGCCAGTTGCTGATCGCGTTGGCCATGGTGATCGTGATGTTGTTGCGTCCCAAAGGCTTGTGGCCTGCGCCCGAGCACGGCAAGTCCTTGAGCAAGTGACGGGAGACATCAGATGAGCGACATCATTCTCAAGGTAGCGAATGTTTCCAAGCGCTTCGGTGGCCTGCAGGCCCTGAGCGACGTGGGCATTGAAATCCAGCGCGGCCAGGTCTACGGCCTGATCGGCCCCAACGGTGCGGGCAAGACCACCTTCTTCAACGTGCTGACCGGTCTGTACACGCCCGACAGCGGTTCGTTCGAACTCGCGGGCAAGCCCTACACGCCCAGCGCGGTGCACGAAGTGGCCAAGGCCGGCATTGCCCGCACATTCCAGAACATCCGGCTGTTCGCCGAAATGACGGCGCTGGAGAACGTGATGGTCGGGCGCCACGTGCGCACACACTCCGGCCTGATCGGCGCGGTGCTGCGCACGCCAGGATTCAAGCGCGAGGAGGCCGCCATCGCCAGTCGTGCGCGTGAACTGCTGGCCTACGTCGGCATCGAGAAGTTCGCCGACTACAAGTCGCGCACACTGAGCTATGGCGACCAGCGCCGGCTGGAAATTGCCCGCGCCCTGGCCACCGACCCGCTGCTGATCGCGCTGGACGAGCCCGCCGCCGGCATGAACGCCACCGAGAAGGTGCTGCTGCGCGAGCTGATCGACCGCATCCGCAAGGACAACCGCACCATCCTGCTGATCGAACACGACGTGAAGCTGGTGATGGGCCTGTGCGACCGGGTCACCGTGCTCGACTATGGCAAGCAGCTGTCTTCCGGTACGCCGGTCGACGTGCAGAAGGACCCCAAGGTGATCGAGGCCTACCTCGGCACCGGCGGCCACTGACCAAGGATTGACGCAAATGGCAAACACACTTCTCAAAGTCAGTGGTCTGAAGGTCGCGTATGGCGGCATCAAGGCCGTCAAGGGCATTGATCTCGAAGTTCGCGAAGGCGAGTTGATCTCGCTCATCGGCTCCAACGGTGCGGGCAAGACCACCACCATGAAGGCGATCACCGGCTCGCTCGGCTATGAGGCTGGCAACATCGAGTATCTCGGCCAGAGCATCAAGGGCAAGGGCGCCTGGGACCTGGTCAGGCAGGGCCTGGCCATGGTGCCGGAAGGCCGCGGCGTGTTCACCCGCATGTCCATCACCGAGAACCTGCAGATGGGCGCCTACATCCGCAACGACAAGGGTGGCATCGCGCAGGACATCGAACGCATGTTCGGCATCTTCCCGCGCCTCAAGGAGCGCAAGGACCAGCTCGCCGGCACCATGAGCGGCGGCGAGCAGCAGATGCTCGCCATGGCGCGCGCGCTGATGAGCCAGCCCAAGGTGCTGCTGCTCGACGAACCTTCCATGGGCCTCTCGCCCATCATGGTCGACAAGATCTTCGAGGTGGTGCGCGATGTGTCCCAGCAGGGAGTGACCATCCTGCTGGTGGAGCAGAACGCCCGCCGCGCGCTGCAGATCGCCGACCGCGGCTACGTGATGGATTCGGGCGAAATCATCATGACCGGCAACGGCCGCGACATGCTCGACGACCCGAAAGTGCGGGCCGCTTACCTCGGCGAATAGCGCAAGGGCTGTTCGCTCCGCGAAGGGTTTTCTGAAGCGAGGCGCTGCTTTCCAGGGCACCCGAGGAACCGGCTCCGCCGGTCCCAGGGTGCGCCCCCCTGGAGGGGGGGCGCGCGGCCGCGCGGCGGGGGGTGCTCCAAAACCTACAATCATGGGTTGCGCACTTCGGTGCCCAACCCATTTTTCATTCATGACCCAAGCCCAAACCCCCGACGCCGGCGCGCCCGCGCAAGACCAGAACCAGCTCATCGCCGAACGCCGCGAGAAGCTCAAGGCCCTGCGTGAGGCCCAGAAACAGGGGCAGGGCGTGGCGTTTCCGAACGACTTCAAACCCGCCGACAAGGCTGCCGACCTGTTCGCCCGCTTTGGCGAGAGCACGAAGGAAACCCTGGAAGCCGAGCCGGTACGCGCCAGCGTGGCCGGGCGCATGATGCTCAAGCGCGTGATGGGCAAGGCCAGCTTCGCCACGCTGCAGGACGCGTCCTTCGGCCCCTCGGGCGGGCGCATCCAGATCTACCTGAACAACGACAGCGTGGGCGAGGCCCTGCACAACACCTTCAAGCACTGGGACCTGGGCGATATCGTCGCTGCCGAAGGCGTGCTCATGCGCACCCGCACCGGCGAGCTCACCATCCACGCCGACCGCATCCGCCTCATCACCAAGAGCCTGCGCCCGCTGCCCGACAAGTTCCACGGCATCCACGACCAGGAGATCAAGTACCGCCAGCGCTACGTGGACCTGATGACCGACGAGGGCGCGCGCAAGCGTTTCGTCGCGCGCAGCCAGGCCCTGTCCAGCATCCGCGACTTCATGGTCGGCCACGGTTTCCTGGAAGTCGAGACGCCGATGCTGCACCCCATTCCGGGTGGTGCCAACGCCAAGCCCTTCAAGACGCACCACAACGCGCTCGACCAGGAAATGTTCCTGCGCATCGCGCCCGAGCTGTACCTGAAGCGCCTGCTGGTGGGCGGGTTTGATCGCGTGTTCGAGATCAACCGCAACTTCCGCAACGAAGGCATCAGCGTGCGGCACAACCCCGAATTCACCATGATGGAGTTCTACGCGGCGTACTGGAACTACCAGGATCTGATGGACTTCAACGAGCAGCTGATTCGCCACGTGGTCAAACAAGTGCGCGGTGACGAGCCGCTGACCTACCAGGGCCAGCCGGTGGACGTGGACTCGCCGTTCGAACGCCTGACGATCCGCGAAGCGATCGTGAAGTACACCGACGCCGGCGACAGCGTGGACGACGCCGCCTGGCTGCAGGCCCAGCTGAAAAAGCTGGGTATGAGCGAAGAGAAGCACCAGCTTTCCACGCGCAGCCTGCCGAGCCTGCAGGTGCTGTACTTCGAGGAGAAGGTCGAGGACAAGCTCTGGAATCCGACCTTCATCATGGACCACCCGACCGAGATCTCGCCGCTGGCGCGCGCGAACGACGCGAACCCTGCGGTGACCGAGCGCTTCGAGCTCTACATCACCGGCCGCGAGTTCGGCAACGCTTTCTCCGAGCTCAACGACGCCGAGGACCAGGCCGCGCGCTTCCAGGCCCAGGCTTCAGCCAAGGATGGTGGCGACGAAGAAGCCATGTTCTTCGATGCGGACTACATCCGCGCGCTCGAGTACGGCATGCCCCCGGCCGGCGGCTGCGGCATCGGCATCGACCGCCTCATGATGCTGCTGACCGACAGCCCGAGCATCCGCGACGTGATCCTGTTCCCCGCGCTGCGCCGGGAGCACTGAGCGTCAACGCCACAGCAGGGCCAGCGCCAGTCCCGCCAGGGTGAACCCCGACATCAGCCACCAGTGGTGCCGCCGCCGCCGCGCCAGTGGTGAGCTGCCTTCAAAGTCGTACTGGAAGTGCTCCGAGACGATGCGCTCCGCGGGCGTGCCGCGCGCCGTCAATGCGGTCTCCACCGCGTCCATCATGGGCTCGGGCCCGCAGATGAGGTGGCAGGCCGAATCCACCAGCGGGGCCACGTCGGGGTGCTGCAGCGCCAGGGCAAGACCGGCGGCATCCAGCCGCCCGCGCAGACCCTGCCAGTCGGCGTCGGGCTCCTGCACCATGGGCACGATCGCAAAATCGGCCAGCGCACCGACGCCGGTGAGCGCCTCCACATCCACCATCTGGCGCGGGTGCGTGTCGGCGTAGATCAGGCGGATCGGGCGGGCGTCCCGTCGCGCCACCGCGTCCGCCAGCAGGCCCACGAACGGCGCCACGCCGATGCCGCCGGCGTGCATCACGACGGCCGGTGCATCGGTGGGCACCTCAAAGCGGCCATGCGGGCCGTCGAAGTAAAGGGCATCGCCCAGGCGGCTGCGCGGCAATGCCCGCGTCATGTCGCCGGCCTCCTTGATCAGGAAGGTCAGCGTGCCCCGGGCATCGGGCGCGTTGCAGATGGAAAACGGGTTGTCGCGATGGGGCCAGCGCTGGCGCAGCTTGATCCAGGCGAACTGACCGGCCCGAAAACGCGCCGGCCACGGGCCGCATGGCGTCGCCTCCAGCAGCCAGATCTTCTCGGCGCAGCGCTGCAGCTTCTCGATGCGGTACGGGCGCGCGCCCTGCCAGAGCGGCCGCGCCAGATAGACCCACAACCACGACACCAGCGCCAGACTCGCCAGGATCCACCAGAACAGGGCCACCGCGTCCAGTTGCGCATAGCGACCGGAGACCAGCGTGTGGTGCAGCCCCAGGCCGAGCACCGCCAGGGCCAGCGCACTGTGCAGCAGGCGCCAGGTCTCATGGCGGATGCCGCTGCGCTGCCGCCAGACCGCCGTCGCCACCAGCAACAGCAAAGCGCCCAGTGCCAGCAGGCCGGTGGCCAGGCCCCAATCGCCACCGCCTATGCGCAAGGCCTGCGCCGCGCTGGTGTCCACCGGCCCGGGTGGCGCGCGCCACAAGGTGTAGAAGAAGGGGTGCAGTACCAGCAGCAGCACGAAGGTGCGCGCAAACCACTGGTGTGTCTGCATCAGCAGGTCGCTGCCCAGCCAGCCCGACAGGGGCTTGAAGCGACCCAGCAGAAAGAATGACAGCAGCACCCCGCTGAATCCGATCATGGCCAGGCCGGACGCCCAATCGTCCAACCAGGGCCGCGGTTCAAGGCCTGCCGCGCGCGCGGCCAGCACGCTCAATGCCACTGGCAGCAGCAACAGAGCCAGGTACAGCGCACTCCACAGAACCATCCTGTTGATCAAGGCCGGATCCCCCGAGGTGGTGGGTGGCCAGCCAGGGCTTTGGCTGGCCTGCGCCCCATCCTGCAGGCCCGGGCGAAGGGGGTCAACCCGTTCGACGCCGTCGATTGATCTGGCGCAAAAAAGCCCGGACAGACGCGAGGCCTGGCCGGGCTTGGGCGGGGGGCGGGCTCAGGCGAATTCGCTCAAGGCCTTGCGCATCTTCTTCATGGCCGCCACCTCGATCTGTCGCACCCGTTCAGCGCTCACGCCGTACACGGCCGCCAGCTCGTGCAGCGTCATGCCGCCGGATCCGTCGTCGTTCACCTTGAGCCAGCGCTCGCTCACGATGCGGCGCGAGCGCTCATCGAGCTCGTTCATGGCCTGGGCCACGCCCTCGGTGGCCAGGCGGTCGCGCTGCGCCGACTCCAGCATCGCGGTTGGCTCGTGGGTGGCGTCGGCCAGGTAGGCAATCGGGCCGAAGCGGTCTTCACCGTCGTCGCCCGGGGACGGGTCCAGCACCACATCACCGCCCGAGAGGCGCGTTTCCATCTCGCGCACTTCTTCCGGCTTCACGTTGAGCTCGCGTGCCATCACGCTCACCTCGTTGTCGGACAGCACCTCGCGGTGGGTGTCGCCGTCCAGCGCATCGGCGCGAAAGCCCTGCTTGCGCGAGCGCAGGTTGAAGAACAGCTTGCGCTGTGCCTTGGTCGTGGCCAGCTTGACCATGCGCCAGTTCTTCAGGATGTACTCATGGATCTCGGCCTTGATCCAGTGCATGGCGTAGCTCACCAGGCGCACACCCTGGTCCGGGTCGAAGCGCTTGACGGCCTTCATCAGGCCGACGTTGCCTTCCTGGATCAGGTCGCCGTGGGGCAGGCCGTAGCCCAGGTACTGGCGGGAAATCGACACGACCAGGCGCAGGTGCGACATGACCAGCTGACCAGCGGCGTCCAGGTCGTTGTCGTCGCGCAGGCGGCGCGCGGCCTGCTGCTCCTGCTCCAGCGTGAGCAGCGGCAGGCGGTTGACCGCGGAAATGTAGGCGTCCAGGTTGCCCAGGGGCGGCACCAGCGCCCAGGGGTTCGCCACGGCGAGCGAGCCGGAGGCGGCGGTGGCAACGGGGGCAAGTGTGTGGGACATGTTCAACCCTCCTCAGGAAGTTCGGCAGAAATGTTAGCACTCTCTGGGAGTGAGTGCTAAGACGGAAGTTCCATGGCCTTCTGGGTCTGCGGAATTGGGCTCGGGCGGCTTTGAAAACCGCCGGAGCTTGACGTTCCTGCAGGCTTTTCCGACGGGTGGTTCGATGGGAATTTCCATAGGTCATTGATTTGAAACAGGATTTTCCTGGCTCATACCCCTCCCAGATAGACCAGCGCCGCGTTCACGACATACGTCGCCACCAGCCCCAGGCTTACCCAGCTGAGCACGCGCAAGGCGCGTCCCTTGGGCCGCATGACCAGGCCGATGATGACCAGGCCCGTCATCACCAGTGCCGTCACCGCAGTGCCGGCGTGCACGGGCGCCGCGTCGGCCAGCAGGGGGCCGCGCACGTGGAAGGCGTCGTCGACCGCCAGGATGGCGACGTTGAACAAATTGCTGCCCAGCAGGTTGCCGATGGCCATGTCCAGCGCCCCGAGCCGCAGTGCGCCCAGCGTCACGGCCATTTCGGGCAGGGTGGTGACGACGGCCATGAGCACGGTGCCGACGAAGCTGCGCGACAACCCCATCGCCTGCGCCAGTTCGTCGGCCACCTGCGGCAACCAGGTGCCCGCCGCCAGCACCACCAGCGCGGCCAGGCCGAATGTGCGCCAGTGGCGCCGGGTCTGTTGCGCAAGGGCGGGCGGGGCGGGCGCGAACGCCGCCGGGGCATCGGCCATGGCCTGGCGCTCGTGCCCGTGCACGCCCTTGAGTGCCAGCAGGTACAGCGCCAGCAGCAAGGGGCTGTACACCCCGACGTGCAGAACCGCCGGCGCGCGCGCGCCGGTGAGCAGGCTCAGGGCGACGAAACCCAGCATCACCACGCCGAAGCCGGCCGACAGCAGGTGCGTCGCGCTGGCTTCGCCGTACATCGGCTGGTCGCGCTGCAGGGCATCGACGGCCACGAGGAACAGCAGGTTGACGACACAGGCCCCGAGCGCATTGCCCACGGCGAGGTTGGGCGCGCCCACCAGGCTGACCGCGCTGATGCCCGAGGCCAGTTCGGGCAAGGAGGTGACCGTGGCCAGCAGCGCCACGCCGACCCAGCCGCGTCCCCAGCCGTAGGTGTCGGCGAGGGCGTCGGCGCTGCGGCTGAGCACATAGCCCGCGCGCGCGATCAGCGCGGCGCAGACCGTGAACTGGAGCACCAGCCAGGCACCCGTCATGCCCGGTCTCCGTGCGCCGCGCGCACCCAGAGCTTGCGCACCTCTTCGGCCCAGAGCACGGTGCTCGCCAGCAGCAGCAACGACATCAGCGTGTCCAGCGGCAGCGGCACGGTGTGGAACAGCGTGTTCATCGGAGGCACGTACAGCACCAGCGCCTGCAGCAGCATCGACAGCGACAACCCGCCCAGCAGCCAGCGGTTGCGCAGGATGCCCAGCTGCAGGCTCGATCGCGTGGCGGACTGGCAGTTGAGCACGTTGAACCACTGGCACATGGCCAGCACGGTGAAGGTCTCGGTGCGCACGATCTCCAGCGCCACGCCCTGGTCCAGCCGCCAGGCGAACCAGCCGAACGTCACGGCCGCGATCAGTGGCGTCATCAGCGCCACGCGCCGCAGCAGCTCCGCGCTGAGCAGCCAATCGTCGCGCGGCACCGGCGCGCGTTTCATCTCGTCGCCGTCGGCCGGGTCCATCACCAGGTTCACCGTCACCGTGCCCTCGGTGACGAGGTTGATCCACAGGATCTGCACCGCCGCCAGCGGCAGCGGGAAACCGCCTACCAGCGCCAGCAGCAGCACCAGTACCTCGGCCAGCGAAGTGGCCAGCAGGTACAGGATCACCTTCTTGAGGTTGGCGTAGACCACGCGGCCCTGTTCGACCGCGCTGACGATGGTGGCGAAGTTGTCATCGGTGATCACGATCCGGGCCGCGCTCTTGGCCACCTCGGTGCCGGTGATGCCCATGGCCACGCCGACATCGGCGCGCGCCAGCGCCGGCGCGTCGTTGACGCCATCGCCTGTCATGGCCACCACCTCTCCGCGGGCCTGCAGCGCCTCGACGATGCGCAGCTTCTGCGCCGGCTGCACGCGTGCGAACACCGCGATGCCGGGCAGTTCCTCGCGCAGATCGGCTTCGCCCATGCGCTCGAGTTCGGGGCCGTCCACGGCGCGGCACGCGCCACCGCCCTGGCCGTCGTCGGCAATGCCCAGCGCGCGCGCGATCGCCAGGCCCGTGAGTTTGTGGTCGCCGGTGACCATGATCGGGCGAATGCCTGCGTCCCGGCATTCCGCGACCGAGCGCCTGACCTCCTCGCGCGGCGGGTCGATCTGGCCAATCAGGCCGAGCAGCCGCGCGCGGCCGGCCAGTGCGTCGAAGCCTGCCGCCGCATCGAGCGCGTCGTCGTCCACCGCGGCGAAGGCCAGCACGCGCAGCGCCCGCGCGGCCATGGCCTCGGCGGCTTCGCGGGCGGCCCGCAGTCCCGCGCCGCCTTCTGCCGCGCACAGCCGCAGCACGGACTCGGGCGCGCCCTTCATCCACACGCGGCGCGGTGCGCTCGCCATGCGATGGCGGGTGGCCATCAGCTTGGTGTCCGAATCAAAAGGCAGCTCGGCCTCGCGCGGCGCGTCCTGGCGCAGGGCGTCGATGGCGAACCCCGCCTTGCGGGCCAGCACCAGCAGCGCGCCTTCGGTCGGGTCACCCAGCACCGTCCAGTCCGTGCGCTCGTCCTCGGGCGGCAGCAGTTGCGCGTCGTTGCACAGCGCGGCGGCCACGCACAGGTCGCGCAGCGCGGTGTCGGTGAGGGCCGCGGGCCTGCCCGCCTCGGCCAGTTCTCCCTCTGGCACGTAGCCAATGCCGCCCACGGTGATCTCGCGGCCGCCGGGCAGCCACAGCACCACTGCCGTCATCTCGTTGCGCGTGAGCGTGCCGGTCTTGTCGCTGCAGATCACGGTGGTGGAGCCCAGCGTTTCCACGGCCGACAGGCGCCGGATGATGGCGCCGCGCTCGGCCATGCGCTGCATGCCCACGGCCAGCGCGATCGTCATCGCCACCGGCAGGCCCTCGGGCACCATGGAGACCATCTGGCTGATGGCCACCATCAGGACCTCGGACAGCGGCAGCTCGCGCCACAGGCCCAGCAGCACCACCAGAACGAACAGGCCCAGTGCCACCCCCACCAGGGCGCGGCCGAAACCCTCCAGGCGCAGCTCCAGCGGCGTCCTCGGTTCCTCGGCATGCTCGGTCAGGCCGGCGATGCGGCCCACCTCGGTATGCATGCCCGTGGCCACCACGACCGCGCGCGCCCGTCCGGCGGTCACATGGGTGCCCGAATACACCATGCAGTGGCGATCGGCCAGCGTGGTGGCCTCGGGCAGGGCGGCCACGGACTTGGACACCGGCACCGACTCACCGGTGAGAGCCGCCTCGGCCACCTGCAGCTGCGCCGCGTCGATCAGACGCGCGTCGGCCACCACCGCGTCGCCAGCGGCCAGCAGCACCAGATCGCCCGGCACCAGTTCGCGCGCCTCGATCGACTGCTCGGCCCCGTCGCGCAGCACGCGCACATGCAGGGCGGACAGGCGGCGCAGCGCCGCCATCGAGCGTTCGGCCCGCCCTTCCTGGAAGCTGCCGATCAGCGCATTGATCAGCACCACCGCCAGGATGACCAGTGCGTCGCCCAGGTGCCCCAGTCCTCCGGCCAGCACCGCAGCCACCAGCAGGATGTAGATCAGCGGGCTCTTGAACTGGCGCGCGAACGTGCGCCACAGCGGACGCGCGGGCGCCTCGGGCAAGGCGTTCGGGCCATGCCGGGCCTGCCGGGCCAGGGCCTCGTCACCGCACAGGCCCTGCTGCGCATCCAGGTCGAAGTGGCGCAAGACCTGCGCCACCGGCAGTGCGTGCCAGACGGGGCCGATGTCGGGCGCGCCCTTTTCGGTCATTCAGTGGTTCACGACGCCTCGGAGCGCGCGTTGCTCTTGAAGAAATTCATCCATTGGCTTGCGAGCGCCTGCATGCTGTCGGTGGAAGCCACGGCGGGCTGCAGACCACTCTCCTCGGCCAGATGACCGAAGCGGCTGATCAGCTCGTTCTGCATGTCCACGGCCACGGCGCCGATCTGTTGCCAGTACCGGGTGGCGCCTTCGACGTCGAAGCGCATCAGGTCGGCCTGGATCTCCAGCAACTGCGCGGGGTCGCTGGCTTCCCTGAGCCGTTGCGCCGCGTTCGAGTAGTGGGTCAGCGCGTCATGCGCCGCCTTCTCCTGGATGTGGCGCATGGCTTCGAAACCATGGAACATCGCGCAGGCGCTCTCGGTCGCCACCGTCATCTGCTGGCGTGGCAGGTCCAGCGCGGCGCTCAGGGCCTCGGTGGGCGCCGCAATCGCCGGCGCGGCCTTGGTGGTTCGTTTGGTGGCCATGGTCGTGTCCTTTCCTGTGAAGAAATGGGGGAGCGGGAACCGCCCATTCATGATGGGCGCGATGACCGGGCCGCGCATTGACGAAGGTCAACCGCGGGCCGGTCCCCGCAACCTGCTGTGTGGGCTGTTCACCCCCAGCGAGACAGTCATGGCCACCGGATGGTTCCTGATCACCCGTTCAGCGCCGGACTTCATCGGGCGACGCCGCGTCGTCGAGGTGCTCGCCGTCGCAGCCTGGCGGGGGTCGTTCCTGGCCATATCGATCGATGCGCGCTTGATGTAGCGCAAGCGCCCGCGCGGCGCGTGGCCCATCATGGCGGCATGCCCCGACACGAAGTACCCGAACCCCATGGTCCGACCCCGATCGACGTGCCGCTCAAGCTGTGGATCGCCCGCCTGGCCAACGGCCTGTCGCCGGCGGCGCTCGCGCAGGCGCAGACCGACTGGTGGCTTCACCTGCTGGTCTCGCCCGCGCGGCAGGCGCAACTGGCCACCAGCGCGCTGCACAAGACGCAGGCCTGGTGGCACTACCTCTGGCGCGTCTCGCAGGGCCCGTGCGACGACTGCGTGACGCCCGCGCCGCAGGACAAGCGCTTCAGCCGGCCCGAATGGCGGCAGCTGCCGTTCAACGCGCTGGCCCAGGGCTTCCTGCTGCAGCAGCAGTGGTGGGCCGAAGCCACGCACGGCGTGCGCGGCGTCTCGCGCCACCATGAAGAAGTCACGGCCTTCGTCGCGCGGCAGTGGCTGGACATGTTCTCGCCCTCGAACTTTCCGCTCACCAACCCGCAAGTGCTTCAGGAAACGCTGCGCACCGGCGGCGCCAATCTCGCCAGCGGCGCGAAGAACTGGGGGCGCGACGCGCTGGCCGTGGCCACCGGCGGCAAGGCACGCGGCGTCGAGGCCTTTGCGCCAGGTCGCGAACTCGCGCTCACGCCCGGCCAGGTGGTGATGCGCAACCACCTGGTCGAATTGATCCAGTACGAACCGGCCACGCCCACGGTGCACCGCGAGCCGGTGCTGATCGTGCCCTCGTGGATCATGAAGTACTACATCCTCGACCTCACACCCGATGACTCGCTGGTGCGCCATCTCGTCGCGCAGGGGCATACCGTGTTCATGGTCTCCTGGCGCAACCCCGGCAGCGAGGACGCATCGCTCGGCATGGACGACTACCTGCAACACGGCGTGCTGCAAGCGCTGGACGCGGTGCGCGAACGCTGCCCCGGCGCCGGCGTGCACGCGGCCGGCTACTGCCTGGGCGGCACGCTGCTGGCCATGGCCGCGGCCCTGCTCGGCGCGCGCGGCGAACACGTGCTCAAGAGCGTGTCGCTGCTCGCGGCGCAGGTGGACTTCGAGGAGCCGGGCGAGCTCGGCCTGTTCATCGACGAGAGCCAGATCGCCTTCCTGGAGGACGTGATGGCCGAACACGGCTACCTCGACGGCCGGCGCATGGCCGGCGCCTTCCAGCTCATCAACTCCCGGGACCTGGTGTGGTCCAAACTCGTGCACGAGTACCTGATGGGCGCGCACACACCCGTGACGCCGCTGCGCGCCTGGAACGCCGACGCCACCCGCCTGCCCGCGCGCATGCACAGCGAATACCTGCGCCGCCTGTACCTGCGCAACGACCTGGCCGAAGGGCGCTACCGCGTGGGCGACGAGCCCATCCACCTGGACGCGATCCGCGCGCCGCTGTACGTGCTGGCCACGGAGCGCGACCACGTCTCGCCCTGGACCTCGGTCTACAAGATCCTGCGTCTGGTACAGGCACCTGCCAGCTTCGTGCTGAGCACGGGCGGCCACAACGTGGGCATCGTGAGCCCGCCCGGCGGCCCGCTGGCGCACCCGGAGGCGGGCTACCGCGCGGGCGAGTGGGCGCCACGCCAGGCGCCGGACGACCCTTGGCAATGGTTCGAGCACGCACCGGCGCATGCGGGCTCGTGGTGGCCCCACTGGCAGGGGTGGCTGGCCACGCATTCCTCGCGCCGCGTGAAGGCGCGGCCCGTGGCGGGCTTGCGGGTGCATGGTCGCGCAGTGCCCGCGCCCGGCACCTATGTGCACGGCGACGCGGAGGTGGCGCCATGAGCGTTCGCCACCTCGACCGGATGTTCCAGCCGCGTTCCGTGGCGGTGATCGGCGTTTCCCGACGGCCCGACGCCGTGGGCGCGCTGGTGTGGCGCAACCTGCGCGCGGGTGGCTTCGCGGGCCCGCTGTGGGCGGTGAACCACCGGCCGTTCGAACTCGACGGCCAGACCGTGCACGCCAGCGTGGACGCGCTGCCCGGCACGCCCGACCTCGCTGTCATCTGCACGCCCGCGCCCAGCGTGCCCGGCCTGGTGGCGCAGCTCGGCCACCTGGGCACGCGCGCGGCCATCGTGCTCACGGCCGGCCTGCGCGAAGGGCGCGCGCCCGACGGCCGCAGCCTGGAGCAGGCCATGCTCGACGCGGCGCGCCCCCACGTACTGCGCATCCTCGGGCCCAACTGCATCGGCGCCCTGGTGCCGGGCCAGGCGCTCAACGCCAGCTTCGCGCCGGGGCAGGCGCTGCCCGGCGAACTGGCCTTCGTCACGCAATCGGGCGCGCTCGCCACGGCCATGCTCGACTGGGCCAGCGAGCGCGGCATCGGCTTCTCGCACTTCATCTCGCTGGGCGACAGCGCCGACGTGGACTTCGGCGACCTGCTCGACCTGCTGGGCAGCGACGGGCACACGCGCGCCATCCTGCTCTACATCGAGTCGGTGAAACACGCGCGCAAGTTCATGTCGGCCGCGCGCGCGGCAGCGCGCAACAAGCCGGTGGTGCTGGTCAAGGCCGGCCGGCGACCCGATGGCGCGCGCGCGGCGGCCTCGCACACCGGAGCGCTGACCGGATCGGACGCGGTGTTCGACGCCGCCGTGCGACGCGCCGGCATGCTGCGCGTGGACACGCTCGAAGCCCTGTTCGACGCCGCGCAGACGCTCTCTCGCGTGCGCCACTGGCGCGGCCCGCGGCTGGCCGTGCTTACCAACGGCGGCGGCGCCGGCGTTCTCGCGGTCGACGCCCTGGGCAGCGGCGAGCTCGCCACCCTGTCGGACGACACGCTCGCGCAGCTCGACGCCTGCCTGCCGACGAACTGGTCGCACGGCAACCCGGTGGACATCATCGGCGACGCCCCGCCCGCGCGCTATCTCGATGCCCTGCGCGTGCTGCGCGCGGCGCCCGAGGTGGACGGCATCCTGTTCATGCACGCGCCCACCGCGATCGCCTCGCCCGACGCGATCGCGCAGGCCTGCCTGCCCCTGCTGCGCGAAGCCGACCGGCCGGTGCTGGCCTGCTGGCTCGGTGGCCAGCGCGTGGCCGCCGCGCGCGAGCTGTTCGGCGAACACGGCATCGCCTGCTACGCCACGCCCGAGCGCGCCGCGGCGGCGTGGTTGCAGCTGCGCGACCACCATGCCGCGCAGGCCGCCCTGCTGCAGCTGCCCGAGTCGCGCGCCGAGCTGGACTACCCGGACCGCGAAGGCGCGCGCGCCCTGGTGGACGCGGCGCTGGCCAGCGGCCAGGAATGGCTCGACGAACTCGATGCCAAGCGCCTGCTGGGTGCCTACGGCATCCCGTGCGTGGCCACCGAGCGCGTGGACAGCGTGGACGCCGCGCTGGCCGCGGCCGGGCGCATCGGCTACCCGGTAGCGCTCAAGATCGTCTCGCCCGCGATCCTGCACAAGTCGGACGTGGGTGGCGTGGCGCTGAACCTGGCCGATGCCGCGCAACTGCGCGCCGAGGCCCTGCGCATGCGCGAACGCGTGGCGAATGCGCAGCCCGATGCACCGCTGAGCGGCTTCACCGTGCAGGCCATGGCGGTGCGCCCGCGCGCCATCGAGACCATCGTCGGCATCGGCAGCGACCCGGTGTTCGGGCCGGTGCTGCTGTTCGGCGAAGGCGGCACGGCGGTGGAGGTGCGCGCGGACCGCGCGATCGCGCTGCCTCCGCTCAACGCGGTGCTGGCACGCGGGCTGATCGCGCGCACGCGCGTGGCCGGCCTGCTGCACGGCTACCGCGGCCGCCCGCCAGCCAGCGAGGACGCGATCGTGGACGTGCTGCTGCGCCTGAGCCAGCTCGCGAGCGACCTCGCACCCGTGGCCGAGCTCGACATCAACCCGCTGCTCGTGGACGAGCAGGGCGCCATCGCGCTGGACGCGCGCGTGCGCGTGCGCCACGCCGAGCCCACGCGCGAAGGCTCGCACCTGGCACTGCGCCCCTATCCGTCTGGCCTCGAATCGGACCTGGCCATCGGCGGCGAGACGCTGCGCGTGCGACCCATCCGCCCGGACGACGGCGAACGGCTTGCGCGCTTCTACGAAAACTGCTCCCCCGAAGACCTGCGCCTGCGCTTCTTCTTCACGCGCCGCGAGGTGCCGACCAGCGAGCTGGCCCGCTATTGCCAGATCGACTACGAGCGCGAGATGGCCTTCGTGGCGCTGTCCGGTGACACCCTGTGCGGCGAAGCTCGGGCGGTGTGCGACCCCGACAACGACACCGCCGAGTTCGCCGTGCAGGTGGCCGGCGACTGGCAGGGTCGCGGCCTGGGGTGGTCCCTGCTCGGCACACTGATCGGGCACCTGCGCGCGCGCGGCACGCGCGAGCTGGTGGGCTCGTGCCTGGAGACCAACCATGGCATGGTGGGCCTGGCGCGCCAGATGGGATTCCACCTGTACGGCAACGCCGATGGCACGTTGCAGTTGCGTCTTTCATTGCAGTGAGGCACCCGGGCATCCGGGGTGGCGCAGCGACCTGCAAGGCGCTGAAGTTCAGCGCATGCCCACCTGCCGGTCGGCCAGCCGCACGAACTCCACCATGGCCGGCCCGATCGTCTTCAGCAGATCGGCGGGCTTGGCCCGGTAGCCCGGCACCGCGCAGTTGAACAGCAAGCGCCTGGACCCATAGCGGATGTTCGATGCAACGCCCACCGCCAGGACACCCAGGCCCGCGTCGCCCATGTTGATGGCGAAGCCGCGCTTGGTGTAGTTGCTCAGGCTGTCCTTGAGTCCTTCCGTGCTGCGCGTGTATTCGTCGGGGCGTGCGCGTCGCGCATGGGCCAGAAAGGCGTTGCGTTCCGACGCCGTGTGCTGTGCCAGCCAGGCGCGGCCCATGGCGGTCTCCACGATGCCGCGCACCGCACCGACGCCAGGGCGCTTGAGTGTGCCGTGCAGGTGCGCATTGGTTTCGACGTAGACCACGTCCAGGTCCATGGTCACGCCGACGGACACCGCGCCTTCGAAGCGGTCCGCCATCTGCTGCATGGCCGGGCGCAGCTGCGCGAGCAGCGGCGTCTGAATGACGTAGGGATAGCCCAGGGCCACGGCCGCGGGGCCGATGAAATAGCGGTCCAGCCGGTCGTCGTGGTCCAGATAGCCCAGCGCCTGCAAGGTGCGGCACAGGCGGCTCACCGTCGAACGGGGGATGCCCAGGCGCTCGGCGAATTCGCTGTTGGCATGGGCCCGCGGGTCCTGCACGAAACACTGCAGGATCATCAGCCCCTTGGCCAGGGTGCCGGAGAAGTCGGGATCCGTCTCGCGCACCAGGCGCAGGCCCTTCTGGTCCTTGATCTGGTACATGGCGCGGGATGTTCGCATGGCGGGTCGCATTGTCCGGTGGGTGGGGTCGAGACCGCATCGCAGTTCCAATATATGGAACTGCAGTTCATCTTCGCATGGTGCCACACCTACATTGCGACACCATGATCCGAGACACCCACTCACTGAATGCCCTCATCGCAGACATCCGCAGCTTCGTGCGCGAGCGCTGGCACCCGCTGGAGGACCAGATCGACCGCACCGGTGAAATACCCGAAGAGCTGGTCGATGAACTGCGGCGAAAAGGCTACTTCGGCTGGAGCATTCCTGAAGCCTATGGTGGCCTGGGTCTCACGGCGGAAGAGCTCGTGCTCTGCGCCATGGAGCTGTCCCAGGCTTCCGTGGCGCTGCGCGCCCGGGTGGGCACCAACACCGGCATCGGCTCCGAGGCCCTGGTGGCCGACGGCACGGAAGAACAGAAGAGTCGGTGGCTCCCGCGCATGGCGCGCGGAGAACTCACGGGCTGCCTGGCGCTCACGGAGCCCGACGCCGGGTCCGAGGCCACCAACATCCAGACCACCGCGCGTCGCGAGGGCGAGCACTTCGTCCTCAATGGCACCAAGCGCTTCATCACCAATGCGCCGCTGGCCGATGTGTTCACCGTGATCGCCCGCACGCAGGACGGTACGCGCGGCAACAACGGCCTCACGGCCTTCTTCGTGGAGAGGGGTGAGGGCCTGCGCACCGGGGCGCCCTACCGCAAGATGGGCCAGGCGGGCTCGCCGGTTTCCGACGTGCATTTCGAGGACTGCCGCGTGCCGGCCAGTCACATCATTGGCGGACGCGAGGGCGTGGGCTTCCAGACCGTGATGAAGGTGCTGAACAAGCAGCGCATGCACCTGGCGGCGCTGTGCACCGGGCCTGCCATCCGCATGCTGGACCTGGCCATGGCGCATGCCAGCCAGCGCCAGCAGTTCGGCCAGGCCGTCTCCAGTTTCCAGCTGGTGCAGGGGATGATCGCCGACTGCCGCACGGAAATCTATGCCGCGCGCTCGATGATCCTGGACGCCGCGCGCGCGCGCGACCGCGGGGAAGACGTCGCGCTCACCGCGTCAATGTGCAAGTACTTCGCGTCGGAGATGTGCGGCCGCGTGGCGGACCGCTGCGTGCAGATGTTCGGAGGTTCGGGCTACATCGCCGATTTCAGCCCGATCGAGCGCTACTACCGCGACGTGCGGCTGTTCCGTCTGTACGAGGGCACCAGCCAGATTCACCAGCTGAACATCGCCAAACTGGCGCTGCGCGAACGGGCAGGGGCGGCGCAATGAATCTGCTGGACGTGGAGCGCGACCCGGCCATCGCTGATCTGCGCCGGCGCACTCGGGACTTCGTGGATCGGCACGCCATCGCGCTGGAGGACCGCGCGCAGGTGCACAACCCCGAGGCCATGGACGCCGCGCTGGCGGTTCTGCGGCCGGTGGCGCAGGCGCAGCGTCTGTACCTGCCACAGCTGCCGCGAGAGCACGGGGGTCTGGGGCTGACATGGGTGCAGCGCGCCGTGGTGCTGGAGGAGGCCGGGCGCAGCCACCTGGGCCCCGGCGCCATGAACTGCGCCGCGCCGGACCAGCCGAACATGATCAGCCTGTTGAGCCAGGGCACTGCCGCGCAACAACGCCGGTACCTGGAGCCGCTGGCCGCAGGCCAGATCCGTTCCTGCTTTGCCATGACCGAGCCCGCGCCCGGTGCGGGCTCGGACCCTTCCATGCTGCAGACCCGGGCCGTGCGAACGCCTGGCGGATGGACGATTGCGGGCCACAAGTGGTTCATCACGGGTGCGGTGGGTGCGAGGTTCGCGATCGTGCTGGCGCAGACGGACGAAGGTCCCACGCAATTCATCGTCGAGACCTCCCACCCTGGCTTCAGGCTCGTGCGGTCCATTCCGGCTATCGACCCTTATGCCATCGGTGGCCATGGCGAGATCCTGTTCGAGCACTGCGAGGTCGCGCACGACGCCGTGCTGGGCGAGGTCGGCAAGGGCTTCGTCTATGCACAGCAGCGCCTGGAGCCGGCGCGCCTGTCGCATTGCATGCGCCTGACCGGGCGCGCGCGCCGCGCCCTGGAGCTGGCGCAGGACTACGTGAAGCAGCGCCACTCGTTCGGCCAGCGTCTGGCCGACCTGCAGCAGGTGCAGGCCATGGTGGCCGACTGCCACATGAAGTTGCATGCTTGCCGCCTGATGACGCTGGATTGCGCGGCACGCATGGACGCTGGCCTGTCGGTGAAGACCGAATCGGCCATGACCAAGGTGTTCGTGTCCGAAGCGCTGTATCAGGTGGCCGACAGCGCCGCGCAACTGATGGGCGCGCTGGGCATGTCCGAAGACGCCCCTGTGGCACTCATCCTGCGCGAACTGCGACCGTTCCGCATTTACGACGGCGCTTCCGAGCTGCACCGCGCCACGCTCGGACGCCGGCTTCTTCAATCCACCCCAGGAGACAACCCATGAAACTTTTCCCAACCCTGCGCCGCGGCGCACTCGCGCTGATGATCGGTCTGTGTTCCACCGCGGCACTCGCGGAATACCCCGATCGGGTCGTCAGGATCGTCGTGCCCTTCGCCGCCGCCGGCAGCACCGACCTCGTGACGCGTGCGCTGGCGGTGGAGCTGGGTGCTGCGCTGGGCCAGAACATCGTGGTCGAGAACAAGCCGGGCGCCGGCAGCCTGATTGGCTCGGAGCTTGTCGCCAAGTCCGATCCCGACGGCTACACCATCCTGATGGCCGGCCTCACCAACGTGTTCCTGCCCCATGTGCACAAGGAGCTCAAGTGGCATCCGCTGGACGACTTCGTCGGCGTCGGCCTGGTGGCCGATCTGCCCAACGTGATCGCCGTCAACGCCAGAACGCCTTACAAGTCGCTGGACGAACTGGTGGCCGCTGATCGCGCCAAACCCGGCTCCATGATCTTTGGCTCCGCTGGCGTGGCCACGCCATCGCACCTGGTGTGCGAAATGATCAACCACCAGGTCAAGATCAAGTTGCAGCACGTGCCCTACAAGGGCAATGCGCCTGCGGTGAACGACCTGATGGCGGGCCACATCCCGGTGATGTGCAACAACCTGGGCGGAACGCTGCCCTACATGCAGAGTGGCCAGATCCGCATCCTCGCGCAGACCGGCAAGACGCGTTCGGCCGCCGCCGCTGACGTGCCCACCTTTGCCGAACTGGGCCTGCCCGGGCTGGACGCCGGCCTCTGGATGGGCCTGGTCGCGCCCAAGGGGACACCGCAGGCCGTCGTCAACAAGCTCAACGCGGCGCTGACGAAGGCGCTGGCTTCGCCCGCGCTCAGGGAGAAGCTGGGCCGACTGGGTGCGTCCACGCTCAACCCCAGCCTGGCCGCGTTCGACGAGCGCGTGAAGGCCGACCGCAAAGTCTGGGACCCGGTGCTCAAGACCCTGGACCTTAAGACACAGTGACAGCATGAACACACAAGGCTATCCGCTGCAGGGCGTGCGCATCCTGGACATGGCCACGGTGCTGGCCGCGCCGTTTTCCGCCACGCTGTGCGGCGACATGGGCGCCGAGGTGGTGAAGCTGGAGCTGCCCCAGGGCAACGACGCGCTGCGCGGGCTGGCGCCGGTGCACGAAGGGCATGCGTTGTTCTGGAAGACGGCCAACCGGGGCAAGCAGGGCATCTCGCTCGACGTGCGCCAGGCTGGGGGACGCGAGCTGTTCCTCAAGCTGATCGAGGGCTTCGACGTGCTGGTGGAGAACTTCCGCACCGGCACGCTGGACAACTGGGGGCTGGACCTGCCGACCCTGCACCGGTGCAATCCGCGGCTGATCGTGCTGCGGCTCACGGGCTTCGGCCAGACCGGGCCCTCCGCGCGCAAGCCTGGCTTTGCGCGCATCTTCGAAGCCATGAGCGGCTTTGCCCACCTGAGCGGCGAGGCCGATGGCCCGCCGCAGCACATGAACTATCCGCTGGGCGACGCCATCGCGGGCCTGTTCGGTGCGTTCGCCATCGCCACCGCGCTGGCCGAGCGCAATGCGAAGCCGCTGCAAGAGCAGAAGGGCGTGGAAATCGACCTGTCCGCCACCGAAGCCCTGTTGCGGTTGCTGGACCCGCTGGCCGCCGAGTACCGGTTCTCCGGCGTGGCGCGCGAAAGAACCGGCTCGCGCGCCGGGTACACGGCGCCCTCGAACGTGTACCAGACGGCCGACGGCGCATGGATCACCCTGGTGGGGTCTTCGGACCCGATCTTCGTGCGCCTGTGTCAGGCCATGGGGCGGCCCGAGCTCGCCTGCGACCCGCGCTTTCACACCAACGTGGAGCGCACGCGCCACCTGGCCGCCATCGACGACATCCTGGCCGCCTGGTGTGCCAGCGAATCACTGGCCTCGCTGTCCGGCCGGCTCGACGCCGCCGACGTGCCCTTCAGCAAGATCTACTCCATCGCCGACGCCGTGCAGGATCCCCACTTCCAGGCGCGTGGTGCGTTCATCGAGCTGCCGGACCCCGAACTGGGTTCGATCCCCGCGCCCGCCGTGGTGCCGCGCTTCGTGGGCCGCGTGGCGCCGCAGCCCTGCATCGGGCCCGCCACCGGGCAGGACAACGCGGCGGTGTATGGCCGGCTCGGCGTGGATGTGGCGGAACTTGAGGAATTGCGGGCCGCGCGGGTCGTGTGAATCACCCCGCCGCGGCCGCCTTCACCGCGCGATCTGCGGGTGCCTTGCAAACAGGTCCGCGACCCATTCCACGAAGGCGCGCACCTTGGCGCTGAGGTGCCGGTTCGGCGGGTACACCACGTACAGCGGGATCGTCTCGCACTTCCAGTCGGGCAGCACCCGCACCAGTTCGCCGCGTTCGATCAGCGGCAGGGCCGTGAACGTGGCCATCTGCGCGACGCCCAGGCCGGCCAGCGCGGCGGCGGTCATGGCGTTGCTCTCGTTCACCGAAAGCCGGTAGCGGCCAGCGACTTCCACGGTCTGGCCGTCCTTCTCGAACACGTTCGGGAACGGGCGCCCGTTGCGGGTGGAGAAGTAGTTCACCATCGTGTGCCCGCTCTCCAGCTGCTCCGGGTGGGTGGGCGTGCCGTGCGCCTGGACGTAGGCCGGCGAGGCCACGGCCACCAGTGCCACGTTGGCAACGCGCCGGGCCACGAGCGACTGGTCCAGCAGTTCACCCCCTCGGATCACGCAGTCCACGTTGTCGGCGATGAGGTCCACCGAGCGGTCGGTCACGCCCAGGTCGAGCTGGATGTCGGGGAAGCGGCGGTAGAAGTCGCTCAGCGCGGGGATGATGATCTCGCGCGCCACCGAGGTGCCCACGTCCACCCGCAGGCGCCCGCTGGGGCTGGCCTGCGCGTTGGTCATGCTGGCTTCGATGTCGTCCAGGTCGTTGAGCACGCGCACCGTGCGCTCGTAGTAGGCCGCGCCATCGGGCGTGACGGTCACGCGCCGCGTGGTGCGGTTGAGCAGCTTGACCTTCAGGCGCGACTCCAGGTGCTGCACCAGCTTGGTCACTGTGCCCTTGGGCAGATCCAGCGACTCCGCCGCCTTGGTGAAGGTACCGGCCTCCACCACCCGCGCAAATACACGTATCGACTGAATCTGGTCCATTCCCTCTGCCCTTGATGTGCTGCTTTGTGGGCGGATTGTTCATGCAATGGAAACAGACAATGGGTTGCAGGTGGCTTTATCCGCAAAGAAGGTATGCCTATAGTCCAGTCCATGGTTTCAACTACCGCCACCTCCATCCCGTTGGCGCCGACGCAGACGCTGTCGGTACCGGGCACGCCCGCGCTGGAACTGCGCGTCTGGGGCAGGAAGCCGCGCGGCCATGCGGTGCCGCTGGTGCTGCACTTCCACGGTGGCGCCTTCGTCTCGGGCGACCTGGACAGCGGCGCCTGCCTGGCCGAGCTGCTGGCCCGTTCGGGCGCGGTGGTGGCCTCGCTGGCGTATCCGCTGGCGCCCGCGCACCGCTTCCCGGATGCGGTGGAGGCCGGTTACACGGCGCTGGAGTGGCTGTACAAGCAGCGCACCCGCCTCGCCGGCAAGGACGCACCCCTGTTCGTGGCGGGGGAGGAAGCCGGCGGCAACATCGCCGCGGCGGTGGCGATGATGGTGCGCGACCGCGCCCACCCGCCACTGGCCGGCCAGATCCTGGTCGCGCCCATGCTGGACCCGTGCAACGCCACCGCTTCGCTGCGCCAGACCATGGGCAAGGCCACGTGCTGCAAATGGATGGACGGCTGGCAGCAGTACCTGCGCGGCCCGATGGACGCCGAACACCCCTACGCGGTGCCGTGCCGCGCGCAGCGCCTCGCAGGCCTGCCGCCCACGCTGATCCTGACCGGCGATGACGACCCGATGCGCGACGAGGCGCTGGCCTATGCCGAGCGGCTGCGCGAAGCCGGCATTGCCGTGCACGGCGGCGTGCTGCAGCCGGCCACCGGCTGGCCCGACTCGCTGAGCGAGTCGCCCGTTGAGGCCTGTCCGTGCGCTGGCGAAGTGCGCGAACACCTGCGCGCCTTCTACCAGGCCGCGACGCCCCCGCCGCCGTCCTGACGGCCTCCCCCTTTCCCCTCCACCCCTGAAATGCCCACCCCGGTCACCCACCGGGGGCGGCCCCGTTCGCCCTCAAAAAGGAAAAACCATGTCCCGACTGCCCACTTCCAAGCGCCGCATCTGGTGGCCCACCGCCGCCGCACTCGCCGCCATCACCGTTGCGGTGATCGTGCTCGCACAGGAATCCACCCCCGCGCAGGCCAGCGCCGCGCCCGCCGCGCCACCGCCCATGCCGGTGTCCGTGGCCACCGTGACTGAGAGCGACATCGCCGCCTGGGACGAGTTCTCGGGTCGGCTCGAGGCGGTCGAGCGCGTGGACATCCGTTCGCGCGTCGCGGGCGTGGTGCAGGCCACGCATTTCCGCGAAGGCTCGCTGGTGCGCAAGGGCCAGTTGCTGATCTCGATCGACCCCGCCCCGTATGAAGCCGAGGTGGCGCGCGCCCAGGCGCAGACCACCGCGGCGCAGGCGCGCGTGACCCACGCCCGCAACGAGCAGGCCCGTGCCCGCCGGCTCTGGGAAGACAAGGCCATTGCCCAGCGCGAGCTGGACGACCGCGAGAGCGCCCTGCGCGAAGCCGAGGCCAACCTCCAGGCCGCGCAGGCCCAGCTGCAGAGCAGCCGCCTGAGCCTGGGCTACACGCAGGTGCGGGCACCGGTGGCCGGGCGCATCGGCCAGCTGGAGGTGACGGTGGGCAACCTGATCGCCGCCGGGCCGGGCGCCCCCGTGCTCGCCACGCTGGTGTCGGTCAGCCCGATCTACGCCAGCTTCGACGCCGACGAAAAAACCGTGACCGGCGCGCTCAAGGGTCTGGCGGGTGATGGCGCGCGCCTGGCGGTCGAACGCATCCCGGTGCAGATGGGCACCTCCGCCACGAGCGACACGCCCTACACCGGCCACCTGCAACTGATCGACAACCAGGTCGATCCGCGCAGCGGCACGGTGCGCGTGCGCGCCGTGTTCGACAACAAGGACGGCAGCCTCATCCCCGGGCAGTTCGCGCGCATCCGCATGGGCCAGCCGCAGACAGCGCGCACCCTGCTGGTGAGCGAACGCGCCGTCGGCACCGACCAGGACAAGAAGTACGTGCTGGTGGTGGGCGAGGGCGACAAGACCGAGTACCGCGCCGTCACGCTGGGTGCCTCGGTCGACGGCCTGCGCACCGTGCTCAGCGGCCTGCAGCCGGGCGAACGCATCGTCGTCAACGGCCTGCAGCGCGTGCGCCCCGGCGACGTGGTGCAGCCCCAGATCGTGCCCATGAGTGCACGCGCCACCACACCGGCCAGCCCGGTGACCGTGGCCGGCTCCTGATCTCCGCGAATGAAACAAGTCGCGAATGAAAAGAACACCATGAATCTCTCGAAATTCTTCATCGACCGGCCGATCTTCGCGGGCGTGCTCTCGCTGCTGATCCTGATCGCCGGCCTGGTCGCCCTGCGCGGCCTGCCCATCTCCGAATACCCCGAGGTGGTGCCACCCTCGGTGGTGGTGCGCGCCCAGTACCCGGGCGCCAACCCCAAGGTCATCGCAGAAACCGTGGCCACGCCGCTGGAGGAATCCATCAACGGCGTCGAAGGCATGCTCTACATGGGCAGCCAGGCCACCACCGACGGCGTGATGACGCTCACCGTCACCTTCAAGCTCGGCACCGACCCGGACAAGGCCCAGCAACTGGTGCAGAACCGCGTCTCGCAGGCCGAGCCGCGCCTGCCGGAAGAGGTGCGCCGACTGGGCGTGACCACTGTCAAGAGCTCGCCCGACATCACGATGGTGGTGCACCTGGTTTCGCCCAACGACCGCTACGACATCAACTACCTGCGCAACTACGCGGTGCTCAACGTCAAGGACCGGCTCGCGCGCATCGAAGGCGTGGGCCAGGTGCAGGTCTTCGGCGGTGGCGACTATTCCATGCGCGTCTGGCTGGACCCGCAGAAGGTCGCGCAGCGCGGCCTCTCGGCCGGCGACGTGGTCGCCGCCATCCGCGGCCAGAACGTGCAGGCGGCCGCCGGCGTGGTGGGCGCATCGCCCGGCCTGCCCGGCGTGGACCTGCAGCTCTCCGTCAACACGCAGGGCCGCCTGCAGACCGAAGAAGAGTTCGGCGACATCATCGTCAAGACCGGCACCGACGGCGCCATCACCCGGCTGCGCGACATCGCCCGGCTGGAGATGGGCGCGGCCGACTATTCGCTGCGTTCGCTGCTGAACAACCAGCCCGCCGTGGGCATGGGCGTGTTCCAGGCGCCGGGCTCCAACGCGCTGGCAATCTCGGCCCAGGTGCGCGCCACCATGGCCGAGCTGCAGCAGCACATGCCCGAGGGCGTGGAATACCGCATCGCCTACGACCCCACGCAGTTCGTGCGCGCCTCCATCGACTCGGTCATCACCACGCTGCTCGAGGCCATCGCGCTGGTGGTACTGGTGGTGATCCTGTTCCTGCAGACCTGGCGCGCGTCCATCATTCCGCTGCTGGCGGTGCCGGTCTCGGTGGTGGGCACCTTCGCGGTGCTGCACCTGCTGGGCTTTTCCATCAACGCGCTGTCGCTGTTCGGCCTGGTGCTGGCCATCGGCATCGTGGTGGACGACGCCATCGTCGTGGTGGAGAACGTGGAACGCAACATCGAGGCGGGGCTGAGCCCGCGCGAGGCCACCTACCGCGCGATGAAGGAGGTCTCGGGTCCCATCATCGCCATCGCCCTGGTGCTGGTGGCGGTGTTCGTGCCGCTGGCTTTCATCAGCGGCCTCACAGGCCAGTTCTACAAGCAGTTCGCGGTGACGATCGCGATCAGCACGGTCATCTCGGCCATCAACTCGCTCACGCTGTCACCCGCGCTGGCGGCCCTGCTGCTGAAAGGCCATGACCAACCCAAGGACGCGCTCACGCGCGGCATGGACCGCGTCTTCGGCGGCTTCTTCCGCGCCTTCAACCGCTTCTTCCACCGCGGCGCCGAGGCCTACAGCGGCGGCGTGCGCCGCGTTGTGGGCCGCAAGGCGCTGATGATGCTGCTCTACGTCGCGCTCGCGGCGCTCACGGTCGGCCTGTTCAAGGCGGTGCCCAGCGGCTTCGTGCCCGCGCAGGACAAGCAGTACCTGATCGGCTTCGCGCAGCTGCCCGACGGCGCCACGCTGGACCGCACCGAGGAGGTGATCCAGCGCATGGGCGAGATCACCAAACGCAACCCCAACGTGGAAGACGCCATCGCCTTCCCCGGCCTGTCCATCAACGGCTTCACCAACAGCTCCAACGCGGGCATCGTGTTCGCCACGCTCAAGCCCTTTGCCGAACGCAGGAACGCCGACCAGAGCGGCGGCGCGGTGGCGGGCCAGCTGAACCAGGCCTATGGCGAGATCCAGGACGCCTTCGTGGTGATGTTCCCGCCACCACCGGTGGCGGGCCTGGGCACCACGGGCGGCTTCAAGCTGCAGCTGGAGGACAAGGCATCGCTGGGCTACGACGCCATGGACGCGGCGGTGAAGGCCTTCATGGCCAAGGCCTACCAGACGCCCGAGCTGGCCGGCATGTTCACCAGCTGGCAGGTCAACGTGCCGCAGCTCTACGCCGACATCGACCGCACCAAGGCGCGCCAGCTTGGCGTGCCGGTGACGGAGATCTTCGACACCATGCAGATCTACCTGGGCAGCCTGTACGTGAACGACTTCAACCGCTTCGGCCGCACCTACAGCGTGCGCGCCCAGGCCGACGCGCCCTACCGCGCGCGCGCCGAAGACGTGGGCCTGCTCAAGGTGCGTTCGAACACGGGCGAGATGGTGCCGCTGTCGGCGCTGATGAAGGTCAACTCCAGCTTCGGCCCCGAACGCGCCATGCGCTACAACGGCTACCTCACGGCCGACATCAACGGCGGCCCCGCGCCGGGCTTTTCGTCCGGCCAGGCGCAGGACGCGATCGAACGCATCGCCGCCGAAACGCTGCCCTCGGGCATCGGCTTCGAATGGACCGAGCTCACCTATCAGGAGATCCTGGCCGGCAACTCGGCCATGTGGGTGTTCCCGCTGGCCATCCTGCTGGTGTTCCTGGTGCTGGCCGCGCAGTACGAAAGCCTCACGCTGCCGCTGTCCATCATCCTGATCGTGCCCATGGGCCTGCTCGCGGCCATGACGGGCGTGTGGCTCGACGGCGGCGACAACAACGTGTTCACGCAGATCGGGCTGATGGTGCTGGTGGGGCTGTCGGCGAAGAACGCGATCCTGATCGTGGAGTTCGCGCGCGAGCTGGAATTTGCCGGCAGGTCGCCCGTGCAGGCCGCCATCGAAGCCAGCCGCCTGCGCCTGCGCCCCATCCTCATGACCTCGCTGGCGTTCGTCATGGGTGTGCTGCCGCTGGTGCTGGCCACCGGCGCGGGCGCCGAGATGCGTTCGGCCATGGGCGTGGCCGTGTTCGCCGGAATGATCGGCGTGACCGCCTTCGGCCTGTTCCTCACGCCGGTGTTCTACGTGCTGCTGCGCCACCTCACGGGCAACCGGCCGCTGCGCCAGCACGGCGAGATTCCCCACTTCGAAGGCTTTGCGGGCGGTGGTGGCGGCAGCGCCCGCGCCGTGCCCGCGGCCCCGCTGACCCATTGAAAGACATTGCCATGAACAAGCTCAACCGACTGCTGCCGCTTGCCGCCGCCCTGGTGCTGGCCGGCTGCGCCACCGCGCTGCCCCCGCTGCCGGGCGGGGTGGACACACCGCCGCAATTCAAGGAACAGCCCCGCCAGAACGAGCACTGGATCGTTGCCCAACCTGCCGAGGCACAGAGCCGCGGCACCTGGTGGAAGGCGTTCAACGACCCCGTGCTCGACGACCTGGCCGAGCGCGCGGGCGCGCACAACACCAGCATCCAGGAAGCGGCCGCCCGCCTGGCGCAGGCGCGCTCGCTGGTGCGCGGCGCCCAGGCCGACCGCGCGCCGCAGATCGGCGTGGGGGCTGGCGCATCGCGCGGCGCCGGTGCCAACACCGCCAGCGGCGCCACACCGGCCACGCTGCTGCAGGCCGGCGTGAACCTGTCCTACGAGGTGGACCTGTTCGGGCGGCTGGCGCGCGTGCGCGACGCGGCCGAACTCGACGCGCATTCGCGCGAAGCCCTGTTGCAAAGCACGCGCCTGCTGGTGCAGGCCGAGGTGGCCCAGACCTACCTGGCCCTGCGCGCCGCGGACAACGAGCGCGCGCTGGTGCAGGACACCGCCACCGCCTACGCCGACACCCTGCGGCTCACGCAGCGCCGCTTCGAGGCGGGCGACGTGGCCGAGCTCGACGTGATCCGCATCCAGACCGAACTGGCCGCCACCGAGGCCGAGGTGTTCGCGCTCAGCCGCAGCCGCGCCGAGCTGGAACACGCGCTGGCCGTGCTGGTGGGCGAACCGGCCTCGGGCTTCACGCTCGCGCCAGCCACGGGCCCGCGCGCGCTGCCGGTGATTCCGGCCGGCGTGCCGGGCACGGTGCTCGCGCGCCGGCCCGACGTGGCCGCCGCCCAGGCCGCGCTGCTGGCCGCGCAGGCCCGCGTGGGCGTGGCCCAGGCCGCGTGGTTCCCCAGCGTGTCGCTCACGACGGCCGCGGGCTATGCGTCGCCCGACATCGGCGACCTGTTCCGGTGGTCCGCCCGCGCCTGGGGCGTGGGCGCGCTGATGTCCCTGCCGCTGTTCGACGGTGGCCGCCGCGAGGCCGGCGTGCAGGGCGCGCAGGCGCAGCTGGACGCCGCCGCCGCCAGCTACCGGGGCCAGGTGCTGAACGCCTTCCGCGAAGTGGAGGACCAGCTCTCCGCATTGCGGCTGCTGCAGGACCAGTCGTTGGCCCAGGGCCGCGCGGTGAGCGCGGCGCAGCGTGCCAGCGCGATCTCTGAAACGCGCTACCGCAACGGCCTGGTGAGCCAGCTCGAACTGCTGGACGCACGCCGCAACGAACTGTTGAACCGCCGCCAGGTGCAGCGCGTGGAAGCCGCGCAGCAACAGGCCACGGTGCGGCTCATCCGCGCGATCGGCGGCAGCTGGGACGCGCCAGCGGCCTGACGCAACAGCACGACCGCCCTGTGCAATCACAGGTCCGGAACTGGCGCGACAGCGCGCCATCCGCCGCGCAGACTGCAGGCTCTTTCAATCACTGGAGCAGTTTGCATGAAGAGTCTGTCGAACAAGGTCGCCATCGTCACGGGGGCGAGTTCCGGCATCGGCCGCGCCACGGCCCTCCTGATGGCCAGCGAGGGCGCGCGGCTCGTCGTGTCCGCGCGCCGCGGTGAGGAACTTGACGCGCTGGTCGGCGAGATCGAACGCCTGGGCGGACAAGCCCGGGCCGTGGCGGGCGACATTGGCGACGAAGAGCTTGCCCGGCGGCTGGTGGACGTGGCCGTCACCGAATTTGGCGGCCTGGACATCGCCTTCAACAACGCGGGCATGGTCGGAAAGACCGGCGCCATTGGCGACATCGGTCTCGACGATTGGCACGAGGTGCTGGACACCAACCTTACCAGCGCCTTCCTGGGCGCCAAGCACCAGGTGCCGGCCATGATCGAGCGTGGTGGCGGCTCGCTGATCTTCACCTCATCTTTTGTGGGCCACACCGCCGGCATGCCCGAGATGTCGGCCTATGCCGCGAGCAAGGCAGGGCAGATCGGCCTCGTGAAAGCGCTGGCCACCGAGCTGGGCAGCAAGGGCATCCGCGTCAACGCAGTGCTGCCCGGCGGCACCGACACCCCCGCCAGCATCACCAACGCCCCCGGCGCAACGCCCCAGGTGCTGGCCTTTGTGGAAGGGCTGCACGCACTCAAGCGCATGGCCACTCCCGAGGAGATCGCGCAGGCCGTGCTCTTCCTCGCGTCCAGCGCGTCCAGCTTCGTGACCGGAACCGCCTTCCAGGTGGACGGTGGTGTGTCGATCAACAGAACCTGAGCATGCGCCCGCTGAGCCCGCCGCGACGCGCCCCCTGGGCCGGCGCGGCGACAATCCAGCGCCATGGCCATCGCAATCAATTCCGACGAAGTGCTCACCCCGCCCGTGGCGTCCGCCACCGTCATGGTGACGAGAGACGGGCCCGATGGCCTGGAGGTGCTGCTGGTGCGCCGGCACGGCAACTCGGGCGTGCTGGGTGGCGTGCACGTGTTTCCCGGCGGCAAGCTCGACGCCGCCGACCGCCTGGCCGAACCCGCCGCGCTGGACCGCCCCGCGGCGGACTGCCTGCACCACCTCGGCGAGCCGGACCTGGATGCACCCACCGCGCTCGGCCTGCACGTGGCCGCCCTGCGCGAAACGTTTGAAGAATGCGGCCTGCTGCTCGGCCACGCCCACCAGCACGGGCTGGCCGACCGCGTGCGCGAAGCCACCGCCGCCGGTATGCCGTTCGCGGCGGCGCTGCCCGCGCTCGGCCTGGTGCTGAACACGGCCTGCGTCGTGCCCTGGTCGCGCTGGGTCACGCCGCGTGTGCCCTCCGTCACCAACAAGCGCTTCGACACGCGCTTCTTCGTCGCGGTGGCACCCACTGGCCAGGTGGTGGCGCACTGCGAACGCGAAGCCACCGAAGCAGTGTGGCTGGCACCACGCGTGGGCCTGCAGCGCTACTGGGCCGGCGAGATCGACCTGGCACCGCCCCAGATCATGAGCCTGTGCCAGCTCGCCCGCCTGGCCGACGTGGCCCAGGTGCTGGCCACCGCCCGCAGCCGCCCCCCCGCACTGATCGCCCCCGAACCCTTCGACGAAGAAGGCCGCCGCGTGATCTGCTACCCCGGCGACCCCCGGCACAGCATCGCCCAGCGCGTGTGGGACGGCCCCACACGGCTGGTGCACCGCAACCAGCGGTTTGAGCCGGATGGGGGGATTGAGGCGTTGTTGGGGTGAGTGGGGAGGTGTTGGTTTGGCGGGCTCAGACTGAACGTAGGCACTCGTGTTCGGCAACTTGATGGTAGCGACGACCCCCTACCGGTCATTGGCCGACATTTTCTCGAAGTGAATGCCTTCGGCCGCTTACCGGTGGGCGAGTACCAGAGAACGTGCCCGCCAAGCTTTTAACTTCTGGTGCCGCAAAAGTTAGAAGAGGCTTCAAAAACGTGATCTCTGATTAGGATGGAGATTGGGGGTTAGAAAATTTCGGCCAAATATTGCTTCGCGCAAGGTTCCGCTTGCACAGAGTATCTGGTATGTTTTCGAGGCCATTGAGATCTCCAAGATAGATCATATACGACGGAGATCGAAGGAATGAAAATAGCCGAACATAGGCAAGAATCGGGCATCGGCCATTCTCCCATATTGTGCAAAAATCAACATCATTTAAATGATCAATCTTTGAGCGATCTTGCTTGCCTCCAACAAAATATGATTGATCGCCTTCCCCGTATAGAATGTATCTTGCCAATTTTTCACACCTGAAATTCTTATCAATGACTCTTATGTATTCTCCATAAGCAATTTTTGCCATTAATCTTGACCAAGCATCGCTATTAATCTTTGTTGGTTTCGACCAATATCCAGACAGCGAGGGGTGTTGCGTATTAGATATCGATACGACTGAAGCGGCAAGAGCATCATGCTCTGCTGACTTAACATCGTTAAATATGCCTCTAGGCAGATAGGTAAACTGAGGAAACAAGCCAAATCGAAAAGTGTTCTGGATGGGCGCATTGATCACCTCCCCAGAGTCATTGCTTAGTTGGACGCTTCCATTCCATCGATTTTTCTTGCGGACCCGTCTGCTGGGTGCTCCCACAGCTTGTCTAAAATTATCCAATGTCCCGCGACAAACGGAAAGTTCTATACGAGATGTTATTTCTGCGCACTGTTTGCAGCTTCCATTGCGGATAACCCATTGCCCCCACAATGAAAACGGGATTGTGTGTTCGTTGGTCAAATTTGCCGTTGATCCGCAGTAGATGCACTGCTTTACATGAATATTGCCCCGCCGTACCGTAGTGCGTAACGTGAAGGTTCTAAACGGTGGCTTCAGATTGCTCAGATTTTGCGTCATGATTAAGTCTTTTTAATTGGAGACGTTTTCCACAGTGCATCGAACAGAGGCCCAAGGAGCGTACCATCCCCAGCCGGAAAATGTGAGCATAATGTCCTGCACCGTCTGTGGTAACCGCAGGCCCTGCGGTCTAATCTACGTTAGTAACTAGGGGTATATATGTCGCTACCGAACGTGTACAGCATGAGCTACGGGCAACTGGGCGACTTCCTAGCAAAGATCCAGGACGGCCAAGCACCTGCCAACTTTTCTCAGCAGCACTTAAAGGACATCGGGTTCGGTTCGTCAAATCATCGCGCCTACATCCCCCTCCTCAAAGCAATTGGGTTCTTGACCCCGAGTGGAGCGCCTACAGAGCGCTATCACTTATATCGAGACAAGTCACAGGCGCGGGCGGTACTAGGTGCGGCACTAAAAGATGCATACAGCGACCTGTTTGTTATCAAGGCGAATCCGACAGAAAGGGATCGCGATCTGATTCAAGGCAAGTTTAAGAGCGCTCACAACGCAAGTGATCGCGTGGCGGAGCTTATGGCGAAGACCTTTTTCGGCCTGCTAAAGCAGGCAGACATAGACCATGAGCCACTGAAGCAGAAGAGCGCAGTTGGTCAGGAGGAAAGTCCCACGCCAGTAGCCCCCGTGCCCGCGACCCAACCCGCAGCGCACGTCAAGGCACCAGGCCTTCACTACAATATTCAGATCCATCTGCCCGCAACGAAGGACGTCGAAGTGTACAACGCGATCTTTAAATCGCTAAAGGAGCACCTCATTGGTTGATTTGAACAAAGATCTGCGAGATTTCCTTTTCCGCGGCCTTATGTTCGAGTCAGAGGCTGCACAGTTCCAGAGCGCCGGCATTCAGATTGGTGCAAACGATGCTGCCTCGGAAGAAGCGCTCTTGCAAGAGGTGTTAGCCCCATTTGGGGTTGCGCGCCGAAATGAAGCCCTCGAAATGTCGCGTCTTTACGCGCTCTTGTACTGCTTCGAGAATGAGGTACGCAGCCTGATCCGAGAAACCCTAGAAGAGAAAGAGGGTGCAGATTGGTGGGGCAAACTTCCCAATAAGGTGAAACAATCCGCTGAATCCCGCCGCACAACAGCCCTGAAAGATTCTTGGCTAGAGGGGCAAAAAAAAGATCCGTTAGGATTTGTCGACTTTGGTATGCTGGCCGTGATCATTACCGAGAAATGGGAATGTTTCTCTCCGATTATTCCCTCGCAGCATTGGTTGAAGCAACGAATGGATGAGTTGGAAAAGGCTCGAAACTTCATCGCTCACAATCGTATGCTGTTGCCTAGTGAGTTCCAGCGAATTTACATGTACATCGCGGACTGGAATAAGGTCGTTGGCCTTTGATTGTCAGCTTTCGACCAAGCCGGCGCCGCTTCTTGGTGCGGCTTGACTCAGGAGTTGAGCAACTGCTTTATCCCACCACTTGCAGCTCCAAGCCAACACGGGCAGTTCAGGACTGGAAACGCGCCGTCCGAGATTGTTTCAACTCAGCTTTTCGCCCATGGCGAAGATGGATAGACCAGTGGCATCGCCGTCCCGCGGACCATCAACCGCAAGATCACCAGCCGGCAGTCTGAGCTCGTTGCCGCCCACTGCACCGCAACCGCCTCCACCTCCACCTTGAACCCGAAGTGCAGGGGTCCCGTCGGCACCACCGCCCGCGCGGGGCGCGATGCCCCGGCCCATTCGCTGTAGATGCGGTCGAACAGGGGCCACTGGCACATGTCGTCCAGGTAGATGCGAGCCTGTACCAGTCGATCGACACCCGAACCCGAAGCCAGCAAGGCGGCCTTCACGTTCGCGAGAACCTGGGCGGCCTGGATCTCGAAGGGTGCGTCGACCAAGCGCTCGCCTTAGGGGTGATGAGCAGCTGGCCTGAGATGAACACCAGCCCGACCACCGGCCGGAACTCGTTTCCCCGAACATCGTCGAAACTATTGCGCTTTCACACTCGCACAACTTTTCCCTCAGGAGCCTCCCCATGCGTGCAGCTGTTGCTTGTTGCCTGGCCAGTCTGCTCGTTGTGTTGACGGCCTGCAGCGCTTACGCCCCGCCTGCCGACTCCATGGGAAAGAGCGGCGATCAGATCGTTTCGCAGATGGGGCCGCCCGAGACGCGGCGCACCCTGGACGGGGGTGGCACGCGGCTGGAGTTTCCCCGCGGGCCTGCCGGTGTGCACACCTGGTTTGTGACCCTGGATGCGGCGGGGCGTGTGGTGCGGTCGGAACAGGTGCTGACCGAGCGCAACTTTCTCCAGGTCAACCCCGGCATGCCCCAGGACGAAGTGCGGTACCTGCTGGGTCGCCCGGGCGAGGTGAGTGTGCTGGGTCGCTCCCGTGGTGTGGTCTGGAGCTATCGCTACGAGAACTCGTCCTGTCTGTGGTTTCAGGTCGAGATAGCGCAAGACCGCACGGTGCGTTCGGCCGGTTACGGCGAGCCGCCGGAATGCCGCGGGCCAGACGCCTCTGCGTTCGAGTGATGGTGTGGCCCCGCCTCGGCGGCGGCGCAGCCAAGAGGTGATCTACCGGCAGCCGAAGCGGTAGACCGTGGTGGCCCGGTACGGCCGCCCGGGCGCCACGACGTTCTGCGGCAGGGCCGGGCAGTTGGGCGCGTTCGGAAACCACTGGGGCTCCAGGCACACCGCTGCGCGCGGGTGGTGGCGCACGCCGCGCTTGCCCACGTCGGGCTTGTCACCCGCGCCCAGCTGGCCGGCGGTGTAGACCTGCAGCAGGGGTTCGGTGGTCCACACCTCCAGCGTGCGGCCGCTGGCTTCGCTGTGCAGGCGGGCGCACAGGCGCGCGGTGTCGGTGGCGGTATTGCTGGCGATGGGGCCCAGCGGATAGCTCAGGTCGATGTCGGGCAGATCGGCCAGGCGCCGGGGCTGGCGCAGGTCGTGCACGTGGCCGTCCAGCGGCACGGTGGCGCCGGTGGCGATGCCGTCGGCCCCGGTGGCCAGCACGCGCTGTGCGCCGGGCACCTGCAGCACGTGGCGGTGAATGGTCGATCCCTCGCCCACGCCGTCGAGGTTGAAGTAGATGTGGCTGGTGAAGCTGGCCGGCCCGGGTTCGTCCAGCGCGGTGGCGGTGTGTTCGATCACCAGCGCGTTGTCGTTGTCCAGCCGGTAGCTCAACGCCAGCGCCAGCGTACCCGGGAAACGGTCTTCGTCGCTGCGGAAGATGTGGCGCAGCTGCAATGTGTGGGCATCGGTCTGCGTGGCGTCGAACACGCGGTGGCGCGCGCCGCGCGGGCCGCCGTGGATGCAGTGCGGGCCGGCGTTGGCGTCCAGCAGATGTTCGCGCCCGTCCTGCGTGAAGCGAGCGCCGCCGATGCGCCCCGCGTAGCGGCCGACGAAGGCGCCCATGGACGGCGAGCCACCTGCCACGCCGGCCAGGTCGTCGTAGCCCAGGGCCACGTCGTCCAGCGTGCCGTCGCGATCGGGCACCACGATCTGCAGCACCTTGGCGCCGAGGTTGGTGATGGCCACCACCATGCCGCGCGCATTGCGCAGCAGGAAGAGGGCGGTGGGGCGGTTGTCCACCACGCCTTCGAAGCGGGCGGGGTCGAGCAGGTGGGGAAAGGGGTTGGGCGGGCTCATGCCCTTCATTGTGGGCCGAGCGCGCGGATCAGTTGCCCGAGCTGCTCCACCTCGGCGGGTTTGAGGTCGGTCAGTGGCGCGCGCACCGGGCCCGCGCCGTGGCCCACCAGTTGCGCGCCGGCTTTCACGATGCTCACCGCATAGCCGGCGCCCTTGTTGCGGATGTCCAGGTAGGGCATGAAGAAGGTCTTGAGCAGCCGGTGCTGCGTGGCGTGGTCGTCGGTGCGCACGGCCTCGTAGAAGTCCATGGCGGTTTTCGGGATGAAGTTGAACACCGCCGACGAATACACCGGCGTGCCCAGCGCCTTGTAGGCGGCGGCGTACACCTCGGCCGTGGGCAGGCCGCCCAGATAGGCGAAGCGTTCGCCCATCTTCAGGTAGATCGACATCATCAGCTCGATGTCGCCCACACCGTCCTTGAAGCCGATCAGGTTGGGGCAGCGCTCCGCCAGTTTCGCGAGCGACTCGGGCGAGAGCCTGCAGACGTTGCGGTTGTAGACGATCACGCCGAACCGCACGCTCTTGCAGACCTGTTCGACGTGCGCGATCAGGCCGTCCTGGCTGGCTTCGGTCAGGTAATGCGGCAGCAGCAGCAAGCCTTGCGCGCCCAGACGCTCGGCTTCCTGCGCGTGCGCGATGGCGTTGCGCGTGGGGCCGCCGGCGCCGGCAATGATGGGCACCTTGCCGCGACAGGTGTCCACCGCCGTCTTGACGACCTGGCCGTACTCGGCGCCCGAGAGCGAGAAGTACTCGCCCGTGCCGCCGGCGGCAAACAGCGCGCTCGCGCCGTAGGGGGCGAGCCACTCCAGCCGCTCGGCATAGCCCCGGGCGTTGAAGTCGCCCTGTGCGTCGAAGTCCGTCAGCGGGAACGACAGCAGGCCCCGGGACATGGTGGATTTGAGATCCTGGGGATTCACGGAAAGTCCTCTGTTTGCTTGAAGGAAATCAGTCGAGCTTGATGTTGGCCGCGGCCACCACGGCGCCCCAGCGCTTGCGTTCGCGCTCGAAGAAGGCGTCCTGCTCGGCGGGCTGCATGGTCACGACCTCGGCGCCCTGGCCGGTCAGGCGGGCGCGCACGTCGGGGCTGCGGATGACCTTGATGAGTTCGGCGTTCAGGCGCGCGACGATGGCCGCCGGCGTGCCGCGTGGCACCACCACACCCTGCCAGGTGCCGGATTCGAAATCGGTCACGCCCTGTTCGGACAGTGTCGGCACTTCGCCCACCAGCGGCATGCGCGTCTTCTTGGAGATGCCCAGCACCTTGAGGCGGCCGTTCTGCACGCTGGGCAGCGTGGCCAGCATGCCGTTCATGATCACCTGCGTCTGGCCGGCAATGGTGTCGGCCACGGCCTGCGCGCCGCCCTTGTAGGGCACGTAGATCCATTTGGCGCCGGTGGCGCGCTCCACGGCCACGCCGGCCACGTGCGGGGCGCTGCCCACGGCCGTGACCGCGAAGTTGATGTCGCTGGTCTTGGACAGGGCCACCAGTTCCTTGAGGTTGTTGGCCTTGACCGAGGGGTGCACGGCCAGCATGTGCGGCGAGTAGGCGAGCATGGTCACGCCGCGCAGGTCCTTGCTGGGGTCGAACGAGAGCCTGGTGTAGACCGAAGGGCTGATCGCCAGCGCGCCCACGTCACACAGGAGCAGCGTGTGGCCATCGGGCGCGGACTTGGCCACCAGGTCGGCACCCAGGTTGCCGTTGGCGCCGGCGCGGTTTTCCACCACCACGGTCTGGCCCAGGTTCTCGGAGAGCTGCTGGCTGATGGAGCGCGCGATGATGTCCGAAGAGCCGCCCGGCGGGTAGGGCACGACGATCTTGATCAGCTTGTTCGGGAAGCTGCCTTGCCCGTAGGCCGGCAGGCCCACGGTGGCGGCGGCGGCGGAGGCCGCGATGAGCTGTCGGCGGTTCAATGGCATGGTGAGTTCCTTGAGGGGTTTTTTCGAGAGAAATGCAGCAGCAACGATCAGAAGCGCGGCTGCTGGCCGGTGAACGTGGGGTCGTACTTGCGCATCTGCGCCAGGTCATCGCGATGGCGGATGCCGCAGTGCAGGTAGTTGTCGTGCAGGCGGGCCAGCGCGTCGCGGTCGAGCGTGACGCCCAGGCCCGGCGTGGTGGGCACGCGCAGGCTGCCGCGCTCGAAGCGCAGGCGCCCGCCGGCGATCACCTCGTCGTCCTGCCAGGGGTAGTGCGTGTCGCAGGCATACGAGAGGTGCGGCACCGAGGCGGCCAGGTGGGTCATGGCCGTCAGGCTCACGCCCAGGTGCGAGTTGGAATGCATCGACAGGCCCAGGCCGAAGGTCTGGCACATCAGCGACAGGCGCTGCGTGGCGCGCAGGCCGCCCCAGTAGTGGTGGTCACTCAGCACGATCTTCACCGGGCAGCCCATCTCGGCATTGCGGCGGAATTCGGCCAGGTCGGTCACCACCATGTTGGTGGCCAGCGGCACCTCGCAGGCGCGGGCCACGGCGGCCATGCCGTCCAGCCCGGGGGCCGGGTCCTCGTAGTACTCGAGCACGCCGCGCAGCTGTTCGACGATGGCGAGGCTGGTGGCCACGCTCCAGTTGCCGTTGGGGTCGATGCGCAGCGGCGCGCCGGGAAAGGCCTGCGCCAGCGCCAGCAGCGCGGCGGCTTCCTGCGCCGGCGGCAGGGCGCCGGCCTTGAGCTTGATGCTCTGGAAGCCGTATTCGCCGATCATGCGCCGCGCCTGCGCCACCAGCTGTTCGGGCGTCAGCGCCTCGCCCCAGGGGTCGGGGGCGTAGGGTTTGTCGATGTGTTCGGCGTACTTGAAAAACAGGTAGGCCGAGAACGGCACGCTCGCGCGCGCGGCGCCGCCCAGCAGGTCCACCACCGGCGCGCCGGCCATCTGGCCCTGCAGGTCAAGCATGGCGACCTCGAACGCGCTGATCACCTTGGCCATCGTCTTGGAGACATGCGTGCCCGGTGCCAGCGACACCTGCTGGCCCAGGAATTCCGAGGCGGTCTGTGCGGGTGGCGTGACGAGCGCTGCCACGCGGGTTTCCATGTCGTTGAGAGCCCAGGGCGAGAGCCCGGCGAGCGCGGGCGCTGCCCTGGCGAGCGATTCGAGCATGGGCAGGTCGCCATAGCTCTCGTTGATGCCCACCAGGCCGCTGTCGGTCTCGATCTCGATGATGGAGCGCAGGGCCCAGGGTTCGTGGATGCCGGCGGCGTTGAGCAGCGGCGGGTCGCGAAACGCGATCGGCGTGACGCGGACGTGGCGGATGGCGTGCGAGCTCACTTCAGGCTTCTCTGGCGGTGCGGATCAAGGAAGGTGCGGGCGCGCGTTCCAGGGCTTCCGTGGAACCGGCTTTGCCGGGCCACAGGGAGCGTCCCCCTCTCAGGGGGACGACGCGAAGCGGCGCAGGGGGTGTCATAGAACCGCTTGCGGCAGCCACAGCGAGAGGGCGGGCAGGTAAGTCACGGCCATGAGCACGCCGAGCAGCGCGACGTAGAACGGCAGCAGCGACCGCACCACCGTCTCCATCGGCAGCTTGGCGACCGCGCTGCCGACGAACAGCACGCCGCCCACCGGTGGCGTGATCAGCCCCATGCCGAGGTTGACCATCATGATCATGCCGAAGTGCACCGGGTCCACGCCGATGGCGGTGACCACCGGCAGCAGGATGGGCGTGAGGATCAGGATCAGCGGCGCCATGTCCATCAGCGTGCCCAGCGCCAGCAGCATCACGTTGATCATCATCAGGATCACGTAGCGGTTGTCCGAGAGCGTGGTGAACGCAGTGGTGATCTGCAGCGGGATCTGCATCAGCGTCATGATGTAGCCGAAGCCCGCGGCGAAGGCGATGAGGATCATCACGATGGCCAACGTCTTGACCGTGCGGTGCACCAGCTTCGGGATCTCGCGCCACTTGTAGTCGCGGTAGACGAACATGGTCACGCCGAAGGCCCAGAGCACGGCCACCGAGGCCGACTCGGTGGCGGTGAACACGCCCGAGAGGATGCCGCCGAGGATGATCACCATGGTCATCAGACCCCAGAGCGCGTCGGCGCAGATGCGCAGCGCCTGGCGCAGCGGGATCACCTCGCCCTTGGGGTAGTTCTTGCGTTTGGCGATCACCAGGCACATCACGGCCAGCGTGGCGCCCAGCAACAGACCGGGCAGCACGCCGGCGAGGAACAGCGCGGCGATCGACACCGAACCACCGGCCGCGAGCGAGTAGATCACCGCGTTGTGGCTGGGCGGAATCAGGATCGCCTGCACCGAGCCACTGACCGTCACCGCGGTGGCGAATTCGCGCGGGTAGCCCTTTTTCTCCATCTCGGGAATCAGCACCGTGCCGACCGAGGCGGTGTCGGCCATGGACGAGCCCGAGATCGCGCCGAAGAAGGTGGAGGCCAGGATGTTCACCAGCGACAGGCCACCGCGGATGAAGCCGACCAGCACGTTGGCGAAGGCCACCAGCCGGCGCGCCATGCCGCCCTCGGCCATGATGGCGCCGGCCAGCACGAAGAAGGGAATGGCCAGCAGCGAGAACTTGTTGACGCCGCTGCTGATGGCGATCATCACCGCGTCGAGCGGGATGTCGATCCACCAGGCGCCGATGAGGGCCGAGAGGCCCAGGGCGTAGGCCACGGGCGTGCCGATGAGCATCAGCACGAAGAAGCTGCCGAGCAGGATGAACGCGTCCATCAGGCGGCCCCTTCCTGCGCGTCGTCCAGCAGGTCGTAGCGCACCACGCGGCGCTGGCTCTGGTCACCGCCGAGCAGGAACTCCAGCACGAACAGCAGCGTGATGAAGCCACCCAGGGGCACGGGCACGTAGGTCAGGCCCACGGGCAGCCAGGGCAGTTCGGGAATGGACTGGCCCCAGGTGCCCATGCACAGCCTGGTGCCGTAGAACACCATGAACACGCTGACCAGCAGCATCAGGATGTTCACGGCAAAGGCCAGCATGCCGCGCGCCGCCGTGGGCAGGCGCTCGGTGAGCATGACCACCGCAATATGGGCCCCGGCGCGGTAGCTCGCCGCCGCGCCGAGGAAGGTGAAGACCACCATGAGCAGGATCGAGATCGGCTCGGGCCATTGCGAACCCGTTCCGAGCACGTAGCGCGTGAAGATGCCCCAGGGGATGATGAGCGACATCAGGAAGACGCAGGTTCCGGCCACCCAGATGCAGGCCAGGTAGACGGCGTCGAGCGCGCGGTGGATCGTTTCTGCCATGGTGGTGAGTGGTGTGGTCGCTTTACTTGACGGCGTCGATGCGCTTCATCAGGTCCGACAATTGCGCGCCGTACTTGGCGCGCACCGGAGCGGTGGCGTCGTAGAAGGGCTTCTGGTCGACGGTGATGAACTCCACGCCCGCGGCCTTGAGCTTGGCGCTGTACTCCTCCACGCTCTTGTCCCACAGCGCGCGCTGCTCCATCTGCGCCTCGCGCGAGAGCTTCTTCACCAGCGCCTGGTCGGCCGCGTTGAGCTTGTCCCAGGTGACCTTGGACATCACGAAGATCTCGGGAATGATCAGGTGGTGGGTCTGCGCGTAGTACTTGGCCGGCGTGGTGTAGTGGTTGGCGGTGAAGTAGCTTGGCGGGTTGTTCTCCGCGCCGTCGATCACGCCGGTCTGCAGCGAGGTGAAGACCTCGCCATAAGCCATGGAGATGCCGTTGCCGCCCATGGCGTTCATGGTGTCCACGAAGAGCGGGTTGCCCATCATGCGGATCTTCTGGCCCTGCAGGTCGGCCGGGCTGCGCACCGGCTTCTTGGTGTACAGGCTGCGCGAGCCGCCGTCCATCCAGCCCAGAGCGACCAGGCGAGAGGAACTGCTGGTGACCTTGTTGAGCAGGTCGGCACCGACGTCGCCGTCGATCACCTTGCGCATGTGTGCCACGTCGCGGAACACGAAGGGCATGTTGAACACATTGACCTCGGGAACGATGGGTCCGATCACGCCCAGCGAGATGCGCGCGATCTGGATCGCGCCCAGCTGCGCCTGCTCCACGGCTTCCTTCTCCTGGCCGAGCACGGCGCCGGGGAACATCTGCAGCTTGATGCGCCCGCTGGTGGCGGCTTCGAGCTTCTTGCCCAGGCTCTCCATGGCGACCACGGTGGGGTAGCCGGCGGGGTGGGTGTCGTGGGCCTTGAGCACCATGTTCTGGGCGTGGGCGCTCAAGGGCAACAGGCTGGCCATGGCCAGGCTCAGGATCAGTCGGCGGGGGGTCTTCATGGTGTCTCCGTTGGGTGGGTGATGTGACGAGGTGAAGAAAATCCGCGCCGCCTCAGGGCACGCAGCGCGGCTCGTCCAGGCCCCTCACGCCTGGACGCAGTGCAAAGACGCCACCGGCCAGCGGCTGGTCGGACAGATCACCGCCGAGCCGGATGGAGGTGACGAACAGGGTGTCGAGCCCGCTGCCGCCGAAGGCGCACATGGCGGGTTTTTTCACGGGCACGGCCAGCGAGCGGTCGAGCCGGCCGTCGGGCATGAAGCGGTGCACCAGGCCGGCGTCGTTGCCGCAGATCCAGTAGCCGCCGTCTTCGTCGACGGCCGCGCCATCGGGCCGGCCGGGCAGGGGCTTCATGTCGGTGAACAGGCGGCGCTTGTGCGGCGTGCCGGTATCGGTGTCGTAGTCGAAGGCCCAGATGGCCTGCACGTCCGGGTGCGAGTCCGACAGGTACATGGTCTTGCCGTCCGGGCTGAAGGCCATGCCATTGGGTGTGATGAAACCGTCCAGCAGCACGCGGGGCTGCGCGCCGTCGAGCGCGTACAGACGCCCCGCCGGCGAGGCCAGCGACATGTCCATCACCATGCTGCCCGCGCGCAGCCGGCCCTGATGGTCGCAGCGGCCGTCGTTGAAGCGCATGCCCGGTTGCGGGTGCTGCACGGTGGACAAGGGTTCGTGGTCCAGCGTGCCGTCCTCGTTCGGCGTGAGCAGCGCCACGCCGGTTTCCATGGCCGCCACCCAGCGGCCGTGCGGCGTGGCCTCGCTGCCCGCGGCCAGCGCCACGCAGCCGGTCATCTCGGGCGTGGCCCACTGGCGCGCGCGACCGCCTGCGGCGCTCCAGCACCAGAGCGCGCGGCCCGGGATGTCGACCCAGAACAGGCACTGGCGCCGCGCGTCCCAGACCGGGCTCTCGCCCACGCCATTGCGCGCGTCGAGCACCAGTTCGGCGGTGGTCGTCATGGCGTTCAGAAGGGTCCGGCCTTGACGAAGGCGCCGCCCTGGTAGATGGCGGCCGGGTCGCTCAGGTCGGGTGTGCTGGTGCGCGCGTACACCGCGTCGCGGAACACGTCCGAGCTGTCCCTGGGCACGAAGCCGATGTGGCGCGCGCGGCTGTTGTCCCACCAGGTCACGGCGTTGTTCGACATGCCGAAGACGATGCTGTGGCCCAGCACCGGCGTGCTCAGGCAGGCGGTGATCAGGCGGTGCAGGTCGTCGTAGCTCAGCCAGGTGGCGAGCATGCGGCGGTCTTTCGGTTCGGGGAAGGACGAGCCGATGCGCACGCAGGCGGTCTCGATGCCGTGGCGGTCGAAGTACAGGCGGGCGAGGTCTTCGCCGAAGGCCTTGCTCAGGCCGTAGAAGCCGTCGGGGCGCGCGGGGTGGTCGGCGTGGATGGTCTCGCTCTGCTTGTAGAAGCCGGTCACATGGTTGGAGCTGGCGAACACCACGCGCTTCACGCCGTGCAGGCGGGCGGCTTCATAGAGGTGGTAGGCACCGACGATGTTGGCCTGCAGGATGGCCGCGAACGGGGCTTCCACCGAGATACCACCCAGGTGAACGATGGCGTCGCAGCCGGCCACCATGGCGTTGACATCGTCCGCGTTGGCCAGGTCGGCCTGCACCACTTCCTCGCCCGCCTGTGCCGCGCCCACGTCGGCCTTGTCGGACACGCGCAGCACCTCGCAGTTGTGCTTGAGGCGCGGGCGCAGGGCGGTGCCCAGGCCACCGGCGGCACCGGTGAGCAGGAGGCGGTGGTGGGTCTTGATCGCGATGGCGTTGGACATGTCGGGTGTTCGGCTTGTGGCGGAGGGCTTGGACTTTCGCGAGGGGTTTGCTACAGTGCGCCCAGGCCTGTTGTCTGTTGTCGGTTGTCTGACAACTTGCGCGAATTGTGTGAACGCCGCCAGGGCGTGTCAAGGAAAAAACAATGCTCCCCGTGAAAACCCTAGGAGACGAAAACGCGGTGCCGGCGGCCCTGCCCGCGCGGGCGCGCCGGCCACGCGGCCTGGTGCCCGAGATCGTCGACACCCTGGCCGCCGACGTGCGCGAAGGCCGCCTGCAGACCGGCGACAAACTGCCCACCGAGTCCGAGCTGATGAACCGCTTCGAGGTCAGCCGCACGGTCGTGCGCGAGGCGATCTCGCGCCTGCAGGCCTCGGGCCTGGTGGAGACGCGCCACGGCGTGGGCACCTTCGTGATGGCGCCACCCGAGCAGAGCAACTTTCGCATCGCGCCCGAGGACTTCGCCACCGTGGCCGACGTGATCTCGCTGCTGGAGCTGCGCATCAGCCTGGAGAGCGAGGCCGCCGGCCTGGCCGCGCAGCGCCGCGAAGACGGCCACCTGCAGAACATGGCCACCGCGCTGGCCGCGTTCGAGGCCTCGATCGCCGCGTCCTCCGACGCCGTGCCCTCGGACTTCCAGTTCCACATGGAGGTGGCGCGCGCCACCGGCAACCGCCACTTCGCCGACCTCATGACCTACCTGGGCACGATGATCATTCCGCGCACGCGCCTGAACACCGCGAGCAGCGCGCCCGAGGGCCGCCTCGCCTACCTGCGGCGCGTGCACGCCGAGCACCAGTCCATCTACCAGGCCATTCGTGCTCGCGACGCCGAGGCCGCGCGCGCGGCCATGCGCACCCACCTCTCGAACAGCCGCGAACGGCTGCGTCGCGCCCAGCCGGCCTGAGTCCGCCGCCCGGTGTCCCCCGTCGGGGGAATGCCCCGCAGATGCACCACTGACACAAGCCCGCGCTACAGTGCGGCGATGCCCTTGCGGTCGCCGGGTGTTCCGGGGCTGGATGGGCGGGAGGTGCCCTCATGCTGTGGTTGGTCGTCGGTCTGGTGCTGTTCCTGGGAGTGCATTCGGTGTCCATCGTGTCGCCGCAGGGCCGCGACGCGCTGGCGCGGCGCCTGGGTGAAGGTGCCTGGAAAGGCCTGTACACCCTCGTGTCGTTCGCGGGCCTGGCCCTGATCGTCTGGGGCTACGGGCTGGCGCGCGAAGCGCCGGTGCTGCTCTACACGCCGCCCGCGGGTTTTCGCCACCTGGCCGCGCTGCTGCTGCTGCCGGTGTTCGTGCTGCTGCTCGCGGCCTACCTGCCCGGGCGCATCCAGCGCGCGGCGAAGCACCCGATGCTGCTGTCGGTCAAGCTGTGGGCGCTGGCCCACCTGCTGGCCAATGGCACGCTGGCCGACGTGCTGCTGTTCGGTGGTTTTCTGGCGTGGGCCGTGGCCGACCGCATCTCGGTCAAGCGGCGCGCGGCCGCCGGCCTGCAGCGCAGCGCACCGGCGCTGCCGGGTGGCGCCGCCAACGACGCCATCGCTCTCGTGGGTGGGCTGGCGCTGTACGCGGTCTTCGTGTTCTGGGCACATGCCTGGCTGTTCGGTGTAAGGCCGATGGGCTGAAACAGACCGACCCGGGGAACCCCACGCCACGTGCACGCACCAACCCGGTTCGATTCACTGCAACTCCCCCGGACATGAACCGTCTTTCCTTCACGCCACCGGCCTTGCTCGCCGTCGCCTGTGCGTTGCTGCTCAACACCGCGCAGGCGCAATCGCCCGCCGTTTCCACCGAAGTGGTGGCGCGGGGCCTGCAGAACCCCTGGGGCCTGGCCTTCATCGGCGAGGGCCGCATGCTGGTGACGGAGCGGCCCGGTCGCATGCGCGTGGTGGAAGCCGACGGCCGCGTGGGCGAACCGATCAAGGGCGTGCCCGACGTGGATGCGGTCGGGCAGGGCGGCCTGCTCGACGTGCTCGCCGACCGCGACTTCGCGCGCAACCGCACGCTGCACTTCTGCTACAGCGAACCCGGCCTGGGCGGCAATTCCACCGCCATGGCCTCGGCGCGCCTGTCGAGCGATCGCACCGCGCTGGAGGGCGTGCGGGTGGTCTTCAGCCAGAAGCCCAAGGTGGCCAGCCGCCTGCACTTCGGCTGCCGCATCGCGCAGGCCGGCGACGGCAGCCTGTTCATCGGGCTGGGCGACCGCTACAGCCGCATGGCCGACGCGCAGACGCTGGACACCCACCACGGCAAGGTGGTGCGCGTGCGCACCGACGGCAGCGCGCACCCGGACAACCCCTTTGTCGGGCGCGACGGCGCGCTGCCCGAGATCTGGAGCTTCGGCCACCGCAACCTGCAGGGCGCGACCATCGGCCCCGACGGCGCACTCTGGACCATCGAGCACGGGCCACAGGGCGGCGATGAACTCAACCGCCCCGACGCCGGCAAGAACCACGGCTGGCCCGTCATCACCTACGGCGAGAACTACGGCGGTGGCGTGATCGGCAAGGGCATCACCCGACAGGACGGCATGGAGCAGCCACTGCACCACTGGACACCCTCGATAGCGCCCTCGGGCATGGCCTTCGTGACCAGCGAGCGCTACGGCCCGGACTGGCAGGGCAGGCTGCTGGTGGGTTCGCTCAAGTTCCGTTACCTGGCGCGCCTCACGCTGGACGGCACACGCGTCGTGCGCGAGGACAAACTGCTGCCCGAGCTCGGCCAGCGCGTGCGCGACGTGCGCCAGGGCCCGGACGGCTTCATCTATCTGCTCACCGACGAGCGCAACGGGCAACTGCTGCGGCTCCAACCCGGAGGTTGATCCCATGCACCGCAAACCCCAGACCGCCGCGCCGCCGCGCCCGCTCGAACAGCCCGGGCGCGCCGCCCTGGCGCAGCACTACATGGCGGTGCGCGAGCGCAGCCGCGCGCTGGCCGCGCCGCTCTCGCCCGAGGACGCGCAGGCCCAGTCCATGCCCGATGCGAGCCCGGCCAAGTGGCACCTGGCGCACGTCACCTGGTTCTTCGAGACCTTCGTGCTCGAACGCTTCGAACCCGGCTTCACGCCCTTCGACCCGGCATTCCGCGTGCTCTTCAACAGCTACTACAACGGCGTGGGCGAACAGTTCTCGCGCCCGCAGCGCGGCCTGGTCACGCGGCCCGACCTGGCCAGCGTGTGGCGCTGGCGCGAGCAGGTCGACGAGCGCATCGCGCAACTGATCGCGCACACCGACAGCGCCGAGGCATTGCGCCTGATCGAACTCGGCCTGAACCACGAACAGCAGCACCAGGAGTTGCTGCTCACCGACGTGAAGCACCTGCTGTCCATCAACCCGCTGCGCCCGGCCTACCGGCGCCACTGGCCGCTGGTGTCGGTGGCCGCGACCGCGCCGCGCTGGGTCGAGCAGCCCGGCGGGCTGGTGGAGGTGGGTCACGCGGGCGAGGGCTTTGCGTTCGACAACGAACTGCCACGCCACCGCGAATGGCTGGAGCCGTACGCGCTGATGAACCGGCTGGTGACACACGGCGAGTGGTGGGAGTTCGTGCAGGACGGTGGCTACACCGAGCCGCGCTGGTGGCTGGCCGCCGGCTGGGACTGGGTGCGCGCCCACGGCGTGCGCGCGCCGCTGTACTGGACGCTGCCGGCCGGTGATGGCCCGGCGCTGCCCACGGTGTTCACGCTGCACGGCGAGGTGCCGCTGGACCGGCACACGCCCGTGACGCACATCAGCCATTTCGAGGCCGACGCCTTCGCGCGCTGGGCCGGTGCCACGCGATCCGGATGGGCCGGCGCGCGCCTGCCCACCGAAGCCGAGTGGGAGGCCGCGGCCGCCACGCTGCCGCTGCGCGGCAACCTGCTGGACGGCAACGCGCTGCACCCGCTGCCCGCGCGTGCAGCCGGCGAAGGCCTTTTGCAGATATACGGCGACGTGTGGGAATGGACCGGCAGCAGCTACAGCGCCTACCCGGGCTATCAGCCCGCCGAAGGTGCGGTGGGCGAGTACAACGGCAAGTTCATGATCAACCAGACCGTGCTGCGCGGCGGCTCCTGTGCCACGCCGGCGTCGCACATCCGCGCGAGCTACCGCAACTTCTTCCCCACCGACGCGCGCTGGCAGTTCAGCGGGCTGCGCCTGGCGAGGTGAAACACCCCCGCGCCGTCATGGGACGGCGCTGTCGCACGCACACAAAATCCAGGAGGAGACCTTGATGCGATACACCGACCTGACGCCGCACTTCGTCCAGCTTCATCAGGTGCAAGCCGGTGAGGCCCGGCCCGAGCTGATCGACGGCCTGCTCGACGTGCCCGCGCGCATCGCGCCGAAGTTTCTTTACGACGCGCTCGGCTCACGCCTGTTCGACGCCATCACCGAACTGCCCGAGTACTACCCCACGCGCACCGAGGCGGCCGTGCTCGCGCAGCACGGCGCCTCCATCGCGCGCCACACGCCCGACAACGCGGTGATGATCGACCTGGGCGCGGGCAGTTGCGCCAAGGCCGCGCGCCTGTTCCCGTTGCTGCAGCCGTCGGCTTACGTGCCGGTGGACATCTCGGTCGACTACCTGCGCGACACGCTCGCCGCCCTGCAGCAGCGCCACCCCGAGCTGCCCATGCTCGGCCTGGGCATGGACTTCTCGGCGCGTTTCGCGCTGGGCCGTGAGGCCACCGCCTGGCTGGCCGGGCGCGCGCTGGCCGAGCAGCCGCGCCTGGTGTTCTACCCGGGTTCGAGCATCGGCAACTTCACGCCCGACGAGGCCTTGCTGCTGTTGCGCCAGGCGCACGCCGTGTGCGCGGCCGGTGGCGCGGGTGGCGGGCTGCTGATCGGCGTGGACCGCGTGAAGCCGCGCGCCGTTCTCGAACCCGCCTACGACGACGCGCTGGGCGTGACCGCCGCCTTCAACCGCAACCTGCTGCTGCACGTCAACCGCGTGCTCGGCGCCGACTTCGCGCCCGCCGCGTGGCAGCACGTGGGCCTGTACAACGCGGACGAATCGCGCATCGAGATGCACCTGCAGGCGCGCGGCGCGCAGACGGTGCGCTGGCCCGGCGGCGAGCGCGCCTTCGCCGACGGCGAGCGTCTGCACACCGAGAGTTCCTACAAGTGGGAGCCCGAGGACTTCGAGGCCCTGCTGTGCGAAGCCGGCTTCGGCCCGGCCCGCCACTGGACCGATGCAAAGGACTGGTTCAGCGTGTTCTGGGCGCCGGCCTGAGCGTCAGCGCGCCACGCTGCGAAAGCCCGCGAAGATGTCGTTGCGCGCGGGCGGAAAGAAGTTGCGGTAGACCGGGTGCCGCAGGCGCGCCGCGGTCGCGAAGCTGGCGCCCTTGAGCACCGGGCGGCCGTCGAACCAGGGCTGCGAGTAGTCGCGGTAGGGATGCGGCGCGAAGCCGGGGTAGGGCGCAAATTCGCTGGCCGTCCACTCCCAGACTTCCCCCCAGGCGAATCCCGGCAGCGTGCGCGCGGCAAGTTCCCATTCGGCCTCGGTCGGCAGGCGCCGGCCGGCCCATGCGCACCAGGCCAGCGCCTCGGCCGCGCTCAGGTGGCAGGTGGCGGCGTCCAGGTCCAGCGCCTGCCAGCGGCCGAAGCGGCAGCATTCCCAGCCCGTGCCCGCGCGGCGCAGGTGGCGCGGCACCGGGGCACCACCCGTTTCCACCAGCGGCAGGTACTGCGACCAGCGCAGCGCCCGGGCGTCGATCTCCAGCGGCCCCACCGAGACCGCGTGCGCGCCGAGCTCGTTGTCGAATGCGAAGCCCGCGTTGCTGTGGCCGAGCACGCCGCGCGTCAACGGCAGGTGCAGGGTCGCCGCTGCGGTGGCTGCGGCTGCGGTGGCCGCCGGCGTTTCACCCACGTCGATGCCGAGCGACTGGGCCATGTACACGGCAGCCTCGGCGTGCATGTCTTCATGGAACAGCGCGAGGCGGAAGAAGTACAGGGCGTCGTCGGTTTCGTCGGTCTGGTGCAGCAGCGCGAGCGTGTCGCGCAGGCTGGCGGCGAGGTCGGCGCGCACGGCATCGGTATCGGGCAGATCGAGATGCCAGCGGGTGTCGTGCGCGACAGCGCTGGAGTCGTAGAGCGCATCCGCGTCCAGGCCGCGCGCGGCCTGGCGCGCGGGATTGCGTGGCGCGAGCGGGTCGGCGCGCGCACCTCGCAAGCGCTGCGGGTTGCGGGCAATCCACCAGTCGGCGAACCAGCCCACATGGCCCAGTTCCCACAGCGGCGGGTTGATTTCGGGCATGCAGGGCACCGGCAGGCCCGGCCCCAGCGCGGCCTCGAACGCCGCGAACAGCCGCAGGCTGCGTGCGCGCGCGTCCACCAGCGCGCGCACCAGCAGATCGCGGCCACCCTGGCGGGCGTGATCGGCTTCGAGCCCGTTCCCCGGCAGGGCCTGGGACACAATCGCGTCTCTGGCTGCATCCATGAAAAAACCTTTCCTCTGCATCGTCACGCCCGCGCTGGCCGACGCGAACAACGGCAACTGGCAGACGGCGCAACGCTGGGCGCGGCTGCTCGCGGGCCATTATCGGGTGCACCTGGCGCGCCAGTGGCCCGATGCGGATCTGGCCGAAGCTGATGTGCTGCTCGCCCTGCACGCGCGGCGCTCGGCCGCCTCGGTGGCGGCCTGGGCCGCGACGGGACGCCCGCTCGTGCTGGCGCTCACCGGCACCGACCTGTACCGCGACATCGCGCAGGACGCGAGCGCGCAGCGCTCGCTGCTGCTGGCGCACCGCCTCATCGTGCTGCAGGAGCAGGGCCCCCTGGCCTTGCCGCCCGAACTGCGGGCGAAGTGCCGCGTGGTGTTCCAGTCGGGCGCGCGCCGCCGCACCCTGCCGCGCACGCTCAGCCATCTGCGCGCGGTGATGGTGGGCCACCTGCGCGACGAGAAGCAGCCCCAGACCCTGTTCGAGGCCGCGCGTCTGCTGCGGCCGGATGAAGGCATCCGCATCGATCACATCGGCACGGCGCTCGACCCCGCGCTGGGCGAGGCCGCGCGGCGCACCGCCCTGGACTGCCCGCACTACCGCTGGCTGGGCGGCCTGCCGCACGAGGCGACACGCCGGCGCATCCAGCGCGCGCACCTGCTGGTGCACACCAGCCGCATGGAGGGTGGCGCGCATGTGTTGATGGAGGCCGCGCTCAGCGGAACGCCCATGCTGGCCTCTCACATCCCGGGCAACGTGGGCATGCTGGGCAGCAACTACGGCGGCTACTTCCCGCCAGGCGACGCGCCAGCCCTGGTGGCCCTGCTGCGCGAGTGCCGCAGGGGCATGGGCGCGCCGGCCGGCAGGCTGGCGGCGCTGCACGCACAATGCGAGGCCAGAGCGCCGCTCTTCGATCCCCGTGCCGAGCAGGCCGCCCTGCTCGGCCTGCTGTCGGAACTGACACCCTTCAACGAATCCCCTCTGCGGAGCCCCCGATGAACGCACCCTTCTCCCCCGCCACCACCACCGGGCCGCGACTGACCAGCCTCTCGCACGGTGGCGGCTGCGGTTGCAAGATCGCGCCCGGCGTGCTCAGTGAAATCCTCAAGGGCACCAGCGCCATGCCGATGCCGCCCGAGCTGCTGGTGGGCATCGAGACCGCCGACGACGCGGCCGTGTACCAGCTCAACGACGAGCAGGCGCTGATCGCCACCACCGACTTCTTCATGCCCATCGTCGACGACCCGTTCGATTTCGGGCGCATCGCCGCCACCAACGCCATCAGCGACGTCTACGCCATGGGCGGCACACCCATCATGGCGCTGGCGCTGGTGGGCATGCCGATCAACGTGCTGTCCACCGAGACCATCGGCCAGATCCTCGCCGGCGGCCAGAGCGTGTGCCGCGAGGCCGGCATCCCGATCGCGGGTGGCCACACCATCGACTCGGTCGAGCCCATCTATGGCCTGGTCGCGCTCGGCCTGGTGCACCCGAAGCGCGTCAAGCGCAACGCCGACGCGAAGGTGGGCGACCGCCTGATCCTGGGCAAGCCGCTGGGCGTGGGCGTGCTCTCGGCCGCGCTCAAGAAGGACGCGCTGCCACCCGCGGGTTACGCGCAGATGATCGCGAACACCACGAAGCTCAACACACCCGGGCCGGCACTGGCCGCGCTCGACGGGGTGCATGCGCTCACGGACATCACGGGCTTTGGCCTGGCGGGTCATGTACTGGAGATGGCGCGCGGCGCGAACGCGGCGGTGCGCATCGACCTGGCGCGCGTGCCGCTGATCGAGGGCGTGCGCGCACTCGCTGCCGCCGGCATGGTCACCGGTGCTTCGGGCCGCAACTGGGCGGCCTACGGCCACGAGGTGCGCCTGGGCGCGGGCCTGCAACCGGTGGACCAGGCCCTGCTGAGCGACCCGCAGACCAGCGGCGGCCTGCTGGTGGCCTGCGCGCCCGACGCGGTGGACGCCGTGCTCGCGGTGTTCCGCGCGCAGGGCTTCGACGCGGCGGCCGACATCGGCGAGATCGTGGCGGCGGGCGCCGACGGTGTGCGGCTGCTGGTGAACTGATTCAGGAGGACCGCATGACCCGCAGGCTCATCAGCTCCGGCTCCCCGTTCGAAGAACAGATCGGCTATTCGCGCGCCGTGGTCGCGGGCGACTGGGTGTTCGTCTCCGGCACCACCGGTTTCGACTACACCACCATGACCATTTCCGACGACGTGGTGGCGCAGGCCGAGCAGTGCTTCCAGAACATCGCCGCAGCGCTGCGCGAAGCGGGCGCGACCCTGGACGACGTGGTGCGCGTGAACTACGTGCTGCCCGATGCCGCGCTGTTCGAGGCCTGCTGGCCCGTGCTGCGCCGGCACCTGGGCCGGGCACGCCCGGCGGCCATGATGATCTCGGCCGGCTTGCTCGACCCGCGCATGAAGATCGAGATCGAAGTGACCGCCCTGCGCAAGGCCTGAAGCATTTTCTGCAAATTCAAGATTTTTTCTTGAATTTGCAGACCCCCACACTGACCTCTTGCCATGCCCCGAACCCCCACCCCCATCCTCGCCTTCGACGTCTTTGGTACCGTGGTCGACTGGCACGGCAGCATCGTGCGCGAGGTGCGGGCGCTGTACCCGCAGGTGGATGCCGATGCTTTTGCACTCGCCTGGCGCCAGGGCTACCAGCCCGCCATGCAGCGTGTGCGCTCGGGCGAACTGGGCTGGACGCTGATCGACGACCTGCACCGCCTGATCCTGGACGGCCTGCTGCCGCGCTTCGGCCTGGCGCACCTGGACGAGGCCGCGCGCGAGCACCTCAATCGCGTGTGGCACCGGCTCGATCCCTGGCCCGACACGGTGCAGGGGCTCACGCGCCTGAAGACCCGCCACACGCTGTGCAGCCTGTCCAACGGCAACCTCGGCCTGCTCACCAACATGGCCAAGCGCGCCGGCCTGCCCTGGGACTGCGTGCTCTCGGCCGAGGTGTTCCGCGCCTACAAACCCGACCCGCGCACCTATCTGGGTGTGGCCGAGGTGTTTCGCGTGCCGCCCGCGCAGGTGATGCTGGTGGCCGCGCACCAGGACGACCTGGCGGCAGCGCGCGACTGCGGCCTGGCCACGGCCTACGTGGAGCGGCCGCTGGAGTTCGGGGCCGCGCGGCCCAAGGACGTGTCACCCGACGCGGCCAACACGCTGCACGCGCGTGATCTCCTGGATCTGGCCGATCAACTGGGCTGCTGAGGCGCCTTCAGCCGCGGCTACTGCACGCGAACACTGGCCGTGGCGGGTTCCGTGAGCGGCTTGCCGGCTTCGATGTTGTCCAGCAGTTCCAGCTTGAGGCTGTAGTTGCCGGCCGGGGGCGCGAGCCACACCTCGGTCTGGCCTTCATCGAATTCCATCACCACAGGCGCTCCGCTGCCGGGCGTGACGGTCAGGCGGAAGTGGCCGGTGTCGGGCAGGCGCTGCGAGCGGTGCGCCACGTTGAGCGCCGAGGCATGGAACTGCACGCGAAACGGGTTCCGGACCACCGGGCCGTCCACCGCCATGCTCACGCCCTTGGCCGACAGCGTCTTCGGGTCGGTCGGGTTCTTCTTTGCTACGGTGATCGTGGCGGGCTTGCTGTAGACGAAGTGCGGCAGGTGGTTCTGGTCGGCCAGCAGCATGCGCAGCGTGTAGGTGCCGGGCTCGAGCGTGAGCACCGTTTCCATCTGGCCCTTGCCGAAGTGGATGTACTGGTCGTTGAAGGGCAGCGCTTCCTTGAAGTTCAGCGGCAGGTCGCGGTTGACCAGCAGGTGGTGGTGGCCGCTCTTGCGGCCGCCCGGCTGCGCAATGGGCGCCAGGCCCCAGCCGCCGGAGAGTCCGAACCTGAGCACGTAGGGCGTCTCGATCTTGTCGCCATCTTCCAGGTTGGTGAAGTAGGCCTCCGCGGTCAGGCGCGGCGCCGCAGCCTGCCAGGGGTGGAACTTGCTGGCGGCGTTCGCCGCGGGCGCCTGCGCCTGGGCAGCACCACAGAACATCAGGCTGGCGAGCAGGAGGGCGGGGCGCTGGACAGTCATGGCTTTCAGGGGGAGGTGTGATACCCCCCCGAGTTTAGCCACCGATGCCGCGCGGCTCAGGGGCGCCGGTAACGGGTCACAAATGCGCGGTCGATCCGGTCCTTCCACCACCACGCCCAGGCGCCCTCCGCGTGCAGGGGGCCATAGCTGGCGATGGCGTGCCCGGTGCCGCAGGACAGCAGGTTCAGGGTGTTGCGGGGCGGGTGGTGCGGCCGCAGCGCCTGGCCACCGTGTGCGGCGAGCAGGTTGTGCGCCAGCGCAGGGCCGGCGCGCACGGCGTAGACGCCGCTCCTGGGGTGCGGCTGGTCGACGCGGCTGGCCACGTCGCCGGCCGCGAACACGTTGGCGTGGCTGGTGCTTTGCTGGCAGGCGTTCACCTGCACGTGCCCGCTGTCGGACAGCGCCAGGCCGCTGCCCTGCAACCAGGGCGGCGCATGCGTTCCGATCGCCAGCAGCGGCACGTCGCAGGCCAGGCGCGCACCGTTGCCCAGGTGCACCTCGCCGTCGCCGATGCCGGTGCAGGCTTCGCGCAGCACCGTGATGCCGCGCCGTTTGAGCTGGCGCAGCACGCGCCGTTGCACGCCCGGGCTGTAGTTGGCGGCCACCTCGGGGCCACCGGTGACGAGCGTGAAGCGCGCGCCCGGCAGGCCGTGCAGGCGCAGTGCCTGTTCGGCGGCGAACACGAGTTCTATGCCGCCCGCGCCCGCGCCCACCACCGCCAGCGACACCGCCTGGCGCTGCGCCAGCGCCATCACCTGCGGCCACAGGGCGGTGAAGGCCTCGATCGGGCGGATCGGCAGGGCATGCTCGGCGGCGCCTGGCATCTCGGCTTCAAGCCGCGCGCGGTCGAGCACCGCACCGGTGTCGATGGACAGCAGGTCGTAGTGCAGCGAGGTGGGTGCCTGCGGCGCGCCCTGCACCGGAGCGAGCCGAACGGTCTGCGTGGCGGCGTCGATGCCGTCGCAGCGGCCCTGCACCCAGCGCGCGCCCGCCGCGCGCAACAGCGGCTCAAGCGGTATGCGGCCCTCGTCCTCGCTGTAGCGCCCCGCCACGAAGCCCGGGGTCATGCCGCTGTAGGTCTGGTGCGGGTAGGGCGTGAGCACGGTCACGTCCAGATCGGCGGGGTGGTGGTCGGCCAGGTGGGCCAGCACGTGCACGTGAACATGGCCGGCACCGAGCAGCAGGAGTTTCCGGATGCCTTGGTGTTGCATGGGCCCCGATGTTACGGGGTGTGTCAAGGTGCGCCCGAGGCCCAGCGCAAGTCGGCCACCCAGCCGCTGCTGGTGCTGGCGGTGTTGTCGCTGTCGGCGCCCAGCAGCACGCGCGTGACCGGTGGCGCGGCGCGGGTGGGCGTGGCACGGCCTTCCGGCAGTTCGTCGGCGAACAGCTCGATGAAATCGCGTGCCACATCGCGCGACTCGCTGACCCAGCGCTTCAGCGGCGCGCCGCCACCTTGCAGGCTGATGAAGCGCACACGGCGGGTGTAGGGGTTGGCGCCCTGCGTGAAGGCCGGGTGGGTGCTGTCCCACACGTAGCACACGGTGGCCGCTGGCAGGGCCTCGCCGCTCACGCTGCGCGCGATGCGCAGCAGCGTGCGCTCCACGAAGGGCACGCGATCGAGCGGGTGGTCGAACATCACGCAGACCTTGAGCGCCGCATCGTCGCCGGCCTTGGTCAGGATGTCGGGCGGGGTGGTGCCACCGGTGAGCGGTTCGTCGAGCCGCCAGCGCCACTGCAGCCGCGCGGGTACGGTGCCGGCTCCGTCGTGCACCAGCGTGCCGTAGCTCGAGCGCGTGATCACCTGCACCGCGGGCACGCCCTCCACGCGGCCGGCCTCGAAGCGCGTGGGCGGCAGATCGGCCTTCTGCTTGGGGAAGCCGACGAAGCGCCAGCCGGGATGCAGGGCTCCGTCGCCTTGCAGCAGGGGCGGCAAGGGCGGAGCGGTCTGTGCGGCCAGCGGCAGCGCGATGCCAGCCACCAGCAGCGGGAGCAGAGCGGTGCGCAGGCCCTTCATCCGCGCCGCCAGTCGTGAAACCTGCCCAGCCAGGCCAGCAACTTCTGGGGCGCATGCGCGCGCTTCCATTCGCCGGCGGCGTACTTGTTGGCTTCGGCCAGCGTGGGGTAGGTGTGGATGGTGCCCAGCATCTTGTTCAGGCCCAGGCCGTGTTTCATGGCCAGCACGTATTCGGCCAGCAGGTCCGCGGCGTGGCTGCCGACGATGGTCACGCCCAGGATGGTGTCCTTGCCCGGCGGGGTGAGTACCTTCACGAAGCCGCGCGCCTCGCTGTCGGCGATCGCGCGGTCCAGGTCGTCGATGCCATACCGCGTGACCTCCACGGCGATGCCTCGTTCCTTCGCCTCCTGCTCGTTGAGGCCGACGCGCGCCACCTCGGGGTCGATGAACGTGGCCCAGGGGATGACGCGGTAGTCGGCCTTGAACAGGCGGAAGTCGCCGAACAGCGCGTTGACCGCCGCGTACCAGGCCTGGTGCGCCGCCACGTGGGTGAACTGGTAGGGCCCGGCCACGTCGCCGGCGGCGTAGATGTTGGGGTAGAGCGTCTGCAGGTACTCGTTGGTCTCGATGGTCTTGCCGGTCGGTATGCCGAGTTCCTCCAGGCCGTAGCCGCTCAGGCGCGCGCTGCGGCCTACCGCGCAGATCAGCTCGTCGAAGGCAATGCGCTGTTCGGCGCCGCCGTGTTCCACCACCAGCAGCTTCTCGCCGTCGACCCGTTCGCAGCGCAGCGCCTTGTGGCCGGTGCGCACGTCCACGCCATCGGCCTGCAGCGCAAGGCGCGCGAGTTCGCTCACCTCCTCGTCCTCGCGCAGCATGATGCGCGGCGCCATCTCCACCTGCGTCACCTGCGAGCCCAGGCGCGCGAAGGCCTGGGCGAGCTCGCAGCCGATCGGGCCGCCGCCGAGCACCACCAGGCGCCTGGGCAGCTCGTCGCGTTCGGCGAACGTCTCCCACATGGTGTCGCTGGTCACGTAGCCGCTGTCTTCCAGGCCGGGAAGCGGTGGCACGAAGGGCCGCGCACCGGCGGCGATGACGATGCTGCGCGCGCTCAGCGTCTGCGTGCCGCCGCCGTTGAGCGCGATCTCCACCGTCCAGGGACTGGTGAGTTTCGCGTGGCCCTGCAGCACCTCCACGCCCAGGCCGGTGTAGCGCTCGATGCTGTCGTGCGGCTCGATCGCGCGGATCACGTCATGGATGCGTTGCATCACCGCCTTGAAGCTGAAGGCCGGCGTGGTGTCGCTCAGGCCGTAGGTCGTTCCGTGGCGCATCTGGTGCGCGAGCGCAGCGCTCTTGATCAGGGCCTTGCTGGGCACGCAGCCGTAGTTCAGGCAGTCGCCACCCATCTTGTGCGCTTCGACCAGCGTCACCTTCGCCTTCACGGTGGCGGCGATGTAGGCCGAGACCAGGCCGCCCGCGCCCGCGCCGATCACGATCAGGTTGCGGTCGAAGCGCGCCGGGCGTGCGTGCTTCCAGCGTGCGTACACCTGGCGCTTGCGCACGGCCTCGACGATGCGGCGCGCGATCAGCGGGAACAGGCCCAGCAGCACGAAAGAACCGAGCAGCGCGGGGCTCAGGATGCCCTGGAGCGATTCGAGCCGGGCCAGCTGCGTGCCGGCGTTGACGTACACGATGGTGCCGGCCAGCATGCCGACCTGGCTCACCCAGTAGAAGGTGCGCGCCTTCATCGCCGTCAGGCCCATCACCAGGTTGATGACGAAGAACGGCACCACGGGAATGAGGCGCAGCGTGAACAGGTAGAAGGCGCCGTCCTTCTCGATGCCGCGGTTGATCTCGGCCAGGCGCGGGCCGAAGCGCGATTCGACGCTGCCGCGCAGCACGAAACGCGAGACCAGAAAGGCCAGCGTGGCGCCGATGCTGGAGGCGAACGACACCAGCACCGTGCCCCACAGCAGGCCGAAGAGGGCGCCGCCGGCCAGGGTGATGATGGCCGCACCGGGCAGCGACAGCGCCGTGGCCGCCACGTAGATCGCAAAATACGCCAGCGCCACCTGCAATGGCGCGCGCGCCTGGACCTCGGCAAACGCGGCCTGGCTTTGTTTGAGATAGTCCAGACTCAGGTAACGACCGAGATCGAAGACGAAGAAGGCTGCGATGCCCAGCACCACCACCACGAGCAGCAGGACTTTGCGTATGTTCACAGGGAATCCGATCAGAAGTGTGGACGTGGGTCGCCCGGCCGCAGCCATTCTTACACCGTTGCCGCTCACGCCGATGCCTGCCGCCCGCCGTCCGCGACCACCAGAACACGCCCTGTGAACCCGAACGACGACATCACCACGCGCCTGCGACAGGCGCTGCTGCTCGAAGGCCATCCCGGCGCGCAAGGCGTGCTGGAGCCGCTGCGCGACAAGGGGCTGGCGCACGACCATGTGCGTCTGGTGGGCAGCGGCCTGCTCGCGCGCATCCCGAAGCAGAGCCAGATGGACCTGGGCGCGGCGGACAACCTGGCCTACCAGATGGCCTGTTTCGATCGCGCGGCGGCCGGCGGGCACACGCCGGCACTGCGCGGTCGGTTGCCGCCTTCGCAGGCCTTGCCACGCGGCGCCCTGCTGGTGCAGGAGATCGTGGGCCGGCCCGCGCAGTTGCCCGCCGATCTGGCGGCCATCGCTGAAGCGTTGGCCTCGCTGCACCGGCTGCCATTGCCCAAGCCTGCGCAACGCGCGCCGCTGCTGGACGCGCCCGACCCCTTGCGCGCGCTGGTCGACGAGATCGCGGCGCAGGCGCGTTGCCTGGCACCCGCCGGCCTGGAGCCCCGGGTGGCGCGCACCATCGACACCGAATGGCAGCGCCTGCAGTCGCTCGCCGATCGCGCCGAGCGCCCGGCGCGCCGCCTGATCGCCTTCGACGGCCACCCGGGCAACTTCATCGTGCAGGCCGATGGCCGTGCCATGCTGGTCGACCTGGAGAAATGCCGCTATGGCTACCCGGGCCTGGACCTGGCGCATGCCACGCTCTACACCTCCACCACCTGGGACCTGGAGACGCGCGCCGAACTCACGCCCGCGCAGGTGCTGGCGTTCCACGGGGCCTGGGCGCGCGCCGTGGGCGCGCAGGCCGACGAGGCGCGGGCCTGGCACCTGCCGCTGCGCCGCGCGATGTGGCTGTGGTCCGTGACCTGGTGCGCCAAGTGGCGTGTGACCTCCGGCGCGCCCGCGCGCGGCACGTCGCACGGCGAGGACTGGTCGGGCGAACGCAGCGAAGCCGCCCTCGTGGCGCACGTGCGCGAACGGGTCGACCACTACCTCAGCCTGGCCGGGGTGTCCAGGGTGCGCGACGAATTCGCCACGCTCGAACACCTCATGGGCGCGGCATGAGCGCAGCGCCGGGCCGTTCCCAAGCAAGCTCGCACCGCAGCCCGCAGGGCGAAGGTACTTCAGTGAGCGCAGCGCCGGGCCGTTCCCAGGCAAGCTCGCACCGCAGCCCGCAGGGCGAAGGTACTTCAGTGAGGCGCCTGTCCATTGTCGTGCCCGTGCTGGACGAAGCGGGCACGCTGGCCGCGCGGCTGCAGGCCCTGGCGCCGCTGCGCGCGCGCGGCGCCGAACTGCTGGTGGTGGACGGTGGCAGCGGCGACGGCACCCGGGACATCGCGCAGGCCCATGCCGACCGGGTGCTGCGCGCTCCGCGTGGCCGCGCCACGCAACTCAACGCGGGCGCCCGCGCGGCCACGGGCGAAGTGCTGCTGTTCCTGCACGCCGACACACAACTGCCTCCCGAGGCGGACCGCCTGATCGGCGCGGCGATCGCCAGCGACCACGTCTGGGGCCGCTTCGACGTGCGCATCGAAGGCCGTCACGCGCTGCTGCCGATGGTGGCCGCGCTCATGAACCTGCGCTCGCGCTGGAGCGGCATCGCCACTGGCGACCAGGCCCTGTTCGTGCGGCGGCGCGTCTTCGAGTCGCTCGGCGGCTTCGCGCCGTTGCCGTTGATGGAGGACATCGACCTGAGCCGGCGCCTCAAGCGCATCGGGCCGCCAGCCTGCCTGCGCGAGCCGGTGACAACCTCGGGCCGGCGCTGGGACCGGAACGGCTTCTGGCGCACCGTGGGGCTGATGTGGCGGCTGCGCGCGGCATTCGCGCTGGGTGCCGACGCGCACGCGCTGGCGCAGCGCTATGGCTACACGGCCCGCGCGCCGGCGGCGGTGGCCATTCTCGCCAAGGCCCCGGTACCCGGCCTGGCCAAGACCCGTCTCGTTCCCGCGCTGGGCGCCGCGGGCGCGGCGCGTACCCAGCGCGCCTTTGCGTTGCGCACGATCGACACCGCGCGCGCCGCGGGGACAGGGCCGGTCACGCTCTGGTGTGCGCCCGACGCCGGCCACCGCTTCTTTCGCGCGCTGCGGCGAAGCCACGGCGCGGACACGGTGGATCAACCCGGAGGCGATCTCGGCCAGCGCATGGCCACGGCGATGCGCACGCACTTCGAGCGCGCGCCCCACACACCGCTGCTGATCGTCGGCACCGACTGCCCGGTGCTCACCGTCGACCACCTGCAGCAGGCCGCCGACGTGCTGCAAACGCAGGACGCCGTGCTGATCCCGGCCGAGGACGGCGGCTACGTGCTCATCGGCCTGCGCCGCGCGCTGCCCGAGGTGTTCGACGGAGTGGAATGGAGCACGCCGCAGGTGCTGGCGCAGACGCAGGCGCGCCTGCGCGCTGCGGGCGCGTCATGGCAGGAACTGCCGACCCTGTGGGATGTGGACGAACCCGCCGACTGGGCGCGGTGGCAAGAGATGCAGGCGCTCAGGCAGCACTGAACCAGGTCTCCAGCGGCAGGCCGCCGGTACCCAGCACCACGGGTCGGGCGCCGGGGAACGCGGTGGTGAATGCGTCCAGGCCCGACACGTTGCCCGGGTGGGTGCCACTCTTCACCTCCAGGGCAAACAGCTCGGTGCCCTGTCTCAGAACGAAGTCCACTTCGCGGCCACCTTCATGCCAGTAGTGGATCAGCGGCTGCGTGCTGCCGTGGGTCAGGTTCCGGGCCAGCAGTTCCGCGCCCACGGCGCTTTCCACCATGCGTCCCCACAGGTCGGGTGTGGCGCGCAGGCGCTCGAAGCCGAAGCCCTCGGACACCGCGATCGACCCCATCAGGGCGGTGTTGAACACCTGCAGCTTGGGGCTGGATGCACGCTGCCTCAGGGCCTGCCCGGCGTATTTCTGCAGGCCGCAGACCATGCCGGCGCCTTCCAGCAATTCGAGGTAGTGCGCCAGCGTGGTGGTGTTGCCCGCGTCGGCCAACTGGCCCATCATCTTCTGGTAGCTGAGCATCTGCCCACTGTAGCGGCAGGCAAGATCGAACAGGCGGCGCAACAGCGCTGGTTTTTGCACCGGCGCCATCAGCAGCACGTCCTTGGCAATCGTGGTCTCGATCAGAGCGTCGCGCACATACGCGGCCCAACGCGCTTCGTCGCCCACCAGCGGCGCGGCACCCGGATAGCCGCCGTAGAAGATGAACTGATCCAGCGTGAAGCCAAAGGCCTCGCGCATTTCGCTGTAGCGCCAGTGGCCCAGGCGTGTCATTTCAAAACGGCCCGCCATGCTCTCGGTGAGCCCGCGAGCAATCAGCAGCGGTGCAGAGCCCAGCACCACGGCGCGCACGTCACGCCCGGCGGCGGTGTCTTCGTCCCACAACCGCTTGACTTCGTCGGTCCAGGGCGGGAGTTTCTGCACCTCGTCGAGCACCAGCACGCAGGCACCGGCCTGTGCCGCCAGTGAACGCGCCGTCTCCCAATGCGTGGCCAGCCAACTGGAACCCTGCAGGCCCGGGTTGTCGGCACTCACGCTGTGCTGGGCAAGCCGTTGCGGGCCCGGGTCGACCGTCAGGGCGGCAAGTGCCTGGCGCACCAGCGTGGTCTTGCCCACCTGGCGAGGGCCCGCCACCACCTGCAGGAAGCGGCGTGGCTCACGCAGACGTTGCAGGAACGTGTCCAGTCCGGCGCGCCGGATTTCGGTGGTCATGTATTTTGCTCAATGTATTGAGATAATTTACTCAATGGATTGAGATAATTATCTCAGACCACCAGCATCCCGGCAAACCAGACGGCGGCGCCGGCCATCGACCAGGCCGGTTTGCCGGGTGTGCGCCACAGCGAGCGCAGCAGAAACGCGTTGTAGGGCACGGGTGCGAAATGCACCGCGAGCGCCCAGGCGATGGGCTGGTCCTGCGAGACCAGCCAGAGCGCGACGAAGCCGGTGAACAGGTTGATGGCACTGCCCACGGCGAGCATGTCGCGCCAGAACAGCACGCGCCAGGGAGCCCGGCATTGCCAGCGCTGCGTCCAGAAGCCGCCGTTTGACGGGTTCAATGCGCGCTCAGCACGCCAGCGCCCAGCAGCACGAACACAAGCACGCCCAGTGCGATGCGGTAGTAGACAAAGGGCATGTAGCCGCGCGTGGACACCAGCTTGAGGAAGACGACGATCACGCCGTAACCCACGCCGAAGGCGATCAGCGTGGCCAGGGCGGTGGGGCCGGGCGCCACGGGGCTGCCGTGCTGCCAGCTGCGAAACAGCTGGTAGAAGCCCGAGCCCATCACCGCCGGAATGGCCAGCAGGAAGGAGTAGCGCGCCGCGGCTTCGCGGGTGTAGCCCATGAGCAGGCCGGCGGTGATGGTGCCGCCCGAGCGCGAGACGCCCGGGATCAGCGCCATCGCCTGGGCCAGGCCAAACAGTACGCCGTGGCGCCAGCTGAGCTGGTTCAGCGTGCGCTCGCGCCGGCCATGGCGGTCGGCCGCGCCCAGGATGAGCGCGAACACGATCAGCATGGTGGCGGTGATGTAGAGGTTGCGCAGCGAGCCTTCGATCGCGTCCTTGAACAACAGGCCCAGCACCACGATGGGCACCGAGCCGATGATGATCAGCCAGCCCATGCGCGCGTCCGGGTCCTGCCGCATGGCCGGTTGTGTGAGCGAGGCCCACCAGGCCAGGAAGATGCGCACGATGTCGTGCCGGAAGTACAGCAGCACCGCGGCCTCGGTGCCGATCTGGGTGATGGCGGTGAAGGCCGCGCCGGGGTCGCCGCCCGAGGGCAGCAGCGGGCCGATGATGCGCAGGTGCGCGCTGGAGGAGATGGGGAGGAACTCGGTCAGACCCTGAATCAGGCCCAGGAAGGCGGCTTCGAGCCAGGCGCTGGCGGGGCTCATCGGGTGTGTGCGTGGAGGTGCATGGTGCGCAAAGTATAGGGAGCCGCGCTCAGCGGAACCGGCGATAGCCCCAGGCGATGCGCAGCACGGTGGTGATGGCGCACAGGGCCGCGAAGCCATACGCGATCTGCGGGAACCACCGCGGCCACAGGCACATGGCGGCAAAGGCGGCGATGGTCTCGGTGGCCTCGGTCAGACCCCCCAGAAAGTAGAAGCTCTTGTTCGGGAATGCGGTGGACTTCAGGTTGCGCTGCGCCGCGAGGATGGCGAAGGCGAGGAAGCTGCTGCCGGTGCCGATGAAGCTGGCGAGCAGCACGGCCGCGGCCAGGGCGTTGGCGGCAGGGTCGGCCAGCGCGAAGGCCAGCGGGATCGCGGCGTAGAACAGGAAGTCGAGCGTGATGTCGAGAAAACCACCGCGGTCGGTGGGCGTGGTGGCGCGCGCCACGGCGCCGTCGAGTCCGTCCAGCAGCCGCGAGAGCAGCAGCAGCGCCAGGCCGGTGAGGAAGTGACCGAAGGCAATCGCCATTGCCGCGCCCAGCCCGATGCCGAAGCCGAGGAAGCTCAGCGCGTCGGCGCCGATGCCCAGGCGCACCAGGCCGCTCGCGGCACGCGCCAGCAGGGGCTTGAGCCGATTCTGCAGTGCGCTATCGAACATGGCCGAGCTCGATCACGAGTGCCGGGTCGGCGATGTCGGCCGCGTCGTGCGTGACCAGCACGGCGGGCATCTGGCGCGCGCGCAGGTGCTCGAACACGAAGGCGCGGAACTGGTCGCGCAGCGCGGCGTCCAGCCGCGAGAAGGGTTCGTCGAGCAGCAGCGCCCGGGGTTGTGCGAGCAGGGCGCGCATGAGCGCGACGCGCGCGCGCTGCCCGCCCGAGAGCGTGGCCGGGTCGCGCGCGCCGAAGCCGGCCAGCCCGGCCTCGCCCAGCGCGCGCGCCACCTCGGCGAGCCGCGCGCGCTTCGGGCCGGCGGGCACGGCGAACAGCAGGTTCTCGGCCACGGTCATGTGGGCGAACAGCAGATCGTCCTGGAACAGCAGGCCGATGCCGCGCGCCGCGGTGGGCAGGGTGTCGAGGTCCTTCGCGTCCAGGCGCACCGTGCCTTCGAAGTGCAGGGCCTCGTGGTCGAGCGTGCCCGCGATGGCCGCGAGCACCGAACTCTTGCCGCAGCCGCTGGGGCCCATGAGCGTGAGGATCTGCCCCGGTGCGACCTCGAAGCGCAGGTCCTGCACCAGCGTGTGGTCGTGCGTGGCCAGGCGTTGAACGTGGACTGCAAGCGTCATGTGGAGCGTTGTCTGAAACGGCGCGGCCGGCCCACCCAGGCCGCCAGCGCGAAGGCCAGCACCGGCAGCAGGATCTGCAGACCGGCGTAGGCGCTGGTGAGCGAACGCTGCCCGCCCGATGCGAGTGTGACGGCTTCGGTGGTCACGCTGGCGTAGCGGCCCGCGCCCAGGTAGAGCGTGGGCAGGTACTGTGCCACGCTGACGGCGAAGCCCACGGCGGCGGCCGATGCCAGCGAGCGCCGCAGCAGGGGCCATTTCACGCGCCACAGGAAGCGCCAGGCGCCATGGCCCAGGCTGGCATTGAGCTGGGCGTAGCGCGCGTCGAATCCCAGGTAGGCCGGGCTCAGGGCGAGCAGCACATAGGGCAGCACCATGAGCGTGTGCGCCAGCAGCACGCCCAGGGCCTGGCCTTCCAGCCGCAACCGCAGGCCCACGGCGTACAGACCCACCACCCACAGCACGGCGGGCAGCACCAGCGGCAGGTAGAGCAGGGGGCGCAGGGCCTCGTCCCAGCGGCGCGGCGCGAGCTCCAGCCACGCCACGCACCAGACCAGCGCGATGGCGCTGCTGCCCGCCGCGAGCCACAGCGTGGTCACGGTGGTCGTGCTGCTGCTGGCCACCTGGTGCCAGGCGGTCAGCGTCCAGGACTGCGGCCACACGGCGGGAAAGGCCCACACGCCGCTGACGCTGCCCAGCGCCAGCGCCAGCAGCACCGCGCCGTACAGGCCGCCAAGCAGCCACAGCCCCGGGGACGCCGTGGCCGGTGTCGCGCGGCGCGCATCGCCCCGCCGCCCACGGCCGTGGGCCAACACCCGCCGCGCGGCGCGCTGCAGGGCCAGCCAGAGCACGCTGCAGACCAGCACGGTCAGCGCCAGCCACACGCCTGCGGCCGCACCCCGCGCGTAGGTGGCGGGGTCCACGTCCTGCAGCCACTGCCAGGCCAGCACGGCCAGCGTGGGCGGCGCGGCCGGGCCGATGACCAGGGCCATGTCGACCACCGTGAGGCCGTAGGCGAGCACGGCCAGCAGCGGCCAGCGCAGCCGGCGGGCCAGCTGGGGCCAGAGCACCAGCCAGAAGGCGCGACGTGGCGAGTAGCCCAGGGTCTGCGCGAGCGCGTGTTCGGCGCGCCAGCGCTGGCGCACGTCGTCGCGCTGCAGCTGTGTGGCCGCAGTCCAGAGCAGGAAGGGCGTCTCCTTGGCCACCAGCACCCCGATCAGGCCCAGGCCCCAGGGATCCTGCGTAGTGACCCAGGGCGGCGGGCTCTCGAAGCCGGTGAGACCGGGCGAGACCAGGCGCAGCAGCCAGCCGCTGGGCGCGATCAGGAACAGCAGGCCGATGGCCAGTGCAGCGTGCGGCGTGGCCAGCATCAGTGGCAGGCCGCGCAGCACCCGGTCCAGGCGCTGGCGCACGAAGCCGCTGGCCAGCAACGCCGCCGCGCACCACCAGGCCAGCCCGGTGGACGCCAGACCGGTCCAGAGCGTGAGGGCGAGCGCACGCCCTGCGGACGGTTCTTCCAGCAGCGTGCGCCACGCGCCCGCGTCGCCTCCCGCGCGCAAGGCCTCGACCGCGGTCCACACCATCGGCGCGGCCGCGAGTGCGAGCAGCGCGGCGGCACCCAGCCAGCGGAGTCCGGTGACAGACACGGGGCGGCGGGCTCAGGCGCCGTGGCGCTGCGCCCAGGCCCTCTCCAGCGGTTCGACCCAGGAGGCGTGCGGTTCGGGCAACGTGGGCGCGGGCGCGTTCACCAGCCCCGGTTGTTGCCCGGTACCGAACAGTGCGCGCTCGGCTGCGGGCAGGCGCGCGAGGTCGAGCACGGTCGGGTCGCCCCAGTGGGCAATGTCGGCCTTGCGCGCCTGCGCCGCCGGCGAGAGCAGGAAGTTGGCCACCACCTGCGCACCGGCCTTGGCGCGTGCGTTGTACGGAATGGCGACGAAATGTGTGTTGCCGATGGTGCCTTTCTCGAACTGCCAGCTCACCACCGTGGCGGGCAGGCGCTTTGCCGCGATCTCATTGGCGGCTTCGTTCGGGTTGAAGGTGATGGCCAGCAAGAGCTCGCCATCGGCCATCATCTGGCGCACGGCGGCGGCGTTCTGCGGGAATTGTTTGCCGGCACGCCACAGGTGCGGGCGCAGCGCATCGAGGAAGGGCCAGAGCGCGGCGGTCTGTGTGGCGAAGGCGGCGTCGGTGACCGGCCGCGCGAGCGCCGCGCGGTCGGGCGCGAACTCGACCAGTGCCTGCTTGACGAAGGTGGTGCCATGGAAGTCGGGCAAGCGTGGATAGGTGATGCGCCCGGGCTGGCGGCGCGCCAGCGCCAGCAGCGCCTGCATGCTTTGCGGCCGCTCGGGCAGGCGCTGGCTGTCGGCGAACAAGGTGAACTGCGCCATGCCCCAGGGCGACTCCATGCCCTCGGTGGGCACGGAAAAATCGTTGAGCGTGGTGGGCTTGCCCACGGTGTCGACCCAGCGGAAGTTCGGCAGGGCCTCGGCCCAGGGACCGAACAGCAGGCCTTCGCGTTTCATGGCGGCGAAGTTCTCGCCGTTGATCCACACCAGGTCCACCGTGCCCTCACCCGCACCCCGTCCGGCGGCCTTCTCGGCGCGCACGCGCTTGACCACGTCTGCGGTGTCGGTGATCTTCACGTGCTGCAGGTTGATGCCGTGCGCGGCCTTCACCTGCTGTGCCACCCACTGCAGGTAGGCGTTGGTCTGCTCGCTGCCGGCCCAGGCGTTCCAGTACACGGTCTGGCCGCGCGCGGCTTTTTCGGTCTCCGCCCATGCTGGCGACGCCTGGCCCCAGGCATGCGGCAAAGCAGCACTGCCGGCGGTGGCCAGCAGCAACTGGCGACGGGAGAGGAGCGTGGATTCGATTGGCAAGGCGTGTCTCCTGGGAATCGCTGTGGAGGAGGAAGCTTAGTTCATGGCCATGCCGTTCGCATGCGAGCGGTTGAGCCGCGGATGGATCCAGGCGCAGTCGATCGACCACCGGCCCACGCCATAGATCGCCAGGCCCGCGAGCAGAACACCCCAGGTGATGTGCTGCTGCAGCGCGGCGGGTGCGATCTCGGCCAGGCTGATCACGGCGACCACGTTGACCACCGACAGGCCCAGGGCCGCGAAACGCCCGGCCAGGCCGAACAGCAGCAGCACGGGCAAGACCAGTTCGCCCGCCGTGCCGGCCACGGCCGCGACCTGCGGCGACAGCAGGGGCACGCGGTATTCCTCGGTGAACAGCAGGATGGTGGTGTCCCAGTCGCGCAGCTTGGTCAGGCCCGAGAGGAAGAAGACCTGCGCGAGGTAGATGCGCGCGACGAGTGCGGCCGCGGGCTGCGCGAGGTCGAGCGCGCGGGTGATGGCGTTCCAGAGCGAAAGGCCGCGCTGCAGCAGGGTGGTGGGCGGGTTCATGGGGCTTCCTCGGTGGTTGGGGTGTGTGAGGGGAGCGGGGCGCGGGCATCGACCACGCCGACGACCAGGCCTTGCTGCACCGCTTGGGCCAGCCAGGCGGAGAGGTCGAAGGCGTCATCGCACGCGGTGGCGCGGTTCAGCGCGTCGGGCACGGGCCCGCCTTGCAGCAGCGCCCCGAGCCAGATGGCCGCGGCGGCCGTGCAGCCGGCTGCGCAGGGACGCATGCCCTGGCGCCAGACCACTGCCGATTCGCCCACGCCGTCGCGCAGGCGGCGAGCCACCTCGTCCAGCCGGGGCTGGCCTTCGCGGTGCGCGGTGACCAGGCTGGCGACGGGCCAGGTGCTGGTGAAGACGGCGGTACCCGGTGCGAGCGCGAGCGTGAGGCCTTGCGGGTCTTCGTCCGCGAGGCGCGCGAAGCTGCCGGCGTCGGTCTGCGCATCGGGTGCGCCGCCGGCCTGGTGCAGCGCCCATTCGATCCGCGCCACGTCGGCCAGCCAGGGCAGGTGGGCGAGTTGTTCTTCGTGTTGCAGGAAGAGGGGAAGCGCCTCGCCCCAGTGGGCGAGATCGCCGCGCACGGGCGGGTGGCGGTGCCAGAGTGCGCGCGCCAGCGGCGCCATGTTTTCCTGGCCGATCAACTGGGTGATCACCGGGTAGGCGGCCATCAAGGACCGCTCGGCCAGGGCATGGCCGTTGGCCTGGTAGGCCGCGAGCCCGCGGCCGGCGTGGGGCGCGAGCCAGGCGTCCAGCGTCTGGCGCGCCCGCGCGGCACCTTCTCCACCCGGCCGCTGGAACAGCGCGTCCAGCAAGGCCTGTTGTTGCAGGGCGAGCGTGTTCATGCCGGCACCGCCTCGCGCAGGGCCGCATCGGCGTGCGCGCGCGCGCTGGCGGCTTCGTCGAGCAGCACGGCCAGATCGGGCACGTCGGTGTCCCATTCGATCAGCGTGGGCACACCACCGAAGCGCCGCAGCGCGTGGCGGTAGAGCGCCCACACCTCGCTGCACACGCGGCTGCCGTGGTCGTCGATCACGATGTCGCCGCAGTGCGCATGACCGGCCAGATGCAGCTCGGCCACAACGCCGGGATTGATCGCGTCGAGCCAGCGCCGGCAGCCGTCGAGCGGGTCGGCCAGGTGGTCGTTGAGCGCGTTCACATAGACGTTGTTCACGTCCACCAGCAACTGGCAGCCGGTGCGGCGCGCCAGAGCGCCGAGGAAAGCAGGTTCGTCCATGTCGGCGGCCTGCCAGCGCACGTAGGCCGAGAGGTTCTCCACCGCGATGGGTCGGCGCAGGCGGTCCTGCACCCGCTGCACGTTGCCGCACATCGCATCCAGCGCGGCGCGGGTGAAGGGCGAGGGCAGCAGGTCGGCGGCATGGACGGCCTGCGCGCCCGGCAGCGTGCCGCGCGCAAAGCTGGCGTGGTCGCTGACCCGAACGGGTTCGATCTCCTGCACCAGCGCGGCCAGTTGTTCCAGGTGCCAGGCGTCGATGCCGCTGGCAGATCCCAGCGACAGGCCGACCCCGTGCAGGCTCACCGGGTAGTGCTCGCGCCCCGCGCGCAGCACGGCACGGGCAGCGCCACCGGGTGCGAAGAAGTTTTCCGAGTGGACTTCGATGAAGTCCAGTGCCGGCCGCTGATCGAGCAGCCCTGCGTAATGGGGATGCCGCCAGCCAATGCCCGTGGCACAGGCTTGCGGGGCCGTGGGCGCGGGCAGGGTGGTGGCGGTCATGGGGTGTCGCGCGAGCGGATGGCCGATCAGGACTTCTTCATGCCCATCTTGGCTTCGTCCATCGTCATGCCCTTCATGTCCTTGCAGGTGCCGGCGGGCACGTACTTCCATTCGCCCTTGTCGTTGTCGACCTTGGACTGGCCGGCGCACGAGTGGGTGCCGGCGAGGTTGGCGCAATCGTTCTGGCCGGCCTTGGCGATGCCGAAGCATTTTTCCTTGGCGGCGTTCTGCGCGAAGGCGGGGGACGACAACAGGGCCAGCGACATCAGCGAGGTGGCGGCGGCGGCGATCATGGTGCGTTGGTTCATGGAGATGCTCCTGGTGGGTTGAACAAGGTGACTTGGGAAAAGGTCTACCAGTTGCACTGCCCGGGTTCGGGCCTTGCGCCGACTGGTTGGGGTTGGTCAGGCGGGCGATGGCTTTCTTACGCTGCGCAAAAAATTCTTTTGCGCTCACAGCAGATCGGCAATGCGGTCCCAGGTCTGCGCAGGCACGCGGCCGTGGTGGCTCTCGACCACGCGTCCAGCCTTGTCCAGCAGGAACACCGCGGGCAATTGCCCGGGCGGGCCAAAGCTGTTGCGATGCTGGTTGTCGCCGATCCACAGCGAGGTGAAGCGCTGCGACTCCGGTACGGTGAGCTGCACGAGCCGGTGGTGCGTCTCGATGGCGGCTCGGTCACGGTCGGTGCTCACCCCCACGAGTTCGAAGGGCCGCCCCTGCCAGCCTTTGAGATTCGCGCGCAACTCGGGCATCTTGTCGCGGCACACTGCACAGTCGGTGGACCAGAACAGCACCATCACGACCTTGCCGCGCAACGCGGCGAGGTCGAAGGGCTGGCCGTCCAGCGTGGTGCCGCGCAGTTCGGGCGCTGTGGCTGCGGGTGTGGCGACCTCGGCGGGTGCCGCCTGGGCGAAGCCAGGCGGACCACCGAGCGCCATGCCCATGCCCAGCATGAGGCCCGTGGCGTGGCGGCGGTTGAAATGCGGGCGACATGGGGACATGGGAACCTCCTGTGGTGCCGTTCGTCGACTCCATGCCCGTTTCATTACACTCAGCCCCCATGTCCCAGCCCGCCACCGCCTCGTTTGAACAGCAAGTGGCCGATCTGCGTGTGTACCTGCTCAAGTTCGCGCGCCTGCAACTGCGCAACGAGGCCTGGGCCGAGGACGCGGTGTCGGAGACGGTGCTGGCCGCGCTCTCGAAGCCCCAGGGTTTCCAGCAGCGCTCGCAGCTCAAGACCTGGCTGGTGGGCATCCTCAAGCACAAGATCATCGACGCGCTGCGGCACCACGGCCGCGAGGTCTGCGTGTCGAACGGCTCGCCGGACGAGCAGGCCGACCCGCTGGACGACATGGCGTTCCGGGCCAACGGACACCATGCCGAGAAGCCGGCCGACTGGGGCAATCCGGAGCAGGACCTGCACAGCCGCCAGTTCTTCGAAGTGCTCGAGGCCTGCACCGACAGGCTGCCCGCCGTGCAGGGGCGCCTGTTCCTGATGCGCGAGTGGCTGGAGCTCTCCAGCGAGGACATCTGTAAGGAACTGTCGCTGACGCCGACCAACCTTTACGTTCAACTGCACCGCGCCCGCCTGAGATTGCGCGAATGCCTCGAACTCAACTGGTTTGCCCGCCCGAAAACGCCATGAAAGTCGCCTACCCGCTGCGTCGCACCTGCAAGGAAGTCAGCGCCCTGCTGATTGCCCAGGAGGACCGCGCTCTGCCCTTGCTGGAGCGCGCTGCCCTGCGGGTTCACATGGCGATGTGCCAGGCCTGCCCGCGCTTCGAGCGCCAGCTGCTGACCATGCGCAACGCCATGCGGCAGTGGCGCAGCTACACGGAAACCGGCGAGTGAGGTCTCAGGCCAGCAGCGCCTGCGCGAACTCGCGCGCGTCGAAGGTTTCAAGGTCCTCGAGCTTCTCACCCACCCCGATGAAGTAGACCGGCACCGGTTTCTCGCGCGCGATGGCGCACAGCACGCCGCCCTTGGCCGTGCCATCGAGCTTGGTGATGATGAGGCCGGTGAGCTGCAGGGCCTCGTCGAAGGCCTTGACTTGGGCGAGCGCGTTCTGGCCGGTGTTGCCGTCGATCACCAGCAGCACCTCGTGCGGCGCGGTGAGATCGGCCTTCTGCACCACGCGCCGGATCTTGCGCAGCTCATCCATCAGGTGCAGTTGCGTGGGCAGGCGCCCGGCGGTGTCGACCAGCACGACGTCGCGCCCGCGCGCCTTGCCAGCCGTCACGGCGTCGAAGCTCACCGCCGCCGGATCGCCGCCCTGCTGGGTGATGATTTCCACGGTGTTGCGGTCGGCCCAGACCGCGAGCTGCTCGCGCGCGGCGGCGCGGAAAGTGTCGGCCGCGGCCAGCAGCACGGTGGCGCCGCCATCGGCCAGGTGGCGCGTGAGCTTGCCGATGGAGGTGGTCTTGCCCGCGCCGTTGACGCCGGCGACCATGATGACGGTGGGTCTGTGTTCCCCGATCACCAGCGGCTTCTGCAGCGGTGCCAGCAGGTCGGCGATGGCGTCGGCCAGCAGGCCCTTGACGGCGGCGGGTTCGGTGGTCCTGCTCTCCTTCACGCGGCGCTTCAGGTCGGCCAGCAGGTGGGTGGTGGCCTTCACACCGGTGTCGGCCATCAGCAGGGCGGATTCAAGCTCCTCGTACAGCGCGTCGTCGATCTGCGTGCCGGTGAACACCGTGGCGATGCCGCTGCCGGTCCTGCGCAGGCCGCTCCTGAGCTTGTCGAGCCAGCCCTGGCGGGCAGGTGGGGCGGAGGGTGGTACGGTCTGAGCCGGGAATGTGGTGGCCGGTATGGCCTCGGGCGTGGGAAGCGGCGCGCCAGCGGGCTGGGCGGGGGCGGGTGGTGCTGGGGGTTTTTTTCGGAAGAACGAGAACATTGTTCAATCTCTGGAATCCATTGCATTCTATGAAACGCTCCAGACGACCCGCCAGCATGCGCCCCATCTTGCCCCTGTTGCTGGCCCTGGCCTTGCTCGGGTGCGCGGCGCCCGGGCTCACACCCCCGAAGTCCGGTACCAGTCCCCCGCGGGCGGAAGACACCACCGACGGCCACCAGGCGCGCGCTTTCACGCTCTCCAATGGCATGACGCTGATCGTGCGGCCCGACCACCGCGCGCCCACGGTGGCCCACATGGTATGGGTGCGCGTGGGTTCGATGGACGAGGTGGACGGCACCTCGGGCGTGGCGCACGCGCTCGAACACATGATGTTCAAAGGCACGCCCGATCTCGAACCTGGCGAGTTCTCGCGCCGCATTGCCGCGCTGGGCGGGCGCGACAACGCCTTTACGTCACGCGACGCCACGGCCTATCACCAGCAGGTGCCCGCCCACCAGCTGGAAGCCGTGATGCAGCTGGAAGCCGACCGCTTCGCGCGCAACCAGTGGGCCGACCAGGAGTTCCGGCGCGAGATCGAGGTGATCAAGGAGGAGCGGCGCCAGCGCACCGAGGAGTCGCCGCGCGCGCGCATGTTCGAGGCGCTCAACGCCATGGTCTTCCAGGCCAGTCCGTACCGGCGCCCGGTCATCGGCTGGATGAGCGACATCGAGGCCATGGAGCCCGACGATGCGCGCGCGTTCTTCCAGCGCTGGTATGTGCCGGCCAATGCCGCCATCGTGATCGCGGGCGACGTGGACGTGGCACAGGCGAGGGTGCTGGCCGAGAGACATTTCGGCCGCATTCCCGCGCGCGCCGTGCCCGCACGCAAACCGCGCGAGGAACCCCCGCAGCGCGGGCCGCGCCGCCTGGAGTACCGCGCGGTGACCGATCAGGCCCTGGTGGCGCTGGCCTACAAGGTGCCGAAGTGGCGCGGCGCCGACGTCGACAGCGACACCGACCGCGATGCCCTTGCCCTGGCGGTGCTGTCGGCTGTGCTCGATGGCTATGGCGGCGCGCGGCTGGGGCGTGCACTGGTTCAGGGCTCGGGCAGTGGCGGCAAGCGCATTGCCGACAGCGCGAGTGCTTCATATGGCCTCATGGGACGCGGGCCGCAGCTGTTCATGCTCAGCGCCGTGCCCGCGCGCGGTGTATCGACGGAGATGGCCGCGGCCGCGCTCAAGTCCGAGGTGGAGCGCATCGGCCGCGACGGCGTCAGCGAGGCCGAGCTGCAGCGCGTGAAGACGCAGTGGATGGCGAGTGAGGTCTACAAGCTCGATTCGGTGTTCGGCCAGGCGCGCGAGCTCGGCGGCTACTGGATCAACGGCATGGGACTGGACACGGGAGAGCGCCTGATGGAACGGCTGCGCGCGGTCACGCCCGCGCAGGTGCAGTCGGTGGCGAGGCGCTACTTTGGCGATGGGCAGCTCAACACCGGCGTGCTGGTGCCAGAGTCACCGCGCCGTGGCGGGAGCACGCCATGAGCCGTTGCATGTTCCGGGGGTTCCACGCACCGTCGCTGGCGTGGGGGCTGTTGCTGCTGGCCGCGCTGTTGCTGGCGGTGCCGGCGCGCGCGGCCATACCCATCGAACGCTGGACGCATGCCAGCGGCGCGCGGGTTTACCTCGTGGCGAGTCCATCCATCCCGATGCTCGATGTGCAGATGGACTTCGACGGTGGCAGCCGCCGCGATCCCGCCGCGCAGGCGGGTCTGGCGAGTGCCACGGCGGGGCTTCTCTCGGGCGGGGTCCGGGCCCTGGGCGATCTGCCCGCGCTGGACGAGAACCAGCTCAGCGAGGCCTGGCTCGATCTGGGTGCGCAGTTCGGCGCCCAGGTGAGCAGCGACCGTTTCAGCGTCAGCCTGCGCAGCCTGACCGAACCCGATCTGCTGGAGCGCGCCGTGGCGCTGGCGGCGCGCCAGCTGTCCGCGCCGGCCTGGCCCGTGCGTGTGTGGCAACGTGACCGCGAACGCATGCTGGCGGCGCTCAAGGAGGCGGAAAACCGCCCCGGCACGATCGCGAGCAGGCGCTTTGCCCGCGCGGTGTACGGCGACCATCCCTATGGATACCAGACCGACGCCGCCAGCCTCAACGCCATCGAGGTGGCCGACATGCAGGCCTTCTTCCGCCGCCACGTGGTGGCGTGTCGCGCGCAGGTGGTGCTGGTCGGCGCGATCGATCGCGCCCGCGCCACCCGCATCGTCGATCAGCTGGTGTTGGCGGTCGCTCCCCATGGTTGCGCCCCGTTGCCCGATATGCCTGCCGTGCAACCGCTCGCGCAAGCGGTGGACGAGCGCATTCCGTTCGCGGCCGCGCAGGCCCAGGTGCTGATCGGTCAGCCCGGCGTTGCGCGCGACGATCCCGATTTCTTCCCCCTGTTCGTGGGCAACTACATCCTGGGTGGGGGCGGATTCGTATCGCGCCTGACCACCGAAGTGCGCGAGAAGCGCGGTCTGAGCTACAGCGTGTACAGCTACTTTTCACCGGGCCGGCACGCCGGCGCGTTCCAGATCGGCCTGACCACCCGACCCGACCAGGCGGCGAAGGCGGTGGACGTGGCGCGCGGCGTGCTGCGCCGCTTCGTCGAGCAAGGGCCGACCGAGACCGAAGTGCGCGCGGCCAGGGAGTTCCTGGTCAACGGCTTTGCGCTGCGCATCGACAGCAACCGCAAGCTGCTCGACAACGTCGCCAACATCGCCTGGAATGGTCTGCCGCTGGACTACCTCGACACCTGGACGCAGCGGGTGGAACAGGTCAGCGCGGCCGATATCCGCCGTGCGTTCGCGCGGGTGCTGCAGCCCGATCGCATGGTCACTGTGGTGGTCGGCGCGCAACCCTGAGCGCACCGCGGTCACACGGCTCGCGTAAGCTCGCAGCCATGAAAAAGCCTGCCGCAGCCTCCACAGCCCGAGCCGCCGCCAGTGCCCCGCACGAGGTGCGCATCATCGGCGGCCTCTGGAAGCGCACCAAACTGCCCGTGGCCGACCGCCCGGGACTGCGCCCGACCCCTTCGCGCGTGCGTGAGACGCTGTTCAACTGGCTGGGCCAGGACCTGGGTGGCTGGCGCTGCATTGACGCTTTTGCGGGCACGGGCGCGCTGGGCCTTGAGGCGGCCTCGCGCGGCGCCGCCGAGGTCGTGCTGGTCGAACAGGACGGCGCGCTGCTGGCGAACCTCGGCCGCATCACGACCCAGCTCAAGGCCGCCGGCGTGCGCATCGAGCGCGGCGACGGCGTGGCCGCGCTGCGCCAGCGTGTCGGGCAGGGCTGGGATGTGGTCTTCCTCGACCCGCCTTTTGGGGAGGGCCAGAACGAGGCCCTGTACTTCGCGGCGCTGGCTGCGGCGCGCCAGGCGGTGCGCGAGGACGGCCTCATCTACCTCGAAGCGCCCCGGCCCTGGGGCGACGACGAACTGGCCCGGCTCGGACTGCAGTTGCACCGCCAGGGCAAGGCCGGCGCGGTGGCCTTTCACCTGTTGCGGCCATTGCCGCCCCAGTGAGGCCGGCCTGCGGGCCCCTCGCGCATAATCTTCCGCATGAGTTCAGCCCTTGCCACATCCGGCGCGGCGGGCCGCCTGGCGGTCTACAGCGGCACCTTCGACCCCGTCACCCTGGGCCACGAGGACGTGACGCGCCGCGCCGCGCAGCTGTTCGACGAGGTCATCATCGCGGTGGCGATTGCGCACCACAAGAAGACCCGCTTCACGCTGCAGGAGCGGCTGGACATGGTGGCCGAGGTCGCCGCGCGCATGCCCGGGCGGGTGCGCGTGCTGCCGTTCGAGGGCCTCATCATGGACTTCTGCCGCCAGCAGGGCGCCTGTGCCGTGGTGCGCGGCATCCGCAACATCACCGACTTCGACTACGAAGCCCAGATGGCCGCCATGAACCGCAAGCTGCACCCGGCAGTGGAGACGGTGTTCCTGCTGCCGCAGGCCGAACTGCAATGCATTTCCAGCACGCTGGTGCGCGAGATATCGCAGCTCGGTGGTGATGTGTCGCAGATGGTGAGCGCACCGGTGGCGGCGCGGCTGGCGCCCAGACCCTTGCAAGCCTAGGAGCGACGCACATGGCTCTGCTGATCACCGACGAATGCATCAACTGCGACGTGTGCGAGCCCGAGTGCCCGAACCAGGCCATCCACATGGGCGAGGAGATCTACGAGATCGACCCGGCGCGCTGCACCGAGTGCGTGGGGCATTTCGACGAGCCCCAGTGCGTGCAGGTCTGCCCGGTGAACTGCATTCCGGTCAACCCTGAGCACATCGAGTCGCGCGAGACGCTGTGGCAGAAGTACCAGCGCCTGCAGAAGGACGTTCAGCCCTTGTCCACGGGCGGTGAGGCTCCGCCACCTGCCTCGGCCTGAGTCGCCGCGCCGGCGGGCCTTGGGGGTTTCGGCCGCGGGGGCTTGCTGGTGTGGATCAGCGCCGTGGCCTTGTCCATTTCGCCCGCGATCAGGTGCGGCAAGGCCCTGAGCGAGCGGTCCAGCGCTTGCACGATCGCGATACGGTCATCGGGCGAGGGTCTCTTCAGCACCCAGTTCGCCACGTCGTTCTTGTTCCCGGGGTGGCCGATACCCACGCGAAGGCGCCAGTAGTCCGCGCTGCCGAGCTGGCTGTGGATGTCGCGCAGGCCGTTGTGCCCCGCGTGACCACCGCCCCGCTTGAGCTTGACCTCTCCGGGGGGCAGGTCGAGTTCGTCGTGCACCACCAGCACTTCCTCGGGGGCAATCTTGAAGAACCGGGCAACCGAGGCTACCGACTTGCCCGAGAGGTTCATGAAGGTCTGCGGTTCGACCAGCCACACACTCTGACCCACAACGCTGGCGCGCGCAACCAGGCCGAAATGGCCCCGCTCCATCTGCAGTGAGACCTTGAGCAGCCGCGCGGCCTCGTCCACCCACCAGAAGCCGGCGTTGTGGCGCGTGTGTTCGTAGTCTGGCCCCGGGTTGCCCAGGCCGGCGATGAGCTTGATCATGGCTGGAATTATCGGTGCAGCGTCAAAAGCAGAACGGCCCGCACAGGGCGGGCCGTCAATCAGGAACACACGGCGAGATTACTTCTTGCCCTTGCCCTTGGCTGCCTTCTTGTCGTCCACGGCGGCGACCACGGGGGCTGCCACCACTTCTTCCACCGGCTCGACCACGGTGGCGACGGTGAGGTTCTTGCGGCCATGCATGACCAGCTTGATGCCCTTGGCGAGCTTGATGTCGCCAGTGTGCACGGTGGCGCCCTTGACGACTTCACCCAGGTCGACCTCGATGTTCTCGGGCAACTGCGTGGCCAGGCATTCGATTTCGATGTCGTTCATCACGTGGCTGATCACACACTTGTCGATCTTCACGGCAGGCGAGTTCTCGGCGTTGACAAAGTGCAGCGGCACCTTCTTGCGCAGGCGGGTCTTTTCGTCCACTCGCTGGAAATCCACGTGCAGCACTTGCGGCTTGTACGGGTGGTACTGCACGTCGCGCAGCAACACCTTCTGTACCTTGCCGGCCAGTTCCATGTCGAGGATGGACGAGTGGAACGCTTCCTTCTTCAGGGCGTGCCACAGGGCGTTGTGATCGAGTTCGATCGTGGCGGCAGGCGTCTCACCGCCGAAAACGATACCGGGCGCGCGACCGGTGTTGCGCAGACGGCGGCTCGCACCCGTACCCTGCTTGGCGCGCTCAAAAGCGACAAATTGCATGACATTCTCCGATGGAGGGGTTCCGCGACCAGAACGCCTCTGTTTCAAAAGAGCCGCCCCCACCATGGAGGCCGCCCGCTTTTTGCTGCCGTCAGTCTCTTCTCAGAAGAGGTTGTCCTGATCGGCAAACAAACTCATGACCGACTCACCCGAGGCAATGCGCGCGATGGTCTCGGCCATCAGCGGTGCCACGGAGAGCTGGCGAATCTTGGAGCAGGCCTGCGCGGCCTGCGACAGGGGGATGGTGTTCGTCACCACCACCTCGTCAAGGGCGTTGCCCTTGGCAATGCGTTCGATGGCCGGGCCCGAGAAGATGGGGTGCGTGCAATACGCATACACGTTCTTCGCGCCACGCTCCTTGAGCACCTCGGCGGCTTTGACCAGTGTGCCTGCGGTGTCGATCATGTCATCCATGATCACGCAGTTGCGGCCCTCGATGTCGCCGATGACGTGCATCACTTCCGACACGTTGGCCTTGGGGCGGCGCTTGTCGATGATGGCCATGTCGCAGTTGAGCTGCTTGGCAAGCGCACGGGCGCGCACCACGCCACCCACGTCGGGAGAGACGATGAGCACGTCGGGGTAGTTCTTCTGGCGCAGATCGCCCAGCAGCACCGGCGAGGCGTAGATGTTGTCGACCGGGATATCGAAAAAGCCCTGGATCTGGTCGGCGTGCAGGTCCATGGTCAGAACGCGGTTCACGCCCACGGTCTGCAGCATGTTGGCCACCACCTTGGCGCTGATCGGCACGCGGCTCGAGCGCGGACGGCGGTCCTGGCGGGCATAGCCGAAATAGGGGATGACCGCGGAAATGCGCTCGGCCGAGGCGCGCTTGAGCGCGTCGACCATGATGAGCAGTTCCATCAGGTTCTCGTTGGTCGGCGAGCAGGTGGACTGGAGCACGAACACATGGCGCGCACGCACGTTCTGCGTGATCTCCACCGTGACTTCACCATCTGAGAAGCGGCCCACATTGGCGGCACCCAACTGGGTGCCGAGGTGTTGGGCAATCTCGGAGGCAAGCACCGGATTGGCATTGCCGGTGAAGATCATGAAATCCGGGGGCTGAACTTGCATGGTGGTTCCAGCGGTAAGAACGACGGCCCCAGGGGATCACCGTCAAAAAAAGGCCATCCGGGATGGCCGTTCCGGTACGTGTTTCGGTTGAACGGGTGGCAGGGGAGGAAGGACTCGAACCCTCGCATGCTGGAATCAAAATCCAGTGCCTTTACCAACTTGGCGACTCCCCTACGCAGGTCGATCGTTCGGCGCTAAGCCAGACGACCCACCAAAAACGTCGCAGGTTGCACAACCACTGCCCCGGGCTGTGCGCTGCCGATTCTAATCGGAGCACCAGTCGAGCAATGGATGGGCATCCATGTTGCTGCATTCGCGAACCGTCCAGTCGCCGGGGGCGCCCGCCAGGTTCGTGGTCTGCGGCAGATGCGCAAATACGGCGGTGCCCGATCCGGTCATGCGCCCCTGCAATCCCTGGCCATCGAGCCATTGAATGCACCGCCCCATTTCGGGGCACAGCGCCTGCGCCACGGGCTGAAGGTCGTTGTGCGCGAAGGCCAGAATTTTCTGGAGATCGAGCACCGGACCCTCTCGCGAGTCGTTTGCAGCAAAGCCTTGGATTGTAGCAGTTTTTGTGTCCCGCTTGAGCTCTGGCGCACTGAAGATGCGTTGCGTGGAGGCGCCAACGGGCGGCTTGACCACGATGAAACGCGCTGGTGGCAGCTCCACCGGGGTGAGCTGCTCGCCCACGCCTTCGACCCAGGCGTTGCGCCCGCCGATGAAGAACGGCACGTCGGCACCGAGTTGCAGGCCAATGGCGGCCAGCTGCGCGCGGTTCAGGCCCAGGTTCCAGAGGCGGTTGAGCGCCAGCAGGGTGCTGGCCGCGTCCGACGAGCCGCCGCCCATGCCGGCCTCGGCTGGCAGGTGCTTCTCCAGACCGATGTGCACCCCCAACTGGCAACCAGTGGCCTGTTGCAGCGCGCGCGCCGCGCGCACCGAGAGGTCTTCGGCCGGCAACAGGCCGGGCGTGAGGTCTTCACGGCTGACGTCACCGTCGTCGCGGCGCTCGAAATGCAACCGGTCGCTCCAGTCCACCAGCATGAAGACCGACTGCAGCAGGTGGTAGCCATCGCCGCGACGGCCGGTGATGTGCAGGAACAGGTTGAGCTTCGCGGGTGCCGGCACGTCCGACAGGCGGCGCAAGGGGATGGCCAGCGTCATGGCTGGAAGATCACGCGCAGTTCGGCGGTGGGCAAGGGGGAGGAGCGCCGCGCCGTGATGCGCCCCTGCGGCTGGCGCGACAGATCTGCCTGCCAGCCGGGCACGTCACCCTGCTCGCCGCGCAGCCAGCCGAACAGCGCGGCCACCGGAACCGCCGTGCCACTGAGTTCGGTGGTGAGTTCATCCAGGCTGCCGCGGCGGGTGATCTGGGCGCCCTGGCGCATCTCGGCGCTGCGGGGTGTCCAGACCACGGTGGCCAGGGTATTGCCCAAGGGGGAGCTCAACTGCAGCTCGCCCGCCGAGGGAGCGCCGCGCAGGTCGAAGGCGGATGAGAACGACTGGGGTGGTGTGCTGTCCACCTGCAGGGACAGGCGGCCGATCCAGACCGCCTCGCCACTGGACTCCATGGGATGGCGGGTGGCGCAAGCCGTGAGCAGCGAAGCCATTGCCAGGACGCAGCCAAAGCTGCGCAGGCCGCGCCAGGCATGCGGGCTCATGGCTGCACTTGCAGGCGCTTCAAGGTTTCCTGCAGCGTTTCATTGTCGGCGGAGAGCAGCAGGCCTTCGCGCCAGATCTTCAGGGCCTGCTCGCGCTGACCCGTGGTCCAGAGCACCTCGCCGAGATGCGCCGCAATTTCCGGATCGGGCCGCTTGCCATATGCACCCTGCAGGATGGTCAGCGCCTGCACCGTGTTGCCCATGCGGAATTCGACCCAGCCCAGACTGTCCTGGATGTAGGCGTCGCCCGGTGCCAGAGAGATCGCCTTTTCGATCAGTTGCCTGGCCTCGGGCAGGCGCAGGTTGCGATCGGCCAGCGAATAGCCCAGAGCGTTGTAAGCATGGTGGTGGTCGGGTTTGGCGGCAATCAGCTGGCGCAGCAGGCGCTCCATGTCCACCAGCTTGCCGGCCTTCTCGGCCATCATGGCCTGGTCGTAGATCAGGTCCGTGTCCTGAGGGAAGCGGGCGGCGGCTTCGCTGTACACCTCGTAGGATTGCTGCCAGTTCTTGAAATCCCGCAGCAACTGGGCCTCGGCCACGAGTTTGAGCCGGGCGTCCTCGGGCCGGCGCTCGGGCTGGCTGCGCAGCAGCTCGCGGGCCTTGTCCATCTGCCCCTGCCGGGCCAGCAGAGAGGCTCGCCGCATCTGGGCTGCCAGGATGTCGTCGACGTTCTCGATACGGTCCAGCCAGGCGTTGGCGGTCGGAAAGTCCTGTTGCTGTTCTGCAATCTGGGCCATCAGCAGATAGGCCTGCGTGAGGCTGCGGGCCGAGCGCTCGTCGCCAGCCTGGCGCGCCAGCGCCATGTACTTCTGCAGTGAGGCGCCTGCCTGTGGCAGGGCGTTGTCCTGGAGCTGCAGCGAACCCAGCAGCAACCAGGGCTCGGCCTGCTCGGGCTGGCGCGTGGTGAGGGACTCGAGCTGGGTGCGCGCGTCGCTGTTGCGCTGCAGGTCGACCAGGATGCGGGCATAGGCCAGCGGCACGGCGAAGTTGCTGGGTGACTGCGTCGTGTTCGCCTGCAGATGCTCGCGCACCAGCACTTCCGCGTCGGCTTGTCCCCGCTCCATCAACTCCAGTGCCAGCAGTGCGGGGAAAGGCGAAGCGGGGTCGATGCCGTGCCCTTTGCGCGCAGCGGCCAGTGCCTGAGGCAACCGGTCTTGCGCGAGCTCCATACGACCGAGCGTGGTCCATGCCGCCGCGGCGTGAAAAGGCTGCTTGAGCGAGGGCTCAAGGGCTTCGCGCACCACGGTGGCAGCGAGGGCCTTGTCGGTCACCCGGCCATAGGTTTGCGGGATGGCGTTGATGGTGTCGTTGCGCTCGATCACCGGGCTCGCCTGCAGGATGGCCTGCAGCACGGGGGTCGTCTCCGCGACGCGGTTGAGCGCCAGCAGGATCTGCAGCACGAAACGGTTGGCCTGCGGGCTCGAAGGCAACTCCTGGGCCCAGGCGCGGGCGGCGGTCAGCGCCGCTTCGCCCGAGCGGGCCTGCAGGGCCACGTCGACCGCGCGGCGGTAGAGATCAGGGTCCTTGCGCTTGCGCGCGGCATCCAGCAGCAGCGAGTAGCCCGCGCCCGGTTCGCCTCCCACCACGTTGATCTCGCCCAGCAGCAACTGGTAGAACAGCGGCGCGTTCAGGTCGGAGTTCTCCACGGCAGGTTCACCTGCTGGCGAGGCCGCTGCGGTTGTGCTGGTGGCAGGCGCGCTGGGCGACGTGGGCTGTGCCGCCGCGCCGAAGGCCAGGCCCAGCAAGACCAGGGTGGCGGTGCGGTGCAAGGTGTTCATCGGCTCATGATAATGGGTGGAAATGACGGGCATCGCGGTGTGATCCGAAGACCGTACCGTCGTTCCGGCCCTGTGCACGAAATCCGCCACCATGCCCGAATTGCCCGAAGTCGAAGTCACCCGTCGCAGCTTTGCCGAGCGCATCGCGGGCGCACGGGTGCTTGCCCTGTCGATGGGCAAACCGCTGCGCTGGCCGCTGGGCTGCGAACCCGCCGCGCTGGCAGGGCGTCAGGTGATCTCGGTGGCGCGCCGCGGCAAGTATCTTCTGGTACATCTGGACCAGGGGCTGCTGCTCGTGCATCTGGGCATGTCGGGAAGTCTGCAGTTCGCGCCCAGCCTTCCGCCGCGCGGCAAGCACGACCACTTCGAACTGCAGACCAACCAGGGCGTGCTGCGCCTGCACGACCCGCGGCGCTTTGGCGCCGTGGTGCACGCGCGTTCGCTGGACGACGCCAGCGCGATCCGGCTGCTGGGCGGTCTGGGCGTGGAGCCCCTGGAGGCCGGTTTCGACCCGTTGGAGTTTCACCGCGCGCTGCGGCTGCGACGCGCGGCCATCAAGCAAGTGCTGCTCATGGGCGACGTCGTGGTGGGCGTGGGCAACATCTACGCTTCGGAGGCTCTGTTCATGGCGGGCATTCATCCCGCGCTGCGGGCCGACCGGCTGAGCAAGCCCCGCGCCGCGCGCTTACATGGCGCCATCGTCTCCGTGCTGCAGCGGGCGGTGTCGCTCGGGGGTAGCACGTTGCGCGATTTCTCGAGTGCCGAGGGGCAGAGCGGCTACTTTCAACTCGACGCCATGGTTTACGGGCGCGAGGGCCTGCCGTGCAGGGTATGCGGTTCATCGGTCAAGGCGATGCGGCAAGGACAGCGATCCACGTTTTTCTGTCCTTCGTGTCAGAAGAAATGATGCTCTGAACGGTTGTTCACGCTTGCGGCCGCCCGGCTGTCGGGCTCAAACACCGGTCAGCTTTCTCCCGCATGCCGATGCTATATTGACCGATTGTCAGAGAATCAGGCCCATGAGCTTCAATCAGGAATTTGACCAGCACGGTGTGTGGCGCAAGCAGTTCGCCTTGCGTCTGAAGCTCCTGTCGGAGTGGCTGACCGATCACGACCTGATGGAGCCCGGCGTGCACGAGCGGCTGGACCAGCTCCATGCGCAGGTCAAGAACGACAAGATCATGGTGGCCTTCGTGGCCGAGTTCTCGCGAGGCAAGTCCGAACTGATCAACGCGGTGTTCTTTGCTGGTTATGGCCGCCGCATCATGCCGGCCAGCGCCGGCCGCACCACGATGTGCCCGACCGAGCTCGGCTACGACGCGGAAGTCCCGCCCTGCCTGCGCTTGCTACCCATCGAGACCCGCCTGCAACCACAGTCGCTGCTGGACTGGCGCAATGCGCCGGACAAATGGGAGCGTGTCGACCTCGACGTGAACAACCCCAAGCAGCTGGCGCGCGCCATCGAGAAAGTGGCCGAGGTGCGCCGCGTCTCGCAGGCCGAGGCCGCGGCCCTGGGTTTCTGGCACGACGAGGTGCCCGAGGACAACCCTTTGCCCGGCGCCGATGGTTTGATCGAGGTGCCGAAGTGGCGCCATGCCCTGATCAACATGGCGCATCCTTTGCTGAAGCAGGGCCTGGTGATTCTGGACACCCCAGGCCTCAATGCCATCGGTGCCGAGCCAGAACTCACGGTGAGCCTGCTGCCCCAGGCCCATGCGGTGGTGTTCATCCTCGCCGCCGACACCGGCGTGACCAAGTCAGACCTGACGATCTGGCGCCAGCACTTGTCCGTGCTGGGCGAGGGGCGCGAGTCGCGCCTGGTGGTGCTCAACAAGATCGACACCATGTGGGACGCGCTGAGTTCACCTGAGCAGGTGCAGTTGCAGATCGCATCGCAGCGCACCGATTCGGCCGAGATCCTGGGCCTGTCGCCGCGGCAGGTGCTGGCGGTGTCGGCGCAAAAGGGGCTGCTGGCCAAGGTGCACCGCGACAAGAAACTGCTCGCCGCGAGCAACCTGATGGAGCTGGAGACCGCGCTCGGCGAAGACCTGCTGGGGCAGCGCCGCAAGATCCTGGGCGCGGCCGTGGCCAATGGCATCCAGGCACTGCGCACGGAAACCGGTCGCATGGTGCACACGCGGGCGCGCGACCTGGTCGAGCAGATTCAGGAGCTTGAAGGCCTGCGTGGCAAGAACACCGGCGTGATCAAGCAGATGCGCCTGCGCATCGAGCAGGAGCAAGCCGATTTCGACGCCAGTGGCGCCAAGATCCAGGCTGTGCGCTCCGTGCATCTGCGCCTGCTCAAGGACCTGTTCGCCATGCTCAGCGCGTCGCACCTCAAGGCCGAGGTGGCGACGCTGAGCAAAGCCCTGAAGCAGCCCGGCATCAAACTCGGCGTGCGTCGCGCCTATGACCATACCTTTGATCGCCTGCGCGCCGACCTCGCGAAGGCCGATCGCATGGCGGGCGACATCCAGTCCATGCTGGAGGGCAGCTTCAAGAACCTCAATGCCGAATACGGCTTTTCCCTGCAGGCACCTACGCCGCCCCGGCTGGGCCAGTACGCCAGGGACCTCGACCTCATCGAGAAGAGCCACCTGCAATACCTCAGTCTTGGCAACGCGCTGCGACTCGCGCAGCCTGAATTTGCCGAACGTCTGGCGCGTGCACTCATGAGCCGGCTGCGGGTGGTTTACGACACGGCGGTCAATGAGGTGGAACTCTGGAACAAGTCCGCTGCCGCGCAGCTCGACGCTCAGCTGCGCGAGCGCCGTCGCAACTTCAGCCGCCGCATCGAGGCGGTCTCGCGCATCCAGCAGGCCGCCGGAGGCCTGGATGAGCGCATTCGCGAACTGCAGTCGCACCAGGCCGAGCTCAATCTGCTCGACGCCAAGCTGGCCGAGCTGACCGATCACCTGCTCGCTGCCCCCGAAGAAGAACCCGCCGACGAAGCCCTGGTGGCATGAGCCGCGCGGAGGCGCCCTCCCGCACCGGTGGCCTTGCGGTGCCGGAAAGATTCGCTCCACTGCTCATCGAGTGGCAACGTCAGGAAGGGCGCAGCGGCTTGCCCTGGCAGCTCACCCACGACCCCTATCGCGTGTGGTTGTCCGAGGTGATGCTGCAGCAGACCCAGGTTGGTACGGTCCTGTCCTACTACCCCCGCTTCCTGGAGCGCTTTCCCGATGTGTCCAGCCTCGCCCGCGCCTCGGCCGATGAGGTGATGGCCTTGTGGAGCGGCCTGGGCTACTACAGCCGGGCGCGCAATCTGCACCGGTGCGCGCAGGTGGTGATGGGCGAGCATGGTGGCGTGTTCCCCGAGACGGCCGAACGCCTGCAGGCCCTGCCGGGCATAGGCGCTTCCACGGCTGCGGCCATCGCGGCCTTCTGCCACGGCGAACGCGTCTCCATTCTCGACGGCAACGTACGGCGGGTACTGTCCCGACTGCTGGCATTCGACGGCGATCTGGCACATGCAGGCCCGCAGCGCGAGCTCTGGTCGCTGGCCCAGGCGCTGCTGCCCCGCGCACCCACCCACAGTGACATGACAGCCTACACCCAGGGGCTGATGGACCTGGGTGCCACGGTGTGCCTGCGCACCCGCCCCCAGTGCGGACAATGTCCGGTGCAGGCTGTGTGCCGCGCCCGTGAGTCGGGCCAGACTCAGCGGTATCCGGTCAGGACGCGGCGGGTGCTGCGCCGTTTCGAGACATGGTGGTTGCTGGTGGCGCAGGACACATCGGGAGGGGGGCAACGCCGCTTCTGGCTGGAACGCCGCCCACCGGTGGGCATCTGGGCCGGCCTGTACTGCCCGCCGGTGTTTGCCGACGAGGCGACCCTTCTGGCTTCGCTGGAGGCGCCGTTGCGCGAACAGTTGCGGGCCCTGGAGCCCGTGGCGCACAGCCTGACGCACCGCGAGCTGCGGTTGCATCCGCTGTTGCTCGATCTGGGTGAGGCCGCCAGGACAGTGGGGTTGCCGCCCGGGCAGTGGGTGGAAGCGACGGCGTTGGCCGCGCACGGCCTCCCCGCGCCCGTGCGACAACTGCTCTCGACACGGGTTTAGGTCGGATCGGCGGCGTGACTGGCTGGCCCGGGCCAGTGTTCATCTTCGCGATGACGCACCCGCGTGGACCATTCCTGGGCGAAGACGTTCGCGAGCCGCTCCACCAGATAGACAGAGCGGTGCTGGCCACCGGTGCAACCAATGGCCACGGTGACATAGCTGCGGTGGTCGCGCAGCATCTGGGGCAGCCAGTGGCGCAGGAAAGTGGTGATCTGCTGCGCCATCTGCACGACATCGGGCTGCGCCATAAGGTATTGAGCCACCGGTGCGTCCAGCCCGGTGAGGGGTTTGAGTTCGGGCTCGTAGTGCGGGTTGGGCAGCATGCGCACGTCGAACACGAAATCGGCGTCCATGGGGATGCCGCGCTTGAAGGCAAAGGACTCGAACACCAGGGTCATGGGCGCCTGCGTGGCTCCCAGCAGGTCCTTGATCTGGCTGCGCAGGCGCGCGGGCCGGATCAGGCTGGTGTCGAGCACCAGCGCCTGCTCGCGCAGCTCCGCCAGCAACTCGCGTTCGTGCTCGATGGCATCGGTCAGGACCTGGTGCTGATCGTGCGCCTGCCTGAGTGAGAGCGGGTGCAGGCGGCGGGTTTCGGAGAAGCGGCGTACCAGGGTCTCGGTGGTGGCATCGAGGAACACGGTGGTCAGCTGAATGGGCCGCTTGGCGCGCTGCTGCAGTTGCGCGAGCCGGCGGGGCAGGCCGGGCAGGGAGGCAGCGCTGCGCACATCCATGGCAATAGCCACTTTTGGGGCGTTGTGGCTTTGCTCCAGCTCGACGAAGGATTCGAGCAGTTCGGGCGGCAGGTTGTCGACGCAATAGAAGCCCACATCCTCCAGTGCCGTGATGGCGACCGATTTGCCGGAGCCGGACATGCCGGTGATGATGACCAGTTGAAGGGGCAGGTCGGTATGTGGCGTCGTCATGGTTGCGGCACCGGGTCAGGCGTCCAGCATTTCGCGGGCGTGGGCCAGGGAAATCTCGGAGCTCTCGCCACCGCCCAGCATGCGCGCGAGTTCGAGCACGCGGGCCTCGGTGGCGATGGCTTCGACCGTGCTCAGGGTCTGGTGGCCGGTGGCCTGCTTGCTCACGAGCAAGTGATGGTCGGCGCAGGCGGCGACCTGGGGCAGATGGGTCACTGCGAGCACCTGCCGGTCCCGGCCGAGCTGGCGCAGCAGCTGACCGACGGTGTGCGCGACCGCGCCACCGATGCCCGCGTCCACCTCGTCGAAGATCAGCGTGGGCGCCTGCCCCAGACGGCTGGTGACGACGGAAATGGCCAGTGCGATGCGCGAGAGTTCACCGCCCGATGCCACCTTGCCCACCGGCTTGGGTGTGGCGCCAGCATGCCCGGCGACACGGAACTCGACCTGTTCCGCCCCATGGGCCTGGGGGTCCTCCAGCGCGAGCAGGGCCACTTCGAACACACCACCCTGCATGCCCAGTGTCTGCATGGTGGCGGTGACGGCCCGGGAGAGTTTCGGGGCGGCCTTCTTTCGTTCCCTGGTGAGCGCCTGCAGTGCGCTGGTGAAGCTTTTCCAGTCCGCCTGCTCGGCGCGCTGCAGGGCCTCGATATCCAGCGCCTGGTCGACCTGGGCGAGTTCGGTCTTCCATTGCGTCAGCGTCTCCGCCAGCTCCTCGGGCGTGCGGCGGAAGCGCCGCGCGAGCGACACCCACTGCGACAGACGCAGGTCGAGCGCTTCCAGGCCGCCGGGGTCCTGTTCAGTGTGGCGGCCGTACTGGTGCAGGTCGTGCACGGTGTCCTGCACCTGGGCCAGCGCGGCGTCCAGTGCTTCGATCGCGCTGGCGAACCGCGGTTCGATGTGCGCCTGGGCCTGCAGCGCCGCGAGCGCTCGGTGGATCAGTGCCGCCGCATTGGCATCGTCTTCATCCAGTGCGCTGGCGGCGGTCTGCGCCGCGTCAAGCAGGGCCTGGGCGTTGGCCAGGCGCCCGTGCCGCGCATTGAGCTCTTCCCATTCCCCGGCTTGGGGTGCGAGCCTGTCGAGTTCGGCAATCTGCCAGGACAGGCGCTCGCTTTCCTGCCGCAGCGTGTTCTGTTTCTCGGTGGCTGCGTCCAGTGCCTTGCGTCGCTGTCGCCATTGCGTCCAGGCCCGTGCGGCAGGGCCGGTGTCGACGCCGGCATAGGCGTCGAGCAGATCGCGCACTGCGTCGGCGCGTGTGAGGCTCTGCCAGGCATGCTGGCCGTGAATGTCCACCAGCCCGTCGGCCAGAGACTTGAGCTGGCTTACGGTGGCCGTGCTGCCGTTGATCCAGGCCCGGCTGCGGCCATCGGTGTCGACGGTGCGGCGCAGCAGCAGGCTTTCCTCCAGAGGGAATCCTTGCGCTTCCAGCCAGGGCAAGAGCGAGGCCGGCACGTCGAACTCCGCTGCGATGTCGCAGCGGGTCGCGCCTTCGCGTACCACACCGCTGTCGGCGCGGGCGCCCAGTGCCAGTTGCAGTGCGTCGATCAGAATGGACTTGCCGGCGCCCGTTTCTCCGGTCAGCACGCCGAAACCGCGGCCGAGTTCCAGGTCCAGGGACTGCACGATGACGAAGTCGCGCAAAACGATGCGTCTGAGGCTCATGAAGGTGGGCGGTGCGGCAGGTGAGAAATGGGCAGGCCGTATTTTGAACGGTGGCTCAGGTACCTTCGTTCCAGTGCAGCTTCTTGCGCAAGGTATCGAAGTAACTCCAGCCCACCGGATGCAGCAGCCGCAGCGCGTGCTCGGAGCGGCGCACCACGATGCGGTCGCCGTGCAGCAGGCTGGTCAGCGACTGCATGTCGAAATTGGCGCTGGCGTCGCGGCCCGAGACGATCTCTACCGCGATCTCGCTGTGTGAGGGAATCACCACCGGCCGGTTGGACAGCGTGTGCGGCGCGATCGGCACCATCACCCAGCCGCCGATGCCCGGGTGCAGCAGCGGCCCGCCGGCCGAGAGGGCATAGGCCGTGGAACCCGTGGGCGAGGCGATGATCAGGCCGTCGGCGCGCTGGTTGGCCACGAAATGGCCGTCCACCTCCACCCGCAACTCGATCATGCTGGCCACGCCGCCGCGGTTGACGACCACGTCGTTGAGGGCCGTGGCCTCGAACACGCAGCGGCCGTCGCGCCAGACCGTGGCGGCCATCAGGGCACGGGCATCCTCGGCGAACTCGCCGCGCAGCATGGGTCGCAGCGTGTCGGCGTAGCTGTCGAACGGAATATCGGTGATGAAGCCCAGGCGGCCCTGGTTGATGCCCACCAGGGGCACGCCGTAGCGCGCCAGCTGGCGACCTATGCCCAGCATCGTGCCGTCGCCGCCGACCACCAGCGCGAGGTCGCAAGCCTGGCCGATCGCGGGCACGTCCAGCGCCGGGTACTGCTGCAGACCGGTGTTGGCCGCGGTTTCCTGTTCCAGCGACACATCGCATCCCTCGCCGTGCAGAAACTGGGCGATCTCGTCGACCGCGCTGCGTGCGCCCGGTGCGTGGTACTTGCCCACGATGGCGACATGCGCAAAACGCAGCGGCCGGCTCCAGCGGGAAGGTGCGGACCGGGTGTCAGGGGGCAGGCTCATGCGGAAATTACAACACAGCTTCCTCGCGGCGAATTGCCACAAAACCCTTGCAACGAATGGCCTGCGAGGGACCGTACCTCCGTAGAATGAAGCCATGTTGGATGACCGCGCCAAGCTGCTGCTCAAAGCCCTCGTCGAGCGTTACATCGCCGACGGACAGCCCGTGGGATCGCGCACGCTGGCCAAGGCGGCCGGCATGGAGCTCTCGCCGGCAACCATCCGCAACGTCATGAGCGACCTCGAGGAGCTCGGACTGATCGCCAGTCCGCACACCTCGGCCGGGCGCATTCCCACTGCGCGCGGCTACCGCCTGTTCGTTGACACCATGCTGACCGTGCGGCGCGAGAGCCTGCCCACAATGAGCGACATGGCCACGCCCGGCATCGAGGCGGGGCAGCCGCACCGCGTCATCAGCAATGCCGCGCAGATGCTGTCCAACCTGTCCCAGTTCGTGGGCGTGGTCATGGCGCCGCGCCGGGCGTCGGTGTTCCGCCACATCGAGTTCCTCAGCCTGTCCGAACGGCGCGTGCTGGTGATCATCGTTTCTCCGGATGGCGATGTGCAGAACCGCATCATCCACACCCAGATCAACTTCACCCAGCCGCAGCTGCTGGAAGCGGCCAACTTCCTGAACGCGCACTACTCGGGACTGACCATGGAAGCGGTGCGCGAACGCCTCAGAACTGAGGTGGACGCGTTGCGCGGTGAAATCGCCGACCTCATGAAGGCCGCGGTGAACATCGGTGCGGAGGAGGGCGAGGCGCGCGACGAGGTGGTGGTGTCAGGGGAGCGCAACCTGCTGTCGGTGAGCGAGTTCTCGAGCGACATGGGCAACCTGCGCCGCATGTTTGATCTGTTCGAGCAGAAGACGCAACTGATCCGCCTGCTTGACGTGTCGACGCAGGCAGACGGGGTGCGCATCTACATAGGCGGCGAGAGCCAGGTCGTGCCCTACGAGGACCTCTCGGTGGTGACGGCGCCCTATGAAGTTGACGGGCATGTGGTCGGGACGCTGGGCGTGATCGGTCCGCAACGCATGTCCTACGAACGCATGATCCAGATCGTGGACGTCACCGCCAAACTGGTGGGCAATGCGTTGAGCCACCACAAGTAGAGCGGTGGGCCATCACTCGGCCATCGACCTCTACAATCCTTCGGGTCGGGCCGTTAGCTCAGTTGGTTAGAGCAGAGGACTCATAATCCTTTGGTCGTTGGTTCAAGTCCAACACGGCCTACCAAAAAAATCCTGCTACAATGCGAGGCTTCGCGGCTGTAGCTCAGTTGGATAGAGTACTTGGCTACGAACCAAGGGGTCGTGGGTTCGAATCCTGCCAGCCGCACCATATGAAAACCCGCAGCCACAAGCTGCGGGTTTTTTCTTTTCTGTCGAGGGTCTGCCCCATGAGCAAGGCATTCACCCGCGAGAGCGACGCGGGCGATGAAGACGACGACGACGGCGTCGCGGCTGCGGCACCCGCACCGGGTGGCAAGAACTACATCACCCGCGCAGGCTACGAGCGCCTGCGCGCCGAGCTGTTCTCGCTCATGGATGAAGAACGACCGAAGATCGTCGAGATCGTGCACTGGGCGGCCAGCAACGGCGACCGTTCGGAAAATGGCGATTACCTCTATGGCAAGAAGCGCCTGCGCGAAATTGACCGGCGCATCCGTTTTTTGACGCGGCGACTCGAAATTGCCGAAGTGGTGGACTCTTCACTGCACTTCGGTGGCGATCAGGTGTTCTTCGGCGCCACCGTGACCTACGCCGATGGGCTTGGACAGGAGACTACGGTGACCATCCGCGGTGTGGACGAGGCTGACAGCGCTCAGGGGCAGATCAGCTGGATCTCGCCCGTGGCGCGTGCGCTGCTCAAGGCCCGGGTAGGTGATGTGGTGCACCTGGTGGTTCCCGGCGGTACGCAGGAACTGGAAGTGCTGGAAGTGCGGTATCCAGCGCCCGCCAGCGGCGTTGACCGCTGAGGGGACCTTCAGGGCTTGCAACGCTGTGCCTTGATCACCGAGGTTGTGCGTTTGAGACTGCGCAGCACGTCGGCCAGGTGCTGCCTGTCTCGCACGGCCACCTGAAAGCGGATGTCGGTCGCGGTCTGGGCGGGCTCGTCGCCCATGTCGACGTGTGTGATGTCCGCCTCGACCGCAGCGATGCTAGACGCCACGCGGGCAAGCACCCCTTTGCCGTTGGCGACGGTGACCACCACCGTGGTGTCGAACGAGCGCACGGGTTCGTCGGCCCACTCGACCTCCAGAAAACGCTCGCCGTCGCGATGCAGCAGGCGTTTTCCGACCGGGCAATCGTCGGCGTGCACAACCAGACCTTCGCCACGCCCCAGATAGCCGACGATGCGGTCGCCCGGAATCGGCTTGCAACACGGGGCGTACTGCACCGACACGCCCTCGCTGCCGTCCAGCGTGACCACGCCCTGTGACACCGCCTCGTCGCGTCCACTGGCGTAGCGCTCGGTGCTGATCAACAAGGCATCCGGTTTGAGGCCAGTTTCGGCCAGCAGCACCGCGAGCTTCTTGCCCACCATGCTGGCAATGCGTTTGCCCATGCCGATGTCGGACAACAGCTCGTCACGGGTCTTGTTGCCTGTAAACCGCAGCAATTTCTCCCATGGTGCCTGGTACGCGCCTTCTTCGGCCGGCAGGGTGGAAATCCCTTCGGAGCGCAGCGCCTGGCTGAGCATGCGTTCGCCCAGCTCGTGCGACTTCTCCTGCGCCACGGTCTTCAGGTGGTGTCGGATCTTGGAGCGCGCACGCCCGGTCTTGACGAAGGACAACCAGGCCGGGTTGGGCTCGGCCTGGTCGGCGGTGACGATCTCGACCACGTCGCCATTGGCCAGCTCGGTGCGCAGCGGCCGCTGCTCGCCGTTGATGCGGGCCGACACCGTGTGATTGCCGACATCGCTGTGGATGGCATACGCGAAGTCCATGACGGTGGCGCCGCGCGGCAGCGCCATGATCTTGCTCTTGGGCGTGAACACGTAGACCGCGTCAGGGAAGAGATCGATCTTGATGTGGTCCCAGAACTCGGCCGCGTCGCGCGTTTCCTGCTGGATGTCGAGCAGGGATTGCAGCCATTGCGTCCCAAGGCGTTGCGACATGTCACTGTTGGGCTCGCTGGCCTTGTATAGCCAGTGTGCCGCGACGCCGGACTCCGCCACCACGTCCATCGAATGGGTGCGCAGCTGGAATTCGATGTTGGTTCCGAAGGGCCCAATCAGCGTGGTGTGCAGCGATTGGTAGCCATTGACTTTGGGGATGGCGACATAGTCGCGGAACTTGCCGGGCAGGGGCTTGTAGAGCTGGTGCAGAACACCCATGCCGGTGTAGCAGTCGGGCAGTTCGGGTACGACGATGCGAAATCCGTAGATGTCGGTCACCTGGGAAAACGACAGATGCTTGCTGTCCATCTTGCGGTAGACCGAGTAGAGCGTCTTCTCGCGGCCCATGATGCGTACCGACATCCCATGTCTGACGAACTCGGCCTCAACCTCGCGCTGCACGCGCGCAATCAGGTCGCGGCGGCGGTGGCGTGACTTGTTCAAGGCCTTGGACAGCACCTCATAGCGCCAGGGGTGCAGAAAGCGGAACGCCAGATCCTGCAACTCGCGGTAGGTGAAGTTCAAGCCCAGGCGGTGAGCGATCGGCGCATAGATCTCGAGCGTTTCGCTGCTGATGCGTTGCCACTTCGAGCGTGGCATGTCGCCCATGGTGCGCATGTTGTGGGTGCGGTCGGCGAGCTTGATCAGGATGACGCGCACATCCTTGGCCATGGCCAGCAGCATCTTGCGGAACGACTCGGCCTGGTTCTGCTCGCGCGTGTCGAACTCCAGTTTCTCCAGCTTGGTCAGTCCGTCCACCAGTTCTGCCACCGGCGCGCCGAAACGCTGCACCAGCTCCTCCTTGGTAACGCCGCAGTCCTCGATGGCGTCGTGCATCAGCGCCGCCATCAAGGCCTGCGCGTCCAGCTTCCATTCGGCACACTGGGCAGCGACCGCGATCGGGTGGGTGATGTAGGGGTCGCCGTTCTTGCGCAGCTGGCCCAGATGCGCCTCGTCCGCGAAGCGGTAGGCCAGGCGGATGCTCTCGATGTCGGCCGGACCGAGGTAGTCCAGCTTGCCCAGCAGCGCGGCAAAGCTGGCCGCAGCGGCACTGGCGGCCGGGTGCGCCTGCTCGGCGGTGGGCTGAAGGGTGCCGTTGTAGGCCTCGGTCATCATTCTGGTACTTTAGCGCGAGACCGCGCATCCCGCTGAAAGCATGCACAAGCCGTGCGCGCGCTGAAGGGTGGAGTTCGAAGGCGCATGGCAAAAAAAAACACCGCCAAGCGGTGTTTTTCTGTGTATGCCTAGAGGCCGAATGGCTTCAGATCGGCACCTTCTTGAGCATCTCCAGGCCGACCTTGCCGTCGGCGATCTCGCGCAAGGCGGTCACGCCAGGCTTGTTCTTGCTCTCGATCTTGGGCGCATGGCCCTGGCTGAGCATGCGGGCGCGATAGGTGGCGGCCAGCACGAGCTGAAAGCGGTTGGGAATCTTTTCCAGACAATCTTCGACGGTGATGCGTGCCATGTGCGTGCCTTCAGGAAATGGGCGATGGATCAAAGAATGTTGAGCGCCTTGAAGGTATCGCCGCGGGCGATACGCTGGGCGGCAAACTTGAGCCGCTGGGCATGGACGATGGCCTTGAGGTCAAACAGGGCGCGCTCGAACAACTCGTTGATTATAACGAAGTCGAACTCCCGGGCATGGGCCATTTCGCTGGCGGCGTTCTGCAGTCGCAGTTCGATCACCTCCGCCGTGTCCTCGGCGCGGCGCTCCAGACGCGAGCGCAACTCCTCCCAGCTGGGGGGCAGGATGAAGATCAGCACGGCATTGGGAAAGATGCGCTTGACCTGGATCGCACCCTGGAAATCGATCTCCAGCACCACGTCCGCGCCCTGGGCCATGCGCTGCTCGATGGCCATCTTGGAGGTGCCATAGCGGTTGCCATGCACCTTGGCCCATTCCAGGAACGCACCCTGGACAACCATTTGGTCGAAGGTTTCATTACTGACAAAGTAATACTCTCGACCATGAAACTCCTGGCCCCGTGGCGCCCGCGTGGTGTGCGACACCGACGGCACCACGCGCGAGTCGAGTTCCATCAGCGCCTTGACCAGGCTGGACTTGCCGGCCCCGCTGGGGGCCGCGACGACGAACAGGTTTCCGGGGTATTCCATGCTTACTCTATGTTCTGCACCTGCTCACGCATCTGTTCGATGAGCACTTTCATGTCCACAGAAATGCGCGTCAGCTCGAGGTTGGAGGACTTCGATCCGAGTGTGTTGGCCTCGCGGTGCAGTTCCTGGATCAGGAAGTCCAGGCGTTTGCCGACGTCGCCGCCCTTCTTCAGCAGGCGCTCGATTTCGGTCAAGTGGGAGTCCAGTCGCGTCAGTTCCTCCGCCACATCGATGCGGATGGCAAAGGCGGTCGCTTCGGTGAGTGCGCGGTCCTGCGCCATGTCCGAGGACACTGTGTTGCCCGGTGTCGCCACAGACGCCCCGGCGCCCAGTGCTTCGTTCCAGCGGTCGATGAAGCGCTGGCGCTGCTGTGCAACCAATTGTGGTACTAGGGGTTGTGCGTCCTGCGCGAGCTGGCGCAACTGGCCCAGGCGGTCCAGCAGCATGGTGGCCAGGCGTTTGCCCTCGCGCTCGCGCGCACTCAACAGGCCGTCCAGGGTGGTTTGCGCGGTAGCTACCAGCGATTCGGTCAGCTCGCCAGGATGCCCTTGCTGGCGCGCCATGAGCTGCAGTACGTCGGCCACCGACAGTGCTGGCGCCGTGGGCAGCCAGGCGCGCACGGTGTCCTGAAGGCCCGCAAGCTTCTGCAGATCGGCCGGACCCGGCTGGCGCGGCACGGTATCGGTGCGGCCTTCGACCCAGGCGCGCACCTCCACCTTGCCGCGCTTGAGGCGCGCGCCCAGCAGTTCGCGCAATGTCGGTTCGGCGGCGCGCAGGTCGTCGGGCAGCTTGAAAACGAGGTCGAGAAAACGGCTGTTGACGGAGCGGATTTCGACCCCCACACCGGCCTGAGGCTCGCGGCTGGACTCGCCGCTGACCGGCGCCGCAGACCCGCCAGAGTGGGCCGTGGCGTAGCCGGTCATGCTGTAAACTGCCATTGAACTTTGCCCCGATGAGGGTGATTGGTCCAAAACAAGGCGTTCCGGAATCCATCCGAATTATGTCAAAGGTCAAACCCGCACCGCTGCCGCCGGACACCGTGATCGGTGGTTACCGCATTGTTCGCAAGCTGGCGGCGGGTGGCTTCGGCGTGGTGTACCTGGCCGTGGACACCGAAGGCCAGCAGGTTGCGGTCAAGGAATACCTGCCCTCGTCACTGGCTTCGCGCGGCCCTGGCGAGTTGCTGCCGCAGGTGCAACCCGAAAAGCTCTCGCTGTACCGCCTGGGCCTCAAGAGTTTCTTTGAAGAGGGCCGCGCGCTGGCGCAGATATCCCACCAGTCGGTGGTGAGCGTGCTCAACTTCTTCCGCGAGAACGAAACCGTCTACATGGTCATGAACTTCCTGGAGGGTGCTTCCCTGCAGGAATTCATCATCACCGCGCGCGAACTCAAGAAGCAGAAGGTGTTCCGCGAGTCCACCATCCGCTCGCTCTACGACGAAGTGCTGCGCGGCCTGCGCATCGTGCACCAGCACAAGATGCTGCACCTGGACATCAAGCCGGCCAACATCTTCGTGACGGACGACAACCGCTCGGTGCTGATCGACTTCGGTGCGGCGCGCGAGGTACTGAGCAAGGAAGGCAACTTCATCCGTCCCATGTATACGCCCGGCTTTGCCGCGCCCGAGATGTACCGGCGCGACTCGTCCATGGGTCCATGGACGGACATCTACGCCATCGGCGCCTGCATCTACGCGAGCATGCAGGGCTATCCGCCCAATGACGCGCCCCAGCGGCTGGAAAAGGACAGGCTTTCGCTCGCGCTCTCGCGCCTGCGCGGCGTCTATTCGGACAACCTCATCGAGGTGGTCGAGTGGTGCATGTCGCTCGACCCGCTGTCGCGCCCGCAGTCGGTGTTTGCGCTGCAGAAGGAGCTGAGCCGGGAGACCGAGCGCAGCTACACCAAACTCACGGTGGCCGAGAAGATGCGGCTGCAGTTCGACAACATCGTTTCGGACAACAAGAAGTCCCTGCGCAAATCCACCAACGCCGCGACCAAGTTTCGATGAAGTTTTCGGTCTACCAGATCAGCCGCCAGGGGGGCCGGGAGCGCAACGAGGACCGCATGGGCTATGCCTATACCCGGGAGTCCGGGCTGTTCGTGCTGGCCGACGGCATGGGCGGGCATCCCGAAGGCGCGATGGCCGCGCAGCTCGCGCTGCAGACCTTCTCGGCTTATTTCCAGAAGGCGGCCAACCCCACGGTGCGCGAGGTGCCGGAGTTCCTCTCCAGCGCGCTCATGGCCGCCCACCACCAGATCATTCGCTATGCCGCCGAGAAAGGCATGCTCGACACGCCGCGCACCACGCTGGTGGCCGCCGTGATGGAGCGCAACCACGTGCACTGGGTGCACTGTGGTGACTCACGCCTGTACGTGGTGCGCCACGGCGAGATGCTGACGCGCACGCGCGACCATTCCTACATGGAACAGCAGCAGCACCTGGGCCGTACCACCGACCACATCAACCGCAACATCCTCTTCACCTGCCTGGGGTCACCCGCCAAGCCGGTGTTCGACCTGTCTGGCCCGGTCCATCTGCTGCAGGGCGACCGCGTGCTGCTGTGCTCCGATGGCCTGTGGGGCACAGTGAGCGACGAGGAGATCACTTCCGAGTTGTCCAAGCGGCCGCTGGAGCAGGCCGTGCCCGAACTGGTCGAAATGGCGCTCAAGCGAGGGGGTCCGCGCTGCGACAACGTCACCGTGCTCGCCATGGAGTGGGAGACCGCGGACGAATTCCAGTCCACGCGCGTCTCCACCGAGGACATCGACGACGGCGTTTTCGCCTCCACCATCCAGTCGGGCATTCCCGACCCTTCCGTTGAAGACATGGACGATGCGGCAATCGAGAAATCGATCGCCGAGATCAATGCCGCGATCCGCCGCACGGCCGAACGCAATTCCTGAACACTCTCCGAGGTTTCCCATGAGCGATTTGTCCCGACCCGGCCAACGGGCCGCCGATGCCCTGCGCGCGGTGCGCATCACCCGCGACTTCACCATCCATGCCGAAGGCTCGGTGCTGATCGAATTCGGACACACCAAGGTACTCTGCACCGCCTCCGTCGAAGAGAAGGTGCCACCGCACAAGCGCGGCAGCGGCGAGGGCTGGGTGACGGCCGAATACGGCATGCTGCCGCGTGCCACCCACACCCGCAGCGACCGCGAGGCCGCCAAGGGAAAGCAGAGCGGCCGCACGCAGGAGATCCAGCGCCTCATCGGCCGCTCCCTGCGCGCCGTGTTCGACCTCAAGGCGCTGGGTGAGCGCACCATTTCCCTCGACTGCGACGTGCTGCAGGCCGATGGCGGCACGCGCACGGCCAGCATCACAGGCGCGTTTGTCGCGGCGCACGACGCCGTCTCGAAACTGCTCGCTGCCGGCAAGCTCGCGACCTCACCGATCAAGGGCCACGTGGCCGCCATCTCGGTCGGCATCCTCGATGGCCGGGCGCTGCTCGACCTCGAATACGTCGAGGACGCTGCCTGCGACACCGACATGAACGTCGTCATGACGGGTGCCGGCCACTTCGTCGAGGTGCAGGGCACGGCCGAGGGTGCGGCCTTCACGCGCCACGAGATGGATGTGCTGCTCGCGCTGGCCGAAAAGGGCATTGGCGAACTGGTGGCCCTGCAGCGGCAGGCGCTGGGACTGGTCTGATCCGGTCATGCAACTCGTCCTCGCTTCGAACAACGCGGGCAAGCTCGCCGAACTGCAGGCCTTGTTCGCACCGCTGGGCGTGGAGCTGGTGTGCCAGGCCGAGCTGGGCATTCCCGAAGCGCCCGAGCCGCACCGCACCTTCGTGGAGAACGCGCTGGCCAAGGCACGCCACGCCGCGCGAGAGAGCGGTCTGCCGGCGCTGGCCGACGATGCCGGGTTGTGCGTGGAGGCCTTCGGTGGCCTGCCGGGCGTGGACACGGCCTACTACGCCACGCAGTTCGGTTACGAAAAGGGCGATGCCAACAATGTGCGTGCTCTGCTGGAGCAGATGGCCGAGATCGCCGATCGCCGTGCCGCGCTGGTCAGCACCCTGGTGGCCTTGCGCAGCGCCGACGACCCCGAGCCGCTGGTGGCCACGGGCCGGGCACCTGGCCTGATCACACGGGAGCCCGTTGGCGACAAGGGCTTCGGTTTCGACCCGGTGATGTACCTGCCCGCGTTCGGCAAGACCTTTGCGCAGTTGCCCACCGAGGTGAAGAACGCGAACAGCCACCGCGGCCGCGCCGCGCGCCAGATGCTGGAACTGATGCGCGAGCGCTGGTTTGCGCCTGCACCCGCGGACGTACCATGAGCGAGAACAAGGGCGTGCCGATGTCCTGGCCTGGCGGCCAGCCGGCGTCGGCGGGTCGGGTGGAGCCCGCATGGAATGACGTGCGCCACTGGATGCGCCCGGGCACGCTGCAACTGCAGAGCCTGCCACCGCTGGCGCTCTACATCCACTTGCCCTGGTGCCTGAAGAAGTGCCCCTACTGCGATTTCAACTCGCACGAATGGACCGCCACCGCCGCACCCGGCGAGGCCTTGCCCGAAGCCGCGTACCTTGAAGCCCTGCGCGCCGATCTTGCTGCCTCGCTGCCGCTGATCTGGGGTCGCACGGTGCACAGCGTGTTCATCGGCGGCGGCACACCGAGCCTGTTCTCACCCGCCGCGATCGACCAGTTGCTGGGCGACGTGCGCGCGATGCTGCGACTGGAAGCCGACGCCGAGGTCACGCTCGAAGCCAACCCCGGGACCTTTGAAAAGGACCGCTTCCACGCCTTCCGCGAGGCTGGCGTGACGCGCCTGTCCATCGGTGTGCAGAGCTTCAACGACACGCACCTGAAAGCGCTTGGGCGTGTGCATGACCGAGATCAAGCCGAGGCTGCGGTGGAAGAGGCCGCGCGGGCCTTCGACACCTTCAACCTCGACCTCATGTACGCCCTGCCCGGGCAGACGCTGGCCGACTGCGAGGCCGACGTGCGCACCGCGCTCTCGTTCGCACCGCCACACATCTCCATCTACCACCTCACGCTCGAGCCCAATACCTGGTTCGCCAAGTACCCGCCCACTCTGCCACCGGAGGACGAGGCCTGGGACATGCTGGACCGCATCACGGAACTGACCGCTGGAGCCGGCCTGCAGCGCTACGAGGTGTCGGCCTATGCACGCAACGGGCACCGGTGCTGGCACAACCTGAACTACTGGCAGTTCGGTGACTATCTGGGCATCGGAGCCGGCGCGCACAGCAAGCTCAGCTTCGCGCACCGCGTGGTGCGGGCGGTGCGCGTGCGTGAACCCCGCCTTTACATGGAGCGTGCGGTCGCGGGCAACGCCGCAGTGAGTGCGGACGAGGTGCCGCGCAAGGAGCTGCCGTTCGAGTTCATGCTCAATGCGTTGCGGCTCAGGGATGGCTTCACGCTGCAGCAATTCATGGAGCGCAGCGGGCTGCCGCTCTCCAGCATTGAGCCGGCACTGACTCGGGCCGCGCAGCAAGGACTGGTTGAGCGCGATGCGGCGCGCGTGTGGCCCACGGCGCGCGGCTTCGATTTCCTGAGCGACCTGCAGGGCCTGTTCCTGCCCGACTGACGGCGGGGCTGTCTGCCCGGGGCGGATCAGGCGGTGGCTTGCAGCGTGAAGCCCACGCGCGTGATGCCAGCGCTGGACTCGGCCATCGGGAAGCCATCGTGCATGCGCGCGATCGCCGCGACGATGGACAGGCCCAGCCCATGGTGCGGTTTCTCCACCTCGCAGCGTGCGGCGTCGGCGCGGAAGAACCGGTCAAACAGGCGCGGCAGGTGCTCGGACTCGATCGATGGCCCGGTGTTTTCCACCCACAGGCGAACGCCGCTGCCGGGCTCGCTCGCGATGCGCACGCGCAGCGCAGAGCCCTGGTCTGCGTAGCGGATGGCGTTGCCCAGCAGGTTGGATAGCGCGCGCTTGACCAGCGGTTCGTCCACCGACAACTGCGCATCGCCTTCGATGGCCACGCTCAGGCCGCGCTCTTCCATCGGCGCTTCGTGGAACTCCACCACTTGTCGCACCAGCTCGGCCAGACTTGCCGGTGCGCCGCGCCGCGCCTTCACGCCGCGGTCCGCCTGCGCGAGGAACAGCATGTCGTTCACGATGGCCGCCATGCGGTGCAGCTCTTCCAGGTTGGAGTGCAGCGTTTCCTCCAGTTCGGGCACGCTGCGCTCGCGGCTGAGCGCCACCTCGGTGTGCCCGATCAGGTTGGCCAGAGGCGTGCGCAGCTCGTGCGCCACGTCGGCGTTGAAACCCTCGAGCTGCGCGTAAGTGCGCTCCACGCGGTGCATGAGGCCGTTGAACTGGTCGATCAGCGGCTGCAGTTCTTCCACCGGTTCGGCCAGCGACAGTCTCTGCCCCATGCGACGGGCATCGATGGCCTTGGTCTGCCCCGCCAGATCCAGCAGCGGGCGCAGGCTGCAGCGCACGCGCCAGAAGGTGCCCCAGCCGACCAGGGCGGCGCCGGCAAGCACGGCGCCTACCAGCAGCAGCGCCATGCGCCGGGCGGTTTTGGCGTCCTGTGAGCAGTCCAGCACCAGCCGGCCCTGCAGCACCTCGCCGCCCGACAAGGGTACCGTGAAGTCCATGCCGCGAGAACTCGCCTTGGTGACGTCGAAGGTGGTCACCGCATCGCGGTAGAACTCGCTGCCGTCGGCGCGCAACAGCTGCACGAAGGTGCCGGGACGGCGCTCTGCGATCCAGGCCATCTTGGTCCTGACCTCGGCTTCGCCACCGTGGGCGTCGGCTTCGCGCGCCACGTCCACCAGCACGGTCGAATAGCTCCGCAGCTCCTCGTCGTGCTTGGCCGAGAACAGCATGGTGGTGGCGCCGTAGATCACGGCCAGCAGCACGCCCAGGCCGATCACGGTCTGGATCGCCAGCAGCAGCGACAGCCGACGGCCGATCGAGTACGCGCACGGTGTTTCCACCGCACCTTCGGGCACGAGGGTGCTCAGTGCCTCGGCGCTGCTCATGTGCGTTCCTCCAGCACATAGCCCATGCCGCGCACGTTGTGCAGCAGCTTCGGCTTGAACGGGTCGTCCATCTTCGAGCGCAGGCGGCGCACCGCCACTTCCACCACGTTGGTGTCGGAATCGAAGTTCATGTCCCAGACCTGCTCGGCGATGGTGGTCCGAGAGAGGATCTGCCCTTTGCGCCGCGCCAACAGGGCCAGCAGCGAGAACTCCTTGGCGGTGAGGTCCAGGCGCTGGCCGGCGCGCCAGGCCTTGCGGCTGAGCAGATCCATCTCCAGGTCGCTCACGGCCATGCGGGCGTTGGCTGTTTCGGCAATCGCACCTGGCCTGCGGCGCAGCAGCGCTGCCACGCGGGCCAGCAGCTCCGAGAAGGCAAAGGGTTTGACGAGGTAGTCGTCCGCACCGGCTTGCAGGCCCTGCACCCTGTCCTCGACGCGGTCGCGCGCCGTGAGCATCAGCACCGGCGTGTTGCGCTTCTCGCGCAAGGCGGCGAGCACGCCGAAGCCATCGATGCCGGGCAACATGATGTCGAGCACCACCAGCTGGTAGTCGCCTTCCAGGGCGAGGTAGCGGCCCTCGATGCCGTCGCGAGCGACGTCCACGGTGTAGCCGGCCTCGGAGAGACCACGCTTGACGTAGTCCGCCAGCTTGGATTCGTCTTCAATGACCAGCACGCGCATGAACAGGGCTTGGTGGAGGGTGGAGGGAACAACGCCTGAGCGGCGCTGTGCGTGGATGCAATTGTCTCGCAAACCCCTTCTTTGCTGCATTACGAATCGGTAATTCTCGCGTCGGTGAAACGACAGACCCGGTTTCTACAGTTCATCCCATGCCGAACAGAACACGGCATGAAGCGATTTCCCTCTTCAACCTGTCTTTTCAAGGAACCATCATGAAACTCTCCACCCGCATCCTCGTCCCCGTCGCCTTTGCCATCACCGCTGCCGGCGCTTTCGCCGAAGGCCCGATCTACGTCGAGCCGGCTTTCCAGTCCACCCTGAGCCGCGCCGAAGTGCAAGCCCAGGCCGTCCAGGCCCGCGATGCCGGCGTGTTCGCCCTGGGCGAAGGCGTGGTGATTGCCGAAAACACCGCCGTGGGCAGCAACACCAGCCGGGCGCAGGTCCGCGCCGAAGCCGCCGAGGCCCTGCGCCTGGGTCTGCACAACGGCGGTGAATTCCTGGTGAGCCCCACTTCGGCTCAGGCTGAGCAGATTCGCTCGGCCGGCCTGCGAGCCGTGCAGGGCAAGAACCTGGCCGGCACCCCGGTCAACAGCCGGGCCAACTGACCCGCTGCGCTCTGTGCGCAACCACGAAAAACGGCCCCTCGGGGCCGTTTTTTTGTGTTGTGCGCTGGCGGAGACGGTGAGATTCGAACTCACGGACCCTTGCGGGTCGGCAGTTTTCAAGTTTTTCGCGGGTTACTTTCACTCAGCTTCTCAGGCCTTTGTTCACTTGCATTTACCTGTGTAAAGGCGACAAGTGCCATACAGATGTATGTGATGTCCCTTGTTCGAACTGTCTTCTTCTTGCTAAGCATTTGCTAGACCGCAAGACTTGATAAAAATAGCATGGGGCGCTTGGCTCACTTCGGCGGCTCGCGCGACGGCGTTCGTGCTTCCTCAGCCATAGAGGTGCATTCCTAGCGAACACCCTCATCGATCTGATCTGCCTGACGTCATCCGGTGTCCACCTACTTCCAGCCAGCGAGCTTGTTTGCGTGTGCCGCGATGGCACCAGCACGCGCCGTCAAGAAGCCGTCGTAGTCGTTGGCCAGAGCCGCACCCAATGCGGCTTCGTCAATGAGATTCGATTGCAGCCAGTCATTGGCATCAGGGTGGTCCTTGAGGAGTGTGGACAAGTAGTCCGCCGGAGCTTGATCGCTGATGGCCTTATTGCTGGCCGAGGACAAGTAGACGATATTTGCCAGAGCTCCAGCCTTAGCAAGAGAAACGCCTTTGGCCTTCAGATACGCCTGCGGGAAGATGTGGTGAAACTCCTTAGCGTTCTGCCATGCCAACGCCTTGTCAACGTCCACTGCAATCCCGGTGAGCATGTCTCGAGGCTTTTGATAAGCAAGAACCAATGCGAGAATTTTTGAGTGAGCGGTATTGAGTCGGAACGCGCGTGATCCCCAAGGGTTGCTGGGCACGTTGGCCCCTTCAGTTTCGATCTCCGGCGTTTTCCCGTCAACAAAAGCGGCAACTGCGGCCAGATCGGATGCCATCATCCCTGAGTTCCATCCACTGAAGTATCCGCTGATGCCCGTGCGCCAGAACCAGCGTTCTATCGCAGCCCACTGTGCAGCACTCGGCGCAAGAAGTCGCCGCAACACCTCAGCGAGCACCACAATCTGATTGGTATAGGGGACCATCGTGGACGAAGGAATCCCGATGTGCGTGGACAGGAAATCAACTGCCCGCTTGTAGCCGTCCGCCGTCGCCATCGCGGCGCTCTTCAGCTCGCCGGGGCTGAGTTTTCGAAGATCGTCAATGCTTTCCGCCGTGAAGGACCCTCCGACGGCAGCAGAGACGTTGCGGAGGATGGCCTTCCTGTCGATGCCGTCGAAGGCTTTGGACACCAGCCCCTCTCTGATCGCGTCAATGGAGTCAACGAGGTCAAACTCCGGGCTCCACGTCGCAGCTCGCATGAGGTCAACGATGGTCAGGCGAGTCCCAGTACTGTTTATCCGCTCGAAAATAGGAGCCACATCGTTCAGGCTCATGTCGCCCAAGGTGACCGTCGCGACTTTGTAGTCCTTGAATCTGTTGAATAGTTCGAGTGCGCTTTGATAACCCTCCGCGTCACCCGTGGCTTGCAACGTCGCAGCTTGAAGAAAGAACGCAGACGGATCGCTGAGTTTGTTGAGCCTGAAAAGATGCGGCGCGGGTTCGTCCAACGTGTCGAGGTGATGGAAGGATCTAGCCCTCACGTCGTACACGATGTTCCACGGGCTGTTGGGGTTAGTGCCCTTCCAATACAATGCCCCGCAAATGGAGGAGAGGCGCTGCTGCCCATCAAGTAAATAGTTGACCGGGTAGTCCGGCTTAGGCTGCGCGATTGTCAAATCCGCGATGCGATTCTCACTTCGAAGCTCTTGGCGACTTTGCCATAACAGGACGCTGCCGATTGGGTAGTTTCTACCCACGGAGTCCAGCAAGTCGAGTACTTGCTGCCGCTCCCAGACAAACTCCCGCTGAAACTTCGGGAGAAATATGTCCCCGGTAAGAATCCGCTTCGCCAAGTCATCGATGCGATCAACCGATGGCTGCGGGTCCTTTATCGGCTTAACGATGGTTTCGGCTGATTTGTCGGTCATTGCACCTCCTGCTGTTCACTGATGTTACAGCGGCACCCGCCAAGCATGCGCGAAGGCATCAAGCGAGAGCTGAACATTGGTGGCGGCAGTGGTCCTAAAAGATGTCATGCCGCTTTCCGGGGGCAGATTGGCTTCACGAACTGCTCCACGAACAGTTCATGATCACGCATCTTCCTTAGGATCAGGATGGTGCGGCTTGTCCTCCATCAACTCCAACTGATCTTCCGTGGACATCCGCAAACCGCACGCTGGACACTCCAAGCGCCGAACCCTTTCGTCATATTCTTCCAGCTCCACTGTGCAGTTTGGGCATGACAGGTACGGCGAGAGTTCCACCTCGCGCGGCGGTTGCGCGCTCGGGGCAACCAATTGGACTGCACGTTGAAGTGAGTACCCCAAGCGTGCAGAAAGAGAACGACCGCTGGCGCAGCCGAAGTTCATGCTGTTTTGGCGCACCTCTGCAGCGCAGATAGGGCAGTACATCATTCTTGTCATGCGGCGACTCCTTCTTGTGAAGCCTGACGACGACTTGCCCCATCCAAGACAGAAAGGTAACGTCTCAAACTGGCCTCTGCTTCATAAAAATGGCCTTGCGCTTGAAGATGACGGTGAAACGCGTGCATCTTTTCAAGCAGCTCAACAACGTTCTCCTCAGCCCGATTAATTGCCATCGCAGCCCTGTCATCCTTCTTTAACCGAAGTTCGCCGCGAACGGGAACTCCCACATCCGGGAAATGGAAATGGTTGAGCATGCGGATCGCACCCAAGAGCGCCAGCTGCCGCAGTGCAAGGTCATCCTGCCCCACACCGATCTTCAGCCGAAAGACAGCTGCCAAGCGAGGTTGCAGATACTCAGCATCGCTGTATGGACCACGGACATCCCGGCGATGAGTCTCCATCCCATCGCTCCATGGCCACGACTCTCGGTAAATCTCAAACAGCAATTCCAGCGCCATGATCAGATCAGAGTCGAGGAACAACTGATGCTTCAAATAAAGGGCTTCTAGCTCTCGTCTTGGCACAGGTGGCACTGGGTCTTCCATCCCCTCCTCAGGGTCAATCACCTTGTCCCACTCCTGCTGCACCTCGACGATCTTTGCGAGTATTTCGCCGAAAGCCGATCTCTGGTGATCAAAAAAAAGCGACGTGCGCAGTTGATCAACTTCATGAACGTGCTTCACCGCTTCCAGCTTTGCGCCAAGTTCACTCCGCAAGTTTTCGAGCTTTGTCGAATACTCATGGGAAATTGATTGCTTCAGGCGTTCTGAAATCCAGTTCCGAAATATCCAAGCCAGCAATCCACCTGCGACAGCCCCAGGCAGCGCGCTTTCTAAGAAGTCAATCAACTGCACCTCCCATGTTGGTCAGACTGCGAACTCGTCGAGCGAACGGCCAGCATCGATGTACTCGCGCAGCCAGGTCGGACGCTTACCCTTGCCACCATACGTGTTCGACGGATCGGCAGGGTCACGGTACTTCACAGTACTGCCGCCCTTCCCCTTCCGAGGCAAGTACGGCTTCAGGACATCAAACGCTTCCTGTGGATTGAAGCCAGCAGCAGCCTTCTTCGCGTACCCATCTGCGAGCACCTTGATTTCCTCACTGCGTTTCGTTTCAGCGAGCGCCAAAGCTGCGTCAGCGAGCTTACGCAGTTCGTTGTACGAGAGCTTGGAAATGTCTTGCGTTGCCAATGGTTGTTTCCTCATGCTCAGTATTCGGACGGCAGCAGTATGCATGCTGAAATGCAATCTGCTTCGGTAATTTGCCGGACCTTCATCTTGAGCGCAAGGCGATGCCCACGCGATCAATTTGCGTCGATCTATGAAGTAGCTTCGTGATGCTTGGTTCTTCATGGTCCTGTTTTTATGCTCGTTGCCGATCAGAAGGACCTGTCGTAAGGTGCCCAGTCATTGCCCAATGACGGGTAGACAGGAAGCACATGCCGAAGCTGACAAAGACTTTTATCGACAAAGTTGCAGTACCGCCTAAGAGCTATCAAATCCATTGGGACGACAGCATCAAGGGCTATGGGCTCAGGGTCACTTCTTCGGGCAAGCGTGTGTTTGTCGCCCAAGGGCGGGTCATGAACAAGGCAGTGTGTTTCACAATCGGCCCCTACGGAGAATTCACCGAGCACGAAGCTCGCGAAAAGGCTCGCAAGGTCCTGCAAGGCATGCGCGAAGGCAAGGACCCACGCGATGCCAAGAAGCATGGTGCCGCCGCCAAGGTGACGCTACGCCAGGTCGCCGATGCGTACGTAAGCAGGCCGGGCAAGCTGAAAGACAGCAGCAAGGCGGCAATCGACCGTCTTGTCAAAACGACCTTCGAGGCTTGGCAGAACAAGCCCATCGCAGCCATCACGGAGGAAGACTGTCGTAAGCGATATCACGAGATGCTGACCAAGGGGCTACGTGGCAAGGCGCCCGCGCCCGGGCAAGCTGTACAGGCTTTCAGCGTGTTGCGAGCCTTGATCAATTTCGCGGGTCGCCGCTTCAAGAAAGTTGATGGTTCCCCGCTCATCACGTACAACCCCGTATCTGTCCTCAAGGACGACTGGATCACGTTGCCGGAGCGCAAAAGCCGCATTCCTGAATCGAAGATCGGTGCGGTGTGGCATGCGCTTGAACTGTGGCGCGAGGTCGCCTACAACCGTGACACGCTGGCAAGCATCGACCTCATCATGTTCCTGATGCTCACAGGTGCTCGTATCGGTGAGGCGAGCGCTTTGACGTGGGACCGCGTTTCCTTGTCCGACGACGACGCTTGGTGGCATCTTCCTGACCCCAAAAATCGAAACGCGGTCTGGCTGCCTTTGTCCATGCAGGCGGTCGAACTTCTTAAGTCGCGTCCAAGGGTTGACGGTAGTAACTTCGTCTTTGCTTCCTGGGGTGCGAGCGGCCACCTGAAGGACCCGCGCGACATGATGAAGAAGGTCAGTGAGATCGCAGGTACGAAGATCACGCCGCATGACCTCCGCAGATCGTTCACTACCTTCGGCGTGGCCAGCTGTGGCATCGATCTTCACAAGATTGAACTCCTCACCAACCACATTCCCCGTGGCGTGACGGCCAAGCACTACCTTGAGACCTCTCATCTGCAGTATCTGCGTCCTGACGTTCAACGAATTTCTGATTGGATTGAGGCCAAGGCCCGTGTTGCAAAGCACATGGCGACGGGACAAAACGTGGTCTCGCTTCGTGCATGAGCAACTTGAGTTGCATTGTCAAAACACGCCTTGTCACGGGAAATTATCCAACCTATGAGCGCAAAAAACTTGCTAAGCTGTGCCCAGCAGTTGCCTAAATCCCATGGCGTGATCTAACAACTACAGGGAGCACGGGCGTACGCCCTCCATCCCGAACATAGGCCGCCTCCGTCTGGCCGAGTGACCATTCTGAATCTCGACGGTAGTCCCCAGCCTTGCCCTTTTTCTTGATGGCAAGGCCGTTCTACCTATTGATTTATGAACCTCGACACTCAGTCTTTCGAGCAGCTTTGCGACCTGTTCAACTACTCCCCAAAATGCCGCCCCCTCGCGACCGACGAGGTCGCGCGCTTTTTTGGATTTGCTCGCAACACACTCGAGCAACACCGGTACAAAGGCTCCGGCCCTCGCTTTTTCCAGCCTCCGGGGACGCGCCGCGTTTGGTACAGCGAAAAAGATGTTCTCGCTTGGATGGCGTCTGGTGCTCGAACAAGCACCAGCCAAAGCCGGTCCGCCTAAGGACCACCAAACACAGTATTTGGTGTTCCTCCGCGCAGAAACCTAGTGGTGCTGCGCGTTGTGCGGTCAGCGACTCACCGCGCTTTAGCGAATGCCTAGCCCAGTTTTGACGTGCCAGGATAGTGCTGACCTTGGCATCACATAGGTGGAACTGTGAATCACTCAGTAAACGAAGTAGTGCGCGCTATGCACGAAGCACAAAAAGGTCGACACCCCGGAGGAGCGTTGCCGGTAGCCGAGAGCGGTGTGGGCGCTCCTCAAACATCGCCGCAAGTGGTGGCGATGAGTACGCTTGCATACATGAAGTTGGCGCAGCGGTGGCTTTGTTGGGCTCTTGTGCCTGACTCTGAAGGAGGTAAGGCGAAAAAGATTCCCTACTACGTCGATGGAACGCCGCGTGGAAAAACAGACACTCCAGAAGACTGGGCCAAGCTAGCAAGCTATGCGGAAGCCTGTGCCGCCGTGCGGGAGAGCAACGGTCGTTTCATATCGGCGGCATTTGCACTCGGGCCTGATGGCTCAGGTTGCTGCTGGCAAGGGGTTGACTTCGACGACGTAGACGACAACAACCTCGGCGATCTCGTGATGCTTGCACCGGGGTATATCGAGATGAGTCCAAGTGGGCGCGGTGCTCATGCGATTGGGTATGGGCGGACATTTCCCACGCTGGGAAGCAACAAAAGTGGCATTGAAGCGTACTCCTCTGGGCGCTACTTCACTTTCACCGAGCGAATGATCCGCGACTCCGCATTGGTGTGTCTTGCTGACTACGTGACGCAGTCACTCTTGCCGCGACATGCCGTCATGCGCGCTCAACATTGCGCGGACGTCCGCGATGTATTCGTCCCGCCCAGACTGGTGAGCGAACTCCGATCCGCTCTACGGCACATGCCATCTGACGGTTATCAAATTTGGATTTCGATGGGGATGGCGCTTCACGAGCTGGGCGATGTAGGCCGAGGAATTTGGCTAGATTGGTCGTCAATGTCGACAAAGTTCGATCCGAGCATCGCGGCTAGGACATGGGAAAGCTTCAAGCCTGACAACACGGGTTACCGAGCCGTTTTCGCGGAGGCGCAAAGACAAGGCTGGGTCAACCCGGCTAGCAACGCGGCGCAGATTGAAAAGTCTGCCGCACATGGTGGCTTCACCTTTCAGTTCGCGCGAGCGGGTATGAGCGTTCTCCAGATCGACTACCTGATTGATCCCTGGCTGCCCAGAGCGACGGTTGTCGGGTGCTACGGGCGCGGCGAGGCCGGAAAGTCATCATGGACGGCACAGATATGCGCAGAAGCGAGTTCATCAGTGTCCACGTTGTGGATCAGCAGTGAAGAGCGTAAAGATCACATTCTTCAGCGACACACTTCATGCAGTGGTGAAGACGGAACGTTGGCCGTCATTGACGTCATTCCGATTGCTGTCGATCCAAAGACAGGCAAGGCTGCAAGTACCGCTTTCAATATTTATGATCACCTTGAGCCTGCGCTCATTGACTTAATGCGGAACACAGAAGCGCGTCGCGATCGACCGCTCGGCATCGTGGTTCTCGATGCCGTGGTCGCTCTTGTCAGCTGGGCTAGAGGTGAGAGCGCGAACGACGACGCGGCGGTCAAAAGACTTGTCGGGTTCCTTTGCGACCTCGCAGAACGCTACGGCATTTGCTTCGTCATGCTGGGCCATCTGAACAAAAACACGGGCAACGAAAACATTGCGGACGCAGTTATGGGATCTGCCGCATGGACCAATTCCGTGAGACTCGCGTACATGTTTGTTAAGGACACCGAGTCTGAGGGCTATGAGGGTTTTGTTCGTACGGTAAAAAGCAACACCGGCACGCACTTTGGCGCAACGTATCGAACGATTCCGGTCTACACCTTGAGGCAGCGGCCAGACGGTCGGGATGATGTTTTATGTGGCGCAAGGATGGTCACCTCGATTGTTTGGGGCGAGCTGGCGTTGCGTGAAATGATGGCGAGTGATAGCGATCCACTGCTGAAGAAGTTGGAGAAGAGGCGTGAAAAAATTCAGGCGGCCCTTGATGGAGTTTTGCAGGCCCTTCGGTTTCATCCTTCTACAACTCGAAAGGTGGTGGAAACCCAGATTGGGGACAAGGTAAGCCGTCGGCACTGGCAAGAGGTCGATCGGTTGCTGGCGCTGCACCACGGCGTGCAGATGCAAAACGATCCGCACAACGAACGCCGCTATAACCGACCGCAAAGTCTGACCTGATTTTTTTGCGCAGTGGGGGTATATCCCCCCCTTATGCACAACTGCACTACTGTTCTCGTTGTGCAGTTGTGCGTGGTTTCTACCCCCTTGTTGCAGCAGCAACTCACATTCAACTGGTGTTCGGGCGGAATGTCTTGCCCGACAGACCATTAAATCGACGCCATGCGTAATACTCGCATGTTGCGTTTCCAACATTCCACGCGCGTGCGTCTGCCTCAACTTTCACTTCTCGCACCGCTGCGGTGGGATGGACGTCCAGCCATTCCCACACCTGCGCACAGAGCCCTCCCTGGGCTGGTCGCTTGACCCCGTTGCGCACTGCGTGTTGTGGGGCGGCTGCGGGCGGCAGGGGCGGTTTTTTGAAGCGTGCCAATACCAAGGTACTGGGGGCGGCCTTGGTCAGCGCCTGTCGCCCGCTATCGCCGGTCAACCGTTTCCAGCCAAAGCGCACCCCCTGCGCGTTTTTGTAGACGGTGATTTCGATGGCTTCGACGGGCACGCCCTCAGCGCGGGCGGCTCGTCGCGCGTTGGTGCGCTTGGTGTACGTCTTGACTTCCATGATTGCTCCACTTCACATAAAGGCGGCAAGCCTAGGACAAGTCTCGGGTGACCAGCAACCCGCCTTGCAGGGCGCAGCAACCATTTGTGCAGGCCTGCGACGGCCCCCTTTAGCCCATAGCCCATAACGCAACACCGCCCATAAGTGTGTGCGTGTTCGGGTCTGCGGCAAATTGACTTCAAAACTCAGTCCCACGCCTCTCACCTCTACCCATGATTGCAAGTTCAGCAGGGGTGCCGCCCACATGTTCATGGTCCGGCAACTAGATCGAGATCGATGCCGAGTGGGTCGTATCAAGTTCAGCCGTTCAGTCCCAAGATCAAAAGGGCGCAGGGGAGATGAACACCTCGACCGGCCCCGGGCCCTGATAGACCGCTTCTCCCGTGGCCCCGATTTGCACGATCCACCAGTCGCCGCGCTGCTCAACCTCGTAGGCGGTGGCAGCGAGTTCGAGCACCGTTTCTGCCGGAAACGAAACGTCATCCGGAACGGGATGGCGGAGCAGTGTGGGGTGGCCAGGCGGGAAATTCACGGCGGGATGATACGCCCGGGGGGTATGTAGGAGATCAGCGGAACCTGTCACACAAACATCATGGTTTCGTGAGAGTTTGGTGAGGACATGCATCTCACGCCCGCGCAATCGGAACATCCTCAAGCAGCGTTGTGTACTGAGGCGTCCGCCGCTCCTGCTTCATTCCCCACTCGCGCTGCGGCTCGGTCCTCCCCGTGGAGGCTGCGTGCACCGTTCCCTTGCCGTAGCGATCATTGATGGCGTCCATGGCACCCATCAGGCGGGAGCGATCGCGCTTCACCTCGGATTGCTCAGGGGGCTCCAGATCGAGTTCTCGCTGCAGCACACTCGCCGGCTGCAGGTCCACCAGAATGACCCCGGCCTTGATGAAGCGGTACCCCGGCACGTACATGTACCGCATGCCGTCCGCCGCCGCCTGAGCAATTGCGAGCGTGTCGTCCGTGGGCCTGCGCAGGGGCACCACCACACTCCGCGAGAGCTGCCGCCCCGGCCTATAGGGTGAGGTGTGCATGAACACCAGCAGCTCGGTCGCCAGACTGTGTTGTGAACGCAGCTTCTCGGCCGCCCGCGCAGCAAATTCACTCACGGCCTCAATGAGGGGCCTCAGCTCGTGCATGGGCTTGCCGAATGACCGGGTGCATGCGATCTGCTTCTTGGGTGCCGGAGCGTCGTCTATGTCAATGCACGGCTGTCCCTGGATCTCGCGCACGGTGCGCTCCAGCGTCACGTTCCATCTGCGGCGAATGGTGGCCAGGTCCATGTGCGCCAGGTCGAGCACGGTGAGGATTCCCGCCTCCCGAAGCTGCTTGCCGATCCGTGGACCCACACCCCACACGGAGCCCACTTCCGTGGCCCCGAGGACCTCGTCTAGGTCCTGCGCGGGGAGACCGGCCAGATTGCACACCTGGGACAACTCGCTGGAGTAGCTGCCCGGCCTGCGCTCGGCGGTCTTGGCGATGTGGTTCGCCAGCTTGGCCAGTGTCTTGGTGTGGGCGATGCCGATGCAGCAGGGGATGCCGGTCCACTGCAGGACGCGTTCCCGGATCGTTCGTGCCCGCTTCACCATGTCGCCGCGTACACCGTCAAGCCCAATGAAGCTCTCATCGATGGAGTAGATCTCCTGAGTCGGTCCGAGGCCCGCAGCGAGGCTCATCATGCGATCACTCATGTCGCCGTAGAGCGTGAAGTTTGCGGACAGTGCCACCAGTCCCGCCTCCTGTTCCAGGTGTCGAATCTTGAACCACGGCGCGGCCATCTTGATGCCAAGGTCCTTGGCCTCGTTAGACCGAGCGATGGCGCAACCGTCATTGTTGGACAGGACCACCACTGGCCGCCCGATCAGGCTGGGCCGGAAGACGCGCTCGCACGAGACGTAGAAGTTGTTTCCATCGACGAGGGCATACATGGTCGCATCGTTCAAACAGCGAAGCGCTTGATGCAGGAGCTGACCACACCCCAAACCTCAATGGTCTGACCGTCCTTCGGCACGATGTCGGGGAACGTGGGGTTGGCCGCCTTGAGGCGCACCCGACCGGCGCGTTGGTGCAGGTACTTCACCGTGAAATCCCCATCGACCACGGCCACCACCACATGGCCGTGACGGGGCTTGATGGCGCGATCCACCACCAGCGTATCGCCGTCCTCTATGCCCGCATCCCGCATGGAAGTACCGGCCACCCGCAGCAGGAAGGTTGCCTGAGGATGCGTGACGAGGATTTGCGTCAGATCCAGCCGATTGACCGCGAAGTCCTCGGCGGGCGACGGGAACCCCGCGCGCACACCCACAGAGGGCATGGGAAGCACCACTGACGAGGCCGAGAAGGGCGCGGGCTCAGAGCCGGCACAAATACTGTTCATTCATCCAGTATACGGCTGTGATCCCTTTTGCCATCAGAATTTCCCCCATGTGTTCCAACTATGTCGCGGTCACCAGCACCGAGCGCCTGCGGATGTACTTTGGTGTGGATGCCCCCGCTCCCACCATCAAGTCCGAGGTGTGGCCCCTCTACGAGGCGCCCTTTATTCGGCGACACCCCAACAAGGATGTGGGCGACGAGGCGGTGCCACCGCGCGAGGCCGTGGCGGGGCTATTCGGGATGATTCCGCACTGGACCGGAGAGTTGACCTTCGGCCGACGCACCTACAACGCCCGATCAGAGACGGTGGCCGAGAAACCCAGCTTCCGCGATGCCTGGCGCGAGGCGAAGCACTGCATCATTCCCGTGGAATACATCTACGAGCCCGATTGGCGCAGTGGTGTGGCTGTGCCGACCCGCATTCAGCGCAAGGACGGGATGCCCATGGGTATCGCCGGGCTGTGGACCAGCAACCACAAGGCGACAGGGGCCGAGGTGTTCAGCTTCACCATGCTCACCGTCAATGCCGACGATCATGAGTTGTTCAAGCACTTCCACAAGCCACAGGACGAGAAGCGGATGGTGGTGATCCTCCACCCCGATCAGTACGACGGGTGGCTCGATGCGCCCGCGGCCCAATCCATGGAGTTCATGCGGCAGTATCCAGCACACATGCTGATATCGACGCCTGAGCCTGATAGGGGAAAGCGGAAGAGGGCGGACAGCGGGGATTCGAGTGCGTGATCAGCCGATAGGTCATCTCCCCGTCACCGGCTCCAGCCACACCTGCGCAGCCTGGTCTGGACTCAGGGCACGCAGGCGCTCATCTCTCCAAAGATCCCACGCCAGATCCTCCAGCTGAACAGGGTCAACCGTGCGCCACTGCTGCTGCAGTTGATGGGCGCAGGCGGCGATCCAAATGTGTGCGGGGAGGGCGTCCATGTTTGCTATGGTACCAAAATACTGTATTTATGTACAGTATTATCCGCTTGCTGTTGTCTCCTTGAACTTGGCCCGTCTGCCTCACGGTGGGCGGGCGTCTTTTCGTGGTGTGGGCAGGTTGCAGTGAGAGATGTGTGCTGCTTTTTGCCCCTCTCAATCCGATGTCTGCTTGGTGTTGAATTTCAGCGATCTCTGACCCGAGATTTCCATCAAACTGGCCCACACGCATTGTGAGCAAAACAGGTCAGTTTTTCAGTGGAAGCCAATACTGTAATCTCACGGTCAGATGAACCTGTCGAAGGCAGGCTGCTTGGTCTAACGTTAGGCGTCACAGGGCTGCACAACACAATGCTTGAAAAGCTGAGTAAAAACTTGACTGTCGTCACGGCCGCTGTTTTGGCCTTGTCCGTTATTTACGACTTCTTCCTGCTACATGCGCTTGGCCTCACATTCGCCGAAGTACCCACAACGATCGCGGACCACGTACGTAGCGCAATCATTTGGCTACCTGTGATTGGCATTTTCGGGCTCGTCGGAGGCATTCTCGGCCTAGCGCAGAAGCCTCGTCCGGCGGTGAACGGAGCTACCGCAAGCCACAAGCTAGACTATGTGGACATATTCTTTTTCTGCACAGCCTTACCGATTTTGATCGGGATTGGTTTGAGGTCTACAGCCACAGCCCTCGCTCTCACAGTGGCTTCATTCTCGGCAATGCTGTGGTTTCGGTTTCAGCTTGGCCACGCGAACATCGAAGCCAAATTGGGCGCTGGCGCTGCACGGCTCCTGATGCTTGCGCTAGTAGCCATCCTCTTAGTGGCAGGTAAGGGTTATTCGGATGGAACGTCAGCAATGCTCTCCCACCAACCAACCTTGTCCGCACATTTGCGCCTTCGCGAAGTTAACTCGACAGCTGAAGTCACTCTTATACGTCGCTTCGATTCGGTTGCATTGCTGGTTGAACCTGATGCTCGTGTGCGCGTGGTTCCGGCGGACGCTATTGTTGTGGTGACGCCACTCGCTAGTTCTCCTACCCTATTGCGCTGTCGAGTAGTTCCATCCCTCTGCAAACCGGAGAAGTGATCCACTTATGAAGTGCGTTTGTGAGATGTCGTTGTTAGGCGTTTTACGAATGATATCGGTGCGGACGGCCGCCTCCGGCTCCGCTGCTCCATGTTTCGCGCGGCTGTGGGAATACCCGGGTGGTTCAAAAAAACGAGATGTTAGCTGACCTCATTCCTGAAAAGGGGTGCGCCCGATGAAAACCACTCAAACCGATATTCACCTCGCGCGAGTCTTCTATGACATCCTTTTGGATCATGCTCGGACTCATCCCGGTAAACCGATCCGATACAAGGAGGTCTTGGACCGCGCTTGCCATGCTCACCCGGGCGATGCCTGTGTTGCAGGAGCGATTCCCGTATCTATTGGTCGTCGCCTCGAAGTCATAGTGCAGTTCACTCGTGAACATGAACTGCCGCCACTCACATGCATCGCCGTGAATGAATCCGGACGTCCGGGAGAAAGCTACAAAACTGTGCTTGGATCATGGGACGAGGACATGGAGACTGTGGCGAGGTACGGCTGGTCTGATTGGCAAGGAAAGTGGGATCTCTACGTGGAGACTGCCTACAAAGTAGCTACACCCCTCAAGCGCCGCCGAGATGACGTAGCGCGGCAATTGGTGCATGAGGAATACGTGGCGCGGCGTATCCCAAAACTGGATCTGGATGCAAAGGAACAGCTAGTGGAGCTGTTGCGGGACGGACTTTCCTTCAGGGATGCTTGGTCGGAAATTCAGGGGCTTACCTCGTAAATCATGTCGATTCCACCGCTGGAACAAAGTCAACCTCATAGAGGTCATGTGATGAAATTTGTCATTTTTGCTGCGCTTTTTCTGATGTGCCAGAGCGCCACAGCGGAAACAGTGCAAGTCAAATACCACGGTGGGGTGTCCCTGGACTCGTTTACTTGCGTGGACGTCAACGAGAGCAGTGACGTGTCTCGGATTTGCTATGACAGAGCCGAGCGGTACATGGTCATCCGTCTGAAAACGACTTACTACCACTACTGCGAAATCGACTCCGCAACCGTGCAAAGCCTTCAAGGGGCCAGTTCGAAACGGCAGTTCTTTGAGGCGCGCATACGTGGCAGCGGCGCGGACGGACCGTTCGACTGCCGGACGCATCCCATCCCAAAAAAATATCGGCGGTAGAGTTCGACCGACGCGATTCCCAGCGGCTCACGAGTTTCTGGGGAGTCTGGGCAATTCAGGCAACGCTTGGCAGGTGTCGCCGATAAAGGTAGCTTGAGCCTCCTCAAAATCCGGGGTGGTTCAACTCTCAGCGCAAGCCCACAACTACCTCAATATGCTCCCCAGCACGGAGCGGGCCAAACCGACGGATCTACATGCTCACCACATTTGAATATGGTGTCAGCCGAGAACATCATCTCATTTGAGTAGGCTCCTCCTTGCATAAGAGTCGCATGCCTGCAATAGTTCTGACGCACTAAGAAATTGCTCGCGGTAGTTCGGTCTTAGTCTCGTGATGTCGAACTCACAAGGAGAAAGTGTATGCAATATCGTCCTCGTTCTGCGCAGGTCCAGCCTGCTAACGTCGCACCATTCACGACTTTCTCGTTAGCTCGAACGTCCGGAATTTCAGAGGAAATTTTCGACACGGCACCGCTACCGCGCCCCATTCGGGCTGTAAATTGGACCCTCGAATCAAATGTGCATGGCGGAGTCAGGGTCACAGAATCGTTGCGTGACGCCAACCAGTTCGTCGGCACCCAGGTCATGCTGGTACGCGACGAAGTTCGTCGAGTGACTCATGTCGTCGCCATTGAGACTGATGGCGTCTATCAATACACGTTCGCAAACGGAGCCATCACGCACCGGCGTGAGATCGCTCTTGGCACAGGCATTCGCGCCCACATCGCATTGAGAAAGCAGGACGGTCGACCAATCGTCTGTTGCGTGATGAAAAGTGGTGACACTACCCGCTTGTTGCTGGACGATCGAGAGATCAATACCGGTCACCAGCAGGTCGATTTCCCATTCTTCACCGTTGTTCAACCGCCAATAGGTCTCCCAGCGGTCGCTGTTCCCACGACGGGCATCCTCACGTACAAGGATCGATCTAACGGGCGCATGTATTACCGGCTAGTGGATGCAAGTACGCTGATCGTGGGAGACGAGAAAGAACTACCCTTCACCAACTCTTTCGGCGGCGCGGATGTAGGAGCGACCGGGGGAAAGTGCTTGGTGCGCGCCCAGATACTTGTGGACGGCGTTTTGAGATCTCACATCGCCACTTCGACTGATCTCAGCGGACCGTTCTCTGCGGCGATTCCCCTTGATCTTTCGGCAGTTTCGTATGAGACCGAACTTCCCGCGAATGCTCCCATTACGGTCGATCACACTCACCAGTTTCACGTCCCAGTAGCGGTTACAGGCGATGGACAGACAACACTGCTTGATGTGCTTCCTGACGATGACCTAGTTGTCGCTGCTATATTGACTCCCGGCGGAACAGGGCACTCTTTGGCGGCTTTTCCAAGCAAGCCAAAGATGATCAATGGTTTTAGAGAAGGCTTTGGGGACGGCGTCCTCGACGGAAGCGGAGTCATTGCGACCATGTCAGCAGGCGGCCGTCTTCTCGTCTCAAACTCCCAGAGCGGCGGTTACTCCTACCCTTCGGAGGCGACTCTTAACCACGAGATGCAGACGGTCTTCGGGTTCCGTGCTACCGAGTGCTACACACGCGGCGCAGTCGCAAATGCAGTGAGCATGGACTATGCCTTCGTTGAAAGTGATGACGCCGGCCAACCGGTTTCAGCGGAACTGTGGATCGACACTTGGGACATGCCGCTACCAGAGCCCGTCCTACATCACACATTCGAAAATGGGGTGCTCAAAATCGCAATCACGAAGTCCGGCTGGTTTTTCCACGGCCAGACCGTATACGAGATCGAACCAGCGAACACTTTCATTACCAAGGTCACTATGAATGGTTTGCGAGAAGTCGAGTTAGAGTTTGATGACCCGACGCAACTCCCTGGTTCGACCGTTTCTTTTGAAACGAGGAATGTCTTCTACCACTACGGGGCGAAAGTGAAGGTCTGACTGAGGTGCGTGCAAAAAATGTCGGTGAGATTTATGGCAATTAGCGATCGTGGTCGAGCTGAGTTGGAGGAGACGTGGCCCGGTCATTTCTACGTTAGACCTCAGAGGAACCCGCGCACATGCTCCGCTCAATCAACTTCCTCTGCCTCCTCCTTGCCGTCGCTTGGCTTGCACGTGCGCCAGATTGGGAGCCGGCAATCGTTGCGCTGGGATTCCTTGGGACACTGGGTCTGCAGGAGTATTTCTTGGGCCTTCGTTTTCTGGATCGGGCGCAAGTAGACGCCAGGCTTGGTGCTATGGAGGCTCGATTGGCTGCGGCCAAGGCGTCTGTCTATGTCTCGGGCAACGACTGCAAGTTCCTGGTCGAAAGCTGTTCCGCATCGGTTGACCGGCTCCTTGCCCGAGGCGTGCGGCTCCATGTTCTCTTGCTCAGTCCCACCGACGCGTTATCCGAAATGCTCTCGCTCATCGACCCGCGCTTCAACTCTGCCAGCGAATTCCAAACGTCCATGCACGAAGTCCTCAAGCGCCTGAAGGATTGGAAGCAGAGGTACCCGTCTCAGTTCGAGTACCGTCTCCTACCTTTCCTGCCCGCTCTCGGCTTCTTCATCGTGGACCCAGAGTCCTTTCGAGGCACATTGAAGATCGAGGTGTACACGGCAAAGCACTGGAAACCCATCGAGTCACGCCCGCACTTGTTGCTTTCTCGTCTTAACTCGAAGTGGCGAGAGTACTTCCTCACCCAATGGCACAACTACTGGGCTGCAGCGACTGAGGCCTAGCCTTCCATTAAGTGGACGTCCGCTTTAGAAGTACCGCACCGGCCGCTTGTGGCCGTTGGTCGCTATCGTAGCTCCACACCAAAGGGCGAGCGTGAGGCCTGAAAACTGGGCAAAATTTTCTCCGCACCGAAGGCACTGCTCACTGCCTCCGGTCACTGTGCGTTGGGTGTGAGGTGGGAAACCACCGCGTGCCTATGTTGCCGGTGGCGCGACTCCCGTCCGATGCGGGCCTCGCCATAGACGGCCCCGTTGGGTGGTCGATGGGTGCTCCACTCCACGGACTCCCTGGCCACTCGATGCTACAGACCTATGTTCGCGATTCCCTATGGCCGGCAGAATCAACACCTTCCAGTTCGCCCACGCCTACGCCCGCGGCGAAGGCATGAAGCACTACACGGAAATGGTGCAGGAACCCGAATTCGCCGCACGCGACAAGGGCTACACCTTCGTGTCGCACCAGCAGGAAGTGGGTGCGGGCTACTTCGACGACGTGACCACCGTGATCCAGGGCGGCTCCTCCAGCGTGAAGGCCCTGACGGGTTCGACCGAAGAAGAGCAATTCCACTGATCTGACGCTCAACGGGCCCCGCAGAGGCAGAGGAGACAGGAATCGCCACCCTTCGGGGTGGCTTTATTATGGGTGTACTGAGCTTGTAGAGTTCAGCTTTGACAGTCTAAAGGCGTCCAGCTCCGCCCAGCAAAGTAACACTCCAGTTAGCGGTGGCATCTGCGGCGTTAATTCGACACTGCACAGCTCCCGCATGTAGTTCAAGACTTGCGAGTTTCTTCTGCTTGACTGCTTTAGCAAGGGCACCTGAGCGCTTCCCAACTGTTGCCTTCCCCATTGACGAGATGTACGTGCTCGAAGAGTTAGTCGTAATTCTGGTTACGTCGTCATGGCGTGGGAGATCACTACGTGTAAATGGAGTCAAAATAGATATTGGAGTGCTCGTGAGCAATTGGCTCCAAATGCCTGGATGTTCGCCTGTTTGAGACCCATGATGTGCCACCTTATATAGGCTGGCAATTGAGTTGGGGCGCCCTTGACTCGAAAGCACCGCATTCCAACCAGTTTGAGTATTTCCATGCTCTTCCAAGTCTGAGCCAAGTAGAATTGAATGTGCGCCAGCTCGAAAATGCATGGCAACAGCGACATGGTTGGGTCCTGAAGGTAGTGCAGTTTTCTTTGCCCAATTAACGGGCAGCATGCTTGACATGTTTACAAGGCTGACTCTAGTTGTCTCTGCCGACGGACTCAGCGCCCAGAGCTCTGCACTTGAATTAGGCCAAAGCAGAAGTCGCTGGTCATGGTTTGCGAAATGTGGAGCTTGACCCCGCGACTTTACAATATCAAGGCACTTGGCCAGTTCTTCCAACCCAGATGTGAACTCAGAACCGTCCTTTGGCCACTCCCTGTAGGCTGAAATTAGCGTGAGAAATTCTTTGGCAGCGAGTGCGTTAGACATCCAAAATTTAGCATTTGGAGCAAACTGCAGAATGTCTCCAATTCCTCTTATGTGATCATCGTGCCAATGGCTGCAGGCAACAATCTTTATTTTTTGTGGATCGATTCCAATTGATTGTAGGTAGGAGATCGCTGCGGGCATTTTTGTCCCTCGGCTGATACAGCTGTCAACAATAATCCATTCTTCAGCATAGTGCAGGATTACGCACTCCCCAACATTCGGGCCTATGAGTGTTACTTCTATTTGATCAGGGCTTGGCGGCGTCATTTGGTTGCGCCCTATTGGTGAGAAACCAAGCGAGGTCGTCGCTGGCATTCGCTGTAGCTTGCTCAAGCTCTTTTCGAGTCCAATGCCGAATCCTTTTAAAGCGAATTACAGAGGCGGTTGACCTGCGTCGGTATATATCAATTTGATAGCCGACCGACCAGTAAAACATGGCCCCTGGCTCGACGAGTTCAAGGTCGTCTTCAGAGATCTCATCAAATCCAAACTCTGCAGACTCTTGAGCCCCGTTGTCGTGGCTAATCACAGTCGCAGTGTAGGTGCGAGACTTTAGATCAACTTCCTCAATTTTTCCACTCCATGACTCTAACGGTATAAACGCATCGAGTTCTTGTTGTAGTTTTGTTAGGGAGTTGGTTCTGGCGTGTAATTTTGTCTCTGTGGCGCCAATTTCAATTGTGCTCACTTCCGTGTTTTCGTTGCCTAAGTTTGGAAGCAGAGCTTTACCATCAACTCCCTTAAGGTTGGGTTTAAAATCGGCAATCCCACTCGACAAATAACTTGTCGCCTGCCTTGAGTCTGTCGCTGTCGTTGATGTGTTATTTGGTGCGTTCATAAATATCACCAAAGAGGCGGTCGGCAATTTCTTTCGAGTTCCCCCATTGTTTTCTGATGAAACTCGCTGCATCCGCTGCCGAGACGTGCTCATCACCTCTTTTTATTTGGTAATGATCATTTATCGATGAAAAAACGCCATGTTTCAAGACTTTCGAGGGTTGGAATTGAATGTTTACTTTTCCTTGAAAGTCATCGTTTCTTTCGAGTTCCACCTGCAAGTTCAACATCCCAGCATGTTTTGGCCACACCTCACCCCAAAGGGTTTTTGGACAGAGCTTGTCTCCAGCCGCATGCCACGCTGCTTCACTCGGTGTTGCGTAATGTAGCGTCCAGTTGATCCCAATTTCTTCTATAAATGTTCCTTCTAGGACATCGAGGGTGCCGCATATTAGGTCTCTGACAGGTTCGAATAAGTTCTCTTGTGAAGTGCCTATTTGGATTCTATTGGTTCTCACGTCGATGTCGAATCCGGCGACCTTAAATATAGTGGCCTCGGGAGTCACTATGGAGGATGGATTATCCGCAATTGATTGGATTTCGCCCTCGCCCAGTAGCTTGAAGTATGCAAACCACCAAGGGTGAAATGTCGCAGGAGCGAAAGGTCCTGTGGCAACAATCGTTAGCGTTTTCCTGTAGTCAGTCTGAAACATTTGTTCTGATAGCTGTTTAAGTGGCTACGCAAGCGGTCGAGTATTGATCTACAACTCTTCCGACTTCCTTTGATGAAACGGCACATCATGACTGGAGGGCATCGAAATTGTCTAGCGCAAATAGCTGACATTTTGACTATTTTTGTGCATTTTCCCCACTCATTTCAAGTGGGTCTGCGTTTGCGCGGCTCGTAGCGACTGACGAACGTCGTCTTGACGGTCCCACTGGTGTGCACGCGCTACCGGGCAATCTGCACCTTCATCCGCTTCTCAACGTCCTTCATCAGATCTGAGGGTGTGAGATCCAGCGCATCGCAGATGCTTGAACACGAGCCGCACGCTCGGACTGTTCTTGCCGAGCTCGATCAACGAGATGTAGTTCCGATCCACGTCCGCGCGAAGTGCGAGCTCGGTCCGGCTCCACTAGCGACGTGTACGCAGGCTGCACAATGCCAGCCCTGACCGTTAGAGCGGATACCTGCGAAGCGCATTCTCGACGAGACCGACGAGACCGCGTCGGTGAAGGTCGGCAACATGCCTAAGCCTGTCTGCAAAGGCCGCGTTGTTGGACTTCATCTCCCGTCCCTGAGAGAAGTAGTCGCGTGTGCTGCTGCACGTTACTCGTTCGTTGCTTCTGAGCGCGGGTGCTCAATTTGCACAAAGCTCATTCCACACTTTAGCGAAACCAACTACCTCTTTCTCGAGGTAGGTGAGTTCCACCGTGGTGCCCGAAACGAATCGCTGGAAGCCAGAGTAGCCGCCCATGCTGTTCTTTGCATTGACCTGACCACACGCAACAGGCACGCCTGATTTCCCGCGATGAAAGTACACATTGCGAAACTGTGCCGAATCCGGGTCTTTGAGCCTCTGCTTCACTGCCTCCTTCCCTTTTGAAACCCAAGTCCACTGACGGCTCTGCTCTTCACGGGCGGCGTTCTGAGTTTCCTTCGCCTTTGCTCCCGCCTGTTGCGAGGCTGCTGTTTCGTCCGTGTTTGAGTACACGCTGAAGACGATCCATCCAACCAAGAAAAGCGCGGTCCAGCCCTTCCATGTGATTTTTTGAGGCGGTGTCTTTGGCGGCGGACCTCCACACCCCGGGCAGGCTTTGGCCTGCGTGCTCACTTGCCTTCCACATTCCTTGCAAGTTGCCAATGCCATGGCGGACTCCTCGCACGCCCGGCCTCACCGAAAACCTTTAAGACGTGCCTATAGGCCGTGGACTATAGGCTACAAGAAGTCGACATTCGTCGCGCATGAAAGACGAGGGTCCAGTTATCGCGGGAATTTTTGGCGTTGTGCTGCAAAAGCAGCGCATCGCGCTGGGCATCTCTCAAGAGGAACTTGCATTTCGTGCACAAGTTGATCGCACATTCGTCTCACGTTTAGAGCGAGGCTTGCGCCAACCGACCATCACCACACTGTTCAGTCTCGGCGGTGCGTTAGGCGTGGCTCCCACCACCCTGGTCCTTGAAACTGAGCGACTGCTGGAAGAGGCGAAGAAGTAGGGTCGCAAGTACCCTTTGGATCGACGATGCAGGGCCCGTAGCGCGGCACAGGCCGCGATCAGTGCGCTACGGCCGGTACTACGGTGGCGGGTGACGCAGCTCACGGCCTGTAGCCGCGCATATGTCGAGTTAGCCCGCTCGCTCGTCGGTGCCGAGTCACTGTGCTGGGCTACAAAAAAAAAAAAAAGCCCTGGCAAGCAGGGCAATCTCCATCCAACCAAAGAATCCAAGTCATCTTGACTGGCGGAAGCGGTGAGATTCGAACTCACGAACGGTTTCCCGTTGCCGGTTTTCAAGACCGGTGCAATCGACCACTCTGCCACGCTTCCCAACTCCGACCTTCAATGACGGGTCGACTGATCATACTTATTGATGCGCTAAGCATCTGCTAATCGGCTCTCAAGGCGATGCCTCAGAGTTCACCTATCATATTGATTTTGTTCACTTATCTCGCTCCATCGTGCCCAAGTCCAGCAGTTTTCAAGACTGCTGGTTTAAACCGCTCACCCACGTCTCCAGGTGCGATTGCAAGGAGCGATTTTAGCTTGTGCCCCGGTGTCAGGCCGGTGCGGGCTCCGCCGCCTCGCTGCGCAGCATGCCACGCTGCTCGATGAAGCGCACCACCTCGTCCACGCCCGCCAGGGTTTTGAGGTTGGTCATCACCCAGGGCCGGCGCGCGGCGTCCGGGCGCATGCGTGCGGTGTCGGCTTTCATCACGTCCAGGTCGGCGCCCACATGGGGCGCCAGGTCGGTCTTGTTGATGACGAACAGGTCGCTCTTGGTGATGCCCGGTCCACCCTTGCGCGGAATTTTTTCGCCCGCGGCCACGTCGATGACGTAGATCGTGAGGTCGGAGAGCTCGGGGCTGAAGGTGGCGGCCAGGTTGTCGCCGCCGGACTCGATGAACACCACGTCCGCGTCAGGGAACTGTTCGAGCATGCGGTCGATGGCTTCGAGGTTGATGGACGCGTCCTCGCGGATCGCCGTGTGCGGGCAGCCACCGGTTTCCACGCCCATGATGCGTTCGGCCGGCAGCGCGCCGCTGACGGTGAGGATGCGCTGGTCTTCCTTGGTGTAGATGTCGTTGGTGATGGCCACGAGGTCGTAGCGCGCGCGCATGGCCTTGCACAGCATTTCCAGCAAGGTGGTCTTGCCCGAGCCGACCGGTCCGCCGATGCCCACGCGCAGCGGGGGCAGGGACTTGGTGCGGTGGGGGATGTGGTGCAGGGCGGTCATGATCGAAAAAGTCGAGAGTACTGCGTTTCGTGGCGTGCGGAAAGAATGGCCAGCAGCGGGGTGAAGGCCTGGCGTGCGTCATCGGGCAGTGCCTGGGCGTGGTCGACCGCGTCGGGAATCTGCTGCGCCAGGCGCGCGAGCATGCGTTGCCCCGCGCTCTGGCCCAGCGGGACCGACTTGATGGCCGCCTGCACCATGTTCTCGGCCCAGCCGAAGGCGTAGCCGACCATGCTGTCGCGCACGCTGGCCTGCGCGCTGGCGGCCGCACAGGCGCAGGCCACAGGGTAGGTGGGCGGGGTCAGTTGCGCGGCCTGCAGCTGCTCGGACACGCCGTTGCTGAGGTCCCCGAGCTGGCGCGCCCATTCGAGCAGCGAGCGCCCCATCTGTTCTGTCTGCAGTCGGAATTCCTGCGTCTCGCGCGTCTGAAGCACCCACTGGTTGAGCACGGTGATGCGCGCCAGGTCGTTCGCGCGCCAGGCGGGAATGGCCTGCGCCACCACCGCCAGGTCGCTGCGCGCCAGGCCCAGGTGCAACTGGTCGGTGAGCCAGGCGGCCGCGCTGGCCTCGTCGTGCACCAGGCCCGCATCGACCGCGGATTCGAGCCCTTCGGAATACGAGAAACCGCCCACCGGCAGGGCGGGCGAGGCGAGCCAGAGGACTTGCAGCAGGCTGGCGGCCGAGCGCGATGGCGCTTCCATCACCTCATCCGTGGTCATGGCCGTGGTCCTGGTGCCCATGACCATGGTGGTGGTTGTGGCCGCCGTGCGCGCCTGCGCCATGGTCGCCGTAGGCGCCTGCCTCGGGTTCGAAAGGCTCGCGCACCTCCACCACAGTGAGGTGCATGGCGCGCAGCATGTCGGCCAGCACGTGGTCGGGCTCGATCTTGAGGTGGTCGGGCCGCAGTTCGATCGGCACATGCCGGTTGCCCAGATGGTACGCCGCGCGCATGAGGTCGAAGGCCTGGTCTTGCGCGGGATGGTCGGGGCAGGCGGTGATGCGCAGCACCGGCTGCGGTGCGGCCACCACGCGCAGCAGCGAACCGTCCTGCGTGAGCAGCACGTCACCGCCGCGCACCACGGTGCCGCGGGGCAGGAACACGCCCACGTGGCGCTCGTCGGAGGCCGTGGCGTCGAAGCGGCTTTTCTGGCGGATGTCCCAGTCCAGCACCAGCTGGGCGGCGCGTTGCACCAGCGGCCTGGCCAGGCCACGGCCCTGGGGAATGAGTTTGGAGACCTGGAGCATGTCGTGCGGGGGGTATCAGAGGCTGCGCGTGTAGAAGCAGCTGGCGGGGTCTTCGCGGTAGGGGCCGAAAGGCGGGCAGGGGGAGAAGCCGTGCCGTTGGTAGAGCGCCCGCGCGG
>NZ_JAILWB010000001.1 GCF_025699295.1 Hydrogenophaga sp. | reverse complement strand
GAGCCGGTCTCCAGGCTCAGGCGCTGCGTGCCGGTGGACCGGGCTTCTGCCATGAGGTGTTCCAGCAGGCGCGTGGACAGGCCGTGCCCGCGCCACGCGGCGTGCACGCGCATGGACTTGACTTCGGCGTGGCCGGCGTCGAGTGCCTTGAGCGCCCCGGTGCCCACCAGCAGCCGGGTGTCGCCGTCGCCGTGCCACATCGTCCAGAAGCTCACCTCGGGCTGGCGCAGCCCGTCCAGATCGAGCGCGTGCACGCTCCCGGGCGGCGAGACGCGGCGCATGTCCTGCAGGTGTTCTTCCAGGAAGGCGGCCACGCGCGGGTCGCTCAGGTCGTCCCGCTGGATGTCGAACGTGGCGACAGAGTTCATGGGCCGCTCAGAACAGGAAATAGCGCTGCGCCATCGGCAGCTTCGTGGCCGGCTCGCAGGTGAGAAGCACGCCGTCGGCGCGCACGGCATAGGTCTGGGGGTCGATCTCCATCTTCGGCAGCAGCGCGTTGTGCACCATGCTGGCCTTGGTCACGCCGCGGCAGCCCTGCACGGCGACCAGGGTTTTTTGCAAGCCGTAGCGCTCGCCCACGCCCGCGGCCATGCCGGCCTGCGAGACGAAGGTGAGGCTGCTTTTCGCCATGGCACCGCCGAAGCTGCCGAACATGGGCCGGTAGTGCACCGGCTGGGGCGTGGGGATGGAGGCGTTGGGGTCGCCCATGGCGGCCAGCGCGATGCTGCCGCCCTTGAGCACAAGCGCGGGTTTCACACCGAAGAAGGCCGGCTTCCACACCACCAGGTCGGCCCATTTGCCGACCTCGAGCGAACCCACGATGTGCGAGATGCCGTGCGCGACGGCTGGGTTGATCGTGTACTTGGCGATGTAGCGCTTGACGCGGAAGTTGTCGTTGCGCGCATTGTCTTCCGGCAACGTGCCGCGCTGGCTCTTCATCTTGTCGGCGGTCTGCCAGGTGCGGATGATGACCTCGCCCACGCGGCCCATGGCCTGGCTGTCGCTGCTCATCATGCTGATGGCGCCCATGTCGTGCAGGATGTCCTCGGCCGCGATCGTTTCGCGGCGGATGCGGCTCTCGGCAAAGGCCAGGTCTTCGGCGATGCCGGCGTCGAGGTGGTGGCACACCATCAGCATGTCCACGTGCTCGTCCAGCGTGTTGACCGTGTAGGGCATGGTCGGGTTGGTGGAGGAGGGCAGGAAGTTGGCCTCGCCGACCACGCGCAGGATGTCGGGCGCGTGGCCGCCGCCGGCGCCTTCGGTGTGGAAGGCGCACAGGCTGCGGCCCTTGGTGGCGGCGATGGTGTTCTCCACGAAGCCCGATTCGTTGAGCGTGTCGCTGTGGATGGCGACCTGCACGTCGGCTTCTTCGGCGACGTCCAGGCAGTTGCTGATGGCGCTGGGCGTGGTGCCCCAATCTTCGTGCAGCTTCAGGCCGATCACGCCAGCGTTCACCTGCTCGTGCAGCGCGGCGGGCAGGCTGGCGTTGCCCTTGCCCAGGAAGCCCAGGTTCATCGGCAGCCCGTCTGCGGCCTGCAACATGCGCTCGATGTGCCAGGGGCCGGGCGTGCAGGTGGTGGCGAAGGTGCCGGTGGCCGGGCCGGTGCCGCCGCCGAGCATGGTGGTGATGCCCGAGGTCAGCGCCTCGTCCACCTGCTGGGGGCAGATGAAGTGGATGTGGCTGTCGATGCCGCCAGCGGTGACGATGCTGCCCTCGCAGCTGATCACCTCGGTACCCGGGCCGATGACGATGTCCACGCCGGGCATGGTGTCGGGGTTGCCGGCCTTGCCGATGGCGACGATGCGCCCGCCCTTCAAGCCGATGTCGGCCTTGACGATGCCACCGTGGTCGATGATTACCGCATTGGTCATCACCGTGTCCGCCGCGCCCTCGGCGCGCGTGCGCTGGCTCTGCGCCATGCCGTCGCGGATGGTCTTGCCGCCACCGAATTTCACTTCTTCGCCATAGCCGCCCGCGGCCAGGGTGAAGTCCTTTTCGATCTCGATCACCAGACCGGTGTCCGCCAGGCGCAGGCGGTCGCCCACGGTGGGGCCGAACATGTCGGCGTAGGCGCTGCGGGGAATGCTTGCCATGGGTGTGTGTTCCTCAGAGTGCGCTCTGCGTGAGCCCGCGGAACCCGTACACGACGCGATCGCCCGCGTAGTCCACCAGCTCCACGGTGCGCTGCTGGCCGGGCTCGAAGCGCACGGCGGTGCCGCTGGCGATGTTCAGCCGCATGCCGCGCGCGGCGGCGCGGTCGAAGTCGAGTGCGCCGTTGGTCTCGGCGAAGTGGTAGTGCGAGCCGACCTGGATCGGGCGGTCGGCGCCATTCTTCACCACCAGGGTGAGCGTGCGCCGGCCGGGGTTGAGGGGGTGTTCGCCCGCGTCGGTGAGGAGTTCGCCGGGGATCATGGGCAGGTGCTCACTTGCGACCGCTGGTGAACCAGATGGCCAGGGCGATGACAGCCGCTGCGCCGATGAAGCCCAGGGCGTCGGTGGCGTGCCAGTGTGATCCGAACAGACCATGGCCTTCGTGGGCCAGGGCGGAGGTGGCGGACAGGGCGGCGATGAGGAGTGTGGAGAACGGTCGCATGGGAAGACTTTCGTGGAGGAGGTTCAGGCAATCGGCTGGTGCACCGTGACCAGCTTGGTGCCGTCGGGGAAGGTCGCTTCCACCTGGATGTCCGGGATCATCTCGGCGATGCCGTCCATCACGTCGGCGCGCGTGAGCACGTTGCGGCCTTCGCTCATGAGCTGGGCCACGGTCCTGCCGTCGCGCGCGCCCTCCATCACGGCCGCGCTGATCAGCGCCACCGCTTCGGGGTAGTTGAGCTTGAGGCCGCGCGCCTTGCGCCGCTCGGCCAGCAGGGCGGCGGTGAAGATCAGCAGCTTGTCTTTTTCACGCGGGGTCAGTTCCATTGTTCGCTTCGCTCAAATAGCGCGTGCGGCCGCAGGAGCTGGCCGGACACGGGGGTGAGTTCCATGGTGGTGCGTGATCGTCGGGTGGGGCCTGAGCATACAAGCCGCCTGTGAATCAGCAATTCCCGTGCCCTCGCCGGGCCGGCCCGAGGAGCGTGGCATGAAAGCTGCGAAATCGCCGTGTGAACCCTGCCGTGCCCGACCTCCCCCCCGCCCCCCTGGCCGCTCCTGCGGCGGGCCAGGACGCGCCGCAGCGCATCATCAAGGTGCGCCGCGACTACAACAGCTGGGTGGGCAGCGAGACCATGGAGGACTACGCCCTGCGCTACACGCCGCAGCGCTTTCGCAAGTGGAGCGAATGGCGCGTGGCCAACACCGCGTTCGGCGCCGCGTCCTTCCTGATCCTGGAGGCTGTGGGCGCCACGCTGCTGGTGCAGTACGGCTTCGTCAACGCCGCGCTGGCCATTCTCTGCACCGGTCTGATCATCTTTCTGGCCGGCCTGCCCATCAGCGTCTACGCCGCGCGCCACGGGGTCGACATGGACCTGCTCACGCGCGGGGCGGGTTTCGGCTACATCGGCTCGACCATCACCTCGCTGATCTACGCTTCGTTCACCTTCATCTTCTTCGCGCTCGAGGCGGCGGTGATGGCCTATGCGCTGGAGCTCGCGCTCGACATCCCGCCCGCCTGGGGTTACCTCATCTGCGCGCTGGTGGTCATTCCGCTGGTGACCCACGGCGTTTCCGTCATCAGCCGCTTCCAGGTCTGGACGCAGCCGCTATGGATCGTGATGATGGTGGTGCCTTTCGGGGCGGTGGCCTGGATGTCACCCGAAACCTTCACCAACGTGGTGCGGTATGGGGGCGAATCTGGTGCAGGCACGGTGTTTGACTGGCACCTGTTTGGTGCGGCTTTGACGGTGGGCATCGCGCTCATCACGCAGATGGGCGAGCAGGCCGACTACCTGCGCTTCATGCCCGCGAAGGAACCCGGCAAGGCGCTGCGCTGGTGGGCCGGTGTGCTGGCCGGCGGGCCGGGCTGGGTGGTGCTGGGCGTGGTCAAGATGCTGGGCGGCGCGCTGCTGGCCTACCTGGCCATCACCCACATGGTGCCCACCGAGCGCGCGGTGGACCCGAACCAGATGTACCTGGCGGCCTACGAGTACGTGTTCTCCGACTACGGCTGGGCGGTGGCGGCCACGGCGCTGTTCGTGGTCGTCTCGCAGCTCAAGATCAACGTCACCAATGCCTACGCCGGCTCGCTGGCCTGGAGCAACTTCTTCTCGCGCATCACGCACAGCCACCCGGGCCGCGTGGTGTGGGTGGTGTTCAACACGCTGATCGCCTTCATGCTGATGGAGATGAACGTGTTCCAGGCCCTGGGCGAGGTGCTGGGCCTGTACTCCAACATCGCCATCGCCTGGATCATGGCCGTGGTGGCCGACCTGGTCATCAACAAGCCACTGGGCTGGAGCCCCAAGGGCATCGAGTTCAAGCGCGCCTACCTGTACGACATCAATCCCGTGGGCGTGGGCGCCATGGGCCTGGCCTCGGCCCTGTCCATCGTTGCGCACATGGGGCTGCTGGGCCCGATGGCGCAGGCGTTTTCGGCGGTGATCGCGATGGTGACAGCGCTGCTGGCGGCGCCGGCGATTGCGTGGTTGACGAAGGGGCGGTATTACATTGCGCGGTCGGCGGAGGGGAGTTGTGATCTTGCTCCTTCCCCCTGTGGGGGAAGGATGGGATGGGGGCCGCGCGTCGACCACGCTACTGCATGCGAGCCCCCACCCCCGCCCTCCCCCAGAGGGGGATGGGGTAAAGCACCTTTCTCGTTGCAACGCTGTGTGATCTGCGAGCGCGAGTACGAAGCGCCCGATATGGCGCACTGCCCGGCCTACCAGGGCCACATCTGTTCGCTGTGCTGCACGCTGGACGCGCGCTGCGGCGATCTCTGCAAGCCGCACGCGCGCCTGTCCGAGCAGTGGATGGCGGCGCTGCGGCGCGTGCTGCCGCGCCGCGTGTGGCCGTACCTGGAAGCGGGCCTGGCGCACTACCTGCTGCTCATGATGATCGTCGCGCCCGTGCTCGCGGCCGTGCTCGGCCTGCTGTACCGGCAGGAGGTCGAAGGCCTGCAGCAGGGCCTGGGCGTGGCGGCCAACACCTCGCTGCTGGACGCCGCGCTGCGCTCGGGCTTCGTGCGGGTGTACGCGGTGTTGCTGCTGATCGCCGCCACCGTGGCCTGGTGGCTGGTGCTGGCGCACAAGAGCCGCGAAGTGGCGCAGGAAGAGTCGAACCGCCAGACGCGCCTGCTGATGCAGGAAATCGAATCGCACCAGCGCACCGACGAGGCCCTGCAGCAGGCGCGGCACGCGGCCGAGCAGGCCAACCAGGCCAAGACGCGCTACATCAGCACCATCAGCCACGAACTGCGCACACCGCTCAACAGCATCCTGGGCTATGCGCAACTGCTGCAGGAAGACAGTGGCGTGGCGCCGCACCGCGCGCAGGCTGTGCGCGTGATCCATCGGGGCGGGGAGCACCTGCTCTCGCTCATAGAGGGCACGCTGGACATCGCGCGCATCGAGTCCGGCAAGCTCGCGCTGGACGTGCGGCCCATGGCCTTTGCCGGCGCCATGCAGGAGGTGGCCAGCATGTTCGAGCTGCAGGCGGCCGCCAAGGGCCTGCGCTTCGTCTTCGACACCGGCAGCCGCCTGCCCGACACGGTGCGCGCCGACGAAAAGCGCCTGCGCCAGATCCTCATCAACCTGCTGGGCAATGCGGTCAAGTTCACCCGCAGCGGCGAGGTGCGCCTGCGTGTGGCGCACGCGCGCGAGATGGCGCAGTTCGAGGTGCACGACACCGGCCCCGGCATGGGCCAGCAGGACCTGGAACGCGTGTTCGAACCCTTCGCGCGCGGGCAGGGGGATGCCGGGGCGCAGGGGCCGTCCAGCGGCACCGGCCTGGGCCTGACCATCGCCAAGATGCTCACCGACCTCATGGGCGGCGAGATGACGGTGCGCAGCACGCCGGGCGAGGGCTCGGTGTTCACCGTGCGCCTGTTCCTGCCCGAACTGCACGGCGTGCAGCTGCCCGCGCCCGCGGTGCAGCCGCAGCACGTGGGCTACAGCGGCCCGCGCCGGCGTGTGCTGGTGGTGGACAACGAGGAGGCCGACCGCGAGCTGCTCGCGCGCTGGCTCGCGCCGCTGGGCTTCGAGGTCATGCTCGCCACCAGCGGGCTGGATGCGCTGGCCCTGCTCGACGAACTGCAGCCCGGTGACCCGGGCGCGCCGCACGCCATCTTCATGGACCTGGCCATGCCCGGCATCGACGGCTGGGAAACACTGCGGCGCCTGCGCGCGCGCGGCTGGGGGCCGGTGCCGCTGGCCATCGTCTCGGCCAACGCCTTCGACAAGGGCCTGGACAACGACCTCGACCACAAGCCGCAGGATTTTTTCGTCAAGCCCGTGCGGCGCGACGATCTGCTGGCCTGGCTCGGCCAGCAGCTCGCGCTGTCGTGGATGACCGAGCCCCAACCCGAGCACGCGGCCGCGCCACCCGGTCCGCCGGCCACGCCCGCCAGCCGCGCCGAACTCGAACCCCTGCTGGAACTGGTGCGCCTGGGCTACTACAAGGGCATCGTGCAGTGGCTCGACGACTGGGTGCAGCGCCGCCCCGAGCAGGCCGCGTTCGCGCAGGGCCTGCGCACCCTGGCGCGCGAGTTCCGTTTTGACGCCATCGAACAGCAACTGCTGCTGCAAAGCCATGTCGCATCCGGTTGAACCCCTGCCAAGCGCCACGGCGCTGGTGCTGACCGACGCCCTGGTCGTGCTCATCGTAGACGACGTGCCCGACAACGTCGCGCCGCTGCACGACGCGCTCGACGAGGCCGGCTACACCGTGCTGGTCGCGCTGGACGGCGAAAGCGCCCTGCGCCGCGCCACCCAGGCCCTGCCCGATGTGGTGCTGCTCGACGCGGTGATGCCCGGCATCGACGGCTTCGAGGTGGCGCGCCGCCTCAAGGCGCAGCCGGCCACCGCGCACATCCCCATCATCTTCATGACCGGCCTGACCGACACCGAGCACCTGGTGGCCGCGCTCGACGCCGGCGGCGCCGACTACGTGACCAAGCCGATCAAGCCGCGCGAGGTGATGGCGCGCATGGGCGTGCACCTGCGCACCGCGCGCCACGTGCGCCAGGGCGCAGTCGAACGCAGCCAGGCGCGCAACGCGCTCGACGCCTTCGGCTACGCCACCATCACCGTGCGCGAGCGCGACGGCCGCCTGATGTGGCAGACGCCACTAGCGCGCGACCTGCTGCGCCACCACTGTGGCACCGAGGCCCCCGCCACGCCACCGGCCGTGCTGCAGTGGCTGCGCCGCCACCTCGGTGAAGCCCTCGCGCAGCGCGAGCCGCCGCGCCTCACACTGGAAAACGGCCCGCGCCGCCTCACCTTCCGCCTGCACCAGTGCGTGGGCGACGAGATCAACGGCGAGGGCGGCGACTGGCTGATCGTGATGCAGGAAACCTCGGACGCCAGCGTGCTCTCCGGCCTGGCCGGCGCCTTCGGTCTGACCGCGCGCGAGGCCGAGGTGCTGTACTGGGTGGTCAAGGGCAAGATCAACCGCGACATCGGCGACATCCTGGGCGCCAGCCCGGCCACGGTGAAGAAACACCTGGAGCGCATCTACGCCAAGCTGGGCGTGGAGACGCGCACAGCGGCGGCGGCGATGGCGATCAACCGGGTGCCGTTGCTGCAGCCGCAGCACGGGGGCTGAGGGGATGGAGTGTTCTTCGAGGCAGTGATTTGCCGGCGCGTGGTGGTCCACGCAAGCAGCCAGTACCGCGTGTTGGCATGGCTTTTAAGTTTACAACGTGGAATCAATAAGTTTACAATTTGGCTCTTTAAGTTTTCAACAAACCGATGGCCAAGCCTTCTCGATTCGAAGAACTGGTGCGTACCGTCACGCGGGATGTAGTTGCGCACCCTCGCGACCTGACGCGGCACTACGCAGATCGCCTGAATATTTCCCGGGTGGCGGCTAACAAGTACATCCAGCGCCTGGAATCTGAGGGGTGGATTGCTCGCAGCGGCCCGTCCACCCATCCCGTTTTCAGTCCTGGGTACAAACGCCGGGTTTCGCACCTGTACTCACTGGCTGGGCTGGAGGAAGACGTTGCCTGGGGGCGGGACTTCAGGCCGTATTTCAGCCTTTCTGGCAATGTGCAAAACATTGCGAGTCACGGCTTCACAGAAATGGTCAATAACGCCATTGACCACTCCGGGGGGAATTCTGTCTTTGTCTGGATGAGTCAAGATGAAAAGCATCTGCGAATCATCATCTCCGACGACGGAGTGGGTATTTTTGCGAAGATCACGAGCGAGCTAGGCCTCGCCGATATGCGGCAGGCTCTCTTTGAGCTTTCGAAAGGCAAGTTGACAACAGATCCATCCAAGCACACTGGCGAGGGCGTCTTTTTCACGTCCAGGATGTTTGATGATTTCGAGATAGCAGCGAACGAACTGACCTTCAGTCACGACGATGTTTCACAGCATGACCTGCTCGCGGAGGAAAAGGGTGTTTTCCCAAAAGGCACCGCAGTTTTCATGAATATCTCGCTGGACAGTGCGCGCACGGCGGCAGACATCTATGCCCAGTTCACCAATGCGCCTGATGATTTCGATTTCTCAAAGACCATCGTGCCGATGAGACTTGCCAAGTATGGCGACGAACAGTTGGTGTCACGATCGCAGGCCAAACGGTTGATTGCTCGCTTTGACCGATTCAGGATGGTAATTCTTGATTTTTCTGACATCAAGGAAGTGGGACAAGCGTTTGCCGATGAACTGTTCCGTGTCTATGGCAATGCGCATCCAGGTGTTGAACTGGTGCCCACCAATATGACGGAACAAGTCGAACGCATGTGGCTAAGAGCGATGGCCCCGAGGGCGCACTGAGTCTGCGGCGGAATAGTGCCAGGCCACAATCTGTTCGAGACTCTTACTGGCATTCGTCAGGGCCACTGGCGCGCAAGGCACTGGGCCCGATGGAGTGATGCTCTGGCAGAAGCGGGATTTGAATCGAATCGGAAGCAAGAGGCGCGTTCTGATGAGGGCATGCTGCGGGCCATGGCAAAGCTGACCCGCGCATGCGGTCGATTCCTCACGACAGCCGAACTCAGAATCGCGCGAAGGACCAATGACACCGTACCAAGTCACGGCCTATTCGATCGTATGGGCAGTAAGGGCGCACGCATCGCACGTCTTCGAGCGGGCTGCTTGATGCACTCGAAGTGGAAGGATGTGGCGGACCTTCTTCCGGACCAAGTGGACTCATCGGAGGCCGCACCGCAGACTGCAGCGGAAGGCTCGTCAGGCACTGATGGCTATGTTTACATGCTGAGGCCCGGCACGCACTACAAGTTGGGGAGGACGTTCGCCGTGCCTCGCCGGCATCGCCAGATATCTCTGGATCTACCGGAGAAGCCAGACGTAGTGCACGCCATCGCGACCGATGACTCCGAAGGGATAGAAGCCTGCGGGTATCGGCGATGCGCTGCCAAGCAAACCAATGGCGAGTGGTTCACGCTCGACGCGCAAGACGTGCGGGCCTTCCGGCGGCGTAAGTTCATGTGATTTGCTTGGGCGCGGGACCGCCCAAAGTCCATCGTCCTGACTTCAACCGCACAAGTGCGTAAACATGCGCCAATGGGACTGAGGGGGCGCTTACCGGCGGCATACGCCACCCGGCGTACATACGCCGACCGGCGCGATCCCTAGAGTCCAGTCGTCCGCTGAGCCACGTCCGAAGAGGGCAGCCGGCGGCGCCAAACACCCCTCACAAGGGACCACCTGGAACACTGGAGAAGCGCCATGTCGAACACCCGAAACGTCCGTCGATTCACCCTCAAGACCCTGGCCGCCGCCGCCACGGTTGCCACGCTCGGCTTCACTGGCCTGAGCGCCCACGCGCAGGAGACCATCAAGGTCGGCGTGCTGCACAGCCTCTCGGGCACCATGGCCATTTCGGAGACCGTGCTCAAGGACACGGTGCTGATGGCCATTGATGAAATCAACGCCAAGGGCGGCGTGCTGGGCAAGAAGCTCGAGCCCGTGGTGGTGGACCCGGCCTCCAACTGGCCGCTGTTCGCCGAGAAGACCAAGCAGCTGCTCACGCAGGACAAGGTCGCGGTCATCTTCGGCTGCTGGACCTCGGTGTCGCGCAAGTCGATGCTGCCGGTGGTGGAGGAGGCCAACGGCCTGCTGTTCTACCCGGTGCAGTACGAAGGCGAAGAGCTGAGCAAGAACGTGTTCTACACCGGTGCCGCGCCCAACCAGCAGGCCATTCCCGCGGTGGAATACCTGATGAGCAAGGACGGCGGCTCGGCCAAGCGCTGGGTGCTGCTGGGCACCGACTACGTGTACCCGCGCACCACCAACAAGATCCTGCGCGCCTTCCTCAAGAGCAAGGGCGTGGCCGACGCCGACATCATGGAGGAGTACACCCCCTTCGGGCACTCCGACTACCAGACCATCATCGCCAACATCAAGAAGTTCGCCTCCGCCGGCAAGAAGACGGCCGTGGTCTCCACCATCAACGGCGACTCCAATGTGCCGTTCTACAAGGAACTCGGCAACGCCGGCCTCTCGGCCAAGGACGTGCCTGTGGTGGCCTTCTCGGTGGGTGAGGAAGAGCTGCGCGGTGTCGACACCAAGCCGCTGGTGGGCCATCTGGCGGCCTGGAACTACTTCATGAGCATCAAGAGCCCAGCCAATACCGAGTTCGTGAAGAAGTGGAGCGCCTACGCCAAGGCCAAGAACATCCCCGGCCACAAGGACAAGCCGCTGACCAACGACCCGATGGAAGCCACCTACATCGGCATCAACATGTGGGCCCAGGCCGTGGCCAAGGCCAAGTCCACCGACACCGACAAGGTCATCGCCGCCATGGCCGGCCAGACCTTCAAGGCACCGGGTGGCTTCACCAGCACCATGGACAAGGAAAATCACCACCTGCACAAGCCGGTGTTCATCGGTGAAGTGAAGGCCGACGGCCAGTTCAACGTGGTCTGGAAGACGCCGGGCCCGGTGGTCGCCGACCCGTGGAGCGACTACATCCCCGAGAACAAGGGCAAGAAGAACGTGGCGATGGTGAAGTAACACCCCCCGCGCCGCTTCGCGGCTCCCCCCTCTCTCGCCTGCGGCGGGAGGGGGGCGACACCTGGGGCCGGCGGAGCCGGACCCTCGGTGTCTCTGGACGAGGGGCACCCCGTTCGTGGCGTGTCTTGCTCCCTCTCCCTCCGGGAGAGGGTTGGGGTGAGGGCGGTTTTTCGTAGAAGGATTCACATGAAGTTTCATTGGCTCCGGTTCCTGGGGCTGGGGTTTGCGCTGTGGATGGGGCTGCAGGCTGCCCACGCGCTCACCGCCGCCGATGCCCTGGCCGTGGTCGATGGCGATACGGACACCCGCATCGAGACCATCAACCGCCTGGCCGCCGAGCCCGACGCGCGTGCCACTGCGCTGATCCGGGCCATGGCCAATGAGGCCGTGCGCCTGCAGGGCGAGCGCGTGCTCATCGTCGAGGGCGAAGGCGCCGTCGACGCCGTGACCGGCGAGACACTGGCCACGCTGCCGGAAGACGCCGGCGACGTGATGATCAACAACCGCCTGCGCAGCGCCATGGACAACGCGCTGGCCGGCATGGAACTGCTGGGCGCGCCGCCCGATCGCCAGCGCGAGGCCGCGCGCACGCTGCAGCGCTCTGCGTTTGAAGAGCCCGACGCCAGCCAGTTGCCGCTGATCGACAAGGCGCTCGCCGGCGATCTGGATGCGCAGGCGCGCCAGAGCCTGGAACTGGGGCGCGCTGCCGTTCTGCTGGCCAGCGAGGACCCGGCGCAGCGCCTGTCGGCCGCGCAGAAGCTGGGCGAGGCGAAGCTCCCGATCGTGCGGCCGCTGCTGCAGCAGCAGATCGACCAGGAGAGCGACGCCGGCGTGAAGGCCGCGCTGCTGGATTCGCTCAAGGGCATCGACCGCATGCTGGCCGTGGGCAACGCCCTGGCCCAGGCCTTCACCGGCATCAGCCTGGGCAGCATCCTGCTGCTGGCCGCGCTGGGTCTGGCCATCACCTATGGCCTCATGGGCGTGATCAACATGGCGCACGGCGAGCTGATCATGATCGGCGCCTATGCCACCTGGCTGGTGCAGTCCTTTTTCCGCGCCTCGCTGCCCGAGTGGTTCGACTGGTACCTGCTGGTGGCCATGCCGGTGGCCTTCATGGCCTCGGCGCTGGTCGGCGCGGCCATGGAGCGCTCGGTGATCCGCTTCCTCTACGGCCGCCCGCTGGAGACGCTGCTGGCCACCTGGGGCATCAGCCTGGTGCTGATGCAGGCGGTGCGCAGCCTGTTCGGCGCGCAGAACGTGGGCGTGGAAAACCCCTCTTGGATGAGCGGCGGCATCACCCTGCTGGGCAACCTCAACCTGCCCTGGAACCGCATCATCATCATCGGCTTCGCGCTGGCGGTGCTGCTGGGCGTCACGCTCATGATCGGCAGGACGCGCCTGGGCCTGTTCGTGCGCGGCGTGACGCAGAACCGGCCGATCGCGTCCTGCATGGGCGTGAACACCGCGCGCATCGACACCTACGCCTTCGCGCTGGGCTCGGGCATCGCCGGCCTGGCCGGTTGCGCGCTGAGCCAGATCGGCAACGTCGGCCCCGACCTCGGCCAGAACTACATCGTGGACTCGTTCATGGTCGTGGTGCTCGGTGGCGTGGGCCAGCTCGCGGGCACGGTGTACGCCGCGCTTGGCCTGGGGCTGCTCAACAAGTTCATCGAAGGCTGGGCCGGCGCCGTGCTGGCCAAGATCGCGGTGCTGGTCTTCATCATCGTCTTCATCCAGAAGCGGCCCCAGGGCATCTTCGCCATGAAAGGTCGCGAGGCATGAGCACCACACCCACCACCCCCGTCGTGCTGCCCGCGCCGGGCCCGCTGCTCACCCGCACCGGCTGGAGCGCGTTCGTGGTCGCGCTGCTGGTCGTCTGCGCGGTCGCGCCGATGCTCAACCTGTTCGTGCCCGAAGGCAGTGCCTTCCACCTGAGCGACTACATGGTCGGCCTGCTGGGCAAGATCATGTGTTACGCCATCTGCGCGCTGGCCATGGACCTGATCTGGGGCTACACGGGCATCCTGAGCCTGGGGCATGGTCTGTTCTTCGCGCTCGGCGGCTATGTGATGGGCATGTACCTCATGCGCCAGATCGGCACCGACGGCAACTACAAGAGCGAGCTGCCCGACTTCATGGTGTTCCTGGACTGGAAGGAGCTGCCCTGGCACTGGGCGCTGTCGGACAGCTTCATCGCCACGCTGCTGCTGATCGTGCTCGTGCCCGGCCTGGTGGCCTTCGTGTTCGGCTACTTCGCATTCCGCTCGCGCATCAAGGGCGTGTACTTCTCCATCATCACGCAGGCCCTGACCTTCGCCGCGCTGCTGCTGTTCTTCCGCAACGAGACAGGCTTTGGCGGCAACAACGGTTTCACCGACTTCAAGCGCATCCTGGATCTACCGATCGCCACGCAGGGCATGCGCATGACGCTGTTCGTGCTGACCGGCCTCACGCTGCTGGGCTTCTACCTGTTCGCGCGCTGGCTGGTGAACAGCAAGTTCGGCCGCGTGCTGCAGGCGGTGCGCGACGCCGAGAGCCGCGTGATGTTCTGCGGCTACAACCCGCTGCCCTACAAGCTCACCATCTGGACGATTTCGGCCGTGATGTGCGGCGTGGCCGGCGCGCTGTACGTGCCGCAGGTCGGCATCATCAACCCGGGCGAGATGAGCACGGCCAACAGCATCGAGATCGCGATCTGGGCCGCGGTAGGCGGTCGTGCCACGCTCATCGGCCCCATCATCGGCGCCTTCATCGTCAACGGCGCCAAGAGCTGGCTCACCGTGACCTTTCCCGAGTACTGGCTCTACGTGCTGGGTGCGCTGTTCATCGTCGTCACCTTGTACATGCCGCAGGGCGTGGTGGGGCTGGTGAAGAAACTGCGGCCGGCCAGGGAAGGGGACAAGGCATGACGCCCGACCTGATGGAAGACGGCGCGAAGCGCTACGAACGGGTGGCCTCCGCCGGGCACACCGGTGCCACCGAGTCCGGTGGACGGCAGGCCGGTTTCTCCCGCCTGCACACGCCGGGCGAGGTGGACACCGCGCACGGCCGCATCCTCTACCTGGAAGACGTGAGCGTGAGCTTCGACGGCTTCAAGGCGATCAACAAGCTGAGCCTGGACATCGCGCCCGGCGAGCTGCGCTGCATCATCGGCCCCAACGGCGCGGGCAAGACCACGATGATGGACATCATCACCGGCAAGACGCGGCCCGACGCGGGCCAGGTGTTCTTCGGCAGCACGATCGACCTGCTGCGCTACCGCGAAGCCGAAATCGCGGCCATGGGCATCGGCCGCAAGTTCCAGAAGCCCACGGTGTTCGAGCACCTCAGCGTGTTCGAGAACCTCGAGCTCGCGCTGGCCACCGACAAGCGCGTGCGCCGCTCCATGGTGTTCCGCCTCACCGGCGAGGAGAAGGACCGCCTGGGCGAGGTGCTGCAGACCATCCACCTGGCCGACAGCCCCGCGCGCCTGGCCGGCAACCTCAGCCACGGGCAGAAGCAGTGGCTGGAGATCGGCATGCTGCTGATGCAGGACCCCAAGCTGCTGCTGCTCGACGAACCCGTGGCCGGCATGACCGACGAGGAGACCGAGCGCACCGCGCAGCTGTTCCTCACGCTCAAGGGCAAACATTCGCTGATGGTGGTCGAGCACGACATGAGCTTCATCCGCACCATCTCCGAGAAGGTCACGGTGCTGTGCGACGGCGCGGTGTTGGCCGAGGGCACGCTGGACCAGGTGCAGGCGGATGAGCGGGTGATCGAGGTGTATCTTGGGCGCTGAATTTTTTCTCTCCGGCTGTTTGGTTTGGCCGGGTCTCGCCCCGGCGGCCGACTCACTTTCTTTTGCTTCGCCAAAAGAAAGTAAGCAAAGAAAAGGCGAGCCGAAGTCCGGGCCGCTTTGCGGTTCCTTGCGCTGCTCGCGTCGTGGGGGAAATTCGCAAACTTGTCCGCTGCGCGGCCTTCGGACATGCGAATTTCTGATCCCCACGCCGCTGCGCTGCTCAGCCCGGCCACACGGCAGAGACGGGGGCGGGATCGGACTACCTCGCAGGCGACGGGGCCTTGCTCCCTCGCCCCTCTGGGGAGAGGGCTGGGGTGAGGGGCCAAGCAACCCAAGTCACCGGAGGAAAGGTCCCCGCTCCCGCCCCCTGCAGTGTGGCCGGGCTGAGCAGCGCGAGGAACCGCAAAGCGGCCCGGACTTCGGCTCGCCTTTCTTTGGTGACTTTCTTTGGCGAAGCAAAGAAAGTTACTCGCCCGCCGGGGCGAGACCCGGCCAAACCAAACCGCCGGAGGAATCCAGATGAGCCTGCTGCAAGCCAAAGACATCAACCAGTACTACGGCGGCAGCCACATCCTGCGCAACGTGAGCCTGCAGGCCGAGCTCGGCCAGGTCACGGTGGTGCTGGGCCGCAACGGCGTGGGCAAGACCACGCTGCTCAAGTCGCTCATGGGCCTGGTGCCGATCAAGAGCGGCAGCATCGAACTCGACGGCGTGCCCATCCACAAGACCACGCCCTACGAGCGCGCCCGCATGGGTGTGGGTTTCGTGCCGCAGGGCCGCGAGATCTTCGGTCGCCTCACCGTGCAGGAGAACCTGCTCATGGGCCTGGCCACGAAGAAGGGTGGCACGCCGATCCCGGCCGAGCTGTTCGAGTTGTTCCCGGTGCTCAGGCAGATGCTGGGCCGTCGGGGGGGTGACCTGTCGGGCGGACAGCAGCAGCAGTTGGCGATTGCGCGCGCGCTGGCGGCGGGCCCGAAGCTGCTGATCCTGGACGAGCCCACCGAAGGCATCCAGCCCAACATCATCAAGGACATCGGCAAGGTCATCCGCATGCTGGCCGACCGCGGCAACATGGCCATCGTGCTGGTGGAGCAGTACTACGACTTCGCCGAGGCCCTGGCCGACCGCTACGTGGTGATGGAGCGCGGCGAGGTCATCGCCAGCGGCCCGGGCAGCGAGATGCAGGCCCGGGGCGTGCGCCAGCTGGTGGCGATCTGAGGCGGCGTCGGCTTCAACCCGCCGCTTGCCGCGCGCCTTCGCTGTCGTCACCGTCGGTGGTGGTGGCGCTGTCTTCGTCCGCTGAAGTTTCGGCCTGGGCGCGTTTGTAGCCCGCCGGCAGCGAGATGCCGCCCGGCGTGCTCTGTCCGCTGGTGCGTTCGCCCAGGCGGGTGAGTGGCGCGGTGGAGTGGTAGTGCGCGCGCAGCGCCTCGGCGCGCTCCTGGAGCGCAGGGAAGGCATCCATGCGTTCGGCGTAGCGCTGCAGCACCTGGTGTGCGGACTCGATCAGCTTGGCGTTGCCGGTGCGTTCGCCTGCCTCGAGCAGCTGCTCGACCGTGCCCTGCGGGTTGTCCTTGAGGCTCAGTGTCATGGCCTCCTGCGTGATCTTGAGCACCTGGGCGTGGCCCGAGCGGATGCGTTCGGCGTGGTCGGCGGCGCCGGAGGCGGCGCAGGCGAGCAGCTCGGTCATTGCGCGGCTGGTGCAGAAACGCAGGGCCATGGTGTCGACCGCGCCCTCGGCATCCGGCAGGGGCAGCGAGCGCGCGACCAGCTTGCTCATCAGCATGAGCAGGTTGCAGGCCGACTCGACGTCGAAGTCCGGCAACAGGATGTCATTGGCCAGGCGTCGCACGTCGTCCTGCGCCCGCGCCGTGTGTTGCTGCTGCAGCGCGAGCAGGCTCTCGGCCATGGACAGCAGGCGGTGCGGCCGGGCCGGTGCGGAGCTGCGGTCGCGCAGGCGGGTGAGCTGTTCCACGACGCGCTGCAGGCCGCGCTGGTCGTTGTTGTCCAGCCGCGCGAAGGCCAGCAGCAGCAGCGCCTGGACATCGAACATCTTGGAGTCCAGACCGAGGCGGGTGGCGCGGTCGAGCAGCTCCACTCCTTCGCTCTTCTCGCCGGTGTAGTAGGCCAGCATGCCGGTCTTGAGCAGGCGGCTGATGGACGAGGGCGTCAGCCGCGTGGCCATCTGGTAGGTCGACAGCGCATTCTGGAAGTTGCCCAGCTCGAACTGGGCGCGGCCCATCACGTCGTAGGCGTCGGCGTAGGCGTCGTCGTCACGGATCAGGCTCTCCAGCGTGGTCACGGCCTTGGCGGCCTGACCGCTGTCGAGCTGCGCACGCGCCACGCCCAGGCGCGCCCAGGGCAGCGTCTTGGCCTCGATGACGGCTTCGTACAGCTTCTGGGCCTCGGCGACGCGGCCGCCGCGCAGCATCAGCTCCGCGCCGATGCGCGCGGCATACAGCCAGTAGGCCTGGCGCGCTTCGAAGCGCGCCTGACACAGCGTGGCGGCGCGCTCGAAGTCCTGCGCATCGATGGCGCTGAAGATGTCCTGCAGCGCGAGCTTGCGCGCGCGCGCCTGCACGATGCGGTCGGCCAGCCGGGCGGCAGTGTGCGGCTTGAGCAGGTACGCGTCCAGCGCCGATTCGGCGGCTTCGGCCACGCGTGCATAGGTCGCCTCGGCGGTGATCATGACGAACACCGTGTGGAAGGGCAGCAGCTGGTTGCGCCGCAGGTCGTCCAGCAGGTCCTGGCCGGACATGGATTCGCGTTCGAAGTTCTGCTCGCAGAGCACCACGTCGAAGCTGTGGGATTCGAGCTTGCGCCGGGCGTCGGTCAGACGCGAGCACTGCGCCACCGTGGCAAGACCCAGTTCGCGCAACTGCGAGACCAGGATCGATCTCGACTGCAGATTGCCCTCGATGACCAGGGCATGGGCATCGTGGAGGTAGGTGGGGGTGGGGGGCGTGAACATGCGGGGATGCCGGGCGGACGAGCGCGGGCGCTCGGAGGCTTGTCCCCATTCTGCGCCGCGTCCAGCGCGCCGGTAGGCCAAAGTGCGGGTCGATTCCGGCGCTTTTCCGGCTCCGCCCGGGCGGCTGTTCAGACGCGCCAGATGCGGGGGGGCTCGGCCGGAAGGCCCCAGGCCTGGGCGCGCAGCACCGCCCAGGTGTGCTGGAACAGCGCCATCAGCGGTTCGACCAGCGGTGCCACCGCCCGCAGTACCAGCACCTGGGGGTGCGGGCAGGTGGCGCCAGCCTGCACGCCGCCAGCCGCCTCCGTGTCGATGCCGGCTCGCACGGCTTCAAGCAGTCGCTCGCGCCGCTCGCGCGCCAGCGGTGCGCCGCTGGCCAGCCACAGCGTGCCCAGGCAGCGATGGCCTGCCAGGCCGAGCGGGGATTCGAGCAGGCGCGTGTCGGCCGCGTCCAGGCGCGAGCGCTCCAGCCACAGGCCCGGTATTTCCAGATGCTGCGTCAGGCAGCCCCGGTCGAAAGGCTGTCCTGCGGTTGGCAGGCCGAGCGCGCTCACGTCCCAGCCGATCAGCTCGGCATCTTCTGCCAGGGTGGCGCGCACGGTGTTGTGCGCCAGGCAGCCCGGGTAGGCAATGGTCTCCAGCGGCAGCCATTCCAGTCTTGCCCCAGCGTCCAGCGTCAGCGCCACCTGCTGCGTGGCGGGCGGACCGTCGGATCGGTAGAAGCGCGTGGCGCCCGGCGTCGAGATCAGGCCGTGCGCCCCGGTGCCGGCTCGCACGTGCACATCGAGCAGATCACCGCCGACCAGTCCCCCGGGAGGGTGAACGATCACGTTGTGGCAGATCGCGGGCCCTTCAGGGTAGAGGCTCTTGAGGATGCGCAGCGGTCCGTCGTGCTCGAAGTGAGCGGTGGTTTTCTGGTGCTCGGACCTCAGGTCGAGCGAGAGGCGGGCATGCCAGGACATGGGCGAAAGTGTAAGAGGTGCGAAAAACTAGTTCTTTTGCAGTATTCCTAGGGGTCTCAGTGATTCCTAGCATCGGCGCCGGCCACGCCGCTGTGGCGTTTGTCACAACCATTCAGGAGGAAAAAATGAGTTCGGAACCCTTCGTCGGGGAAATACAGATGGTCGCGTTCCCGTTCGCGCCCAAGGGCTTCGCCCTGTGCGACGGCAGTCTCCTGCCCAGGGAGCAGTACCCCGCGTTGTATTCGCTGATCGGTGTGACCTACGGCGGCGATGGTGTCACCACCTTCGCGCTGCCTGATCTGCGAGGCCGCAGCCCGGTCAGTGCGGGCGCTGGCCCGGGTTTGCAGCCGGTGCAGCTGGGCCAGCGTGGCGGCGCAGAAGCCGTGACCCTGAACACCAACCAGCTGCCGTCCCACACGCACACGGCGACGGTGCAGCCCGGCGCGCACGCGCAACAGAACTGCTACGCCGGTATTGGCTCGCTCAGCAGCCCCGCCGGCGCGATTCCGTCCGAGGTGCTTGAACCACTCAACGGTGGCGCCTTGCAGGCCTTTGCCACGCCGGGGGCGGCCAACCAGACCATGGCGCCCTTGCCGCTGTCGCTGCAGGTCGGCGTGGCCGCCACCGGCGGTGGTGCACCGGTGGGCATACGCAACCCGTATGTCGGTGTGCATTACGTGATTGCGCTGGAAGGGCTTTATCCCACGCGAGGTTCCGCATGAGCCGCCGCGCACATCACGCTTGGCCAGCAGGCCGGCGGCTGCTCGTGGTGCTGGCCGCCTCGCTCGTGAGTGCCTGCGGTGGCGGCGATGGCCCCGCCCCCAGCGCGCCGGAGTTCGAGCATCCCGTCGTTTACGCCGGGTCTGGGGTACCAACCGCCGCCGTGGGCCGGGATGGCGACTACTTCATCAACGACCAGACCGGCGAGATGTACGGACCGAAAACCGCGGGTGTCTGGCCCACGGCGTCCATTTCGCTGGTCGGCCCGCCGGGCGCGGATGGAGCCCCCGGGGCCACTGGAGCGCCTGGGGCAACGGGGCCGGCGGGCCCAACCGGTGCAACGGGTACCACAGGTGCAACGGGTGCGACCGGTGCCACGGGCCCCGCCGGTCCCGCAGGACCTGCGGCAATGGAATTCAGCTGGGCTTTGTCCAGCGGCAATGTGCAGGCCCCCGGCACCTACTCGCTGATGGGCGGCTCCTCAACCAGCATCGTGAACTCACGGTATGCACAGTTGCTGCCGCAGAGCTGCGGCACCGGCACGCTACACGTTGCCTCGCTGGGGGTGCCCGAGGCGGGGCAGACGCACCAGTTCACACTGTTCCACGCGCCGGGGCCCTCACCCACGGTGGCGGGGCTGCTGGCCAGTCCGTTCTCCTGCACGATCGACGACGTGGCGCGCAGCTGTACCGTATCGGGTGCAGCGGGCTTCAATGCGGGCGACGCGGTGGAATTGCAGTGGACCAACAGCGCGACCATCGGAAGCCAGACCACGCCGGGGGGCATCGCGATCTCGTTCAACTGCACCTGAAGGCTCAGGCGGCCTTCCAGAAACCCCGATGCGGTTCACTGGCCTCGTCGACCAACACCGGTCCGATGCATTCGATGGGATGCGGTGAAGCCTTGAACACGTCGCGGCACGAGAGCTCGGCGTCGCGCTGTTCGGCGCGTTCGCCACGGAACACACGCAGGCGCACGGCGTCGATGCCGAACACCACGCGCCCGATGTTGCTCCAGAAGATGGCGCCCGCGCACATCACGCAGGGCTCGGCGGACGAGTACAACGTGGCGCGCGCGAGCGTCTCGCGGTCCACCACCGGGCTGAGCTGGCGCACCGCGTTGGTCTCGGCGTGGCCGGTGCAGTCGCCGGTCTCGCCGGTGTTGCACCAGGCTTCGGCGAGCACACGGCCGTCGTCGGCGATCACCACCGCACCGAACGGCCGGTTGCCGCGGTCGCGCGCCACACGCGACCAGGCAATGGCCTGGCGCAGGTAGGTGCCGTCGCGCTCGCTGAGCGTGTGCACCACCGTCATGCCGGGATGATGCGATCGCGCTGCGCGGGCAGCATGGCACGGTTGAACACGCCTTCCACACCCGGCCGCACCTTCAGGCCGAACACGTCCACCACCTCGTCCACCTGCTGCTCCAGCGTGCGCTTGAACACGTCGCCCAGACCGTGCCTGCGCGTATCGGCCGCGGCGATGTACTGGCGCGTGATGCGCCAGCGCTCCAGTTCCACGGCTTCGTTCAGGATGGGCTCGCGCAGCTTGGTCGCGGCGATCGCCGCTGCCGGGTCGGCCATGCTTTCGTGGATGGCGCGGTTGGTGGCGCGCAGGAAGCCGGCCACGGCGGCCGGGTTCTGCGTGGTCATGGCGTTGCTCGCGAGGATGGCGTTGCCGTACAGGTTCACGCCCGCGCTGGTGTACTCGAGCACCGAGAGGTCGTCGAGCTTCATGCGCGCGAACAGAGAAACGGCGGAGTCGTGGAAGTAGGTGGCGCCGTCCACGTCGCCTCGCACCACCACGTTGTCGCGCGAGGCGAAGTCGGTGGTCGACCACTGGAAGAAGTCGTCCTTCACGCGCAGCTTGCGCGCCACCATGGGCCAGGCGCGGCGTGTGGACTCGACGGCCGCGGCAGCGATCTTCTTGCCTTCGAGGCTGCGGAAGTCGCTGGTGATGCCACGGTCCTTGCGGCCAATGATCGCGAACGGTGCGCGGTTGTAGTACTGGTACACGGCTTGCACCAAAGGCGTGCCGGGCTGTTTGGCCTGGAACTCGATGAGCGAACTGATGTCGCCCAGGCCCATCTGGTAGACGCCGCTGGCGATGCGCGTGATGGAGGCGACCGAACCAGACCCCACGTCGATGCTCACGTCCAGACCTTCGTCCTTGTAGTAGCCCTTGCTCTGGGCGAGGAAGAAGGGCGAGGTCTGACCGGTGATGCGGAAGTCGAGCGTGAACTTGATGGGGGTGAGATTCGGCGTGGACTGGCTCCAGGCGGCGGGTGCGGCGAGGGCCGAGACGGTGGCGGCGGAAGAAGCGAGGAAGTGACGGCGTTGCATGGCAAGGCTCCGGTGACATGGACTTGTGGCAACCCCGTGGACCACAGGACCACGGGGACGTACAAGAGCAATTTCCGGGCGGGTGGCGTGGCACCCGCTGAACGCTTCTACTCTGCGTCGGCCCCGCATGCACGAGCTGTGCCAGCCGGGTCTCACCAGATCGGTGCTCCGCCGTGGCCTGTCTTTTGCTAGCATCCCTGCCCGGAGTAGAAGCGTTCAGCCCGTGCGCCACGGGACAGGAAATTGCTCTTGAGTTCCCTCAAGCCATTTCTCTCAGGAGCGCTTTCATGCTGGTCACCCAACAGCCCGTCTTCCGCCGTTACTGGCACGCCGTCATGCCACTGACGATGCTGGCCGATGGCCCCCAACCCTTCACCTTGCTTGGTGAGAACATCGTTCTCTTTCTTGACGAGAGCGGAGAACCTGCCGCGCTGAAGGACCGCTGCTGCCACCGCACGGCCCGGCTCAGCAAGGGCTGGTGCAGGAACGGCAACCTCCAGTGTGGCTACCACGGCTGGGTCTACAACCGCAGCGGTCGCGTGATCCAGATTCCGCAGTACCCGCCCGAGCGCGAGATCCCGAAGGACTACGGCACGCCCGCCTACCACTGCGTGGCGCGCCATGGTTACGCCTGGGTGGCGCTGGAAGATCCGGTGGCCGACATCCCGGTGATCCCGGAATTCCAGGCCGAAGGTTGGCGCACCATCTTCCAGTTCTACGAGACCTGGAACACCAGCCCGGTGCGTGCGCTGGAAAATTCGTTCGACAACTCACATTTCAGCTTCGTGCACCGCGCCACCTTCGGCGTGGCCGCCTCGCCGGCGCCCAGCAGGTACGAGTTGGTGGAGAACGAGGAAGGCTTCTACGCCGAGACGGTGATCGATGCGGTGAATCCGGAAAAATTCCAGCGCATCAGTGGTGTGAAGGATCCCATCACGCAGCGTCACATGCGCAACGCCTACTACCAGCCGTTCTCGCGTCGCCTCGACATCGAGTACCCCAGCGGGGTGCGCCACGTCATCATCAACGCGTTCACACCGATCGATGACGGTCGCATGCAGTTGTGCCAGTGGTTGTTCCGCAACGACAAGGAAGAAGATTGTCCGGCGCAGCTGCTGATCGACTTCGACGAGGAAATCACGCGGGAGGACAAGGACATCCTGGAGTCGACCGACCCGGATGCGGTGGTGGACCTGCGGCGCCGGGGTGTGGAGTACTCGATGGACTCGGACCGGCCGGGGATTCTGATCCGGCGCAAGTTGATGGGTTTGTTGTCTTCTGCCGGGGAGGTGGAGGTGCATCGGTAGTTCCTCCCTCTCCGTCGGCAGCGGTCATCGGTGTGCAGGGGGACGGCTCCGCTCATGTCCCCCGGTCCGGCTGCGCCGTCCCTCCTCCTTGACTTCGCTGCGCCGTCCCCCTGCCCACCGATGACCTTTTGGCTTTCGCTACGTGGGTGGGCCACCGCGCCACTCGCTCGCGGGTGCAAGGCGCTCTGTGTAGCGAAGTCAAGGAGGAGGACCGGGCGTAGCCCGGTCCGGGGGACATGAGCGGAACAGAGCGCCTTGTGCCCGCGAGCCTGCGAGGTGCAGGCAAGAAGCACCACGTGGACCGGCACGTCAGCGCGAAGCCCAGAACCCCTGGTGTGGCTCCAGCATCTCGGCCTCCAGCTCGGGCACGGGCCCGATGACCTCGATGTTTTTCTGTCCACGTGCCAGCACCTCGCGGCAAGGCAGGGACAGCGTCGGGTTCTCGTCGTGGTTGCCGGTCAGCGCGAGCAAAGCCTCTTCACTCGCGCCATAGACCACACGCCCGATGTTCGCCCAGTAGAGCGTGCCCGTGCACATCGCGCACGGCTCGAAGGTCGTCACCAGGGTGCAGCGCGCGAGGTACTCGCCGGGAAAGTTGTCGGCCACGGTGCGCGCCAGCGTTGACTCCGCATGGTTCACCGTATCGATGTTGCCCTGCTCGGCCAGCACCGTCTCGCCGTCGGGCGCTACCAGCAAGGCACCAAAGGGATGGCGGCCCATGCCCGCCGCACGGCGCGCCACCTCGTTGGCGCGGCGCAAGTGTCTTGACACCTGCTCCGGGCTCATGTGTTCTGCGAGCCCCGGTGCGCCCAGCCCGTGGTGTGCTTCTCGATGAAACTGAACAGCTCGTACATCACCATCGCCATCACGCCCACCACCAGCAGGCCGCTGAACGCCAGGCCCATCTGCATCGACGAACCGGCCGAGATCAACAGGTAGCCGATGCCCTCGTTCGACGCCGTCATCTCGGACACCGTGGTGCCCACGAAGGCCAGCGTGATGGCCACCTTGAGCGAGCCGAAGAAGTAGGGCATGGAGCGCGGCAGGCCGACCTTGATCAGCACATCCCAGCGCTTGGCGCCGAGCACGCGCAGCACGTCCTCCAGCTCGGGCTCCAGCGTGGCCAGACCGGTGGCGATGTTCACCATGATGGGGAAGAAGCTGATCAGAAAGGCCGTGAGGATGGCCGGGCCCACGCCGATGCCGAACCACACGACCAGGATCGGCACGAAGGCCGCCTTGGGCAGGGCGTTGAAGGCCGTCATCAGCGGGTAGACCGCCGCGTAGGCCAGGCGCGAACTGCCGATCAGGAAACCCAGCAGCACCCCCACCACGATGGCGATGCCGAAGCCCGCCATGGTGACCCAGTAGGTGCGCCAGGCGTGACCCAGGATGGTGACCTTGTGCTCCAGCGTCTGTTCCCAGATGCGCGAAGGGCTGGGGAAGATGAACTCGGAGACACCGAAGCCGCTGGTGATGACTTCCCAGATGACGACGATGGCCAGCAGCAGCAGCAGCGGCGACCAGCGTTCCATGTGTTTGGTTTTCATGGTGAATATCCTCGCGCGCTCACTGGTTGACGGGGGTGCGCATGGCACCGATGTGGCCACGCAGTTCGAGCACGATGTCGGAGAACTCCTTGGTGTAGGTCACTTCCAGCTCGCGCGTGCGCGGTATCGGGATCTCGCGCTGCACCACGAAACGCCCCGGGCTCTTGCTCATGCAGTAGACCGTGTCGGCCAGGAAGACCGATTCGCGCAGGTCGTGCGTGACCAGGATGACGTTGAAGCGCTGCGCCTCCCAGAGGTCGCGCAGCGTGCACCACAGTTCCTCGCGCGTGAAGGCGTCGAGCGCGCCGAAGGGTTCGTCGAGCAGCAGCATCTTGGGTTCGTGGATGAGCGCGCGGCAGATGCTGGCGCGCTGTTGCATGCCGCCCGAAAGCTCCCAGGGAAACTTCTTTTCCATACCGCCCAGCCCTACGCTGGCCAGCAGCTTCTTCGCGCGTTCCTCGAACTCCTTGCGGCGGTCCTTGAACTGGCTGCGGTACGGCTCGACGATCTCCAGTGGCAGCAGCACGTTGTCCAGCGTGGTGCGCCAGGGCAGCAGGGAAGGCGCCTGGAAGGCCATGCCCGAGATTTTCAGCGGGCCGGTGACGGGCTGGCCGTCGATGCGGATCTTGCCCATGCTGGGCATGCGCAGGCCGGTGGTGAGCTTCATGAAGGTGGACTTGCCGCAACCCGAAGGGCCGACGATGGCGATGAACTCGCCATGTTTCACCTGCAGGTTGATGTCCTCCACCGCGAAGACGTTCTTCGCCAGCAGGTCGTCGTTGTAGGCCAGCCAGACCTGGTCGAAATCGACGAAGGGCTGTTCGCTGGAGGTGTCTTGCATGGGGTCTTCCTGAAAAAAAGGCCAGCCGCCGCAGGGAGGCTGGCCTGGGCCAGAGGCCTTTGGGGGTGCTTACTTCTTCGCCGGCGGCAGGATGTTGAGGTCGGCCGCGGCGGGCAGCATCGAACCGTTCCAGACTGCGGCCGGATCGATGCGGGTCTTGGTGCCGTAGGCATCGGACACCTGGGAGGCCATCAGCGAGAGGCGACCCGGGTTGACCTGGCCGAAGCCTTCCTTGCGCGCGTCCGGGCTGGCGATCACGGAGTCGATGGCCATGGCCAGGCGGCGGGTCTCCAGCGGCACGTTGATGATGCCGTCGCGCGCCTTCACGGTTTCGATGCTGGCAGCGGGGTTGGCGATGACTTCCTTGGCGCCCTTGGCGAATGCGGTGAGGAAGGCTTTCACGGCGGCCGGGTTCTCCTTGATCATCTTCGGCGAGGCAATGATGACGTTGCCGTACAGTTTCACGCCGTGGTCACCGTAGGGCATGATGACCACGTCCTCGGGCTTGACGCCGCGCGCTTCCAGGTTGAGCAGCGAGGTGAACGAGAAGCCGGTGATGGCGTCGATGTCGCCGCGCACCAGCATGGTCTCGCGCAGCGGCGGGTCCATCGAGGTCCAGTTGGCGGTGGTGATGTTGTTGGCCTTCTGGAAGATCGGGTAGGCCTTGCGTCCAGCGTCGAACACCGGCGCGCCAAGCTTCTTGCCGTTGAGGTCGGCGGGCTTGGTGATGCCGCTCTTCCTGAGCGCGAGCACCGCGGCCGGCGTGTTGTTGTAGACCATCATCACGGCCACCGGCTTGTTCGGGGCGTCCGGGTTGTTGGCGTGGAATTCCATCAGGGCGGCGAGATCGGCAAAGCCCATGTCGTAGCTGCCTGAGGCCACGCGCGTGACGGTGCCGCCCGAGCCGTTGCCGGAGTCGATCGTCACGTCCAGCCCGGCGGCCTTGAAGTAACCCTTGGCGGCAGGCTGCAGGAACAGCGCGGCAGGACCTTCGAAACGCCAGTCGAGCTGGAACTTGATGGGCGTCTGTGCGTGGGCGCTGCTGCCGAAGGCGGCTGCGGCGACCAGCGTGGCGGCGGTCTTGATGAAATGGCGCTTGTTCATGGTTTCTCCTGGGAAAGGCGGGTTGCAGGGAGTGGCTCTGTCGTCACCCGGGCGTACGGCAGTGTCAGCAATAAAGGTGCCAACCGCGCGCACAAGGGACATCGGGCGCCCGCGCGCCTTTTGAGCACAGAATGTGTATACAGATTTTCGCCGGACGGGGTTGAGGCGGCATCGAGGCTAACCCTAAATGGTGCGCACCACATCGGGGCTTGCACCAGATCAGGGTGGCTCGGTGCATGAAAAAAGGCCCCGGGGTGGGGCCTGTCGTGAGGGGCAGGTCGGCCGCTTCAGTGCGCGTCGGCCTGCTTCGCCGCGTGGATTGCCGCGGTGGCGTCACCCCGGCTGCCGTTGAAATACAGGTTGAGCACCACGGCGCTGATGGAGGCCAGCAGGATGCCGGACTCGATCAGCGGGTGGATGGCGTGCGGCATCCACTGCTTGAAGTTCGGCGCGACCAGCGGGATCATGCCGAAGCCGATCGACACCGCCACGATGAACAGGTTGTTGCGGTTGCCCTTGTAGTCCACACCGGCCAGGATGCGGATGCCGGTGGCCGCGACCATGCCGAACATCACCAGGCCCGCGCCGCCGAGCACGAAGGTGGGCAGCGATTCGACCAGCGCGGCCATCTTGGGCAGCAGACCGAGCACGATGAGGATGAGGCCGCCGGCCACGCAGACGAAGCGGCTCTTCACGCCGGTGACGCCGACCAGGCCGACGTTCTGGGAGAAGCTGGTGTACGGGAAGGTGTTGAAGATGCCGCCGATGAGCGTGCCCAGGCCGTCGGTGCGCAGCCCGGCGGTGAGTGATTTCTGGTCGACCTTGCGCTCGGTCATGTCGCCCAGCGCGAGGAACATGCCGGTGGATTCGATCATCACCACGATCATCACCAGGCTCATGGTCAGGATCAGGATGGGGTCGAAGACAGGCGCGGCGATCTCGAACGGCAGCACCAGATCGAACCACTGGGCCTTGCCGACCTTGTCGAAATGCATCAGGCCAGCCGCGGTGGCGATGGCACCACCGATGACGATGCCCAGCAGCACCGAGATGTTGGCGATGAAGCCCCGGGCGTACTTCGCGATGAGCAGGATCGCGGCCAGCACGATGGCGGCGATGGCGATGTGGGGCGCCTGGGCATAGGCCGGGTTGGGCACGCTGCCCACGATGGCCATGCCCCTGGGTATCTCGGGCACCGCGCCGCTGGCTGAGGCCTGCTTCACGGTGTCGAGCCACTGCAGGTGTTCGGGGTTGGGGATGCTGGGCGCGGTCGGGCCGAAGGGGTTGCCGAAGATCCAGTTGATGCCGATGCGCATGAGGCTGATGCCGATCACCGCGATGATGGTGCCGGTGACCACGGGCGGGAAGAAGCGCAGCATGCGGCTGACGACGGGTGCGATGGCGATGGAGACCACGCCCGCGCCGATGATGGAGCCGAAGATCAGACCCGCGCCCTGCACACCCGGGTTGCTGTTGGCCATGGCGACCATGGGCGCCACGGAGGCGAACGTCACGCCCATCATCACCGGCAGCTTGATCCCGAACCATTGCGTGGCGCCGAGTGACTGGATCAGTGTGACCAGACCACAGCAGAACAGGTCGGCCGAGATCAGCATGGCCACCTGCTCGGGGCTGAGCTTGAGCGCGCGGCCCACGATGAGCGGCACGGCGACTGCGCCGGCGTACATCACCAGCACGTGTTGCAGGCCGAGGGCGGTGAGCTTGCCGGCGGGCAGGACTTCATCAACCGGGTGGACGGGGGTGGACATGGAGGGCTCCTTGGGCGTGAACGGGCTTCAATGCATGCAAATGTGTATACAGTTTATGTGTACGAACGAATGATGGGCAGCTAGGGGAAACCCGGTTTCTGACCGGTGGTGGACAGCCAGACGGCGGGGTCAGAAACGAAAAAGGGGCGCCGCAGCGTCCCTCAGGGCGGTTCGAGCGCGCTCAGTTCCGGGTGGCGCTGCTGGCCGCCGCCAGCGCCGTCATGTTGAGTACGCGCCGCACCGTGGCCGCCGGCGTGAGGATGTGCACGGGAGCCGCCGAACCCATGAGCACCGGGCCCACGGTGACGCCGCCGCTGGCGGTGGTCTTCATCACGTTGTAGAGGATGTTGGCCGCGTCCAGGTTGGGGCAGATCAGCAGGTTGGCCGCGCCCGAGAGCGTCGTCTCGGCCAGGTAGGCGTGGCGGATCTCGGGCTGCAGCGCGGCGTCGCCGTGCAGTTCACCGTCGCATTCGATGCCCGGGTGCGCGGCCACGAACAGGTCGCGCGCCCGCGCCATCTTGCGCGCCGAGGCGCGCTTGCTCGACCCGTAGCTCGAGTGCGATAGAAAAGCCACCTGCGGCGGCAGGCCGAAGCGCTGCACTTCCTGCGCGGCCATCCAGGCGATCTCGGCCAGTTCCTCGGCGCTCGGGTCTTCGTTGACGTAGGTGTCGGCGATGAAGATCGGGCCGCGCTGTGTCATGAGTGCGTTCACGGCGGCATACAGCCCGGCGCCTTCGCGGCGCCCCAGCACGTGGTCGATGCGCTCCAGGTGCGTCATGTAGCTGCCCACCAGGCCGCAGATGAGCGCGTCGGCGTCGCCGAGCGAGAGCATGAGCGAACCGATGATGGTGTTGGAGCGGCGCACCGCGGCCTTGGCGACCTCGGGGGTTGCGCCATCGCGGCCCATGAGCTTGTGGTAGTGCTCCCAGTACTGGCGAAAGCGCGGGTCGTCCTCGGGGTTGACGTTCTGCACGTCCTGCCCGAGCTTCATGCGCAGGCCCGCCTTGGCGATGCGCGCCTCGATCACGGCCGGGCGGCCGATCAGGATCGGCAGGGCGACCTGGTCGTCGATCGCCATCTGCGCGGCGCGCAGCGCGCGCTCGTCCTCGCCGTCCGCATAGGCCACGCGCGCCTTCTTCGTCTGTGCCTTGGCGGCGTTGAACACCGGCTGCATCAGGATGCCGGTCTGGTAGACGAAGCGGCCCAACTGCTGGCGGTAGGCGTCCATGTCGGCGATGGGGCGTGTGGCCACGCCCGAGTCCGCCGCAGCCTGCGCCACGGCGGGTGCGATGCGAAGGATGAGGCGCGAGTCGAAGGGTTTGGGGATCAGGTAGTCGGGGCCGAAGCTCAGGTCCTGCCCCGCGTAGGCGCTGGCGACCTCGTCGCTGGTCTCGCTCTTGGCCAGGTCGGCAATCTGGCGCACGCAGGCCAGCTTCATTTCCTCGGTGATGCGCGTGGCGCCGCAGTCGAGCGCGCCGCGGAAGATGTAAGGGAAGCAAAGGACGTTGTTGACCTGGTTCGGGTAGTCGCTGCGGCCGGTGGCGATGATGCAGTCAGGCCGCACGGCCTTGGCCAGTTCGGGCCGGATCTCGGGCTCGGGGTTGGCCAGCGCGAGCACGATGGGTTTCGGGCCCATGGTCTTCATCATCTCGGCGGTGAGCACACCGGGCGCCGAGCAACCCAGGAACACGTCGGCGCCATTGACCGCGTCGGCCAGCGTGCGTTTGTCGGTCTTTTGCGCGTAGCGCGACTTGGATTCGTCGTAGCCACCAGGGCGGCCCTCGTACACCACGCCCTTGGAGTCGCAGACGTAGATATGCTCGCGCTTCACGCCCAGGCCAACCATCACGTCCAGGCAGGCGATGGCGGCCGCGCCCGCGCCGCTGACCGCGAGCTTGACCGAGGCGATGTCCTTGCCCACCAGCTCCAGGCCGTTGAGCAAGGCGGCGGCCGAGATGATGGCTGTGCCGTGCTGGTCGTCGTGGAAGACCGGGATGCCCATGCGTTCGCGCAGCTTCTTCTCGATGTAGAAGCACTCGGGCGCCTTGATGTCTTCGAGGTTGATGCCGCCCAGTGTGGGCTCGAGCGCGGCGATGATTTCGACCAGCTTGTCCGGGTCCTTTTCGTCGAGCTCGATGTCGAACACGTCGATGCCGGCGAACTTCTTGAACAGGCAGCCCTTGCCCTCCATCACCGGCTTGGCCGCCAGCGGTCCGATGTCGCCCAGACCGAGCACGGCCGTGCCGTTGGTGACCACGCCGACGAGGTTGCCGCGCGAGGTGTACTCGGCCGCCATCGCGGGGTCGGCCTCGATCGCCAGGCAGGGGTAGGCCACGCCGGGTGAGTAGGCCAGCGAGAGGTCGCGCTGATTGGACAGGGGCTTGGTGGGTGTGACGGAAATCTTGCCGCGGTTCGGTGTGCGGTGGTACTCGAACGCGGCGTCGCGCAGGGCTTGTTCGGCAGGGGTCATGTTGTCTCCAGGGGGCATGTATGCGTGTTCATTGTGTCACGCACACGGCCCTGGGGCGCCCCGGCGGGCGCGGTGTTTCACGGGTGATTCCGCAGGGGGATTCAGCCGGGTTGCAGCAGGTCGAACAGCGTGCGCGCGATCACCTTGGTGGCGCGCCGCAGGTCTTCCAGCACCAGGTGCTCGTCGGCGCGTTTGGCGTTCGATTCGCGCACCGTGCGCGGGCCCGCGCCGTAGATCACACCGGGGATGCCGCGCTCGACGTACAGGCGCACATCGGTGTAGAGCGGCGTGCCCACGGCGGGAATGGCTTCACCGAACACGGCCTGACCGTGCTTCTGGATCGCCTGCACCAGCGGCTGGTTGCCTGGCAGCGGCTTCATGGCGCGAGCGAGCAGGATGCGGCGCACATCGACCTTCAGTTGTTTGCCGCCACGGGGCGGCTGGAAGCTGGCGGCCGCCTGCTCGATGGTGCGGCGCAATGAGGCTTCCACCTCGGCCGGGTCTTCCTCGGGGATCATGCGACGGTCGACCTTGAGCACCACCTTGCCCGGGATCACGTTGGTGTTGGTGCCGCCATGGATCTGGCCGACGTTGAGGTAGGGGTGCGTGATGCCTTCGACGCTGGACGTGACCTTGAGGTAGTCGGCGTTGAGCGCGTACAGCGCGTTGAGGATGTGGGTGGCGCCCTGCAGCGCGTCGGTGCCGCTGTCGGGAATGGCGGCGTGCGCCATGTCGCCGTGCACCGTCACTTCCAGCTGCAGGCAGCCGTTGTGCGCCACCACCACCTGGTAGCTGAAGCCTGCGGCGATCATCAGGTCGGGTTGGGTCAGGCCTTTGTTCAGCAGCCAGTCGGGGCCAACCTCGCCACCGTATTCCTCGTCGTAGGTCACGTGCAGTTCCACGCCACCAGCGAGCTTCGCGCCCAGCGAAGTGCTGACGGATTCCAGCGCGCGGATGGCAAAGCTGAAGCTGGCGATGTCGCACTTGCTCACCGCGGTCGCGCGGCCGTAGATCCTGCCGTCCACGACCTCACCGCCATAGGGGTCGTGCGTCCAGCCTTCGCCGGGTGGCACCACATCGCCGTGCGCGTTGAGCGCAATGGTCCTGCCCGGGCCGTAGGGCCGGCGCACGATCAGGTTGGTGATGCTTTGCAAGCCGGCTGCCTGCACCTCGGCCGCGGGCACGGCATGTTTCTCAGCCTGCAGGCCCATGGTGGCCAGCAACTCGGCGGTACGTTCGGCGTGCGGCGCGTTGTTGCCGGGTGGCGTGTCGGTGGGCACGCGCACGAGCTCCTGCAGGAAGCGCACTTCCTCGTCGAAGTGGGCGTCGATCCAGGCATCCAGTTGTTGTTCGTGTGTCATCGGGGTTCAGGGCTGGTGTTCGGTGGCGAGTTGGTCGAGCAGGTGCGAGAAGGCGTTCACGCAGAGTTCCATGTCGTCGCTGGTGGTGGACTCCAGCGGGTTGTGGCTGATGCCGCTGTTGAGGCCTCGCACGAAAAGCATGGCCTGCGGCATCACCTCGTGCAGCTTCATGGCATCGTGGCCGGCCCCACTGGGCATGCGGTGCAGCGGCACGCCCAGTGCCTTCACGGCGCGTTCCCAGCGCGACTGCCAGGCGGGCGCACTCGGGGCGGCGGCGGCGCGCATGGTTTCCTCGGTGCTGATGGCGATGCCGCGCCGTTCGCAGATGGCGCGCAACTGCGCGAGGATGTCGCGTTCCAGCGCATCGCGCTGCGCGTCGCTGGGTGCGCGCAGGTCGAGCGAGAACAGACAGCGGCCGGGTACCACGTTGATAGAGCCTCCGGGCACCTGCAGCATGCCGATGGTGGCGACCGAGTCGCCGTCGGCGCCGGCACGCTGCTCGGCGTAGAGCGCGATTTCGGCCACGGCGCTGGCCGCGTCACGGCGCCGGTCCATGGGCGTGGTGCCGGCGTGGCTGGCCATGCCAATGGCCTCGCACAGATAGCGCACGCTGGCGTTGATGGAGGTGACCACGCCCAGGGGCAGGTCCATCTCGTTGAGCACCGGGCCCTGTTCGATGTGCACCTCGACGAAGCCCAGGTAGCGCGACGGATCGCGCTGCAGCGCACCGATGGCGTCCAGCGCGGCGGGCAGGCCGGCGTGCTGCATGGCCGCGCGCATGGTCATGCCCTCGGCGTCCTGCTGGTCCAGCCAGGCCGGGTTGAAGTGGCCCGTGAGCGCGCCCGAGCCGAGGAAGGTGGCCTTGTAGCGCTGGCCTTCTTCTTCGGCAAAGCCCACGACCTCGATGGCGAACGGCAGGCGCCTGCGGGCTGCATGGAGCTGTTTCACACACGCCATGGGAACGAAGATGCCCAGGCGGCCGTCGTACTTTCCACCGTTGCGCACGGTGTCGTAGTGGCTTCCGGTGAGGAGGACAGGGGTCTGCGGCGTGGCACCGAAGTACCTGCCCACCACATTGCCCACCGCATCGATGTTCACCTCATCGAATCCGCACTCACGCATGCGCGCTACCAGATCGGTGGCGCAGGCGCGGTGCGCATCCGTCAGGTACGTCACCGTGAGCTGCCCCTGTTCGGCGAACCCGGGGTCGCTGTGGCGAGCCAGGTCTTCGTGCCAGTCCCAGACCTCGTTGCCGACCACCGGCTCGAAGCCGAACTTGTCGTTCAGGCGGATCTCGGCGATTCGGTGGATGTTGCGCAGGCACTCGGCGCGCTCGAAGTCCACCGGGTTGCCCAGGCGGCGCTCGAACGTCGCAATGATCTCGCGCTTGGCGAGACCCGTGCCGCGCGGGCCGCGCACCGCGAGGATGAACGGAAAGCCGAACTTCGCGTTGTAGTTCGTGTTGAGCCGCTGGATGTGCGCGAACTCCTCGGGTGTGCAGTTCGTGAGACCGGCCTTCGTCTGTTCGTGGGTGGATTCGGCGGTGAGCGACTGGCTCACCATCGCCTTGCCGGCGAGTTCGGGGTGGGCGCGGATCAGTGCGAGCTGCGCGTCCACGCCGGCTTGCGCGAGCACGGTCACCATGGCGTGCTTCAGCGCGGCCAGCGACGCGAATGGGCGCTGTGCCAGCGCCTGCTCCGCGATCCAGGGCGAGTGCTCGTACAGGCCGTCGAGCATCTGCGTGGCCTCGGCGAGCGGGGCTTGGTTGAGTTGGTCCAGGGTGATGGGCATGGCAGCGGTCTCAGGCGGCGGAAGCGGGATGTGTGGCTTTCCAGTGGCGCGCGATGTCCAGGCGCCGCGCGACCCACACCCTGTCGTGTTGCTGGATATGGTCGAGGAAGCGCTGCAGGGCAGTGATGCGCCCGGGGCGGCCGAGCAGGCGGCAGTGCATGCCGATGCTCATCATCTTCGGGCGGTCCAGCCCGTCGGGGTCGCCTTCGGCGTAAAGCGCATCGAACGTGTCCTTCATGTACTGGAAGAACGGGTCGGCATGCGAATAACCCTGCGGCAGCGCGAATCGCATGTCGTTGCAGTCCAGCGTGTAGGGCACGATGAGCTGCTGCGTGTCGCTGCCGTCGCTTCTGCTCACCTTCATCCAGAAGGGCAGGTCGTCGCCGTAGTAGTCGCTGTCGTATTCGAAGCCGCCATGGTCGACCACGAGGCGGCGCGTGTTCGGGCTGTCGCGCCCGGTGTACCAGCCCAGCGGCGGGCTGCCGGTGAGGTGCTCGATGATCTGCATCGCCTGCGCCATGTGGGCGCGCTCGGTGGCCTCGTCCACGTTCTGGTAGTGGATCCATTTCAGGCCATGGCAGGCGATGTCGTACCCCAGCTCCAGGAAGGCCGCGGTCACGTCCGGGCTGCGCTGCAGGGCGGTGGCCACGCCGAAGACGGTGAGCGGCAGGCCGCGCCGCTCGAACTCGCGCAGGATGCGCCAGACACCCGCGCGCGAGCCATATTCGTAGATGCCCTCCATGCTGATGTGCCGCGCGGGAAAGGCCGCCGGGTTGAACATCTCGGAGAGGAACTGCTCGGACGCGTCGTCGCCGTGCAGCACGCTGTTCTCGCCACCCTCTTCGTAGTTCAGCACGAACTGCACGGCGATGCGCGCGCCGTTTGGCCAGCGCGCGTGCGGCACGTCGCGGCCATAGCCAGCCAGATCGCGGGGATAGGATGCGGTGGAGTCGTACAAGGTCATGACAGGGCCATGGAAATGTCGTTGGTGGGGACCTTGCGGTCGAAGGTCAGGTTTTCCTCGACGTGCAGCAGGTGCTCGTTCATCAGGCGCACCGCCAGCTCCTCGTCGCGCGCAGCCAGCGCCTTGACGATGTCGGCGTGTTCTTCGCTGGAATGCTCGGCGGCCTGGTTGCTCTGGTACATGAGGGTGATCAGCGCGCAGCGCGAGATGAGTTCGCGCAACAGCTCGGCCAGCACCTGGTTGCCCATGAGTTCGGCCATGCGCACATGGAAGTCGCCCAGCAGTTCGGTGCGCCCGGCCACGTCCTCGTTGGTCACTGCCAGCTTTTCCTGCGCCACGTGCTCGCGCAACGCCTTGATCTTGGCGTTGGTGACGGTCTTGACGAAGGTGCGCGTCATCTCCACTTCGAGCATGCGCCGCACCGCGAACACCTGCTGGGCCTCCTGCACCGAGGGCGTGGCCACAAAGGCGCCGCGCGCGGGCTCCAGCCGGATCAGCCGGTTCTGCGACAACTGGAACAAGGCCTGGCGCACCAGGGTTCGCGAGACGCCGAAATGGTCGGCCAGTTTCTGCTCGGCCAGCTTGGTGCCGGGGTGCAGGCGGTGCTCAACGATCGCCCGCGTGAGCGATTCGACGATGTGCAGGGTGCTGGAGGTTTCCATGCGGCCATCATATCCAGAAAAACAAAAAGTGTATACACTTTCGGTCGACCATCAACACTGGAAGGACACGCCATGGGATTGAGCACGCACGTTCTGGACACCATGCACGGCTGCCCCGCAGCCGGCATGGTGGTGGAGCTGTACACCACGCAGGGCGAGCAGGCTGCGCTGGTCAAGCGCTTCACGCTCAATGCCGACGGCCGCAACCCCGACGGCATGTTGTACGACCACGCCAGCCTCAAGACCGGTACCTATCGCCTGGTGTTCGACGTGAAGGGCTACTTCGCCGCCCGGGGCGTGGTACTGCCCGAGCCCAACTTTCTCGGCCGCGTGGCGCTTGATTTCGGCGTGGCGCATGCGGACCAGCATTACCACGTGCCGCTGCTGGTGAGCCCCTGGAGCTATTCGACCTACCGGGGCAGTTGAACGGGAGGGCGAAAAAAAGCCCGCCGGGTGGCGGGCTTTCAGGTGGGCTCGGTGAACGCCCTGTTCAGCGGTCGCGCTGGCCTTCGGTGAGCGTGTCGAGCTGGAACTGGCCGCTCTCATGCCAGAGCCAGGTGTCGGTGTAGCTCACGCTGCCCATGCGCACGGGCGCCGGGAAGGGGGCTGCGGCGCGCACCGTGCGCTCGATCTCCACGCGGCTGCCGGCGTGGCTGGGCGGGCGCAGCCAATTCAGTTGCCGGATGTTGCCGAGCTCGTCGATGTCGAGCCGCATGACGCCCACACCCTGCAGCAGGGGGGGCATCTTGCCCTTGTAGATGCGGTGGCTGTTGCTGCCGTAAATGTGGCGCGCACCATCCTTGCGGTAGTCCATCGGCGAGACGGCGTGCGACACGTGCTTGGGCGTGGGACGCACGCTGACCGGTGGCGGCGGTGCCGGCACCGGGGCCGGCGGTGGCGGTGGCGGTGGGGGAGGAGGAGGGGGCAGCGGCGCGGCGCAGGCGGCCAGCAGGGCGGCGGTGCAGACGCCCATCCAGCCCCAGGGGGCGCGGGGCTGGGCGGGGCTGGGTGCGGGTTCAATGTGTCTCATGTGGGCAGACCTGTGTAGCTGAACGGGCGCCAGGCGGTGGACTTCGGGTGGACCATATGGCGAGGCGGATGGAGTGTATGGGCGTTTTCGACAGGGCGTGGGTACAGTACGGCGGATACTGGTCGACCTTGGCTGCGATTACGTATCCATACAAATTCTTTGACGTCGACGCCACAGATGTTTGCAGAGCTTGAAGCCTTTCTGGCGCGTCTGGCGACAGAGCGCGCCGTGCTCGTGACAGTCGGTTCCACGCGGGGTTCAGTGCCTCGCGAATCGGGTGCGTGGATGGCGGTTTTCCCGTCCGCGACCGACGGCGCGATCGGCACGATCGGCGGTGGTCATCTGGAGTGGGACGCTCTGCGCCGCGCGCGCGATGCGCTGGCACGCGGACCTTCCGACGCGTCGACCACATGGGAGCAAGCGGTCGTTCTCGGCCCGAGCCTGGGGCAGTGCTGCGGGGGCGCGCTCGTGCTGCACTTCGAAGTCGTTGACGCTTCGCGCATACCGCTCTTGCGTGAGCGCCTGAATGCCGGACACACGCCGCTGGCCCTGTTCGGCGGCGGGCACGTGGGGCGCGCGCTGGTGCAGGCGCTCGCGCCGCTGCCCTTCGACGTCACCTGGATCGACAGCCGCGACGAGGTGTTTCCGCGCGAACTGCCGGCGCACGTGCGCACCGAACATTCGGACCCGGTGCATGCGGCGGTGCGCGATCTCGCCGCCGGATCGTGCGTGCTCATCATGAGCTTCTCGCACGCCGAGGATCTGGACATCGTCGCTGCCTGCCTGCAGCGGCTGCGCGAACGCGTGGACCTCGGCTTCATCGGCCTCATCGGCAGCGCCACCAAGTGGGCCACCTTCCGCAGCCGCCTGCGCCAGCGCGGCTTCAGCGACGACGAGCTGCAGCGCATCACCTGCCCGATCGGGCTGCCCGGCATTGTCGGCAAGCAGCCTGCGGTGATCGCGGCGTCGGTGGTGGCGCAGTTGTTGCTTGGCATGGAGACTCGAAAGAGCGGTATTTGACTGCTTGAATGTTTTCAAAAACTGTATACACTTTGGCCGATCGGTCGCAGCGGAGCAGGTGTCTTGACGACACCCGATCGCGGCCCTCAGACGACTCAGAGCGCCCGCGGTGGTGAGTCGCAAGTCCTGACCTTGCCTCGAGGTGCCATGGAAACTTATCTGCTCGACTGGGCCAACCTGTTGCTGCGCTGGCTGCACGTGATCGTCGCCATTGCCTGGATTGGCTCCTCCTTCTATTTCGTGTTTCTCGACAGCAGCCTCACACCACCCGAGGACGAACAACTGAAGAAGGACGGTGTCAGCGGCGAACTCTGGGCCGTGCACGGCGGCGGTTTCTACCACCCGGTGAAGTTCGCGGTCTCGCCCCCGAAGCTGCCCGACCACCTGCACTGGTTCTACTGGGAGAGCTATTCCACCTGGCTCTCGGGCTTCGCGCTGTTTCTCATCTCCTACATCTGGAGTCCGAGCGTCTACCTGATCGATCCCAAGGTGTTCGACTGGTCGCCCGCCGCCGCCATCACCACCGCACTGGCCTTTCTGGTGGTGTTCTGGCTGCTCTACGACGCGATCTGCCGCGCGCTGGGCCAGAAGAAAAACGGCGATGCCAAGGTCGGCGCGCTGGTGTTGGTGCTGGTCTGCGTGGCGGCCTGGCTTGCCACGCAGCTGTTTGCCGGGCGCGCGGCCTTCCTGCTGGTGGGCGCGATGATCGCCACCGCCATGAGCGCAAACGTGTTCTTCTGGATCATCCCGGGCCAGCGCACCGTGGTGGCCGACCTCAAGGCGGGACGGCCGGTGGACCCGATCCACGGGCAGCGCGGCAAGCAGCGCAGCGTGCACAACACCTACTTCACGCTGCCGGTGCTGTTCGCCATGCTGAGCAACCACTACAGCTTCACCTATGCGCACGAGCACAACTGGCTGATCCTGATCGGCATGATGTTCGCAGGCGCGGCCATCCGCCAGTTCTTCGTCATGCGCCACGGTTTCAAGCTCGGCCGCAACCCGCACCCCTGGCCGTATGCCGCGGCCGGCGTGGTCGTGCTGGTGGCACTGATCGTCTGGCTCAGGCCCGCACCGGTGCAGGCGGTGGCCGTGCCCGATGCCGTGAGCTACGCGCAGCTCAAGCCGGTGCTGGAGCAGCGCTGCGTGATGTGTCACGGCGAGGCGCTGCAGTCCAAGAACGTGCGGCTGGACACACCCGAAGCGCTCCGACAGCACGCGCAGTCGGTCTACCAGCAGGTGGTGGTGACGCGCCTCATGCCGATGAACAACGCCACCGGGTTGACGGAAGAAGAGCGCGCCCTGATCGGGCAGTGGTTCAAGGGTGGTGCCAAGCTCGATTGAAGCAATGGCGGTGCGTGCGGGGGGTATGTGAACTGCGGTAACCTCATGACCGATTTCACAACCTCCGAGCAAGGCACACCATGAAGACACAAGCCGCCGTGGCCTGGAAAGCAGGCCAGCCCCTGACGATCGAAACCGTGGACCTGCAAGGGCCGAAGTTCGGCGAAGTGCTCGTGGAGATCAAGGCCACGGGTATCTGCCACACCGACTACTACACGCTCTCGGGCGCCGACCCCGAGGGCATCTTCCCGGCCATCCTGGGCCACGAGGGCGCGGGCATCGTGGTGGATGTGGGCCCGGGCGTGACCAGCCTGAAGAAGGGTGACCACGTCATTCCGCTGTACACGCCCGAATGCCGCCAGTGCAAGTTCTGCCTGAGCCGCAAGACCAACCTGTGCCAGTTGATCCGCGGCACGCAGGGCAAGGGACTCATGCCCGACGCCACCAGCCGCTTCAGTCTTGACGGCAAGCCCATATTTCACTACATGGGCACCAGCACCTTCAGCAACTACACCGTCGCGGCCGAAATCTCGCTGGCGAAGATCCGCGAGGACGCACCGTTCGACAAGGTCTGCTACATCGGCTGCGGCGTGACCACCGGCATTGGCGCGGTGATCTTCACCGCCAAGGTGGAAGCCGGCGCCAACGTGGTGGTGTTCGGTCTGGGTGGCATCGGCCTGAACGTGATCCAGGGCGCGAAGATGGTCGGCGCTGACAAGATCATCGGCGTCGACCTCAACCCCGAGCGCGAGGCCATGGCCCGCAAGTTCGGCATGACGCACTTCCTCAACCCCAAGGACCACGAGAACATCGTCGACGCCATCGTGCAACTCACCGACGGCGGCGCCGACTACTCGTTCGAGTGCATCGGCAACACCCAGGTGATGCGCCAGGCGCTGGAGTGCACGCACAAAGGCTGGGGCCGCAGCATCATCATTGGTGTTGCCGAGGCGGGCGCGGAGATCAGCACGCGGCCGTTCCAGCTCGTTACGGGCCGCAAGTGGGAAGGCTCGGCCTTCGGCGGCGCGCGCGGCCGCACGGATGTGCCGAAAATCGTGGACTGGTACATGGAAGGCAAGATCAACATCGACGACCTCATCACCCACAAGCTCAAGCTGGCCGACATCAACGAAGGCTTTGCGCTGATGAAGCGCGGCGAGTCGATCCGCAGCGTCGTGGAGTTCTGATGGCGGCTGCCATCGAGACATTGAGCGAGCACCGCTGCTTCGGTGGTGTGCAGGGCTTTTACCGGCATGCCTCGCAGGCGATCGGCCTGCCGATGAAGTTCGGTGTGTTCGTGCCGCCGCAGGCCGCGCGGGGGCCGGTGCCGGTGTTGTTCTATCTTGCCGGACTGACCTGCACTGAAGAGACCTTTGCGATCAAGGCCGGCGCGCAGCGCATCGCTGCCGAGCTCGGCCTCATGCTGGTCACGCCCGACACCAGCCCGCGCGACACCGGCATTGCAGAGGCCAGCGCGGCCTGGGACTTCGGCCACGGCGCGGGTTTCTACCTCGACGCCACCGAGGCACCCTGGGCGAAACACTTCCGAATGGAGAGCTGGATCACCCGGGAGTTGCGCGACCTGGTGCTGGTGGCGTTTCCCGCGAGGGCCGATCGCGTGGGCATCTTCGGCCATTCCATGGGCGGGCATGGTGCACTCACACTGGCGCTGCGCCACCCGGACCTGTTCCAGAGCGTTTCCGCGTTTGCACCGATTGCCGCGCCCATGCAGTGCCCCTGGGGCGAGAAGGCATTCACCGGCTACCTGGGGGCGGACCGCGCCGCCTGGGCCGCACATGACGCCACCGAGCTCGTGAAGGCCGGACACAAGGCGCCCCATCTGCTGATCGACCAGGGCCTGGCCGACAACTTCCTGGCGACGCAACTGCACCCGCATCTGTTCGAGGCGGCTTGCGCCGAGGCGGGTCGGTCGCTCACACTGCGCCGGCACGATGGGTACGACCATGGTTACTACTTCATCGCGTCCTTCATCGAAGACCACCTGCGCCATCATGCACAGGCGCTCACCACGGCCTGATCCATGCGCCCGCGCCGGTTCGACCTCATCGCCTTCGACTGGGACGGCACCCTGTTCGATTCCACCGCCCTGATCGCGCGCTGCATCCAGGCCGCGGTGGTGGACGTGGGCGGTACGCCGCCCACGCGGGAAGCCGCCAGCTACGTGATCGGCATGGGCCTGATGCAGGCCCTGGCGCATGCTGCGCCGGATGTGCCCCCCGAGAAATACCCCCTGCTGGTCCAGCGCTACCGGCATCACTACCTCGTGCAGCAGCACGACCTGAGTCTGTTCGAGGGGGTGTTGCCGCTGCTGGCGGAGCTCAAGAGCCGCCACCACTGGTTGACTGTGGCCACCGGCAAGAGCCGCGCCGGATTGAACGAGGTGTTGCGCACGGTGGAGTTGCACGGCGTATTCGACGGCTCGCGCACGGCCGACGAGACAGCTGGCAAGCCGAATCCGCGCATGCTGCATGAGCTCATGCGCGAATTCGGTGTGGAACCTGATCGTGTGCTCATGATCGGCGACACCACGCACGACCTGCAGATGGCGGTGAACGCCGGTTGCGCGAGCGTGGGCGTGAGCTATGGCGCCCATGAACCAGCCACGTTCGCGGTGCTAAGTCCGCTGCACGTGGCGCACTCGGTGCGCGAACTGCACGACTGGCTGATTCAGAACGCCTGAGGATGCGATGAGCGCTCCCGCCGACGATCCGGTCTACGCACTGTGCAACAGCGGGGACCTGCTCGATGGCGGGCGGGCGGTGTCGTTCGACGTGGTGTATGCGGGCCAGTCCTGCCGTGCGTTCGCCATCCGCTATGAGGGGCGACCGCACGCCTACCTGAACCGCTGTGCCCACGTGGCGATGGAGATGGACTGGCAGCCTGACCAGTTCTTCGACGACAGCGGCCGCTGGTTGCTGTGTGCCACGCATGGCGCTGTCTATGAGCCGGACACCGGGGATTGCAAGGGCGGACCATGCCGTGGCGGGCTGGTCAAGATCGAACTGGTCGAGCACGACGGGGTGGTGCACTGGCGGTCACAATACCACCTCAAACCCCCTGAATTCTGAGAGCGACCGATCATGAACGACGACTTTCCCGGCCCTTCCGCCCATACTGCCAGTGACCGCACCCAGGAGGTGGCCTGGGAGCGAGCGACGCTCGAAAAGCTCGTGTTCGCCACGATCCGTGAGCAGCAGGCCGCGCGCCGCTGGAAGATGTTCACCCGACTGGTGTGGCTGGCGATCCTGGGCGCGATCATCTGGTTTGTCTATACCAGTAACACGTCCACGGCCGTGAGCACGCCGCACACGGCCGTGGTCGACGTCAAGGGCGAGATCGCGAGTGGCGCCGAGGCCAGTGCCGAATACGTGGTGGCGTCGTTGCGCTCGGCGTTTGAAGACGACGGTGCGCAGGCGGTGGTGTTGCTGATCAACTCGCCCGGCGGCAGCCCGGTGCAGGCCGGCATCATCAACGACGAGATCACGCGGCTCAAGGGCCTGCACAACAAGAAGGTCTATGCGGTGGTCGAGGAGACCTGTGCCTCGGCGGCTTACTACATCGCTGCGGCTGCCGACGACATCTACGTGGACAAGGCCAGCCTGGTGGGCAGCATCGGCGTACTCATGGACGGGTTCGGCTTCACCGGCCTGATGGACAAACTCGGCATCGAGCGCCGCCTCATGACCGCAGGGGCCAACAAGGGCATGCTCGACCCGTTCAGCCCCCTGGACGAGAGTCAGCGTGCTTACATGCAGCAGATGCTGGGCGAGATCCATGCCCAGTTCATCGAGGTGGTGAAAAAGGGCCGAGGTGATCGCCTGAAGGACAACGGCGACACCTTCAGCGGCCTGGTGTGGAACGGCCAGCAGGCGGTCAAGCTGGGCCTGGCCGATGGTCTGGGCAACCTCGACTACGTGGCGCGTGAAATCGTCAAGGCCGAAGAAATCGTGGACTACACGCAGCGCGAGAACGTCGGTCTGCGCCTGGCCAAGCGCTTTGGCGCCAGCGTGGGTGAAGGCATCTTTCTCGCGGCACGCGCCGCGGGTGTTCAGCTGCGGTAGCCCGACGGGTTGCCGCTCTGCCAGCGCCAGGCGTCAGCGCACATTTCGTCCAGCGTGTGCCGCGCCTGCCAGCCCAGCAATTGCCGGGCACGCGCCGGGTCGGCCCAGCACTGGGCCACGTCGCCCGCACGACGCGGCGCGATCCTGTAGGGCACGGGGCGGCCACTGGCCTTCTCGAACGCGCGCACCACGTCGAGCACGCTGTAGCCGCGGCCCGTGCCCAGGTTCACCGTGAATCGCTCGCCCCGTCCCAGCAGCGCCTTGAGCGCAGCCACATGGCCGGCGGCCAGATCCTGCACATGAATGTAGTCGCGCACGCCGGTGCCGTCGGGCGTGGGGTAGTCGTTGCCGTACACGTTGAGGTGCTCGCGCTGGCCCACCGCCACCTGGGCCACGTAGGGCATGAGGTTGTTGGGAATGCCGGCCGGGTCCTCACCAATCAGGCCGCTCGGGTGCGCGCCCACCGGGTTGAAGTAGCGCAACGTGCCCACGCGCCAGGCCGGGCGGGCCAGGCACAAGGCGCTGAGCATGTCCTCGATGACCAGCTTGCTGTGGCCGTAGGGGTTGGTGTGGCTGCGAGGAAAGTCCTCGGTGATCGGCACGGAGGCCGGGTCGCCGTACACCGTGGCGCTGCTCGAGAACACCAGTGTGGGTGCGGCGTAGGCGTCTTCCGCATGCACGGTTTCCATCGCACGCAGCAGGCTGACCGCGCCGCCGATGTTGTTGTGGAAGTACTTCAGTGGCTGCGCCACGCTTTCGCCGACGGCCTTGTCGCCAGCGAAATGCACCACCCCGACCGGGCGGTGGCGGCGCAATACGTCTTCCAGCCAGGGTGTATCCAGCACGTCGCCCCGCTCCAACGGCAGAGTGTGGCCGGTGATGTGTGCCAGGCGATCCAGCACCACCGGGTGGCTGTTGGCGAAGTTGTCCAGCACCACGGGCTCGAAGCCAGCCTCGATCAGACCGATGGCCGTGTGGCTGCCGATGTAGCCCGCGCCGCCGGTGAGCAGGATCTTCATGGATGTCACCGTCACTTCTTGTCGGTGGCGTCGGAGTGACGACCGTAGACGTCCTCCAGCCGCACAATGTCGTCTTCGCCCAGGTAGCTGCCCGACTGCACCTCGATCATCTCCAGCGCCATCTTGCCCGGGTTGTGCAGCCGATGCACCTCGCCAATGGGAATGTAGGTCGACTGGTTCTCCGACAGCAGGTAGACCTCCTTGCCGCGGGTGATCTCGGCTGTGCCTTTGACGATGATCCAGTGCTCGGCGCGGTGGTGGTGCTTCTGCAGGCTGAGCGATGCGCCGGGCTTCACGCCGATGCGCTTGACCTGGAAACGTTCACCCACGTCGACGCTGTCGTACCAGCCCCAGGGACGGGCCACGCGGCGGTGCATGGCCGCCTGCGGGATCTTGCGTTGCGATAGCAGAGCTACTACGTCCTTGACCTGTTCGGCGTGGTCGCGCTGGGCTACCAGCAAGGCGTCGGGCGTGTCGATGATCAGCAGGTCCTGCGTGCCCAGCGCCACCACGGCGCGACCGGGCGCGTGGATGAAGGTGTTGCGCGCGTTCAGCACATGCCCCTGCCCGGTGACGCGGTTGCCGTCGCCGTCGGCGGGGCTCAGTTCGGCTACCGCGTTCCAGCTGCCCACGTCGCTCCACTGGCCCTGGAATGGGACCACGGCCACGTCATCGTGCGGCTCCATCACGGCGTAGTCGATGCTTTGGGGACGACATGCGAGAAAGGGATCGGCTTCTGGGCGTACGAAACGGATCTGCCCCACGGTGTCTTGCCGGGGCTGGGCCATGGCCGTCTCGCAGGCTTGCAGGATGTCGGGGGCGTGCCGGGCGAGCGCAGCGATCAAGGTGCTGGCACGGGTGAGGAAGATGCCGGCGTTCCACAGCACGTTGCCCTGCAACAGCAAGGCTTGCGCGGCGTCGGGCGCGGGTTTCTCGATGAAGCGGGCCACCGTGCGGCTGCCGTCGGCGCGGTCATCGCCTTGCTGGATGTAGCCATAGGCGCTGCTGGGGAAGCTGGGCACCACGCCGAAAGTGACGATGGCGCCGGCCTCGGCGGCTGGCACGCCCTGCTGCACGGTGCGGGCGAACGCTGCGGCATCGGGGATGTGGTGGTCGGACGGGCAGAACAGCAGCAGCGGGTCGGCATCGTCGGCCGACCGGGCCAGCAAGGCTGCCAGCGCCATGGCCGCTGCGGTATTGCGCGCGGCGGGTTCCAGCAGCACCTGGCCGGAGATCTTTTCCGCCTCGATGGCATCAGCCACCAGAAAGCGGTGGTCCTCTGACGCCACGCAGATCACCGGGTTGTCGCACCAGGCCAGTCGGGCCAGGGTCAGTTGCAGCAGGCTCTTGTCGCCCACCAGGGGAACGAACTGCTTCGGGAAACTCTGACGGCTCAGTGGCCACAGGCGGGTGCCGGAGCCGCCGCAAAGAATGACGGGGGTGATGCTCATATGCAGTGTGACGGTGAAGGCTCGCCGCGCCGGCTGCGCGGGTAACGCGAACCAGTGTAGCGGCTCGGTGTGCAGGCAGCGTGATGGCTATCATGGGGGCTGTTTCACCTTCGCTGTCCGGGAGATAGTGCACACATGACGACGATTCGAAAAGCCGTGTTCCCTGTGGGTGGCCTGGGCACCCGCTTTCTGCCCGCTACCAAGGCCATTCCCAAGGAAATGCTGCCCGTGGTGGACAAACCGCTGATCCAGTACGCGGTTGAGGAGGCCTACGCGGCGGGTATTCGCGAAATGATCTTTGTAACCGGCCGCCACAAGCGCGCGATCGAAGACCACTTCGACACGGCCTACGAACTGGAGATGGAGCTCGAAGCCGCTGGCAAGAGCGCGCTGCTGGAGCTGGTGCATTCCATCAAGCCCGACGACATGGATTGCGTTTACGTGCGCCAGCCGCGGGCTCTGGGCCTGGGGCATGCGGTGCTCTGCGCCGAGCGTCTGGTCGGAAACGAGCCGTTCGCAGTGCTGTTGGCCGACGACCTGATGATGGGCAAGAACCAGGCGAAGGGGGGTCCCACCGTGCTGCAGCAGATGGTCCAGGCCTATGAATCGAGCCCTGGTACCGTGCTCGCGGTGCAGGATGTGCCCCGCGCGGAAACGCGCCGCTATGGTGTCGTCGACGTGCATGGCGCGTCGCAGGCGCTGGCCGAAGTGTTCGCCATGGTGGAGAAGCCGGCGCCTGACGTGGCACCGTCCACCCTCGCGGTGGCGGGACGCTATGTGCTCACGCCTGCCGTGTTCGAAAGCATCCGCCGCCAGCCGCGGGGTGCCGGCGGAGAAATCCAGCTCACCGATGGCATCGCCGCGCTCATCGGCAAGGAAAAGGTGCAGTCGTACCGCTACGCGGGCCAACGCTACGACTGCGGCAGCAAGGAAGGTTTTCTGGAGGCCACGATTGACCTCGCCCTGGCCAACGCCGAGCTCAGTGGCTCGGTGCGCGCCCACCTCAAGCGCCTCGGGCTTTGATGCGTCCGGCAGAGATCACCTGCCGAGCAGGAACACGCACGGTGCGTCCAGCGGCAGGCGTTCCTTGAGGCGCTGATCCCGCTTCCATTCGCTCACCAGTGCGCTGCGGCTGGCCTGCTGCGGCAGCGTGAGCGCGCCGCACACCGCCAGCCGGGTGTGGGGATGCAGCGTCTGCAACAGGGCCTGGAGCAAGCTGGTGTTGCGGTAGGGGGTTTCTATGAACATCTGCGTCTGCCCGGTTTTGAGCGCCAGATCCTCCAGTTCACGCAGGCGACGGGCCCGCTCGCCGGGTTCCTGCGGCACGTAGCCGACGAAGGCGAAGTTCTGCCCATTGAGCCCGCTCGCGGACAGCGCCAGCATCAGCGAGACCGGGCCCGTGAGGGGGATCACCTGCAGGCCCAGGGCATGGGCGGCCCGCACGATGGAGCTGCCCGGGTCGGCGATGGCGGGCATGCCGGCCTCGCTCACCAGGCCCACGTCGTGGCCGAGCAGGGCGGGTGCCAGCAGTGCGCGTGCGATGGCGTCGCCGGCGGTCTCGGGGGCGTGGTCGCCCTTCTTGTGCGCCGCGCGCGGCAACTCGGTGATGTGCTGCTCCTGAAGCGGCACGGCCAGTGGTGCGATGCCATTCACCCGTTTGAGAAAGGCGCGCGTGCTTTTGGCGTTCTCCGTGATCCAGTGCGTGAGGCGGCAGGCGGTGGCAAGCGTTTCGGCTGGCAGCCATTGCCCGGGCGAGGCCGGCGTCTCCAGATCCATGCCGAAGTCCAGCGGTGTGGGAACCACATAAAGGGCACCGTGCTTTTCGGAGTGGGCGCTCACAGTATCTTCACTCCCGCAGCGCGGATCATGTGACAGGTGCGGATCAGAGGCAATCCCACCAGCGCGGTCGGGTCGTCGTTGTCGATGCGCTCCAGCAAAGCGATGCCCAGCCCCTCGCTCTTGGCGCTGCCGGCGCAGTCATACGGTTGCTCGGCGTGCAGATAGTGTTCGATTTCGTCGTCGCTCAGGTCGCGAAACACCACGCGCACTGCGGCGATGTCGCTGCGCTCGAACCCGGTGGCCAGGCAGACCACCGCGAGCGCGGTTTGAAACACCACGGTCTGGCCCCGCATGCGCCGCAGTTGGGCCACGGCGCGTTCGTGGGTGCCGGGCTTGCCCAGCGGTTCTCCGTGCAGGTCGGCGACCTGATCGCTGCCGATCACCACCGCTTGAGGGTGGACTCGCGCGACGTCACGGGCTTTGGCGAGCGCCAGGCGCAGCGCAAGATCGGCCGGCTTTTCGCCCGGCCCCGGCGTTTCATCCACGTTGGGCGCCACGGCTTCGAACGGCACCCCTAGACGCGACAACAGTGCATGTCGGTAGCGCGATGTGGAACCAAGGATGAGGGCGCGCGACGATGCGGGCGAAGACGTGTCGGGGGCAGGTGTCATCCCGGTATTCTCCCCGCATTCTTTTACACTCCCTGGATGAAAAACGCCCCCAAGATCGCCTGGAATCCCCGGCGCCTGGACATGCGAGCATTTGCCCAGGCCGGGGCGAGTCTGCGAGCCGAGGAGCCGCTCTCGACGTTCGCGCGCCTGCATGCTGAGCGCGCGCCGGGCGCATCGGCCGCATCGGAGCCGGTCCGCTGGCTCGCTCGGGGGGAGTTGCGGCCGGGGGCTGGCGGCGACGAGTCGGCGGTCTGGCTGCACCTGCAGGCGGATGTGCGCATGTCCCTGACCTGCCAGCGTTGCCTTGGGCCTGTGGAGTTGCCCCTGGTGGTGGATCGCTGGTTCCGCTTCGTGACCGACGAGGCGGCTGCCGAGGCGCAGGACGATGACTGTGAAGAAGACCTGCTGGCCCTCGAGCCCCGTCCCAACCTGCTGGATGTGCTGGAAGATGAACTGCTGATGGCCCTGCCGCTTGTGCCCATGCACGAAGTCTGCCCGATGCCGGTCCGGATGCAGGTGGGCGACATCGGTGAGGAGGCGGACGATGCCATCTCGACGCCGAAGAACCCGTTTGCCGAGCTGGCCCGGATGAAAAAGTGAAGCCAGGGGATCCTGAAAAAGCCGCGTTTCATGGGATGCCTGCCTTCGGGCTATAATGCTTGGCTTTGCGCTGGCACCCATTTGCACGGTCTGTTGACCGGCTCTGGTCAGGCGCACGACCGGTTGAGCGGGGCGGCCACAGTGCTCCGTTTGTGCCATTCCGTTTGACCCTACCGATTTCAGGAGCCCATCATGGCTGTTCAGCAAAACAAAAAATCCCCTTCCAAGCGTGGAATGCACCGTTCGCACAACGCGCTGAACGTGCCCGGCATCGCCGTCGAACCGACGACCGGCGAGACCCACCTGCGCCACCACATCAGCCCGAACGGTTTTTACCGGGGCCGCCAGGTACTGAAAAACAAGTCCGAAGCCTGATGGCGGGTTGCCACGGGCCTCGCCGCGGTGTCGCGAACGGGGTTCCCGGTTGGCCTTTGAGACACTGGCCCGCATGCAGCATGCGGGCTTTTTTCATTCTTGGGGTGCGTTGAGCGCCCGATCCGGGATGTTGTTGCCATGATCACCATCGCTGTGGATTGCATGGGAGGCGATGTCGGGCCGGCGGTGACCATGCCCGCTTGTGCTGCCTTCCTCTCCAGTCACCCGCAGGCGCATTTGCTGCTTGTGGGCAAGCCTGCGGAACTCAAGGCTTGGCCCCACGTGCTCAACAACGTGCGCTGCAGCGTGGTGTCCGCCAGCGAGATCGTCACCATGGACGACCCGGTGGAGGTGGCGTTGCGCCGCAAGAAGGATTCCTCGATGCGCGTGGCCATCAACCAGGTCAAGGCGGGCGAGGCCCAGGCTGCGGTGTCGGCGGGCAACACAGGTGCCCTGATGGCGATTGCCCGCTACGTCCTCAAGACCCTGGACGGCATCGACCGCCCGGCCATCGCCACCCAGTTGCCCAACGCTCGGGGTGGTGCCACCACCGTGCTCGACCTGGGCGCCAACGTCGACTGCACGGCCGAACACCTGCTGCAGTTTGCCGTCATGGGTTCGGCGCTTGTGGCGGCCTCCACAGGGCGCAAGGAGCCCAGCGTTGGCTTGTTGAACGTGGGCGAAGAGGTCATCAAGGGCAGTGAAGTCATCAAACAGGCTGGCGTTCTGCTCCGAAATGCCGCCAACACCGGCGATCTGAACTTCATCGGCAACATCGAGGGCAACGACATCTTCAGGGGAACCACCGATATCGTGGTCTGCGACGGTTTCGTGGGCAATGTGGCGCTCAAGGCCAGCGAGGGGCTGGCGTCGATGATCAGCGGCTTCATCCGCGAGGAGTTTTCCCGGAGCCTTTTGCGGAAAATGAGTGCAATCGTCGCTTATCCGGTTCTAAAGTCGTTCAAAGACCGGGTTGATCACCGGCGCTACAACGGTGCTGCGCTGCTCGGCCTGCAGGGGCTGGTGTTCAAGAGCCACGGATCGGCCGACGCCTTTGCGTTCGAGCAGGCACTTGGTCGGGCTTATGATGCGGCCCACAATCAGTTGCTGGACAACGTGCGGGAACGCATCGCCCACGCCCGGCCACTGATTTCGCCGGAGTCCGTGCCGAGCGAATTGAAGAGCATCCCGACCATTTGAATATTCCGAGTCGTCCCGCATGACACGCTACGCCCGCATCACTGGCACCGGCAGCAGCCTGCCTCCCCAGCGACTGACCAACGCCGACATGGTGACCATGCTGGCCCCTCGTGGTGTGGAGACCAGCGATGACTGGATCGTGGAGCGCACCGGTATCCGGGCGCGCCACTTCGTGGCTGATGGCGTGTACGCCAGCGATCTGGCCGCCGAGGCCTGTCTTCAGGCGATGGACGCCGCCGGTGTCGCCAAAGGTGAGATTGATCTGATCATCGTCGCCACCTCCACGCCCGACATGGTGTTTCCTTCCACCGCGTCCATCCTGCAGCACAAGCTGGGGATCGCGGGATGCCCGGCGTTCGACGTACAGGCCGTGTGCAGTGGCTTCATCTATGCGCTGACCGTGGCGGACGCGCTCATCCGTTCGGGCAGCGCGCGCAAGGCGCTGGTGGTGGGGACCGAGATATTCAGCCGCCTGCTCGACTTCAACGACCGCACGACCTGTGTGCTGTTCGGCGATGGCGCTGGCGCGGTGGTGCTGGAAGCCTCGGACGTCCCCGGCATCCTGGCCACGGACATTCATGCCGATGGCAAGCACACGGGCATCCTGTGTGTGCCGGGCCATGTGTCGGGTGGCCGGATCCTGGGCGACCCCTTGCTCAAGATGGATGGTCAGGCGGTGTTCAAGCTGGCGGTGGGCGTGCTCGAGGAAACGGCGCGCACCGTGCTGGCCAAGGCGGGCAGGAGCACCGAGGACATCGACTGGCTGATCCCTCACCAGGCCAACATCCGCATCATGCACAGCACGGCGCGCAAGCTCAAACTTCCACTGGACAAGCTGGTGGTCACTGTGGATCAGCATGGCAACACGTCGGCCGCTTCGATCCCGCTGGCGCTGGACCACGCGGTGCGGGGCGGCATGGTGAAGCCGGGCGATACGCTGATGCTGGAGGGCGTGGGCGGTGGATTCACCTGGGGTTCGGCGCTGCTTGATTTCTGACGGACAGCGGTTTCGCTCTCCTCTCTGCATTGAAATATCTCATGAAGAAATTTGCTTTTGTGTTCCCGGGCCAGGGTTCTCAGGCGGTGGGCATGCTCGATGCCTGGGGCGACCATCCGGCCGTGCGGGAGACGCTGAAGGAATCCTCGGATGCCATGGGCGAAGACCTGGGCAGGCTGATCCATGAAGGCCCGGCCGACGTGCTGGCCATGACCGTCAATACCCAGCCGGTGATGCTGGTCGCGGGCATCGCCGCATTGCGGGTCTGGTGCGCGGAAGGAGGCGCACAGCCTTCGGTGGTGGCCGGGCATTCGCTGGGTGAGTACTCCGCACTGGTGGCTGCCGGTGCGCTGACGCTGGCACAAGCGGTGCCGTTGGTGCGATTCCGGGCGCAGGCCATGCAGGACGCAGTGCCCTCGGGTGCGGGCGCAATGGCTGCCGTGCTGGGTCTTGGTGCCGACGCCGTGGAAGCCGGCTGCCGCGAAGCCCAGGCGAGCTTCGGACCCGGTAGCGCTGAAGTGGTGGAAGCCGTGAACTTCAATGACCCGGTGCAGACGGTGATCGCGGGCAGCAGGGCCGCCGTCGACAAGGCCTGCGAAGTGCTCAAGGCAGGCGGCGCGAAACGCACTTTGCCGTTGCCGGTGTCTGCGCCGTTCCATTCGAGTCTGATGAAGCCGGCTGCGGAGAAGCTCAAGGAACGACTCGCCGAGACGCCCTTTGCGCTGCCGCTGATCCCGGTGATCAACAACATCGATGTCGCGGTGGAGTCCGACCCCGATCGAATCCGTGACGCGCTGTACCGTCAGGCCTTCGGGCCGGTGCGCTGGGTGGAGTGCGTGGGGGCGATCAAGGTGCGCGGCATCGATACCGTGGTTGAGTGCGGTCCGCGCAAGGTACTGACCGCAATGGTCAAGCGGGTCGATCCATCCCTCACCGGCGCGGCCCTTTTCGACCCCGCCACACTCGCGGAAGTCCGGGCCCTGCTGGCCTGACGCTTGGAGAAGCCCCCATGTCTGAAATCAAGTTTGCTGGCCAGGTGGCCTTGGTCACCGGCGCTTCGCGGGGTATTGGCGCCGCCATCGCTTCGGAGCTGGCGACCCGTGGTCTGACCGTGATCGGGACCGCCACCAGCGACGAAGGGGCCGCCCGGATCGGTGCGACGCTCGCCACGGCGCCAGGGGCTGGCAGCGGTTGCCGGGGCGCGAAACTCGATGTGAACGATGCGCTGGCGGCCGAGGCGCTGATCGACGAGATCGTGAAAACCCACGGCGGCCTGCAGGTGCTGGTGAACAATGCCGGCATCACGCGGGACATGCTGGCCATGCGCCTGAAGGACGACGACTGGGATGCGGTGCTCGACACCAACCTGAAAGCCGTGTTTCGCATGAGCCGGGCGGTGATCCGCCCCATGATGAAGCAGCGCTATGGCCGCATCATCAGCATAACCAGTGTGGTGGGTGCTTCGGGCAACGCCGGGCAGGCCAACTACGCGGCCGCCAAGGCCGGAGTGGCTGGCATGACGCGCGCGCTGGCGCGCGAGTTGGGCAGTCGCAGCATCACTGTCAACTGCGTGGCTCCGGGCTTCATCGAAACCGACATGACGGCTGCCTTGCCGGAAGAGCAGCAGAAAGCGCTGCTGGGACAGATTCCACTGGGTCACCTGGGCAAGCCGGCCGACATCGCGCATGCGGTGGCCTATCTCGCCAGCCCCCAGGCCGCCTATGTCACGGGGCAGGAATTGCACGTCAATGGCGGCATGTTCATGTCCTGAGTCTGCGCACTGCATGGATTCCTAGCGTCGAGCCAGCCGCCCGGCGGGCCATCCGGGGTCATCTCCCCGGCACGGCTAAAATGGCGGCCTGTATTTCAACCACCCTCAGAGGGACCTATGAGCGATATCGAAGCACGTGTGAAGAAAATCATTGCCGAACAACTCGGTGTGGAAGAGGGGCAGGTCACCAACGAAAAGGCCTTCGTGGCCGACCTGGGCGCCGATTCGCTGGACACGGTTGAGCTGGTGATGGCGCTGGAAGACGAATTCGGTATCGAGATTCCCGACGAAGAAGCCGAAAAGATCACCACGGTTCAAAAAGCCATCGACTACGCGTTGGCCAACCAGAAGGCCTGAAAAACCGATGAGCCGTCGCCGTGTCGTCGTGACCGGCCTGGGATGCGTCAGCCCCGTGGGCAACACGGCGGCCGATTCCTGGGCCAACCTCCTGGCCGGTCAATCCGGCATCGATTTCATCACGAGGTTCGATGCGTCGAATTTCGCCTGCAAGTTCGCAGGAGAAGTCAGAGGGTTCAATCTGGAGGAGTACATCACCGCCAAGGAAGCGCGGACGATGGACACCTTCATCCACTATGGCGTGGCTGCCTCCATGCAGGCGGTTGCGGATTCGGGCCTTCCCATCGGTGACCAACTGGGCGAGGAGCAGGCCACTCGCATCGGTTGCGTGATTGGCTCGGGCATTGGTGGTCTGCCACTGATCGAGGAGACGCACACCGAGCTCACCAATCGTGGACCACGCCGCATCACGCCTTTTTTTGTACCGGCATCGATCATCAACATGATCTCTGGCCATGTTTCGATGAAGTTCGGCTTCAAGGGTCCGAATATCGCCATCGTCACAGCGTGTACTACAGGATTGCACTGCATCGGCGAAGCTGGTCGCATGATCGAATATGGTGACGCCGACGTGATGATCGCCGGAGGCTCCGAGGCCACGGTGTCTCCTTTGGGCATTGGTGGCTTTGCGGCCATGCGAGCCTTGTCGACACGCAATGACGACCCGAAGACGGCGTCGCGCCCCTGGGACAAGGACCGCGATGGCTTTGTGCTGGGCGAGGGTGCGGGCGTGATGGTGCTCGAAGAATACGAGCACGCCAAGGCACGCGGCGCGAAGATTTACGCGGAACTGAGCGGATTCGGCATGAGCGCCGACGCGGGGCACATGACGGCCCCCAACATGGACGGCCCTCGCCGTGCCATGTTGAGCGCCATGCGGAATGCAGGCGTCAATCCGGATCAGGTCGACTACCTGAATGCGCACGGCACCTCCACACCGCTGGGGGACATCAACGAAACGAATGCCATCAAGGCCGCGCTGGGTGACCATGCGAAGCACATGGTGGTCAGTTCAACCAAATCGATGACCGGCCACCTTCTGGGTGGGGCCGGGGGCATCGAGTCGGTGTTCACCGTACTGGCGCTTCACCATCAGAAGGTGCCGCCCACCATCAACATCTTCAATCAGGATGCAGAGTGTGATCTGGACTACTGTGCCAACACCGCGCGGGACTTGAAGATTGACGTGGCAATGAAGAACAACTTTGGCTTCGGCGGCACCAACGGCACGCTGGTGTTCCGCCGCGTTTGAACAAGCCGCATACACCGCTTTTTTCGAGTCCGAATGCGCAGCGCCCCATCGGTGTCGTTTCCGGTGGGGCGCTGCCGCTTCTACGGCTGGGTTCTGGTGGCACTGGCTGCGGTGGGGGCTCTGGTGCTGGGAGCATGGTCTGTGTACGCGGCGTCGCAGCGGGTGTGGCATGGCGTGTGGGGCGCCGCTGCCTGGGCGGTCTGGCTGTTCTTTGCCGCATGGAGCTGGTGGCGCTCTCCGACGGGCCAGTTGTCGTGGGAAGCCCACGCGCAGACCCGGGGCGGCTGGATGTGGTGCAGTGCATCCTGTCCCGAGGGGGCACCACTGCAGCGCGTGGAACTGGTGGTCGATCTGCAAACCCGCGTCCTGCTGCGTCTGCACAACGCGGACGCGCTCACGCGCTGGGTCTGGGCAGAGCGTGCACGGAATCCGGAACGCTGGCACGACTTGCGCCGCGCGCTGGTCGTGCGCAACTGATGGGGCGCAAGGCCTGGGTTATATTTCCGCGCGCATGACACTCGAAGACCATACCGCTCCACCGCCGCCCGACAGCGATGTCATGCTGGTGCAGCGCACGCTCGCGGGGGAGCAGCGGGCATTCGAGATGCTGGTCGTGAAATACCAGCGGCGAGTGGAGCGACTGATCGGGCGCATGGTTCGTGACACCGATCTCGTGCAGGACATTGCCCAGGAAACCTTCATTCGCGCCTACCGTGCGCTTGCCCAGTTCCGGGGCGACGCCCAGTTCTACACCTGGCTGTACCGCATTGCGGTCAACACGGCCAAAAAGCAGCTTCTGGAACTCAAGCGCGACCCGCTGGTTTTCCAGTCGCAGATGAAAACCGGGGAGGATGATGAAACTTCCGGACCCGAACGCGAACTAAATTCGGGAGCGGCCGATGCCGAGACGCCCGAAGCGGTGCTCGCCAGCAAGGAAATCGCCCAGGCGGTCAATGCCGCCATGGATGCGCTGCCCGAAGAGTTGCGCATGGCGATCACCCTGCGCGAAATCGAGGGCATGAGTTACGAGGAAATTGCCACGGCGCTGGAATGCCCCATCGGCACGGTGCGTTCCCGGATATTCCGGGCGCGCGAGGCGATTTCAGCGCGCATCAAACCGATGCTGGAGCGCCAGACGGGCAAGCGCTGGTAGTGGGCAGGGTAGCCGTTCACAATGGCCACCGCTTGCCCCGGGAATCGGGAAGTTCAGGAAGACATCATGAATGCCGTACAAGTCAGTTTGAATTCTCCGGATGACGAAGGCCGTCATTTGCCGCGGCACGTGCTGTCCGCGCTCGTGGACGGAGAGAGCGATGCCGGGCAACTCGATGCGCTGTTTGCCGCAAAGGATGACCCTGCGGAGGTCCTGGCGGACTGGCACAGCTATCAAGTGATTGGCGATGTGCTGCGGGGTGACCGGTCGGCAACGTTCGCCGCTCAGCCACCTGGTGACTTTCTTGCCGCGGTGCGAGGGCGGTTGGTGTCCGAGACGGCGCCCATTGCGGTGCCGATGCCTTCGGCCATTCCTGTGCGCGCCATGGCAGCCAACGATGCGGTCTTCCGCTGGCAATTGCTGGCCGGCATGGCTTCGCTGGCTGCGGTTGTGGCCGTCAGCTGGACTGTCTTGAGCGGCGCGCCCTCCAGCACTGGAGGCGGTGGCCCTCAGCTTGCCGCTGCACCTGCCGCTGTCTCTGCAAGCGCAGCGGTGGTGGCACCTCGTGCAACGGCGCCCGAGTCCGCGCCATCCACGACTGTGGTGGTCAACACCGGGCAAGGGCCTCTGATCCGTGACGCCCGCCTCGAAGAACTGCTGGCCGAGCACCGTCAGAATGGTGGCATGTCCGCCCTGCAGATGCCCACGGGCTTCATTCGCAGTGCCACGTACGATGCCGCGGGACGCTGAAGCACCATGACATTCGCCTTTCCCTGGTTCTCCGACGGTGGTCATGTGCGCTCGGTGCTGCCGCCCATGCCCCCGCATGGGCGACGGGGCATGCGGCGTCGTGGCGCAGCCGCATTGATGGCGTTTGCTTGTGGTGTCATGGCGCCGGTGTATGCGCAGAATGCATCCCCTTCCCCTGATGGCGCGCGCAGCGTCAACGAATGGCTCACGCGCATGCATGAAGCCTCTCGGCAGCGAGCCTATATCGGCACGCTGGTGGTGTCGGCGGGGGCGGCCATGTCGGCCTCGAAAATCTGGCATGTCTGCGATGGCACGCAACAGATGGAGCGCGTCGACACGCTGACAGGTGCGCCCCGCACCACGATTCGGCGCAACAAGGAAGTCATCACCTTCGTGCCTGAGGCGAAAACCGCGTTTGTTGAAAAGCGCGAGTCGCTGGGCATGTTCCCTGAACTGTTGGGCAAACCAGGCAACCAGATCGCGCAGTTCTACAGTGCACGAGAAGTCGGCGTGCAGCGCGTGGCCGGGCATCTGGCCGACATGGTTGAGATTCTTCCGCGCGACGAATTGCGTTTCGGCTATCGCATCTGGTCCGAGCAGCAGACGGGCCTGGTGGTGAAGTTGCAGACCCTGGGCGATCAGGGAGCCGTACTGGAGCAGGTGGCATTCTCCGAGTTGCAGCTGGACGCGCCGGTGAGCATGGAGAAGCTCAAGCGGCTCATGAGAGACACCCGCGGCTATGAGGTGCACAAACCCCTTTTGAGAAAGACGACGCCCGAGGCGGAGGGCTGGCGCCTGGGCGAGTCCGTGCCGGGCTTCATGCCCATGAGCTGCCATACCCGGGAAGCGACCAGTGCTGGCGCGCCAGCCCCTGGTATGGCGCCCATGCAATGGGTGTTTTCCGACGGGCTGGCCTCGGTGTCGCTGTTCGTCGAACCGTTCGATGCGCAACGGCATACGCAGGAGTCTTCTGCGGTGGTAGGGGCCACGCACTCGGTCAATCGCCGCGTGGGCGATCATTGGCTGACCGTGCTGGGTGAAGTGCCCACTGCCACGCTGCGGCGCTTCGCGATGGCGTTGGAACGCACGCGGTAGTTGTTGCCGTACTCCTGTCGACAGGGGCCAGGCCCGACCCCGTTGCCTGTCCCGACGAGATCGGTTGTTTGGTGTTTGTGTAAAGGATCACGATGACGCACACCCCCTTGGTTCAAAACCCGTTGAAGGCGGCGCTGGCCGTCGCCGTGCTGGCTGGCGGTGGACTGACCCTGCCTTCGTCATTGCATGCCCAGACCGTTCAGGTGCCGACAGTGCCGCCGACCGCCAGCGTGCGTGGGCTGCCCGATTTCACCGATCTGGTGGACCTGGTGGGACCGTCCGTGGTCAATATCCGCACCCTGGAGCGAGCCAGCGCGGAAAGCCGGGGAGGTACGCCTGATGAGCAGATGCTGGAATTCTTCAAGCGCTTCGGCATTCCGATTCCGCCCGGCATGACGCCGCGCGGCCCGCGCCCAGGGCCTTCAGATGAAGCGCAACCACGCGGTGTCGGGTCAGGATTCGTGCTGAGCGCCGACGGCCTGATCATGACCAACGCCCACGTGGTGGACGGCGCCGACGAGCTCATCGTCACGCTGCCGGACAAGCGTGAATTCAAGGCCAGGCTCGTGGGGGCGGACAAACGCACCGATGTGGCGGTGGTCAAGATCGAGGCCACCGGTCTGCCCGCCGTGAAGATCGGCGATATCAACCGCCTGCGGGTGGGTGAATGGGTCATGGCCATCGGATCGCCCTTTGGCCTGGAGAACACGGTGACGGCGGGCATCGTGAGTGCCAAGCAGCGCGACACCGGCGACTTCCTTCCCTTCATCCAGACCGATGTGGCGATCAACCCCGGTAACTCAGGTGGCCCGCTGATCAACATGCGCGGTGAGGTGGTCGGAATCAACAGCCAGATCTATTCGCGCTCTGGTGGGTTTCAGGGTATCTCGTTTGCCATTCCAATCGACGAGGCTGTGCGTGTGTCCGACCAGCTGCGGACGACGGGGCGTGTGACGCGCGGGCGCATCGGCGTGCAGATCGATCAGGTCAGCAAGGAGGTGGCCGAGTCGATCGGCCTGGGCCAACCCAAAGGCGCGCTGGTGCGTGGCGTAGAGCCGGACTCGCCCGCAGCCAGGGCTGGTGTGGAGCCGGGCGACATCATCCTGAAGTTTGACGGCAAGGATGTCGACAAATCGGTGGACCTGCCGCGCCTGGTAGGCAATACCAAGCCCGGGAACAAGAGCAGCATGACGGTGTTTCGACGCGGCAGCCAGCGTGAGCTCTCGATCACGGTGGCTGAACTTGAACCCGAGCGCCCGGATACCCGTGCTGCGGCGCCCGAACCCCCCAAGGCGCAGTCAAGCAATGCGCTGCAGTCGCTCGGCCTGAGCCTGACGGAGCTGACAGCCGCCGAGAAGAAGGCGATCAACATCCGGGGTGGTGTGCGCGTGGCTTCCGCAGAAGGGCCGGCCGCACGCGCAGGCTTGCGCGAGGGCGATGTGATCGTGGCGATCGCCAACACGGAGACCACCAGTGTCAAGGAAGTGGAGGCGGCCCTCGCCAAACTGGAGAAATCCAGACCGGTGAATGTGCTGTTCCGCCGTGGTGAGTGGGCGCAGTACGCCGTCATACGCGCACCACGCTGAAGCGCCGTCGACCTGCCAATAACCCCCCGTCCCGATTGGGATTGGGGGGATTTTTTTGAAGGTGGCCGATTCGCCACACCGGGTTTTCCTGATGCGATCAAGCTGTCCCCGCCCAATTTGTTAGTGATTGCTCACAATCATTGCCGTGCTCATGACCGAATTCGCTAAAATGGCGGCCGTTCTGAACAGATTCCTGTGCCGATGTGCTTGCCAAACCCACGATGTGGGAGTGTTGCCGCTCACCGTCCCGGTCATCCACAGCCGTCCAATGGACTCTTTGAGCGCCCTGTGGACAGGCTGTGAGTAACTCGGATGTTGCTGCGCTGCAACAAGGTGACGACGCTGGTTCGGTGGTGTGCATCACGGGCTTTTTGCCTACAATGAAACCCCAACTATCGCAGTTGCCATTGATTGTTGGTTATGGGCGCGTCAGCAGCTGACGCGCCCTTTTTTATGGCCGCCCGTTCCCCGTGTTCGCGCGGTTTTTCTCGTGTCCGAGCTTTTTCCCGATGAATCACATCCGCAATTTTTCGATCATCGCGCACATCGATCATGGCAAGTCCACGCTCGCTGATCGCATCATCTCCCTGTGCGGTGGGCTGTCTGATCGCGAAATGAGCGAGCAGGTGCTCGACTCCATGGACATCGAGAAGGAGCGTGGCATCACCATCAAGGCCCAGACCGCCGCGCTCAAGTACAAAGCCCGCGACGGCCGGGTGTACAACCTCAACCTGATTGACACACCGGGGCATGTCGATTTCTCCTACGAGGTCTCGCGTTCCCTGTCGGCATGCGAAGGCGCGTTGCTGGTGGTCGACGCAAGCCAGGGCGTGGAGGCCCAGACCGTGGCCAACTGCTACACCGCGCTGGACCTGGGCGTGGAGGTGGTGCCGGTGCTCAACAAGATGGATCTGCCCAACGCCGACCCGGACAACGCCAGGAGCGAGATCGAGGACGTGATCGGCATCGACGCAACCGACGCCATTGCCTGCTCGGCCAAGACGGGTATGGGGGTTCAAGACATTCTGGAGGCCGTGGTGGCGCGCATCCCGCCGCCGCGCGGCAAGCCTGACGCACCGCTGCGCGCGATGATCGTGGACAGCTGGTACGACGCCTATGTGGGTGTGGTCATGCTGGTGCGCGTGGTGGACGGTCGCCTGCTCAAGGGCGAGCGCTTCAAGATGATGGCCACCAACACGGTCTACAACGCCGACAACCTGGGTGTCTTCACGCCGGCCAACGAGTCCCGTGAGGTACTGGAGGCGGGTGAGGTGGGCTACATCATTGCCGGTATCAAGGAGCTGCAGGCCGCCAAGGTGGGAGACACCATCACGCTGGAGAAAAAGCTGCCGAACAACGCCGGTCCGGCGACCGAGGCCCTGCCAGGCTTCAAGGAAGTGCAGCCGCAGGTGTTCGCCGGTCTTTATCCGACCGAGGCCAACCAGTACGACGCGCTGCGCGATGCGCTGGAAAAACTCAAGCTCAACGATGCGTCGCTGCACTACGAGCCAGAGGTCTCGCAGGCGCTGGGCTTCGGCTTCCGCTGTGGATTTCTCGGCCTGCTGCACATGGAGATCGTGCAGGAGCGCCTGGAGCGCGAGTTCGACCAGGATCTGATCACCACGGCCCCGAGCGTCGTCTATCAGGTGGTCAAGCCCGATGGCGAGGTCATCATGGTGGAGAACCCCTCCAAGATGCCCGACCAGGGGCGCATCGAGGAAATCCGCGAACCCATCGTGACCGTGCATCTGTACATGCCACAGGAATACGTGGGCGCGGTGATGACCCTGGCCAACCAGAAGCGTGGCCTGCAGCTCAACATGGCTTACCACGGCAAGCAGGTCATGCTGACCTACGACATGCCGCTGGGCGAGATCGTGCTGGACTTCTTCGACAAGCTCAAGTCGGTCAGCCGTGGCTACGCGTCGATGGACTACGAGTTCAAGGAGTACCGTGCCTCCGATGTGGTGAAGGTCGATATCCTGCTCAACGGCGAGAAGGTCGACGCGCTGTCCATCATCGTGCACCGCACGCAGGCGCAGTACCGGGGGCGCGCAGTGGCGGCCAAGATGCGTGAGATCATCAGCCGGCAGATGTTCGACGTGGCGATTCAGGCGGCCATTGGCGGCAACGTGATTGCGCGAGAAACCATCAAGGCACTGCGCAAGAACGTGCTGGCAAAATGCTACGGCGGCGACATCACGCGCAAACGCAAACTCCTCGAAAAACAGAAAGCAGGCAAGAAGCGCATGAAACAGATCGGCTCGGTCGAAGTGCCCCAGGAGGCTTTCCTCGCCATTTTGCAGGTGCAGGACTGATGCAGGCGGTCATGGGAACGATCACTGCCGTGATCCTTGCGGCGTTTGCCGGCTACGCTGGCGCCTGGTACACCGGCGTCGTCGAGGGCAACTTCGCTGTGTTGCTGATGCTGGCCACTGCGGTGACCGGGGTGTACTGGATGGCCGAAAAACTGGTGTTCCTGCCGCGGCGCCGTGGCGCAGCCCAACAGTTGATGGTTGAGCACGCGAAGCGCAAGGAGGCCTTGCTCAAACAAGGCTTTACTCACATCGAGGGTGATGTGGACACGGCGCGCGAAAAGCTGCTCGCGCAACCTTGGTGGCTGGACTGGACTGCAGGCTTGTTCCCGGTGATCCTGGCGGTATTTGTGCTGCGATCATTCCTGTACGAGCCCTTCAAGATTCCATCGGGGTCCATGATTCCCACCCTGCGCGTGGGCGACCTGATTCTGGTCAACAAATTTCACTACGGAGTGCGCCTGCCGGTGTTCAACACCAAGCTGTGGGACAACCACGATCCTCAGCGTGGGGACGTGATGGTGTTCCGCTACCCGCCGCAACCCAGCCTGGACTACATCAAGCGGGTGATCGGGGTTCCCGGCGACGAGGTGGCCTACCTGAACAAGCAGCTCACGGTAAATGGCGAGCCGGTACCTCGGGCGGCGCAGCCCGAGTTCTTCGACAACGAGACGATGCGGTATGCCCGCCAGTTCCGCGAGACGCTGGGCACGCGCAGCTACAACACGCTCAACGACGACGACCGTGCCGCTTTCATCAACCGCACCTCGGACTTCCCGTTCCTCGATCAATGCCGTTACTCGGTGGAGGGCGTCACCTGCAAGGTGCCGGCGGGTCACTATTTCATGATGGGCGACAATCGCGACAACTCCCTCGACTCGCGCTACTGGGGATTCGTCCCGGAGGCCAACATCGTGGGCAAAGCATTTTTCGTCTGGATGAACTTTGGCGATCTCGGCCGCATCGGCCGGTTCGAGTGAACATGCAAGCTTCAGGAGGAAGATGACTATGAAACTGAAACGGCAACAACAGGGCCTGACCTTTTTCGGCCTGCTCATCGTGGGCATCCTGCTCGCCTACTCGGGCGTGATCCTGGCGCAGGTCGCTCCCACGTACATCGAGTACATCGCGGTCCAGAAGGCGGTCGACAAGGCGTCGGCAGGTTCCACAGTGGCCGAGGTGCGCAGCATCTTCGACAAGGCCGCAGCCATCGACGACATCAGAACCATCACCGGCAAGGACTTGGCGGTAGGGAAGGAAGGCGACCGCGTCGTGGTGTCGTTTGCCTACGTGCGCGAGATCCACCTCGCGGGGCCTGCCCATCTCGTGATGAAGTACGAAGGCCGGTCGAAGTGATCAACGCGACGGGCCGGCAGCGCCATTGCGGACGCAGGTTCCTTTGAACTCAGAGTTGCTGGCGCTGCAAAAGCGCCTGGAGCATCCGTTTGCCAATCCGCGCCTGCTTGAGCGCGCGCTGACGCATCGCAGCTTCTCTGCCGACCACAACGAACGGCTGGAATTCCTGGGAGACTCTGTACTGAGTCTGGCCGTGTCCGGCCTTCTGTTCGAGAGGCTCAGCCAATTGCCCGAGGGCGATCTCTCCCGGGTGCGCGCGAACCTCGTCAAGCAGGACACCTTGTTCCAGATCGCCTCCGATCTGGGGCTGTCTGCGGGGCTGCGGCTGGGTGACGGAGAGAAGCGATCGGGTGGGCACAAGCGGCCCTCCATCCTGGCCGATGCGCTTGAGGCGGTGATCGGCGCTGTTTACCTCGATGCCGGGTTTGACGTCGCTGCCGCGCTGGTTCGGCGGCTGTACAGCGGCATCGAACTCAACGCGCAGATGAGTGCCATGGGGAAAGACCCGAAGACCGAATTGCAGGAGTGGTTGCAGGCGCGCAAAATGAGGCTGCCTGTTTACCGCGTGGTGGCCACGCTGGGTGAGGCGCACAAGCAGACGTTCGACGTGGAATGCACCGTCTCCGAGACCGGCCGCAGCGAGCGCGGCATTGGCGCCTCGCGCCGGGCGGGTGAGCAAGCCGCAGCCGCTGCCATGCTGCAACACCTTACGGCGCAACCGCCTCTCGCTGCAGCGACGACGTCCCCGGAAGCGGACGCGCCGACCGCGGCTCAACCTATTCGGCCTCGCTGAAGACATATCATGCCTGCTTCCCCTGCTCCCGCGCCCGCCAATCCCGATCTGGATGCCATGCTGGCCCGGGTCCTGGGCAAGGACTCCGCAAGTCCGCCCGCCGCGGACGATGCCCCCGCCAGCGAGACATCTGTCATGTCTGCCCCGGTGGATCCTGCCGTTCAGCGCTGTGGATACGTCGCCATCGTCGGCAAGCCCAATGTAGGCAAGTCCACCCTGCTCAATGCGCTGGTGGGGCAGAAGGTCAGCATCACCTCGCGCAAGGCCCAGACCACACGCCACCGCATCACCGGCATGCGCACGCTGGGCCCTACACAGTTCGTCTTTGTAGACACGCCGGGATTCCAGACCCGGCACGGCAACGCGCTCAACCGAGCGCTGAACAAGACCGTGCTCGGTGCCGTGAACGACGTGGATCTGATCCTCTTCGTGGTGGAGGCGGGGCACTTCAACCTGGCCGATGCCAAGGTACTTTCGCTGCTGCCCGCCAATGTGCCCACCATGCTGGTGGCCAACAAATTCGACCTGGTGCACCGCCGGGGTGACCTGGCGCCGTGGTTGCGCTCCATGCAGGAGCGCCATCCGTTCGCGGAGTTCGTGCCCATGTCGGCCAAGACGCCGAAGGACATCGAGCGCCTGTTCGGCATTTGCGAGAAATACCTGCCCCAACAGCCCTGGATGCACGACCCGGATGACCTGACCGATCGCAGCGAGCGCTTCATGGCCGCCGAAATGGTGCGAGAAAAACTGTTCCGGCTGACCGGCGACGAATTGCCCTACACGTCCACCGTGATCATCGACAAGTTCGAGGAGGAGGGCGCGCTCAAACGCATCGCCGCCACCATCGTCGTCGAGCGCGAAGGGCACAAGGGCATGGTCATCGGCGAGAAGGGCGAGAAACTCAAGCGCATCGGCACCGAAGCCCGGCAGGAACTGGAAAAGCTCTGGGACTGCAAGGTGTTCCTGGAGCTTTGGGTGAAGGTGCGCTCGGGCTGGGCTGACGACGATGCGCGTGTGCGCTCGTTCGGCTACGAGTAGTCGCGCACGGCCGCATGCCATGGCCCTGAAACGTTTCTCCGAAGAGCCCGCATTCGTTTTGCACCGCTACGACTGGAGTGAGTCCAGTCTGGTGCTCGAGGTCTTCACCCGCCACCATGGCCGGATCGCCCTTGTGGCCAAGGGAGTCAAGCGACCCACGTCCCAGTTCCGCCCTGTACTGCTGCCGCTGCAGCCACTGCATGTCTCCTGGACGGGTGACGCCGAGGTGCGCACGCTCAAGGCGGCGCACTGGCAGGGTGGCCACGTCATGCCCACAGGCGAGGCGTTGTTGTCAGGCAGTTACCTCAACGAGTTGCTGATGCGCCTGCTGGCGCGAGATGATCCGCACGAGCGCCTGTTCGATCACTTCACTACGGCTGTGCAGTTGCTGGCTGAGAAAAGCGATGCGCAGCAACTGGTGCTGCGCGCGTTCGAACTGCTGCTGCTGCGCGACATCGGCCTGTTGCCCGATCTGGCACAGGAAAGCAGCGCACTGACCGATCTTGACCCGCGGCGGCGCTATGTGCTGGTGCCCGAAAGCGGGCTGAGCCCTGCGCAAAGCGGCGATGACAGCGCGCTCACCGGCGAGCGGTGGCTGGACTTGCAGAAGGCCATGGACGACCCGGCACCGTTCGTTCCCACCTTGCGTGCCTGTGCCGCATGCCTGCAAGCCCTGCGGCAGCCCTTGCGCAATCTGCTGCACTACCATAGTGGCGTGCGCGTGTTCAAGACGCGTCAACTGATGCTCGACGTCCAGGCCATGACCCGGTCGCACCCACCCAGGGGGATCGATCCCGATGCCCTTCCGGAATCCCTCACTACCTTGAGCGCACCATGAACGCGGCCTCACGCACCCTGCTCCCGAAGACCGCGCTGTCGGTGAACCTCAACAAGGTCGCCTTGGTGCGTAATACGCGCCATCTCGGCATTCCATCGGTCACGCGCGCGGCCACCTTGTGCCTGCAGGCGGGCGCGCACGGTATCACTGTGCACCCGCGGCCGGACGAACGCCACATCCGCGCGCACGATGTGCACGATCTGGCGGAACTGCTCAAGGCCTGGCCCGGGCGCGAGTTCAACATCGAAGGCAACCCGTTTCACAACCTCATGGGATTCGTGCGTGCGGTGCGGCCACACCAGGTCACCTTCGTGCCCGACAGCGAAGGGCAGTTCACCAGCGATCACGGCTGGAGCTTTCCGGCCGACGCCGATCGCCTGCGCTCGCTGGTGGTCGAGGCGCGTGCGCTGGGCGCGCGCGTGAGCCTGTTCATGGACGCCGAGCCCGAACAGATGGCCGGTGCCAGGGCCGTGGGTGCGGATCGCGTGGAACTCTATACCGAGCCGTATGCCGCGGCCTGGCACTCAGCGCAGCGCAGCGCGCAACTGGAGCGCTTCCGCGCTGCCGCGCAGGCCGCGCTGGATGTTGGGCTGGGCGTGAATGCCGGACACGATCTCAATCGCGAGAACCTCACCGCGTTCGTGCGTGCGGTGCCGGGGTTGAGCGAGGTATCCATCGGCCACGCCCTGATCGCCGATGCGCTCGAACTCGGTTATGGCGAGACAGTCGCCGCGTACCAGCGCTGCATCGACGACGCCCGATGATCTACGGCATCGGCACCGACATCTGCGATATCCGGCGTATCGAAGCCGTGTTGCAGCGCCAGGGCGAGCGCTTTGCCCGCAAGGTACTGAGCGATGCCGAGCTCGTCGTCTGGCAGCGGCGCGGTGCGCGCTGGCCCCAGCGAGGGGTGCGCTATCTCGCTACCCGTTTCTCGGCCAAGGAAGCGTTCTCCAAGGCCGTCGGCATGGGCATGCGCCTGCCCATGTCCTGGCGCAACTGCGAAATCAACAATCTGCCGAGTGGTCAGCCTGTCATCGTGCTCCATGGTGAGCTCAGGACCTGGTTCGAGGCGCAGGGCCTGCGCGCCCATGTGACCGTGACCGACGAAACCGACTATGCCGCCAGCTTCGTGGTGGTGGAACGAGACTGAAATCCCATGCACGCACATGCACCCCTCATCATCGACGTGGCCGGCCACAGCCTGACCACGCTGGACCGCCAGCGCCTGGCCCATCCGCTGGTGGGCGGTGTCATCCTGTTCGGCCGCAACTGGAAGGACCGCGCCCAGCTCGGCGCGCTGTGTCGCCAGATCAAGGCCGTGCGGCACGATCTGCTGATCGCGGTGGATCACGAAGGCGGGCGCGTGCAGCGCTTCCGCACCGATGGCTTCACTCATCTGCCGCCGATGGCTGCGCTGGGAGCGATGTGGATGCGCGCCGCGAAATCCGGCGAGTCCGAAGGCTCTGCCGCGCTGGAAGCGGCCAATGCGGCGGTGGCCACGGGCTACGTGCTGGGCGCCGAGTTGCGTGCCTGCGGCGTGGACCTGAGCTTTGCGCCGGTGCTCGATCTCGACCACGGCGAAAGCACCGTGATCGGCGACCGCGCCTTCCACCGTGACCCCCGTGCGGTAACGGTGCTGGCGCAGAACCTGATACATGGCCTGCGGCAAAGCGGCATGGCGCATTGCGGCAAACACTTCCCGGGCCATGGTTTCGTCAAGGCCGACTCGCATCTGGCGATTCCGGTGGACCGTCGCAGCCTCGGGGCCATACTGGCCGATGACGCGGCGCCCTATGGCTGGCTCTCGGCCAGCCTGGAAGCCGTGATGCCGGCGCACGTGATCTACCCCCGGGTGGACAAGCGGCCCGCCGGATTCTCGTCGCGCTGGCTGCAGGACGTCCTGCGGCATCGCCTGGGTTTCACGGGGGCCATCTTCAGCGACGACCTGAGCATGGCCGCCGCACGGCAGATCGGTGGCCGCGAGGTGAGTTTCACCGAGGCCGCGCTGGCCGCGCTCGCGGCGGGCGCTGACATGGTCCTGCTGTGCAATCAGTCGGTGGTGGACGGCGGCGCTCCCATCGACGAGGCCATCGATGCGCTCTCGCGAGCTGTTCTGCAAGGGCACTGGCAACCGAGCGCCGCGAGCGAGGGGCGCCGCCTGGCACTCCTGCCGAGGTCGGCATCCCCCCGATGGGAGGCGCTCATGGTCAGCGAACGCTATATGCAGGCGCTGTCACTGCTGCCGGGCTGACACGCCGCCCACGCCGGCGGGGGGGCTTCAAACGCCGCCCAGTCCCAGCTTGTCCAGCAGGTCCGAGACCAGTTCCAGCCGCAGAACGGGGCTGTCCAGAGTCATCAGCCGCTGCTTGAGTTCGGCTGGCGCGGGCAAAAGTTCGGCCCACCGGTTGGCCACCCAACCACTGTCGTCCCACTGATAGGGGGCTTGCAGGGGGAGCTGGTCCAGGTTGCCCGGATCGCGTTCCTGCAGATTCCGCAGCAGGCGCTGCAATGCGTCGCGGGTGTGGACGAGGTGATCGGGCAGCGGCACCACGGCCTCCGGCTCGTCAAGTTGCACGTCTGCCACCCACAGGCCGTGCGGCAACTGGCTGCGGCGCGTCACGTGAAAGCGCTGCAGGCCGCGGCAGCGGATCATCATCAAACCCGGCTGAGGCCGCTCCAGGCTTTCGATGTGTGCCAGTGTGCCCACGGGGTGGAACACCTCCCGCGCGAAGCCGTCGCCCGTGGGGGGGGAGGCCGGATCGATCCGTCGCACCTCGCTGCCCTCGCTCAGGCACACCACGCCGAAAGGTGCACCGGCCTTGTGGCAGCGGCCGATCATGTCGAGGTAGCGCACCTCGAAGATGCGCAGCGGCAACCAGCCTCCCGTGAACAGCACGGTCTGCAGCGGGAACAGGGGCAGTTGCGACAGCGTGAGCGCCTCTGCCGGGCGCACGGAAATCAATCGTCGACCACCGCGTCTGCGCTCTGGCGCTGCAGCATCGCCAGGGTGTTGGCGATGGAAGAGCGCAGTTCGCGCCGGTCGCAGATGAAGTCGACCGCGCCCTTGGTCTGCAAGAACTCGGCGCGCTGAAAACCTTCGGGCAGCTTCACCCGGACGGTGTTCTCGATCACGCGCGGACCCGCAAAGCCGATCAGTGCGCGAGGCTCGGCAATCACCACGTCGCCCAGGAAGGCAAAGCCTGCACTCACGCCGCCCATGGTCGGGTCGGTGAGCACGCTGACGTAAGGCAGTCCCTTTTTCGCGAGCCTGGTGAGTGCCGCGTTGGTCTTGGCCATCTGCATCAGCGAGAGCAGGCCTTCCTGCATGCGCGCGCCGCCGGTGGCGGTAAAACACACGAAGGGCACCTTCTGCGCGATGGCTTCCTCGACGCCGCGCACGAAGCGTTCCCCCACCACCGAACCCATGGAGCCACCCATGAAATCGAATTCGAAGCAGGCCACCACCAGACTGATGCCGTGCACTGCGCCGCCCATGACGACCAGTGCGTCGGTCTCGCCGGTGGTCTCCAGTGCGTCCTTCAGGCGCTCGGGGTACTTGCGGCTGTCCTTGAACTTGAGTGCGTCGACTGGCAGCACCTCCTGAGCGATCTCGTAGCGGCCTTCGGCGTCCAGAAAGGCGTTGAGGCGCGCGCGCGCGCCAATGCGATGGTGGTGGCTGCAGTGCGGGCAGACGTTCTGATTTTTTTCAAGATCGTTCTTGTAGAGCACGGCCTCGCAGCTCGGACACTTGATCCACAGGCCCTCGGGCACGCTGCGGCGTTCGGTGGGGTCTGTCGGGGTGATCTTCGGCGGCAGCAGTTTTTCGAGCCAGGACATGGTGCTTCTCCGTGCGGTGGCGCCGGCAGGGCGCAATGGGCGAATTATGCGTCGAGCGCTTTCCGGATGGTGCGAAGGAACTGGATGGCCACGGCCACCACCTTTTCGTGTGGTTCGTTCTCCAGCAACTGAATGATCTTGCTGCCGATCACGACCGCGTCGGCGGTCTGGCCGATGGCGCGCGCGGTTTCCGCGTCGCGGATGCCGAAGCCCACACCTACCGGGATGCTCACATGCGCGCGGATGCGCGGCAGCATCGCCTGGACCTGGCCGACGTCAAGGGTGCCCGCGCCCGTCACACCCTTGAGCGAGACGTAATACACATAGCCGCTGGCCACGCGTGCCACCTGTGCCATGCGTTCGTCGGTCGAGGTCGGGGCCAGCAGGAAGATCAGGTCCATGCCGTGTGCGCGCAGCGCGGCTGCGAAGTCTTCGCACTCCTCCGGCGGGTAGTCGACAACGAGCACACCGTCCACGCCGGCGGCGCTCGCATCGCGCACGAAGGCCCCGGCGCCATGTTTCTGGTCGTAGCGTTCCACCGGGTTGGCGTATCCCATGAGCACCACGGGCGTGGTGATGTTGCGCTCGCGGAACGCGCGCACCATGCTCAGTACCTGCACCAGGCCGATGCCCAGAGCCAGGGCGCGGTCGCCGGCTTTCTGGATCACGGGACCATCGGCCGAAGGGTCGGAGAACGGCACGCCCAGCTCGATGATGTCGGCACCGGCCTCGGCCATGCCGTGCATCAGTTCGGGGGTGATGTCGGCGAACGGATAGCCGGCCGTGACATAGGGAATCAGGGCCTTGCGGTTCTGAGCCTTGAGTTGTGAGAGCGTGTTTTCGATGCGGCTCATTTCGGACTGCCTCCCTTGACGGTGTGCCCGCGCATGGACGGCCTGTCGTAGAAGTCGACACCCGACAGATCGGCGACGGTGCCGATGTCCTTGTCACCCCGGCCCGAGAGGTTGACCAGGATGGATTGATCCGGTTTCATGGTTTTGGCCAGCTTCATCGCGTACGCCAAGGCGTGGCTGGATTCCAGCGCCGGGATGATGCCCTCTGTGCGGCACAGGTGGTGAAAGGCTTCGAGCGCTTCGGTGTCGGTGATGCCCACGTATTCGGCGCGACCGATGTCCTTGAGGAATGCGTGCTCTGGCCCGACGCCGGGGTAGTCAAGGCCGGCGCTGATGCTGTGCGTCTCGGTCACCTGTCCGTTGTCGTTCTGGAGCACATAGGTGCGGTTGCCGTGCAGAACGCCCGGACTGCCTTTCTGCAGCGAGGCCGAGTGCTTGCCGCTGTCCAGTCCTTCACCCGCCGCCTCCACGCCGATCAGGCGCGTTTTCTCGTGATCGATATAGGGGTGGAAGATGCCCATGGCGTTGCTGCCGCCGCCCACGCAAGCGATCACCACGTTGGGCTGCTTGCCACGGCAACCGGCAGCTTTGAGCATCTGGGGCATCTGCACCAGACATTCCTTGCCGATCACACTCTGGAAGTCGCGCACCATCATGGGGTAGGGGTGTGGGCCGGCCACGGTGCCGATGATGTAGAACGTGTTGTCCACGTTGGCCACCCAGTCGCGCATGGCCTCGTTGAGTGCGTCCTTGAGCGTCTTGCTGCCGCTCTCCACTGGCACCACGGTGGCCCCAAGCAGCTTCATGCGGTAGACATTGGGGCTCTGGCGCTTGACGTCCTCGCTGCCCATGTAAACCACGCATTCCAGGCCGTAGCGCGCGCAGATGGTGGCGGTGGCCACGCCGTGCTGGCCGGCGCCGGTTTCGGCAATCACACGCGGCTTGCCCATGCGTCGCGCCAGCATGGCCTGCCCGATGGTGTTGTTCACCTTGTGCGCGCCGGTGTGATTGAGGTCCTCGCGCTTGAGGAAAATCTGCGCGCCACCGGCCTCGCGGCTCATGCGGGCGGCGTGGTAGACCGGACTTGGTCGGCCCACGAAGTGGGCAAGCTCGCTTTGGAATTCCGCGAGGAACTCGGGGTCATGCTGGTACTTCGCGTACGTAACCTTGAGTTCGTTGATGGCGTGGGTGAGCGTTTCGCTCACGAAGCTGCCGCCGTAGATGCCGAAATGGCCTCGGGGGTCGGGTTGCTGATAAGTCTGCATGGGGAGTCTCGATAGGGCCACTTGCCCGGCTCCCGGTCAGGAGTGGTCAGGGCAGGCGGGAAATCTGCGCATCGGCCGCACGCACGGCGGCCACGAAGGCGAGCATCTTGTCGGGGTCCTTGATGCCTTTGGCGGCTTCGACCCCGGAGCTCACGTCAACGGCCCAGGGCCGTACGCGAGAGATGCCATCGGTCACGTTTGCAGGCGTGAGTCCACCAGACAAAACGAGGCGAGAGCTGGCGTTTAGAAGTGGATGTGACCAAGGGAATGCTGTCCAGTCGAAGGATTGACCGCCGCCGCCATAACCTTCGACCAGGGCGTCGAGCAGGATGGCCTGGGCAGCTGCGTGTTCCGTTGCGTATTCTAGAAGATCGAAGCCTGTCCCCGCGGACCCGGTGGGAATGCGCGCGGCCCGCAGGTAGGGTCGGCCTGCGGCCTGGCAGTCTGCCGGCGTTTCGTCGCCATGGAACTGCAGCAGCGCCTGCGGTACGGCTATGCAACCGCGCGCGATGTGTTCCGGGCTGGCATTGACGAACAGCAGCACCGGCATGACAAACGGGGGCAGGCGGCTGGCCAGCTCGCCCGCACGCTCCGCGCTCACGTGGCGCGGGCTCTGCTCGTACAGCACGAAGCCCACCGCATCGGCTCCTGCGCGCACGGCGGCATCCACGTCGGCCTCACGCGTGAGGCCGCAGATCTTGATGCGGGTGCGGTGGGTGTTCATGGCAACCAGTCAAAGGCGGGTGTGCGCTGTGGCAGACCCAGGGCTGCATCGTAGACCGGTCCGAGGAAATACAGACCGTCGGGGGAAAAGGTCGGCGCTGCCGCGTCGCGGCTGCGCGCCTGCAATACCTCGGTCATCCAGGTGGGCGGGCGGTTGCCGGCGCCGATTGCGATCAGGCAACCCATGATGTTGCGGATCATGTGGTGCAGGAACGCATTGGCTTCGAATTCGAAGCGCCAGTAGCCGCCACGACGTGCGATGTCCAGCCGGAACAGATGCTTGACGGGAGAATGGGACTGGCACTGCGCCGCGCGAAAGGAAGTGAAGTCGTGTTCGCCTACCAGCGCCCGCGTGGCCATCAGCATGGGCTCCAGGGCGAGCGGGCGAAATACCCAGCCCACTTGACCGGTATCCACGCTGGGGCGCACGGGAGACTCCAGCAGGACATAGGCGTATCTGCGTGAGCGCGCGCTAGCGCGGGCATGGAAGCTGGCCGGCACCTTGCGCGCCCATTGCACAGCAATGTTGTCAGGGAGAAAGCTGTTTGTGCCACGCACCCAGGCATTTTCGGCGCGGTCCAGCGGGGAGTCGAAGTGCACGACCTGCATCAGGCCGTGTACGCCGGCATCGGTGCGACCGGCGCAAAGCGTCCTGACGGGAGAGCCGGCCGAAAAGTGGGCAATAGCCCGCTCCAGCTGGTCCTGTACTGTGCGACCGCCCGGCTGGCTTTGCCAGCCGTCGTAGGCGCGGCCGTTGTAGCTCACACCCAGCGCTATGCGGGTCTTTGCGGAATCGGACGCCGGGGAAGGGAGAGGCAAAGACGAAACCGGCGCGGTGTGTCAGGCCAGATCGGCCAGGAAGGTGCCGGCCTTGGTCTTGAGCGAACCGGAGGCTTCGGCCAGCACTTCTTCGGCCAGCGATCGCGCGCCCTCGAAATCACCTATGGCGCGGAATTCCTCGGCCAGGGACAGCTTGGTCTCGAGCGGGTTCTCTTCTGTCAGGCGGCCCGCCGATGTGACTTCTTCCTGTACCGGTGGTGCGCCAAGATCGAGGTTGATGTTGTTGAGATCGAACGACATCATCTCGGGAGCTGCCGCAGGCTGGCTCCGCGGGCCCTCGTCGGTGTTGCTCGCCGTGCCCAGATCGATGATTGGTTCGTCGTCGAAAGTGGGTGCCTCAGGCGAAATGGCGTCGGCTTCGGGCCCGGCACTGATCGGATCGGCTGTCGACAGCGGTGCGGGGCCTGATGGGAAGTCCAGGTCGAAGTCCATGGACATGGACGACGGAGGGCCTTCCCTGGCAGCTTCTGCCTGCTGGGTCAGTTCTTCTGTGGCCTTGAGGTCGTCCATGCCGGAAAGGGCCGCCTCGCCCGGTTTCTCGATGGGGGCTGATGCCGAAGGCTCGTCGAGGGAGAAGTCCAGATCCAGGTCCAGGTCACCCATGCCGGAAGGCGTGCCAGACGACTTGCCAGGCTCGGCCAGGGTGCTGCTGCCGAATGGCATGGTGTTCATGGCGCCTCCTTCGGCACTCACCGCAGCGGCCACTTTTACCGCCGGGCTACCGCCGGGCTGGTAAAGCGGGTTGGATGGATCGAGTTCCTTGCCCAGTTCGCAGGCATGTTCCCACTCGGGGCCTTCACCCTGCGTGAGCCCATAGGCCTCGGTGGCGACCACCTCGAACGCCCGGGCGTCTCGGCGCTTGGCGTAGATCTCGAGCAACTTGTTGTGAATGGCCACGCGCGTGGGCGTGCTACGCATGGCCTCCTTGAGGATTTCCTCGGCCTGAAGATCCCGGCCATAGGCCAGGTACACGTCGGCTTCGGCCACCGGATCCACGTCTCCTGCAGCGTCGAGCTGGCTGGGCGAATAGACCATGGACGAGCCCGACGCGACGGATTCGGCCGTGTCGATACGCTGTCCGCCGCTGGAGCCGAAGAACGAGTCGGGCTGCAGACGGCTCTCCAGGAACGAACTGTCCACGCTCGAACCGTGCTTGCGCTGGCGCATTCGGTAGATGCCGAAGCCGGCCAGCAGGGCGAGCAGGCCACCGGCGAGAGGCAGGACCAGTGGGTTGTCGCGCAGTTGGTCGATGAACGACGGCTCGTCGGGCAAGGGCGTGGGCACGGGCAGCGGTGGCTTCACCGGCGCGGGCGTGGTGGAGGGGGCGGCTGCAGCGGGCGCAGCGGCTGGGTCGGGCGTGGGCTCCGCGGAGGGTGTCGCCGCAGCGGGCGCCGTGGCGTCGGCGGGCGCAGGAGTGGGGGTGGTAGGCACCGTCACCGTCGGGGCCGGCGTTTCAGCCTGTGCGGCCGCTGGCGGTGCGGGGGCTGCCGGCGTGGCGGCGGGGGCGGTACCACCCGCGCCGAGTTTGGACAACTCCTCGATGTTGCGGGACAGTTCGGCCACGCGCGTAGAGGCTTCCCGGGCCTGACGATCCCGGGCGATCTTGTCTTCGCCTGTGGCCTGGCCGGGCGCGGCTTCCTTGGACAAAGTCAGCTTGTCGGCTGCGGGAGCGGCGGGGCTGGCGTCCTTCACCTCGGTCTGGACCTGTCCTGCGGACTGGCGGTCCGCCGCTGGTACGCCAGCGTCTGGTGCGCTACCGGCCAGGCGGCGGCGGAACTCGTTGAAGTCACGGCTTTGCGCCGTGATGGTCTGACGGGCCTCGGCGGCGGGAATGGCGCCTGCCTGCACGGCCGTCGGGAGGTCCATCACCACGCCAGCCTTCATGCGGTTGACGTTGCCCTCAATGAAGGCATTCGGGTTCTGCTGCAGCATGGCCACGAGCATCTGATCCAGCGACACATTGGCGGGCTTGTTGGCAGCGGCGATACCGCTGGCGGTGTCTCCCCGTTGCACACGAACCTGTCCGCCACCTTCACTGCCACTGGGCGCTGGAGCGGGAGAGGGAACTGGTTGCTGTGCCACGGGTGCTGGCGCGGGGGCTGGGCGGGGTGGCTGAATCTGCGGTGCCACTGGCGCGGGGGCCGGGCGCTGCGCCTGCGCGGTGGCGGGCGCGGCAACGCCAGGGGCCACCGGTGTCGGCGGGGTTGCGGCGCGCAGATTCGGGGGGTCAAAAAGCAGGGTGTAGTCGCGCACGATGCGACCGGAAGACCAGTTGGCCTCCACGATCAGGTCGACGAAGGGTTCGGTCACGGGACGTGAACCGGTCAGGCGCAGATAGGCACGACCGTCTGCGCGGCGCTGCAGGGACACCTGCAGGGTGGTCAGCGCAGCGTTGATTTCAGCGCCTGCGGCGCGGAAGGTGTCGCCAGAGGCCAAGCCCACCCGAAGGGTGGCCGCTTCGTCGGCGTTGATTTCCGGCACATCGATTTCGGCCCGCAGGGGTTCGCCGAGAGCCGATTGAACGACGACGCGTCCAAGGGCCAGTGCCCGCGCATCGTTGTGCTGGATCAGGCCCGCACACAGCAGCGCCGCCGCAGCGACCGCATGCAACCGCGCGAGCCCTTTGAAACCAGCACTTTGTTGCAGTTGGCGGGGCTTGTGGGAAGGGGTGTGGCGGGAGTTGGATGGCACTTTGACCTCGACGTAAAAAACCGAGAATTGACCTTAACATCAACGGATTACAGTGACAAGCTGAGAATCCGCTTGAGTTTCCCAGCTGACCATCCGTCGTCCTGATGGCAGGTGTTCGCGTTGCAGAGGCGCAACGCGAACACCTCGATTTGTTACCTCGGTACGTCGACCCCGCGCGGATCAGGCGTCGAGCAGAATGCGCAGCATGCGCCGCAGCGGTTCGGCTGCGCCCCAGAGCAACTGGTCACCAATGGTGAAGGCCCCCAGGTACTCGGGTCCCATGGCCAGTTTGCGGATGCGGCCCACCGGGATTGTCATCGTGCCGGTCACGGCCACCGGGGTCAGGTCTTGCACCGTCGCTTCACGCGTGTTCGGTACCACTTTGACCCAGGCGTTGTCGGCCGCGATCAAGGCTTCGATGTCGGCCAGAGGAACGTCCTTTCTGAGCTTGAACGTCAAGGCCTGGCTATGGCAACGCATGGCCCCCACACGCACGCAGAAACCGTCCACCGGGATGGCCGGCGCCTCGAAGCCCTCACCCATGCCGAGAATCTTGTTGGTCTCGGCCATGCCTTTCCACTCTTCCTTGGACACACCGTTGCCCAGATCCTTGTCGATCCAGGGGATCAGCGAACCACCCAGCGGCACGCCGAAGTTGGCGGTCTCGGCGCCAGTCAGTGCGCGCTGCCTGGCGATCACCTTGCGGTCGATTTCGAGGATGGCACTCTTGGGATCGTCGAGCAGGGCCTTGACCTCGGCGTTGAGCGTGCCGTACTGGGTGAGCAGTTCGCGCATGTGCTGCGCGCCACCCCCGGAGGCCGCCTGGTAGGTCTGTGTGCTCATCCACTCGACCAGACCCGCCTTGTACAGCGCCCCTACGCCCATGAGCATGCAGCTCACGGTGCAGTTGCCGCCGATCCAGTCCTTGCCCCCGCGGGCCAGCGCGTTCTGGATCACGGGCAGGTTGACCGGGTCGAGGATGATGACCGCGTTCTTGTCCATGCGCAGCGTGGACGCGGCGTCGATCCAGTGGCCTTTCCAGCCGGCTGCACGCAGTTTGGGGTAGACCTCGCTGGTGTAGTCGCCACCTTGCGCGGTGATGACGATGTCACAGCGCTGCAGGGCCGCGATGTCGTGGGCGTCTTGCAGGCGGGTTTCGTTCTTTGCCATGGCGGGGGCTTTGCCGCCCGCGTTGGAGGTGGAGAAAAACAGCGGTTCGATCAGGTCGAAGTCGCTCTCCGCGAGCATGCGGTCCATCAGCACGGAACCCACCATGCCGCGCCAGCCTACGAGTCCTACGAGTTTTGTCATGTCAACGCCCTTTCAAGTTGAAAAACCTGTGTGCCCCGGCTCGTCGTGCCGGGGAGGGGCGTGACGAACCGGAGCTGTATCAGCCCTTGGTAATGGTTTTGGTGATGGCGGCCACGACAGCGTCACCCATGCCTCGGGTGCTGACTTTGGTCGTGCCTTCCGACCAGATGTCGGTCGTGCGCAGGCCGGACGCGAGCACGCTGCTGACCGCATGTTCAATGCGGTCGGCAGCTTCGGTCTGGTTGAACGTGAATCTGAGCATCATGGCAGCGGACAGTATTGTAGCCAGAGGATTGGCCAGATTCTTGCCTGCGATATCGGGCGCGCTGCCGTGGCTGGGTTCGTACAGTCCCTGGTTCTTCGTATTCAGCGAGGCCGAGGGCAGCATGCCGATGGAGCCGGTGAGCATGGAGGCCTCGTCGGAGAGGATGTCGCCGAACATGTTGCCGGTGACGACCACATCGAACTTCTTGGGTGCCTTGACGAGTTGCATGGCCGCGTTGTCCACGTACATGTGCTCCAGCTCCACGTCGGGGTACTGGGCATGCACCTCGGTGACCACGTCCTTCCAGAACTGGAAGGTTTCGAGCACATTGGCCTTGTCGACACTCGTGACCTTCTTGCTGCGCTTGCGCGCGGCCTGGAAGGCCACATGGGCGATGCGCTCGATCTCGGGCTTGCTGTAGCGCATGGTGTCGAAAGCTTCTTCGGCGCCCGGGAAGTGGCCATCGGTGGCGGTGCGACGACCGCGCGGCTGGCCGAAGTAGATGTCGCCCGTGAGCTCGCGGATGATGAGGATGTCCAGGCCGGAGATCAGCTCGGGCTTGAGGCTGGAAGCGCCTACCAGCTCCGGGTAGCAGATGGCCGGGCGGAAATTGGCGAACAGGCCCATGTGTTTGCGCAGGCCGAGGATCGCCTGCTCGGGACGCAAGGGGCGGTCCAGCTTGTCGTACTTCCAGTCACCGACCGCACCGAACAGCACTGCGTCGGCGTCCATCGCCAGCTTGAGCGTGGACTCGGGCAACGGATGGCCATGGGCCTCGTAGGCCGCGCCGCCGACCAGGGCCGATTCCATTTCCATGGGCAACTCGAGCGCCTGAAGAACACGAACGGCCTCGGCCACGATTTCGGTGCCGATGCCGTCACCTGGAAGAACTGCGATTTTCATGTGATGCGGAATTGGAACCCCGGCGCGTGGCCGGGGCGGTTGGCCTCGTCGAGGCAGAACAGGCGGATGTGCTCAGGTGGCCATGGTGTGGGCAAGCCAGGGCTTGGTGGCCAGGCGCTCGGCCTCGAAGGCGGCGATCTTGTCCTTGTAGCGCAGGGTCAGGCCGATGTCGTCGAGGCCATTGAGCAGGCAGAACTTGCGAAACGCCTGCACTTCGAAGGGCAATTCGTCACCCTGGGGTTTGACGATCACCTGTCGTTCCAGGTCGACGGTCAACTGGTAACCGGGGAAAGCCGCGACTTCATCGAACAGCTGAGCGACCTGCGACTCGGGCAACTGGATCGGCAGCAGGCCGTTCTTGAAGCAGTTGTTGAAGAAGATGTCGGCATAGCTTGGCGCAATGAGGGCACGAAAACCGTACTGGTCGATGGCCCAGGGCGCATGTTCGCGGCTGGAGCCGCAACCGAAATTCTTGCGCGCCAGCAGCACGGAGGCGCCCGCATAGCGCGGCTGGTTGAGCACGAAATCCGGGTTGGGCTTGCGGCTGGCCGGGTCCTGGCCCGGTTCGCCCTTGTCGAGGTAGCGCCACTCGTCGAACAGGTTTTCACCAAAGCCGGTCTTGCGGATCGACTTCAGGAACTGCTTGGGAATGATGGCGTCGGTGTCGACGTTCTCGCGGTCCATCGGGGCCACCAGGCCCTTGTGAAGGGTGAATTTCTGCATGAGCTTGTGTCCGCGTTATTTGGCGATGTCCTGAACCTTCTCGCCGGCCTTCTCGATGCCCTTGCCCGCAGCCTGCCCCACCTCTTTGGCGTCCTGCTTGACGCCGCTCCAGGTGTTGCAGCCCGCCAGCGACAGCGAGAGTGCCAATGCCGTTGCGATCCATGCGATGGTTTTCATGTGGTTCTCCTGTGGGTGGATGGGCAGGTCAGGCGATCGTGCGCACGTCCACGAAGTGACCGTGTACAGCCGCGGCTGCGGCCATCGCGGGGGACACGAGGTGGGTGCGGCCGCCTGCGCCCTGGCGGCCTTCGAAGTTGCGGTTGCTGGTCGAGGCGCAGCGCTCGCCGGGCTCGAGGCGGTCGGCATTCATGGCCAGGCACATCGAGCAACCGGGCTCGCGCCACTCGAAACCGGCGGCCTTGAAGATTTCGTGCAGGCCTTCGCGCTCGGCCTGCGCCTTCACCAGGCCCGAGCCCGGTACCACCATCGCCAGCTTGACATTCCTTGCGACCTTCTGTCCGAGCTTCTTGACGACGGCCGCGGCCTCGCGCATGTCCTCGATGCGGCTGTTCGTGCAGGAGCCGATGAAGACCTTGTCGACGAAGATGTCGTTGATCGGCTTGCCAGGGGGCAGGCCCATGTAGGTCAGGGCGCGTTCGATGGCGCCGCGCTTGCTGGCATCCTTCTCGCGATCCGGGTCGGGCACCGAACCATCGATGCCGAGCACCATCTCGGGGGAGGTACCCCAGGTGACCTGCGGCACGATCTGCGATGCGTCGAGCTCGACGATAGCGTCGAATCGGGCGTCTGCATCGGAGTGCAGCGATGTCCAGTAGGTCACGGCCTGGTCCCACTCCAGGCCGGTGGGTGAGAGCGGTCGGCCCTTGACGTATTCGATGGTCTTGTCGTCCACCGCCACCAGGCCCGCGCGCGCACCGGCTTCGATGGCCATGTTGCAGACCGTCATGCGGCCTTCCATGCTCAGCGAGCGGATGGCCGAGCCGCCGAATTCGATGGTGTAGCCGGTGCCGCCAGCGGTGCCGATCTTGCCGATGATGGCGAGAACGATGTCCTTGGCCGTGCAGCCCCTGGCAAGCTGCCCATCAACACGCACCAGCATGTTCTTCGCCTTCTTGGCCAGCAGGGTTTGCGTGGCCAGCACATGCTCGACCTCGCTGGTGCCAATGCCGTGGGCCAGGGCGCCAAAGGCCCCGTGCGTGGAGGTGTGGCTGTCCCCGCAGACGACCGTCATGCCGGGCAGGGTGGCACCGTTCTCCGGGCCGATCACATGCACGATGCCCTGGCGCTGGGACATGAAAGGGAAGAAGGCGGCCGCGCCGAATTCGGCAATGTTGCTGTCCAGCGTGGTGATCTGTTCCTTGCTGATCGGATCGGTGATGCCGTCGTAGCCGAGTTCCCAGCCGGTGGTGGGGGTGTTGTGGTCGGCCGTGGCCACCACCGAACTCACGCGCCAGACCTTGCGCCCCGCCTGGCGCAAGCCTTCGTAGGCCTGCGGGCTGGTGACTTCATGCACCAGATGCCGGTCGATGTACAGCACGGACGTGCCGTCCTCTTCGGTGTGAACGACGTGTTCGTCCCAGATCTTGTCGTAGAGCGTACGTGGCATGGGGTGGGGCTCGTGGTGGAGGAAAGATTTTATGCGGCCTGCTGCATCTCGACGGCCTGCAGGTGATCGACCAGCAGGCGCGCGGTGGCCGGCAGACTCGAGAAGTTGCGGGCGACCAGAACGAGCTGGCGCAAGGCCCAGGGGTCGGTGAGCGGCAGGGCCTGAAGCGTGTCGGTGGCGTTCAGCAACTTAAAAGCGCGCTCGGGCATCACGCCCACGCCCAGGTCGTTGGCGATCATGCGGCACATCGCGTCCAGCCCGGTCACTCGGATGCGCACACGCACCGAGGTACCGGCCCGCGAGGCAGCCTGGTGCGTGGCAAGGTGGATCGAACTGTTGGCGTGCAGGCCGACATGGTCAAAGGGCAGCGACGTCTCGAAAGCGACCGGGCCTCCATCTGCCAGTGGATGGCCTCGCGGCACCACCAGCACCAGGCGATCACGCCGGTAGGGCAGACTTTGCAGGCCACCGATGCCGGTGGCTCCGTTGCACAGGCCCAGGTCTGCAGCTCCTTCCTGCACGGCGCGCAGCACTTCGGGGCTGAGATGCTCCTCCAGGTCGATCTTGATCTGTGGGTGAAGTCGGGTGAAGGCACCCAGGTCTTCGGGCAGGAACTGCACGATGGCCGAGATGCTGGCGTGCACGCGCACATGGCCGCGCACGCCGTCGGCATACTCGGCCAGTTCCACCTGCATCTTCTCCAGCCCGAACAGCACCGCGCGCGCATGGTGCAGCAGACCTTCGCCCGCTACCGTGAGGCGCACGCCCCGCGCATGGCGGAGCAGCAGTGTGGTGCCCAGCGCTGCTTCGAGGTCTGACAGGCGTTTGCTGATGGCCGAGGCGGCAATGAACTCCCGCTCGGCCGCGCGACCGATGCTGCCCAGCTCGCACACGGCTACGAAGAGCTGCAGCGAGGTGAGGTCGATCTGGCGGGCGAAGTTGCGTTCGGAGAGCATGGGGACTGGCTTCTCGATACGAGATGTCGATCGGGTATTTTCCCACTAGACGTGGCCGGTGGCCGTCTCCAAACGCGATGACCCTGTTGCCGCAATGCGAAGACAGGGGCGAAAGAAAGCCCGCTCGGAGGCGGGCTTGCAGACTAAGCGGCGTGGAGCGCCGGTTTACTTGATGTCGCGACGCGGCGAGCCAGTGAACAGCTGGCGCGGGCGGCCGATCTTGTATTCGGCGTCGCCGATCATCTCGTTGAGCTGGGCGATCCAGCCGACGGTGCGGGCCAGCGCGAAGATGCCGGTGAACAGGTTGACCGGAATGCCGATGGCGCGCTGCACGATGCCCGAGTAGAAGTCTACGTTCGGATATAGCTTGCGTGAGACGAAGTATTCGTCTTCCAGGGCGATCTTCTCCAGCTCCTTGGCGAGCTTGAACAGCGGGTCGTTTTCCAGTCCGAGTTCCTGCAGCACCTCGTTGCAGGTTTCCTGCATCAGCTTGGCACGTGGGTCATAGTTCTTGTACACGCGGTGGCCAAAGCCCATGAGCTTGACGCCAGAGTTCTTGTCCTTGACCTTCTCCATGAACTCGCCGACCTTGGACACGCCCCCGGAGCGCTGGATGTCCTCCAGCATGTTCAGGCAGGCCTCGTTGGCGCCGCCATGGGCCGGGCCCCAGAGGCAGGCCACGCCGGCTGCGATGGCTGCGAAAGGGTTGGTGCCCGACGAGGCGCACAGGCGCACGGTCGAGGTGGATGCGTTCTGTTCGTGGTCGGCGTGCAGGATGAAGATGCGGTCCAGTGCGCGTTCCAGCACGGGGTTGACCACGTAGTCCTCGCACGGGGTGCCGAACATCATGCGCATGAAGTTGCCGGCATAGGACAGGTTGTTCTGCGGGTACATGTAGGGCTGGCCCATCTTGTACTTGTAGGCCAGGGCCACCAGCGTGGGCATCTTGGCGATCAGCCGGATGGCCGCGATCTCGCGGTGCTCCGGGTTGTTGATGTCGGTGCTGTCGTGATAGAAGGCCGACATGCCACCGACCAGGCCGGTCAGGATGGCCATGGGGTGCGCGTCGCGGCGGAAGCCTCGCAGGAAGAACTGCATCTGCTCGTTGACCATGGTGTGGTTGGTCACGAGCTTGTGGAAATCGCCGCGCTGCTTCTCGTCGGGCAGTTCACCATTGAGCAGCAGGTAGCAGGTGTCGAGGTAGTCGCACTTCGTGGCCAGTTGCTCGATCGGGTAGCCGCGGTACAGCAGTTCGCCCTTGTCGCCATCGATGTAGGTGATGGCGGACTGGCACGAGGCCGTCGACAGGAAGCCAGGGTCGTAGGTGAACATGCCCGTCTGTGCGTAGAGCTTGCGGATATCGATCACGTCCGGGCCGATGTTGCCGGCGTACACCGGCAGATCCACACTGGGGCTGCCATTGGAAAACGACAGGGTGGCTTTGTTGTCTACGAGTTTCATGCGGTTTCCTTTGCGGCTGACTTAAAGGGTTGGCCGGGTTGCGCGCAGCAGACCCAGAAGGTGCGTGACATCGTCACGGGCCAGGTCACCCTGGGGGGCTTTGCGGCCCAACAGCAGATCGAGCAGATCGTTGTCGGACAGATCCATCAAGGCCCCCAGGGCATCGGCTTGACGGACCGTCAAGCCAGATTCATGCCTGGCGAAAAAGCGCTCAATGAACAGATCGTTCTCGAGCAGCCCGCGGCGGCACCTCCACCGGAGCTTGCTCAGGGCGCGCTCGTCGAGCAAAGTCTCGGCGGTGGTGGTGGTGGTGACGTTCATGGGATAGGGTGGCGTCGTGAAGAGCTCAGACCGAGCGCATCACCATCATTTCCTTGATCTTGCCGATGGCCTTGGTGGGGTTCAGTCCCTTGGGGCAAACGTCCACGCAGTTCATGATGGTGTGGCAGCGGAACAGGCGGTACGGGTCTTCGAGGTTGTCCAGGCGTTCCGAGGTCGCCTGGTCGCGACTGTCGGCAATGAAGCGGTAGGCCTGCAGCAGGCCGGCCGGGCCGACGAACTTGTCCGGGTTCCACCAGAAGCTCGGGCAGCTGGTGGAGCAGCTTGCGCACAGGATGCACTCGTAGAGGCCGTTGAGTTCCTCGCGTTCCTCGGGGCTTTGCAGCCTTTCCTTTTCAGGCGCGACGGTCTCGTTGATCAGGTAGGGCTTGATGCTGTTGTACTGCTTGAAGAACAGCGTCATGTCCACGATCAGGTCGCGCACCACGGGCAGGCCGGGCAACGGCTTGAGCACGATGTCGCCCTTGAGCGTGTTCATGTTGGTCAGGCAGGCCAGGCCGTTCTTGCCGTTGATGTTCATCGCGTCCGAGCCGCAGACGCCTTCGCGGCAGGAGCGGCGGAAGGAGATGGACGGGTCGACCGCCTTGAGCTTCATCAGCGCGTCCAGCAACATGCGTTCGTGGCCGTCGAGTTCGACCTCGATGGTCTGCATGTAGGGCTTGGCGTCCTTTTCCGGGTCGTAGCGGTAGATCTTGAATGTGCGTTGGGCCATGGTGTTTTCTTCTCCGAGCGTCGTGGGTTCGAGTGGTGTCAGAAAGTGCGCACTTTGGGCGGCACGGACTCCACGGTCAGGGGCTTGAGGTTGACAGGCTTGTACGTCAGGCTGTTGTCGGCGCTGTGCCACAGCGTGTGCTTCATCCACTCGGCGTCGTTGCGGCCCAGTGGGAACTGCGCATCGTCGGCCGGGCGCTCGTAGTCGTTGACGGTGTGCGCACCGCGGCACTCGTGGCGCGCGGCGGCCGAGGTCATGGTGGCCTGGGCACATTCCATCAGGTTCTCCACCTCGAGCGCCTCGATGCGCGCTGTGTTGAACACCTTGGACTTGTCCTTGAGCGCGATGTTGCCGACCCGTGCGCGCATCGCGTTGATCTTGGCCACGCCTTCGTCCATGCTGGCCTGGGTGCGAAACACACCGGCGTGCTGCTGCATGGCGGCGCGCAGGTCGTTGGCCACGTCCTGCGCATACTCGCCGCTGGTGGTGCTGTCCAGGCGGGCCAGGCGCGCCAGCGTTTTGTCGGCGGCGTCCGCGGGCAGAGGCTTGTGGGTCTTGTTCTTGTCGTTGAACTGCACGATGTGGTTGCCGGCCGCACGGCCGAACACCAGCAGGTCGAGCAGGGAGTTGGTGCCCAGGCGGTTGGCGCCGTGCACGCTCACGCAGGAGCACTCGCCCACGGCGTACAGGCCGTTGACGACCTTCTGGTTGCCCTGGCCGTCGGGTGTGACGACCTGACCATGGATGTTGGTCGGGATGCCGCCCATCTGGTAGTGGATGGTGGGCACGACAGGGATCGGCTCGCGCGTGATGTCGACGTTGGCGAAGTTCACGCCGATTTCGTACACGGAAGGCAGGCGCTTGTGGATCGTCTCGGCGCCCAGATGGTCGAGCTTGAGCAGCACATAGTCCTTGTTGGGACCGCAACCGCGTCCTTCCTTGATCTCCTGGTCCATGCAGCGGCTGACGAAGTCGCGCGGTGCCAGGTCCTTCAGCGTGGGCGCATAACGCTCCATGAAGCGCTCGCCTTCGCTGTTGAGCAGGATCGCCCCTTCGCCCCGGCAACCTTCGGTCAGCAGCACGCCCGCGCCGGCGACGCCGGTGGGGTGGAACTGCCAGAACTCCATGTCCTGCAACGGGATGCCCGCGCGCGCCGCCATACCCAGGCCGTCGCCGGTGTTGATGAAGGCGTTGGTGGATGCCGCGAAGATGCGACCGGCGCCACCCGTGGCCAGCAGGGTGGTCTTGGCTTCGAGGATGTAGGTCTCGCCGGTCTCCATTTCCAGCGCGGTCACACCGACCACGTCGCCGCTGGCATCGCGGATCAGGTCCAGCGCCATCCATTCGACGAAGAAGGTGGTGCGCGCCTGCACGTTCTGCTGGTACAGCGTGTGCAGCATGGCGTGGCCGGTGCGGTCGGCCGCGGCACAGGCGCGCTGCACCGGCTTCTCGCCGTAGTTGGCGGTGTGGCCGCCGAAGGGGCGCTGGTAGATGGTGCCGTCGGGATTGCGGTCGAACGGCATGCCGAAGTGCTCGAGTTCGTACACCACCTTGGGCGCTTCGCGACACATGAACTCGATCGCGTCCTGGTCACCCAGCCAGTCGGAGCCCTTGATGGTGTCGTAGAAGTGGTAGTGCCAGTTGTCCTCGTTCATGTTGCCCAGCGAGGCGCCGATGCCACCCTGTGCCGCCACGGTGTGCGAGCGGGTGGGGAACACCTTGGAGAGCACGGCCACCTTGAGGCCGGCGCGCGCGAGTTGCAGCGAGGCGCGCATGCCGGAGCCGCCGGCACCGACGATGACGACGTCGAACTGACGCTTGGGAAGGGATGCGGATGCGGACATGGCTTCAGAGCCTCCAGAGAACTTGAACAGCCCAGCCCAGGCAGGACAGGAGCCAGACGATGGTGAAGACGTGCAGCACGAGGCGGATGCCGGCCGGCTTGACGTAGTCCATCCAGATGTCGCGCATGCCGACCCACACGTGCCAGGCCAGGGCGAGGAAGACGGCGAAAGTCAGCGCCTTCATCCACTGGGCGGCGAAGATGCCGGCCCAGCTCTCGTAGCCGATGGGGCCGCTGGTGAACAGCACCTGTACCAGCACGATCAGCGTGAACAGGGCCATGATGGCGGCGGTGATGCGCTGGGCGAGCCAGTCGCGCAGGCCGTAGTGGGCGCCAGTGACGACGCGCTTGGAACCGTAGTTGACAGACATGTTGTGAGGTCCTTGAGGGGAGGCGTCGCTCAGTAGAGGCCGAACAGCTTGGCGCCCAGCAGCAGCGTGAGGGCTATGCTGGCGATCAGGGTGAACAGGGCCGACGATTTACCGAACTCCTTGCTTACGGCGTGGCAGACATCCATGTAGAGGTGTCGCACGCCCGCGATGAGGTGGTGCAGGTAGGCCCAGATGAGGGCCAGCACGACCAGCTTGAACAGCCAGCCGGGCACGAAGCCCAGACCGGCGGAGAAAGCCGAGGTGAACCGCCCGAAGGAGATCTCGGACGACACCGAGGTGTCGAACAGCCAGACGATCAGGGGCAGGAGGACAAACATCAGGCCGCCGCTGGCGCGGTGCAGGATCGACACCCAGCCTGCTGGCGGCAGACGGTAGGTGGTGAGGTCCTTGAAGGCGTTGATGTTGCGGAACTCGGGCCGCTTCTTGGTCAACTCGGTCATGGTGGGGCTTTCTTCCGGTGGGGAGGCGTGGGGGAAGGTTGGTAACGCGTTGGTAACTTGTACCAAGGTGCGTCAAATTCTATTGCAACGCACCATACCTCAGCCTGACACTGGGACGCTGCCACCGCCACAGCGGTCGTTGCGGGTCGCCTTCAGCTCAGTTCATTGCGGTAGTGCCGTGTGTCGGTGCGGTACAGGCCGCGCCGCAGTTCCATCGGTTCGTCGTTGTAGGTGTAGGCCAGCCGTTCCACGCTCAGCAGAGGGTGGCCAGGCGAAACGCCAAGCAGCGTGGCTGTGTCCTGGTCGGCGCTCACGGCCTTGATCTTCTCCAGCGCGCGCACCATGCGCACGCCGAATTGCGCTTCGAAAAGTGCGTACATCGGGCCCTGGTCGTCCGACAGGGTTTCGAGGGTCAGGCCCTTGAACGGGCCACCGGGCAGCCACAGTTCCTCGACGATCGCTGGCGTGCCGGCAAAGGCCAGCACGCGCTTGACCTGCAGCACCGCGTCGCCGGTGCGCAACCCGAGCTGGCGCGCGACCTCGGCCGGTGCGCGCAGGCGGCGGCATTCCACGATGCGGCGTTCCGCGCGGCCCTGGTCTTCCAGCGTGCCCGTGTCGGGCAACAGGCGCAGGAAGCGGTATTGCGTGTGGACCTCGGCGTGCGTGGCCACGAAGGTGCCTTTGCCCTGGCGGCGCACCAGAAGGTTGTCGGTGGCGAGTTCGTCGATCGCCTTGCGCACCGTGCCCTGGCTGACCCGAAAGCGCGCGGCGAGGTCGAATTCGCTGGGAATCATGTCGCCGGGTTTCCATTCGCCCGCCTGCAGGCTGCGCAGGATGAGTGTCTTGATTTGCTGGTACAGCGGGCTGAAGGCCGGCGCGGTGGCGTCGTACACGCCGGCATCGACCGGGGACGCATCGGTGGGATTCGGTGATGAAGTGGCCATGCTTTTGCGGCTTTGCCGGGTGGCGGCGCCAATGCGAATCATATCTTATATAAGACATAAGACAAATTGACGTATCAGGGTTTGCGAGAGTACACTCGCAGGCTGACCGTGGGTCCACGGGCTGTCGTCTGTCAGGCGCAGCCACCGCCAATGTTCCGGGGTCTTCCCCCGTGCCTTTCCCCCCCTTTCATCGTCCTTTTCCGGAGTTTTCACCATGAACAAGAAGCCCGTTCGCGTTGCCGTCACCGGCGCCGCTGGCCAGATCGGTTACGCCCTGCTGTTTCGCATTGCCTCGGGCGAGATGCTCGGCAAGGATCAGCCCGTGATCCTGCAGCTCCTGGAAGTGCCGGTGGAAGGTCCGCAGAAGGCGCTCAAGGGCGTGATGATGGAACTGGAAGACTGCGCATTCCCGTTGCTGGTGGGTATGGAAGCCCACAGCGACCCGATGACCGCCTTCAAGGACACCGACTACGCCTTGCTGGTGGGTTCGATGCCGCGCAAGGCCGGCATGGAGCGCGCCGAGCTGCTGGCCATCAACGGCGCGATCTTCACCGCCCAGGGCAAGGCGCTCAACGCCGTGGCGTCGCGCAATGTCAAGGTGCTGGTGGTCGGCAACCCGGCCAACACCAACGCCTACATCGCCATGAAGAGCGCACCGGACCTGCCGGCGAAGAACTTCACCGCCATGCTGCGCCTGGACCACAACCGCGCCGCCTCGCAGATCGCCGCCAAGACCGGCAAGGCCGTGGCCAGCATCAAGAAGCTCGCCGTGTGGGGCAACCACTCGCCCACCATGTACGCCGACTACCGCTTCGCCACCATCGATGGCGCATCGGTCAAGGACATGATCAACGATCAGGTCTGGAACAAGGACGTGTTCCTGCCGACCGTTGGCAAGCGCGGTGCCGCGATCATTGAAGCGCGTGGCCTGTCCTCTGCCGCCTCTGCCGCCAACGCCGCCATCGATCACATGCGCGACTGGGCGCTGGGCACCAAGGGTGAGTGGGTGACGATGGGCATCCCCTCGCAAGGCTGGTACGGCATTCCGAAGGACACCATGTTCGGCTTCCCCGTTACCTGCGAGAACGGCGAGTACAAGGTCGTCGAAGGTCTGGAGATCGATACCTTCTCGCAGGAATGCATCGACAAGACCCTGGCCGAGCTGCAGGGCGAGCAGGACGGCGTCAAGCACCTGCTGTAACCGGCTGGTAACCGCAACGTGACCCACCCGCGATCCATTCTGCTCGGGGCACAGGCCGGCGCGTTCGCGCTGCCGGTCTGTGACCACTACAGCGGGGTGGAGGCGCGCATGCGCAAGAGCCTGGCGCTGCAGGCCGAAATGACCGAGGAGTTCGGTACCTGCGTGTTCGACGTGACACTGGACTGTGAGGACGGCGCGCCCGTGGGTGGCGAGGCCGACCACGCCGTGCTGGTGACCGAGCTGGCCCTGGGCGCCGCGCCCGGAGCACGCGTGGCGGTGCGCGTGCACCCGGTGGACCACCCGGCGTTCGATGTCGACGTGGCCACCATCGCCGGAGGGGCCGGCCACGTGCTCACGCACCTGATGGTGCCCAAGGTCGAATCGGTCGCCGACGTGGATCGCGCCGCGGCCGCGCTCGATGCAGCCGGCGCGACGGCATTGCCGCTGCATGTGCTGATCGAGTCGCCCACCGCCGTGCACCGCGCATTCGACATCGCGGCCCATCCCCGGGTGCAGAGCCTGAGTTTCGGCCTGATGGATTTCGTCTCGGCGCACGGCGGGGCGATTCCCGCCGATGGCATGAGCGTGGCGGGTCAGTTTGCACACCCGCTCGTGTTGCGTGCCAAGCTGGACATCGCCTCGGCGTGCCATGCGCATGGCAAGGTGCCGTCGCATTGCGTGGTGACCGAATTCAAGGACCTCGACGCGCTGCGCGCCGCAGCGAAGAAGGCCGCCCGCGAACTCGGTTACACGCGCATGTGGAGCATCCATCCGGACCAGATCCGGCCCATTCTGGCGGCGTTCGCACCATCGGCGCGTGAAGTAGACACCGCTGCGGCGCTGATCGAACGCGCCATGGCCGCCGACTGGGCGCCGGTGCAGTTCGATGGTCGCCTGCACGACCGCGCGAGCTACCGCTACTTCTGGCAACTGCTGGAGCGCGCGCACCAGACCGGTCTGCTTCTACCCGAGGCGGCGCGTGCGCTGTTCACCGAAACGATCACGCTGCGGCATTGAGTTTGCTTGTCCGCCATCCCATCCCATTCCTGACCCCACGCATTTCAAATCCTTCCGGAGAGAGCACCATGTCCACCTTCCTTACCGACTACCGCGCCCACGCTGCCGAACGCGCCGCGCTGGGCATCCCGCCGCTGCCCCTCGAAGCGAAGCAGGTCGCCGAGCTGATCGAACTGATCAAGGCGCCGCCGGCCGGGGAAGACGCCTTCCTGCTGGACCTGCTCACGCACCGCGTGCCGCCCGGCGTGGACGACGCGGCCAAGGTCAAGGCCAGCTTCCTGGCAGCCGTGGCCCATGGCGATGTGAAGGTGGGTTTGCTCTCCAAGGCCAAGGCGACCGAGCTGCTGGGCACCATGGTGGGTGGTTACAACGTGCACCCGCTGATCGAGCTGCTCGACGACGCCGAGGTGGCCACCGTGGCCGCCGAGGGCCTGAAGAAGACCTTGCTGATGTTCGACTTCTTCAATGACGTGGCCGAGAAGGCCAGGGCCGGCAATGCCAAGGCCAGGGAAGTGATGCAGAGCTGGGCCGACGCCGAGTGGTTCACCAGCCGCCCGGAAGTCGAGAAAAAGATCACCGTCACCGTGTTCAAGGTGCCCGGTGAAACCAATACCGACGACCTGTCCCCTGCGCCGGACGCCTGGAGCCGCCCCGACATCCCGCTGCACTACCTGGCCATGCTGAAGAACACGCGCGAAGGCGCGGCGTTCAAACCCGAGGAAGACGGCAAGCGCGGCCCGATGCAGTTCATTGAAGATCTGAAGAAGAAGGGCCACCTGGTGGCCTACGTGGGCGATGTGGTCGGCACCGGCTCCTCGCGCAAGTCCGCCACCAACTCGGTGATCTGGGCCACCGGGCAGGACATTCCGTTCGTGCCAAACAAGCGCTTCGGCGGCGTCACGCTCGGCGGCAAGATCGCGCCCATCTTCTTCAACACGCAGGAAGATTCGGGTTCGCTGCCGATCGAGGTGGACGTGGGCTCGCTCGAGATGGGCGACGTGATCGACGTGCTGCCTTACGACGGCAAGCTGGTCAAGAACGGCGCCACCGTGGCCGAGTTCAAGCTCAAGAGCGATGTGCTGTTCGACGAGGTGCGCGCCGGTGGCCGCATCAACCTCATCATCGGCCGCGGCCTCACCGCCAAGGCACGCGAGTTCCTGGGGCTGCCCGCCAGTACCGTGTTCCGCCTGCCCCAGGCACCCGCCGAAACCAAGGCCGGCTTCACCCTGGCGCAGAAGATGGTGGGCCGCGCGGTCGGCCTGCCCGAAGGCCAGGGCGTGCGCCCCGGCACCTACTGCGAGCCGCGCATGACCACCGTGGGCAGCCAGGACACCACCGGCCCGATGACGCGCGACGAACTGAAGGACCTGGCCTGCCTGGGCTTCAGCGCCGACATGGTGATGCAGTCCTTCTGCCACACGGCGGCCTACCCCAAGCCGGTGGACGTGAAGACGCACCGCGAGCTGCCGGCCTTCATCAGCAACCGTGGCGGTGTGGCGCTGCGCCCCGGTGATGGCGTGATCCACAGCTGGCTCAACCGCCTGCTGCTGCCCGACACCGTGGGCACCGGTGGTGATTCGCACACCCGTTTCCCGATCGGCATCAGCTTCCCGGCCGGCTCCGGCCTGGTGGCCTTCGGTGCCGCCACCGGCGTGATGCCGCTGGACATGCCCGAATCGGTGCTGGTGCGCTTCAAGGGTCAGATGCAGCCGGGCGTGACCCTGCGCGATCTGGTGCACGCCATCCCGCTGTACGCGATCAAGGCCGGCTTGTTGACGGTCGCCAAGGCCGGCAAGAAGAACATCTTCTCCGGCCGCATCCTGGAAATCGAAGGCCTGCCGGACCTGAAGGTGGAGCAGGCCTTCGAGCTGAGCGACGCGTCGGCCGAACGCTCCGCCGCCGGCTGCACCATCAAGCTCAATCCCGAGCCGATCAAGGAATACCTCACCAGCAACGTCGTGCTGATGAAGAACATGATCGCCAACGGCTACGCCGATGCCCGCACCCTGCAGCGCCGCATCGAGAAGGTTGAGGCCTGGCTGGCCAGCCCGAGCCTGCTGGAAGCGGACAAGGACGCCGAGTACGCCGCCGTGATCGAGATCGATCTCGCCGACATCCATGAGCCCATCCTGTGCTGCCCGAACGACCCGGACGACGCCAAGACCTTGTCCGACGTGGCCGGCACCAAGATCGACGAGGCGTTCATCGGCTCGTGCATGACCAACATCGGCCACTTCCGCGCCGCGGCCAAGCTGCTCGGTGGCCAGCGCGACATCCCGGTCAAGCTCTGGGTGGCACCGCCGACCAAGATGGACGAGAGCGAGCTGATCAAGGAAGGCCACTACGCGGCCTTCGGCACCGCCGGCGCCCGCACCGAGATGCCCGGCTGCTCGCTGTGCATGGGCAACCAGGCGCAGGTGCGCGAGGGCGCGACCGTGGTGTCCACCTCCACGCGCAACTTCCCGAACCGCCTGGGCAAGAACACCAACGTGTTCCTGGCCTCGGCCGAGCTGGCCGCCATCGCCTCCAAGCTGGGCCATATCCCCACTGTGGCCGAGTACCACGAGGCGATGGGCGTGGTGAACAAGGACGGTGCCGCGATCTACAAGTACATGAATTTCGACCAGATCGAGGAGTACGCCGAAGCGGCCAAGGGTGTGACAGCCTGAGAGGATTGATGCTGTTGTCAGGAAGAAGGCCCGGAGCGATGGTTCCGGGCCTTTTTTTCGCTGGCTCAGGTGATTGAGCGGGGCACCATGGCGTGATGGGCGGAATGGCGCGGGCCGGCCGGTGGACGTTGGGGCTGGTGTGGGGTAGTCTTTCAGGTGCTTGCGGCCGTGTGTCGGGTTTTTCGGGGTCAGCCAGACTCCTTCTGAATCCCCCATTGCCAGGTGCCACCTCGACAAGGAGACTCCCATGAGAACGCATCACTTGCTCTGGCTCGGCGTCACGAGCCTGCTCGCATGGACCCCACCCGTGTTCGCCATTGACGACACCGCAAGAGCCGGCGGCATGCAGGATTCGAACATGAAGCTGGAGGCCTCCAAGGGCATGACCCCACCATCGGGCCATGCAGACAAGATGGGCAAGGCCGACCCATATCCTGAAAAAATGGATCACGCGGACAAAACGGGAAAGGTCGGACCCCTCCCCGGTAAGGCCGCTTATTCAGACAAGGTGAACAACGCCGAGCAACTCCCGGGTAAAGCCGCCTACACAGGAAAGACGGGTAAAAGCGGTCAATTCCCGGGTAAAGCAGCCTATGGAGGCAAGCAAGGCAAAACGGGTCATTTCCCCAGCAAGTCCGGCTATTGGGGCAAGTAAGGCGGGCATCCTTCCAGTCGGTTCTGTCGCGACCGGGTGCCCGGAAGCCGCTGCAGACGCAGCGGCTTTTTTACGATTCCGCGGCGAGCTGCCGCAGCAGATTCGCCGACGCTTCGTCAGCCGGAAAGAAGGTCTCCAGCGCGAGCTCCTGCAGCGTGATGTCCACCGGGGAGCCGAACACGGTGGTGGTGCTGATCAACCGCAACTCCCCTGCTGGCGTGCGGAACTCGAACGGCATGAGGACGCCATGGTGTTCGCCGGGCAGGGTGAGGGGTTCGGCACCGAACGACTCCGGATAGCCCTTGAGTTCGGCCAGCAGTGCCGCCAGGGTGTCGTCGCCGGTGGCGTGGATCTGTTGGCGCAGGCGCTCGAACAGGTGCTCGCGCCATTGCCGCAGGTTGGCGATGCGGGGCGCCAGACCATCCGGGTGCAGGCTCAGGCGCAGTACGTTGACGGGCGGCTGCAGCAGCACGGGCGCGGCGCCGGCCATCAGCATGGGCACCATGCGGTTGGCCATCACCAGGTTCCAGTGCCGGTCCATCGCGAGGGCGGGCCAGGGTTCGTGGCAGGCCAGGATGCGCTGGACCGCGGCGCGCGCCGATGCCATGTCGGGCGCATCCAGTGAGCGTTCGCGGTACATGGGCGCGTAACCGGCCGCCTCCAGCAGCGCATTGCGCTCGCGCAGGGGGATGTCGAGCCGGTCGAGCAGGCGCAGCACCATGTCGCGGCTGGGGCTGGCGCGGCCGGTCTCCACATAGCTCAGGTGGCGCGTGGACACGTCGGCCACATGGGCCAGATCGAGCTGGCTCAGGCGGCGGTGCTGGCGCCAGTGGCGCAGGCGTTCGCCGAAGGGCGACGGGGTGGACGACGAGACGCGGGATGCAGGGGTGAGGGCGGTCATGGGCGGCATGGTAGGGCACGGCATGCGCATCCGCCATGACGTGCGACGTCATGGACGTGCCGCTTCGCTGGCCCGAGCATCACATTCCGAATCGATTCGATTTCCCTCATTTCCATGTTTCAAGGAGTGCGTCATGTCCGTGATTTCCTATCTCACGTCTCCCGCCGGCCTGCGCCGTGTCCTCTGGGTCGATGCCCTCTCCGGTTCTGCCACCACCGTGCTGCACCTGGCGCTGGCGGGCTATCTGTCCACGCTGCTGGGTCTGCCCGCCGGGCTGCTGAGCGCTACCGGCATTCTGTTGCTCCTGTACGTGGCGCTGGCCGGCACGCTGGCCCTGCAGGCTTCGCCGCCGCGCCACCTGCTGGGTGTGCTGGTGGCGGGCAATTTCGCCTGGGTGGCCGCGTGCCTGGTGCTGCTGTTTGGCGGGGCGGTGTCGCCCACGCCGCTGGGCCAGGCCTACCTGGTGCTACAGGCGCTGGCGGTGCTGGCGCTGGCCGAGTTGCAGTGGATGGCGTTGCGGCGCTCCCGTTCGCCTGCCGCGATCTGAATACCGGCGGGCCAGTCGGCAAAGCACGACTGTCAGCATGGTGAACCACGCTCCTGACAGAATGGGTCGCCATCGCACCCCATCGTCAGGAGCTCCCCATGCCCGAGACCAGCCATTTCTCCCACCCCTTCGCCTCGACCGTCAAGACCTTCAAGACCGCCTCGGGCAAGAGCGGGCGCTTCTATTCGCTGCCGGCCCTGGCCAGACAGTACCCCTCGATCAAGCGCCTGCCGGTGTCGCTGCGCATCGTGCTGGAGAGCGTGCTGCGCCACTGCGATGGCGAGCGCGTGACGCCAGAGCACGTCGCGCAACTCGCGCAATGGCAGCCGAACGCCGCGCGCACCGACGAGATTCCGTTCACCGTGGCGCGTGTGGTGCTGCAGGACTTCACCGGGGTGCCGCTGCTGGCCGACCTGGCCGCCATGCGCAGCGTGGCGCAGCGCCTCGGGCAGGACCCGAAGAAGATTGAGCCACTGGTGCCGGTGGACCTGGTGGTGGATCACTCGATCATGGTCGACCACTATGGCAGCAAGCAGGCGCTGGACCTCAACATGAAGCTGGAATTCCAGCGCAACAACGAGCGCTACCAGTTCATGAAGTGGGGCATGCAGGCCTTCGACACCTTCGGCGTGGTGCCCCCGGGCTTCGGCATCGTGCACCAGGTGAACCTGGAGTACCTCGCGCGCGGCGTGCACATGAAGGGCGGGCTGTATTACCCCGACACGCTGGTGGGCACCGACAGCCACACCACCATGATCAACGGCATTGGTGTGGTGGCCTGGGGCGTGGGCGGCATCGAGGCCGAGGCCGCCATGCTGGGCCAGCCGGTCTACTTCCTCACGCCCGACGTGGTGGGTTTCGAACTCACCGGCCGCCTGCGCGAAGGTGTCACCGCCACCGACCTGGTGCTCACCGTCACCGAGATCCTGCGCCAGCACAAGGTGGTGGGCAAGTTCGTCGAGTTCTTCGGTGAGGGCACGGCCTCACTGGCCTTGCCCGACCGCGCCACCATCGCCAACATGGCGCCCGAGTACGGTGCCACCATGGGCTTCTTCCCGGTCGACGAAAAAACGCTCGACTACTTCCGCGGCACGGGCCGCAGCAAGGCAGATATCGAGTCGTTCGAAGCCTATTTCCGTGCGCAGGGCCTGTTCGGCGTGCCCGGCGCTGCCGGCGCATCGCAACCCGCGGGCGAGATCGAGTATTCGCAGGTGGTCAAGCTCGACCTCGGCTTGGTCACGCCCAGCCTGGCTGGCCCGAAGCGCCCGCAGGACCGCATCGAGCTCGGCCAGGTCGCGCGCCAGTTTGCCGAGCTGTTCAGCAAACCCAACGCGCAGAACGGCTTCAACCGCCCGGCCGAACTGCTGCACACCCGTTTCCATGCCGACAACGGCGAGGCGGCGGTGCCGCAGGCGCCACCCACGCCCGAGGGCGCGCCGCGCGATGTGGCAGAGATGGTGGACAACCGGCCCGAGCGCGCGCGCGCGCCGGCACAGGCGCCGCGCGGCGACCTCACCATCGGCAATGGTGACGTGCTGATCGCGGCCATCACCAGTTGCACCAACACCAGCAACCCGGGCGTGCTGCTGGCCGCCGGCCTGCTGGCGAAGAAGGCGGTCGAGGCTGGCCTCAAGGTCAAGCCACACATCAAGACCTCACTGGCGCCCGGCTCGCGCATCGTCACCGAATACCTCACGCAGACCGGCCTGTTGCCCTATCTGGAAAAGCTCGGCTTCGCGCTCGCGGGTTATGGCTGCACGACCTGCATTGGCAATGCGGGTGACCTCACGCCCGAACTCAATGCGGTGATCACGCAGAACGACCTGATCTGCGCGGCGGTGCTCTCGGGCAACCGCAATTTCGAAGCGCGCATCCATCCCAACCTCAAGGCCAACTTCCTGGCCAGCCCGCCGCTGGTGGTGGCCTATGCGATCGCCGGCAATGTCATGAAGGACCTCATGACCGAACCGATCGGCAAGGGCAAGGGTGGCAAGCCGGTGTACCTGGGGGACATCTGGCCGAGCAGCGACGAGATCTACAAGCTCATGAAGTTCGCCATGAACGGCAAGGCCTACCGCGAAAACTACGCGCGCGTGGCCAGCGAGCCGGGCAAGCTCTGGGAGCACATCAAGGGCGTCTCGGGCAATGCCTACACCTGGCCCCTGAGCAGCTACATTGCCGAACCCCCGTTCTTCGCCGACTTCAAGCTCACCATGCCCACTTCGGGTGAGCCACCGGCCGTGCGCGGCGCGCGTGTCATGGCGCTCTTTGGTGATTCCATCACCACCGACCACATCTCGCCGGCCGGCAGCATCGCCGAGCAATCACCCGCCGGGCAATGGCTGCTCGCGCGTGGCGTGCTCAAAGCCGATTTCAACAGCTATGGGGCGCGTCGCGGTCACCACGAGGTGATGATGCGAGGCACCTTCGCCAACGTGCGCATCAAGAACCTGATGCTGGCTCCCGGGCCCGATGGCTCGCGCGAAGAGGGTGGCTGGACGATCTACCAGCTCGAAGGCGTGGGCCAGGGGCAGAAGCTGAGCATCTTCGACGCGGCCATGCGCTACCAGGCCGCCGGCGTGCCCACCGTGGTGTTCGCGGGCGAGGAGTACGGCACCGGCTCCAGCCGGGACTGGGCCGCCAAGGGCACCCAGCTGCTGGGCATCAAGGCCGTCGTGGCGCGCAGCTTCGAGCGCATCCACCGCTCCAACCTGGTCGGCATGGGTGTGCTGCCGCTGCAGTTCAAGGCCGGCGATTCCTGGGAGAACCTGGGGCTGACCGGCGACGAAACCATCGACGTGATTCCGCATCCCGAACTGCTGCCACAGAGCGAGGCGCAACTGGTGATCACCCGCCCGGATGGCCAGCGCCGCCAGCTGTCGGTGATCCTGCGCATCGACACGCCGGTGGAGGTGAACTATTACCGCGAAGGGGGAATCCTCCCCTACGTGCTCAGGCAATTGTTGGCCGCTTGAGCCGGATGCCGCAACGCGGCATGATGTGTTTTCGTCCCTCCTTCAGGAGTCGCCATGCGAAAGCCTGCCTTGTACAGCCCGTCCGCCCGCCCGGCGGCTCCGAAGGCGGGCGCGCAGGACGGGCAGGCCCCCGCTGAGGCGACGACCGGTCCGGGCGTCGCGGTGCCGCGCCGCCGCTGGCGCGCCGCCGCCAGCCGCGCGGCCAGCAGCCCGCGCGTGATGTGGTCGGCCCTGGCGCTGCTGGCGGCCCTGCTCGCAGCCAGCGTCTGGCAGGGTGGGGCCCTTGCCCCCAAGTCCCTGACGCAGAAGGACATCGACGCGGCTGTGCTGCGCACCCTCACCACCCAGAACCTGCCCTCGGCGGCCGCGCGCGCGGCGGAGAAGATCCGCCCCGCCGTGGTGCGCGTCATGTCCTACGCCAAGGACAAGAAGGGCGAGGAACAGGAGCAGGGCGTGGGCACCGGGGTGGTGATCGTCGACAAGGGCATCATCCTGACCAACCTGCACGTGGTACAGGGCGCGCAGATCATCAAGCTCGTGTTCGCCGACGGCACGGAGTCCGGCGCCAGCGTCACTGGCGTGCAGGCCCAGAACGATCTGGCCGTGCTGCAGGCCCACACCATTCCCGACGACCTGATCGCCGCGACCATGCGCTCCACCAGCGATCTCATGCCGGGTGATGGCGTCGTGGCCGTGGGATTTCCCTTCGGCATCGGCCCCTCGACCTCTTCGGGCGTCATCTCCGGATTCGACCGCGCGTTCAAGTCGCCCGAGGGTGAGCAGGAAATTGGCAACCTGATCCAGTTCGACGCGGCCGCCAACCCGGGCAACTCGGGCGGGCCCCTGGTCACCCTGGATGGTGAGGTGGTCGGCATCGTCACCGGCATCCTCAACCCCACCAGCCACCGCACGTTTGTCGGTATCGGCTTTGCCGTGCCGATCGAGAGCGCCGCCAGCGCCGCCGGCCTGCCACCTTTCTGAGTCTGTTTCTCTTTCCCAGGAGCGCTCCATGGACACAAGCACCCCCCCCGACACCGCCCAGCTCATGGAGCAGATCCTGTACGAGGTCAAGCGCGTGGTGGTCGGGCAGGACCGGTTCCTGGAGCGCGTCATGGTCGCCATGCTGGCCCAGGGGCACCTGCTGGTCGAGGGCGTGCCCGGCCTGGCCAAGACGCTCACCGTGAAAACGCTGGCCGGCGTGGTGCAGGGGCGTTTCAAGCGCATCCAGTTCACCCCCGACCTCGTGCCGGCCGACCTGGTGGGCACGCGCATCTACAACCAGAAGACCGGCGACTTCAGCACCTCATTGGGACCTGTGTTCGCCAACCTGCTGCTGGCCGACGAGATCAACCGCGCGCCGGCCAAGGTGCAGAGCGCGCTGCTGGAGGTGATGCAGGAACGCCAGGTGACGATCGCAGGCGAAACCCACAAGGTGCCCAACCCATTCCTCGTGATGGCGACGCAGAACCCGATCGAGACCGAGGGCACCTATCCGCTGCCCGAGGCGCAGGTCGACCGCTTCATGATGAAGGTGATGGTGGACTACCCCACGGACGAGGAGGAATACGTGATCGTCGAGCGTGTCACCGGGCCGGCCGTGACCGTCAATGCCGTGGCCACCACCGACCAGCTCGCGGGCCTGCAGGCGCAGTGCCGGCAGGTGTATGTCGATCCTTCGCTGGTGCAGTACGCCGTCCGGCTTGTTTCGGCCACGCGCACGCCGGAGAAGCACGGCATCAAGGACATGGCCCACCTCATTACCTTCGGTGCCAGCCCGCGCGCCACGATTGGCCTGGTTGAAGGCGCGCGTGCCCTGGCGATGCTGCGCGGTCGCAACTACGCCTTGCCCGAGGACATGAGCGACCTCGTGCCCGACGTGCTGCGTCATCGCGTGGTGCTGTCGTACGAAGGCCTGTCCGAGGGCCTCACGAGCGAGGCCCTGATTGCCCGCATCATGAAACACATCCCGCCGCCGGCGCGCCCGCTCGAGCGCGAGCAACGCGCCGCCTGAGCCAGGGCCACCACCATGTTCTTCCAGCGCCTGCTCGGCAAATCCCCCACCCCCGGGGCCGACCCGGGCGCGGGTGCGCTGGCCACGCCCGTGGCACGCCGGGCCGATGCCCTGCTGCGCCGGCTGGAATGGACTGTGCTGCGCCGTCTCGACGGCCTGTTGCAGGGCGACCACCGCACGCTGATGCGGGGCTCGGGACTGGACCTGGCGGACCTGCGCGAATACCAGCACCACGACGACGTGCGCCACATCGACTGGAACGTCACCGCGCGCCTGCAGACACCCCATGTGCGCGTGTTCACCGAAGACCGCGAGATGGCCGCCTGGTTCCTGCTCGACCTCAGTCCCTCGGTGGACTTCGGCTCGGGCGAGCAGCGCAAGAGCCAGGTGCTGCTGGACTTTACCGCCGTGCTCGCGCGGCTGATCGGCCGCCATGGCAACCGCGTGGGTGCCGTGCTGTACGGTTCGCGCGGCCAGCCGGTGGTGGACGCGGTGCTGCCCGCGCGCGGTGGCCGCACACAGGTGCTGCGCCTGATGCAGATGGTGCTGCAACCGCCCGCGGTCAGACCCGGAGCGAACCGCCAGGATGGCGTGACCCAGCTCGCCGACCTGCTGCGCACGGCGGTGCACACCGTGCGCCAGCGCGGCACCGTGTTTGTGGTGTCCGACTTCATCAGCGAACCCGGCTGGGAAAAGCCGCTGGGTGAACTCGCGCGCCGGCACGACGTGGTGGCCGTTCGCCTGCTCGACCCACTGGAACTCGACCTGCCAGACCTCGGCCTGATCCCGATCCGCGACGCCGAGACCGGCGAGCAACTGATGGTGGATACGCACGACGCCGGTTTTCGCCAGCGCTTCGCGCGCATCGCCGCGCAACGCGAGGCGCAACTGCGCGAGAGCCTTGCGCGCGCTGGCGTGGACACGCTCGAACTCGCCACGGACGACGACCTGGCCGAAGCCGTGCTGCGCTTCATCGACCTGCGCAAGCGCCGCCTGCGCGAAGCGCGCAACGGCCTCGCAACCCGCCACGTGCCCACGCAACTGCCCACCCGCGACCGGCGCAGCCTCACCACGCACCGTGAAGGAGCCCGAGCATGATGAACGACCTGCCCGTCACCTTCCTGTGGCCGCAGCTGCTGTGGCTGATGCTCGCGCTGCCGCTGCTGGTCCTGCTCTACGTCTGGTTGCTGCGCCGGCGCAAGCACGCCGCGCTGCGCTACGCCAGCCTGTCCATCGTGCGCGAAGCCATGGGCAAGGGTCCAGGCTGGCGCCGCCATGTGCCGCCCGTGCTGCTGCTCATCGCCATTGCGGCGATGCTCCTGGCCTCGGCCCGGCCCATGGCCACCATCGTGCTGCCGTCCAACCAGCAGACCATCATCCTGGCGATGGACGTCTCGGGCAGCATGCGCGCGGAGGACGTGCAGCCCAACCGGCTCGTGGCCTCGCAGAACGCGGCCAAGGCCTTTCTGGCGGAACTTCCGCGCCATGTGAAGGTGGGCATCGTGGCCTTTGCCGGTTCCGCGCAGGTGGTGCAGCCCGTCACGCTCAGCCGCGAAGACCTGGTTGCCGCGATCGACAAGTTCCAGTTGCAGCGTGCCACCGCCATCGGCAGCGCCATCGTGGTCTCGCTCTCCGAGCTGTTCCCCGAGCAGCGCATCAACCTCGGCGACATGACCTACAGCCGCAACACCGACCCGTTCGCGCCAAAGGGCCGTTCGCTCGACCAGCCCCGGCCCGATGAAAAACCCTTCACGCCCGTGGCGCCGGGCTCGTACAGCTCGGCGGCCATCATCCTGCTCACGGACGGCCAGCGCACCACCGGCGTGGAAACCGCCGAGGCCGCCAAGATGGCGGCCGACCGTGGCGTGCGCGTCTACACCGTGGGCGTGGGCACGGTCGACGGCGAAATCATCGGTTTCGAGGGCTGGTCCATGCGCGTCCGTCTGGATGAAGACAGTCTCAAGGAAGTGGCCCGCGCGACGCAGGCCGAGTATTTTTACGCCGGCACCGCCGACAACCTCAAGAAGGTCTACGAGACGCTGAGCTCGCGACTGACGGTGGAGAAGCGCGAGACCGAGATCTCGGGCCTGCTCGCGCTCGTGGCTTCGATCCTGGCGCTGTTCTCGGCGGGGTTGTCGGTGCTGTGGTTCAACCGCATCCTGTGACACGGCGAGCCTGCCGGGCTCAAAGGTGCGTGAAGAACTCGGGAGCGGACTGCCAGCGGTCATCGCGGCCGTCCACATAGGTGATGGGGATGCGGGAGAGTTCCTCGTCGGTCACGTCGTCGAGGCATCCGAGGTTGACGCCGTACATCGTGCCCATGGGCGTCTCGTTGCCGATGCCGAAGCAGCGCACGCCGCAATGCTTGCAGAACAGGTGGTGGTTCTTCTTCGTGTTGAACACGTAGAGCGTGAGGTCGTCTTCGCCCGTGAGCAAGCGGAAGTTCTCCGGCTTGGCCACCGCCGGCCAGAAGCGGTTGCGCCGGCAGATCGAGCAGTTGCAGCGGTAGCTGGTCTGCGTCAGGTCGAGATCGGCCTCGAAGGTGACGGCGCCGCAGTGGCAGCTGCCGTGGTAGGTCTTGAGCATGGGGTCTCCTGGCGATGCGACCCCATCGGTGCGGGACGCGCAACCCGCATGATGCCGCAACTGCCCGAGGGCTTCGCTCAGGCCTTCTCGTCCAGCAGGGTACCGAGCATGTCGTCCTGTGTCTGCACGGTGCGCAGGTTGGCGGCAAAGCTGTAAAGGCTCATGCGCTGGCCGACGAGGTCCTCCGCCAGGTGGTCGAAACCGTCACCGCCTTGCAACGATGTGGCGGCGGTCTCCCGGCCGACCTGCACGTCCACACCCCCCGCGTCGGGCCGCGCCGTCTGCGTGACAAGCTGGCGCTGCAAACCGGGCGTCTGCAGGTTGGCCACGTTGTGGGCATGCGTGTCCATACGCACCTGCGCGGCGCGCATGCCGCTCAGGCCGATGGCGGCGGCCGATGTGCCGGAGAGGGGAGGCAGGGACATGGTGGGTGGGTTGTTGAGGTCGGTTTCGGGGCTGTCTCTGGATCTATCGGCCAAAGGCGCGTGATCTGTAGCCCGGATGCTGATCGGGGTGACGGCTCAAGCCTTCGACCGCGCGCTGTGCCTCCGTTGCGGGCATCAAGCGCCAAGTATCTCGACTTTGCGCTCGATGATCCGGGACACCAGCCCGTATTCAACCGCCTCCTCGGCCGACAACCACCGGTCCCGCTCGATGTCGGTCAGCACCACCTCGAGTGACTTGCCTGTCTGGCGCGCGATCGTGCGCGCGATGCGCTCGCGGGCCTTGACGATTTCCACCGCCTGGATGGCGATGTCGCTGGCCGATCCGCCGGCGCCGCCGCTGGGCTGGTGGATCAGGAAGCGTGTATTGGGCAGGCAATAACGCCGTTCGCGGGATGTCGACAGGTACAGGTGGGTGGCGGCGCTGCCGACCCAGCCGGTGCCAATCATGTTCACTGGCGCGGCAATGAAGCGCACGATGTCGTGGATGGCGTCGCCGGACTCCAGGTGGCCGCCTGGCGAGCTCACCAGCACGTCGATCGGGTCGGCACTCTCTGCGTCCAGTGCGATGAGCCGGCGTGTGACATCGGCCGCCACGGCGTCCGTGACGGTGCCGAAGATCAGCAGCGTGCGCGCCTTGAACGCCTTTTCTTCCAGGTAGGAGGTGCGCGGTTCGGTGCCGCTGGACGGCGCGGTGGTATCAGGGGTGTTCATAGGGTGAGGTCCTTGTGGTTGAGCTGCCTTGACGAACGGCGCGCAGGTTGTGTGACGCCACGCGCGCGTCCGCGCTGTGGCAAGCTCTGCGCATGAACGACGAACACAAGCTGGGCCTGCTCGACGCCGACCGCCACCGCCTGGTGCGCGCAGCCACCCGCCTTCTGGGGCTGGCCGACGCCGAGGACGCCGTGCAGGACGCCTACGTCCGCGCGCTGGAGCGCGATTCCGAAAGCCTCAACGCCGCGCAGGCCTGGCTGCTCACCGTGGTGCGCCATCTCGCCATCGACCGCCTGCGGCGGCGCCACTGGATGCAGCACTGGCTGGCCCAGGCAGAAACCGGACATGCCGAACCGGCGTCGCCCTCGGCCGAGATGGATGCAGCGCTGGCGCAAGAGGTCCACCACGCCCTGCGCCTGATCGCGGCCCACCTGACGCCGCAAGAGGGAGCCGCCGTGTTGCTGCACGAGGTGTTCGACGCAGGCCATGCCGAGCTCGCTCTGGCCAGCGGCAGGTCCGAAGCCGGCAGCCGGCAGTGGTTGCGTCGGGCGCTGTTGCGGCTGCGGCAGGTCGGTGGTGCACCCGGGTGCCGCCCGCAGCCCGAACTGGATGCGGTGGAAGAGGCCCGCTTGCGCCTGTACCTGCAGTCATTGCAGTTGCGCGACCCGCGGGCGCTGTGGGCCATGCTCCGCCAGCCACCGGTCAGTGCGTTGGCGGCGGCGCAGCCCCTGGCGGGCGCCAGGGCGGATGCAGTGCCGCGTGCGACCCCCTCTGGCGTCGTGCAGGTGGCCGGGCAATTGGGACTGGTGCTCACACTGGACGGCGTCACGCTGTGCGTGTTGCCGCTGGGTGCACGGCCCGAGCGCGACGTGGATACCGTGCAGCTGTAGCGTTGGCGCCCTCGTTGAGGCAGCGACCTCGCGCACCCGGTCCGCCCACAGCCCGGCACAATCGCCGGCATGAACCAACAAGTCATCGTCGCCGGTGGCGGCATCGGAGGGCTGGCGTGCGCGCTGGCGTTGTCGCGCGCGGGCGTGCAGGTGGTGGTGCTGGAGCAGGCCGAGGCCTTTGGCGAGGTAGGCGCCGGCCTGCAACTCGGGCCCAACGCGGTGCGTGTTCTGGCCGAATGGGGTCTCATGGACGCCTTGCAGGCCTGCGCGGCATTCCCCGAAGCGCTGCGCGTGCGCGACGCGCACCAGTCGCGGCAACTGGGCCACCTGCGCCTGGGTGCCATGGCCCTGGCCCGGCACGGGCAACACTACGCCACGCTGCACCGCGCGGACCTGCACGGCCTGCTGCTGGCGGCGGTGCGGCGGCGTCCTGAGGCGCGGCTGATGCTGGGCACCCGCATGGCGTCATTCCAGGTCAAGGGGCCGGGCGTGCAGGTCACGCTGGACAACGGCGAGGTTCTTGGGGCCGATGCCCTGATCGGCTGCGACGGCCTCTGGAGCCGTGTGCGCGGGCAGTTGCTCGGCGATCAGCCGCCGCGCGCCACCGGCCACCTGGCCTACCGCGGCCTGGTGCGCGCGGTCGACCTGCCCGCGCCGCTGCGCGCCAACGTGGTGACGGCCTGGCTCGGGCCCCGGCTGCACGTGGTGCACTACCCGGTGAAGCAGGGTGACTGGATCAATGTGGTCGCCGTGGTGGAGGGCACACTGGCGCCGGGCGGCGACCCTCACGGCTGGACGCATGCCGCGCACGCGGCCGACCTGCGGCGCGCGCTGGGGCCGGCCTGCGGCGAGCTGCTGGCCATGATCGCGGCCGTGCCCGAGTGGACGCTGTGGCCCCTGCACGACCGCGCGTGCCTGCGCGGTGCGCACGAGCAGGCGCAAGGTCCGGTGGCGCTGCTGGGCGATGCGGCACATCCGATGCGGCCTTACCTCGCGCAGGGTGCGGCCATGGCGATCGAAGACGCGTGGACGCTCGGGCAACTGGCGCAGGCACCTGCCGCGCAGTCCGACTGGCACGGCCTGCTTGCCGCCTACGCGCGCACCCGCTGGCGGCGCAACGCGCGCGTGCAGCAGATCTCGCAGCGCAATGGCACCGTTTTTCACGCCCACGGAGCGCTGCGCTGGGCGCGCGACCGGGCCATGGGTCTGCTGGGCGAGCGTTTGCTGGACAATACCTGGCTCTACGACGGACCGCCCGAGCCCGAGCCGGTGACCGGTCCCTGATCCTTTCCCCCGAACCAGAGGCAGACATGACCGATACCCATATCTCCATCACCTCCACCCGCCGCCACGCCCTGGCCACCGCCGCCGCGCTGGTCGCGTCCACCGTGTTGCCGGTGGCGCACGCGCAGAGCGGCGCCTGGCCGAACCGTCCGGTCAAGATGGTGGTGGGCTTTCCCGGTGGCTCCTCGCCCGACCTCACCGCGCGTCTGCTGGCCGAGCCGCTCTCGCAAGCGCTGGGCCAGCCGGTGGTGGTGGAGAACCGTCCTGGCGCGGGTGGCAACATCGCCGCGGCCCAGGTTGCCCGGGCGGACGACGACCACACGATCGGCTTGATGATCAACGGCAACATGACGATCGCCAAGATCCTCAACCCCGCCACCACCTACGACCCCATCACGGACCTGGCCCCGGTCTCGCTGATTGCCGTGGCCCCGCTCGTGCTCAGCGTGCCGGCCACCACCGTGGAGAGCGGCGCGGCCTTCATGGCCGCCGCCCGCGCGGCCGGTGACAAGTGGAACTACGGCACGCCCGGTGTCGGTACCGTGGGCCACCTCGGCATGGAACTGCTCAAGAGCCGTTCGGGCATCGCACCCGTGCACGTGCCCTATCCGGGCAACCCGCAGGTCATCACGGCCATGCTCGGTGGCCAGGTGCAGATGTCGCTGTTGCCGCCGGGCCTGGCCATGGCCCAGGTGCGCGGCGGCAAGCTCAAGGCCATCGGCGTGACCTCGGCCGGCCGCAGCAGCGTGGTGCCCGAGGTGCCCAGCCTGTCCGAGGCGGGCGTGCGCGACTTCGCGCTGGAGATCTGGAACGCCGTGGCCGCGCCCGTGAGCATGCCCAAGGCCCACGTGGACAAACTCGCCGCGCTGCTGACCGAGATCGTGCGCCGCGAGGACATCCGCCAGAAGATCTTCGCGCAGGGCTGGCAGGTCGCAGGCACCGGTCCGGAAGGCCTGGCGCGCCGCATCAAGAGCGACACCGCCGCCATGTCCGAGGTGATCCGGCGCAACAACATCCGCCCGAACTGAGCCGGGCGGGACGCTCTCCCTTCACCCATGACCGAGGGGCCGAATGGCCCCTTTTTCATGGGCGCACGCAGGCCCTGATGCGTCACAGCGGAATGCTGTGAATACATGTAACCCCCACTGCAAAAAGGTATTTCTACTGCGGCGCTTCGCTTGCGGAAGGTATAAAAAAAGCCCCGCATAGATCACACAGCAGTTGTCTCCACGAGATGCCTGCATGGGGTGAAAAAAGGTTTCGAACCGCAAGGGAGTTCCATGGCCAACGTCTTCGCGATGCATTCCGTCTGCGCGTCGATCGCGATGTTCCTGCAGAACACCTACCCTGTCAGCCGGGACGGGTTGAGCATGCCCTCGTGCCGCTTCGGGGCGCTCTCATGAGCTTCGTTCTGGAGACCTCGCGCGAACTCGACCGGGTCGAGCGCCGTGTGCTGGGAGCGCTGCGCTGCGTCGACGCCACCACATCCGCGCCCTTGCGCTACGCCCTGCGCATCGACGCACCCGCAGGGGCACGCATCCAGCGCAACCGCAGCGGGCTGTTCGTGATCCAGGAATGGGCGCCGCCGGTGGACCATGCCACGGCGTTCCTCGGCCCTCCACCCGGACCTGCGGACATGCTTTCGCTCACGGTGGGCATTTCCGATCCCACAGGCCACTACCTGCCGCGTCTGGTGCGGGTTGAGCTTCCGCGTGACGCCAGTCCTTCCGGCACCGCGTTGCCCGGTTCGCTGTTCCGCCCTCTTCAGGTGCCGATGTACCCGAGCTGCATTGGCCGCCTCGGACCCAACTGGGCCGCGCTCAGCCTCAGCGTGCGCGAGATCGACGGCGGCGAGGCTCTGGGTGGTGTGCTTTTGCGCGTGGTCAGCGCCGGCCAGGTGCTGGCGCGCGGATTGTCGGACTGGCGTGGCGAGGCCCTGGTGCCGGTGGCCGGCATCCCGGTCACGACCGGGTTGGCAGGTCCCTGTGACGTGATCACCACGCAGATCGAGGCGAGGGTGGAAGCCTTCGCCGACCCGGCGGGTGTGACGCGCACGCCGCAGGCCGACGTGATCGCGGGCCGTGCCCCACCCGTCAGGCCACTCGTGGATCCGGTGGCCATCGAAGCAGCGCGCGCGAGGCTGCCGCAGGCCAGCGCGGTTGTTGGCCTGGTGGCCGGTCGAACGCTGCATGTGTCCCTCGGGATATCCCTGGTCTGAGGCCGACGCAGCCTGGCGCGGCCCGGTGTCGCAGCCCTCGCCGACAGGCGAAGACACCGTGGCCCAGGTCGACAGCGCCTACGCCCATCCGGTCTCGACCAGGGTCGCGTCGGGCGATCTGCTCGGCCGCGATGCGGCCGTCTCACTGGTGCGCCCCGCCATGCAGCGTCTGCGCGACCGGCTATGCACCGAGGCGTTTCAGCGGGTGCGGGAGGAGTATGCGGCGCGGAGGAAGCGTGGTTGAGCAGGTTCGCGCCACTCAGCGTATCGTGACCTGCACCCGGCGGTTTCGTGGCTCAGACACGCCGTCCCCGGTGGGAACGAGGGGGTTTTTTTCGCCATGTGATTCCAGTGTCAATGCCGAGAGCTTCAGACCGGTGGCATGCAACCGATCGGCTACCGATTTGGCGCGCTGTGCTGAAAGCGTAACGTTGTTGTCGGTGCTGCCCACGGTATCGGTGTGTCCAATCACCACCACCTCGACAATCGCCTGCGCGCCACGGGCTTTCAAGCGCGCCAATATGGCCGTGAACTGAATTTCAGATTCATCGGTCAAGCGAGTTCCGCCACTGACGAAATACAGCATGAAATGCTCGGGCGGTGTGGGCTGCGCGGCCTTGGCCTCTGAAAAGTCAGCGTCCAATTTCGGGCCGGCGAGTTGGGCTTTGACCTCATTGCCATCGATTCCGGCCGCCTGCCCGGCGCGCGTCAACACCTGGCTGCCTCTTGGGCCGCTCACGATGACCTGGCCCACAGCGCCGTCCAGATCGGGCACCAGCACAACATAGGAGCGCGGCACGCCGGGAGCGCAGGCTGAGAGGAGGAGCAGCGCGCCCAGAAGGCCCGGCAGCAGTGCGATCCGCGAACGAATTTTTTGCATTTCAAACACCGCGATCACTCCCATTTTGAAAAGCCGACTGATGCCGTGAATTCAGGATCAAATGCAAGACCGAATCATGCCATTGCGTCCACGCCAACGCGACATGGATTCCGCAGGCGCGATGTTAGTATGCGCGCTTATCAATTGCCGCGGGCATCAAGCCCCCGTCAGGTTGAAGCGCCGCATTTCCTCAAATGTGGCATCACCACATTTGAGGGCGACATGACTTCAGACGACACCGAATTTCAACGGCGCCGCAACGCATTGGCGAGCTATCTTGCCGAAAATTTCCCGGCCATTGACCACGAGACGCTGCAAGACATTCAGAACAACGTTCAATGGATGGAGTTGCGCGCGGGCGACGTGCTGATGGAACAGGGTGCGCCTGGCGACGCGGCCTACCTGACGGTCAGCGGTCGGTTGCGCGTTTACGTGAAGACCGACTACGGCGCGTCCCGCATGGTCCGCGAGCTCGGGCGCGGCGAGATCACGGGGGAAATTAGCCTGTACACCGATGCCCCACGGTCGGCGACGGTGGTGGCCATCCGCAGGACCGTGGTGGTGCGGCTGGACAAGGCGCACTTCACCGCGCTGGTGGCGCGCAACCCGCGGGTGTCCACTGCCCTCACGAAGAAGATCATCGAGCGCCTGCAGACCCAGCACGACCGGCGCCCCTTGCCTCCGCCCGTGACGGTGACGCTGCTGCCCATCACTGATGCCGTCGACGCCGCCGGCATGGCCCGGCGCCTCACGCAGGCGCTGGCACAGTTCGGCCGCGCCTGCTGGGTGGATTCGTCCACCGTTGCATCGCGTGTAGCCGCCGAAGTGCTGGAAGACCTGGAGGCCGAGCACGACTTCGTGCTGATGGTGGCGGACAGCGAGCCGAACGAATGGACCGAGCTGTGCATCAGCCTGAGCGACGAGGTGCTGCTGCTGGCGGATGCGACGCAGCCCGCCGCCATCCATCCGGTGGAGCAGGCCTGCATGGTCGATCCACCGCAGCGCAGCGAGGTGGCGGAAACGCTGGTGCTGCTGCATCCAGCAAGCACGCAGTCGCCGCTGGGGATGCGGCGATGGGTCGAACGCCGACCCGTCACCGGCCACGTGAACCTGCGCGCCGAACTCGATGGCGACATCGCACGGCTGGCACGCCTGTTGAGCCGCAACGCAGTGGGACTGGTGCTCGCGGGCGGTGGCGCGCGTGGCTTTGCTCACCTGGGTGTCTGGCAGGCGCTGGACGATCTGGGCATTGAAATCGATTGCGTGGGTGGCACCAGCATGGGCGCGGTGATGGCCGCCGCCATTGCGGCGGACCGGGGCATTCCGAAGACGATCGATGTCCTCAAGCAGGCGTTCAAGATCAACCCCACGGGCGACTACAACATGCTGCCCCTGATTTCGCTGATCAAGGGCCGGCGGATACGCGCCATTGTCGAGCGCTCCATTGCCTCGTTGATGGGTGGTCCGGTCGACATCGTCGATCTGTGGAAAGGCTACTTCTGCATCGCCAGCAACTACTCCCAGGGCAGTGAAATGCAGTTGCACAAAGGGGACCTGGGTCGCGCGCTGCGCGCCAGCATCGCGATTCCCGGCGCGCTGCCGCCGGTCGTGATGGACGGCGAACTTTTCTGCGATGGTGGCACGTTCAACAACTTCCCGGCCGATGTCATGAGAAACATGCGCGGGGTCGGCAAGGTGATCGGTGTAGACCTCAGCGCCCGGCGTGCCAGGCGGCTCGAGTTCGATGAGATGCCCAGCGCGTGGCAAATCTTGTTCGATCGGCTCAAGCCTCGTGCCAGGCAGCGTTACCGCGTCCCGTCGCTGGTGTCGTATCTGCTCAATGTGTCGGTGCTGTACAGCGTTTCGCGGCAGTCGGAGTCGCGCCGGCAGACCGATCTGTACTTCAATCCCGCGCTGTTCAAGTTCGGGTTCCTGCAATGGGCGCGCTTTTCTGCCATCGTCACGCAAGGCGACGCCCATGCGCGTGAGGTCCTCGGCGCCCTCAGCCTCGCCGAGAAGCAGGCGTGGGGTATCCGGGAGGCGTGAGCACTGCATCGGCCTGATGCATGAAAAGCAAGCTGTCCCTGCGTTCGGTCGCCGCGTTGCTCAGTGTCGCAATGGCGGTGCTCGGCCTGACGCTGGTGCTTGCTGACCCGCTGGCGCTGCAGACGCTCCGGCATCAGGGCTTCGACCAGTACCAGCGATGGCAACCTCGCACCTACGAGGCGATGCCGGTCAGGATCGTCGACATCGATGAAGCGAGCCTGGAGAAGATCGGGCAATGGCCCTGGCCGCGCAACAAACTGGCGCAACTGGTCGAACAGCTGGGGGCCAAGCGAGCCGCGGCCATCGGCTTCGACGTGGTGTTCGCCGAGCCGGATCGCACCTCGCCCGCACGCGTCTCCGCCGAGTGGGCCTTGTCGCCCGCACAAGCGCGTTCGCTGGAAGCGCTGCCGGATCACGATGTCACCTTTGCCCAGGCCATTGCCGCGCACAACGTGGTGCTGGGTTTTGCGCTGCGCAGCGATGCGGCGGCACAGCAGCAGCCGCAGCAGGCCGTTCCAAAGGCTCCCTATCGCTACGTGTGGGTGGGTCAGCCGAGTCCCCAGGCACTGCACGCGTTCGCCGCGGCGGTGCCGCCGCTGCCGGTGCTTGATGCGGTGGCCAGCGGGAGCGGCGCTCTGACCTTCATGCCGGATGGCGATGGCGTGGTGCGCCGCGTGCCCATGGCACTGGCTCTGGCAGGCGCGCCCGTGCCAGGCCTGAGCGCCGAGCTGCTGCGGGTGGCCCAGGGTGTTGACAACTACATCCTCCGGCGCGCCGAGGGCGACGCACCAGCCCTGGCGCAGGTGCGCATCGGCCAGGCGACCGTGCCCACCAATGCGCGGGGCGAGATGTGGCTGCACTACACCACCGAGCAGCCTCAGCGCTATGTGCCGGCGTGGAAGGTATTGGCTGGAGAGGCCGATCCCGCGCTGCTGGACGGGCACATCGTGCTGGTGGGCAGTTCGGCACAAGGCCTGATGGACCTGCGCTTCAACCCGCTCGGGCGCGTGATGCCCGGCGTCGAGGCGCATGCGCAAGCACTGGAGCAGGTGCTTTCGGAACACTACCTGACCCGGCCCAGCTGGGCCGGGGCGGCCGAGGTGCTCGCCGTGGTGCTGGGCTGTGTGGCGGTGGTCTGGATCGGCGTTTTCGTGCCTTCGTTGTGGGCGGCCGCCATGTCGCTGGCGCTGGTGGTGGGGGTGTTGTGGGGAGGGTGGTCGGCATTTTTGAACCACCGCCTGCTGCTGGACAGCTTCACGCCCGCGCTCGCATGGGCGATGGCGTTCGCTCTGGCCAGTCTGTGCCGGCATTTCTGGAGCGAGCGCCAGCAGCGTTGGGTCAAAGAGGCGTTTTCCCGTTATGTGTCACCCAACCGGGTGGAGTACCTGATGAACAACCCCGGCCAGCTGGAGCTGGGCGGCAAGCGCCAGCATTGCAGCTTCGTCTTCACCGACCTGGCGGGATTCACGAGTCTGATGGAGGACATCGACCCTGCGGCCGCGGTCACCCTGCTCAACGGCTATCTCGAAGAAATGATTTCCATTGCCTTCCGCCACCAGGGCACGCTGGACCGCATCGTGGGTGACGCCCTGGCCATCATGTTTTCCGCCCCCGTTGTGCAGCCCGACCATGCGCAGCACGCACTGGACTGTGCGATGGAGATGCACGCCTTCGCCACGGCCTATGCGCGGGACTTGCAGGGCAAAGGCATTGCGTTCGGGCACACCCGGTTCGGCGTGCACTCGGGCGAGGTCATCGTGGGCAACTTCGGCGGGAACGCGCTCTTCGATTACCGTGCGCTCGGCGACCCGGTGAACACCGCGGCACGCCTGGAGAGTGTGAACAAACACCTGGGCACGCTGATCTGTGCGTCGGAGGCCACGCTGTCGGCCTGCGCCCACGTGTCGGCCAGACCGGTGGGCCATCTGGTGCTCAAAGGCAAAAAGAAGGCGCTGCAGGTGTTTGAACCACTGCCCGACACGCTTCCTCAGGGGTATGCGCCCACCGCGATGTATCAGGCGGCCTACGAAGCGGCGCGTGACGGGGAGGCGCACGCGCAGGAGCGCTTCGAGCGTTTGCGGGAGAACTACCCCGGCGACCCGCTGGTGGCGTTGTATTGCGCGAGGTTGGCGGAGAACGAACGGGGTGACAGGATCGTGTTCAACGCCAAATGATCACTCTTCCGCGACCTTGAGCAGGAATTGCGTGCCGCGCACGCCGATCATGCCCGTCGGGGTCTTGATGGTTACGGCTTCGGGTTGCAGTTTGGCGATCACGCCCGACACGTAATTCAGCGTGCCTTTGCCCATGCGCGCGCCCAGCTTGAGCTTGCCTTCGCTTGGCTCGTACAGGTATTCATCGACAGTGAGCACCGTGCTCGGCCCGAAGGACATCATGGTGTTGTCCTTGAACATGACGCCCATGCTCGATTGAGCATCGGTCTTGAGCGCGCTGCCCTGGTGCAGCGGGGTGCCGGGCTGCGCCTCGACCACCTGGCCGTCCGTGGTGACCGTTGCCGTGCCCTTGACGTTCTTCACATAACCGACCGTTACCTTGTCCTGAGCGACGGCCATGCCCGTCCATGAAGCCACAACCAGACCCGCAGCAACGGCAGGAACCATCAGGAAACGGGCGGAGGGTCGCTGCATCTGGGTGGACATGGCATGGGTTCTGTACAGAGGAGTGGAGGACGGTATCGTCCGAAATCTTCAAGCACGAGGCGAGCCCGATGCGGAAATGCGACCGACGAGCGGAATGATAAACGGTATGACCGGATACTCCCCCCTATTTTTGGGGTATGCCCGTCCCTGTTCGTACCCGGAACACCGGGCACCTCCCGCTCAAAGATCCGTCCGCAAGCGCCAGATCTCCGGAAACAGCACCACGTCCAGCATCTTGCGCAGGTAGCTCACGCCGCCCGTGCCGCCGGTGCCGCGCTTGAAGCCGATCACGCGTTCCACCGTGGTCACGTGGCGGAAGCGCCAGAGGCGGAAGGCGTCTTCCAGGTCGGTGAGTTCTTCGCCGAGCTGGTACAGGTCCCAGTGGTCCCTGGGGTTGCGGTAGACCTGCAGCCAGGCCTGTTCGACGGCGTCGCTGGCTTCATAGGGCTGGGTCCAGTCGCGCTGGGTGTGGCTTGCGGGCACGCTGAAGCCGCGGCGCGCGAGCAGGCGCAGGGCTTCGTCGTAGAGCGATGGGGCTTCAAAGGCCGCCTGCACCTTGGCCAGCCGTTCGGGGCTGTGCGTGTGCGGCTTGAGCATGGCGGCGTTCTTGTTGCCCATCGCGAATTCGATGCAGCGGTACTGGTGGCTCTGGAAGCCGCTGGACTGCGCGAGGTAGGGGCGCAGCGCACTGTATTCGGGCGGCGTCATGGTGGCGAGCACGTCCCAGGCGTGCACCAGCTGTTCCATGATCTTGCTCACGCGCGCGAGCATCTTGAAGGCGGGTTGCAGCTCGTCCTGTGCGATGTGCGCGATGGCGGCGCGCAGCTCGTGCAGCATGAGCTTCATCCAGAGTTCGCTGGTCTGGTGCTGGATGATGAACAGCATCTCGTCGTGCGCGGGCGAGAGCGGCTTCTGCGCATTCAGGATGCTGTCGAGCTGCAGGTAGTCGCCGTAGCTCATGTCGCGGCTGAAGTCGAGCTGTGCGCCTTCCTGGCGCACGATGTCTTCGGGTTTGGGCATGTCGCGGTCCCGTTCGCCCTGAGCCTGTCGAAGGGGGAACTGTGTGGTGAGGGCTTCGACAGGCTCAGCCCGAACGGTGTGTGTGTGCTCGACTCGGCCTTGCGTTCAGGTCACCGCGTGTTTCTGGTTGAACTCGGGGCGTTGCCATTCACCCGTTTCGAGCACGTCGCGCAGGTGCTCGGCCGCGTGCCACACGTCTTCGAAGCCGATGTAGAGCGGTGTGAAGCCGAAGCGCAGGATGTCCGGACTGCCGGTTCGTCCTGAGCCTGTCGAAGGATCGCCGGCGCGGAAGTCGCCGACCACGCCGCGCGCGATGAGGGCCTGCACGATGGCGTAGGCGACGGAGCCTCCGCCACCGCCGGGCCGCCCCAAGGCGGCGGGCGCCCCCTCGGGGGGCAGCGACCCGCGCAGCGGCGGAGCGTGGGGGCGGTCCATTGTGAGACAGACCTGCGAGCCGCGCTGCGCGTGGTCCAGTGGCGTGGCAAGGCCGATGCCGTGGCCGTGGCAGCGCTCGTCCACCAGCGAGATGAACAAGTCGGTGAGCGCGAGCGATTTGCGACGCAGCGCGGCCATGCCACCGTGCGCCTCGGTGGCCAGCAGGGTGTCCACGCCGCATTCGAGTGCGGCCAGGCTGATCATGGGCTGGGTGCCGCACTGGTAGCGCGTGATGCCGGCGGCGGGCTTGTAGTCGGGTGTGAATTCAAACGGCGTGGCGTGGCCCCACCAGCCGGCCAGGGGCTGCCAGAAGCGGTCGGTGTGGCGCGGGTTCACCCACACGAAGGCGGGCGCGCCCGGGCCGCCATTCAGGTACTTGTAGCCGCAGCCAACGGCGTAGTCGGCGCCCGCGGCCGTCAGGTCCACCGGCACGGCGCCCGCGCTGTGCGCCAGATCCCACAGCATGAGCGCACCGGTGGCGTGCGCGGCGGCGGTCACGGCAGCCATGTCGTGCATGGCGCCGGTGCGGTAGTTCACGTGGGTGAGCATGAGCACCGCAACCTCGGGCGTGAGCGCGGCGGCGATGTCCTCGGGCTCGATCAGCACCAGCTCGAAGCCGCGCTCGCGGCACAGCGCTTCGGCGATGTAGAGGTCGGTCGGGAAGTTGCTGCGCTCGCTCACGATGCGCTTGCGGCCCGGGCTGTCGGCCTGCGCCAGGTGCATGGCGGCGCTGAGCACCTTGAAGAGGTTGACGGAAGTGCTGTCGGTGGCCACCACGGTGCCTGGCGCGGCGCCGATCAGGCGCGCGATCTTGTCGCCCACCTTTGCCGGCAGGGCGAACCAGCCGTTCTTGTTCCAGCTCTGGATCAGGTCGTTGCCCCATTCGCGCGCCACCACGTCGGCCACGCGTGCGGGCGCGCTGCGCGGCATCACGCCGAGCGAGTTGCCGTCGAGGTAGATCGTGCCTTCGGGGATGTGGAACAGGTTGCGCAGGGCGCGCAGCGGGTCTTGCGCGTCGAGCGCGCGGCAGTCTTGCAGGGTGAGGGTCATGACAGTTCCCGCAGCACGGCGCGCACGGGGCTGGCGTCGGCGGTGGTGAGTTTCAGAGGCAGGGCGATGAGCTCGTAGTCGCCTTCGGGCACGTCGTCGAGCAGCAGGTTCTCCAGCACGCGCAGGCCGCGCCGGCGGATCGTCTGGTGGCTCTCCAGCGTCTTGCTGTCGGCCGGGTCGATGCTGGCGCTGTCGATGCCGATCAGTTGCGCACCCAGGTCGGCGAGTTGCTCCACGGTTTCGGGCGCGAAGGCGGGCAGGGCGTTGTCGAACGCATCCTGCGGCTGGCGTTCGTACACACGCACCAGCACGCGCGGTGGCAGTCCGTTGAGCGCGTGCGCGATATGTTCGGGCTTGATCAGCGGGCCGCAGCCGATGGCGTGGATCACGCGGCAGGGTCCAATGAAGGCGTCGAGCGAGACGGCACCGATGGCCGCGCCTTGCGCGTCGTAGTGCAACGGAGCGTCGGCGTGCGCGCCCACGTGCGGCGAGAGCGTGATCGCGCTGACGTTGACCGGGCAGCCCGGGCCGATGGTGGTGGCCCATTGCTGCGAGTAGGCCGTGTCACCCGGGAAGACCGGGGCGCCGGCGTGCACTGGCGGGGAGATGTCCCAGAGTTTTTTCATGGTGCGTTGAAGGTAGCACCCTGAAAAAATCCGTGGTGTCGGTTAATCCCAACAGGCCTCGAAAATAGTTGAGGCCTGAAGCAAATAGCGGACTCAAATCGCGCCGTCGAGCGCGGGGAGGCCGTGGCGCTGGCGCGCACGGGCGCAGGCTTCGCTGCCTTCTTCGAACTCGCGGCAGGGCGAGGGGCGCCATTCGTAGATGCCGCAGAGCGCCTTGTGGCCGATCTGGCCGGTGAGGGCCGCGCAGCGCGGCGGCGAGTGGTCGGTGCCGCGCATGCGCAGGGTGCTTTGGTTCACCTCCACCGCCAGGCCGGCAGGCACAGGGCCGCCCATGTCCTCGCCCTCGTGCGCCGAGAAGTCGACGCGGAAACAGGCGCAGCAGGCGCCGCATGTGGTGCAGGCGCTCATGCGGGCTTCGGTGCGAGGGGCGGCGCCCGGTACAGCAGCACCTTGAGCGCGCGCTCGGGCGCGGCGTCGGCAAAGGCAGCTGGGTTGGCCAGCCGCTGTTCAAAGATCAGCTCGGGCGCGGCTTCCTTCATCTGTTCCTGCAGGAAGGCCGTGTCCAGCTCGGGCGCGTTCAGGCACAACAGCACCTGGCCGCCCGGGATCACGAGGTCCGGCAGCCGGCGCATGAGCCGCTGGTAGTCCTTGGTGGCAACGAAACTGCCTTTCTGGAAGCTGGGCGGGTCGACGATGACCAGGCCGTAGGGGCCGCCGCGCGTGATCTTGCCCCAGGTCTTGAAGATGTCGTGGGTCAGGAAGCTCGCGCCGTTGTGCAGGGCATTGAGCGCATGGTTCTGCTGGCCGATGGCCATGGCGCCGCCGCTCATGTCGACATTGACGACCTGTCTGGCGCCGCCTTGCAGCGCCACCACCGAAAACGCGCAGGTGTAGGCGAACAGGTTGAGCACCTTGCGTTGCGCCGCGTGCTCGCGCACCCACTGGCGGCCTTCGGCCATGTCGAGGAACAGGCCGTGGTTCTGACCCTTGAGCACGTGCACCCGGTAGCGCGCGCCGCGCTCGCTGACCACGTGCGGCTCGGGCACGGTGCCGGCCATCAGGCGGGTCTCGGTGCGGCCCTCGTGCCGGCACTGGAACACCCAGTTCAGCGCTTCGCCAGGGGCCACCTTGTTCCAGCGGGCGGTGAAGGCTTCATGCAGCGTGGCGAGTGTCGCGTCGTCCACCGGCTGGAAGCTGGTGAGCACCCAGACCGGCGGGAACGCGTCCAGCGCCCATTGCTCACAGCCCGGGTGCAGACCACCGCGGCCATGGAAGACGCGTCCGGCATCGACCGAAGGTTCGATGCGCGCGATCGCGTCGAGCAGGGCCTGCATCAGCCCAGTCGGCCGAGCAGCAGGTATTCCATCAGCGCCTTCTGCACGTGCATGCGGTTCTCCGCCTCGTCCCACACGACCGACTGCGGGCCGTCGATGACCTCGGCGCTCACTTCTTCGCCGCGGTGCGCGGGCAGGCAGTGCATGAAGAGCGCGTCGGGCTGGGCCACGCGCATCATGTCCTCGTCCACGCACCAGCGCTTGAAAGCCGCGCGACGCACTTCGTTCTCGGCTTCGAAGCCCATGCTGGTCCAGACGTCGGTGGTCACCAGGTGGGCGCCGGCGCAGGCCTCGCGCGGGTCCTTGAAGACCTTGTAGCAAGCCGGGTTGGTGATGCCGGCGAGCACCGGGTCCACCTCATAGCCGCCCGGCGTGCTCACGTGCACCGTGAAGCCCAGCAGCTCGGCCGCCTGCAGCCAGGTGTTGGCCATGTTGTTGCCGTCACCGACCCAGGCCACGACCTTGCCTTGAATGGAGCCCCGCTGCTCGATGAAGGTGAAGATGTCGGCCAGGATCTGGCAGGGGTGGAACTCGTTGGTCAGGCCGTTGATGACGGGCACGCGCGAGTGCGCGGCGAAGGCCTCGATCTTGGCCTGCTCGTAGGTACGGATCATCACGATGTCGACCATGCGGCTGATCACGCGCGCGCTGTCTTCAATGGGTTCGGCGCGGCCGAGCTGGCTGTCGCCGGTGGTCAGGTGCACCACCGAGCCGCCCATCTGGTACATGCCGGCCTCGAAGCTCACGCGGGTGCGCGTGCTGGCCTTCTCGAAGATCAGGGCCAGCGTGCGGTCGGGGTCGGCGAAGGGCTGGTATTTTTCCACCGCCTTGAACTTGCGCTTGATGAAGGCCGCGCGCTCGAACAGGTAGGCGTAGGCGGCGGCGTCGAGGTCCTTGAACTGCAGGTAGTGCGGAATCTTCGTCATGGCGGTCGGGTTCATTCGGCCAGGAAGGCGTGGATCAGCGGCAGCAGGATGCCCGCCACCTCGTCGGCCTCGGCCGTGGTCATGATCAGCGGCGGCACCATGCGGATCACGCTGTCGGCCGTGACCGAGAGCAGCAGGCCGGCGTCGGCCGCGCGCTGGGTGAGCACGCCGCAGGGGCGGTCCAGCTCGATGCCGATCATCAGGCCCTGGCCGCGGATCTCCTTCACGCCGGGCTTGCCGGCCAGGCCTTTCTCCAGCGCGGCGCGCAGGTGTTCCCCCACGCGCGCGGCGTTCTCCAGCAGGCCGTCTTCTTCCATGATGCGGATGGTTTCGACCCCGGCGCGCATGGCCAGCGGGTTGCCACCGAAGGTGGTGCCGTGGTTGCCCGGCTGGAAGATGTTCGCCGCCTTGGGGCCAGCCACCACCGCGCCGATCGGCACGCCCGAGCCCAGGCCCTTGGCCAGCGGCATCACGTCGGGCACGATGCCGGCCCACTGGTGGGCGAACCACTTGCCGGTGCGGCCCATGCCGCACTGCACCTCGTCGATCATCAGCAGCCAGTCGTTGGCGTCGCACAGCGCGCGCACGTCCTTCAGGTACTGCGCGCGCATCGGGTTCACGCCGCCTTCGCCCTGGATGGTCTCGAAGAACACCGCCACCACGTTGGGGTTGCCGGCCGTGGCCTTCCTGAGTGCCTCGATGTCGTTGAGCGGCACGCGGATGAAGCCTTCCACCAGCGGGCCGAAACCGGCCTGCACCTTGGGGTTGCCGGTGGCCGACAGGGTGGCGATGGAGCGACCGTGGAAGGCTTTCTCATAGACCACGATCTCGGGGCGCTCAATGCCCTTGTCGTGGCCGTACTTGCGGGCCAGTTTCAGGGCGGCTTCGTTGGCCTCCAGGCCGGTGCTGCAGAAGAACACGTTGCTCATGCCCGAGCGCTCCACCAGCATCTGTGCGAGCCGTTCCTGGTCAGGTACGCGGTAGTAGTTGCTGGAATGGATCAGTTTGGCGATCTGGTCCTGCAGGGCGGGCACCAGTTTGGGGTGGCCGTGGCCCAGGGTGTTGACGGCGATACCGCCCAGCGCGTCCAGGTACTCCTTGCCGTCGGTGTCCCACAGACGGCAGCCTCGGCCATGCGACATCGCGATCGGCAGGCGACCGTAGGTGTTCATCACGTGGGGCGAGGCGACGGGCTTGAGGGCGGCGTTCATGCGGGGCTCCGGGAAGGAAGGGAAAGAGGAGGGGCCAAAAAGACAGCGGCTCAACGAAGGTTGAGCCGTTGAAGGGCGATTTTAGGCGCAGCAAGCGGGCATCATCCTTGCTGATTGGGCATCGCTGAGATGCGTTCCGGCTCCCGCCCTGGAACCCGGGTTATCCCTTGGTTCAGGTCTTATATAAGATAGAATACCTGCTGCCCAGCCCGGCGAGCGATCCTCCGTCCGCGGATGGTTTCCCTCCAGTCAGGCCCTCCATCCGAAGGCTTTTCCCCGAATGGTTTCACCGTCCGCCAAACAAGTCTTCATCCAGGGTGTCACGAAGGACGGACGCACCTTCCGCCCCAGTGACTGGGCCGAACGCCTGGCCGGGGTAATGAGCTCGTTTCGCCCGGGCGGCGCCCAGCCCGGCAGCCACCTGAGCTATTCCCCCTGGTGCGTGCCCAACACCATCAACGGCGTGAAATGCGTGGTGGTGCATGTGGACCTGCGCGAGGCCGAGCCCATGGCCTGGGACTTCTGCATGAACTTCGCGCGCGACAACGGCCTGCAGGTGGCTGAAGCCTGCCTCCTGCCCGACCTCCCTCCGGCCAAAAGCTGAGTCCCATTCGGGCCGGACAACAAAAAAGCCGTCTAACGACGGCTTTTTTGCTTTTGCTGGCAGCGCACCCGTTTCAAACGGCAGGCCTGTTGGCCCGGGCTGGTGGTCTGGCGAGGCCAGACCGGTTGGGATCAGGCAGCGGCTGCTGCGAGGCCCTTGACTTTGGCAGACAGGCGGCTCTTGTCGCGTGCGGCCTTGTTCTTGTGGAAGATGCCCTTGTCGGCCACGATGTCGACCACTTGCTGCATCTTGGCGAACAGTTCGGTGGCCTTGGCCTTGTCGCCGGTCAGAACGGCTTTTTCAACGTTCTTGACGGCGGTGCGGTATTTGGAGCGCAGCGAGGTGTTGGCTGCATTGAGTTTGACGTCCTGGCGGGCGCGCTTGCGGCCAGACGCCAGACGGGGGTTCTTTTTCTTCGGCTTGGTTGCCATGGTGAGTTTCCTTCAGTGTTTGGGGATGATGCCAGCAAAGCCCGCAATTTTAGCACGGCCCAGGCGCGCGGCAAGGGCGTCGAGCGAGGCCCGCCGGGCTGCGCCGGCGCCGGGCTGCCGGCCCCAGGCAGGGCAGCCTGGGGCGGTCGTTACACTCGCCGCGTGACCCTGTTCAAGTCCGCCTCCCTTGTCTCGCTCCTGACCCTGGCGTCCCGCATCACCGGCCTTGTGCGCGAGCTGTTGATGGCGGCGACTTTCGGGGCCAGCGCCCTCACCGACGCCTTCAACGTCGCCTTCCGGATCCCCAACCTGCTGCGCCGGCTGTTCGCCGAGGGCGCGTTCAGCCAGGCCTTCGTGCCCGTGCTGGCGGGCGTGCGCGAGAAGGAGGGCGATGACGCCACCCGCGTGCTGGTGAACCAGATCGCCACCGTGCTGGCCTGGGCGCTCACGCTTACCTGCGTGCTCGGCGTGCTGGGTGCCCCGGCGCTGGTCTGGGCCATGGCCAGTGGCCTGAATGACGCCGGTTTCGACGCTGCCGTGTTCATGACGCGCTGGATGTTCCCCTACATCGCCTTCATGTCCTTCGTGGCCTTGTCGGCTGGCATCCTGAACACCTGGAAGCGCTTCGCGGTGCCCGCGGCCACGCCAGTGCTGCTCAACGTGGCCATGATCGGTGCGGCAGGCTGGGGCGCGCCCTGGTTCAGCTCGCTCGGCATCGAACCCATATATGCAATGGGCGGTGGTGTGCTGCTGGGCGGCGCGCTGCAGCTGGGCGTGCAGATCCCGGCCTTGCGCCGCCTGGGGCTGGTGCCGCGCGTGAGCCTGCGCTGGTCAGGCGTGAAGGCGGCGTGGAACCACCCGGGCACCCGCCGCGTCACCACGCTCATGCTGCCCGCGCTGCTGGGCGTGAGCGTGGCGCAGATATCGCTGCTGATCAACACGCAGATCGCCTCGCACCTGGCCACCGGCAGCGTGAGCTGGCTGACCTACGCCGACCGCCTGATGGAGTTCCCCACGGCCATGCTGGGCGTGGCCCTGGGCGTGGTGCTGCTGCCGCAGCTGGCGGCCGCCAAGGCGGGCGAGGATGCCGAGCGCTACAGCGGCCTGCTCGACTGGGGGCTGCGCCTGGTGGTGCTGTTTGCCGTGCCCTGCGCGGTGGCGCTGCTCACCTTCGCGCAGCCGCTGGTGGCGGTGCTGTACCACTACGGCGCCTTCACCGCGGCCGATGTGCAACGCACCGCGACCGCACTCATGGGCTACGGCGCGGGCCTGGTCGGGCTGATCGCGATCAAGGTGCTGGCACCCGGCTTCTACGCGCGCCAGGACATCCGCACACCCGTGAAGATCGCCATCGGTGTGCTGGTGCTCACCCAGTTGCTCAACGTGGTGCTGGTGCCCCGGTTCGGCCACGCCGGCCTGGCCCTGGCCATCGGCATCGGTGCGATGGTCAATGCGTTGTTCCTGCTGGTGGGCTTGTTGCGGCGAGGTGCCTACCGGCCGTTGCCGGGCTGGGCGCGTTTCGGCATGCAGGTGGTGGCGGCCAGTGCCCTGCTGGCAGTGTTCCTGATGTGGGTTACCGCCCAGGTGAACTGGCTGGCTTTCGATGGCCGGGCGCTGCAGCGCGTGGGCCTGCTCACGCTGAGCGTGCTGGGGGGCGTGCTGGTGTATTTCCTGGCGCTGCTGCTGGCCGGTTTGAACCTGAGGCAGTTCGTCCGAAAATGACGTAACCTGCGGATTCCGGACGATAGCCACCATGCCCACCGCGTACGAATACCCCGCGCCCACCCCCCTGGGCTACTTCGCCGCCCTGGTGGGTGACGACGAGGCGCTGCCGCTGTTCGAGGCGGCCACCGCCATCGCGCAGGACGAATACCCCGATCTGGACGTGCAGCAGGTGCTGGGTGACGTGGACCAGATGCTCGCGCGCGTGCGCCGGCGCTGCGCGTCAGACGCCGGCCCGCTGCAGCGCCTGCGCACGCTCAATCAGTTCTTCTTCCGCGACATGGGGTTTGGCGGCAACGTCAACAACTACTACGACCCCGACAACAGCTTTCTCAACGCGGTGCTGCGCACGCGCCGCGGCATCCCGATCACGCTGGCCGTGCTCTGGCTGGAGCTGGCCCAGGGCATGGGCCTGAAGGCGCGCGGCGTGAACTTTCCCGGGCACTTCATGGTCAAGGTCAACCTGCCCAACGGCCAGGTGGTGATCGATCCGTTCACCGGCCAGTCGCTCAGCCGCGAAGACCTGTCCGAGCGGCTGGAGCCCTACAAGCGGCGCAACGGCCTGGTGGACGACTTCGACGTGCCCGTGGGGCTGTACCTGCAGGCCGCCACGCCGCGCGACATCCTCGCGCGGCTGCTGCGCAACCTCAAGGAAATCCACCATGCGCAGGAAGACTGGCCGCGCCTGATCGCGGTGCTCGACCGGCTGCTCATCCTGCTGCCCGATGCCTGGGTCGAGTACCGCGACCGGGGCCTGGCCTGGGCCGAGATGGGCGACGCCCGCCTGGCCGTGGCCGATCTCGAGAACTACGTGGCCCACACCGACGACGCGCTGGACCGCGAAGCCATCACCCAGCGCCTGCAGGAACTGCGCCGCGCGCTCAACTGATGAAACAACTGATGCTGGTGGGCGCCACCGGACTGGTGGGCAGCCATGTGCTGCAGCAGGCCCTGGCCAGCGATGCGGTGGCACGTGTCGTCGCGCCCACGCGCAAGCCCCTCGCAGCGCACCCGAAGTTGCTCAACCCTGTGGTGGATTTCTGGCGCCTGCCCGAAGGGGCCGACTGGTGGGCGGTGGACGCCGTGGTCTGCACCCTGGGAACGACTATCCGCGCGGCCGGCTCGCAGGCCGCCTTCTACAAGGTCGACCACGACCACCCACTGGAGGTGGCCTACCTTGCGCGCCGCCATGGCGCGCGGGCCTATGCCTTCAACTCCGCCCTGGGGGCCGACGTGGCATCGCGCGTGTTCTATTCGCGCACCAAGGGCGAGACCGAGCGCGATCTGCAGGCGGTGGGCTACCCCTCGCTCACGCTGGTGCGCCCGGGCCTGATCGCCGGCCAGCGGCAGGAAAGCCGGCCGCTGGAGCAACTGGCGGTGCAGGTGTCCAGGCTCGTGCAGCCGCTGCTGCCCAGACGCTACCGGGTGGTGCCGGCCGACCGCATTGCCCGGCACTTGCTCCAGGCCGCACTGGCGGCCACGCCCGGGGTGCATGTGCTGCCGTCCGAGGCGCTGCTGTAGCAGTCCGGCGCCTCAACGGCCCGGCCGCGAGGGTGAACCCGCCTTGCCGAGCAGGTGCCAGGCGCGGCGCAACTGGGTGTCGGAGCCGAAGCCGGCGAGGGCGGCGGCCTGTGTCACGTTGTGGCCGGATTGCAGCGCGGCGTCGGCCAGATCCAGCCTGAGGCGGCGCAGGTACTGCAGGGGCGCGATGCCCGCGTGCTCGACGAACAGGCGCGTGAGGTGACGGGGTGACGTGCAGGCCACTTCGGCCATGCGCGCGACAGACCAGTCCCGCTGCGGTTGCTGGCTCACCGCATCCTGCACTCGGTGCAGCGCGGCATGCAGATGTTGGCGGTGGCGCAGGAAAGGGGAGAGCTCGGGATCGTTCGGCCCGCGCCGCAGCGCCAACACAAGGTTTTGCGCCACGTCGGCGGCCAGCGCTGGCCCGCACACGCCGGCAATGCGGTGCAGCATCAGGTCGATGCCGGTGGTCACGCCCGCACTGGTCCACACCGGCCCGTCGGCCACGAACACGCGATTGACCAGCACCTCGCAGCGCGGCTCGGCTGCACGCAACTCATCCAGGTGTCGGTGGTGCGTGGTGGCCTGCCGGTGCGCGAGCTGCCCGGCGCGCGCGGCCAGCACCGCACCGGCGCAGACGCACACCAGTTCGAGGCGACCCGGCATCAAGGGCAGGCTGGCCAGCCAGGCCAGGGTGGCCCGGGCCTGCGGGCTGCCGAGTTCGACGCGCGCGCCGGTCTGCCCGATCAGCACCACCCAGTGGCACCCCCCCGTCGCATCGGCCAGTGGTGGCAGCGCATCGATGCCGCTCACGTACGCCCCCACCGACGTGCGACAGCGCGCCTGCGGTCCGACGACATGCAGCGTGAACGCGGGTGAACGGCCCTGGCGCGCCAGGGCATCGTTGGCCGCGCGCAGGGCCTCGGCAGGCCCGGCCCAGTCGAGCAGCACGCCGTCGTCGAGCAGCACGAAATGCACCGCGATGGGTGCACTCGTCATGCCGTCTGCCATCGATAGTCCATCTGCCGCGCGGTGCGCCGCGCCAGGGCATCGCCGGCCAGGCGCGCCACCAGGTGCAGGCTCATGTCGATGCCGGCGCTGATGCCGGCCGAACTGACCGTGTGGCCGTTGTCGATCCAGCGCACGTGCTCCTCCACCTGCAACGCGGGGAACTGCGTGCGCAAGTCGGTGATGTCTTCCCAGTGTGTGGTGACGCGTTCGCGGCTCACCACGCCCGCCGCCGCGAGGGCGAACACACCGGTGCAGACCGAGGCGGTGATGCGGCTGCGCGGGTGCGCCTGGCGCAGCCAGGCCAGCGTGGCCGCGCATCGCAGCGGCTGGTCGATCACGCCGCCGGGCACCACCAGCACGTCGGGCTGGCCAATGCCCGTGAAATCGGTGTCGGGCAACAGCCGCAGGCCGGCACGTGCCCGCACCGGCGACAGTGAGCGTGCCACGCTGCGCACCTCGAACAGGGCCGGCGCGCCCGCAGTCTGTTGCCGCGCATGCACGCGGCTCGCGGTGGTGAACACTTCGTAGGGGCCAGCGAAATCGAGCGCCTCGACCTCGTCGAAGGCCAGGATCGCGACGCTGAAAGACGCGGTGGAGGTGTCGGGTGGCGGCGGGTGCATGGGGGTGCTCCAAAGGGCCCCATTGTCCGCAAGGTGGTCGAAAAGCGCCATGCGGCGCCGGACTGAAACCGATCAGATCAGGACATCAGGCCACGACCACGGCCGCTTCGTCGCCACGCGGCGCGATCTGGCCGATCTCGTACACCGTCTCGCCCAGACCGCGCAGCGTGGCCGCGCAGGCCGTGGCGTGGTCGGCGGCGATCACCACCACCATGCCGATGCCGTTGTTGAAGGTGCGGTTCATCTCGATGTCGTCGATGCCGGCGGTCTTCTGCAGCCAGGCGAACAGCTCGGTCTGCGGCCAGCTGCCCTTGACCAGATGCGCCGCCGTGCCCTCGGGCAGCACGCGCGGGATGTTCTCCAGCAGGCCGCCGCCGGTGATGTGGGCCAGCGCCTTGATCGGGTGCGCGGCCAGCGCGGCCAGCACGTTCTTCACGTAGAGGCGGGTCGGTTTCATGATGGCTTCGCGAAACGGCTGGCCGTCCAGCGTGGCGGGCAGATCGGTGCCCGCGCGCTCGATGCACTTGCGCACCAGCGAGAAGCCGTTGGAGTGCAAGCCGTGCGAGGCCAGGCCCAGCACCACGTCGCCGGGCTGCACGCCCTGACCGGTGAGGATCTTCGACTTCTCCACCGCACCGACGCAGAAGCCGGCCAGGTCGTATTCGCCCGCCGGGTACATGCCGGGCATCTCGGCGGTTTCGCCCCCGATCAGCGCGCAGCCCGACAGCTCGCAGCCCTTGGCGATGCCGCCGACCACGGCCGCCGCCGTGTCCACGTCGAGCTTGCCGCAGGCGAAGTAGTCGAGGAAGAACAGCGGCTCGGCGCCCTGCACCAGCACGTCGTTCACGCTCATGCCCACCAGGTCGATGCCCACGGTGTCGTGCATGTTCCATTCGAACGCCAGTTTGAGCTTGGTGCCCACGCCGTCGGTGCCGCTCACCAGCACCGGCTCCTTGTAGCGTTTGGGCACCTCGAACAGCGCCCCGAAGCCGCCAATGCCGGCCAGCACGCCTTCGCGCATGGTCTTCTTCGCCAGCGGCTTGATGCGCTCGACCAGGGCATCGCCCGCGTCGATGTCAACGCCGGCGTCTTTGTACGAAAGGGGGGTGGAGGGGGAGGTCATGTGAGGGCGGCCCCGTCGCAGGGCGGGGCGGTTCGGTGGGCTGGACGCGGGGAGGGTGGGGGCTTTCGGGTACCCTGAAGGCGGCCCGATAGAATTTGCCCCAGATTTTAAGGGTTCGCCCCGGCAACCCTGCCCACTTCGCCCAGCCTCGCCTCATGCCACTGAACGTTCACCTGATCCGAGCCCCGCTGCGGGCCGCGATCGCGGTCGTGAGACGGCGCACCATCCCATCCGGAGTCTGCTGAGGCATGGGCACCGGACCGCTTCCCATGAAGCAGCTCGCACTGGACATCGGTTTTGCGCCCTTGCCGACGCTGTCCAACTTCGTGGGCGCCGGCAACGAGGCCGCGGTGGAACACCTGCGCTTGTGGACGGGCAACCCCACACGCTCGCCCGTGCCCACCTTTCTCTGGGGCGAGAGTGGCTGTGGCAAGACACACCTGCTGCGCTCCGTGAGCGAAGCCTTGCGCGAGCAGGGAGGCCGCGTGGGCTGGCTCGACGCCGGCACGCACGACCCGGTGGATTTCGACGACCAGTGGGACGCAGTGCTGCTCGACGACTGCCACCTGTACACCGCGGCCCAGCAGGCCGCGGCCTTCAACTGGTTCGTCAATGCCCAGAGCCCGGCCCATGGGCCCTCGCGCTGGGTGCTGGCCGCGGCCACCTGCCCGCCGGCTGACCTGCGGCTGCGCGAAGACCTGCGCACCCGCCTGGGCTGGGGCCACGTGTTCCAGTTGCAGGCGCTGGGCGAAACCGAGCGCCGCGCGGTGCTGCGCCGCGCCGCTGATGACCGCGGTGTGTTCCTCGGCGACGAGGTGATGGACTTCATGCTGCGCCGCTTCTCGCGCGACCTCTCCAGCCTGATGATGCTGCTCGACCAGCTCGACAGCTACGCGCTGCGCACCCAGCGCGCCATCACCATCCCGCTGATCAAATCCATGCTGGAAGACGAATGAACGTATGAGACTGGCCCTGTTCGACCTGGACCACACCCTGATCCCGCTCGATTCCGACTACGCCTGGGGCGAATTCACCGTCAAACTCGGCTGGCGCGATGCGCAGGTCTTCTCGCAGGCCAACGACGGCTTCTACAACGACTACAGGGCCGGCACGCTCGACATCCACCGCTACGTGCGCTTCGCCATCGAGGCGGTGCGCGAACGGGGCCTGGCGGTGGCGCAGAAGGCGCACGAGCGTTTCATGCACGAGGTCATTTCCCCGGCCATGGGAGAGCCCGCGCGCGCCTTGCTGCGCCGCCACCAGGACGCTGGCGACACCGTCGTCATCGTCACCGCCACCAACGAATTCGTCACCGGCCCGATCGCCCGGGCCTTTGGCGTGGACGAGCTGATCGCCATCGAGCTCGAGCGCGACGCCCAGGGCGAGCCGACAGGTGCGATCCGCGGCACGCCCTCCTTCCGCGAGGGCAAGATCGCCCGTGTGGAACAATGGCTGGCTGCACGCGGGCTGGACTGGTCGCGCGTGGGGCACAGCACCTTCTACAGCGACTCCATCAACGACCTGCCGCTGCTGGAAAAAGTGCACGAGCCCGTGGCCACCAACCCGGATGCCCGGCTCAGCGCCGTCGCCCTCGAGCGGGGCTGGCGCACATTGAACCTATTCGAATGATCAAGAAATTCATAGACCGGCTGCTGGGCAAGACCAGCGCCACCCCCGGCGGCCGCCGCGCCAACCCGTTCGGCAAGCGCGAGGACGTGCCGGCCAGCGTGCACGGTATCGACCGTTCGCTGGTGGACCAGCGCGCGCTCGACGTGGTGCACACGCTCAAGCAGGCCGGCTTCGAGGCCTACCTGGTGGGTGGTGCCGTGCGCGACCTGCTGCTGGGCTTGCGGCCCAAGGACTTCGATGTGGCCACCAGCGCTACGCCCGAACAGGTCAAGGGCCTGTTCCGGCGCGCCTTCATCATTGGTCGGCGCTTCCGCATCGTGCACGTGGTGTACGGCCGCGGGCGCGAGCACGAGGTGATCGAGGTCTCGACCTTCCGTGCCTACATGGACGCTGCCGCGGCCGAGCAGGTGGCCGGCAACGAGCGCACCAGCAAAGGCGAGCTCGCGGGCATGAAGCACGCGGTCGACGCCAGCGGGCGCGTGCTGCGTGACAACGTCTGGGGCCCGATCGAGCAGGACGCGGCGCGGCGCGACTTCAGCATCAACGCCATGTACTACGACCCGGAAACGCAGACCGTGGTCGACTTCCACCACGGCATCCGCGACGCGAAGAAGCGCACCTTGCGCATGATCGGCGATGCCGCCACCCGCTACCGCGAGGACCCGGTGCGCATCATCCGCGCCGTGCGTTTCGCAGCCAAGCTCAATGCGCTGGGCTTCACCTTCGACGCCAAGACGCTGGCACCGCTGGCCTCGTCGCACACGCTGCTGGCCGACGTGCCGCAGAGCCGTCTGTTCGATGAAATGCTCAAGCTGCTGCAGACCGGCCACGCGCTGGCCAGCGTGGCGCAGCTCAAGGCCGTGGGCCTGGGCACCGGCATCTACCCGCTGCTGGACGTGGTGGTGCAGCGCGCGGACGACGAATTCGTCAAGCTCGCGCTGCAGGACACCGACCGCCGCGTGGGCGAAGGCAAGCCGGTGGCGCCGAGCTTCCTGCTGGCCTGCGTGCTCTGGGCCGACGTGCGCAAGGGCTGGAGCCAGCGCCTGACGCCTCGACCCGGCCAGCGCCCGCCGCCGCCCTTCGCGGCGCTGCAGGACGCGGTGGACGACGCCTTCGAGGCGCGCATCGGCGACGTATCGGGCCGCGGCAAGCTCGGCGCGGACATGCGTGAGATCTGGATGATGCAGCCGCGGTTCGACAAGCGCGTGGGCACCACACCCTTCACGCTGGTGGAGCAGCCGCGTTTTCGCGCCGGTTTCGACTTCCTGCGCCTGCGCGCGCAGGTGGGCGAGGTGGAGGAAGAACTCTCCCACTGGTGGGAAACCTTCAGCATGGCCAGCGACGACATGCGCGAGGACATGGTGGATGCACAGCGCCGCGAGAACCTGGCCCGCCCGGGCGCCGGCAAGGCACGGCGCGTGAAGCGCACCGATGAAGACCACCCGGCCCATGCGCCCGAGGCCGATCCACGTTTCCGCGCCACGGACGACGACGGCGATGCCGGTGGCCAGGCGCAGGGCGATGAAGCGTTGGCCGCTCCCGCGGACGGCACGGCCCCGGCCAAGAAACGCCGCCGCCGCCGCCGCAAGCCCGGCGACGCCAGCCGCACCGAAGGCGGCGCGGGCGGTGGTGGCGAAGCCAGCGACTGACGCGGGCAGCCCACGAGGCCGCGTGATGCCCGCGCCGCGCGCCGAGGTCACCGCCTTCGTGGCCCTGGGCGCCAACCTGGGCGATGCCGGACAGGCCTTGCGCGAGGCACTGGCCGCGCTGGCCGGATTGCCCGGCATCCGCGTGCTGCGGGCGTCCCGCCTGTACCGTACCGCCCCCATCGACTCCAGCGGCCCGGACTACATCAATGCCGTGGTCGAAATCGCCACCACGCTCACCGCGCCCGCGCTGCTCGACGCGTTGCAAGCCCTGGAGCAGGCGGCGGGCCGCGAACGCCCCTACCGCAACGCCCCGCGCACCCTGGATCTGGACCTCCTGCTGTACGGCGAGTCCCGCATTCAGTCGCCGACGCTCACCGTGCCGCATCCGCGCATGGGGGACCGCGCGTTCGTGCTCGTGCCGCTGCACGAGATCGCGCCGGGGCGGGTGTCCAGGGAAGCCCTGGACGCGGTGGCCGGGCAGCCCATTGAGCCCTGCCAGCCGCAGCGCGGCTGAACGGCTTCTTGCGTCACTTGGCCAGCGCGGTGTCAGGGCAGGTCGCAGGCGTGGCGCTCTCACCGGCCAGCGTGCGCTGACCCAGTGCCACGGTCAGGACGGCGGCGGCACCCGCCATCACGGAGACCCAGAAGCCGTTGCGTGGGCCGAAGTGGTCCACCACCCAGCCCGTGGTGAAGGCGCCCAGCGCCATGCCGATGCCGATGCCGGTCATGACCCAGGTCACGCCCTCGGTCAACATGGACTCGGGCACGCGGCGCTCGATGAGACCAAAGGCCGTGATGAAGGTGGGGGACACCGCAACACCACTCAGGAACACGGCGACCGCGAGCAGGGCGACCGAGGAACCGGCAGCAAGGAGCGGCACTGCGGTGACCGCCAGCACGCTGACGGCGATCAGCAGTTGTCGCTGCAACGGCAGCTTCAACGGGAGCGCGCCCATCACCAGACCCAGCACGAACGACCCGAGGGCATAGACGCCGATCACGATGCTGGCGGCGCCGGGCTGGCCGAGCTCTTTGGTGATGGCGATGGCGCTGACCTCCGCCGTCGCGAAGATCGCGCCCACGAAAACCAGCGTCAGCGTGACGATCTGCACCGCGCGCAGCCGGATGGCGGAGCCTTGCGGGCCATGGGGGTCAAGGGGTCGCACCTTGGGCTCGGTCTTGCGCTGCAACAGGAAGGCTGCCGTGCCGAGCACCAGGAAGGTGGTCGATGCGAGCACACCCGCTTCGGGAAAGAGTGCTGCGGCCAGGCCGACGGAGAGAGAAGCGCCGGCGATGTAGATCAGCTCGTCGGCCGCCGATTCGAAGGCGAAGGCGGTGTTGAGCTCTGGCCGGCCCCGGAACAGCTCGCTCCAGCGCGCGCGAACCATGGCAGAGATGCTGGGCATCGCGGCTGCGCCGATCGCGGCGGCGAACAGCGTCCAGGTCGGCCAGCCCTGGTTGACCGCCAGCATCAGCAGAAGAAAGGAAACCGCCGAGATGGCGGTCGCCGGCAGGGCGACCGCGGTCTGGCCGAACCGGTCGACCAGTCGGGAGATCTGCGGCGAAAGAAATGCATTCGTGAGCGCATACATGGCCGATACGGCCCCGGCCAGCCAGTACTCGCCCAGGGCCTGGGAGAGCATGGCAACGATGCCGATGGGCGCCATGGCGAGGGGAAGCCGGCCGAAAAAGGCCGCGGCCGAGAAACCCCTGGCGCCGGGTTCGCTGAAGATTCTTGCGTACGGGTTCGACATCTGAACAATTCCTGGAAAGGGTTGAAGCGTTAAAATACGTGGCGTATGTATGTTATTTGCATACGACGCGTATATCAACTGATATACGCGTCGTATGTGTGGGTATGGAGGTGCGAATGCGAAAACCGCGTCAGGAAATGATTGCCGAGACGCGCGCCAAGCTGATTGCGGCCGCGCGTCAGGCGTTTGGCACCGTCGGCTACGCCGCTGCGTCGATGGACGACTTCACAGCCGCCGTGGGCTTGACCCGGGGTGCCCTGTACCACCACTTTGGTGACAAGAAAGGTCTTCTGCAGGCCGTGATCGACGAGATCGATGCCGAGATGACCGTGCGCCTGGGCGCGATCGCCGCCCGCGCGCCGAACCGCTGGCAAGGCGTGGTGGACGAGTGGATCGCCTACGTCGAGATGGCGCTCGAGCCCGACATCCAGCGCATCATGTTTCGCGATGGCCCGGCGGTGCTGGGCGACATCTCGCAACGGCACACCGCCAAGGGGTGCATCGCGGCGCTGACCGAGAGCCTGGCCTCGCTCAAGGCCGAAGGTGTGCTCGTCGATGCGGACCCGGAAGCGCTGGCGCACCTGATCAATGGCGCCAGCAGCCACGCGGCCACCTGGATCGCAAGCTCCGCCGATCCCGGTGAAACCTCAAGGAAGGCGGTGGCGAGCTTTCGCAAGCTGCTGGAAGGCCTGCAGCGCCGGCCGCCGGCCGCCTGAGAAACCAGGGCGTGTGCTCAGGGCGCGAGCCGCTCGCGCAGCCATCCGCCATCGGCCTGGGCGGTGTATCGCAGCCTGTCGTGCAACCGGCTCTTGCGGCCCTGCCAGAACTGCCAGTTGTCCGGCTTGAGGCGGTAACCGCCCCAGTGCGGCGGGCGCGGCGGCTTGAGCAGGAACTGTGCGCCGTACTTCGCCGCGTTGGTCACCAGCACCGTGCGGCTGTCGATCACCTCGCTTTGCGGGCTGGCCCAGGCGCCGATACGGCTGTCGAGCGGGCGGCTGTGGAAGTAGGCGTCGCTTTCCTCGTCGCTGACCTTCTCCACCACGCCTTCGATGCGCACCACGCGCTCGAGCTCGACCCAGTGGAACTGCAGCGCGGCGAAGGGATTGCCCGCCAGCTCGCGGCCCTTGCGGCTCTGGTAGTTGGTGTACCAGACGATGCCGCGTTCGTCATACCCCTTGACGAGCACCACGCGCGTGCTCGGGCGCAGGTCCGATCCCACGGTGGCCAGGGTCATGGCATTGGGTTCGGGCACCTCACCCTGGATGGCTTCGTTGAGCCACTGGTCGAACTGCTGCAACGGGTCGGCGTGCGAGGCCGATTCGCTGAGTTCGGCCTTTTCGTAGCTCTTGCGCAGGTCGGCGATGTTCATGCGGGCAGTATAGGAGCGGGGTGGGGGTCGGGCTTGACCATGGGGTCGCCGGCCAGCAGCAGCAACTTGCGCAAAGCGCGGTCGTGGATGCCGTGGTGCAGCAGGCCCTCGAAGGTCTGGCGCGCGTAGTCCAGCGTGGTGCCATAGCGCCCACAGGAGCGCGCGAAGATTTCGCGGTAGCGCTCGTCGCTCAGGGTGCCGGTGTGGCTCGGGCTGTGGCGCGAGAGCGTGAACGCCAGCGCGCGCACCGGACCCTGTGGTGTCTCGCAGCGCAACCACTTCGGGTCGTACACCGGGTTGGGCATTTCGCGCGCCCACAGCACCGGCATCAGCGCCTCCACCTGCGCGTGCGGCACGCGCAGCGCCAGCCCGGCGCAACTGCCACCGGGCATGAGCGCGAACACCAGGCCGGGGCACTCATAGGTGCCGCGGTTGACGCGGCTCCACATTTCCAGGCAGCGGTGATAGCCGCGCACGCGCGCCGGGCGCTGTTCGGCCGCTTCGAACTCCGGTCGCCAGACCAGCGAGGCGTAGGCGAACACCCAGAGGTCGGGCCGCGGTCCCTGCGCGCGCCACTGGGCCAGCGTCTCGGCCATCATGCGCGCGCCATCTCGCAAGGCAGGGTCGTGGGCGGTTCGCGCCTTCAGGGTGTCACGGTCGGCCATCTACAATCTTTGTCCAGTTCCTTCTCATTATTCTTCACGGAGTGTGATCCATGTCTTCTCAGGACGACGAACCCGAAATCCGCGTCATGGCTTTTGTGCTGATGGCCGCCGTGGTGCTGGCCGTCGGTCTGGCCGTGGGCATCGGCGTGCAGCAGTCGCGCGGGGGCGCCAAGACATCGTCCGGCATGGCAACGCCTGTCACCGCCCCTGCTGCCGCACCGGCCGCCGCGCCCTTGGGCGACGACGCCAGCGTCGTGGTGGAGAACGGGGTGGTGAAGTTCTACTTCGAGTCCGGCAAGGCCGACCTGGCCTCGGGCGCGCTCGATGCGCTGGGTGAGGCCATCAACGCCGCCAAGGCCGGCGGGAAGCTGGTGATTTCCGGCTTTCACGACGCCACGGGCGACCCGGCCTTCAATGCCGAACTGGCCAGGCAGCGTGCGATGGTGGTGCGCGACGCCCTGGTGGGAGCGGGTGTGGCCGAAAACGCGATGGAGCTGAAGAAGCCCGAGCAGACCACGGGCAGCGGCAACAACGCCGAGGCCCGCCGCGTGGAAGTGATGATCGCGCCCTGAGCGCCATTGGCCCCGCAACAAAAAAAGCCCGGCATGTGCCGGGCTTTTTTGTGGGCGCAGACCGGGTCTTCAGCGCAAACCCTGGCCGGCTTCCTTCTCGGCGCGCTGGATCAGCTCGATCTTGTAGCCATCGGGATCCGTCACGAAGGCGATGACGGTGGTGCCGCCCTTGACCGGGCCGGCCTCGCGCGTGACGTTGCCGCCGGCCGCCTTGATCTTCTCGCAGGCCGCGTAGGCGTCGGGCACGCCCAGCGCGATGTGGCCGTAGGCCGTGCCGAGCTCGTAGTGCTCGGTGCCCCAGTTGTAGGTGAGCTCGATCTCGGCCTGCGCCGGATTGCCCTCGTAGCCCACGAAGGCCAGCGAGTACTTGTACTCGGGGTTCTCGGAGGTGCGCAGCAACTGCATGCCCAGCACCTGGGTGTAGAAATCGATTGAGCGCTGGAGGTTGCCTACGCGCAACATGGTGTGAAGAAGTCTCATGCGCGCTATTTTGACGGCACTTCAAAAACCAGGCAGGTGGTCGTGGCATGGGCGTAGATCTTGCCGTCGGGGCCGACGATGCGCGCTTCTGCCGTCGCCAGCTGGCGCCCGGCGTGCACCACCGTGCCGATGGCGCGCAGCGGGCCGCTCTTGAACGAGGCCGCGCGCACGATGTTCACCCCCAGCTCGGCCGTGGTGTAGGCGCGGCCCACCGGCATGACGGTGTGCACTGCGCAGCCCAGCGCCGAATCGAGCAGGGTGGCGTACCAGCCACCGTGCACTGTGCCCAGCGGGTTGTAGTGCTTGAGCTGCGGCTGGCCCTGGAAGACGGCGCGGCCTTCGCCGACCTCCACCAGCGAGAAGTCCAGCGTGTCCGCAATGTGGGGGTAGGGCAGGCGGCCGTCGAGCATGGCCTGCATCTGCTGCAGGCCGGAGAGCCCGGCAAGGTCGGCCGGGTTGGCCAGGCCCACGCCGGCACCGGCCTTGAGGCGTTGCACCACGGTGTCGTACTGCTGGTTCCATTGCGCCAGGGTTTCTTCGGCAGTCATTTCAGTTCCTCTAATTGATTGCTGATACAAATATTGTAGATACAATCAATTCATGAACGCCGACACGCATGCGACACCGACCACTCCGGTGGGCTGTACCAACTTCAAGCTGCGCCAGCTCACGCGCCGCGTGACCCAGCACTACGACCAGCACCTCGCTGGCGTGGGGTTGAAGATCACGCAGTACTCGCTGCTCACGCATGTGGACAGGCTCGGGCCGCTGGCGCCCGGCGACCTGGCGCGGCGCATGGACATGGGCGCCTCCACCCTCACGCGCAACCTGCAACCGATGATCGCCGCGGGCTGGCTGGCCATGGGAGAGGGCGCCGACGCGCGCAGCCGCACGGTGCACATCACCGACGCCGGGCGCGAGATGCGCCGCCAGGCGCAGCGCCGCTGGAAGGCGGCCCAGGTGGCCCTCAACGACAAGCTCGGCGCGGCCACGGTGCTGGCGTTGCACGAGCTGCTGGATCAGGGGCTGGCCGCATTTCACGAGGAAGACAACCATGACCACTGAGACCTCGACCTCGACCCCGGCGCCCGCGCGCGTTCCCTATGTGTGGTGGCTGGTGCTGCTGGCCGCGGCCGGCACGTTCGCGCTCACCATGGGCACGCGCCAGACCATGGGTTTCTTCCTTTCGCCGCTGAACACCGCCACCGGTCTGGGCGTGGGCAGCATCAGCCTGGCTTTCGCCTTCGGCCAGCTCTGGTGGGGCCTGACGCAGCCGTTCGCGGGCGCCATTGCCGACCGCATCGGTGCCGGGCGCGTGCTGCTTGCAGGGGTATTGCTGGTGGCGCTGGGCACCTACATCACGCCGCTCATGACGAGCACCTGGGGCCTGATCGTGGCCATCGGCGTGCTCTCGGCCGGTGGCGCCGGCATGGCCGGGCCTTCGGTGCTGATGGCGGCCACCGCGCGCCTGATCCCGGCCGCGCGCCGTGGCATGGCCACCGGCATCGTGAACGCGGGTGGCTCGTTCGGCCAGTTCCTCATGGCGCCCCTGGCCGCCGCACTGACGCTGGGACTGGGCTGGGCAGGTGCGATGCAGGCGCTCGGCCTGATCGTGCTGCTGGCGCTGCCGGCGGCCTGGGTGCTGCGCGGCCCCGGCCCGGCGGCTGCCGCTGGTACCACGCCCGCGGCGGTGGCCTTGCCGGCGGGCGAAGCCATTCGCAAGGCCCTGGGCAACCCGAGCTACCTGATGCTGTCGGCTGGCTTCTTCGTCTGCGGCTTTCACGTGGCCTTTCTCGCCACGCACCTGCCCGGCGTGGTTGCCGCGTGCGGCCTGCCGGCGCCGGTGGGTGCCTGGGCGCTGGGCGTCATCGGCCTGTTCAACATCGTCGGCAGCCTGGCGATGGGCTGGGCGGTGGGCCGCTGGCGCATGAAGTCGCTGCTCTCGCTGGTGTACGCCACGCGCGCGCTGGCCGTGCTGGTGTTCCTGCTCGCACCCAAAACCGAGGCCGTGATGCTCACCTTCGCCGCCGTGATGGGGCTGACCTTCCTCTCCACCGTGCCGCCCACGGTGGGGCTGGTGGCCAAGTTCTTCGGCACCGGCAACATGGCCATGCTGTTCGGCATCGTGATGCTGGCGCACCAGGTGGGCGGATTCCTCGGCGCCTGGCTTGGTGGCCAGGTGTTCGAGGCCACGGGCAGTTACGACTGGGTCTGGTACATCGACATCGTGCTGGCGGTGGGGGCGGCGCTCATCCACCTGCCGATTCGCGAGGCGCCGGTGGCGCGGCGGCTGCAGCCGGCCTGAGCGACTGCTCGCCCGGATCGATCAGCCCCAGGGCCTCGAAGGTCGCGATGGCCTGGCGGGTCGCGTCGGCCCGGGCGCGCAGCAGTGCGCGGCGCGTGTCGAGCGCGCTGCGCTGGGCTTCGAGCACGTCGAGGAAACCGACCAGGCCGTTGGCGTAGAGCGTGCGGGCCTGTTCCACGGCCGACAGGGCAGCGGCGTTGCCGCGCTCCAGCGCGCGCATGCGGGTTGCCGTGCCTTGCGCCGCGACCAGGGCCGCTTCGGCCTGTTGCAGGGCCTGCAGCAGGGTCTGGCGGTAGACCTCGCCGGCCTCGGCCATGCGCGAGCGCGCGGCGTCCACGCTGGCGCTGCGTTCCCCGCCGTCGAACAGCGCCACCTCCAGCACCGCGGACAGCGTGGCGGTCACGATGTCGAGCACGCCACCGCCCAGTCCGCCGGAGGTGAGCGTGATCGCGCCGGGCAGGCGCAGGCGGGGGTACAGGTCGGCCCGCGCCACGCCCAGGTCGGCCGCAGCCACCGCCAGGCCGCGCTCGGCCGCACGCAGGTCGGGGCGCAGGCGCAGCAGGTCGATCGGCCGCGCCACCGGGGCCGCGCCTTGCAGCAACGGCAGTTGCGCGGTGGTACCGGCCATGGGCTGCGGACGAACACCTGCCAGCACCTGCAGTGCCGCGGCCGTCTGGCGCACGCGCACGCCGGCATCGGCCGCGTCGGCTTCCAGCGTCGCTGCTTCGCTTTGCGCGCGGTCCAGGTCGAGCCGGGGTGCCAGTCCCGCGCGCACCCGCACGTCCACCACGCGCAGCACCTCGCGCTGCAGTGCCAGCCCGTCGGCCAGCAACTGCTCGTCGAGCCGGGCCTCCTGCCAGGCGACATGGGCGCGGGCCGTCAGGCCGGCAACGGAGAGGCGCGCCGCCTGGGCCAGGTCTTCTGCCTGCAGCAGCGAGGCCGCCGCCGATTGTTCAGCCTGGCGCAGGCCGCCCCAGAGATCGAGGTCCCAGTCCAGCGTGAGTGCGGCACTCGGGTCGAGCGCGCGTTCGCCGCTGGCGCGCCGGCTGCGGGCGTCCACCGCGGCCTGCGCGCCGATGAGCGGGCTGCGCCGGGCGCTGGTGCCCCGCAGCAATGCCTGCGCCTGCACGACCCGCTCGCGCGCTATGGCTGTGTCCGGGCTGTTGGCCAGGGCGCGCTCGACCCAGTGCGCCAGCGCGGGGTCGTTGAAGCGGTTCCACCAGCGCAGGTCGGCTTCGGTGGGCGCCGTCCCGCCGTCGGGCGCGGCGGCAAAGCGGTCGGCGGCGGTGATGCCGAGCGTGGGCGCTTCGGGTGGCTCAACCTGCGGTGCGATGGTCCCGCAACCGAGCAGGCTCAGGACCAGCGCCACCGCGCCCAGGCGATGCAGGGGGGCGTTCATGAGAACTCCTCCGTCTGCTGCGCGGCGGCCTGCTTCATCTCGGTGGCCAGGCGCTCGCCCTGGCTGGCGCGCGGTCGGGCGAAGCGGGCCAGCCCGAGGTAGACCACGGGCGTGAGGAACAGGGTGAAGATCGCGGCCAGCGACAGCCCGCCGAAGATGACCCAGCCGATCGAGGCGCGCGATTCGGCGCCGGGCCCGCTGCCCAGCACCAGCGGCAGGGCGCCCAGCACCGTCGAGGCCATGGTCATCATGATCGGGCGCAGGCGGGTGGCTGCGGCCTCCTGCGCGGCTTCCAGCACGCTGCGCCCGGCGTCGCGCAGCTGGTCGGCGAACTCCACCATCAGGATGCTGTTCTTGGCCATCACGCCCACCAGCAGCAGCAGGCCGATCTGGCTGTAGATGTTGATCGAGGTGCCACTCAAGGCCATGGCAAAGACGGCCGCCGCCAGGCCGAACGGCACGGTGATGATCACCACCGCCGCGCTGGTGACGCTCTCGAACTGCGCCACCAGCACCAGGAACACCACCACCAGCGCGATGGCGAAGGTGATGGCCACGTCGCGCCCGGTCTGCTCCAGCGTGGCGGCGTCGCCGCGAAACAGCAGGCCCATGCCCTCGGGCAGCTCGGCGCGCGCCAGCGTGCGCAGGTCGTCCACCGCGTCCTGCAGCGGCACGCCCGCGGCCGTGATGGCGCTGAGCTGCACTGCACGGCGCTGGCCCAGGCGTTCGAGTTCGGAAGGGATGGCCGTTTCCTCGAAGCGCACGAACTGCGACAGCGGTACCAGCCGCTCGCCCTCGGGCGTGGTGGCGCGCACGCTGTAGCCCAGCAAGGCCTGCGGATCGGTTGCGCCACGCGCGTTCGATTCCAGGATCACCGGCACGTTGCGGTCGTTGACCGTGAGGTCGGTGACCTCGGTGCCATCGACCAGCGAACGCAACACCACGTCCAGGCCATCGACGGACACGCCCAGTTCGGAGGCCCGCTCGCGGTCGATGTGCATCGAGATCTGGGGCTGCGAAGCGGTGTAGTTCACGCGCACGTCGCGCAGGCCCGGCAGCTCGCGTTCGATGGCCGCGGCGAATGCGTAGGCGGCATCGGCGATGCGGTTGTAGTTGTCGCCGGTGACGGCCATCTGCACGCTGCCGTCGCCGCCACCCACGCCGAGGCTGTTGCCGCCGCGGATGCGCACGCGCGCGCCGGGCAGGTCGTCGAGCTGGCGCTGCACGCGCGCCGTGAGCTGCGCCTGGCTGAGGTCGCGCGCGCCCCAGTCCACCAGCGGCGCGATGATCTGGGCGCGGTGGGGGTCGAAGCGGCCCGTGATGGTGAAGATGTTCGCGACGAGCCCTTCGTCCTGCAGCGGTGTCACGGCGGCCAGCGCGGTCTCGAGCTGGCGGTCGATGTAGGACAGGCCCACACCGTCGGGTCCGTCCAGGCGGATGGAGAGCACCCCACGGTCCTCCACCGGCGTGAGCTCCTGGTTCAGCTGCGTGTAGAGCCCCACTGCTGCGGCGGCCAGCAGCACGCAGGTGCCGGCCACCCACCAGGCGTGGCGCAGCGCACCGGCCAGCCAGCGTTCGTAGGTGGTCACCGCGCGCGTGCCCCAGTCTGAGAGCCGGCGCCACACCGGGCCGGGTGCGCGTTCAACGGGCAGGCGCGAGGCGATCATCGGGCCCAGCGAGAGCGCGACGAAGGAGGAGATGGCCACCGCGATGGCCATGACGAAGCCGAACTCGGCAAACAGGCGACCCGCCGCCGAGGGCAGGAAAGAGATCGGCACGAACACCGCGACCAGCGTGGCGGTGGTGGCCACCACCGCGAAGAATACCTCGCGCGTGCCCAGCACCGCAGCCGCACGAGGGCCCAGGCCCTGGCCGCGCCGGCGCTGGATGTTCTCCAGCACGACGATGGCGTCGTCCACCACCAGGCCGGTGGCCAGCAGCAGCGCCAGCAGCGTGAGCAGGTTGACCGAGAAACCCAGCAACCAGATGGCCGCGAGCGTGCCGATGAGCGCGATCGGAATCGCCACCACCGGCACCATGGTGGCGCGCCACTGCCCCAGAAAGGCGCCCACCACCGCGACCACGATGGCCACGGCCAGCAGCAGGCTCAGCAACACCTCGCGGATCGCGCCGCTGATGAAGGTGGCGTCATCCGAAACCACGCCGATCTGCAGGTCGCCGCCATCGCGGTTGACGCGTTCCACCACGGCCCGAACGCCCTCGGAGATGCTCACGCTGTTGGACTGTGCCTGGCGCACGACGCCCAGGCTCACCACGGACATTCCGTCCAGGCGCACGTAGGAGCTGGCGTCGGCCGGGCTGTAGTACACGTCGGCCACCGTGCCCAGCGCGAGGTCGGGGCGCACGCGCAGGGCGCGCATCTGCTCCGGTGTGGCCACCGAGGCATTGGCACGCACCAGCACCTCCTGGTTGGCCGACTCCAGACTGCCGGCCGGCACGTCGACGCGCGCGCCGCGCAGCAGGGTGGCGATGTCGTTCACCGACACGTTGTAGGCCGCGAGCTTCAGCGGGTCGATGCGCACGCGCATGACGCGCTGGCGGCTGCCGAAGACGGTGATGTCGGCCACGCCCTCGACCGAAATCAGCTCGGGCTCGATCCGCTCTTCCACCGCCCGCGAGAGCTCATCCACGGGGAGCGTCTTGCTGGACACCGCCAGTTGCATCACCGGCACGGCATCGGCATCGGCCTTGACGATGGTCAGGCCTTCAAGGCCCTCGGGCAGCGTGCTCTCGACCCGCGCGACGGCATCGCGCACGTCGTTGGCCGCGCTCACCAGATCCACCCCGGGGTTGAATTCGATGATGACGCGCAGGTTGCCCTCTTCACTGGCGGAGCGCACGAGGTAGACGCCGGGCACCCGGGACGCCGCGCCTTCGAGCACGCGCGTGACCTCGGCGTCGAGCGTCTCGGGCGCGGCGCCGGGCCAGTCGGCGCGCACCGCGACGATCGGGCGGTCGATGTTGGGCAATTCGCGCACGTCCACGCCGAGCCAGGCGCCGAAGCCGGCGATGACGATCAGCAGGTTGATCACGATCACCAGCCAGGGCCGGCGGATCGCCAGCGCCGGCAAGTCGTTGGCGCGGTCTTCGGTCATGGTCGGGTGCGCGCAGCGCCGCCGCCGTTGCCGATCACGCGCACCGCAATCCCCTCGCGCAGGCGCTGTACACCTTCCACCACCACCGATTCACCCGGCTTGAGCTCGCCATCGACCAGCACGCGCCCTTCGGCCCGGCGCAGCGGACGCGCGGGAACACGCGCTGATCGGTCATCGCGCACCACCCAGACGAACGGTCCGTCGCGGTCCCATTGCAGGGCCAGTTCGGGCACGCTCACGCGCGCTTCACCCGTCAGATCCAGCTGGACCTGAAACGACATGCCCGGGCGCAGCACGTCGTCGGTGTTGGGAACGGCGGCGCGCATGCGCACATTGCGCGAGACGGGGTCGATGCGGCTGTCGATCTCGGCCACCCGGCCCTTGAACGCACGACCCGGGTAGGCCGGGTTCGCGGCCACGACGGCCTGGCCGATCTTCACGCGCCCCAGATAGGGCTCGGGGATCTCGAAGTCGATGAACAGCACGCGGCGATCATCCAGCGTGGTCAAGGCGGTCTCGGTGCTGATGCGGTCGCCACGCTCCACCGCGGCCAGGCCCACCACACCGCCAAACGGTGCGCGCACCACGCGGTCGGCCACGGCTTCGCGGGCCTGCGCGAGTTCAATCTCGGCCAGGCGCAACGCCGCTCGGGCCTCGTCCACCACGCTCTCGGGCACGGCTCCGGTGCCGCGGGTGCCCTCATGGCGCAAGGTCAGGGCCCGGGCCGCGTCCACGCGGGCGGACGCCAGGTCGGCGGCCAGCCGCTGGGCGCGGTCTTCCAGGCGCAGCAGCACCTGCCCGGCGCGCACCGTCTGCCCCGGGCGAAAACCCACCTCGGCCACCTCGCCCGGCACCGCCGGGAACAGCACCACCGACTGGCGCGCCGTGCCGCTGCCAGGCACCGTGAGCACGAAATCGTCCTGGGCCTGTGTGCTGGTGGCCACGATCACGGGCGGTGCTGCAGCGGGGGTTTGCGCGAACGTCGGGCCGCACGCGATCAGAAAGGCGGCCAGCGTCCGGGTGGAGAGGGGATTCAGCAAGGTGTCGGCTTCACAAAAAATCAGCCGCATCGTGCGGACCGGGCGTCAGCAGGGCCCGCTTGCGCGCCGTGCTGCCTGTTTCGATGGAGGTGCGCGGCGTACACAGAGTTCCCCCTGCGTGCGGCGGGCGGGCGCACTCACAGGGGAACGGTGTAGTTCAGTGCCATGCGCCCGCCGTCGACGGTGACGATCTCGCCCGTCACGTAGCTGGCCGCGTCGCTGGCCAGCCAGGCCACCACGTCGGCGATTTCGGACGGTTCGCCCAGGCGCTTCATGGGCGTGCGGCTGAGGATCTTGTTCTTCGCCTCCTCGCTCGTGAGCACAGCCTGCGCCGCCAGTTCGGTGGCAATGGTGCCGGGCGCCACCGCGTTGACGCGGATGCCCTGGTCGGCCAGGGCCAGCGCCATCACGCGCGTGAGCTGGTTGATACCGCCCTTGCTGACGTTGTAGCTGGCGATGCTGGGAATCGCGAGCACGCCGTTGACCGAGCTCATGTGCACGATGCTGCCGCCGCCACCGGCCTGCGCCATGGCGCGCGCGACGGCCTGTCCCATGAGAAACGAGCCCTTGAGGTTGACGCGCAGCACGGCGTCGAAATCGTCTTCCGTGATGGCCAGGAAATCCGAGGCCTTGAAGATGCCGGCGTTGTTGACCAGCACGTCGATGCGCCCGTGCGCAGCCAGCGCTTGCGCGACCACGGCATCGACGTCGGCCTTGTCGCCCACGTCGCAATGCACATAGGTCGCGCCGATCTCGCGCGCCAGCGCCAGGCCGGGCGCGTCGGCCACGTCGGCGATGACGACCTGGGCGCCTTCGCGCGCGAAGCGGCGCGCGCAGGCTTCGCCGATGCCCTGGGCGCCGCCGGTGACGATGACGACGCGGCCCTGGTGACCGAAATGCACGCTGGAGGAGGAAGGGGTGGTCGGAGTGTTCATGCGCGCATGGTAGCGGGCGGGCTCAGCGCGCGCGGCCTTCTTCGAGCAGCGGCAGCAGCGCGCCGTGGCCCGCCTGCCGCGCCAGGTCGGCCGCGCGCAGGCCGTCGCGGTCGGTGTGCAGTGGGTCGGCGCCGGCATCAAGCAGCAGGCGCACCAGGGGTGCGTCGCCGCGCTGCGCAGCGGCCATGAGCGCGGTGCGGCCGTTCGCATTCACGGCGTCGACGCGCGCACCCCGCTCCAGTGCGGCGCGTGCTTCGGCGACCGTGCCCCGCGCCGCTGCGGCCAGCAGGGTCGTGTCGGGTGAAGGCGTGGGCGCCTCGCCGCGTTCCAGCGCGCGGGCGCGCGGCGCGGCGGCGATGCCGGCTGGTGCGCTCGCGCCGGATTCGGTGTCCTGTATCTGCGGTGCGGGTGCGGGTGGCGCGACTTCGCGCGCCGCCGTGGCCGTATCGGCCGGGGCCGGAACGGCAGGCGCGGCCGGAACGGCCTGGGGCGCGGGTGGCTGGCCGAGCGCGGTCTCGCGTTCTTCGGGTGCTCCGCGATCGAACTGCAGCACCACCAGCGTGGCCAGGCCCAGCACGGCCAGGCCGCCGAAGGCGCGCCAGCGCCAGGCGCCGTCGTTGGCGGCGGTGGGCCTGCCGCTGCCGGGTGCGCCGCGGTCTTGCGCGGCGGCGCGTGCGCGGGCCAGCACGGCATCGCGCAGGGCGGGCGCGGGCCGCAAGGTGTCGTGCGCGCTGGCCTCGTGGTAGCGCCGCAGCAGCTCGTCGTCGGGGCGGTGCTGGTTGTGGTCGGGCTTCATGCCAAAGCCTCCAGTGTCTGGCGCAGGCGCTCGCGCGCGTAGCGCAGGCGGCTCTTGGCGGTCTCGGCGTTCACGCCCGTGGCCTGCGCGATCTCGGCCAGGCTCAGCCCGCCTTCGGCCTGCAGCAGGAAGGCCTCGCGCTGCGGTGCGGGCAAGGCGGCGAGTGCATCGAGCAGGGCCTGGGCCTGTTCGCGCGACTGCAGCTGCCGCACGGGGCCGAAGCCCGAATCGGCCGCCAGCGTGTCGGCCAGGGCCGCGCCGTCCCCGGTCTCGGCATCCAGGCTGGCGTGTGCCTTGTGGGTGCGCCAGTGGTCGACCAGGCGGTGTTGCGCGAGCGTGAACAGCCAGGTGCGGAACCGCGCCCGGGGTTCGTAGCGGGGGGCCTGGTTCACCAGCGAGAACCACACGTCCTGCACCAGGTCGTCGGCCAGCGCGGCGTTGTGCACGCTGCGCTGCACGAAACGCCACACGGGCAGGGCGTGGCGGTCGTACAGGGTTTCAAAGGCGCGTGCGTCGCCGGTGGCAAAGGCCTGCATCAGCGTTTCGTCGGCGGGTGCGGCCTCATCGGTCATGCACGCGATTATGTTGGGAGCACCCTCAAGCCGGGTCGGGTGCATAACCCGGCTGCACCGCACCGGGAAACGGGTTCGGACGCGGCGGCACGGCCTGCGTGGGGATGATGCCCATGGCGATGAGGTTCTCGCGGCTGTCGTAGCGGATGCGGATGATCTCGTCGGGGCGCTCGCGGCGGCGCTCGAAAGTGGTGTGGGTCACCGGGGCGTGTTCGCGCGCGCCGTGGCCGGTGCCCAGGCGCGGCGCGGGCAGCGGCGCCGCTGGTGCCAGGCGGCGCGCGGCGAGCGATTCGGCGCGTTCGCGCGGGGCCTCGCCTTCGGCTTGCGCCTCGCTGGTGGTGTCCGCAGCGCCCGAAGCGCTCGCGTCCGAGCGGCTGTGCGGCGCGGCCTCGTCGCTTGGCGAGGACGGCCAGGGCAGCACGGCGGGCGGCGGCGGTGGCAGGGGCTTCTCGCGGAACACGGCCACGCCGATCACGCCCACGTGGGCAGGGCGGCCGGTGCGCCCGGCGTACGACGCGCCCGAGGTGGTGAAGTGAAAGGCCGCTACCTCGGCGTCGCTCTTGCGCCAGCCGGTGATGGCGTGCTGCTGCCAGGGCGCGAGCACGTAGCCGGTCTGTTGCCAGGCGGCCGTCTCGCCCGAGATCACGTTCACGCCGTCGACCGAGACCACGCCCAGCACGCGCGCACCGGTGCTGTTGCGCACCGACACGGCGTAGCGGGCACCGGGGCGCCCGGCCACCCAGTGTTCGCCGCGGTGGCGGTGCACGGTGAGCGTCTCGCCGCTGTCGCGGTCGATCAGCTGGATGTCGGCCAGCCTGCCCACGGCGTGGGCGGGCAGGGTGGACAGGGCCGCGAGCGCGGCGGCGCAGGTCAGGGCGAGGCGGAAGGTGGGAAAGGGCTTCATGCGGGCTCCGGAACAGTGGATGGAGCCTGCTGAAACGAACGAAACACCTCAACGGGGTTGAGGCGGCCGCGCTTTTGTGTAACGACTTGCGTCAGCAGCTGCTGCAGGTGGCCAGCGCGCTGTTCACGCGGGTGCGGGTCTGCGTGATCAGGTAGTCCAGAAACACCTCGGTGCGGCGCGGCATGAACTTGCGGCTGGGCAGGGCCGCGTACATGGTGAGGCGGTCGGTGATCCAGGGGTTGAGCACGCGCACCAGGTCACCGTTCTGGATCAGAGGCGCGGCCAGTTCGATGGTGGTGGCGGTGATGCCTGCGCCGTCGAGCGCGGCGTGCATCAGCGTGTCGGTGTGGTTGGCCCACAGCACCGGCTGCACCTCGATGTCGACGAAGCGCTCGGTTTCGTGTTCGTGCAGCAGCCGCCATCCGCGCGTGCGACCCCCTGCGGGCTTGTAGCGCAGGCAGTCGTGCTGCGCCAGGTCCTCGGGCCGCGCCGGCGTGCCCCTGCGCCGCAGGTAATCGGGCGAGGCCAGCAGCACGGTGACGCTGGAGAGCACCTTGCGCGCGATCACGTTGGCGTCGAACGATGCCTGCGTGCCCATGAGCGTGATGTCGTAGTCCTGCACGGGGGGCTCGCGGTGCGACTCGACGTCGATGTCGAGCAGGATCTTGGGGTAGGCCTGCCGGAAGCCACTCACCAGCGGGGCGAGCACGTGCGTGGCCAGCACCGGTGGCGCCAGCAGGCGCAGCACGCCGGCCAGATCGCTGGTCTGCGAACTCACCAGCGCATGGGCTTCGTCCAGGTCCTGCAGGATCACGCGCACCCGATCGAGGTAGCTCTCACCCGCGTCGGTGAGCGAGACGCGCCGCGTGGTCCGGTGCAGCAGGCGCGTGCCGAGGTGGTCTTCCAGGTCGGCCACCAGCCGCGTGACGACGGCGGGCGACATCTCCAGGGCCCGCGCGGCGGCTGCAAAGCCGCCTTCATCGATGACCTTCTGGAAAACGCGCATGGAGGCAAGACGGTCCATGGTTGAGCTCCCCCAAGGGTTTCCCCGGTGTGAAAAGCCTCGATTATTGCTGAATGAGAAACATAGTTGTCCTTCTTGAGCTGTTTTTCTTCTGAATCAGAAACTCTACAGTTCACCCCATCGATGCACGCAAACCCTCCGCTGAGGCATCGAAGCCGGCAGACCGCACAACGGACCGACCGGCATGTTCAACCCCCTCCAAGGAAACTGTCATGAAATCCCGTCTCTCTGTTGTCGCCATCGCCCTCTCCACCCTCGTTGCCGGCCACGCACTGGCGGCCGACACCTCCACCGTGGGCAAAACCCGCGAACAGGTCAAGGCCGAACTTGCTGAAGCCATCCGCACCGGTGACCTGATCGCTGCCGGCGAAATCGGCCTGCGTCTCAACGAGATCAACCCCAGCCTCTACCCGAAGCCCGCGGTCGCCCAACAGGGCAAGACCCGCGAACAGGTCAAGGCCGAGCTGGCCGAAGCCATCCGCACCGGTGACCTGATCGCCGCCGGCGAAACCGGCCAGCGCCTCAACCAGCTGTACCCCAACCGCTACCCGCAGCCGGTTCTGGCGCAGGGCCAGTCGCGTGAAGACGTGCGTGCCGGGCTGGTGGAATCGCGCCGCGCCAACGGCGGCTGAACCACCGCGTGAGCGGCCGGGCGCCACACGCCCGGCCCGATCCATCCCCCGGGGGGCTGCTGGCGAAAGCCGGCAGCCCCCCGCTGCTTTGGCGCGGGCCAACGGTGTACAAACGGCCATCAAATGAGGAGCCGGCCTTGAACACATTCCCCCAGGTGGTGCTGTACACCGACGCCGACGGCCGCGCGAAGTTTCGCGACGCCGCCGTCCCCTTGACCGAAGGCACGCCCGCGGCGCGCCTGTCGCCGCTCCTGCCCTCGGGCGGCTACCAGTTGCGCGAGAGCCCGGTGGGTTTTCGCAGCGAATTCCACTGCACCGGCGCGCCGCAGTGGCTGTTCGTGCTGCAGGGCTGCATGGAAATCGGCCTGCAGGACGGCAGCTGGCGCGCCTTCCACCCGGGCCAGCACTTCTATTCGGCCGACACCCTGCCTGAAGGCGCCACGTTCAACCCCACGCTGCACGGCCACCGCAGCCGGCAGGTGGGCGACGAGCCGCTGGTGACTTTGTTTGTGCGGGGGTGACGGGGGCTGGGTACCGGCTCGGCTAGGATGTCCCGGATCGGCCAGAAGCGGACATGAAAGGGGCGAGATGAAGAATGCACATTTATGCACCGTTGTCGCATCTATCATTTGGCTATTGGTGCTAGCAATTGGGGCGGCAGGCATTCATAGGGTCAGCACCAACGATATTCTTGGCTATCCGAACGCCGCACAGATTCGGTACTACTTGCTCTTTCCCGGTGCAGTGCTGCTGGCAGTGTTAGGTGCTTGGCTTGTTGCGCTTCGTCGGCCGTCATGGCGCGTCGGCGCTGTAGGCGTTGCGCTGAGTTCGCTAGCCGTTTTTCCGTTCTACTTCTTCCACTTCACCGGCGGCGTTTGAAGCGTCCGGCTTGGCTAGAAAAAGGTCCGCTATGGGCCCAACCGAGACACTCGTGCTAACTGCTTTACGACCGCCAGGGAGTCGGACCGGCACAGGGCTGCGGGTCCGGGCCCATCATCTCAATGCCGGTTCCCTGAGCGGGCCACCATGCGGTCGATGGCGGCGGCAAGCGGCGGCAGGTCTTGCTCCACGACAAGCCAGACGGCCACGAGGTCCATTCCGAGGTACCCGTGCACGATCACGTTGCGAAAGCCGGCCAGTTCACGCCAGGGTATCTGGGGTTCGGTGGCCTTGATGTCGTTGGACAGGCGCTGGCTTGACTCGGTGAGTGTCTGGAGATTGCGGATCACCGCGTCCTGGACCAGGCGCGAAGTCTCGAATCGGGCCCTGGAACCTGCGGCGTACTCATGGATACGCTCAATGCACTAGCGCATGTGAGCGAGCAGTACGCGGTCGCTTTCAGGCCCTGGCGTCACAAGGCCACCGCATCGGCGAGCACCCGGTCGCGCAGCGCCGGGTGGATGCTGGCTTCGGTGACGACATCCACGTGGCGGCCCAGCAGATCCTGCGCGTCGAGCAACAACCCCCCGAGCGCGAGCGCGCTGGTGCCGGGGGCGAGCGTCACGAGCAGGTCGACATCGCTGTCCGCACGCGCCTCGTCCCTGGCCATGGAGCCGAAGACGCGCACGCTGGTAATGCCGCGGCGATGTGCCAGCGACAGAAGTTCTTCGCGATGGGATTGGATCAGCGCATCCATGTGTTCAGTGTAGCGGCGCGCAATACATGCTGAAAGTTCGGCGCACCCCACCAGAGGGCGTCTACAGAAACCGGTCCAGCAACCGGCGCGAGTGGTGGTCGAGTGCCAGCCGGTCGCGCACTGCGAAGCTCACGCCGTGGCTGGCCAGGATGAGCAGGGCCTGGCCTTCGAGGCGGCGGATGTCGTCTTCGCTGCGCAGCACGAAGTTCGTCGGTCCGCGGTCGGTGTCGACCTCCCAGGTGCTGGGGGTGGAGAAGGTCGAGACCGCGCGAATGCGCTGGATCACCGGCGTGAACTCGCGTTGCGCGAGTTCTTCTTCCAGCAGTTGACGCAGCGCTGCGGGCAGCGCCGACAGGCGCTCCACCCAGGCCAGTTCGTGGCCGTCGGCGCCGAGCAGGGACAGCCCTTCGTCGGGTGCGTCGATGGGGAAGGCGCGCACGGGGACCACGCCTACGTGGTTCAGACCTTGCGCGTCCGTGAGCACCAGGCGGCCGAAGGCGTTGCGCTGCAGGTGCCAGCCGGGGGTGGCGGGTTCGTTCATGCGTCGTCGTCCTCGGGCGTGGCGTCGTTGTCGAGCAGGGCGGCGGCTTCCTGTTCCTTGCGCGCCTGGGCTTCGTACAGGCGCCAGTAGGCGCCGCGCAGGGCCATGAGTTCGTCGTGCGGGCCGATCTCGACCACCTCGCCGCGGTCCATCACCACCAGGCGATCCGCCTTGCGCAAGGTGGACAGGCGGTGCGCGATGGCGATGGTGGTGCGCCCCTGCACCAGGTTGTCCAGCGCCTTCTGGATTTCCTTCTCGGTCTCGGTGTCGACCGATGACGTGGCTTCGTCCAGGATCAGGATGCGCGGGTCGATCAGCAGCGCGCGCGCGATGCTGATGCGCTGGCGTTCGCCGCCCGAAAGGCCCTGGCCGCGTTCGCCCACCAGCGAGTCGTAGCCCTGCGGCAGGCGCAGGATGAATTCGTGCGCGTGAGCCGCGCGCGCGGCGGCGACGATCTCGGCGCGCGTGGCGCCGGGTTTGCCGTAGGCGATGTTCTCGGCGATGGTGCCGAAGAACAGGAAGGGCTCCTGCAGCACCAGGCCGATGTGGCGCCGGAAGTCGGCCACGCCGACGCGGCGGATGTCGATGCCGTCGACGCGGATCGCGCCCTCGCTCACGTCGTAAAAGCGGCACAGCAGGTTGACCAGGGTGCTCTTGCCCGAGCCGCTGTGGCCGACCAGGCCGATCATCTCGCCCGGGTGGATCTCCAGGCTCAGGTCGCGGATCACGGTGCGGCTGCCGTAGCGGAAGCTCACGCCTTCCATGCGCAGGCCCCCTTCGACGCGCGGCAGCGGCACGGGCTGCGCGGGCTCGGGCACGTTGGAGACGTGGTCGAGGATGTCGAAGATGCGCTTGGCGCCCGAGGCCGCCTTCTGCGTGACCGAGACGATGCGGCTCATCGAGTCGAGCCGGCCATAGAAGCGCCCGATGTAGGCGATGAAGGCGGTGAGCACGCCGACCGTGATCTCGCTCTGGCTGACCAGCCAGATGCCGAAGGCCCACACCACCAGCAGGCCGAATTCGGTGAGCAGCGTGACCGTGGGCGTGAACAGCGACCAGGTCTTGTTCAGGCGGTCGTTGACGGCCAGGTTGTGTTCGTTGGCCTGGCGAAAACGCCGCGCTTCGCGCCCTTCCTGCGCGAAGGCCTTGACCACGCGGATGCCGGGAATGGTGTCGGCCAGCACATTGGTGACCTCGCCCCAGACGCGGTCGATTTTCTCGAAGCCGGTGCGCAGCCGGTCGCGCACGAGGTGGATCAGCCAGCCGATGAAGGGCAGGGGCAGCAGCGTCACCAGCGCCAGCCAGGGGTTGATGGAGAACAGGATCACCGAGGTCATGCCGATCATCAGCACGTCGGTGGCGAAGTCCAGCGCGTGCAGCGACAGGAACACGCTGATGCGGTCGGTTTCGCTGCCGATGCGCGCCATGAGGTCGCCGGTGCGCTTGCTGCCGAAGTAGTCCAGCGAGAGCTGCAGCAGGTGGTCGAAGGTGGCGGTGCGCAGGTCGGAGCTGATGCGCTCGGAGACCAGCGCCAGCAGCCAGGTGCGCGCCCAGCCCAGGCCCCAGGCCAGCAGGGCCGAGCCGAGCAGGCCGCCCAGCAGGGCCAGCACCAGGCTGGTGTCGATGCGTTCGCCGTTCTGGAACGGGATCAGCACGCGGTCCATCAGCGGGATGGTCAGGTAGGGCGGCACCAGGGTGGCGGCGGTGGACGCCAGCGTGAGCGCGAAGCCCGCGAGCAGCGACCAGCGGTAGGGCCGCGCGAAACGCCAGAGCCGCAGCAGCACCCAGGTCGAAGGCGGGGGCTGGGGGGTTTCCTGGGCGCACGCCGGGCACTCGTCGCTGTCGTCCGGGAGACTGGCATGGCATTGCGGGCAGGTGCGGGCCGCCGCTGCCTCGGGCTCGCCGGGCGCCAGCGTGTGCCGGGCCAGCACGCGCTGGAACTGTTCCACCAGCCGCGTCGCCTGGTTCTGCACGCCCAGCGTGAAGCGCCAGACGGCCAGGCGCCCATGCGCGTCCAGCAGCTCCAGCGTGCCCACGCCGGCGTGGTCGCTCAGGCGCAGTTCCATGCCGGCGGCCAGCGGCCAGGCCTGCCCGTCCAGTACCAGGCTTTGACGGGTTAACAACAGCGTGCGGGGGTGGAAATGTAAATCGCTGTCCAAGTCCAGCGGCAAGGCGGCGACGGCGCTATCATCGCCCCCCAGCCGGGTTGACGCGGGACGCAAGGCGTCCGGTGCAGGGTCGGCTCCTGAGGCTGAGGATTCAGCTGGAAAGCGTGAAGGCATGGTGAAGATGACCGCGTGGCGTCGACCGCGAGAATGGGCCTGCTCCCGCCAGGGAGCCGTGCATTTTCACCGATGCAGGGTGGTCCTTCGCTAAAGGCACCCAAGTTCTTTCGAACCCAGGCCGGTGGTGAATCCGGTCGTTCCCAACACGCGTCCGGCCGGAGACATGAGCCCGAAAAACGACATCACGCTGCTGCGCATCAACTACCTGCGCGGCCCCAACATCTGGACCTACCGTCCGGTGCTCGAGGTCTGGCTGGACCTCGGCGATCTGGAAGACTTCCCTTCGAACAAGCTGCCCGGGCTGACCGATCGCCTGATTGCCTGGCTGCCGGCGCTGGAGGAGCACCACTGCGGCGTGGGCGAGCGCGGCGGCTTCATCGAGCGCCTGCGCGAAGGCACCTGGGCTGGCCACATCCTTGAACATGTCGTCATCGAACTGCTGAACCTCGCGGGCATGCCCACGGGCTTTGGCCAGACGCGCGAGACCAGCCGGCGCGGGGTCTACCGCATGGTGTTCCGCGCGCGTGATGAGGCCGTGGCGCGCGCCGCGCTGGCCGAGGCCCACGCCCTGCTGTGCGCGGCGATCGCCCGGCGCGAGGGCGACGCCACCGCCTTCGACGTGGCGGCGGCCGTGGCGCGCATCGTGCACCAGATCGACCGCAGCTACCTGGGCCCGAGCACCGCGGCCATCGTCGCCGCAGCCACCGACCGGGGCATTCCGCACCTGCGGCTCAACGACGGCAACCTGGTCCAGCTCGGGCACGGCCGGCGCCAGCGCCGCATCTGGACCGCCGAGACCGACCGCACCAGCGCGATTGCCGGTGGCATCGCGGGCGACAAGGACCTGACCAAGACGCTGCTGCAGGCCTGTGGCGTGCCCGTGCCCGAGGGCGCGGTGGCCGCCAGCGCGCAGGCCGCCTGGGAAGCCGCCGAAGACATCGGCCTGCCCGTGGTGGTGAAGCCTTCGGACGGCAACCACGGGCGCGGCGTCAGCCTGGACCTGAACAACCGCGCCGACGTGGAGGCCGCCTGGACGCTGGCCGACCAGCACGGCAGCGAGGTGCTGGTGGAACGCCATGTGCCGGGCGACGAACACCGCCTGCTGGTGGTGGGTGGCCGCGTGGTGGCCGCCGCCCGCGGCGAGAGCGCCTGGATCACCGGCGACGGCCGCAGCACCGTGCTGCAGCTGATCGACCGGCAGATCAACAGCGACCCGCGCCGTGGCCTGACCGAGGACTTTCCGCTCAACCGCATCGACGTGTTCGACGACGAGGTGGTGATGCTCGACCTGCAGCGCCAGGGCCTCACGCCCGACGCCGTGCCCGCCGAAGGCCGGCGCGTGCTGGTGCAGCGCAACGGCAATGTGGCGATCGATTGCACCGACGACGTCCACCCCGAAGTGGCATTCGCCGTGGCACTGGCCGCGCGCGTGGTGGGGCTGGACGTGGCGGGCGTCGACGTGGTGGCACAGGACATCGGCCAACCGCTGCAGGCACAGGGCGGTGCAGTGGTGGAAGTCAACGCTGGCCCCGGTTTGCTGATGCACCTCAAGCCGGCCGCCGGCCACCCGCGCCCGGTGGGGCGTGCCATCGTCGACCACCTGTTCGACGACGGCGGCAACGGCCGCGTGCCCGTGGTGGGCGTGGCCGGCTCGCGCCATGGCAACGCCGTCGCGCGTCTGGTCGCCTGGCTGCTGCACCTGAGCGGGCGCCAGGTGGGCCTGGCCTGCCAGGACGGGCTTTACCTGGGCAACCGGCGGGTCGACGCCCGGCCCAGCGCCCACTGGGTGGCGGGCCAGCGCCTGCTGATGAACCGCGAGGTGGATGCGGTCGTGCTGGAGAACGGCGCCGCCGCCATCCTGGACGACGGCCTGGCCTGCGACCGCTGCGCCGTCGGCGTGGTGACCGACCTGGACCTCCATCCCGGCCTGGAGCGGCACGACGTGCACGACGTCGACCAGCTCTACCGCGTGCTGCGCACTCAGGTGGACGTGGTGCTGCCCGACGGCGTGGCCGTGCTCAACGCCGACGAACCCCGCGTGGCGGAGATGGCCGGCCTGTGCGATGGCGAGGTGATCCTGTACGGGCGCGACGCCGAGTCGCCCGCGCTGGCGCGGCACTGCGCCGCCGGCGCGCGCACCGTGTCCGTCTCGGCGTCGCACGGCGCGCTGGTGCTGGCCGACGGGACGCGCAAGTCGCACCGCGTGCGCCTGGACGCCCCCGTCACGCAGCAGCTGGTGGCCACGCTCGGCGAGCACACGCTGATGGCCGCCGTGGCCGCGGCCTGGGCGCTGGCCGTGTCGCCGGAGCTGATGGCCGCAGGCATCGAGACCTCGGGCCTTGGTGGCGCCGTGGCCGAGCCGGCCGTGCCGCACGCCGCGCACTGAGCCCCCACCCCTTCCTTCGCCCAACCCCTACACGGTCTTCGTCATGGACGTCTCCCGCATCCGGACCTTGCGCGGCCCCAATCTCTGGAGCCGCCACACCTGCATCGAGGCCATCGTCTCCTGCGCGCCGCACGAGCTGGACCTGCACGCGCTCGAAGGCTTCGAGAAGCGCCTGCGCGAACTCTTCCCGGCCGTGGGTGCGCTCAAGCCCAGCAACCCGCTGCAGGAGCGCCTCTCGCTCGCCCACGTGCTGGAAGACACCGCGCTGGCACTGCAGGCCCAGGCGGGCTGCCCGGTCACCTTCAGCCGCACCGCGGCCACGCTGGAGCCCGGCGTGTTCCAGGTGGTGGCGCAGTACACCGAGGAGCTGGTGGGCCGGCTGGCTTTCGACCTCGCGTGCGAGCTGCTCGAGGTGGTGGCCGCGGGCGAGCCGCGCACCTTCGACGTGGAGGCCGCCATCGCCCGCCTGCGCGCGCTCGACGAAGACGTGCGCCTGGGCCCGAGCACAGGCTGCATCGTGGACGCCGCGGTGGCGCGCAACATTCCCTACCGGCGCCTGACCTCGGGCAGCCTGGTGCAGCTGGGCTGGGGTTCGCGCCAGCGCCGCATCTGGGCCGCCGAGGTCGACACCACCAGCGCGGTGTCCGAATCGATCGCGCAGGACAAGGACCTCACCAAGACCCTGCTGGCCGCCGCTGGCGTGCCGGTGCCCGAGGGCCGCCCGGTCGGCGACGCGGACGACGCCTGGGCCGCGGCGCTGGAGATCGGCCTGCCGGTGGTCGTCAAGCCGCAGGATGGCAACCAGGGCAAGGGGGTCACGGTGAACATCGTCTCGCGCGACCACCTGGACATCGCCCACCGCGCCGCGGCCGAGATCGGCGAGGTGATGGTCGAGAAGTACCTGCCCGGCAGCGACTTTCGCCTGCTGGTGGTGGGCGACCGCGTGGTGGCCGCGGCGCGGCGCGACCCGCCGCACGTCATCGGCGACGGCGAGCACACGGTGAGCGAGCTGGTCGACCTGGTCAACGCCGACCCCCTGCGCGGCGAGGGCCACGCCACCTCGCTCACCAGAATTCGCTTCGACGACATCGCGCGCGCGCGCCTGGGCGTGCAGGGCCTCACGCCTGAATCGGTGCCCGAGATGGGGCGGCGCGTGGTGCTGCGCAACAACGCCAATCTGAGCACCGGTGGCACTGCCACCGACGTGACCGACGACATGCACCCCGACGTGGCCGCGCGCGCCGTGGCGGCCGCGCAGACCGTGGGTCTGGAGATCTGCGGCGTCGACGTGGTGTGCGAGAGCGTGCACGTGCCGCTGGAGCAGCAGCACGGTGGCGTGGTCGAGGTCAACGCCGCACCCGGCCTGCGCATGCACCTCTCGCCGTCCTACGGCAAGGGCCGCCCGGTGGGGGACGCGGTGGTGGCGCACATGTTCGAGCCGGGGGATGACGGCCGCATTCCGCTGGTGGCCGTGACCGGCACCAACGGCAAGACCACCACCACGCGCCTGATCGCGCACCTCATGGCCACCAGCGGCCTGCGCGTGGGCATGACCAACACCGACGGCGTGTACGTCGACGGCCGGCAGATCGACAGCGGCGACTGCTCGGGCCCGAAGAGCGCGCGCAGCGTGCTGCTGCACCCGGATGTGGACGCCGCCGTGCTCGAAACGGCGCGCGGCGGCATGCTGCGCGAAGGCCTGGGCTTCGACCAGTGCCTGGTGGCGGTGGTCACCAACGTCGGCGCCGGCGACCACCTGGGCCTGAACTACATCACCACGGTCGAGGACCTTGCGGTGCTCAAGCGCGTGATCGTCATGAACGTCGCGCCCACGGGCTACGCGGTGCTCAACGCGGCCGACCCCATCGTCGCGGCCATGGCGCCCAAGTGCCCGGGCGGCGTGGTGTTCTTCGCGCAGGACCACGACCATCCCGTGCTCGCCGCGCACCGTGTCCAGGGCCGGCGCACGATCTGCGTCGAGGGCGATCGCATCCTCGTCACCGAAGGCAGCTGGCGCGTGCAGATCCCGTTGCAGGGTGTACCGATCACGCGCGGGGGCACCATCGGTTTCCAGAAGGACAACGTCATGGCCGCGATCGGCGCGGCCTGGTGCGCGGGGCTGGACTGGGACACCATCGTTCGCGGCCTGGCGAGCTTCTCCAACGACGCCGACAACGCACCCGGCCGCTTCAACCTGATGGACTACCGGGGCGCCACCGTGATCGCCGACTATGGCCACAACCCCGACGCGATGCGCGCCCTGGTCGACGCGGTCAACGCCATGCCGGCGCGCCGGCGCAGCGTGGTCATCAGCGGCGCGGGTGACCGCCGCGACGAGGACATCCGCGAGCAGACCGCGATCCTCGGCACGGCCTTCGACGACGTGCTGCTGTTCGAGGACGCCTGCCAGCGCGGGCGGGAGGACGGCGAGGTGCTGGCCCTGCTGCGCCAGGGCCTGGCCGACGCAAGCCGCGCGCGCGAGGTGCTGGAGATTCGCGGTGAGTTCGTCGCCATCGACACTGCGCTGGCGCGGCTGCAGCCGGGCGACCTCTGCCTGGTGCTGGTCGACCAGGTGGAGGAAGCGCTGGCGCACCTGGCGCGGCGCATCCGCGAAGCCGGTGCGCCGGCGCCCGACTCAGTTCACTGACGGCGGCAGGTCGGGCAGGCGCAGCCGCAGCAGCGCGCGCACGAAACCGTGGTCGCTGCGGCTGCGGTCGCGGCCCTCGAACAGGTGGTCGTTGAACACCTCCACGCGCCGCACGTCGCCGATGGCTGCGCGGCTGGTGGCCACGAATTCCTCGCTCACCAGCACCTGGTCCAGCACCTCCGGGTAGCCCTGGTGGATGTGCGAGTACGCCACGTCGCGGCGCAGCGCGGCTTCGCCCTGCACGTCCCAGGCGCTGAACAGCGCGTGGTCGCGCGCGCCCTTGTCGTAGGCCACCTGCGAGGTGGCGGCGATGAGCTGCGTGGTCACGCTGTGCGGGCTGTCGTTGAGGTCGCCCATGAGCACCAGCGGCAGCCGCGTGCGGTGCAGCAGTTCCACCACCTTCAGGCGCAGGGCCAGCGCTTCGCTTGCGCGCATGATCAGCGAGCGCAGGGTACCCAGGGCCTGGACCGCGGGATCGTCGGTGTCTTCGTTGATCTTGCCGGCCGCGTCTTCGAGAAACTTCGGCCGCTTGCTCTTGAGGTGCGCGGTGATCACGCACAGCGCCTGGCCGTGCTTGAGGCGCAGGGTGGCGACCAGAGGCGGGCGCTCGAAGCGGGTGTGCAGGCCCAGGCCGGGCACCTGCACCACGGCGGCGGAGGGAAAGTCGGTCAGCGACTCCACCGACTCCACCTTGAGACGCGTCACGATGCCCACCCGGGGCGTGCCTTGTGCGCCCGGCTGGCCCGGGCCATTCTCCGCGCCAGGCACCGCCACGAAACCGTACTGCAGGCCGCTGCGCGCCACCGCCGCGCGCAGGGCGAGTTCATCCCAGACCTCCTGCACCGCGATCACGTCGGCGTTGAGTGCCTTGAAGCGTTCACCCAGCCAGGTGACCTTGCGCTCGAACTCGGCCTGGCTGTACGGGTCCTGCCCGTTGTAGAAGTGCCGGCCGGCCTGCGCCAGGTTGAGCACGTTGCAGGTGGCCACCATGAGCGTGGCCCAACGTGGCGACGCCCCGTTGCCGGGCAGGGCAGACGGGGCGTCGGGCGGGAGGGTGGTGCGGTCAGCTGGCATGACCGCACTGTAGTTCAGCGAATGCGGCCGTAGTTGGTGCGCAGCGGATCGGCACCGCCGCCTGCGTTGCCGCGCTGGCCACCGCCCTTGCCCTTGCCGCCGCGGTTGCCGGTGCGCATGGCGTCGATGCTGGTGCGCAGCGGATCGGGCTGGCCACCCGGGCTGGCCGCGCGCGGACGGGGTTCCTTGATGCGCAGGCTGCCCAGGTGGGCGTTCGGGCCGGGCTGGCGCTCGGCACCCGGCTCGCGGTCCTCGCGCGGGCCACGGTCTTCACGCGGACCACGGTCGTCGCGCGGACCACGGTCGTCGCGCGGCGGGCGGTGGCCCTGCGCGTTGCCATTGCGCTGGCCACCGTGGCGGGGCTGGCCGTTGCCGCCTCCACCGTTGCCGTTGGCGCGCTGGCCACCACCATTGCCACTGCGGCGGCCTTCGCCGCGCGGGGCATCACCGCCGTCACCGGCCGGGCGCTGGCGCTGGCCACCGCCGCCGCCGCCGTTGCCCCGGCCCTGCGGCTCGCCGGCCCGCTTCTCGCGCACGCGCTGCAGCATCTCCGTGCGCGCGGCCTTGGCGGCCGCGGCCATCACCTCGCGGCTGGGCGGCTTGCCCGCGCCGCCCCAGATGGTCTGGCGGCCCATGGCGATGGGCTCGGCCTTCTCGCCGGGTTCGGGCATGAACTCCTGGAAGATCTGCACCGGGATCTGCTGTTTGGTGAAGCGCTCGATTTCCATCATGAAACCTTCTTCATCCAGGCTCACGAGGTTGATGGCTTCACCGCTGTTGCCCGCGCGGCCGGTGCGGCCGATGCGGTGCACGTAGTCCTCGCAGACGTTGGGGATCTCGTAGTTCACGACGTGCGGCAGCTCGTCGATGTCGATGCCGCGCGCGGCGATGTCCGTGGCCACCAGCGCGCGGATCTCGCCGCTCTTGAAGCCGGCCAGTGCCTGCGTGCGCGCGCCCTGGCTCTTGTTGCCGTGCAGCGCCATCGCCTGGATGCCGTTCTTCGTCAGGTACTCGGCGACGTTGTTGGCGCCGAACTTGGTGCGCGTGAACACCAGCACCTGGCTCCAGTTGTGCTGGTTGATGATGTGCACCAGCAGGGCCTTCTTCTTGCCGCGGCCGACGGGGTGGATCACCTGGGTGATGCGCTGCACCGTGGTATTGCGCGGCGTCACCTGGATGTGCAGCGGGTCCTTGAGCAGCGCGCTGGCGAGGTCGCGGATCTCGTCGCTGAAGGTGGCCGAGAACAGCAGGCTCTGTTTTTCTTTCGGCACCAGCGCCAGGATCTTCTTCACGTCGTGGATGAAGCCCATGTCGAGCATGCGGTCGGCCTCGTCGAGCACCAGCATCTGCACCGTGGAGAGGTCCAGGAAGCCCTGCTGCTGGAGGTCCAGCAGTCGGCCGGGGGTGGCGACCAGGATGTCCACGCCGCGTTTCATGGCGTTGATCTGCGGGTTCATGCCGACGCCGCCGAAGACCACGGTGGAGGTCAGCGAAAGGTGTTTGCCGTAGACGCGCACCGATTCCTCGACCTGCGCCGCGAGTTCGCGTGTGGGGGTGAGCACCAGGGCGCGGATGCCGACGCCGCCGAAGCGGCTCTTGGCACGCTCGGTGCTGGAGAGGCGCTGCAGCATGGGCAGGGTGAAAGCGGCGGTCTTGCCGGTGCCCGTCTGGGCGCCACCGAGCAGGTCGCGACCGGCCAGCACGGCGGGGATCGCTTCCACCTGGATGGGGGTGGGGGTTTCGTAGCCGTGCTCGCGCACAGCTTGCACGATGGCCGGGGCCAGGTTCAGATCGTCAAAGGTCATGTAGATAGAGGCGCCCGTCCAGGGCGCTGGGGGCATCGGCCACTCCGGGTGCCGCGGCCTGTTTGGCTGCGGCGCCCGGTCAGTCTGGGGCAGATGGATTCAGGAAGTCGGTGGCCGCAAAGGCTTTGCGCACACCCCAGCCAAGTGCTGGTGCCGGGCCAACTGAAGTGCCCGACAGGCTGTATTGTCGCATGCGCCGATAATCGAAGGCTTGGCGCCCCTTTCAGGCGCAGATTTCTCAGGCAAAACTCTCATGGCTCAATACGTCTTTTCAATGAACCGGGTCGGCAAGATCGTGCCGCCCAAGCGCCAGATCCTCAAGGACATCTCTCTTTCGTTCTTCCCTGGCGCCAAGATCGGCGTGCTCGGCACCAACGGCTCGGGCAAGTCCACGCTGCTCAAGATCATGGCCGGCATCGACAAGGAGATCGAGGGCGAAGCGATTCCCATGGCGGGCATCCGTATCGGCTATCTGCCGCAGGAGCCGCAGCTCGATCCCGAGCAGAACGTGCGCGAGGCGGTCGAAGCCAGCCTGGGCGAAGTGCGCGCCGCCCAGAAGCGCCTGGACGAGGTGTACGCAGCCTACGCCGAGGAAGATGCCGACTTCGACGCCCTGGCCGCCGAGCAGGCCACGCTCGAAGCCATCATCGCCACCGCCGGCACCGACAGCGAGCACCAGATCGAAATTGCCGCCGACGCGCTGCGCCTGCCGCCCTGGGACGCCAGGGTGGGCGTGCTCTCCGGCGGCGAGAAGCGCCGCGTGGCCCTGTGCTGCCTGCTGCTGTCCAAGCCCGACATGTTGCTGCTCGACGAACCCACCAACCACCTGGACGCCGAATCGGTGGATTGGCTGGAGCAGTTCCTGGCCCGCTTCCCCGGTACCGTGGTGGCCATCACCCACGACCGCTACTTCCTGGACAACGCCGCCGAGTGGATTCTCGAACTCGACCGCGGCCATGGCATTCCCTACAAGGGCAACTACTCGACCTGGCTGGAACAGAAGGAGGCGCGCCTGGAGCAGGAGCAGCGCACCGAGGACGCGCGCACCAAGGCCATGAAAAAGGAACTGGAGTGGGTGCGCCAGAACCCCAAGGGCCGGCAGGCCAAGAGCAAGGCGCGCCTGGCGCGTTTTGAGGAACTGAGCGACGTCGAATACCAGAAGCGCAACGAGACCAACGAAATCTTCATTCCCGTGGCCGAACGCCTGGGCAACGAGGTGTTCGAGTTCAAGAACGTCAGCAAGAGCTTTGGCGACCGCCTGCTGATCGACAACCTGAGCTTCCAGATCCCGGCTGGCGCCATCGTCGGCATCATCGGCCCCAACGGCGCGGGCAAGTCCACGCTGTTCAAGCTCATCAGCGGCAAGGAACAGCCCGACAGCGGCGAAGTCAAGATCGGCCAGACCGTTAAGATGGCCTTCGTCGACCAGAGCCGCGAAGGCCTGGACGGCGACAAGACCGTGTGGGAAGACATCTCCGGCGGCCTGGACATGATCACCGTGGGCAAGTTCCAGATGCCCAGCCGCGCCTACTGCGGCCGCTTCAATTTCTCCGGTGGCGACCAGCAGAAGCGCGTGGGCAGCCTCTCCGGCGGTGAGCGCGGGCGCCTGCACCTGGCCAAGACCCTGGCCGAAGGCGGCAACGTGCTGCTGCTGGACGAACCCTCGAACGACCTGGACGTGGAAACCCTGCGCGCGCTCGAAGACGCGCTGCTCGAATTCGCCGGCTGCGCGCTGGTCATCAGCCACGACCGCTGGTTCCTCGACCGCATCGCCACCCATATCCTGGCGGCCGAGGGCGACAGCCAGTGGGTGTTCTTCAACGGCAACTACCAGGAGTACGAGGCCGACAAGAAGAAACGCCTGGGCGAAGAGGGAGCCAAGCCCAGGCGCATGCGTTTCAAAGCCTTGAAGTGATGCCGGACGTCGAAGCCGTCACCCGCCGCTGGATCGAGAAGGCCGTGATCGGCCTGAACCTGTGCCCGTTCGCGCGTTCGGTGTACGTGAAGAACCAGGTGCGCATCGTGGTCAGCCAGGCGCGCCACCTCGATGCATTTTTGGACGACCTCGATCGCGAGCTCGACCTGCTGGTGAACACGCCGGCCGAGGAGATCGACACGACCCTGCTGGTACACCCCACGCTGTTCCCCGACTTCGAGGTGTTCAACGACTTCCTCAACGTCGTGGACGACGTGGTGGCCGAGCACGAACTCGAAGGTGTGGTGCAGGTGGCACCCTTTCACCCCTTGTTCCAGTTCGAAGGCACCGAGGCCGACGACGTGACCAACGCCACCAACCGCGCACCCTTCCCGACGCTGCACCTGCTGCGCGAGGACAGCGTCGAGCGCGCGGTGGCCTCCGAGGGTGGCGACGCCGACGCCATCGTCGAGCGCAACCTGCAAACCCTGCGCGAACTGGGGGCTGCGGGCTGGCAGGCGCTGATGGCGAAGCCTTGAACTGCCGGGAATTCCGGGTTTCTTTTCCGCTTTTACAGGGTTACCCTGTTGGCCACAATGTCAGGCATTCGGCCGACATTTTCATTCCAACCGCACACGAGAGAGCCCGTCTGCATGGACGCCAGCGACACCCAGGCCTTTGACGCCTGTCTGCGAGACGCACTTGCCCTGACCCGCGAGTGGGTGCCGCGCTGGCTGGACAAACTGCATGCCGCCATCAAGGACCGTGAGTTCTCCGCCAGCCAGCTGAGCGAAAAGCAGGTGCTGATGCAGGCCCGCACCACGCTCGAATCACACCGCGACCTGGTGGCCACGCGATTTCTGGCGGCCTTCGCCGAGTCGATGGAGAACGCGCTGCCTCACACCGGTACCGGTTCGCGCCGTTCCCCGACGGTGAGTTTCGACGAACTCGAACTCATGGGAGACGACCAGGTACAGGAGACCGTGGAGCTGGCCCGCGTACAGCAGGTCGTCAAGATGGCGGTGGACGAGGAACTGGTGACGCTGACCGCGCTGCTCAATGGCGCGCAAGGTCTGGCCGTCGTCAATCCCGACGCCAACCCCTTGCGGTCCGAAGTGGTTGTGGCCGCGCTGATGAAGGCGCTCAAGGGACTGCACGTGGAAGCTGCAGTGCGTTCGCGATGGTTGCAGGTGGGCGCGATGTCGCTGGGCGAGGCGCTGCGCGAGATGTACGCGAACCTCTCCCGGCAGATGGAACGCGCCGGGGTGAAGCCCGCCGGTTACGTGGTGACGCAGACCGCCACCAGCCGCACGACGCCGGGCACCGCCGCGCCGGACGCTGCCCACCCGGATTCGGTGCCGGCACACGAGATGCTGGGCAACGACGCGCTGCTCACGCTGGACCATCTGCACCAGCTGCTGGTGGGCAACCTCGACCAGGGCGACGACGGCCCGAGCGACGGCGGTGCGTCCGGTTCAGGCAATGCCATGGTGCGCACGCTCGCCAGCGAGGTGGTCACCCTCATGCTCAAGCGCATCGCCGCCGACGAGCGCCTTCTCGCGCCGGTGCGCAGCCTGTTGCAGGACATGAAGCCCGCCCTGCTGCAACTCGCGCGCACCGAACCCCGCTTCTTCGCTGACAAGCAGAACCCGGCGCGCCGCCTGCTCGACGCGATCATCGCGCGAGGCCTGGCGTTCACCAGCGAGCAGGATCCCGGTTTCGCGGCTTTTTCCAACCAGACGCGCGGTGTCGTGCGCGCGCTGCTCAAGCCGGGCGCAGATCTGGCCGCGCGGTTTCCCGCGCAACTTGAGGAGTTCCAGCGCTCGCAGGCCGCCGCAGTGGGGCCCGCGCAGGTCCAGGCCCGTGGCCTGGCGGTTCAGACGCTGGTGCGTGTGGAACAGCGCAACCTGCTGGCCGAGCGGGTGGCTACTGAAATGCGGGGCCGAAACGATTTTGACAAGTCGCCCGGCGTGGTGCGGCGTTTCCTGACCGGCCCCTGGTCGCAGGTGGTGGCGCAGGCGCGTCTGGAGAGCACGGATGCGGCGCCCGGCGAATCCGCGGCCATGCGCTATACCGACATCCTGCCGGACCTGCTGTGGTCCAGCCAGCTCGCGCTGGCCAGCCTGAACCGGCCGCGCCTGGTCAAGGTCATCCCGGGTGTGTTGCGCACGTTGCGCGAGGGGCTCGATTCCATCGACTATCCGCGCGAGCAGGCGGAGGCGTTTTTCCAGGCACTCATGGGCCTGCACGAGGCGGCCTACAAGACGCAGCGCAACGAACCACCCGCCGACGAACAACCCAGCATCCAGCCCGAGCTGGATGACGAGCCGTGGATGCAGCGCAACGAGGTGCGCGATACCTGCTTCATGGAAGACTCGCTGCCGGACGCGCCTCCCACGACGACGCAGCCGGCCTTTCTGGACACCCAGCCCTTGCAGCGCGATTGGGCCGATCTCAAGGCCGAGATGGCGGTGCAGCGCACATCAGAGTTGCCGGTGGGCACCTGGGTCGACATCCTGCAGGACGGTCAGGCCATGCGCTGGCAGCTCACCTGGGCCAGCCCGCATGGCACGCTGTTCCTGTTCACCGGTGGCAATGGCCGCTCCCTGTCCATGACCAAGCGCGGTCTCGAGCGCTTGCTGGAACAGCGGCGCCTGCGCGTGGTGGCCGATCATGGCGTGGTGGATGAGGCGCTCGACGAGGTGGCGCGCCAGGCCTGGCTCAACAGCGCCATGGCAGAAAAGTAGGGCAGGGCCCCCACGCTCCACCGCTGCGCGGGTCGCTGCCCCCCAGGGGGGCTGACCCGGCTTGGGGCGGCCCGGCGCCGGGTCGGTGGCCCCCACGCTCCACCGCTGCGCGGCTCAGGTTTTTCTGAGCAGTTTCTTGCGCACGAGGTGGATGTTGTTGCGCAGGGCGTAGAGCTCGTCGGTGTACGACAGCGGCACCACGATCTTCTCCACCTTCGATTCCATCGCGTCGAGCTGCTCCAGCAACGCCTGCACGCTGCTTCCCTGATCGCTCTCCTGCTGTTGTTCGATGTCGCGCAACTCGGCGTACCAGCGGAACACGCGTGAGCGGATGCGAAAGGCGTAGAGCGGCGGCACGATGCGCGACAGCGGCAGGGCCAGCACGATGATCAGGCCCATGGCCAGCCACACGCGCTCGATCAGATTGGCCAGCCAGAACGGCAGATAGCGCTGCAGGAAGGGCGCGCCATTCTTGATGGCGCGTTGCGCCTCGGACGAGATCGGCACCTCGCTGTGCTCCAGGCTGGGGTATTCGCGCGCACGGCTGAACCAGCTCGCGCCGCTGTGCAGCTGGGTGGCGGTCTGGGCGAACAGTTGCAGGATGGCAGGGTGCGTGTCGCTGTGCGCCAGCAGGCTGGTGGTGGATGCCACCAGGCGCACATTGCGCGCCGGAATGTTTGCCGCCAGATCCACCACGCCCTGCGGCATCACCACCGGCGTGAGATAGCCGAAGCGGCGCGAATAGGCCTCGCTCTGGGCGAAGTCCAGCAGCTTCACGCCGGGCGTCTGCAACAGCATCTGCACCATTACCGATTCGGGCGCCGACGCGAACACCACGGCATCAATGTCGCCGTTGAGGAAGGCCACTGTGGCCGGGGTCTGTTCCAGCTTGCTCAGCGTGAGCTGCGAGGCGTCGACACGATTGACATCGAGCAGGGTGGTGAACAGGCGCGGCACACCGCTGCCGGGCGTGCCCACGTTGACACGCCAGCCCTTGAGCTCGGCCAGCTTGTTCACGGTGGGGTTCTTCTGCAGGCGTCTGGCCGCGTCTTCCCGGTAGAACATCCAGAGTGGCTCGACGAACAGGCTGCCCAGCGAGACGATGGAGCCCTCGTCGTCGTAGCCGATGTCGGCGGTACCACCCTGCACGAAGCCCAGATCGGCCTGGCCGGTGCGCAGGAGCTCCAGGTTGGCCGACGAACCCTCCGAAGCAAGCAGCTCGACCGTGATGCCGTAGCGTGCGAGTGCCTCCGCGTAGCGCTTGCCGAATTCATCGTAGGCGCTTTGCGCGGGGCCGGTGGCCAGCACCACGCGCTTGGGCGGGGTGGGGTTGAGCCACCAGTAGGTCAGGCCCAGCAAGGCGATCGTGAGCAGGGCGAACGGGCCTGCAGAGAGCAGCATCTCGCGCAGCGAGAGCAGGGTGTAGCGCAGGGTCTTGGGCATGGCGAGACATTAGCACGCCGCACCCGGGCGACCGGCGGGACCGGATGTTCGGACCTCAGGCCCGAGCGGGTGCGCGGGGCACCAGGCGGAATACCCGCACCGCGTCGTTCATGACCTGCGACTGCGCCTGCAGCGCGCTCGCGGCCGCGGCCAGTTCCTCGACCATGGCAGAGTTCTGCTGCGTCACCGAGTCGAGATGGCCCACGGCCTGGTTGATCTGGGACAGCCCCAAGGCCTGTTCCTGCGTGGCGCCGTGGATGCCGGTGATCAGGGTCTGGACCTGTTCGACCGCGCTCACCACCTCCGCCATGGTCTTGCCGGTGCTGTGCACCAGGCGGCTGCCCGTAGCGACCTTGTCGCTCGACGTGCTGATCAGGACCTTGATCTCCTTGGCCGCCTCCAGGGTGCGCTGGGCGAGGTTGCGCACCTCGCCGGCCACCACCGCGAAGCCACGCCCCTGTTCACCGGCGCGCGCGGCCTCCACGGCCGCATTGAGCGCGAGGATGTTGGTCTGGAAGGCGATGCCGTCGATCACACCAATGATTTCGCCGATGCGGTTCGACGACTGGCTGATGTCGTCCATGGTGTGGATCACGCGGGCCATGGCCTCGTTGCCCGCGCGCGCCACGCTGGCCGAATGTAGCGAGAGCTCGGTAGCCTCGCGCGAGGCGTTGGCGCTTTGCTGCACCGTGCTGCTGAGTTCCTCCATGGAGGCGGCGGTCTGCTCCAGGCTGCTGGCCTGCGACTCGGTGCGCGAGGACAGGTCCTGGTTGCCCGCGGCAATCTGGCCGGAGGCGACCTGCACGCCCTCGACTTCGCGGCGCACGTCGGACACCACGGCCTGCAGGTTCACGTTGAGCTGGTTGAGCGCCTTCGCGAGTTCGCCAAACTCGCCACCCGCGCGGCCCTGCCAGCTCGCCGACAGGTCGCCGGCCGCCATGAGGTTGGCAAAACCCACGGCCTGGTTCAAGGGCGCGAGCACCTGGCGACGCAGCAGGACCGCGGCCGCGGCGGTCAGCGCGAGCAGAGCCGCTGCCGCACCCAACTGCGCCGCGCCGGTGGATGTAGCCGCGATGTGACCCGCCACCACGCCGACGGTGGCCACGCCGAGCAGGGACAGGGCAATGCGCTTGCCCAGCGTGGGTCGCACCAGTTTCCGCAGGCGCCCGGGCAGGCCGGTGCGCACCAGCTGACCGCGGTGCAGGGCCAGCGCGATGCGTCCGCTGTCGTGTTCGGCGCGCATGCGGGCGTACAGGGCTTCGGCCTGCTGCACCTGTTCCCGGGTCGGTCGTGTGCGCACCGACATGTAGCCGACCGCCTGGCCGTTCTCCACCATGGGCGTGGCGTTGGCCACCACCCAGTAGTGGTCGCCGTTCTTGCGCCGGTTCTTCACCAGGGCCGACCAGGGCGAGCCCGAGGCCAGGGTGGTCCACATGTCGCGAAAGGCTTCGGCGGGCATGTCGGGATGGCGCACCAGGTTGTGCGGCTGACCCAGCAGCTCGTCGCGGTCAAAGCCGCTCACCGCCACGAAGGCCGGGTTGCAGTAGGTGATGCGGCTTTGCAGATCGGTGGTGGAGACAAGCGTGACCCCCTCGGGGATCACGAACTCGTTTCCGGTGACGGGCAGGTTGTGGCGCATGGAAGGGGCTCGCAAAGGTGAAGTGGTCGATCTCACCTTTCCATCGGCGTGCGTTGCGGGAACTGCAAGGCGCAAGCCGCCCTGGCGATCTGAAAACGCCCGGGGTTTGATCCATGTCAAGTCCCCGGCACGTCGCCGGTTCAGCGCACCGGTTCGATGCGCATGACGGTGTAGGCGCCCTTGACCTTGTCGGCGCTGAAGCGCACCTTGTCGCCGGCTTTCACGGTGGCGAGCAGGGCCGGGTCGGCCACCTGGAACACCATGGTCATGGGTGGCATGTCCAGGTTCGGGATCTCGCCGTGCTTGAGTGTGATCTTGCCGGCGGCCCGGTCGACCTTGCGCACCTCGGCCTCGCTCAGGGCCCCGGCACCCGTGGCTTCGCCCGCGGTGCGCTTGAAGGCGTCCTGCGACATGCCGGCGGCGTGCCGCTGGAACACCTGCGCGCTGCCGTCGCGCTGCACCAGCAGCACGTCGTAGGCGTCGCGGCGGCCGCCGTAGATCGGGCCGTCCATGCCGGGGCTGCCCACGGGCATGCCCGGCACGGCCAGCCCCAGGGCCTTCGGCTTCTCGGTCAGCAGGCGGCGGATTTCGCCCGGTGCCACATGGCCTTCGACCACGTAGCCGCCGACCAGGGCGGTGTGGCACGAGCCGTACTTCGCGGGCAGGCCCAGGCGCTGGCGCACCGCGGTGTTGCCGCTGTCGTGCATCTGGACCTGGAAACCGTCGGCGCGCAGCAGCGCGACCCAGTCGTTGCAGCAGCCGCAGTTGGGGTCTTTCCAGACCTGCAGGGGCGGCAGCGCGGTTTGCGCGAACGCGCCGGTGCCGCCTGCGAGGGCCAGGCCGATCGCCGTGCCGAGGAGATGTCGTCTTTTCATGGTGTGCTCCTTGTGGGGTTCAGGTTCGGGGTGTGACGCGGATGGTGCCGCGCATGCCGGCATCGAAATGGCCGGCGATCAGGCAGGCGAATTCGAAGTCGCCCGCGCGGTTGAAGGTCCAGATCACATCGCCGGTCTTGCCCGGTGGCACGTGCGCCATGTAGGGCTCGTCGTGCTCCATGCCGGGGTGCTTCTTCATCATCTCGGCATGGGCCTGCAGCTCGGCGGGGGTCCCGATCACGATCTCGTGCATCAATTTGCCCTTGTTGACGGCACGCAGGCGCAGGGTTTCGCCTTCTCGCACCTCCAGGCGGCTGGGCGTGAGCTTCATGTCGTCGGTCATGCGGATCTCCACCGTGCGCGTGACAGCGCCGGCGTCGCCCGCGATGCCCCAGGGTTTCTGTTCCTTCACCACCGGGGCGGTGGTGGCGTGGGGCTTCTCGCCGTGCGCGAAGGTGCGGGGCAGCGCCAGGGCCAGCGGCAGGGCGATCAGGTGGCGGCGCTTGGGGTGGGGTGTGGTCATGGGAACTCCGGGGTTCAGTGTTGGTGGGGGTTGGCCGGCTTGCGGGCGGTGGCGGCCGCGGGTTGCGAGGGCGTGTCCGGGCGGCTGGCTGCAGGGGCCTGCCCGGTGTCGACCAGGCGGGCCTGCGTGCCCGGCGGCATGACGTAGTCGCCCGGGTCGCTGTAGTCGCCGGCCTTCTGGTCGGCGCGCACCTTGAGCGTGGTGAACATGCCACCCATCTCGATCGGGCCGTAGGGGCCGGTGCCGGTCATCATGGGGAAGGTGTTGGCGGGCAGCTCCATCTGCATCTCGCCCATGTCGGCCATGCCGCGCTCACCCATCACCATGTAATCGGGCACGGCACGCTGCAAGGGCTTGACCAGGCCGCGGTGGTCCACGCCGATCATGGTCGGCACGCCGTGGCCCATGGCGCCCATGGTGTGGTGGCTCTTGTGGCAGTGCATCGCCCAGTCGCCCGGTTCGTCGGCGACGAACTCGATCTGCCGCATCTGGCCCACCGCCACGTCGGTTGTGACTTCGGGCCAGCGCGATCCCCGGGGCGTGGGGCCGCCGTCGGTGCCCGTGACCTCGAACTCGATGCCGTGGATGTGGATCGGGTGGTTGGTCATGGTCAGGTTGCCCACGCGCACGCGCACGCGCTCGCCCAGGCGTGCCACCAGCGGTGTGATGCCGGGGAAGACGCGGCTGTTCCAGGCCCAGATGTTCTGTTCCAGCATGGTGTTGACCTGCGGCGTCATGCTGCCGGGTTCGACGTCGAAGGCGTTGAGCAGGAAGCAGTAGTCGCGCTGCACGTCTTCGATCAGCGCATGCTTCTGCTTCGGGTGCGTGACCCAGAAGCCCATCATGCCCATGGCCATCTGCACCATCTCGTCGGCATGCGGGTGGTACATGAAGGTGCCGGGCCGGCGCGCCACGAACTCGTAGACGAAGGTCTTGCCCACGGGGATCTGCGGCTGGTTCAGGCCGCCTACACCGTCCATGCCATTGGGCAGGCGCTGGCCGTGCCAGTGGATGGTGGTGTGTTCGGGCAGGCGGTTGGTGACGTAGAGGCGCACGCGGTCGCCTTCCACCACCTCGATGGTGGGGCCCGGGCTCTGGCCGTTGTAGCCCCACATGTTGACCAGGAAACCGGGCGCCACCTCGCGCACCACGGGTTCGGCCACCAGGTGGAATTCCTTGACGCCCTTGTTCATGCGCCAGGGCAGGGTCCAGCCGTTGAGCGTGACCACCGGGTGGTAGGGCCGGCCTGCGCCTGTCACGCCCGGTGGTGTCCAGGGCGGCGCGGTGTCGGCCGAGGTCTGTTGCACGGCCTCGGGGATGGCAGCGAGTGCCACGCGGCTCACGCTGGTGGCGGCCACCGCGGTGGCGGCTGCACCAGCAAAAAAATGTCGTCGGTTGAGTGGGGTGTGCATGTCAGTGTCCTGCGGCGGCGGCTGTGCCGGTGCCCGAAGTGGTGGGGGTGTCGGGGCCTGCGTAACCCGTGCCAGCGAGCAGCGCCTGCCAGTCGGCGTGCGCGAGCCAGTAGCCGCGTCGTGCCTGCACCGCTGCGTCGAGCGAGGCCAGGCGGTCGCGCGCGCTGGCCAGCAGCTCCCAGCTGCTCTGCAGCATGCCGTTGTAGCGCAGCAGCGTTTCCTGCGCCAGCGCGGCCTGCAGCGCGACCACCGCATCCTGGGCGTGCCGTGCGCTGGCGTGGCGCAACTGCAGCGCGGCCCAGGCCTGGCGCGCCATCGAGCGGCGCTCGCTCGCCTGGCGCAGCAACGCAGCCTCGGCGCTCGACGCGCGCTGCAGGGTGTGGTCGCGCAGCAGGCTCAGGTTGTCGATGTGTGGTGGCGTGGCGCCCGGGTCCGGCCCGGACAGCGCGTCCAGCGCGGCGTCCACCGCATCGTTCCAGGATTGACGCCATGCGGGCACCAGCGCGACGATGTCGCGCCGGGTTTGCAGCCGTTGTTGTGCCAGCGCGAGGTCGCTGCGCAGTACGGCGGCTTCCAGCGTGGCTTCGCTCAAACCCTCGCCGGGAGCGAGCTGTGCGGGTGGCTCGGGCAGGCTGGTGGGCAACTGGTCGGCAAGTCTGCGCGCCGCCTGGGCGTCCCACATGCCGAGTTGTTGCGCCAGCCGTTCCTGCGTGGCCAGGGCCGTGCCGTGCGCATCGGCGTAGGCTTGCCAGGCGCGGGCCTCGATCAGTTGCTCGCGCAGTTGCCGGGCCTGGCTCCAGTTGCCCGCGTCCACCATGCGCTGGCCGAGTTCGCTGCCGGTGCGGGCGGCGTCCAGCGCCTCCCCGAGCAGGCGCTCGCTCTGGCGCGTGGCCACGGCATCGATCCAGGTGCGTCGCAGGTCGCGCACATGGCCGGCGTAGGCCACCTGCACCCGGGCGCGCGCCAGCGGGTTCATGTCGGCGTGGGTGAAGAGCTCGGGCCGATGCCGCAGCGAGAGCCGCAAGGCCTGGGTGAAGTCCAGGGCCGGGGCCGTGCCCGCGTCGCTTGCCACAGGGGCATCGCCCGGCTGGCGTGCCTCCCACCGCAGCAGATCGATGTGGCCGCGCGGGAACTCGGCCACACGCTGGTTGGCACGCTGCCAGATGGCGCGGGCCTGGGCGATGTCCCCGGGTGGTGCGGACGGGCCGGTGTCACCCGCGGCCGGCAAGGCCAGCGCGGGCGGCGGGTGTGAGGGGTGGTCCGGATTGGCCGCGTCGAGCGCGTCCAGTGGCTGGGCCTGGGTGGTGGACAGCGCCAGAGCCAGGCCGATGAGCAGGCCGGCGCGCAGCGGGCCGGGACGGTGTGGCGGAACTCGCCCTGAAACAATCATGGATATCTCCTGAGAACACGAATCAGCGCCCGTTGCGCGCCCTGTTCGGGCGGCGGCGGACGCACCTCGGGTGTGTGAACTCAGGAAATGGGTGGTTTGATGCCGCGCCGCGGCTCGGAACTCGCGAAGCGCTCGGCCGGCGGAGCCAGCACGCCGTGGACCGGTGTCGCTGTCACAGCGGTACCGGCTCGGTGCGCCATGGCCGGGCCGTTGCAGACGTCGCAGCTCTGGTGCGCGTGGTGGCTGTCACTGCCGTCACCAGCCTCCGCCATCCCGTCGTGCACCGCACCCGCTGCCGGAGTCGCCTTGGCGTGGTCGGGACAGGGCATGGCGGTGGTGTGCGCGGTCTGCGTCATGGTCTGAACCGGCGCGGCCAGCATCGCCACCGCCATGGCGTCGCCCATCCAGCCGCGAACGGGCAGCAGGGCGATCATGAGGGCGAGCACGATGTGGCGCATGGCGTGTGAATGATACGGCGCCGTTCAGATGGTTCCGCGCTTCATGAGGTGCATTGCAGCACCAGCGCCTGCACCGGCCGCGTCAGGCCGGGGTCGGTCACCACGAATGCCACGCGCGCGTTGCCACCCGCGGGCAGGTTGAGCCGTGCGCTGTGAGCCTGATCCGCCGGCCAGGGCTCGACGGGCTGGTACAGGCTCACGACGTGGTCGTGGCGCAGGCTCTCGCCCGCGTTCTCGCCGCGCGTGACCTTGCTCACCAGCCCGTCCTGCAGCACGGCCCAGTAGCCCGCCAGCGTGGTGTGTGCGGGGCTCGCCGCCAGCTGTGCCGTGACCTGGTTGCCCTCGCGGACCAGGCGCAGGCCGGGTGCGGCCGCGGAGGGCAGGGGCGTGAGGTCGCGCGCGCCCTGGCCTCCCCAGCCGCGGTGGTCGCGGCCATTGAGAACGACCTGCGGTGTGTACACGTACTTGCCGCCCAGCGCCTCTTTCAGGCGGTATTGCCGGGCGGTGGTCTCGGGGGTGGCGAAAGGGTCGCGCCAGCCGAGGTGGTTCCAGTAATTGACATGAAAGGACAAGGCCAGCACGCCGTCCTGCGTCTTCAGGGTGGAGAGCCAGCGGTCGGCCGGCGGGCAGGAGCTGCAGCCTTCGGAGGTGTATAGCTCGACCACGGCCGGCGGCTTCGGGCCGGAGCGTGCTTCGCAGTTCTGGGCCGAGGCAGATGTGCCCAGCACCGCACTGGTGACGCACACGGGGAGCAGCAGCAGCGCGCGGCATGGTTGGCGGTTCATGACGTTCTCCGGTAGTGGCGCGTGCAGGTGTGTCGACGCCAGGCGGGCGTGCTTACAGCCGTCGGACGGATGGTCGCCTTTCGTCGGTTGGCCCGTTATCTGCTCTGGTCTTGCGGCCGCCATCACCGTTAGTATTTATTTCTACTTTTCAGGAGGAGTCGACATGTCGTTCTTGACGCAGCTGTTTTCCACACTTGAAAACCTCACCTGGGGGTGGGCCCTGATCCCCATCCTGGTGGTCTTCGGCATCTTCATGACGGCACTGACGGGCTTCGTCCAGTTCCGCTACTTCTTCCGCATGTTCCGCGTGCTCGCGCCAAAGAACGAGCACGCCGATCCGAACCAGATCAGTGCGCGCCAGGCCCTGTTCGTCTCGCTGGGCGGGCGCGTCGGCGGTGGCAACATCGCCGGCGTGGCGGTGGCCATCACGCTCGGCGGCCCGGGAGCGGTGTTCTGGATGTGGGCGATCGCGCTGATCGGCATGGCCACCAGCCTGGTCGAATGCACACTGGCCCAGGTCTACAAACGCAGCACCGCCGACGGCACCTACCGGGGTGGCCCCGCGAGCTATATCCGGCACGGCCTCGGGCCGCACTACCGCTGGCTGGGCGTGTTGTACGCCGTTTGCCTCATGGCCTCGTTCGCCTTCGGATTCAACGCCTTCCAGAGCAACACATTCGCGGGCGCCGTGAACAACAGCATGGGGGTTGATCGCATCTGGTCGGGCGTGTTCCTGGCCGTGGTGACGGGCTTCATCGTCTACGGCGGCATCCGCCGCATCGCCAAGGTGTCCGACATCCTCATCCCCATCATGGCGCTGAGCTACATGGCCATGGCGCTGCTGGCGATGGTGATCAACATCGCGGAGATCCCGCGCGTGCTGGCCATGATCGTCAGCAACGCCTTCGGCATCGAGGAGGCCGTGGGCGGCGGCATGGGCGCGGCGATTGCGCAGGGCCTGCGCCGCGGTCTGTTCTCCAACGAAGCGGGGTTGGGCTCCGCGCCCAATGTGGCTGCCACGGCCTACGTGAAGCACCCGATCAGTCAGGGCATCACGCAGTCGCTCTCGGTGTTCCTGGACACCATCGTGATCTGCTCGTGCACCGCCTTCGTCATCCTGCTCAGCCCGGCCTATGTGCCCGGCGCCACCGATGTCGACGGCATCGTGCTCACGCAACAGGCGCTGAGCTCGCACTTTGGTGCGTGGTCGCAGTACTACCTGACCTTCGCGATCCTGCTGTTCGCCTTCAGCTCCATCATCTACAACTACTACCTGGGCGAGGCGGCCCTGACCGAGCTGACCGGCAAGCCCATGGCCCTGCATGTGCTGCGCGTGGCGATCGTGGTGGTGGTGTTCCTGGGCGCCAGCGCGCCGGGCGCGACCTCGGTGTTCTTCTTCTCCGACCCGCTGATGGGCCTGCTCGCGCTGGTGAACCTGATGGCCATCCTGATGCTGTTCCCGGTGGCCATGCGCCTGCTGCAGGACTACCGCGCGCAGCTCGCGGCCGGCATCGAGCGCCCGGTGCTGGACACGCGCCAGTTCGCCGATCTGGACCTGGACACCACCGCCTGGGACGCGCCGCCTCCGCGGTGAGCGGTGGTGGTGCCTGGCTCAGCGCAGGTCGGGCGCCACGCCGAATGGCACGGGTTCTGGCGCCGGTGCCGGTGCGGCGGAGCGGGCCTGCATTTGCGGCACAGCGACGGTGGGCGGCAGCACCATGCCGCGCTGTTCCATGACGTCTCGCAGGCGGTCCGGATAGTCGGTGATGAGCCCATCCACGCCCCAGTCGATCAGGCGGGCCATGTCCTGGGGATCGTTTACCGTCCAGGGAATCACGCGCAGCTCCAGCGCCCGGGCGCGCTGCAGCACCTGCTGGTTGAGATCACTGAAGTGGGGCGACCACAGCTTGCCGCCAGCTGCGGCGACCATGGCCGGTGCATCCTCATGCTCCGCCAGCCGAAGGCCCGCCGTCCACTCGCCGTCGCGCAAGGTGTTGAAGCGCGGCAGTTGCGCCGTGAGATAGGCCAGTGGCATGCCGGGTGCCAGACGGCGAGCCACCTTCTGGATGCGCCAGTCAAAGCTCTGCAGCCCCACGCGCGAGGTCATGCCATGCGTGGCCACCACCTCCAGCACGGCCTGCACGAAGGCTTCCGGCAAAGGTGACTCGTCCGGGCGCTGCGGGTGCAGCTTGAGCTCGATGTTGAACCGTACGTGGCGGGCACCGAGCTGGCGCACGCGCTCGAACAACGTGGCCAGCGTGGGTATGCGCTGACCGTCCCTGGGCACCTGCTGCGCGAAGTCACGTGCGTAGCGGCTGGCCGGGTTGATGCGACCCACGTCCCAGGCAGCGATCTCGGCCAGCGTGAGGCGGTGAAAGGGTTGGCCCCGTCCCTGCAGCCAGCGCCCGCTGGCGTCGCGCGTGAGATCGGGGTTGGGCGCGGTGTCGTGCGAGATCACCGGTACACCGTCGGCGCTGAGCACCACGTCGAGTTCCAGGGTGGTCACGCCCACGGCCAGCGCGCGCTCGAAGCCCGCCAGCGTGTTCTCGGGGGCCAGGCCGCGCGCGCCGCGATGGCCCTGCAGATCGAAGGCCAGTGCGGCGCTGGCGCACCACAGCGACAGGCCCATGGCAGTGGTGCCGCTCCAGCGCAGCCAGGTCAGCCGCTGCACCTTCCTGAGCTTGTGCTTTTCGGTCATGGGGCGCAGTGTGACAGCGCCCCATGACCGATGCAAGACAGGTCAATGCCCGAGGATCTTGGAGAGGAAATCGCGGCTGCGTTCGTTCTTCGGGTGGTTGAAGAAGTCCTCGGGGGTGTTCTGCTCGACGATCTGGCCCTGGTCCATGAAGATCACGCGATCGGCCACCGCCTTGGCAAAGCCCATCTCGTGCGTCACGCAGATCATGGTGATGCCCTGGTTGGCCAGCTCGATCATCACATCGAGCACTTCCTTGATCATCTCCGGGTCGAGCGCCGAGGTGGGCTCGTCGAACAGCATGATCTTGGGCGTGAGGCACAGCGCACGGGCGATCGCCACGCGCTGCTGCTGTCCGCCCGAGAGCTGCAGTGGATATTTGGCGGCCTGCTCGGCGATGCGCACGCGCTCGAGCTGCGCCATCGCCCGCTCCTCGGCCTCCTTCTTCGGCATCTTTCCGACCCACATGGGCGAGAGCGTCAGATTCTCCAGCACGGTCAGGTGCGGAAACAGGTTGAACTGCTGGAACACCATGCCGACCAGCTTGCGCACCTGGTCGATGGCCTTGATGTCGTCGGTGAGCTCGATGCCGTCCACCGTCAGGTGCCCCTGCTGGTGCTCTTCAAGGCGGTTGATGCAGCGGATCAGCGTGGACTTTCCCGAGCCCGAGGGGCCGCAGATGACGATGCGCTCGCCCCGGGCCACGTCGAGGTCGATGTCGCGCAGCACGTGGAAGTCGTTGCCGTACCACTTGTTGACCATGTCGAAGCGGATGATGGAGTCAGTCATGTGGTTCTTTCAGCGCGCCTTGCTGGTGGAGAGCTGCTTCTCGACCCACAGGCTGTAGCGGGACATGGCGAAACAGAAGATGAAATAGACGACCGTGATGAACAGGTAGGCCTCGATCTTGAACGGGCGCCAGTTCACGTCGGAGTTGAGTGCCAGCGACAGCGCGCCGGTGAGCTCGTACATCGAGACGATGGTCACCAGCGAGGTGTCCTTGAAGATCGAGATGAAGTTGTTCATCACGCTGGGGACCACCATGGCCAGCGCTTGCGGCAGCACGATCTTGCGCTGTGTCTGCCAGTAGCTCAGGCCCAGCGTGTCGGCTGCTTCGAGCTGACCTTTGGGTATGGCCTGCAGCCCGCCGCGGATGATCTCTGCCATGTAGGCCGCCGCGAACAGCGTGATGCCCACCACCACACGCACCAGCACGTCGATGGTGACGCCCTGCGGCATGAACAGCGGGAACATGAACGAGGCCATGAACAGCACCGAGATCAGCGGCACGCCGCGGATGAGTTCGATATAGATGATGCAGGCCGACCGGATGGCCGGCAGGTTGCTGCGCCGCCCCAGCGCCACCGCGATGGACAGTGGAAAGGCCAGGAAGATGGACATCGTGGCCAGCAGCACCGTGAGGGGGAGACCGCCCCAGAGGTCGGTGCGCACCTGCGTGAGGCCGAGCACGCCGCCCCCCATGAGGACGAAGAAGACGACCATGATGGCCACCCACATCGCGGCCAGCCAGGGTTTCCAGAACACGCGGATGCAACTGGCGATCAGGCCGGCCACCATGAGGCTGGTGGCCAGCACCGGGCGCCAGTGCTCTTCGAACGGATAGCGCCCGAGCAGGATGAGGCGGTATTTTTCCGTCACCACCCCCCAGCAGGCGCCCGCGCCACGCACGCTCTGGCAGGCATCGGCACTGGCGCTGAAGACCGCGTTGCCCAGGCCCCAGTTGTAGAGCCGCGGCAGCAGGTAGGCCGCCAGCGCGAGCAGAAAGACCGAGGTGATGCTGCTGCGCAGGTCACCGAACATGTTGGTGCGGATCCAGGGCACGAAGCCACTGGTGCGCACCGGCGAGGGGCGCGCGGCGATGGGCACGAAGGTATCCGGCATGGGGCTACCTTTCCTTGATGGCCATGCGCTGGTTGTACCAGTTCATGAAGGCCGAGGTGGACAGAGATGTGCTGAGGTACACCAGCATGATGATGGCGATGCACTCCACCGCGCGACCCGACTGGTTGAGCGTGGTGTTGGCGATCGAGACCACGTCGGGGTAGCCCACGGCCACGGCCAGCGAGGAATTCTTGGTCAGGTTGAGGTACTGGTTGGTCAGCGGCGGAATGATCACGCGCATGGCCTGGGGCAGCACCACAAGGTTCATGGTCTGCCGCGGCGCCAGGCCCAGCGCCGCCGACGCCTCTTTCTGGCCCAGGCTGACCGACTGGATGCCACCGCGCACCACCTCGGCCACGAAGGCGGCGGTGTAGATGGTCAGGCTGATGAGCACGGCCATGAACTCGGGCGAGACACTGCCACCGCCCTCGATCATGAAGCGCCCCGCCTCGGGCACGGCCCACTGCTTGGGCATGCCGCCGGCCAGCCAGCCGAGCAGGGTGCCACCGAGCACGATGCCCAGCGTGGGCCAGCCCGGCTTGCGCAGGCGGCCGGTTTTCTCGAACTCGCGCAGCGCCCAGCGGCGCCACACCCAGGCCAGCAGAACGCCGGCCACGAGGCCCGCCAGCATCACCAGGTAGCCTGTGCCCTGCATGGGCCGGGGAAAGGCGAAGCCGTCCTTGCTCAGGTAGAACAGGTTGGCAACGTTCCACGCCTCGCCAGGCACGGGCAGCACCTCGACAAAGAACAAGTACCACATCAGCATCTGCAGCAGGATCGGTACGTTGCGGAAGATTTCGACGTAGCCGTAGCAGATGCCGCGCACCAGGCCGTTGCGCGAGAACCGTCCCACGCCCAGCAGCACACCCAGGATGGTCGTGAGCACGATACCGATGACGGCCACGCGCAGTGTGTTGAGCACGCCCACCCAGATGGCCTTGCCGTAGGTCTGGCTCGGGCTGTATTCGATCATGGTCTCGCCGATGTCGAATCCGGCGGCATCGCCGAGAAAGTCAAAGCCGCTCTGAATGCCCCGGATGCGCATGTTTTCCTGGGTGTTGTGCGCCAGGAACCAGACACCCAGACCGATGAGCAGCAGGGCGACGGTCTGGTAGATCAGCCCGCGCGCGGCGCGGCTGCGCCACGACCACGCGGGCCGTGGAGGTTTGGAGGCGGCGTTCAATGTGGTCTCCTGTGGGAGGTCGGGAGCTCACTGGCCCCAGATGCGACAACGCCGGCAGGAATTCCACGCCGGCGTTGTCAGCCCGTGTTGCGCGATCAGCGAATGGGCATCGGGTACATCAGGCCGCCCTTGTTCCACAGGGCATTGACGCCACGCGGCAGGCCGATCGGGGTGATGTTGCGCTCGTAGCTCTCGCCGTAGTTGCCCACGGCCTTGATGGCGCGCACGGCCCAGTCCTTGTCCAGGCCGAGCAGCTTGCCGGTGTCCTCGGTGCCGCCACCCAGCAGGCGCATCACGCTCGGGTTCTTGCTGTCCTTCTTCATGGTGTCCACGTTGGCGGCCGTGATGCCCAGTTCCTCGGCCTCCAGCAGCGCGTAGCCGATCCATTTCACGATGGCAAAGAACTCATCGTCGCCACGGCGCACCGCCGGGCCCAGGGGCTCCTTGGAGATCAGTTCGGGCAGGATCATGTGGTCGTCGGGCTTGGCCGCTTCCTTCGAGCGGATCGAGGCCAGGCCGGAGGCGTCCGTGGTGTAGGCCTGGCACCGTCCGGCGAAGTAGGCCGCGTTGGTGGCTGCCAGCTCGGCAAACACGATCGGGCGCAGGTTGAGGTTGTTGGCGCGCGAGTAATCGCTCATGTTCAGTTCGGTGGTGGTGCCGGCCTGCACGCACACCGTGGCGCCCTTGAGGTCCTTGGCGCTCTTGACGTTCAGGCTCTTGGGCACCATGAAGCCCTGGCCATCATAGAAATTCACACCGGTGAAGTGCAGGCCGAGCGAGGCGTCGCGGGTGAGCGTCCAGGTGGTGTTGCGCGGCAGCAGGTCGACCTCGCCGGACTGCAGGGCGGTGAAGCGCTGTGCGGCATTCAGGGGCACGTAGCGCACCTTGGTGGAGTCATTGAGCACGGCTGCGGCCACGGAGCGGCACACGTCCACGTCCAGACCGCTCCATTTGCCCTGGCTGTCGGCGGCGGAGAAGCCGGCCAGACCGGTGCTGACGCCACAGATCAGTTCACCCCGTTTCTTGATCGCATCGAGATCCTTGCCGGCATGCGCGGGCAGGCTGACCAGGGTGGCGACCGCGCTCAGGGCCACGGCAGTCAATGTCTTGGAACTCATCTTCATCGGGTCTCTCCGTTCGTGTAGTGGAAGTGCATCTGCCGGGCAGAGGCCTGCACCTGTTGGGTGCATGCCCTGGGCGCAACCAATGTATCCCTGCCCTTTTGGAGGGGGGATCGGGGTTTACGTGGGAAAGACATGCAAATTTTTCATGTCACGATCCCGCATGGCCCCGTGCGGACGCCGGCCCGTGTGGCGTCGCAGGTTCCGTGCCACCGCCGCGCGCGCCGACGGTCCCGGGCGCGACAAGCACCATGCCGGTTCCCCGACGCGGCCCGTATGCTTGGTTTCGTTGGACATCAAGAACATCGGAGACAAGCGATGAGCACCACCGCCACCGCCCCTGCGCCAGCCAGTACGGCGCCCATGCCCGACCCATGGGCGCACCACCGCTTCTGGCCCTCGCGCCTGCCGCACCGCATCCACCCGCCGGCCACCTCGCTCTGGCACAACCTTGCGGTGAGCGCGCTGCGCTACCCCGACAAGCCCGCGCTGGTGTTCTTCGACCGCGTGTTCACCTACCGCGACCTGCACGAGCAGGCCGAGCGCCTCGCGGCGCACCTGCGGCAGCAGGGCGTGCAGGACGGCGACCGTGTGATCCTGCTGATGCAGAACTGCCCGCAATGGGTGGTGGCGCATTTCGCCATCCTGCGCGCCAACGCGGTGGTGGTGCCGGTCAACCCGATGAACCGGGCCGAGGAGCTCAAGCACTACATCACCGACCCCGACGCGCGCGTGGCCATTGCCGCGGCCGATCTCGCTGGTGATCTGCTCAAGGCCAACAGCGAGGTGCCCGAGGGCGAACGCCTGCGCCACCTCGTGGTCTCGCACTACAGCGACGCCATCGGTCCAAAGGCGGAGATTCCACCGGCCTGGGCCGACTGGCTGGGCGCGCGCCACGCCGTGCCCGCGCTGCCCGGTGGCAGCGTGAGCGACTGGGCCGATGCGCTGGCCTGCACCGGCAGCGCGCCGGCGCACAACCGCGGCCCGGACGACCTCGCCGTGCTGCCCTACACCAGCGGCACCACCGGCCTGCCCAAGGGCTGCATGCACCCGCACCGCACCGTGATGCACAACGCGGTGGCCGTGGGCCAGTGGACCCACAGCACTTCAGAGAACGTGGGCCTGCTGGTGGTGCCGATGTTCCACATCACCGGCATGGTGGCCGGCATGCACGCCGCGGTGTACATCGGCGCGACCATGGTCATGATGCCGCGCTGGGACCGCGACCTCGCGGGCCAGCTCATCTCGCGCTGGCGCGTCACGCACTGGACCAACATCCCCACGATGATCATCGACCTGCTGGCGAGCCCGCGCTTCGACCAGTACGACCTCTCCAGCCTGGTGCTGGTCGGCGGTGGCGGCGCGGCCATGCCACAGGCCGTGGCGCAGCGCCTGCTGGAGCAGTACGGTCTGCGTTATTCGGAGGGCTACGGCCTGACCGAGACCGCCGCGCCTTCGCACAACAACCCGCCCGACCACCCCAAGCAGCAGTGCCTGGGCATCCCCTTCCTGAGCACCGAGGCGCGCGTGGTCGACCCGATCACGCTGCAGGAGATGCCGCGGGGCGAATCGGGCGAGATCATCATCCACGGCCCCGAGGTGTTCGACGGTTACTGGAAGCGCCCCGAAGCCACCGACGCCGCCTTCATCACCTTCGAGGGCAAGCGCTTCTTCCGGTCCGGCGACCTGGGCCGGGTCGACGAGGACGGTTACTTCTTCATCACCGATCGCCTCAAGCGCATGATCAACGCCAGCGGCTTCAAGGTCTGGCCGGCCGAGGTGGAGGCACTGATGTTCCGCCACCCCGCCATCGCCGAGGCCTGCGTGATCGCCACGCAGGACGCCTACCGCGGCGAGAGCGTGAAGGCCGTGGTGGTGCTGCGCGAAGCCGCGCGCGGCAGCACGAGCGAGCAGGGCGTGATCGACTGGTGCCGCGAGAACATGGCGGCCTACAAGTGCCCTCGCACCGTCGAGTTCGTGGCCGCGCTGCCCAAGAGCGGCAGCGGCAAGGTCATGTGGCGCCTGCTGCAGGAGCAGGAGGCGCAGAAGACGATGGCGGCACAATGAACGCATGCCGTCCCTGACCGAAGCCTTTCGCCGCCTCTGGCAACCGCGCCGCGGCCTGTTCTGGCTCATGCTGGCCCTGCAGCTGCTGTCGTCGGGCATCGTGCTGTACCTGCAGATCGCCGACCCACCCGGCGGCTTGCGGCTGGTGCTGAGCCTGATGGCGCTGGTCGATGCCGTGCTGGCCTGGTGGTTGACAGTGCGCCTGTGGCGCGAGTCGGCGCCCATGACGTCATCCTAGGAGCCCTCCCATGTTCAATGCCCTCGTGATCACCCAACCCGAGTCGGGCTACCGCTGCGAACTCACGCAGCTTGATGAAGCGCAACTGCCCGCCAGCGGCGACGTGACGGTGCGCATCGACTATTCGACCGTGAACTACAAGGACGGCCTGGCCATCACGGGAAAGTCGCCCGTGGTGCGCAGCTTCCCGATGGTGCCGGGCATCGACTTCGCGGGCACGGTGACGCAGAGCGACCATCCCAGGTGGAAGGCCGGTGACCGCGTGCTGCTCAATGGCTTCGGTGTCGGAGAAACCCATTGGGGCGGCCTGGCGCAGATGGCGCGCGTCAAAGGCAACTGGCTCGTGGCTCTGCCCGACACGCTGAGCGAGCGCGAGGCAATGTCGCTGGGAACCGCGGGCTACACGGCCATGCTGTGCGTGATGGCGTTGCAGAAGCACTGGGCCGATGCCGGCGTGGCCAGCGGCAGTGGTGACGTGCTGGTGACCGGTGCGGGCGGTGGCGTGGGCAGTGTGGCGATCTCGTTGCTCGCCGGCATGGGACACACGGTGGTGGCGTCCACCGGCCGGCCGCAGGAGGCCGATTACCTGAGGTCGCTGGGTGCGGCCACCGTGATCGATCGCAGCGAACTGAGCGCGCCCGGCAAGCCGCTGCAGAAGGAGCGCTGGATCGCCGTGGTCGATTCGGTGGGCAGCCACACGCTGGCCAATGCCTGCGCCAGCACGCGCTACGGCGGCGCGGTCGCGGCCTGCGGCCTGGCACAGGGCATGGACCTGCCCGCGAGCGTGGCGCCCTTCATCCTGCGCGGCATCACGCTGTACGGCATCGACAGCGTGATGGCGCCGATGGCCCGACGCGAAGCCGCATGGGATGCGTTGGCGAAGAAGCTGGACCGCGCGCAGCTCAAGGCGATCACGACAGAGATCGGCCTGCGCGACGCCATGGCCGCCGGCAGCGACATCCTGGCCGGCCAGGTGCGCGGGCGGCTGGTGGTGAACGTCAACGCCTGAGGCTCAGGCCTGCGCCGGCACGATCTGCCGGTAGGCGTGCCAGGTGGCGTGGCCCACCAGCGGGCCGGCCACGAACAGGCCCAGGAATGCGGGCAGCATGGCCAGCACCACCAGGCCGGTGATCAATGTGCCCCACCAGAACATCACGCCCGGGTTCTGCAGGCAGGCGCGGATGCTGGTCAGGCCCGCCGAGATGGCATCCACCTCGCGGTCGAGGATCATCGGGATGGCGATGGCGCTGGTCACGAAGATCAGGCCGGCGAAGACGCCCCCCACCAGCGCGTAGGTGACCAGGAAGCCCAGGTTCTGCGGGTCGAGCAGTTGCGCCAGCAGGGGGCCGCTGCCGGGCAGGGTGTTGAAGCTCACCGCGAACACCACCAGTGAAGCGCGGCCCCACAGCATCTCCAGCACCAGAAGCACACCGGCGAAGATGGCCATGGTGCCCTTGGTCGGCCGCCATGCGAGCAGCGAGGCGCGCAGCGACGGCGTGTGCCCGGACTGCAGCGCGCGGCTGGCGTCGTACAGGCCCAGGCAGAGGAACGGACCCATCAGCAGAAAGCCCGCCGAGAGCGCGAGCACATACGCCGGCGCGGCCTGGAACACCGCCAGCAGCGCATGGCCCATGAGGAAGAAGCACAGGCCGTAGAACAGGCCGATGCGCGGGCAGCGCACGAAGTCGGCCCAGCCCTGGCGCAGCCAGCGCAGCGGGTCGCCTGCCTGCAGCGAGGCCAGTGGCAGGTCGAACACCGATGGCGGTGGCGGATCGTCGGTCATGGTGCTGTCTCCTCGCATGGTGGCGCGCCACCTCGTGGGTGGGTGGTTTGCACGGGGTCTCAGGTGCGCGTGTGGCTGCGCAGGTGCAATGCCAGGGCCGCGTCGAACGATTGTGTGTGCCGCGTGAACCAGGTGCCCAGTTCGCGCGCCATCTGCCGCACAGGTGCCAGCTGACCGTTGCGTGCCTGCGCCAGGCCTTCGCGCAGCAGGTTGAGCACCACCCGGTGTTCGAGCGCGTGTGCCTCCGACTGGCCATGGCCGGTGGTGCGCATCCAGCGGTCTTCCTGTCCGAAATGCGCGGCGACGTGCGCCACCAGATCCACCCAGGCCTGAAGCAGCTCGCCATTGTCGGCGCGCTGCGCGCGCGCCAGGTCCTCGATCAGCTCGCGGTTGAGCGTGTCCAGCGGAACGAAGTCCAGCCGGAGCGCGTCCGACCATTCAGAGATCTCCATCGTCTTCTCCTTGCGCCTGTCCCGACAGGGCATGGGTGAAGCTTGGCAGTGGCGCCGCGGGCCCGCGTTGATCCAGCGCAAACCTTCTTGCGACATGCCCCCGCCACGCTGTGTGCGGCTGCGCCACCGCTACACTGGCCAGCCTCATGACCAGCGAATTCCAGCCCCCCTACGTGCCGCTGTCCGACCTGCACAGCGCGTTGAACACCGCCGGTTTCGCGCTGCTGAGCGCAACGGCCGTGGCCGAGTGGCTGCCCGCCACGCCCGCCGAGCTGGCCGCGCTGCACGCCGGCTGGGACCACCTGCCGGCCGACGCGTACCTGAAGGACGGTGGGCGCTACCGCAGCCGGCGCCACAGCTGCTTCGTGGTCGATGGCGGGCGGGTCGAGCAGTCGCCGCACCGCGCGCACTGGCAGCCGCTGGAATACAACGCGCTGCACGGTGGCATGCAGCGCTGGTTCGAACCCATGGAGCCCGAGGTGGTGGCGCAGCCGGTATGGAACCGCCTGCTGGTGCGTCTGGGCGAGGCCGCCAGCGCCTTGCGTGGCGCGCAGCCCTGGTACGTGGAAGCGCACCCGTTCCGCATCGACACCACGGACGGCATCGGTCGCCCCACGCCCGAAGGTGCGCACCGCGACGGCGTGGACCTGGTGGCCGTGTTCATGGTGGCGCGCCACGCCATCAAGGGCGGCGAGAGTCGCGTGTTCGAGGCCAGCGGCCCGGGCGGTCAGCGCTTCACGCTGCGCGAGCCCTGGTCGCTGCTGCTGCTCGACGATGCGCGCGTGATCCACGAGAGCACGCCGATCCAGCCGCTGCAGGACGATGCCCTGGGCTGGCGCGACACGCTGGTGGTGACTTATCGCAACGGTGGGTTCCAGGGCGACTGAAGCCGCCACGCGTTCGCGCTGCGCTGGCTTTTCGCAAGGTTGTCGGGCGCGTGCGGTGTCAAGCTGCGTGGTCTGGCGGGTCGGCCAGGCCATGTTTCAACACCGTTGGCAGGTAATGGATCGGCATGCCGAAGATCATCTTGTTGGGCAAACACACCTCCTCGCCCGCGTCGGTGTGCAACCGGGTGGTGAACATGCCCATGGCGACCACCGTTCCCTCGCTATCGCCAATTCTCACGTGCTGACCCACGCGCAGTGAGCGCGAGTACATCAGGCCGATCCCCGAGAGCGCTTGCCCGACGACGCTGGAGGCCCCCAGCGACAGCATCAGCCCCGTCATCACCGACAGCGCCTTGACCGCGTTGGTCCCGGACCCGGGCAGGTAGGGGTAGGCCATGGCCAGGGCGAACAGCCAGAGCACGGCGTCGCACAGGCGCCGGGTCGGCAGGGCGGTGTGTGCGTCGAGCCAGGACAGCGCGATATGGCCCCGCTCCACCCGCAGCATGAAGGCTGCGTTGGCGCGCGAGACCATGCGTGCGATCAGGAAAATGAAGCCCGCCACCACCAGGCCGGGCACCGCAGCCGCCGCGGAATGGGCGAAGTGGCGCAGCAGGTCCATCAACCAGGTGGAGGACAGTTCGCCCCAGGGGCGCGTCCAGGCGAACTGCAGCAGGACGAAGGTGATCCAGGTGTCCAGGATCAGCAGCACGACCGTCCAGACCACGGCGTGCGCCAGCAACCCGCCGGTGAGATGGGCGTGTTCGGAGAAGGTGGTGGCCAGGCGGATGGTGCCGGCGGGTGCTTGCGGGCTGCGCAGGGCAGCGAGCAAGCGCTCGCCGATGCGCCGGCGGATCAGCAGCGCCGTGCGCACCAGGAGCCCTGCAAGCACGCTGGCTGCGAGGCAGATCGCGATGTCGGATGCGATGCGCCGGCGGTCATGCAGCTCGGTCTCTTCCGCCACCGCTTTCTCCAGCCGTTGCCGCACCTCGAACGCCGCCGACGCCAGCGCGGCCTCAGGCCGGGGTGTGCCCGCGTCGGCGGCCACCAGAAAGAACACCGTGCGACCGTTCACCTCGAAGCGCACGGAACCCGGCGTGGTGCTGTGCGTCACCGCATGGACGGTAGCGGTCCGCAGGGCCGATGCCAGCGCGGCGCGAGCCAGTTCCACCCGGTCAGTCGGTGAATCGCCCAGCAGGGTGGTGCGGAAGGTCGCGATGTGCCGGTTGTTCAGGTACAGGGCATTGGGTGGCCGAGGTTGGTGCGGTGCAATGACCGAACGCGGCGCCAGTTCTTCCAGGGGTTGGGCAGGAACGACGCCGCTTGCAAGAACGAGCCAGCCGGTCAGCGCGCCGGCGCGCAGGGCCAGGAGGGGCGGGATGAAACGGCGGTGGCACAAGTTGGACTCCCCTGCAGGTCATGGCCTGCAAGGGTTCCACATCTGCCCACCTGTGTGCCATCCGGCGCTGACCGCAGGCGGCGCGCCGGGCCGCAGACAACGCCGGGTTGTCAGACCCGCTCGAAGATCGCCGCGATACCTTGCCCGCCACCGATGCACATGGTCACCAGCGCGTACTTGCCGCCGATGCGGTGCAGTTCGTGGACCGCCTTCACCGTGATCAGCGCGCCGGTGGCGCCGATCGGGTGGCCGAGTGAAATGCCAGAGCCGTTGGGGTTGACCTTGGCCGGGTCCAGGCCGAGGTCGCGCGTGACGGCGCAGGCTTGCGCGGCGAAGGCTTCGTTGGCCTCGATCACGTCCAGGTCCTTCACCGTCAGGCCGGCCTTTTTCAGCACCGCCTGCGTGGCGGGCACCGGGCCGATGCCCATGTATTTCGGGTCCACGCCAGCGTGTGCGTAGGCCACCAGGCGGGCCAGGGGTTTTGCACCCCGCGCCTTGACCTGCGCACCTTCCATCAGCACCACGGCGGCGGCCGCGTCGTTGATGCCCGAGGCGTTGCCCGCGGTCACGGTACCGTTTTCCTTCAGGAACACCGGCTTGAGCTTCGCCATGTCTTCCAGCGTCGCGTTGGGGCGGAAGTGCTCGTCGGTGGCCCAGGCCACGTCGCCCTTTTTGCTCTTGAGGATGACGGGGACGATCTGGTCCTTGAACACACCTGCCTCGGTGGCGCGCTGCGCGCGGTTGTGGCTTTCCACGGCCAGCTTGTCCTGGTCCTCGCGGCTGATGCCCCATTTGGCGGCGATGTTCTCGGCCGTCACGCCCATGTGGATGGTGTGGAAGGGGTCGTGCAGCGCGCCGACCATCATGTCCACCATCTTGGTGTCGCCCATGCGCGCACCCCAGCGCATGTTGAGGCTGGCAAACGGCGCGCGGCTCATGCACTCGGCGCCCGCGCCGATGGCCACGTCGGTGTCACCGAGCAGGATGCCCTGCGCGGCCGAGACGATGGCCTGCAGGCCCGAGCCGCACAGGCGGTTGACGTTGAACGCGGGCGTGCCTTCGGCGCAGCCACCGTGGATGGCGGCGACGCGCGAGAGGTACATGTCTTTCGGCTCGGTGTTGACGACGTGGCCGAAGACCACATGGCCCACGTCCATGCCGTCCACGCCGGCACGCGCGAGCGATTCGCGCACGACCAGGGCACCGAGTTCGGTGGGGGGCTGGTCCTTCAGGCTGCCGCCAAAGGTGCCGATGGCGGTGCGCACGGCGCTGACGACGAAAACTTCACGGCTGCTCATGGGGAATCTCCTTGTTGTAGATGGCAATGCCCGTCATCGTAGCCCGCCGGCCCGTCGCGGGTTTGCGCTGCGTCAGAAAGTCTGGCGGGCGAGCACGCGCAACTGAGTGCCGCTCCCTTCGCGGGCAGGACGGGTGAGCAGGATCTCGCCCATGCTCAGTCCCTGGCCCGTGAGCGCCGTGATGTTGACCTGGTGCGTCACCAGCACCAGGTTGCGCGGCGCCTGCCAGCCCTGTACCGCGTCGAGCACCGCACGCGTCTGCACGTCGCGCGTGTCAGAACCAAAGAAAGAGTTGATCGGCGGCCACACCGTGTTCTGCTTGAACGCCAGCATGGCGGTATCCACGCAGCGGCACCAGGCGCTGGAGCGCACCTGGTCGACCTTCACGCGTTCGCGCACGAAGGCCGCGCCCACGCGCCGCGCCTGCTCGCGGCCGGCCGCGCTCAGGTTGCGCTGGGTGCTGCAATTGCCGATCTCGAAGTTCGGCGGGTCGCCCACGCCGGGGTCGGTTTGCGCATGGCGCATCAGCAGCACGCAGCCACCTTCGCGCAGCAGGGTCCAGAAGCCGGCGGGCTGGGCCAGCACCACCGCTGGAAACGTGACGAGTCCGCAGGCGGCTGCCTGGGTGAAGCGGCGGCGGCTCGGGTCGGTGGAGGGCATGGCAATGCTCCGGTGGGGGTGGTCAGTCGCGCACGTCCGCCACCGGGTTCGCACCGAAGTCGGGGCGATCCAGCCAGGCGAGCACGCGCGCGGCGGCGTCTTCCGGTGAGGTGAGCAGGCCCTTGCTCTGGAGTTCCAGGAAGCGCTGGCGGTCAGGAAAGGCGGCGGGGTCGCCCGCGCGCAAGTGGGTCTGCATGTCGGTGTCGATCACGCCGGGCGCGAGCGACACCAGCTTCGCGCCGTGCGCGCGTTGCGCTTCGTCGAGCGCGCTGCAGCGCGTGAAGTGGTCCATGCCGGCCTTGGCGGCGCAGTAGGGCGCCTGCGCGGCCATGGCACTGCGTCCCAGGCCGGAGGAGACGTTGAGCAGCTTGCGCGGGCCGCGCCATCCCGCATCCGCCCAGGCACCGGTGACGCGCAGGAAGGCGGCGCTGAGCTGCATCGGTGCTTCCAGGCCCACGCGCAGCGCGTTGGCGAGTTCGTCGGGCGGGCACTGTTCGAGCGGGCCGATGCGCGGCACCACGCCGGCGTTGTTGATCAGCGTGGCGCTGGCGAAGGCGGCGGCGTCCAGTCCCTGGAGCCAGGTCTGCAGGCGCGCGGCCGCACCGGTCGTGTCGGCCAGATCCTGCACCCACTGGGTCAGGTGCGCGTCCACCCGCTGGGCCTCGTCGGCCAGCGCGGGGTTGATGCGGCGCGAGATGCACAGCAGCTCGCGCGTGGGTGAGAGCAGTTGCATGGCCATGGCCAGGCCCATGCCGCGCGAGGCGCCGGTGAGGATGGTGAGATGCAGTCGAGGTGTTTGCGGCATGGAAGCTCTCAGAAGGGACAGGGGCTTTCGAATTGCATCGCCGCGCCCGTTTGCGGGTGCGGCAACGCCAGGTGGTGGGCGTGCAGCAGGAGCCGGGGTGCCTGCGCCTGTTGTTCGGGCGCCGCGTACAGCGCGTCACCGAGGATCGCATGGCCGATGGCCTGCAGGTGCACGCGCAGCTGGTGTGTGCGCCCGGTCACGGGTTCGAGTTCTACCCGCGTCGCGATGCCCGTGTGCACCGTCGGGCTTTGGGTCGGCGTGGGGGCCAGGCGCCAGCGTGTCATGCTGGGCTTTCCCAGTTCGTTGCTCACGATGCTGCGTGGGCGGTTGGGCCAGTCGATGGTGATGGGCAGGTCGATGGTGTTCCAGGCGTTGTCGGGTTGCGGGTTGTTCAGCGTGCCGGCCACGACGGCGGTGTAGCGCTTGTGCACCTGGCGCGTTTCGAATGCCTGGCTGAGCGTACGTTGTGCCGCCAGGCCGCGCGCCATCACCACCAGGCCGGAGGTGGCCATGTCGAGTCGGTGCACGACGAGTGCGTCGGGCCAGCGGGCCTGGGCTCGGGCGCTCAGGCAGTCCTGCTTGTCGGGACCTTTGCCGGGGACCGCCAGCAGGCCCGCGGGTTTGTCCAGGACGATCATGCTTTCGTCTTCGTGCAAGACGGTGAGGTCGCTCACGTTCACCTCGCGAACTGGTGGGCGCACGGCGCCCTGTTCCGCTCATGTCCCCCGGCGGCTGGAGCCGCCTCCTCCTTGACTTCGCTCCACAGAGCGCCATGCCCCCACCAGCCAGAGGTGTCGCTGGCACTCCACTCGCCGATGACCGGACCAGCCGGAGAAAAACACAGGAACATCCGGGCATTGTCCGGCCAAAGGACAATACCCCCATGCTGCTGCTCGCCCCCATGGAAGGATTGCTCGACGCCACCCTGCGCGACGTGCTCACGCGCACCGGTGGCATCGATCGTTGCGTGAGCGAGTTCATCCGCGTCACCAGCACCGTGTTGCCTGAGCGCGCCTTCATCCGCGTGGTGCCCGAACTGCTCAACGGTGGGCGCACGCGCGCCGGTGTACCGGTGCGCGCCCAGTTGCTGGGCTCGGCCCCGACCTTGCTGGCCGAGAACGCCGAGCGCCTGGCCGGCCTGGGCCCGCACGGCATCGACTTGAATTTCGGCTGCCCCGCGAAGACGGTGAACCAGAGCCGCGGCGGCGCGGTGCTGCTCGACGAGCCCGAGCTGATCGGTCGCATCGTCGCCGCCGTGCGCCGTGCCGTGCCCGCGCAGGTGCCGGTGTCGGCCAAGATGCGACTGGGCTTCAACGACGACGCGCGCGCCGAGGAGTGCGCGCACGCCATCGCCGCCGCCGGGGCCGACGAACTCGTGATCCACGCCCGCACCAAGGCGCACGGCTATCGCCCGCCCGCGTACTGGGAGCGGCTTGCCGAGGTGCGCGCCTCGCTGCCCGCGCACCTGCGCATCCCGGTGATCGCCAACGGCGAGATCTGGACCGTGGCCGACGCACAGCGCTGCCGCGAGGTGACCGGTTGCGAGCACCTGATGATCGGCCGCGGCATGGTGACCGACCCTGGCCTGGCGCTGGCCATCAAGGGGCAGGGCGGCGTGCCGTGGAAGGTGCTGCCACCGCTGTTTCAGCTGTTCTGGCAGCAGGTGAGCGCGCGCGTGGAGCGCCGCCATCGTGCGGGCCGCCTCAAGCAGTGGCTGAACTACCTGCGCCGGCACTACCCCCAGGCGCAGGCAGCGTTCGATGAACTGCGCCTGCTGCACGAGCCCGCGGCCATCGAGGCCTGGCTGCTGCGCGCGCAAACCGACATTGAAATGCCTAGCACAGAGGTGATCCCGCTGCTGCCTGCAGAAATGGCGCCGGCGTGGTAACTTCCGGCCCCGGACCCGAACCACGACGCCTGTATGACCTCTCCAGAACAACGGCTGGCCACCCTCACGGGGGAGCGCCTGCGCGGCATGCGTCGCGGCCTCGAAAAAGAAAGCCTGCGCTCGCAGGCCGACGGGCGGCTGGCCCTCACACCCCACCCGGCGGCGCTGGGCAGCGCGCTCACGCACCCGCACATCACCACCGACTACAGCGAGTCGCAGCTCGAGCTCATCACCGGTGTGCATGGCAGCGTCGAAGCCTGCCTGGCCGAACTCACCGAGGTGCACCAGTACACCGTGCGCAGCCTGCGTGCCCAGGGCGAGGAAATGATGTGGGCGTCCAGCATGCCCTGCGGCCTGCCCCCTGACGAAACCATCCCGATCGGGCGCTACGGCTCGTCCAACGTCGGGCGCGCCAAGAGCGTCTACCGCATGGGCCTGGCGCACCGCTATGGCCGGCGCATGCAGACCATCTCGGGCATCCACTACAACTGGTCGCTGCCCGGCGTGGACAACGACGGCTACTTCGCCCTCATCCGCAACTTCCGCCGCCACGCCTTCCTGCTGCTCACGCTGTTCGGTGCTTCGCCGGCACTGTGTTCGACCTTCGTCGAAGGCCGTGACCACGAGCTGCAGAAACTCGGCGGCAACGGCACGCTGTACATGCCGCATGGCACCTCGCTGCGCATGGGCCGGCTCGGCTACCAGAGCGAGGCCCAGGCCACACTGGCGGTGAGCTACAACGGCCTCGAAGGCTATGCGGCCTCGCTGCACGACGCCCTCACGCGGCCCTGGCCGGCCTACGAAGCCGTGGGCATCCGCAACCCGGGCGGTGACTACAACCAGCTCGCCACCACGCTGCTGCAGATCGAGAACGAGTTCTACGGCACCATCCGCCCCAAGCGCGTGATCTTCCCCGGCGAGCGGCCGCTGCACGCGCTGCGCGAGCGCGGCGTCGAATACATCGAGGTCCGCCTGATGGACCTCAACCCCTTCGAGCCGATCGGCATCGGCGCATCCACGCTGCGCTTCCTCGACGTGTTCCTGCTGCACTGCCTGCTCTCGGACAGCCCGCCCGACACGCCGGCCGAGATCCGCGAACTCGCGCAGAACCAGCACCTCACCGCCGCTCGGGGCCGCGAGCCCGGGCTGCTGCTCATGCGTGGTGGTCAGAGCGTGCCCCTGGTGCAGTGGGGCACCGAGCTGCTCGCGCAACTGGTGCCGATCGCGGCCGCGCTTGATGCTGTCGAAGGGGGCCAGGCGCACAGCGAGGCCGTGGCCATGGCGCACAAGGCGCTGCTGCAGCCCGATACCCTGCCTTCGGCCCGCGTGCTGCAGGCCATGCGCGAACAGCACGGCGATTCCTTCGTCGCGTTCGCACGCGCGCAGTCGCTGGCCACCCACCAGCACCTGCTAGGCCTGCCCTGGAGCAGCAAGCAGCAGGCGCGGTACGAGGCCATGGCCGCCCAGTCGATCGAGGACCAGCGCGCCATCGAACTGGCCGACTCCATGCCCTTCGAGATCTACCGCCAGGAATACGTCTCGCCCGCGCGGCTGGGGCGGCCCCGCACGCAGGCCACGGCCCTGACCGCCTGATCGGGCGCATAGCCCGCACCAGTCAGAGGGCCTTGTGCGCGGGGTTGCGCGGCGGGCCTATCCTGCGGTTTTTCGAAGGAGACCGCCATGACGACACCCCGCCTGACTGCCGCCGACTTCGACCAGGAACTGCTGATCCTCTTCGACGCCTACGTGCACGGCGATCTCGACCGGCGCGGGTTTCTTGACCGTGCCTCGAAGTTCGCCGTTGGGGGTGTGACCGCCGCCGGCCTGCTGGCCGCGCTCAGCCCGGACTTTGCCGCCGCGCAGGTGGTGCCGCCCAACGACACGCGCCTGAAGACCGAGACGGTGAACGTGCCCTCGCCGCAGGGCTACGGGGCGATCAAGGCCTACGTCGCCTGGCCCGCGGCGGCGCCCGCGGGTGGCCGGCTGCCGTGCGTGCTGGTGGTGCACGAGAACCGGGGCCTGAACCCGCACATCGAGGACATTGCCCGGCGCCTCGCGCTCGATGGCTACCTGGCCTTCGCGCCCGACGCGCTCACGCCGCTGGGCGGCTACCCCGGGGACGAGGACAAGGCCCGTGCGCTGTTCGCCCAGCTCGACCAGACCAAAACCCGCCAGGACTTCCTGGCCTGCGCCGCGGCGCTCAAGGCCCGGCCCGACGGCACCGGGCGCATCGGCGTGGTGGGGTTCTGTTATGGCGGTGGCATCGCGCACATGCTGTCCACCGAGCTGCCCGATCTCGCGGCCGCGGTGCCGTTCTACGGCAACCACCCGCCCGCGGAAGCCGCCGCGAAGGTCAAGGCGCCGCTGCTGATCCACTTCGCGGCCATGGACGACCGCATCAACGCCGCCTGGCCCGCCTACGAGGCAGCGCTCAAGGCGGCCGGCGTGCGCTACACCGCGCACCTGTACCCGGGCACGCAGCACGGCTTCAACAACGACACCACGCCCCGCTTCGATGCGGCCGCGGCCCGGTTGGCGTGGGAGCGCACGCTGGCGTTCTTCAAGCAGCACCTCGCCGCCTGACGGGGTCTTGTTCCAGGGACACCGAGGGTCCGGCTCCGCCGGCCCAAGATGTCGCCCCCCTTTGAGGGGGGACGCGCGCAGCGCGGCAGGGGGTGTTCCGATCAGGCCTCGCCGCCGAAGCGCTTGATCAGGTTGGCGATGTACTTCTCGACCAGCTTCTCGAACTCGCCCTCGACCACCGGCGCCACCACCATCTTCATCAGCCCGGGCAGGGGTACCTCGATCTGGCCCTGGATGGCCAGCGTCAGGCCGGTGGACTTCTTGTTGTCCACGATCTTCCAGTTGCCGCCCACCTGCGCGTTGCCCACGCCCTTGACGGGTGTCCACTTCACCGTGCCGCGCGCCTTGTCGCTCACGTACTTGCTGGCGTAAACGGTCTGGATGTTCACCTGCGCGGTACCGACTTTTTCCATCTCCCACTGGTAGACGCCATCGCCCAGGTCGGTGAGCTTTTCCACCTTGGGGAAGTGGCTGACCGACTCGGGCACATCGGAGAGCACCTCGAACACCTCGGCGGCCTTGGCGTTGACGTCGAATTCGTAGCCCAGATCGATCTTGACAGTGATACTCATGCGGGCCCCTCGGTGATGGATGTGGAATTCATTGTAGGGACCGGCATGGCGACCGACCCCGGGAATTACACCAAGGCACAATCCCCGCTTTGCCCCTTTCACACAGCGTTTTCGTCTCCCATGAGCATCCAGTGGTTTCCCGGGCACATGCACCTCACGCGCAAGGCCATCACCGAGCGCGTGAAGGATATCGACGTCGTCATCGAAATGCTCGACGCGCGCCTGCCCGGCTCCAGCGCCAACCCGCTGCTCGGTGAGCTCACGGCGGGCAAGCCCACGCTCAAGGTGGTCAACAAGCAGGACATGGCCGACCCGGCGCGCACCGCGCTCTGGCTCGCCCATTACAACGCGCAGCCAAACACCCGCGCGATCGCGCTGGACGCCAGCGTGACGGCGCCGGCGCGCGCCATCATCGCGTCGTGCTTCGAACTCGCGCCCCGGCGAGGCGGCATGGTCAAGCCCATGCGCGTGCTGATCTGCGGCATTCCCAACGTCGGCAAGTCCACGCTCATCAACACCTTCATGGGCAAACGTTCGGCCAAAACAGGCGACGAGGCCGGCGTGACCCGCACCGAGCAGCGCATCGCCCTGGCCGATGATTTCTACCTGTTCGACACGCCCGGCATGCTCTGGCCGCGCATCGTCGTGCCCGAGAGCGGCTTCAACCTCGCCGCCAGTGGCGCGGTGGGGCGCAACGCCTACGACGACCAGGAGGTTGCGCTCGAGCTGCTGGGCAAGATCAAGCAGCCGTATGCAGGTCTGCTGGAGGCGCGCTACAAGCTGGGCCTCGCACCCGAAGCCATCGCCGCCATGCCCGACGAGGCGTTGCTGGAAGCCATCGGCCGCAAGCGCGGCGCGCTGGCCGGTGGCGGTGCGGTGAACTGGCAGAAAGCGGCGGAACTGGTGATCGCCGATTTCCGCAGCAACGCGCTGGGCCGCATCACGCTGGAGACGCCGGAGCAATTCACGCAGTGGCTGAGCGCGGGACAGCAGGCCGACGCCGAGCGCCAGGGCCGCAAGAAAGCGCGCGCGAGCAAGCCGCGCAAGCCGGACCGGCGCTGAACGCGGGCGCCGCTCAAGGCAGCAACGTCACCGTCCAGTGGCTGCCGTCGGCGAGCAGGGCGCAGGCACCCTGCGGCAGGGGCAGCAGCCGTTCCACCAGACCCGGCATCGGCAAGACGGCGGGCATCTCCTGCCAGCGGCCAGGCGCTTCCCAGCGCAACGCCTGCAGTGCCTTGCGCGTCATGTCGGGCACCACGATGGCAGGCCGTGCCGGTGGCTGGTGCACGATCACCGCCAGGCGCTGTTCCAGCGCCCCCATGCGGTGGTTGGACACATCCATCGCTTTGGCGAACGGCACCAGCGCGGGCGGGCGCACATGGTGCAGCATGAGCACACCGCCCACGTGCGGGGTGGTCACGCTGGCCACGTCCAACTGGCCGTCGCCATCGAAATCGGCCACGCCCACCGGGTTGAGCCAGCGAAAGGAACTGCCCGCGTAGGGGCCTCGTGCCTGTTCGAACAGCTTCGGCCCGGTGGCCGTCCAGCGCAGGCCGAGCACCACCAGCGCCGCTCCGCGCAGTGCGTCGGCTTCGATCAGCAGGATCTCGTCACGGCCATCCTGGTCCAGATCGACCAGGCGTGGCACGCGGTCCTCGAACACCCGGTTGAGCGGCAAGGGGTAGCGCACGGTTTGCGCGGCGGCTCCAGGGCGGCTCGCCAGGGCCTGCACACTGCCGGCGTGCACACCCGAGCCCAGTGCAACGTGAGGGTAGCGCCGCGTGGGGTCGGCCAGCCAAACCCACGCCAGTCCGCGCGAACCGGCCACGGCCAGGCTGTCGGGAATGCGCTGCGCGGCGGCTTCGGGTGGTTTTGGCGGTGGTGGGGTTTGCAGGCCACAGCTCTCGAGCGCGGGTTCGATCCGCAGGTCCATGGCCATGGACCTGCCGCCGGCAAGGCAGCACACGATCAGGAACAGGCCCGTCAGGTTCATGGGCCTTTGGTCGGGGGCGCGGGCAAATGCTTACAGCCACACGGACCCGGGCGAGGTCTCAGGCCTCGACCTTCACACCCTTCCAGAACGCCACGCGGCCACGGATCATCTCCGCCTCGGGCTTGGGCTCGGGGTAGTACCAGGCGGCGTCGGTGTTGAGTTCGCCGTTGACCAGCAGCGAGTAGTAGCTCGCCTGGCCCTTCCAGGGGCAACTGGTGCGGTGGTTGCTGAAGCTGACGTAGTCGCGGTTGAGCGCGCTGTCGGGGAAGTAGTGATTGCCTTCCACCAGCACGGTGTCGTCGCTCTCGGCAATGGTTACGCCGTTCCAGATCGCCTTCATGCCGCGGTGCTCACTTGTTCTTTTCCTTGCCACGCGGCATGACGGCCGTCACGGGTGGCGTGGGGCGGTCCGAGGACACCGGGCCCTTGGGCACAGACGTGTCCTTTTTCGGCTTCTTGCTCATCTTCTCGTTGCGCTGTTCCTTGCCCATGGGGTTCTCCATTGACCACCGCAACACGCGGTTCGAAGCGCCGATGGTAAGCGACAAAACGGGCGTTTCAAGGCCCTCGCACCGGAGCTTTTGACGCCGCTGCGGTGCTACTGGCCCATGCCCAGGAAACCTGCCAGCGCCTCGGTGCCCAGGGCGCCGCTTTGTGTGATGACGGCGCCGCTGCGCTGGTGCTTGGACACCATGAACGGCACCGAGGTCGCGCCCAGACGTTCGAGCAGATCGGTGTTGGTCTTGATCGCCTGCAGCACGTCCGGCGGCACGCTGGCCGAGGCCGACATGCCGCCCTGGCCGGCAAGCAGTTGCTGCTCGTGCGCGTTCATGGTCTCCACCGGGTTGGCCGCGGTCATGATGGCCGCGCCCTGCGGCGCGCTCTTGGCGTTCATGATCGCCACCGGCAGCCAGACGAACCTGACCTTGCCCTGCAGCGGGATCGACGACTGCCAGAGGTGGCCGCAGTGCGGACACTGCGGATCGAACAGCACGTAGACCGTGTGCGCGCTCATGAGGGCGCCGGCGGTGAAGCCCTTGCCCTGCGCTGCCAGCGTGTCGAAGGCCTCGGCCGCGGCGATGGGGGCCTTGTCCGTGGCGGTCGTCGAGGACGTGCCGCTGGACTCTTCTTTCGAACACGCCGCCAGCGACAGGGCGAGGGCGGCGACCAGGGGGAGGGTGAGGCGACGGATGTTCATGGGCGCGATTCTGCCGCGTTTTGCGTGGCCTCCAGGTGCCGCGGGAATGTCACCCGGCCTTGCTGGAAGAAGGGCGCCGCGCACCCGACTGGCGGATGCGCGGCGCGTGACACCTTGCTGGGGGGAGTGGCTTCAGTGGTTCAGGATCAGGTTGGCGATCAGGCCGGTGGCGATAGCCACCAGCACATAGTCGCTGCCGACCTGCACCCACTGGTGGCCACGCGGCGGCGCATACAGGCGGTGCGAACGCGGGTTCACCACCACGTACTGGCGGCTGCGGTACTCGTAGGGGATGTAGTGACCACGGCGGAATTCCGGGCTGCGCGCGTTGTAGTAGTAGATGCGGCGGTCGTTGCGCGAGTGGCGGAAATCGCGCCTGTCGTCGTGGCGGTCCTTGCGGAAATCGCGGCGGTCGTCGCGCCTGTCGGCCCGGTGGTCCCGGCGGTCATCGCGCCGGTCGTCCACGCGCTGCATGTGCGCGGTCTCGAAGCGCGGGCCCGGGCCTTGCGCGAAAGACAGGGAGCTCACGCCGAGCGAGGCGGCGGCGATGGCATACACAACAAGGTTTCGGGTTTTCATGGAGCGTTCTCCTGGGGGTTGGTGAGACTCCATGGTCCGTGCCCCATGTGAACGCCCGGTAAACACGGCCCGACGGCCGTGCAAAGTTCTGTACCCGGTTGTGCGGCTCGCCGCGCTCCGGCCATCAGCCTTTCATGGCGGCCTGGGCGTGCAGCTTGGCCGCGATGTACTCGCCATGCGTCACATGCAGCAGCCCGGCCACCTTGCTGATGACGTGGTGCTCGTGCGCGTCCAGGTGATCGTCGGCGAAGGCCACTTCCCACATCGCCTCCACCACCGCAATCTTCTGTTCCTGCGAGAAGCGCTCGTTCAGCAGGCGGGTGAAGCGCTGGTAGTCGTAGGCGGTGTGCGCGGTGTCGTGCGCCAGCTCGATCAGGCGCTGCAGCTCGTCGTCGTGCAGCGCGAACTTGCGGCGCAGTGCCGCCAGCACGGCGTCGCGCTCGCTGTCCTGCAGCGCGGGCTCGGCGCGCATCACTTCCACCAGCAGCACGGCGGTGGCGAGTTGCAGGGTGTGTGCTTCCTCGGCGGGGCCCTGGGCGCCTGGTGGCGCGATCAGGTTGGCCGTGAGGTTGTCGAACAGGTCTTTGAGGTTTCTGAGCATGCAGGCAATCCGTGATCGACGAAAGAAGACGGATGGAGCCCGCGAGGCGCTCAGGGTTCCCGGCCCCAGACCAGCAGCAGGTTGTTGGCGGGCATGGCGTGGCGCTCGCGCAGGCGCAACCCCGCGCGCTGCGCGACCTGCTCCACATCCTCGCGCCGGCGAATGCCCCAGTCGGCGTTCTGGCTGCGCAGGCTGGCGTCGAACGCCAGGTTGCCGGGCGAGGTTGGCACGCCCTCCTCGAGGTACGGCCCGTAGGTGATCAGCACGCCGTCAGCGGTCAGGTGCCGCGCCGCGCCGTTCATGAGCGCCGCGCAGGTGGCCCAGGGCGAGATGTGGAGCATGTTGGCGCAGTAGATCGCATCGAACGCGGCCGCCTCGAATGGCCATTCCGGCGCCATCACGTCCAGCCGCAGCGGCGCGCACACCAGGCCGCTGCGCGCCGGCTCCGCCGCGCGCGCGGCGATGGCTGGCAGGGCATCGGTATCGAAGTCGGTGGGCTGCCACGTCCAGCCCGGCAGACCGGCGGCGAACCAGGCCGCGTGCTGCCCTGTACCGGCGGCGATTTCCAGCGCCAGGCCCTGCGTCGGCAGCACGCGGCGCAGCACGTCCAGGATGGGTTGCTTGTTGCGCTCGGCGGCCGGGCTGAAGGGCAGGGGGGCGGTCATGGTGGCGTGGCGCGCGGCGCGTTCAACCCAGCGGTGCCGGTTGCGTCACGATGCCGTGCTCGCTGTCGCGCGGGGGCGAGTTGTCCACCGCCATGGCCAGCGCACGGCGCTCGGCCTCGTTGATCGCCTCCATCGGCGTGGCGGTGGCGGGATCGACCGAGATCATGCCCAGGCCCACGCGGGGGCGGAACGGCTGGCGCTCGCGCTGCTCGTCGAACACGATCATGGGGTGCGATGCCGTCAGCGCCATGCGCGCGGCGATGGCGCGCGCCGACGCCTCTTCATGGCTGGCCGACAACACGACCACGAAACAGCGCGGGTGGTACAGGCCCACCATGCACCGGAACCCCGCCGTGCGGCGAATGCGCGCGGCGAGCGTCACCAGGATCTGGTGTTCCACGCCCGGCCCGACCGACTCGGCCAGCTCGTACAGGTTGCTCACGTACAGGCAGACCACCGAGCACTCGCTCTGCAGGCGCGCGGCACGCCAGAACGCATGCTCCACGTCGGCCAGCAGCGCCGAACCGGTGGGCAGGCCGGTGGCCGGGTCCGCGCCCTGTTCCAGGCGCGAGAGGCGCGCAAGCTCGCGCAACTGCCGGTTGCGGAACAGGCCCAGCATGGACGCCATCAGGAAGAACAGCACCGTGAACGCGGCGGTGAGCAACTGGCCACCCAGACCCAGCTGCCCGAAGCCGTTGAGGTAGTGACCCAGCACGGTGAACGCCAGGCACACCAGGGCCCAGCCCATCCAGCGCGCCAGCGGGTCACCCAGCTGCGCGGCACGCACCGCCACCCGCAGTGCCACCAGCACCGGCACCATGTTCACCACGGCACTGCTCAACAGCAGCAGGTGGAACTGTTCCTGATCGATCTGGCTGCCGATGGCCATCAAGGCCACCGCGACCGGCACCAGCAGGGCACCCCCGAAAGCGGTGAGCCGGTGCGCGCGGTTGTCCTCGCGCGCGCCGCCGAGCCAGGTGCCCACGAAATACAGACCCATGGCACCCGCAAGCGGTCCGAGCCCGGCCTTGAGCACCATCAGCATGCGCGCGGAGAGATCGGGGAAGAAGACCTCGGGCAGGCCGGTCATGAGCACGCAGCTCGCACCCGTGATCAGCACGAACATCAGGTTGCGCCAGGCCCCCACGTTGCGGCCGCGCACCACGTCGGCCAGGGCCATTGTCGCCAGGGTCAGCAAGCCGCCGAGCATGGCGGACCAGACGGCTATTTCGGTGGTGGGCATGCGCGGATTATCCGGACCGCTGCGGGCGGTCGGCGCCGCACCCTGTCAGATCTGCCGTCGCTGCGCATGCAGCATGTCACGCTCTATCGACCTGTGCTCGACGAGCGGGGTTGCGCGGCAAAGCGCACCTTGTCCTGGTGGGGTTTCTGCTGGCGCGGCAACCGCGGCATGGGCTCAAGAAAGGTGGAGTGCTGTCGCAGCAGCAAGGCCGCTTCGGCCTTGGCGCGGCGTTTCGACAAGCCGTGCGCGATCAACAGGCCGATGCCGAGAACCACGCCCATCCAGGCCGGTGCCAGCAAAGCCTTGGCCGCATACGCGGTGCTGTCCTCCGCGCCCATGGCGAGCGAGACCAGCCAGAGAAGGACACCGGCGACCAGGGAGCCGATGCCATTGAACAACAAGGGGTGGGACTTCTTCTTGCGGCTCGCTCGGCGACGCCGCGACGACTTGGGAGTGGGCTGGGCTTTCTGTGTCATGTGGACGTCTCGGCACGCATCATGTGCCCGCCGCAGTCCCGGCGAGCCCATCTGGCGACGAAACACCCCCTTGGCCGGCTGGCCGTGATGCAGCGGTGTCGAGATGTAAGAAAAAGCCCTGCGCTTGTCGCTACATTCCCGGAATGCTCCCTGCATCCGCTCCACCGCTTCCGGCCACCGATGGGCACGCCGTCTACCGCCTGCGCAGCGCGCGCCTGGCCGCCAGCGCCAAACCCTTCGTGGCCCGGGGTTCGGGCGGCGGGCGCTGCGACCGTTGCCGCCTGGTGGCCAGCCACTGTGTGTGCGACTGGCGCCCGCAGGTGCGCACGCGTGCCGGGGTGTGCCTGATCATGGGTGACATCGAGGCGCTCAAGCCCAGCAACACCGGCTGGCTGGTGGCCGACGTGGTGGCCGATACCTGGGCCTTCGGCTGGTCCCGCACCGCGGTTGACCCGGGCTTGCCTGCCCTGCTGGCCGACCCGCAATGGCAGCCCTGCCTGGTGTTTCCTGGCGAGTTCGTGTCCCCGCAGCGCGTGGTGACGTCGCTGGAGCCCATGCTGGCGAGCACCGGTGCGCAAGGCGGTGGCAGAAAGCCGTTGTTCGTGCTGCTCGACGGTACCTGGTCCGAGGCGCGCAAGATGTTCCGCAAGAGCCCCTATCTGGACCACCTGCCCGTGCTCAGCCTGCAGCCCGACCAGGTGGTGTCGAACTACCGCCTGCGCCGCTCGGCGCGTGACAACCACTTCTGCACCTCGGAAGTGGCGGCCATGTGCCTGGCACTGGCGGGCGAGACACGCGCCGCCGAAGCGCTGGCCGCCTGGCTCGACGTCTTCACGGCGCACTACCTCAGCGCCAGGCGCAGCGCGCCGCTGGACCGCGGCAGCGATGCGCATGTGCGCCTGCAGGCCCTTGAAAAAACAGCGGTGTAGGATGGGAAGCCTCTCAACCCGCCCCAAGGTGACGAGGCATGACACAACGCCGACAGACTTCCCGATTTCCCGCATTCCTCATCGCGCTCGGCATCGTGGTCGCGCTGATCGTGGCCGGCTACCTGGGCTGGCAACGTTTCAAGCCGCCCGAGGAACTGGCGGCCACCGCGCCGGTGGAAACGCCCGCGGTGCAGCCGACCCCGATCTCCCCCGAGACACCGCCCGCGCCATCGCCACCGGCGATCGAGCACCCGGTGGAGACCCTGGTGGCCGAAGAAGGCGCCGAAAAGCAGACACCCTTGCCCGCGCTGGCCGATGCCGGCGCAGACGCCTTCGTGACCGAGCGGCTCACCGAATTGCTCACGCGCAGGAACGTGCTCACCTTCCTGCAGCTCGACGGCTTTGTGCGCCGGGCCGTCGCCACGGTGGACAACCTGGCGCGTGCGCAGGCTCCCGTGATGGTCTGGCCCGTCAACCCCACGCCGCAGCGCTTCAGCACCCAGCGCAGTGCCGGCGGCACGGAGGAAACCATTCATCCGGACAACGCGAAACGCTACGCGCCTTTCGTGACGCTGATCGAATCGGTGGACACCGCGAAAGCCGTCGCGCTGTACCGCCGCCTCTACCCGCTGTTCCAGCAGGCGTATGAAGAACTGGGCTTTCCGGGCCGCTACTTCAACGACCGGCTCGTGCAGGTGCTGGACCACCTGATCGCCACGCCGGTGCGCAACGAGCCACTGGCCGTGACGCTGGTGGAGGTCAAGGGCGAGGTGCCCTCCACGCGCCCGTGGGTGCGCTACGAGTTCGCCGACCCTGCGCTGGAAGATCTTTCGGCCGGGCAGAAGATCCTGCTGCGCATCGGCCCTGAGAACCATCGCCGCCTGCAGGCCAAGCTGGTCGACATCCGCGGGCGGGTTGCCCGGCGCTGATGCCCACCGTCCTGCTCACCGGTTTCGATGCCTTCGGCGGCGAGTCGCTCAATCCCAGCTGGCTGGCCGTGAAAGCGCTGCACGGCCGCCGGGTGCTGGGTCACAAGATGGTGGCCGCGCAACTGCCCACCGTGTTCGAAGCGTCGCTGCCTGCCTTGCAGGCGCTGCTGGGCGAACACGCGCCCGCGCTGGTCATCTGCGTAGGGCAGGCCGCCGGGCGTGGCGCGCTGTCGCTGGAACGCGTGGCCATCAACGTGAACGACGCGCCCATGGCCGACAACGTGGGCACCCGGCCCATCGACACGCCGGTGGTACAGCACGCACCCGCAGCCTACTTCACGCGCCTGCCCATCAAGGCCATGCTCGCCGCGCTGCAGCACGAAGGCATTGCCGCCGAGGTCTCGCAGACGGCGGGCACCTTTGTCTGCAACCACGTGTTCTACGGCTTGATGCACACGCTGACGACGAACCGCCAGCTGCGGCGCACGCGCGGCGGCTTCGTGCACGTGCCGTGGCTGCCGGAGCAGGGCACACCGAACATGGCGCTGGACGACATGGTGCGCGGCCTGCGGGTATGTGTGCGCAGCGCGCTGAAGGTGCAGGAAGATCAGGTGCTGGGAGCCGGCGCAACGCACTGAGCTGCGCTCACACCTGCAGCCCCCCAAGACACATCGAGGCCCTCATGACCCCACCTGCCTTCCGTCCCATTGGCACCCCTGGCCAACCCTGGGGTGTGGCCGAGCTTGCCGAGTGGCGTTCGCGGCAGGTGCGGCAGCGCAGCCATCGAGAGGACGTCCAGAGCGCCATCCACCGGCTGCGGTCCCGCTTCGACGTATCGAGCTATGGCGAGGTGGTGTATGCCGAAGAACGCTACCCCTTGCTCGCTCTGCGCAGCCGCGACTGGAGGCCTGGCTTGCCGGCTGTGCTGGTCACCGGTGGTGTGCACGGCTACGAGACCAGCGGCGTGCACGGCGCGCTGCGCTTTGTGGAGCAGCACGCCCAGGTCTACGCAGGCCGGGCCAATCTGCTGGTGGTGCCCTGCGTGAGCCCGTGGTCGTACGAGCGCATCCACCGCTGGAATTTCGACGCCATCGACCCGAACCGCTCGTTCCGCGAGCCCAGCCCTGCTCAGGAATCTGCCGCCCTCATGCGCCTGGTGCAGCCGCTGCGGGATGAGTTCCACGCCCACGTCGATCTGCACGAAACGACCGATTCCGACGAATCCGAATTCCGGCCCGCACTGGCCGCGCGCGATGGCAAACCCTTCGAGCCCTGCAACATTCCGGACGGCTTTTATCTGGTGGCCGACGCAGCGAATCCGCAACCCGCGTTCCAGCAAGCCATCATCTCGGCGGTGGAGCGCGTCACGCACATCGCGCCGGCCGATGCGCAGGGCAGCATCATCGGTGCGCCCCTGTTCCGGCGCGGCGTCATCCGCTATCCGTACAAGGCCATCGGTTTGTGCCCGGGCATCACGGGCGCGCGCTACACCACCACCACCGAGGTGTACCCCGACAGCCCGCGCGCAACCGCCGAGCAGTGCATTGCGGCGCAGGTGGCAGCCGTGAGCGCGGCCATCGACTTCGTGCTGGATCCGCTTGAAGAAGCCCGGGACTGATTTGAGCCAGCGCCTGTGCTTCAGGCCTGCCAGACGCCGAACCCCGCCGAACGCAGGTCGATGCCGATCTCGATTTCCTTCTCCACGGCGTCCTCGTACTTCATCGGGTTGAAGCCTTCGTACAGGTCCGGCAACAGCCGCAGCCCGTACTTCAGCACGTACACATTGGCCTGGATGCCCGCCTTGTGCTTGTCGAAGCGCACATCAGGATCCAGCCCGGTCATGCCCACATAGACGCAGGGCCTGCCGTCCACATAGCCCGGGTTGTTCTTGCGGAACTTGCTCTCGAGCAGCACGTCCTTGTGCAGCTCGATCACGTAGACGTGGTGGTGGCGGCGGCGGGGCATGGTGGGGTTCGTACCCAGTTTTGGTCTGATCGGACCCAATCCGGGGTTCTTTGGTGTGTGCTTTGCGTTTTGTTGTCGCAACGGCATGATGCAGCAGGTATCCACCAGGGAGGACAAGATGGCGACCAAACAAGGCAACGACCGGCTGGCCGTGATGATTGACGCCGACAACGCGCAGGCATCGCTTGTGCAAGAGCTATTGGCTGAGGTGTCACGCTACGGCACCGCCACTATCAAGCGCGCGTATGGCGACTGGACCACGCCGCAGCTAGGAAAATGGAAAGACGTGCTGCATACGATGGCCATTCAACCGATTCAGCAGTTTCGCTACACCACAGGCAAGAACGCCACTGATTCGGCGCTCATCATCGACGCCATGGACGTGCTGCATTCGGGTCATGTCGATGGGTTCTGCCTGGTGTCATCGGACAGCGACTTTACCCGCCTCGCCACACGTATCCGCGAAGCCGGACTGGCCGTGTACGGCTTCGGAGAGCGCAAGACGCCCGAGCCTTTCGTGGCGGCATGCGACAAGTTCATTTACACGGAAATCCTGAGAGCCGAACCCGTAGAGACCAAGGAGGAGGTCGCTGAAGACTTGAGCAAACTGCAACCCCTTCTGATCGCCGCCATCGACGCCAATGCGCGTGACGACGGTTGGGCCGCATTGGGCGGCGTCGGCAGCCACATCGGGAAAATCCTTCCAGCATTCGATGCTCGAAACTATGGCTTCAAAAAGCTCAGCGAGTTGGTGCGAAGCCTCAAATACGTGGAGGTGCGAGACGTGCCGATCACGCGGCCAGATGGCGTGACGCTTGCCAATGTGCAGATTCGGCTGAAACGGGTCAGCCGTTCTTGATGCCGCGCCTCACTCCTCAACGCCGCCCCACCACCGGCGCATGCACCCCCATCAACCCCACCATCCAGTCAATGAACGCCCGCAGCTTCGCGCTGACATGCCGGTTCGGTGGGAAGGCCACGTACATCGGCATCGGATCGAAATGCCAGCCGTCTTCGAACAGCGGCACCAGTTCACCGCGCTCCACATGCGCTTCGGCCATGTAGTGCGGGAGCCAGAGGATGCCCATGCCCGCCACGCCAGCAGCCAGGTAAGCGTTGCCGTCGTCCACGGCGACCACGTAGCGGCCCTGCACTTCGATCTGCTCGTCTTCGCGCTGCATGGTGATGGGCGCGACCTTGCCGCTGCGTGAGCGTAGATAGCCCACGGTGCGGTGGTGCGTGTCGTCCATCAGCTCGCGCGGGTGCCGCGGCGTGCCGGCGCGTTCCAGGTAGCCCGGTGCCGCGTACACGCCCAGGCGCAGATCGCCCACGTGGCGCACCACCAGCGACGGGTCGGTCACTTCGCCGCCGCGCAGCACGCAGTCCACGTTGTCGCCGATCAGGTCGACCACCCGGTCGCTCACGCCCATGTCGAACTGGATCTCCGGGTACCGCGCGTGGAAGGCCGGCAGCGCCGGCATCAGGATCAGGCGCGCGAGCGGGCTGGGCACGTCCACGCGCAGGCGGCCCCGGGGCGCGGCCAGGGCGCTGGAGAGGCTGGTGTCCGCGTCCTCCAGATCGGCCAGCAGACGCACCACGCGCTCGTAGTAGGCGGCGCCATCGGGCGTGACTTTCACCTGCCGCGTGGTGCGGTTCAGCAGCTTCACGCGCAGTCGCGCCTCCAACTGCTGCACCAGCTGCGTCACGGTGGTCTTGCTCATGTGCAGCGTCTGCGCCGCCTTGGTGAAGCTGCCGGCCTCCACCACGCGGGCAAAGGCCTGCAGCGCATCGAAACGGTCCATGTCAGCGGCTCCGGTTGCCCCAGGGATTGTTTGGGTTTCTCAAACAGTCATTGTGCGACTGGCCTGTTTATCCGCGGGCGGCGAAAGCCTAGAGTCCCTTCAGACCCATTCACTCAACGAGGTACTCCATGTCTGCACGCGATGCTGTTGTCTTTCCCGCCGGGCGCCAGGCGCTCTATGAAAAAAACCGCTATTCACCGGCGATCCGGTCCAACGGTTTCCTGTTCGTCTCGGGGCAGGTGGGCAGCCGGCCCGACGGCTCGCCCGAGCCCGAGCTGCAGGCCCAGGTGAGGCTGGCGTTCGACAACCTGAACGCCATCCTCTCGGCCGCCGGCTGCACCTTCAAGGACGTGGTCGACGTCACCGTCTTCATCGTCGACCCCGCCTCGAATTTCGAACCCGCCTGGAAAGTGGTGGGCGAGTACTGGGGCGATGCCCCGCACCCCACGCTCACGGGCATCGGCGTGACCTGGCTCTACGGCTTCCAGTTCGAGATCAAGGTGATTGCGAGGTTGCCGGAAGGGGTTTGAAGCGCCTGCACTTCATCGATCCGGTTTGAAATGCAGGCCCCGATGGTCTAAGGTGAAACTGCTTGGCGGCATCTCCCCGCCCGCGCCGGGCTTGCAACCCGTCGCCAGGCTCTTCTCACCATTTCTTCTGAAAGGAGAACGACATGGGATTCCTCGACAAGATTCTGGGCAGCAAACCCTCGTACCCGCCGCTGCCGGCCGGCACCGACGCGATGGCCAAGCTCGACGAAGTCAAGGCACCGCTGGAGGAACTGGCGCACAAGGTGCGCGACCCGCTGCAAGTGGTTCCCGCTGCGCACGAAGCCTTCGTCTTCCTGGGCAAACCCCCCGAGAACTTCGGCCTGGCCTGGATTCACGACGGCAAGGTCAGCAGCCTCAAGGACCTCATGCAGGAACACCACCTGTCGCAAGGCCAGGTCGAGAGGCTGCTGGACCGGCTCGGCAACGCCTATCAACACGCCAGCGAAACGCCGCGCTACTCCGCGGAGTTCGGCGGCAAGCAGATGGTGGTGATTCCGTCGAAGGATCTGGAGCAGGAAATGCACCAGATCATGTCGAACACGCTGCACTGAGAACGGGTGGACTGAACCACCCTGTGCGCACGCATCTCGCGTGCATGCCACGGGAAGGCGCGCAGAAGCAGTTCGGTGGGAACCGTTCAAACCGGCCGCGCCTCGGCCAGCACCTCGTCGCGAAAACTGGCCGGCAGGTCCATGGGCGTGCGCACATCCACCCGAATGCCCATCAGTCGTTCCAACTCGAACTTCAGGCCGCCCAAGTCAAGCAGAGTGGCGCCCGGCAGCGGGTCCACCAGCAGGTCGAGGTCGCTGTCCTCGGTGTCGGCGCCATGCAGCACTGAGCCAAACATCCGCGGGTTGCTCACGCGAAAGCTGTACGCCATGCGGCGGATGGCATCGCGGTGCAGGTGAAGGGCTTGGGAGGGGCGCACAGGATGAGCGGAGACGATACCGGAGGACAGGACAACTGGCCGCACAGCCCTTCAAAGCCAGACCCGCGCAGGCGCCGGGCTGATCTGGATGGTGAACTCGGGCGAGCCGCCCAGTCGCGTGGTGCTCAGATCGCAGGGTTTCGGATCGTGGAGCTTTTCCAGCCTTGAGTGGGCAACTTCAGCCCCTGTGCCGCAAGTTGCTTGCGGGCGTGCGTCGAAGCCTGCTTGAGGGCAGCCTCAATGCGAGCTTGCTCACCCGCAGGTCGAGGGGGACGGTGTGAAGTCACTGGGCGTTTGACCGAAGCAGAAGCCATTTTTCAGAGTCTTTCACAGAGGTGCGGCGCGGTGTTCCGGAAGCAATCGTTTCGAGGCGTCCGCTGGCATTATCCAGCACGGTCCAACGATCAGAAAGTGGTAGATACAGCTCGAACAGGTTGCTCAAACTGCGCTTGAAGCGTCGGTGCACGTCGTCGGTCGGAATGTTGTGTCCCCCCAACCTGACTCTGAGCGCCACCCGTTGTACCGCCAGGTCGGAGCTGGGCAGCGTGACGTAGAACAAGACCACCCGATAGCCGCGGGATTTGCAGTCGCGCAGAAACTTGGCAAACGTGCGACTGGACAGCGTGCTCTCAAATGCAAAACTGCTGCCCGACTGCGCCAGCTCATGCAGGCGTCGCAACATGACGCGACCGGCTTCAAACGACACCGTTTCAGGCGCGTAGGCCGAGAGCCCCACCGCGATCTGGTCAGCGTTCACAAATTCCAGTACCCCCAGCGCGCCTTTGAGCAAGAAGGGCGCTGCAGTGGACTTGCCTGCCCCATTGGGCCCGGCAATGACCACCACGGTAGGCTCCTTCGGTTGGACCGTTCTGGTCATGGCGAGTCAGCTCAAAGCCAGACCCGCCCAGGCCCCGGGCTGGTCTGAATCGTGAACTCGGGCGAGCCACCCAGCACGAAGGCGCCGAGCACCAGGCTCAACACCGAGATGAACAGGCTGGCCCACAGCGCCGTCCAGAACCCATCCACCTTGAAGCCATCCACCAGCTTGGCCACCAGCATGAGCATCAGCGCGTTGATGACCAGCAGGAAGAGGCCGAAGGTGATCAGCGTCAGGGGCAGCGTCAGCACCACCAGCAGCGGCCGCACGATCGCGTTGGCCAGACCCAGCAGCAGGGCCGACACCACCAGCGCCCCCGTGCTGCTGAACCGTATGCCCTTGAACAGATGGCTCGCCACCCACAGGGAAAGGGCGGTGATGGCCCAGTGGAGGAGGAAGGGGGTCAGGTTGGTGAGCATGGGGACGGGTGTGGGGTGTGGTGTGTTTCGCGTCACGCGGCTGCGGGCAAATGCTTCAGAAATCGGCTCGCGCGTTCCACTGCGTCGTCGTACGTGGGCCTATAGGCGAGCGCATCGATGGCTTCAAACTGCGCGCCCAGTACCGCGCGCCGTTGCTGGATCTGCGTCAGGAATGCGTCTCTGTGTCGGGTCAGGTAGGGCGCCGCACTTTTGAGCGCTTCGGGCTCTCGCTCTATCTCCAGCGCCAGATCAAACAGATCCCGCGCGGTGGCGCGGTCGCCCCGGTGCCACAGCTTCTTGGCCACGATCTCGGCGGCCGTCTCGACCTTCACCATGCGCCCCAGAAGCGTCCACTCGTCATAGGGGTGCGCCGTGAGGTTGGGCGAGGCCACGAAGTCGATCTCGCCCTCCGGCCGCAACAGCTTCACGTAGCCCGGTCCCTCCACGTAGTCCGAAGAGACCTGCTCGGCCGCATCACTCAGCCGGGGCGACACGAAACCCAGGTACTGCGGGTCGGGCACGAAGATGTCGATGTCCTTGCTCAGGCGGTGACCATGCCGCAGCATCAAGACCGTGCCGCCGCCAAAGGTCCAGAACGGGTCGCGGATGCCGTGCCGGGCGATCTCGTCCACCAGTGTGAAGGCATGGGTCAGCAAGGTTTGCCACACGCCTTCGGGCAAGGTGTTCGGTTGAGTGGATGCGGCCATGCGGAGGGTTTTCCTGGCGACTTGGGCTCAAGCCCACGCAGCGCGCGGCGACTGCAGCGCCTGTGCCCAAGCCGCCAGGTGCTTCCACAGCAACTTGGGCGGTGTGTGCGTGCGTTGGGCCACTTCCGCCACACCGGCCACAATCAGCGGCAATGGCGCCTCGTCCAGCAGCGTGGCCACCTGCGGCACCAGCGCCGGGGGCAGGGTGCCGGCCACCAGCGCGTCGGCCAGTGCGCCGGGTGGCAGCGCATGTTTGTAGCTCACGCTGGCCGTCCGGCTCAGCAGCACCAATGCCTTCGGCCGAGGTGCCCGGGGCCGGGCGTTCAGGTCCATGCCCAGCAGGTCCAGCAGCATCATGAGCTTGGCCGCGCCCAGGTCCACCAGATTGCCGTTTTCCAGCTGGTTGATGGTGGCGCGCGACAAGCCGGCCAGCCGCGCCAGTCGCGCCTGCGAAAGGCCGAGAGCCTCCCGGCGAGCTTGGGTGATTTGGCCGATGTCTGTGAGGTTCATGGGCCAAGTGGAGCACTGGCCTCAATAAATGTCAAATATATTCGACATATATGCGATGAGGTCGTCACAAGACCCTAGCGGCAACAACTGCGCTCGATGGCGCGACAAACCCCCGTACGCCGATGCGTTCCACAGCCTTCGCCAACAGCATGAGCGCCAGCGCTGCAGAACCAGATGCTCTTGAACAGATGGCTCGCCACCCACAGGGAGAGGGCGGTGAGGGCCCAGTGGAGGAGGAAGGGGGTTAGGTTGGCGAGCATGGGAGCGGTCTTGGAAAGGTGGTGGAAGGGTGCGGTTGTAGTTTGGGTTGCACCGACTGGCAGGCTTTGGGTTGCGGCCGATTCGATTGCGTGCATCATGTGCCCCGGGGACGCAATTACTTACAACTAGATGGCCACACTCATACCTGCACTGGGCGCTTGCCTTTCGCGCATGACTCAAGGCGAGAAACGTCTTGCCGAGAGACTGGAGCAAAAGCTGGAGGACGACTACCTGCTCTGGTACGACGTGCCCGTCGGCCCCAAACAATCGCACCCCGACTTTGTGATCCTGCACCCACGCCGTGGGCTGCTGATCCTGGAGACCAAAGACTGGAAGCTGGAGACCATCAAGAGCGCCACGCGCCAGGCTTGGGAAATCATTCCTGACGGGCATGTGAAGGTAGTCATCAACCCGCTGGCGCAAGCGCGGCATTGCGCCATTCAAGTCGTCAACGCGCTGGAGCGCGACGAACAACTGGTGCAGCCATCCGGGCCCCACCAAGGCAAGCTGGCATTTCCCTGGGGCCATGGCGTGGTGTTCACCCGCATCACGCGCAAGCAGTTTGAAATGGCCGGCCTTGGCGAGGCCATTGAGCCGCACTACGTCATCTGCTCCGACGAGATGACCGAGTCCACAGACCCGGAGCAATTTCAGCAACGCCTGTGGAACATGTTTCCGCACGCGTTCGGCAACGTCATGTCGTTGCCGCAGCTCGACCGCGTGCGCTGGATCATGTTTCCCGAAGTGCGCGTGCAGGTGCAAGGCGCCCTGTTTGACGACAGCGACGAAGCCGCCGAGATGCCCAGCGTCATGCGGGTCATGGACATTCAGCAAGAGCAGCTGGCCCGCAGCCTGGGCGACGGGCACCGCGTGATTCACGGCGTGGCCGGCTCGGGCAAGACCATGCTGCTGGGCTACCGCGCCGAGCACTTGGCCAAGGCACACACCGCCGCGAGCAAACCCATCCTCATGCTTTGCTACAACGAGCCGCTGGCCAAGCAGCTCGCCCGCGTGATGACCGCCAAAGGCATTGCCGACCGCGTGCACGCGGTGCACTTTCACAAGTGGTGCCGCGACCAGTTGGTGGCCTTTGGCCAGACCCTGCCCGACCCCCGCATGCCCGTGGGCGCCAAGATGGCCGACATGGTGCAGCGCGTGATCAACGGCGTGGACCGCCAGCAGATTCCCAGCGGGCAATACCAGGCCGTGTTGATTGACGAAGGCCACGACTTCGCGCCCGAATGGCTCAAGCTCATCACGCAGATGGTGGACCCCGCCACCAACAGCCTGCTGGTGCTGTACGACGACGCGCAGAGCATTTACGAGCGCAGCCGAAGCAAGCAGTTCAGCTTCAAGAGCGTGGGCATTCAGGCACAGGGGCGCACCACCATCCTCAAGATCAACTACCGCAACACGCGGCAGATCTTGCAGACCGCCAGCCTCGTGGCCGCCGATCTGTTGACCGCCGAAGACAAGGACGAAGACGGCATCCCCATGCTCAAGCCCGTGAGCTGCGGGCGCGACGGCGAAGCGCCGCTCATCATCCGCCTGCCCAGCCTGCGGGCCGAAGCCACGCGCGTGGCCGAGCTGCTGGGCTCCGCCCACCAGGAAGGCCACGCCTGGGGCGACATGGCCATCATTTGCCGGCACTACAGCGAGATGGACGAATGCGCCGGCGTGTTGCGCCAGCGCGGCCTGCCGCACCAGGTGCGCAAAGGCGCGGGCAGCTTCGACCCCGCCGCCGACACCATCAAGGTGCTGACCATGCACGCCAGCAAAGGGCTGGAGTTCCCGGTGGTGGCGCTGGTGGGCGCGGGCAACATGCCCGCGAAGGGCGAAGACGAACGCGAGGAGGCCAAGCTGTTTTACGTGGGTGCCACGCGGGCCACGCACCGGCTGATCATCGGGATGGGTGGGGACGGGCGGTTTGCATCAATGATGTCGTGCTAATTCGAGTGGTTGTACGGTGTTAGTGATTTGATTTTGATGGCTACTTTCAAGGATAAGAGCATGAGTGAAATAGTTGGTTTTTTTGCGTATGCGTCCTCGCCTGTAGAGATTGGGCAAACAATTGAGCGTGCAATAGATGAGGGCAGAAAAGTAAGCGGCGGTGTGATTGTCAAGACTTGGACTGCACTCGATATTGTTGGCCACTTCATTTCCACCGAAGTGTTGAATGACATTGAGTCGGCCGATTTTGTGGTTGCAGATATTACTGAACTCAACTTTAATGTTGCTTATGAGATCGGATATGCAATCGGAAAGTCAAAAAGAGTGCTGCTTGTTAAAAACAAAGCAATTCAGCCTAGGGGAATGAAAATATCTGACGTGGGGATATTTGACACATTAGGGTATAAGGAGTACCAGAATTCGGCAGAGATGGCGTTAATACTGCAAAATGCTACTTCTTCAAAGCCGCTCGACGTATCCGCTTTATTGAATATAAAAGCCCCTGTGTACTTAATCGACACTCCGAATAAAACGGACTGGTCCAGTCGAATCGTTTCGAGAATAAAGAAGGCGGGGTTTATATTTAGGACGTTCGATCCAAATGAGGCTCCGCGTTTATCTGCTTATGATGCAATAACGCAGGTGGCGCAATCGTATGGTGTTGTAGTTCCTCTGTTGGCATCTAATGCAACCGGAGCAAGTATTCACAATATGCGTGCTGCATTTGTGGCGGGATTGTCGGATGGGATGGGCAAGGCTTTGTGCATTCTTCAGTCCGGAGACGAACCGGTTCCCCTTGATTATCGTGATTTTGCTGAAGTTACTTACCATCCGAATGATGTTAATCGAGCAATTGAGGCATTCGCAGTAGATGTTACTCAAGCATTTCAGAGGTTGGGTGACTCATCAATAAAGTATGAGCGATCTTTTATAAAGAAGTTAAATTTGGGAGCCACATCTGCCGAGAATGAGATGCGGGATTTGGAGAGATATTATCTCGAGACTGATCAGTTCTTGAAGTCGTTGCGTGGGGAGGCGCATTTGGTCGTTGGTAGGAAAGGGTCCGGCAAGTCCGCTATTTTTCTGCAAATTAGAGACGCTGAACGAGAAAAGAATCCAAGCCAAAACATAATTCTTGACCTGAAACCGGACGGTTACAAGCTAATTAAGTTCAAAGAGCGGATTCTGCAATTTTTGGCGGAGGGTACGTATCAGCACACAATCACTGCGTTCTGGGAATACGTACTGCTATTGGAGATATGCTACAAGATTCTTCAGAAGGACAAGCAGCGACATGTGCATGATCACAGTTTGTACGATGGTTATCGAAAGCTGTCTGAACTATATCGAAATGACGGATATGACTCAGAGGGTGATTTTTCTGAGCGCATGTCTGTTTTGATGGAGAAGATCTATTCTGAATATCAATCGAAATATGGTTCCGATTTGAATATCAGTTTGAGTGCTCCTGAGGTTACCGAACTGCTCTACAAACACGATGTCAAAGAGCTTAAGCGGGTGTTGGGTAAATATCTCGAGAACAAGCAAGTGTTGTGGTTGTTGTTCGATAATATTGATAATGGTTGGCCAACTTCAGGTTTGCAGCATGAGGATTTGCTGATGATTCGAGCTCTTATCGATGCCACTCGAAAGATCGAGCGACAGTTTGGGAGCTCAGACCTCAAGGTGCGATCAGTTGTATTTTTGCGAAATGATGTCTACGAATTGTTGGTCAAGGAGACTTCCGATCGAGGAAAGGAGGCTAGCGTTGTATTGGATTGGACGGATCCTGATTTGCTTCGTGAACTCGTGCGTCTTCGCATTGTATCCAATGGATTGGATGAAGGTTTGGACTTCAAGGCGGCTTGGTTGCGTTTATTTGTTAGCCACTATAGGGGTGAAGAAACTTCGCAATTCTTGATTGATCGCTCCTTGATGCGTCCCAGATTTTTGCTGAACTTAATAAATCATTGCAAGAGTTTTGCGATCAACTTAAATCATGAGGTGATTGAGGGAGGCGATATTGAGAAAGGAGTAGTTGCATATTCTGCCGACCTGTTGCGCGATATTGGATATGAGCTGCGCGACGTTTCAGTTGGTGCAGATGGTGCGTTGTATGCATTTGTAGCCTCTCCATCGATACTTTCCGAAGTGGAGGTCACGAATAAGTTGACGAATTCCGGCCTTAGCGCAGATCAAGCGGCGCGCACTATTGATTTGCTCTTGTGGTATGGTTTTTTGGGGATTCGAATGAATTCAGATGAGCCAAAGTTCATTTACGACTTTAACTATAATAAACCTTTAATGGATGGTGTTAAGCGAAGTGCTACTCAATCTGTGAGCATGGCGATCAATCAAGCGTTTTGGCCAGCACTGATGATTAATGGTTGACATTCCTCTTGGTGCCATGTTTGGCTTGTTGCCGTTATTTCTGGTTGCGCTTGTAATGCAAAAGGCCGGTGACATTGACGTGTCCCGGCCTTTTTTCAGTAGATCCTATTGGCAGATATCACTTTCCCCAACTATCCTTCAACCCCGCAACCCGATTGAACACCGGCTTCCCCCCCGAAGCCAAGTGATCCGCCCGATCCGCCACAAAGTACCCATGTCGCTCAAACTGGAACTTCTCATCCGGTTTCGCCGCAGCCAGTGACGGCTCCACATACGCCGTCACCACCTTCAAGCTGTCCGGGTTCAGCGCTTCAATAAAGTCCTTGCCACCGGCATCCGGCTGGGCGTCCAGAAACAGGCGGTCGTACAGGCGCACTTCGGCTTTGACGCCGCTGGCCATGCTCACCCAGGTGATGGCGGCTTTGGCTTTCACGCTGTCGGCGCCGGGGGTGCCGCTCTTGGTGCCGGGGATCACTTTGGCGTGCACTTCGGTCACCTGGCCGTTCGCGTCTTTCGCGCCTACGCCGGTGCATTCGATGACGTAGCCGCCTTTGAGGCGCACCACGTTGCCGGGGAACAGGCGCTTGTAGCCCTTGGGTGGCACTTCCTCGAAGTCTTCGCGTTCGATCCAGACCTCCTTGCCGATCTTGAACACGCGGTCCGGCGGCGGGGTCTGGCCTTCTGCGATGGCGCTGTGGGGCAGGGCGGGCTGGGTGCAGTCTTCGGTGTGGTCGTCAGCGCCGAAGACGTCGGCCCAGTTGGTGAGCACCAGCTTGACGGGGTCGAGCACGGCCATGCCGCGGTGGGCCTTGTTTTCCAGGTCTTCGCGCAGGCAGCCTTCGAGCGTGCTGTAGTCGATCCACGAATCGCTCTTGGTCACGCCGATGCGTTCGGCGAACAGCTGGATGCTCTCGGGCGTGTAGCCGCGCCGGCGCAGGCCGACTATTGTTGGCATGCGCGGGTCGTCCCAGCCGCTGACCTTGTGGTCGTACACCAGCTGCGCGAGCTTGCGTTTGCTGGTGATCACATACGTCAGGTTCAGCCGCGCAAATTCGTACTGCCGCGGCGGCGGGCTTTGCAGCAGGCCGCCTTCGCAGAGGCGTTCCAGCAGCCAGTCGTAGAACGGGCGCTGGTCTTCAAATTCCAGCGTGCACAGGCTGTGGGTGATCTGTTCCAGCGCGTCCTCGATCGGGTGCGCAAAGGTGTACATCGGGTAGATGCACCACTGGTCGCCGGTGTGGTGGTGCGTGGCGCGGCGGATGCGGTAGATGGCCGGGTCGCGCAGGTTGATGTTGGGGCTGGCCATGTCGATCTTCGCGCGCAGCACCATGCTGCCGTCTTCGTGCAGGCCGTCGCGCATTTCCCGAAAACGCGCCAGGTTCTCGGCCGGCGTGCGGTTGCGGAAGGGGCTGTCCACGCCGGGTTTGCCGAAGTCGCCGCGGTTGCTGCGCATCTGCTCGGTGGTCTGCTCGTCCACGTAGGCGTGGCCGGTTTCCACCAGGTATTCGGCGGCGCGGTACATGAAGCTGAAGTAGTCGCTGGCCTGGTACAGGTGCTGCTGGCCGTTGGCTTCCCAGTTGAAGCCGAGCCACTGCACCGCGTCCAGGATGCTGTTGACGTACTCGGTGTCTTCCTTCTCGGGGTTGGTGTCGTCAAAGCGCATGTGGCACACGCCGCCGTAGTCGCGCGCCAGGCCGAAGTTCAGGCAGATGCTCTTGGCGTGGCCCACGTGCAGGTAGCCGTTGGGCTCGGGCGGGAAGCGGGTGCGGATCTTCGCCGGGTCGGGCTGGCCGGCGGCGTGGTGGGCGGCGTCGCCGGGGCTGCCACCCCAGCGGCGCTGGGTGTAGGTGCCGGCGGCCAGATCGTGTTCGATGATCTGGCGCAGGAAGTTGCTGACCTTGTGTTCGCCGTCGGCGGTGGGGGCGTTGTTCGGCTTGTTGCCGGGGGTGGTGGAGCTCATGTCGCATTCTATTGATGCTTGATGCGGCTTGCTGCGGGAGGAAACCGGTCGCCCTGAGCCTCACTTCCGTTCGCCCTGAGCTTGTCGAAGGGTTTGCCAACGTGTGGGTGAGGGCTTCGACAGGCTCAGCCCGAACGGAGGGGGGCTCAGCCCGAACGGAGGGGGGCTCAGCCCGAACGGGAGGCGGTTCAGCCCGAACGGGAGGCGGCTCGGCCCGAAACGGAAGGAAGCTCCGTCTGAACGGGAGGAGGCTCCGCTTGAACGGGGGCGGGCTGGTATCGTGCTGCCGAACAGGAAGAGAGGAAACCGACATGAACAAGAGCGACAACCCCGACACCATGCCCACCGACGAGCCCACGCGGTGGGAGATCACGCAGACGGAGGACGTGTTCCTGCCGTCGGTGCGTGTGCAGATCGGCTGGCGCGACGTGGAGGCCGCCGTGGAGCGCGGCGCCATCCTGCCGACCGAGGCGCACGCGCTCTGGGCCTCTTGGGCCACGCCGGGCAGCCCGCTGCGCGTGGTGGCTGGTGGGGGCGCTGCGGTGCCGACGGCGGCCGAACTCGAGCGCGAGGACGCTGAGGCCGCCGCGGGCGCCCTGCAGGCCATGCCCACACACCCCGCGCCGTTCGACCGCGGCCCGGCCTTCAGCTTCACCAACACGCTCTATTACTTCGGCGGCATGCTGGCCATTGGCGCCATGACGCTGTTCATGACGCTGGGCTGGGAACTGTTCGGCGCCTGGGGCGTGTTCGTGCTCGCGGTGGGTTACCTCACGGGTGCGCTGCTGGTGGCGCAGAACCTGCTGCACAAGGGCCTGCGCACACCGGCCGGTGTGCTGGCCACGTTGGCCGCGTGCCTGGTGCCGCTGGCGGTGTGGGCGTTCCAGTCGGGCATCGGCCTGTGGCCGGAAGGCGGGCCCGACAGCTACCGCGACTACCACCGCTTCATCGACTGGCGCTGGCTCACGCTGGAGTTCGCCACGCTGGCCGCCGCCGTGGTGCTGCTCTACCGCTTCAAGCTGCCCTTCATGGTGATGCCGGTGGCCGTGACCATCTGGTACCTCAGCATGGATGTGGCGCACATGCTGATGCAGAAGGACGGCTTCGACTGGGCATTCACGCGCGACGTGTCGCTGGTGTTCGGCCTGGCCACCTGCGCCATCGCCGTGTGGGTGGACCTGCGCACGCGCACCGCCACGAACGCCGAAGACCGGCAGGACTTCGCCTTCTGGCTCTACCTGTTCGGCGCCCTCATGTTCTGGTGCGGCCTGAGCCTGCGCGAGAGCGAATCGGAGTTCAACAAATTCCTGTACGCGCTGATCAACGTGGCGATGGTGTTTCTGGGCGCGGCCATTGGGCGGCGCGTGTTCACCGTGCTCGGCGCCATTGGCGTGGCCAGCTACGTCGGCTACCTGGCCTGGCGCGTGTTCGAGGACAGCCTGTTGTTCCCGTTTGCGCTCACGCTGCTGGGGCTGGGCGTGGTGGCGCTGGGCATCTGGTGGCAGCGGCACGAGGCCGCCATCCACGCCCGCCTGGCCGGCTGGTTGCCAGCGGCGCTGCGGCCGCTGGCGTCGGGCTGACGTTCAGTACGTCAGGTTGAGCTGCAGCACCGCGGTGGTGCCGCTCACTTCGTTGCCCACCACCAGCAGCGGCTTGCCGTTGGGCGAGCGTGCGGCGGGGATGAACGCCAGGCCTTCGGGGCCGAGGTCGCCGGCGGTGGCCAGGCTCGGCGGGTCGGTGACCCATTCGTCGCGGGTGTTCAGGTAGTCCACGCGCGTGGGCGCGGCGGGGTTGGTGATGTCGTACACCAGCACGCCGCCCATGCGCTCCAGGCCGATGAAGGCGAAGGTCTTGTTGCCGATTTTGCCCAGCGCGAGGCCTTCGGGCTCGGGGCCCTTGGCGTCGCTGCGGCTGTCCATGGCGTTGCCTTCGTCGTGGCCCGAGTTGAAGTACGTCGCGCAGGGAATGTTGCGGCCCTGGCCAAGCATGCAGTCCGCGCTGGCCAGGAACTTCTCGATCTCGGCGCCCGAGTCCCACACCAGACCGCCATTGGCGTTCCAGATGCTGAAGGAGCGGCCGCCATAGCTGTAGAGCTGGTCGTACATGAGGCGGTTGCCGGCCGGGTCCTGCACGCCGGCGGCGTTGAACATCACCGGCGCGCCCATGGCGTCCATCCGGTAGCCCATGGTCCAGCTGATGTTGAGGCGGCCGAGCGCGGCGTCGGCGCGGCAGCCCAGTGGGTCGCCGTCGATGGCGCCGCAGTAGCCGAAGGTGGCCGGGTTGAGCAGGCCACCGGCGGCCAGCGCGTTGAGCTGCGGTGGCAGGTCGTCGCCCGCGCGGCCCGCCCAGCCGTTGCGGTTGACGAGGTGCTTGACGCGGAACTCTTCGACAAAACCCTTGCTGGCGTCACCATTCCAGTAGTCTGCGTTGTCCTCGCCCCAGGCGCGCGCGTCGCCTTCGTTGGCGGTGACGAGGTAGGTCTGGCCACCCACGGTGTACGAGGCCATGCTGTCGGGCAGGTACATGCCGCGCACGCCGGGCCAGGTGCGGATGTTGATGGTCGAGCCGTCGGTGTCGGAGGCGTCGATCTCGTTGCCGGCCACGCCGTGGTCCTTGAAGCCCAGCGGCAGCACGTCGGTGACGGTGGCCGTGGCGATGTTCAAGCGGGCCAGGGCGTTGTTCTCCTGCAGCGTCACCCAGGCGGTGCTGCCATCGGCCGAGACGGCGATGTACTCGGGCTCCAGGTCTTGCGCCACCGTGGCGTTCGGGCCGTAGATGCGCACACCGGCAGCGCGCAGCGCGGCGGCCTGGGCGTTGAAGGCGGTGAAGCCGGCGGTGCGCACCACCGGCGTGGCGGGCGTGCTCACGTCGATGACGCTGATGCTGCCTTCGGGGTCGGTCTGGTAGTCGTCGCTGGGCTCGCCTTCGTTGGCCACCAGCACGGTGTTGCCGTCGGGCGTGAAGGTGACCATGTCGGGCAGGGCGCCCACGGTCACCGAGCTGATCAGGCCGAGATCGCTCGCGCGGTACAGCGCCATGCGGCCGTTGTCGGTTTTCACGGGGGCCTGGATCGCCACGGCGACGATGCCGTCGTGCACGGCCACGCTGTTGATCTCGGCGCCGGCCAGCACGGCGGTGGCGTCGAGCACGGCGATCTTCACCGGGTTCGTGGGGTCGCTCAGGTCGAGCACGTCGACCGCGCCCAGCTGGGCATTGACCACGAACAGGCGGCGGCTGGCGGCGTCGAAGGCCGGGATCTCGGCCGCGCTGACGCCGAACTGGCCGCTGCTGTAGCCGCCGATCTTCTCCAGGGTGAGGCCCGCTGGCGTGGCCTCCACCACCGGGCCGGGTGCGGGCGCGGGTGCGTCGCTGCCCCCGCCACAGGCGGCGAGCACGGCGCCCATGAGCAGGGATACGGTGAGCAGGCGGGGTGAGGAGGGGGCAGGCCGCTGGAAGCGCATGGGTCAGTCTCTGTGTTGTGGTGGAAACCCACGTTTGTAGAAACCGCCCGTGACGAGCGTATGACTTCCGCGCTGCCTTGAGGTGACAGGCCCCGCGGCCTGCCTGCGCTCACTGGCCGAAGCGCGGGCCGTCCTGCAGGAAGGCGACTTCTTCGGGCGTGCTGGTGCGCCCGAGCGCGGCGTTGCGGTGCGGGAAGCGGCCGAAGCGCGCCACGATGTCCCGGTGCTGTTCGGCGAACTGCAGGTTGCCGCGCAGCTTGTCCTGGAGCTCGGGCGGGCTGGTGTCGAGCAGGCGCTGGAAGCAGCGCACGCACTCGTGCTGCATGGCCAGGTCTTCGGCGTGCTCCAGTGGCATGTAGAGAAAGGCCCGCCCGACGGGTGCGAGTTCGAGGTCCTGCCCGCTGTCGATGGCCTGGCGCACCAGCCGCTGCGCCCGCGCGTCGCCGGCAAAGGCGCGTGCCTGGCCCCGGTGGACGTTGCGGGTGAACTGGTCGAGCAGCAGCACCAGCGCCAGGCGGTGGGTGATCGGGTGCTCCCAGTCCTGCAGGCCGCCGTCGATCGCCTGTTCCACCAGCGGGCCAAAGCGCTCGCGCACCAGCGCGTCCTGCGCGGCGCCGCCACCGAACCACAGGCTGCGCCGGTCGTCCGAACACCAGCCGAGCTGCAGACCGTCACCGAGCCAGAAGTGGAGCACGTCGGGGGCGGTGGCGGGGCTGGGGTGTTTCATGCGGATTTCAATGTAAAGAAGCGGCGGGCGTTACGTCTGGCAACGACTTTGACCGTACATGCGGAACAGGTTAACGCGGAATTCCCTGTAATAAGGGCACGGGGCGCACCGACGCCCTGCCAAGGAGCCCCACATGAATGTGCAGACCCTCAAAACCCCCTGGCGCCGCAGCTCGGGACTCGCCCGAGGCCTTGCCATCGCCACCCTGGCGGCAGGCGCCTGGGCGCTGTCCACGATGGGTTCGCTGGCCCACGCCCGCGGCGACATCCACTGGTCCATCGGCGTGCATGCGCCGGGTGTGGTCGTGGGCGCGTCGAACGCGCCACCGGTCTACCACGTGAGCCCGCCGGTGTACTACGCGCCGCGCCCGATCTACTACGCCCCCCGGCCCATCTACTACGCACCGCCGCCTGTGTATTACGTGCCGCGCCCGGTGTACCGCTCGCACTGGGGCCACGGCCCGCGCTGGGACGACCGCCGCCATGGGCACAAGCGCGGCCATGGCCACGGCCATGGGCACGGCCATCGCGGCGGCCATCGTTGAGCGACCTCACATCGCCCTGAAGCGCTCCGCGTAGAGCCGGCTCACGGCGAGCGCTTCTGGCCTGCCGCGCAGGCGCAGGCTCAGGCGCCCGGCCTCGTTGCGCGTGACGCTGTGGATCGCGTCGGCGCGCACCACGGTGCCGCGGTGGATCTGCCAGAACACGGCCGGGTCCAGCTGCGGCAGCAGTTCCTTGAGCGGGGTGCGGATCAGCACCTCGCTGTCCGCAGTGAGCACGCGCACGTACTTGTCGGCCGCCTCGAACACCATCACCTCGGCCACGGGCACCATGCGCACGCCCTGGCCCACGCTCGCGGGGATCACCTGCAGGCGCGGCGCGGCCGTGGCGGCTGGAGCTTCGCCCGCCACGAGCAAAGCGCGCAGGCGGGCCAGCGTGGCCTCGTCGAATGCACCTGCAGCGGGCTGCCGCTGCGCCAGCACCTGCTGCACGCGCTGCACGGTGCGTGCCAGGCGCTCGGATTGCACCGGCTTGAGCACGTAGTCCACCGCCTGCGCCTCGAAAGCTTCCACCGCGTAGGCGTCGTAGGCGGTGACGAACACCAGCGCGGGAAAGGGCTGTCCGTCGGGCCAGTCCTCGGCCAGTTCGGCGGCGGCCTGCAGGCCGGTCTGGCCGGGCATGCGGATGTCCAGGAACAGCACGTCGGGCCGCGCCGCCAGCGCCTGCGCCACGGCGGCGTCGCCGTCGCCCACGGTGGCGACGATGCGCAGGCCGGGCCAGGCACGCGCCAACTCGGCCTGCAGCGCCTGGGCCAGCAGGGGTTCGTCCTCGGCAATCAGGGCGGTGGCGTTCATGGCGTGGTGGCGGGCGTGTGCAGGGGCAGCGTGAGCAACGCGCGGGTACCGCCACCGGGGCTGGCCTGCCAGTCGAGCGCGGCGCGACCCGGGTAGGCGGTGGCCAGGCGCTCGCGCACCTGCGTCAGGCCGAAACCGGGTGTGGGCGAAGGCGCGCAGCCCACACCGGTGTCGCTCACTTCCAGTTCCAGGTCCTGCACGCCGGCGCCACGGCGCGCCATGACGCGAACCTCGCCGCCTTCACGGCTGGGCTCCAGCCCGTGGCGGATGCAGTTCTCCACCAGCGGCTGCAGCAGCAGCGGTGGCACGGGCTGGCTGGCCAGGGCCTCGGGCAGGTCCAGCCGGTAGCGCAGGCGCGGTCCCATGCGCACGGCCATCAGTTCGAGGTAGTCGCGCAGGCGGTCGAATTCGGCCTGCAGGGTGTGGCGCCCGGCGGTGGCTTCGGTGCGCGAGGCGGCGAGCGTGGCGCGCAGGAAGTCGTTGAGGCGGTCGAGCATGGCGGTGGCGCGGTCGGGGTCGGTGCCGATGAGCGCGCGCAGGTTGGCCAGGGTGTTGAACAGCATGTGCGGCTCCAGCTGCGATTCGAGCAGCTTCAGCCGCGCCTCGCTGGCCTGGCGCAGAGCTTCTTCCCGGGCCAGGCGGGCGCCGGCAAGCATGGCGCTGCTGGTGAAGTAGTAGGCGCCGAAACCGCCGGCCGCCAGCGACATGAGCACGAAGCCGATCGTGGCGCGCGGGAAGTTGCTCAGGCCCGTGAGCAGCTCGCGCCCCAGCAGCAGGTTGGCCAGCATGACGCCGCCCGGGTAGGACGCCAGCACCGCGCCCACCACCAGCACCGCCATCGGCGCCACGCCGGGCCAGCCGCTGGGGTGCAACACATGGCGCCCGCCGTCGATCAGGGCCCAGATGCCCAGGCCGATGCACTGCGAATACACCAGGTTGATCGCGAAGCGTTCTCCCATGACGGCCGTGATGGCCAGCGCGATCACGGTGTTGAACACCACGGCGCCGAAGGCGCGGCGCGCGATGAAGGCGGGATTGAACGGTGGCATGGCCGCAGTATCCCGCATGGCCGCCGCCGGGTTCACAGGCCGCTGCGTTCGCGCACCAGCCGTTCGCGCTCCTGCGCCACCAGGCGCTGCTGCAGCCCGCCGCCGCCGAGTGCGACCCACACGGCCACGCCATGGACCAGCAGGCCCAGGCCCCAGCCCAGTGCCGGGTAGATCGCCCAGTGGCGCCCGCTGGAGAAGGAGATCATGGCCAGCATGGCGTTGACGGCGAGGAACACGAGCGCATGCACGTACCAGCCCATGCGGGCGCCGGCGCGGCGGCGTGCGAGGCGGTCGAGTTCTTCGGGAGACATCGGGGTGTTCAAGGGGTGCATGGTGTTCTCCAGGTGGATGAGGGAAAAAGGGTGGGGCTCAGACCAGGCCGAGCCATTGGTGCCAGAGCAGGTTGCCGAGGTAGCGCTCGGGTACCAGGGTGAAGGCGCCGGCGACCAGGCAGGCGCTCACGTAGAGCCACACCATCACGCGGCGATGGGCATTCAGTTCGCCGCGCTGCAGGAAGCGGAACGAGAAGAACAGGCTGCCGAACACCAGCGGCACCAGCAGGTGGATGGGCGTGTAGCCCGCGATGTTGGGCAGCCGGAAGTCGCGGATGAAGATGGCCGAGATGGCGGTGGCCAGCATCAGCGTGACCCAGGCGTAGCCGGCCGCGCGGTGCAGGCGCGGGCGCTGGCGGCCTGGCAGGCTGGCCGCATGGCCCCGTCGCGCCCAGAGCGCGACGGGGCCGATGGCGATGGCCGCGATGGCGGCGGTCATGTGCACGGCGATGAGGGGCGTGAGTTGCATGGTGGGCTCCGTCGTGGGGAATGGAGCGCACTGTGCCGGCGGCGCTGCCGTGGTGCCACGCGTGTGCGACGGAATGCCCGCGCCGTGGCGCGAAACGCGGCCTGGGCGGTGTGAAATGCAGCCCGCTGCAGCCTGCACCGCCCCGCAGGGCCGGGGGTTCAGGTCAGCAGCCGGGTGTTGAGCGTGAAGCTGAAGGTGGCGCCCTGACCCGGCGCGGCCCTGGCCTGGAGTTCGCCGCCGTGGCGCTGCACGATGCGCAGCGAGGTGGCCAGGCCGATGCCGATGCCGCTGAACTCGTGCGGCATGTGCAGGCGCTGGAACGGCTGGAACAGCTTGGCCGCGCGCGCCATGTCGAAGCCCGCGCCGTTGTCGCTGACGATGAAGCGCCGCTGGCCCTGCACGCTCTCCGCGTACACGCGGATGAAGGCGTCTTCCTTCTGCGCGGTGTACTTCCAGGCGTTGTGCAGCAGGTTCTGCATCAGGGCTTCCACCAGTGTCGGGTCGGCCATGACATGCAGGCCAGGCTCGATCTGGCGACGCACCTTGCGTTGCGGGTCGGCGCCCGCGAACTCGTCGAGCAGGCGCGTGGCGATGGCGCTGAGGTTGACCGGCTTGCGCTGCAGCTCTCCGCGCGAGAACTGCGAGAGCGTGAGCAGGGCGTCGATGAGCTCGCCCATCTTCTTGCTCGCGGCCATGATGCGCTGCAGGTGCGGCAGGCTCTCACCGGCCAGGATGGGGTGGTCCTCCTGCAGGGCCTGGGCAAAGCCATTGATGATGCGCAGCGGCGAGCGCAGGTCGTGCGCCACCGCGTACGAGTAGCTCTCGAGCTCGTCATAGGCGGCCTTCAGCGCTTCCGTGCGCGACTGGATGCGCTGCTCGAGCGAGGCATTGAGCTGCTGGATCTGCATTTCGTTGTGCTTGCGCTCGGTGATGTCGCGCGTGACGCCCAGGGCGCGCACCGCGCGCCCGCTCGCATCCCGCTCGAATTCCGCGCGCACGCTGAACCAGCGCTCCTCGCCACCGAACAGCAGACGGTATTCCAGCTGGTACGTGGCCTTGCCTTGCAGCGCGAGCGCCCACAGCGCCGCCGCCCGCTCCTTGTCGTCAGGGTGCGTGAGCGCCAGCAACTGCTCGCCCGTGAACTCGGCGGAGGGCAGGCCGAGCACCCGGTGCGAGCCCGCCAGCGTGACGAAGCGGGTGGAGGCGACATCGGCCTGCCAGCTCGCCAGGCCGGCGAGCTCGTGTGCCTGACCCAGCAGGCGTTCGCTGGTGCGCAGGGCCTGTTCGGTGTGCTTGAGGGCGGTGATGTCCTGCACCACCGCGATCACGTAGTCCGCCTCGCCCGATTCCTTGCGCACCAGCGAGATGGTGAGGAAGGCCCAGACCACATGGCCACGTTTGTGGATGTAGCGCTTCTCGAAGCTGTAGTGCGAGATTTCGTCGTTGAGCGCGCGGTGGAACTGGCTGAGGTCGAGATCCAGGTCGTCCGGGTGGGTGAAGTCCCGGAAATGCATCTGCAGCACTTCGGCCTTGGTGTAGCCGATGATGTCGCAGTAGGTCTGGTTGACCCGGATCCATCCGCCATTGATGTAGCTGTGGGCCATGCCGGTGGCGCCCTGCTCGAAGGTGTCCTCGAGCTGTTGCTTGCCGCGCTGTATCAGTTCGGTGGCCCGGTGCAGGTTCCGGTTCTGGCGCTGCATCAGCGCGATCGAGCCCACCACCACGAGCTGCGTGATCAGGTGCCACAGGTTGAGCCAGAACGCCTCGGCCGGGTTCTCGAACACCAGACTGAAGTAGGGTTTGATCAGGAAGAAGTTGATCACCACCATGCCGACCACGGTGCTGAACATGCCGGCAAGAAAGCCGCCATACAGCGCCGAGAGGGCCGCGGCCAGGGACAGGGTGATGAAGCGGCCACCGGACTCGGCGGGCGCCAGCGCGATCCGCATCCAGGCCGCGAGCAGCGTCAGCGCAAAGGCCACCAGCAGGCGCGCCCACAGTGGATGCTGCTCGGGTTGCCAGGCCGTCACGCGCTGCCACACCCGCTGCAGCGGGTGGACAGTCGCGGTGGACGGCTTCAGGGGATCGGGCACAGTGGGCATGTTGGACGGCAGCGGTGGTTATACCGGAGCCGGCCCATTCTTCGCGTCCGTATCTGCCCGCGGGTGGTTCATGGTGCGTGACCCAACGCACGCAATGTGGATTCGATCGCTGCGGCGGTTTCCAGTGGCCGCTCCATGGGGAAGAGATGGCTGCCCTCGACCAGGGTCTTGCGCCCGGGGTGGCGCGTGTCCACCAGGCGGTTCGTCATGGCCATGCCGACCTGCTGCATTTCCAGCGATCGCGTGCCGCCAATGAAGCCGACCGGGCATTGCAGTGGATGGCGGCGCAGCAGGCGGTCGAGATTGTGGGGCAGGGTGTTGTAGATGGCGGTCTCCACCTCGCGCTCGAAGGCGAGCACGCGGTGGGTATGGCCTTGCGCGTCGATCTCGTCGCGCGTGCCATGGTCGATGTAGTCGCGCAGCACCTGTGGGTCCCAGTCGGCAAAGGCCTTCTTGCCGCTGAAGTGCGCATGGACCGCCTCCGCGTCGGGCCAGCTGCGGCGGCGTCCGCGGCTCACCTTGCCGGGCGAGATGGAGCCCACCAGCTGCGTGCGCTTGACCAGCTCCAGCGTGCGGGCGCGCCAGCCGCCGAGCACCGGTGAATCGATCAGCAGCACCCCCTTGACCGGATGACCACCCAGCACGGGGTGGCGCGCGGCGCACATCAGGCTCAGGAACCCGCCCAGCGAATGCCCCACCAGCCAGGCGCCGTCGCCGTGGCCCTCGATCTCGGGGCTGGCAAAGTCGGCCAGTTGTTGCACCAGGTGCGGCCAGTTGCTGGTGACGGGGTAGCGCGGGTCGTGGCCGAAACGGTCCACCGCGCGCACCGTGTGACCACGCGAGCGCAGGGACTTGAAAAGAACGGCGTAGGTACTGGCGGGGAAACTGTTGGCGTGGGAGAAGATGATCAGCGACATGCTTTTTTTCAGATCAGCTTTTCGCTCGCGTTCGTGATCTTGCGCAGCGGCCGCGCGCGCGGGTTGTCGCACAGCAGCGGAACTTCGGTGTGCCCGCCGTTCCAGGTCGGGTCCTCGATGCTGTCGAAAACCTCGCGCAGCTTCTGGCCCCAGGTGTTGTGCAGCATGCGGAAGTAGGGGTTGTTGTCGTCGATGCAGGTGATCTTGTCGGACTGCAGGCGGTTGACCTCATAGACCGCGAGATCCAGTGGCAGGCCCACCGACAGGTTGGACTTGAGCGTCGAATCCATCGACACCAGCACGCATTTGGCGGCTTCGTCCAGCGGCGTGGTGGGTGTGATCACGCGGTCCAGCACCGGCTTGCCGTACTTGGATTCGCCGACCTGGAAGAACGGCGTCTCCGACGTGGCCTCGATGAAGTTGCCGGCCGAGTAGACCTGGAACAGGCGCATGCCCTCGCCCTGGATCTGGCCACCGAAGATCATGGACACGTTGAACTCCACGCCGGCGCGCTGCAGCGAGTCGCCGTCGCGTTCGTAGATGTGGCGCACCGCAGCGCCCAGCACGCGCGCGGCATCGAACATGCTCCTGGCGTTCCAGATCGTGATGGGCTCGCCGCCTTCGTGATCGACCACCTGTTCGACCTGCAGGATCTCGCGCACCGATTGCGACACGCTCAGGTTGCCGGCCGAGAGCAGGCACATGAAGCGCTCGCCCGGCTTCTCGTAGACGATCATCTTGCGGAAGGTGCTGATCTGGTCCAGGCCCGCGTTGGTGCGCGAGTCCGAGAGGAAGACCATGCCGGCGTTGAGCTTGACGGCGACGCAGTAAGTCATGAGGAACTGGCCAATTTCTTGAGGGTGTAGAGCTGTTCCAGCGCTTCGCGCGGGCTCAGGGTGTCGGGGTCGATCTGCTGCATCGCGGCCTGCAGGGGGTGGGTCTCGGGCTCCAGTGTCGCAGGTGGGGGCGCGAAAAGGTCGACCTGGCTGCGGCTTTCATCGCTCTGTGCCTCCAGCGCGGCCAGCGCGTGGCGCGCATGCTGCACCACGCCGGCGGGCACACCGGCCAGGCGCGCGACCTGGATGCCATAGCTGCGGCTGGCCGGCCCGGGCTCGATCTGGTGCAGGAAGACGATGCCGCCACCGCCCTTGCCACCGGCTTCCACCGCGCTCACGTGCACGTTCACCGCCGCGTGGTGGTTGGCCGGGAACTCGGTGAGTTCGAAGTAGTGGGTGGCGAACAGCGTGAAGGCGCGCGACCTGTCGTGCAGGTGGGTGGCGATGCCGCCGGCCAGTGCCAGGCCGTCGAAGGTGGAGGTGCCGCGGCCGATCTCGTCCATCAGCACCAGGCTTTCGGGGGTGGCGGCGTGCAGGATCTGCGCGGCTTCGGTCATCTCGACCATGAAGGTGGACTGCGCGTTGGCCAGGTCGTCGGCCGCGCCGATGCGGGTGTGGATGGCATCGATCGGGCCCAGCCGGCACGAGACCGCAGGCACGTGGCTGCCCATGCTCGCGAGCAGCACGATCACCGCGACCTGGCGCATGTAGGTGCTCTTGCCGCCCATGTTGGGGCCGGTGATGACCTGCATGCGCTGCTTCGGACCGAGCACCGTGTCGTTGGCGATGAAGCTGCCGCCGCTGGTTTCGTTCAGGCGCGCCTCCACCACCGGGTGGCGGCCGCCGCGGATCTCGATGCAGGGTTCGGCGACGAACTGCGGCGCGCACCAGTTCAGCGTGAGCGCGCGTTCGGTCAGGGCGCACAGCGCGTCCAGCGTGGCCATGGCGCGCGCGAGCTGCGTGAGCGGTGCCACGAAAGCCTGCAGCCCGTCGAGCAACTGCTCGTAGAGCCATTTCTCGCGCGCCAGCGCGCGGTCCTGCGCGGAGAGCGCCTTGTCCTCGAAAGCCTTGAGCTCGGGGGTGATGAAACGTTCGGCGTTCTTCAGTGTCTGGCGGCGGCGGTAGTCGTCGGGCACCTTGGCCGCCTGGCCCTGCGTGACCTCGATGTAGAAGCCGTGCACCTTGTTGAACTGCACGCGCAGGTTGGCGATGCCGGTGCGCGCGCGTTCGCGCTGCTCCAGCTCGATCAGGAAGGCGTCGCTGTGGTTCTGGATGCCGCGCAGCTCGTCGAGCTCGGCGTCGAAGCCGTCGGCGATCACACCGCCGTCGCGCACCAGCGCGGCGGGTTCGGGCAGCAGGGCGGCGCGCAGCAGCCCGGCGCAGCCAGCCGGCGGCGTGAGGTGGGCGGCAATGCCGTGCAACAGGCTGCCCTCGGGCTGTGCTCCGAGCTGGCGGGCCAGTTGCAAGGCGCGCTCCAGCGTCTGCCCCAGGCCGACGAGTTCGCGCGGCTTGACCTGGCGCAGCGCGGTGCGCGCGGTGATGCGCTCCACGTCGCTGGCGCCCTTGAGCGACTGGCGCAGGCCCTGCCACAGGCCACCGCGCAGCGTGTCGATGGCGGCCAGGCGCGCACGCGCCTCGCCGCGATCGCGCCGGGGCTCCAGCAACCAGTTGCGCAGCGCACGGCTGCCCATGCCGGTGCAGCACACGTCGAGCAGCGAGAACAGCGTGGGGCTGGACTCGCCGCGAAGCGTCTGCACCAGTTCGAGGTTGCGCCGGGTGTTGAGCGGCAGATCGATGCGCTCGCCGCTGCGCGCCACCTGCAGGCTGGCCACGTGGGTGAGGGCGCGGCCCTGCGTGTGCTCGGCGTAGTTCAGCAGGGCGGATGCGGCGGCGTGGGCGTCGGGCATGTCCTGCGCGTCCCAGGCGGCCAGGCTGGCGGCCTGCAACTGTTCCAGCAGCTTGCGCTGGCCCAGCGCCGCGTCGAAGGCCCAGGCCGGGCGCAGCACCGCCACCAGCCGCGCGCCATTGTTGCCGGCCTGGCCGGCCAGCGACTGCACGTGTTTTTCGAACGCCGGCGTGGCCTCGGCGCTGTAGAGGACTTCGCCCGGTGCCACGCGCGCCACCCAGTCGGCCAGCTCGTCGCTGGCGCACTGCGCGAGGAACACGATGCCCTGAGTGACCGACATCCAGGCCAGGCCGCAGCCGGTGCGTGCGCCCGGGTGCACGGCCATCAGCACCGCCTCGGTCTTGTCGGAGAGCAGTTCGCTGTCGGTCAGCGTGCCGGGCGTGACCACGCGCACCACCTTGCGCTCCACCGGCCCCTTGGCCGTGGCCACGTCGCCCACCTGCTCGCAGATGGCGACCGATTCGCCCAGTTTGATCAGGCGCGCCAGGTAGGTATCGACCGAGTGGAAAGGCACACCGGCCATGACCACCGGCTGGCCGGCCGACTGCCCGCGTTGCGTCAGCGTGATGTCGAGCAGGCGCGCGGCCTTCTCGGCATCGCCGAAGAACAGCTCGTAGAAATCGCCCATGCGGTAGAACAGCAGCGTGTCCGGATGCCCGGCCTTGAGGCCGAGGTACTGCTGCATCATGGGCGTGTGCGCAGAGAGGTCGGCCGCAGCCGGTGACAGGGGGGAAATTGCAGTGTTCATCGGTGCGTGCCGGGCCGGTGCCGGCCCCTGATCTCCGGGGTTTGGCATCACCGCCGACCCGCGCTGGCCAACCCGGCCAATGGCGGGACCCTATCTTAGGGGATGGCCCGGCCGGCGGCCGCTGTTGCCAGCAGGATCCTTCCGGGGAGAGGGTGTGCCTGCATGCGGGAAGCGCCCTGAATGGGGGTCGCGGGAGCACCCTGGCAGGCGTAGGATGGCGGGAGCGCCCTTTGCCTACCCGTGCACCATGAGCCGCACCATCCGCCTGCCCGCGCCTTCGCCCGCACCATCGAATCCCGCCGCCACCAGCGACCTGCTGGCGTCGGTGGCGGGCGAGGAAGACCCGGGCGCGGCGGTCGATGCACCGGTGCCTCCGCCGCGTGCGTCCACCAGCGGCGCGAAGCCTCGTGGTGCGCCCGACGCGCCCGTGCCGCCGCAACGGGGCGCGAAGAAGAAGCCCTGAACAGAACCCCCGAGCCGCGCAACCCCGGGTTCAACCGGCCGCGGGGTGCGCAATGAGCTGGGCGGCTTCCTCGAAGCCCAGGCCGTCGAGCAGTTGCTCGATGCGCTCTGTGGTGTCGATGCCGAGGCGCTGGCGCAGTGCGGTCAGGTGTTCGGCAAAGAAGCCCAGTGCGTCCAGGTCCTGGTTCTGCAGCATCTGGCGGAACAATGCCAGCTGTGCGTCATCGAGCGCAGGCGCGTGCGCCGAAGTGTTCTCCGCCGCAGGCACCTGGCGCTGACGCAACGCGTGCGTGGCCTGGTCCAGCGCGGTGATGGCCGGGCCAAGTGCCTGCCATGCTGGCGCCAGCGTGGCCTCGTCCGCGTCCTGGCGCAGCAGTCGCTCGATGGCGTCGGCCGAGGCGTGCAGCACGCGCGCTTCCACCGTGCCGGCGATGCCCTTGAGCTTGTGCATGCGGGAGGCCAGAGCCTGCCGGCCCGCGCTGTCCATCTGAACAGGCCAGCTCTCACGACCCAGCGAGCCGAACTCGTCGAACATGCGGCGCAGCGTGCGCACCAGCAGCGCCTCGTCGCCGCCCAGGCGGTCCAGCGCGGCGTGCAGATCGAACACCGGGAGCGCGGCCTGCGCTTCCTGCGGCGGGGGCGGTGGGGGCGCCGGTGGTGCGCCGGGGACCGAGGGCGCGAGCGCGCGCAGCGCTTGCTGCAGCGCCAGGCGGTCCAGCGGCTTGGCGAGGAAGCCGGTCATGCCCGCGCTCAGGGCGGCGGCGCGCTCCTCGGGCAGGTCGCCGGCGCTCAGCGCAATCACCGGCAATGCCGACAGGCCGGGCAGTGCGCGCAGGCGGCGGGTGGCCTCCAGGCCATCCATGCCGGGCATCTGCACGTCCATGAGCACCGCGTCGACCTGGATGCTGCGCTCGCCCAGCCGTTGCAGCGCGCCTTCGCCGGATGCCTCGGTGACGACCTGCGCGCCCATGCGCACCAGCAGGTGCCCCGCGATGTCGAGCTGGATGTCGCTGTCGTCGACCACGAGGAGGGTCAGGCCGGCCAATGGCGTGTCCTGCGCGTCCGGCGCTGGGGCCACCGCGCCGCTCGCCGCCTTCAAGGCCTGCAGCAGTTCCCGCACGGCGTCCAGTGAATGTGCCCTGAGGGCTTGTACCGGCTCCCGGGTGCTGGCGTCGTCGTGCGCCGCTGCCAGGGCCTGCTCGGCCTGCAGGCTGAGTTCCACCAGGGGCTGGATGCCCAGGGTGGCGGCCAGTCCCTTGAGCGTGTGCGCCACGCGCGCGCCGCTCTTGAAGTTGCCGGCCGCCACGGCGGCATCGAGTTCACCGAGTTGCCGGGCGTGCTCGCTGGCGAAGCGTTCCAGAAAGCGGGTGTAGGCCTTGACGCTGCCGCCCAGTCGCCGGATCGCGGCGTCCATCTCGACACCGGCCGCCGCTGCACGCGTGCGCAGTGCCGGCGGCAGCGTGGCGTCGGCGCGCGGCGTGGCATGGCCGTTGCGCGGGACGGGCGAGTGACCAGTGTGCCGCCGCAGGGTCTGGATCAGGGCGTCGAGGTCGAAGGGTTTGCCCACGTGGTCGTTCATGCCCGCTGCCAGGCAGGCGTCGCGGTCGCTGGCCATGGCGTTGGCGGTCATGGCGATCACGGGCAGGTCGGTCAGGCCGAGTTCCTGGCGGATGCAGTGGGTTGCCGCGAAGCCGTCCATCACGGGCATCTGCAGGTCCATCAGGACCACATCGAACGCGGCGCTGTCCGCGCCCAGCGTATCCACCGCGATCCTGCCGTTGGCGGCCACGCTCACCGTGGCACCTTCGTCGCCCAGCAGCTCGCAGGCCACCTGCTGGTTGGTTTCGTTGTCTTCCACCAGCAGGATGCGCAGACCTTCCAGCGCGTGCGTGTGCGCCGTCGCGTGCGCAGCGGTGTCCTCGTTGCCCGCGGGGTCACCTGATGCGATCACGACCGCATCGGTGAGCATGGAGGCGGTGACCGGCTTGATCAGGAAACCGTCAAGCAGACCCTGTTCCAGCAGCTCGCGCTTCTCCGTGAGTTCGCGGCCGTGGGCGGTCACCATGATCAGCAGGGTGTCCGGGTGGTGCTGCGGCATGTCGCGGATGCGGCGGGCCGCCTCCCAGCCATTCATGCCCGGCATGTGCAGGTCCATGAAGACCACGTCGAACCGCCGCCCGGTCTGCCCGGCCCGCTGCAGGTGCGCGATGGCGCTGGCGCCGCCCTCCGCCGTCTGGACTGTCCAGCCCTGGGTGCGGGCCATGCTGGAGAGCGTGTCTCGCGCGAGCGCGTTGTCGTCGACGATGAGCACTTCCAGCGGTCTGGGACGCAGAGCGGGCGGACTGGCTGGCGCCGCCGGGGGCGAGGGCAGGTCCAGCGGAATGGAGAAGCTGAAGCAGGTGCCCTGGCCCAGCTCGCTGTGCAGGCTCAGCTCGCCGCCCATGAGCGCGACCAGGCGCTGGCTGATCACCAGGCCCAGGCCGGTACCGCCGAAGCGGCGCGTGGTGGACGACTCGGCCTGGGTGAAACCCTGGAAGATCCGGTGCTGGTTCTCCGGCGCGATGCCGATGCCCGTGTCGCGCACCGCGACGTCCAGCAGCACCGCGCCGGACCCGGCCGGCCTGGCGCGCAGCGAGATGGCCACCTCGCCGTGCTCGGTGAACTTGATGGCGTTGCCCGCGAGATTGACGAGCACCTGGCGCAGGCGCAGTGCATCGCCGACCAGCGCGGACGGCATGGCGGGATCGATGTCGAACAGGACGTCGATCTCCTTGTCGCCCACGCTGGCCGAGAGCACGACGGCCAGATCGCGCAACAGGTGGTCGATTTCGAACGGGTGGGGGTCGAGCGCGAGCTTGCCGGCCTCGACCTTGGAGAAGTCGAGGATGTCGTTGAGCAGGCCCAGCAGCGAACGGGCGGCTCGCTCGGTCTTGCTGGCGTAGTCCAGCTGGCGCGGCCCGAGAGGGGTCTTTCGCAGCAAGGTGAGCATGCCGAGGATGGCGTTCATCGGGGTGCGGATCTCGTGGCTCATGTTCGCCAGGAACTGGCTCTTGGCCTGCGAGGCGGCCTGCGCGGCCTCGGTGGTTTGAACGAGTTCGGTGATGTCGAAGCGAAAGCTCGCGACGTGGCCATCCGGCATGGGGCGTTCCACCACGCGCAGCGTGCGCCCGTCGGGCAGGCGCCGCTCCCAGTTGCCGCTGAGCCGGTGATCGCGCACGCGCTGGGCGATCCATTCCTCGGGGCGTTCCTCGGCTTGCGGCGGCATCTGCCGCCTCAGGCTGGCGCGCAGGATGTCCTCGTACTTCGCATGCGGCACGAACAGGTCGGCCATTTCGGGGTCGAGGGCCTTGTAGAGGTCGTTGCAGAACACCAGTTCGTCGGCCTCGTTGTAGATCGCCAGTCCGGCGCCCGTGACTTCCAGTGCGCTGGCCATCAGCTCGGTGGACTGGCGCGCGCGGGCCTCGGCCTCGCGGCGGGCCGAGATGTCGGTGTAGGTGCTGACGAAGCCTCCGTCGGCCAGGGGCCCGCGGCGCACCTCGATCACACCGCCCGAGGGCAGGGTGCGCTCGAACTGCTGCACCGTTGCGTTGGCCACGGCCTCGGCAATGACCGAGCGTGTCTGTTCTTCGGCATCGCCCGGCCCGTAGTCGCCGCGCTCGGCGCTGTAGCGCACGATGTCCTCGAAGCGGCTGTAGCCGGGCTGGCGCAGGTGTTCGGGCAGTTCGAACCGGTGGCCGAATTCGGTGTTGGCCATGGCCAGCACGCCTTGCGCATCGACCACGCTGAGCGCGCAAGGAAGGCTTTCTATCACGCTGCTGAGCAGGTCGTTGGAGCGCTGCAGTGCGCTGGAGAGTTCCTTGCTGGCGGTGATGTCCTGCAGCGCGCCCGTCAGGCTGACCGGCACGCCATCGCGCGAATCCAGTTCACCGGCCACGCGCACCCAGATGCGCCGCCCCGTGGCCGTGATCAGTGGCAGCTCCAGGTCGAACGGCATGTCCTCCTCGATAGCGCGGATCACCGCGGCCTGCACCACAGGGCGCGCCTCGGGTGTGTAGCAGGCGATCGCGCCCGCCAGGCTGGGCGTCTGGCCGGGTTCGAGGTCGTGGATGCGACAGGTCTGGTCGGTCCAGCGAAGCTGGCGCGTGGCGAGATCGAGTTCCCAGCCACCGATGCCGCCGATGCGCCCGGCGCGGTCGAGGAAGGCGCGGCTGGAGCGCAGGGCCTCCTCGTTGCGGCGGCGTTCGCTCACGTCGATGATCACCCCGACCATGCGCGACGGGCGTTCGCCGGCGTCACGCATGACGCGGGCGGTAGCTTGCAGGTAACGCGCTTCCCCTCCGGGCAGCCGGATGTGGAACTCGATCGAGCAACGGCCGTCACCTGCAATGGCCTCGGCAACGACCGCCTTGACGCGTTCGCGCTGGTCGGGCGGCACGCGCTGTGCCCAGATGGTCATGGGGTCGCCTTCCTCGGGTCGGGCCCCGTACAGGCGGTACGTCCACTCGTCCCAGATCGCGTTGCGCGTGCCCAGATCGAGTTCCCAGACACCCAGCCGGGCGGCGTCGCTGGCAAGCTGGAAACGCTCGCTGTAGCTGGCCAGGAGTTGCTGGGCCTGCTTGCGCTCGGTGATGTCGCTCTCGATCGCCATGTAGCCCAGCCATTCACCGCCGTCGGTCAGCAGCGGCTGGATCTCCACCTCGACCCAGTATTCACGCCCGTCCCTGGCGCGGTTGAGTATTTCACCGTTGAACTGTGCACCGGTCTCCATGGCCTGCCTGAGCCGCGCGACTTCAGCCGGATCGTTCCGCTCCGACTCCAGGAAGCTGCCGGGCCGGCGCCCGATCACCTCGTCGGCCGTGTAGCCGCTGGTGCGCTCGAAGCCTGCGTTGACCCAGGTGATGCACCTGTTCAGGTCGGTGATCAGCACCGCGTCGGAGGTGCGTCGCGCCACCACCGCCAGCCGCTCGAGGTCGACCGTCATGGAGCGCGCAAGCGCCTCCGCGCGCAGCCGCGCGTGCACCGATTGAGACGCCATGCGGGCCAGCAGCGCGGTCAGCAGCAGGCCGATGGCCAGCACCAGCGCCGCGGGCTGCCACGGCACCGCACGCTCCAGAGCCGGTGTGCTGCTGGTCTGGATGGTGAAGGGCTGCCCGTGCACGTGAATGTGAAGCTGCTGCGAGAACCGGCTGGCAGGGGCCAGCCGCGGCTCGCGGGTGGTGACCACACCCTGGCCCTGGTCGATCACGTGGTAACCGGCCACCCAGGTTTCCGGCGCAGGTGCTCCGTGACCCGTGTAGAGCTCGAAGGTCACCAGGTCGTTGGTCAGCCCCAGGATTTCGTCGAACAGCTCGCTGGCGATCAGGGGCGCATACAGCACGCCACGCAGGCTGGCCTTGCGCTCGGCCTCGGTGGGCGGAGTCGTGGCGCCCGTGTACACCGGCACGAACAGCAGGAAGCCCTGCGACCTCACACCATTGCGCGTGATCGGCAGGGGCGGGCTGAGCGTGGTGTCTCCGGTGGTGATGGCGCGTTCGATCACCTCGCGCGACACCGCCGAGCTGCCCAGGTCGATACCCTGGGAGTCGGGGTTCAACGCGCTGGGTTCGATGTAGCGCACGATGTACAGCGTGTCCCGATCCTTCTCCTGGAACTGGCGCAGCACGAACCCGGGCGCACCGTCTGCGCGGACCTCGCTCAGGAACGTGTCCAGATCGCCACGCGCGATCCGCTCCACATAGCCGAATCCGCGGCTGCCTGGAAACTCGCGGGGAAGGTCGCGCGAGGCGACATAGGCTTCGAACTCCCCGCGCTGCACCTGCTGGCTCGCGGCAAAGGCGCCACGGGCGCCGTTGAGGCCGTAGGTCGGCATGGTCAGCCGCTGAATGATCTCGTTGGCGATGAGTTCGCTCTTGCGCCCGAACTCGGTGCGAGCCTGTGCCTGCGCGCGGTCGGCGAGCGAATAGGCGGCGATGCCGCTGACCATGACGCCGAGGCACAGGATCACGACCGTGAGGCTCAGGCCTCCCCGGCCCGGCCCGGGAAGCAGTTCGCGGATGTTCATCGTGAACAGTGTGGGCGCTGCGCTGGCGGGCATCGGCCTGATAAGAAAGCCCGCAGCGGTTCATTTCCAGCGTTCGGTCACGCGTGGACAGGGCGCAAGGCGCAAGGCGCCCGATTGCGGGGCAATCACCGGTCTTTTTGGTGCCTACCCCGCCCGCGCAGGGTGCGATCATGTCGGGACATGCCCAGGCAGTGCGTCCTGTCCGGGGGCGCAAGGCCGTCCCCGTGTTGCGCACCGCTGGGCCCTTTCGCCAGGAGCCTCACATGAGTGTCACCGTTTCCGCCGCATCCCCGTCGCGTCGCAAGATCCTGATCGTCGACGACGACCCCAGCCTGGTCCACGTGCTGGCGCGCACGCTGCTGGACGTGGCACAGCTGCATTTCGCGGTGCGGGGTGTGGATGCGCTCAAGAAGCTCGACACCCACACACCCGACGTGATGCTGGTTGACGTCGACATGCCGGACATGAACGGCTACGAGGTCATTGAACAGATGCGCCGCAACCCGAAGAACCGCGGCACCCAGGTGATCATGGTCACCTCGCACTCCGACGACGTGTACCGCAAGCGGGCGATGGCGCTGGGCGCGGTGGACTTCTTCGTCAAGCCGATCGACCGGCAACTGATCCGCGAGCGGGTCGACCAGATTCTCAATCCGCCGGAGATGGAAACCATCGAGCTGAGCCTGTCGGCGCACGGTGACTTCAGCTTCAAGTCCGATCAACCCACCGCAGCGGCACCCGTGTCGGCACCGGCGCCCCGGCCGTCATCGGACCCCGCGGCACAACGAACCGACGCCATCACCTCGGAGCTGTTCGAGCGCATGACCGCCATCCTGGAGCAGACCGAATCGATTCGCGCCGCCGCCAGCAGCGGCATGGACATGGGCCGGATCGCGCGCATCGAGGAAGAGTGCGCCGAGGTCATCCAGCTGCTGGTTACCCTGAGCGACCCGGACGCGTGAGCGATCCGGGCTGGGGCGCCAGCTCAAGCTCACTTCATGCGGTAGCGGTACACGCCGTCGGCACCTGTCTCCCGCACGGCCTCGCCCCGGGTCAGCAGATGGTTGAGGTGGGCCACGCCTTCGCCAGTGGCCATGCCCAGCAGCTCGCCACTGTTGTCGATCGAACGCGCGAACAGCGCCCCGAAGACGTCGATCGTGCGCTTGGGCGATTCGGCCAGGCTGCGCCGCAGCCGCTGCAGGCCGCGCTCGTGCCCCTGCGCCAGGCGGTTCAGGCGCGCGTGCAGGCCCCGGAACGGCTCGCCGTGGGCCGGCAGTACCAGCAGATCGTCGCTCAGCGTGGCGCGCAGGTGTTCGATGCTGGCGATCCAGTCGCCCAGCGGGTCGGCGTCGGGCTCGGTCGGGAACACGCTCACGTTCGACGAGATGCGCGGCAGCACCTGGTCGCCCGAGACCAGCACGCCGAGTGCTTCGCTGACCAGGCAGGCGTGTTCGGGCGAGTGCCCGCGCCCGACCACCACGCGCCAGTCGTGCGCGCCGATGCGCAGCGTCTCGCCGTCGCTCAGGCGCCGGAAGCTGTCGGGCAGCGCATGCATGTACTTGCCATAGCCACCAAAGCGGGTGCGGTAGATGTCCAGCGCCTCCTCGTTCCAGCCCATCTGGCGGTAGAAATGAATCGCCTCGTCGGGGGCTTCGCGGCCGGTGTCGCCCACCAGGGTGCGGCAGGTCAGGTATTCGAGTCGCGTCATCCACAGGCGGCACTGGAACTTGCGCGTGAGCCAGCCCGCCATGCCGACGTGGTCCGGGTGCATGTGCGTGCAGAAAATGCGCGTGATGCGCGCGCCCTGGGGTGTGGCAGCGAGCGGGCCGTCGGCAGCGATCAGCTGGCGCCAGGCGGCCAGCGCCTCGGGCGTTTTCGTGCCGGTGTCGATGACGGCCCAGCCCGTGCCTTGCTCGTCCTCGTCGGCCACGGCCCAGAGGTTGATGTGGTTGAGCGCGAACGGCAATGGCATGCGCAGCCAGAGCACGCCGGGCGCGACCTCGCGCACCTCACCCGGTGCGGGCGGCTCGCCGCAGGGGTATTGCAGCGCATGGGGCGCGTCGGTATTCGCGGCGGGTTCGTCCGGCCGGCCGTCTGGTGTGGGGGTGTCGGGCATCCGGGGATTATTTCAGACCGCCTGCCGGTGAGGGGTGAGCCATGCAATGTAGCAGTCCGCCCGCCTGACGCTTGCTCCGCGCCGTCCGGCACAATTTGTGCCTTGATACCCCCCACGACCACCCTTTCAGGCGCGCATGGCTGAAACTGCTCCCGAACCGCCGGACCTTCCGTTCGAGGCCCTTTTCCGCGCCTCGCCGCTGGCCGCGAGCGTCGCGCGGCAGCGGGATGGCCGGCTGCTGGCGGTGAACGATGCCTGGCTGGCGCTCACCGGCCTGCGCCGCGAGGACGCCATCGGCCGCACGACGGTCGAACTGGGGCACTGGCTCAGTACCGACGATCGCGAACGCTATCTGAGCCGCCTGCCCGCGAACGACCTGGTGCAGTACCTGCGCCTGCGCGACGGGGTGACGCACCGCGTGCGCCTGCACACCACCTTGATGGAGGTGGCGGGCGAGCCCGCGATGCTGGTCTACCTGACCGAGGCCACCCGGGAGTTCGAGGCCGAGGAGGCCCGCGAGCAGAGCGAGCAGGCGCTGCGCGAGGCCAACCTGCGCCTGCAGCAACAGGTGGAGCTGCACGCAGCGATGGAAAAGATGGCTGGCGTCGGACACTGGACCAACGCCCCCAATGAGCAGGACGTTGTCTGGTCGGCTGGCCTTTACGAAATCGCCGGTCTGGAGCCAAGCGACGTGATCCGCCGCTCGGATGGGCGGTCGGGCATTCACCCCGAAGACAAGCCGGCCTGGCTCGCGGCCCGTGCGGCCATGGACGGGCGAGAGGTTGAATTTCGCTGGTCGCGACCCGACGGAGAGCAGCGCCGCTTTCGCACCCGCATCGGCCGGACCATGGTGGCCGGCAACCCGCAGACGGACTTTGGCGTGGTGCAGGACATCACGCCCGAGCGCGAAGCCAGCGAGCGGCTGGCCGAGCAGTTGCGGCTGTTGCAGAACATCGCCGCGCACGTACCCGGCCTGATGTACCAGGCACGCCTGCGGCCGGATGGCAGCAGCCATTTCTCCTACGTGAGTGATGCGGTGCGCCGCATGCTCGAACTCGAACCCGAAGCCCTGCACGAAAGCTTCCGACCCTACTTCATGCGCATCCACCCGGACGACCGCGCGGGGGTCTTGCACGGGCTGGCCGGGTCGGCGCGCACGCTCGGCGTCTTTCGCCACACGTACCGGGTGTGCCTGCCGGTTCAGGGCACGCGCTGGTTCAACGTCGAGGCGGTGCCGCAGCGAGAAGACGATGGGTCGGTGGTCTGGCACGGGTTCACGACCGACGTCACCGACGCGCTCATGGCGGCGCAGAAGCTGGAGCATCAGCATCGCATGCTCGAAGCGGTGCGGCTGGCGCAGGCTGTGTTCATCGAAGCCGACGAGAAGCGCAAGGCTTTCGAGGGCCTGCTCGACGCGTTCCTGTCCGTCACGCGCAGCGCGTACGGTTTTGTGGGCGAGGTCCACTACGACGACCAGGATCAACCCTTTCTTCGCACCCACGCCATCACCGACATTTCATGGGACGACAGTTCGCGTCGCATGCACGAACAGCAGCTGGCGGGGGGCATGGAGTTCCGCAATCTGAAGACGCTGTTCGGCGCGGCCATGACCACGGGCGAGTGGGTGATTTCCAACGACCCGCGCAACGATCCGCGGGGTGGTGGCATGCCATCGGGCCACCCGGTGCTGAAGGCGTTTCTCGGGGTTCCACTTGCCGTGGGTGATCGCCTGGTGGCCATGGTGGGCCTGGCCAACCAGCCGGGCGGCTACAGCGAGGACGACATCGAGTTCCTGCAGCCCTTGCTGGGCGCGGTGCGCCAGCTGGTGATGGCCTGGCGCGGCCATGCCGATGCGCAGCGCACCCGCGCGGAGCTGGAAACCACCAGTGCCCAGCTTGCCGAGAAAAGCAACGCCTTGCAGATCGCGCTCGACAGCATCAGCCAGGGGCTGACCCGGGTGGATGCCCAGGGACGGGTCACCGTCTACAACCACCGCATGCTGGAATTGCTCGATCTGCCGGAAGCCCTGTTCAAGTCACGGCCGCACATGGACGATGTCATCCAGTACCAGCGCGAGCGCGGTGATTTCGGCCCGGGCCTGGCATGGGTGGAACCGGACCTGCGGGAGTTCGTGGGTTACTCGCCGAACCAGAAAACGCCCGAGCACTACTGGCGCCGCACGCGCGATGGCCGTGCGCTGGAGATCCGTTCGCGCCGCCTGCCCGATGGCGGCATGGTGCGCACCTATGCCGACGTCACTTCCTACATCGAGGCCCAGGAGGCCTTGCGTGGCGAGCGCCAGCGCCTGGCCTGGGTGCTCGAAGCCACACGCCCCGGCATCTGGGAGACCAACCTCATCAATCACACGCTCACGGTGAACGAGCGCTGGGCGGAGATGCTGGGCTACACGCTGGCCGAGCTGCAACCGGTGCGCTACGAGACCTGGGAGGCCCTGGTGCACCCCGACGATCTCAAGCGCGCCGACGACATCCGCGACCGGCATCTGGCCGGTGCCTTGCCCTTCTACGAGTGCGACATCCGCATGCGGCACAAGGCCGGCCACTGGATCTGGGTCAACACGCGTGGCAGGGTGCACGAGCGCGACGCCCAGGACCGCGCGGTGTTCATGTCGGGCACGCACCTGGATATCACCGAGCGCGTGGCCGCGCAGGAACAGGTGCGCGCGCTCAATGCCAGCCTGGAGCAGCGGGTAGCCGCGAGAACCGACCAGCTTGAACGCTCCATGCGCGACATGGAAGCGATCTCGTATTCCATCGCGCACGACCTGCGCGCACCGCTGCGCTCGGTCAACGGCTTTGCAGCGATCGTGCTTGACGAGGAAGCCAGCCGCCTGAGTCCGTCGGGACGCGACATGTTCGAGCGCATCGCGCGCTCCTCGCGCAACATGGGGCAGATGATCACCGACATGCTGGAGCTGCTGCGGGTGGTGCGCGTCGATCTCGATGCCGTGCCCGTGGATGTCGGCGCGCTGGCGCAGTCGGTGGCGGAAACCCTGGCGCCGCAGGTGGCGCATGCGCGCATCCACATCGAGACCTTGCCTCCCGCGCTGGGCGACGCCACCTTGCTGCGCCAGGTCTTCGTCAACCTGATGGACAACGCGCTCAAGTATTCGCGCCACCTCGATCACCCCGAGCTGGTGGTGGGCTATGCACCCGAGAAACGCGCCTACTTCGTGCGCGACAACGGCATGGGTTTCGACATGGCCCATGCCGACAAGCTGTTCGGCCTCTTCCAGCGCCTGCATGCGGGCAGTGACGTGCCGGGTATGGGCGTGGGGCTGGCGATCGTGGGGCGCATCGTCGAGCGCCATGGCGGGCGCATCTGGGCCGAGTCGGCACCGGGCAAGGGCGCCACGTTCTGGCTGCGCCTGCCACTGGCCTGAGGCGGACCCTCCGGTGCGCTCAGTGAGGCGCGTCGTCGCCCGCCGTGGCGCCGTCCTGCGCGAGCAGTGCCTGGGCCGTTGCGGCGGCAGCCGCCCGCGCCTGGCGCACGGCGGCCTTGTCGCCCGCACTGGCGAACTTGCTGTACTTGCCGGTGAGGCCGACCAGCTGGCCGTAGATCTTCGGGTTGGCGGCCAGGCACTCCTTCTGTTCCAGGAAATCCGATTCGCCGGTGAAGTTGCCCACCAGGCCACCGGCCTCGGTGACCAGCAGTGCGCCCGCGGCCACGTCCCAGGGCGAGAGGCCCATTTCAAAGAAGCCATCAGTGAAGCCGGCGGCCACGTAGGCCAGGTCCAGCGCGGCCGAGCCCGGGCGGCGCACGCCGGCCACGCGCGGCATCACGTCGCCGAACATCTGCAGATAGGTCTGGAAGGCGTCGCCCGGGCGGAACGGGAAGCCGGTGGAGAGTAGGCAGTCACGCAGCGTGGTGCGCTTGGCCACGCGGATGCGGCGGTCGTTCATGTAGGCGCCGCGCCCGCGCGTGGCGCAGAACAGGTCGTTGCGCGAAGGGTCGTAGACCACGGCCTGTTCGAGCCGGTTGCCCACCATGAGCGCGATGCTCACGCAGTAGACCGGGAAGCCATGGATGAAGTTGGTGGTGCCGTCCAGCGGGTCGATGATCCAGACATGGTCCGCGCCGCCGTGCTTGCCCGGGCGCTTGCCCGATTCTTCGGCCCAGATGGCGTGGTCGGGGTAGGCGGTGAGCAGGGTGTCGATGATCGCGGCCTCGGCGGCCTGGTCGACCTCGGTCACGAAGTCGTTGGTCTGTTTGACCGAGACCCGGACCGACTCCACGTCCAGCGCGGCGCGGTTGATGAGGGTGCCAGCGGTGCGTGCGGCCTTGATGGCCACGTTGAGCATGGGGTGGAGTGTGGACGACATGAATTGTGGACCTTTGCGCTCTCCGGGAGGAGCGCGCGACAGTGGATGAGCGGGCGGCGCAGCCCGGCGATGCGGGCGGCGACAATAGCCGGGATTTTACCGTCCCCGCCCCGTATCGCATGCGCACCCGATTTGTCCTGATCCAGACCAGCCACGCCGGTAACGTCGGCGGCGTCGCGCGTGCCATGAAGGTCATGGGCTTCGACGACCTGGTGCTGGTGCAGCCGCGCTGGGCCAACGTGCTGCGCCGCGAGGAAACCATCCAGCGCGCCAGCGGCGCGAACGACGTGCTCGCGAATGCGCGCATCGTGGACACCCTGGACGAAGCGCTCGAGGGCATGAGCCACCTGTGCGCCACCGCCATGACACCACGCGACTTCGGCCCGCCCACGCGCACGCCGCGCGAGCATTTCGACGGGTTGCTGGGTGCGGCCGAGCCGCCGCAGGGCGTGGCCTTCCTGTTCGGCTCCGAGCGCTTCGGCATGCGCAACGAGGACGTCTACCGCTGCCACGTGGCCTTGAGCATCCCGACCGCGCCGGACTTCGGCTCGCTCAACCTGGCCGCGGCGGTGCAACTGATCGCCTACGACTGGCGGCTGGCTCTGGGCGGTTTTGCCCCGCCGGCGGTGGTGGCCCAGCGGCCGCAGGCGGACGCGAAAGCCCTGTCCGGCATGCTGGACCACCTGGAGCAGGCGCTGGTGGCGGTGGACTTTCTCGACCCCACCGCGCCCAAGAAGCTCATGCCGCGCCTCAACCAGCTTTTCAACCGCGCCGCGCCGAGCGATGAGGAAGTCCACATCCTGCGAGGTGTTGCCAAGGCCATGCTGCAGGTCGCGCAAAAGGCGAAGCGATAGACTGCCGTCCATGTTCGACCGCATCCGCTCCGACATCCAGTGCGTGCTGGACCGCGACCCCGCCGCGCGCAGCACCTGGGAAGTTGTCACCTGCTATCCCGGGCTGCACGCCGTCTGGCTGCACCGCCCAGCCCACTGGTGCTGGAACCACGGTTTCAAATGGCTGGGGCGCTTCATCTCGCACGTGGCACGTTGGTTCACCGGCATCGAGATACACCCGGGCGCCAAACTGGGTGAGCGCGTGTTCTTCGACCACGCCATGGGTGTGGTGGTGGGCGAGACCGCCGAGATCGGCGATGGCTGCACCATCTACCAGGGCGTGACCCTGGGCGGCACCTCGCTCTACAAGGGCACCAAGCGCCACCCCACGCTGGGCAAGGATGTGGTGGTGAGCGCAGGCGCCAAGGTGCTCGGCGGCTTCCTGGTGGGCGACGGCGCCAAGATCGGCAGCAACGCGGTGGTGATCAAGCCCGTGCCCGCGGGTGCCACGGCGGTGGGCATTCCGGCGCGCATCATCCCGAGCAAGACCGGCGAGAGTGCTGACGTGACCGAACAGGGCCAGAAGTTCCAGGCCTATGGCATCACGCAGGAAGACGACCCGCTGTCCCAGGCCATGCGTGGCCTGATCGACAGCACCGCCAGCCAGGAACACCAGATCGCGCTGCTGTGGCAGGCGATCGAGAAGCTGGCCGAGGCCCGGGACGGCGACTGCGTGCCGCAGGACGCGGCGCGCAAGGAATGCTTCGAGGCCGAGAAGCTGAACCAGCTGGTGGGGAAGTAGTCAGTGGTGATGGCCGTGCGCGCCATGCGCATGGCCGTGGGCGATTTCCTCGGCGCTGGCCGGCTGCACGTCGATCACCTTGAGCGAGAAGGTCAGCGTCTGGCCCGCCAGCGGGTGGTTGCCGTCGAGGTGCACGGTGTCGCCCTTGATCTTGGTCACGGTGAACACCTGGTGGCGACCCTGGTCGTCGTGGCCTTCGAGCTGGCCGCCCACTTTCACACCCGGTGGGAAATCCTTCTTGGCAATCGTGGTCACGAGGCTTTCATCGCGCTCGCCAAAAGCGTCCGCAGGGGGCATCACCAGCGTGGCCGCGTAGCCCTTTTCCTGGCCCTCCAGGGCTTTCTCGATGCCCGGCAGGGTGTTGCCATGGCCGCCGTGCAAATAGGCGCGCGGTTCCTTGCCGTCTTCAAGCACCTTGCCCCGGGCATCGGTGGCGCGGAAGGTGAGGGTGACGATGGTGTCTTTGGCGATCTTCATGGAAGCAGGTCTCGTTCGGTTGTTCAGCGCGCGGGGCGCACGGCGGATTTGGGCCGGAAGGCCTTGCAGACTTCGTCGTGGGTTTCGAGGTACGGGCCGCCGATCAGGTCGACGCAGTAGGGCACGGCGGCAAAGATGCCGTTGACGCGCTGCGAACCGTCTGCGTTCTTCAGGCCTTCGAGCGTCTCGGCGATGGCCTTGGGCTGGCCGGGCAGGTTGATGATGAGGCTCTTGTCTCGCACCACCGCGACCTGGCGCGAGAGGATGGCGGTGGGCACGAAGACCAGGCCGATCTGGCGCATCTGTTCGCCGAAACCGGGCATTTCCTTGTGCGCCACGGCGAGTGTGGCCTCGGGCGTCACGTCGCGCGGCGCCGGGCCGGTGCCGCCGGTGGTGAGCACCAGCGCGCAGCCGGCGTCCACCAGCTCGATCAGGGTGGCGCTGATGCGCGCGGTCTCGTCGGGGATCAGGCGCGGTTCGAAGGTGATCGGGTTCTTCAGCGCGCGCGCGAGCCAGTCCTGCAACGCGGGCAGGCCCTTGTCTTCGTACACGCCGCTGCTGGCGCGGTCGCTGATGGACACGATGCCGATGCGCACCGGGTCGGACGGGGTGGATGGGGTGTCGCTCATGGCTGGTCTTCGTCGTCGGGTGGGTCAGGCGTGTTGTCCCCGTCCTGGTTCAAAGTGGTCTTGACGATCTGGAAAATCTCGCGGTAGGCCTTGCCATGGCGCACGGCCTCGCCAGGTCGCTCCTGGGCCTGCGTGGCCTGCGCGTCCTTGCGCGCCTGGCGGATCAGCGCACGCAGGTGCTGCACGTCGCTCTGCGGATCCAGCTGCATCCAGGCGGTGAGCGCCTCGTCGTCGGCGATCAGGCGGTCGCGCCATTGTTCGGCCTGATGCAGCGAGAGCGTGCCCTTGGCCGAGCCCTTGCTCTGCTCGTCGAGCGCGGCCTCGACGGCCGTGAGCGTGTCTTCGTCCACACCGCGCATGAGCTTGCCGATGTACTGCATCTGGCGGCGTCGGCCTTCGAAGTTGGTGATGCGTTTCGCCTCGGCCACCGCATCGAGCAGTTTTTCGGAGAGATCGAGCCGCTGCATCAGATCGGCGCGCAGCGTGAGCAGGCTCTCGCCCAGTTGCTGCAGGCGGTCGCTGTATTTCTTCAGGTCGGTCTTGCTCATCTCCGCGGAGCCCTTGAGCTCGCGCTTGAGTTCCTGGTCCAGCGCGCTGCCCAGGGCGACGAACTGGCCGCGGACGAAATAGCCTTTGGTGGGTTTGCGGGACATGTGAACTTCAAAGTGGGCATCTGCGCGAGCGGCAGCGGCCGAGAGGGGCGGCAAGTATCATAGCCGTCGACATGAAAAACCCCTCCCAAGCCCCCGTGGCCAGCGCCCGCTTCCCCCTTCCCGGTTTCCAGTACGCCCGCAGCCAGTTCGAGGAACTGGTCGACCTGGCGCTATCGCACGCGAAGCAGCTGGGCGCGGTCGACGCCGCAGCCGAGGTGTCCGAGGGCGCGGGGCTCAGCGTCTCGGTGCGCAAGGGCGAGCTGGAGAACGTGGAACGCAACCGCGACAAGTCGCTCGGCGTCACGGTCTACCTGGGGCAGAAGCGCGGCAACGCCTCCACCTCCGACTTCTCCGCCACCGCCATCCGCCAGACGGTGCAAGCCGCTTACGACATCGCGCGTTTCACCGCCGAAGACCCCATGGCAGGTTTGCCGGATGTGGCCGAGGTGGCGGACAGCTACCCCGACCTCGACCTGTTCCACCCCTGGTCCATCGACTCGGAAGAGGCCGCGCGCATTGCCCTGGCCTGCGAGGCCGCGGCCTTCGCCACCAGCAGGAAGATCAACAACAGCGAAGGCGCGGGCGTGTCCGCGCAGCAGTCGCACTTCTTCACCGCCCACCTGCGCGGCGGCGAGCGCGGCAAGCCCGGCATCTTCAGCGGCGGCTACGCCAGCTCGCGCCACAGCCTGTCGGTGGCGCCCATCGCCGGCAAGGGCGCCAACATGCAGCGCGACTACTGGTACAGCTCCATGCGTGCACCCGGTGAACTGGCCACGCCCGAGGCCGTGGGCCGCTACGCCGCCGAGCGCACGCTGGCGCGCCTGAACGGCCGCAAGATTGCCACCACCGAATGCCCGGTGCTGTTCGAGTCGCCGCTGGCCGCCGGCCTGCTTGGCAGCTACGTGCAGGCCACCAGCGGCGGCGCGCTGTACCGCAACACCACCTTCCTGCACGACAGCCTGGGCAAGCGCGTGATGGCGAAACACCTCGACATCGTCGAAGACCCGCACGTGCGCAACGGCAAGGGCAGCGCGCCGTTCGACGACGAGGGCGTGCGCACGACGAAACGCAAGGTCCTGTCGGCCGGCAAGGTGCAGGGCTACTTCCTCTCGTCCTACTCGGCACGCAAGCTGGGCATGCGCACCACCGGCAACGCCGGCGGCTCGCACAACCTCACGCTCAGCAGCCGCCTCACGCAGCCGGGCGACAATCTGCGCGCCATGTTCCGCAAGCTTGGCCGCGGCCTGTTCGTCACCGAGCTCATGGGCCAGGGCGTGAACTACGTGACCGGCGACTATTCGCGCGGCGCCTCGGGCTTCTGGGTGGAAAACGGCGAGATCGCCTACCCGGTGCACGAGATCACCATCGCCGGCAACCTCCGGGACATGCTGCTGGGCATCGAAGCCGTGGGCGCCGACGCCTACAACTACGGTGCGAAGACCACGGGCTCGATCCTGATCAACCGCATGAAGGTTGCCGGTAGTTGATGCGCCCCGAAGCCCTGGCCCTGCTCGCCGCCGCGTGCTGGGCCGTGGCGGCGCTGTTCTCGGCCCCGGCGTCGCAGCGGCTGGGGGCCTTCGCCTTCAGCCGCTGGCGCATGCTGTTCGCCAGCCTTATCCTCTGGAGCATCGCGCTGGCCACCGGCGGCTGGCGCAGTCTGGATGCCTCGGCCTTCGGGCTGCTCGCCATCTCGGGCGTGATCGGCATCTTCATTGGCGACACCGCGCTCTTTGCCTGCATGAACCGTCTGGGGCCGCGGCGCTCGGGCGTGCTGTTCGCCACCCACGCGATGTTTTCGGCGGTGCTGGCCTGGCTGTTTCTCGGCGAGAACCTGTGGGGCTGGGCCCTGGCGGGCAGCAGCCTGCTGGTCGGTGGGGTGATGCTGGCCATCGTGTGGGGCCGCCGTGGCGACGAACTGCATGGCTGGGAACAGACCCGTGGCCGGCTGGCGGTGGGCGTGGCCCTGGGGCTGCTGGCCGCGCTGTGCCAGTCGGTCGCCACGCTCATGCTCAAGCCGCTGATGACGACCGGCATCGACGCGGTGGCCGGATCGGCCCTGCGCATGAGCATGGCGCTGCTCGCTCACGGGCTGTTGTGGACGACCGGATGGGCGGGCGCACGGCCCCTGGCGCCGCTGCGCGCGAAGGACGCAGCCCTCATCTTCGGCAGCGCGGCCGTGGCCATGGCGCTGGGCATGACTTTGATCCTGCAGGCCATGAAACACGGCCAGGCCGGGCTGGTGGCGGTGCTGTCATCGGTCACGCCGATCCTGATCCTGCCGGTGCTCTGGCTGGTCTACCGGCGCCGCCCGGCCGCCGGGGCCTGGCTGGGCGCGGTGCTGGCCGTGGCCGGCACCGCGATGATCCTGGCCTGAGGTTCAGGCCGCCAGCGCCGCCTTCACGGCGGCCGAGACGGCGCCCATGTCGGCCTTGCCGGCCAGGCGGGCCTTGACCGCGCCCATGACCTTGCCCATGTCACCCGGGCCCTTGGCGCCGAGTTCGGCGACGATGGCCTTCACCTCGGCGGCCACTTCTTCGGCTGACAGGCGCGCGGGCAGGTAGGCCTGCAGCACCGCCATCTCGGCGGTTTCCTTGTCCACCAGGTCCTGGCGCGCGGCCTTGGTGAAGGCTTCGATGCTGTCCTTGCGCTGCTTGACCAGCTTGTCCACGATGGCGATGACCATCGCATCGTCCAGCTCCACGCGCTCGTCCACTTCCTTCTGCTTCATGGCCGCGGTGAGCAGGCGGATGGTGCCCAGGCGCTCGCTGTCCTTGGCGCGCATGGCGGTTTTCATGTCTTCGGTGATCTGGTCTTTCAGGCTCATGGGGGGCTCCTGGAGGGTGTGGCAAGAGAGGGAAGACAACAAAAAAGCCCGCCTGAGCGTCCTCCAGCGGGCTTTCGGGGCAACCGGGCAGCAGGCCCGGTGGCTCGTGCTCAGTACAGCTTCTTGGGCAGCTGCATGGAGCGCACGCGCTTGTAGTGGCGCTTGACGGCAGCGGCCTTCTTGCGCTTGCGCTCGGCGGTGGGCTTTTCGTAGAACTCGCGGGCGCGCAGGTCGGTCAGCAGGCCCAGCTTCTCGATGGTGCGCTTGAAACGGCGCAGGGCGACGTCAAAGGGTTCGTTGTCTTTTACACGGATGGTCGTCATTGGCGAAAGATATCCAGAATGCGCGGAAAGAGGATGGCCGGGAAGATCGGGCCCGGGCGTCGTTTCCGCAAAATGTCCCGTCATTAACTAGTATTGGCCGACGGGGATTTGCCAGCAAAGCCTTGGATTATAGCCATTCCGGGGCAATTGGCTACCGGCACGGCGGCTTTGCCGCCCGATCGCGGGCGGTGCCAGGGGCCCGTGCCCGCAGTCAGGCAGGGGTTGCGGTGGCCACGGGCAGGGCCGGGCGAGAGAAGGTGCCGGCCACCACCTCGGTGAATGTGCGCTCCTCGCGCAGGATGAAACGCAGCCGGCGCGCCATCTCGAAGTTCGCCCGCCCCTCCTCGTCGGCGCGCAGGCGCGCGCGGTAGGTCTCGTAGGCCGCGAGGCTGTCAAAGCCGATCAGGCCCCAGGCCACGTCATTGGTGCCCTCGCTGGGCAGGAAGTAGCCCACGAGATGGCCGCCGCAGCGCGGGATGATGCGGCCCCAGTTCTCGGCGTAGGCGCGAAAGGCGTCGAGCTGGAAGGGGTCGAGCTGGTAGCGGATGAAGCAGGTGACGGACAGGGACAGGGACATGGGCGGCTTTCGGTGGATTCGGATGCCGCATGGTGCGGACTTTCCGGCACGGGATGTTTTGCTGTGGAGCGAACCATGCCCGGCCCCGCTGGCCTCACACTGGAGCCCATGAACACCAACCGCATTGCCCATGTGGCGGCCCTTGTGGGCGAACCGGCCCGCACGGCCATGCTGCTGGCCCTGATGGACGGGCGCGCGCTCACCGCGCGGGAACTGGCCGACGTGGCCCGGGTGACCCCGGCCACCGCCAGCCGCCACCTGGGGCTGATGGTGGAGGCTTCGCTGCTGCGGGTGGAGCGCCAGGGCCGGCACCGCTACCACCGGCTGGCGTCGACCGAGGTGGCGCGGGTGCTCGAAGGCGTGATGCAGCTTGCGGCGCCGGCCTCGACCCCGGCGCAGCGGCGCATGGTCGTGGGCCCGCGCGACGTGGCGCTGCGCACCGCACGCACCTGTTACGACCACCTGGCCGGTCGGCTGGGGGTGGCCATCGCCGGGCATCTGCAGGACGTGGGCGCGGTGGTGTTCGACGGCGAGGCGGCTGCGGGCCATGTGACCGACGCAGCGGCCCCGGCACTGCAGCGCCTGGGCCTGCCGCCCGAGGCCGCGCGGGACGACGGCCGGGGCCGGCGGCTGCACTGCCGCCCCTGCCTGGACTGGAGCGAGCGGCGCATGCACCTTGCGGGCCGGCTGGGCGCCCTGATCTGCCACCACTGCCTGGAGAGCGGCTGGCTGCTGCGGGGCCAGGGCACGCGGGCGCTGACGTTCTCGCCGCGCGGCGAGATGGTGTTGCGCGACTGGATGGGGACGGCGCGCTGGCAGGAGGTGTGCGCCGGCGGGTGAACTCAGCGGGTGGGCAGCGCCTGGGCACAGGCGTGCGCGGACGCCCAGGCCCACTGGAAGTTGTAGCCGCCCAGCCAGCCGGTCACGTCCACCACCTCGCCGATGAAATACAGGCCGGGCTGTTTCGATTCCAGCGTCTGGGACGACAGGTCGCGCGTGTCCACGCCGCCCAGCGTGACCTCGGCCTTGCGGTAGCCCTCGGTGCCGGTTGGGGTGATCTCCCAGCGCGCGAGCCGCTCGGCCAGCCGCGCCAGGGCCTTGTCGGCCGCCTCGGCCACCGGGCGCTGCCAGTCCGCGTCCTGCTGCACCCAGGCGTCGGCGAGGCGGGACGGCACGAGCGACGCCAGTTCGTTGGCCAGCAGCTTGCGCGACGTGGCCTTGGCGCGGGCCAGTGCGGCAGGCAGATCGGTGTCCGGTGCGAGGTTCAGGCGGATCGGCGTGCCTTCGCGCCAGTAGCTGGAGATCTGCAGCACGGCCGGCCCGGAGAGGCCGCGGTGGGTGAACAGCAGGTCCTCCAGAAAGGCCATCCTTGTCTTTTTCTCACCGGTATCGATGCGCACCGGCAGCGACAGGCCGGCCAGTGTGGCGTATGGCGCCCAGCCTTCGCCGTCGAAGGTCAGCGGCACCAGACCGGGGCGGGTGTCGAGCAGGCGCAGGCCGAACTGGGTCGCGATGCGGTAGCCGAAGTCGGTGGCGCCGATCTTCGGGATCGACAGGCCGCCGGTGGCCACCACCACGGCGCGGCTGCGCACGGTGCCCTGGGTCGCGGTGTCGATCTCGTACACGCCGTCGCCGTTCTGGCGCAGGGCTTTCACGCCGCAGGGCTGCCAGCGCTGCACGCCGCCGGCTTCGCACTCGCGCAGCAGCATCTGGATCAGGTCGTCGGCCGATCGGTCGCAGAACAGCTGGCCCTTGTGCTTCTCGTGGAAGGCGATGCCGTGGCGCTGCACCAGCGCGATGAAATCGGCCGGCGTGTAGCGCGAGAGCGCCGAGCGGCAGAAGTGCGGGTTGGCGCCCAGGAAGTGCTTGTGCGGCGCCTGCGGGTCGAGCTCGCGGTTGGTGAAGTTGGCGCGGCCGCCGCCGGATATGCGGATCTTCTCGGCCACCTTGTCGCTGTGGTCGAGCACCAGCACGCGCAGACCCCGCTGGCCGGCGATGCCGGCGCAGAACAGGCCGGCCGCGCCCGCGCCGATGACGACGGCGTCCCAGGTGTCGTTCACCCGTTCAGCCCTTCCAGGTGAACGGGAAGGCCAGCTGCTTCAGAAAACCCCTGGGCACGTAGTCACCGAGCACGCCATAGCGCTCGGGCCAGACCCGGGGGCTGTTGACGGCGGTGCCGAACAGGTGGTCCAGGAAGGCGTAGTGCGCGGCGTAGTTGCGGTCCAGCGCCTCCTGGTCCTGGCTGTGGTGCCAGTGGTGGAAGTTGGGCGTGACGATGAGGTAGCGCAGCGGGCCCAGGCGCACGCTCACGTTGGCGTGGTTGAACACCGCCTGGAAGCCGACCACGATGATGTAGGCGTCGATCACTTCCTTGGAGAAACCCAGCAGGTAGATGGGCCCGAGCACCAGGGTGCGCGTGATGATGGTCTCGATGATGTGCTGGCGCGAACCGGCCATCCAGTCCATGTGTTTCGTGCTGTGGTGCACTGCGTGCAGGCGCCAGAGCAGCGGCACCTCGTGGTAGGCGCGGTGCATCCAGTACTGCGCAAGGTCGGCCACCAGGATGATGAGCGGCAGCGCGGCCCAGAAGGGCAGCGCCGCGATCCAGCCGCGCACGCCGTCCACCGGCACCCAGCCGAAGATGTTGTGCACCAGCAGGTTGGTGGCCAGCAGCATGAAGCCGATCACCATGTGGTTGACGATGAAGTGGTGGAAGTCGGTCTGCCACTCGGGCCGGAACACCGGCTGGTCCTTGCGCAGCGCGAACAGCTTCTCGATGAAGATGAAGATCAGCGCCGAGCCCAGCAGGTCGAGAATGAACCAGTCCATGCCGATGTAGGGCGTGTCGTCGGGAAAGTTCGGGTCTACCTCGACCTGGTGCCCGCCCAGCAGCGCGCTGAGCGTGACCAGCGCGAAGGCGAAGGCCGAGAGCCAGCGCGCGCGGTTGAACAGCACGTTCACCAGGCTCAGGCCGCCGGCCAGCACGAGCGCGCCGAACAGCAGGTGGCGCATCAGCGCCACGTCGTACTGCTTGCGCAGCTCGGGCGTGGTGAGGTACTGGGGAAAGTGGAAGGCCATCACGCCCAGGAAACACAGGATGGCCAGCGTGAACGCGATCACGCCGGTGACCAGGCCGCGGCCGGGGCGCAGCGCGCCGTGGCTTTCGGTGAAGCGGTTGAGTTTTTCGAGCATGGGGCACCTCCGTCGGCACGCCTCTGCGGGCGCGGGTGTCGCAGTGTAGCGGCGTGCCTCGGCCGCAGGGGCTCAGGCGGTACGGGCGAAGGCTTCGTCGGCCTGCACGGCGGCGATGCCGCTGACCACGTCGCCGACCACGATCACGGCCGGGCTGCCCAGGCCCTCGCGCTCGATGGTGGCGCGCAGCGCTCCCAGGGTGGTGAGCGCGTGGCGCTGTTGCGGCAGGGTGGCGTGCTGGATCACGGCCAGCGGCGTGCCCGCCGGCAGGCCGGTGAGCAGGTCCTGCTGGATCTGCGCGGCGCTGGACACGCCCATGTAGATCACGAGCGTGAGCTTCGCGTCGCGCGCGGTGGCGGCCAGGGCCTGCCAGTCGGTGCCGCTGTCGCCGGGCTTGGCGTGACCGGTCACGAACACCACGCCATGCGCGTGCTCGCGGTGCGTGAGCGGCGCGCCCAGCGAGGTGAGGCCGGCCAGGCCGGCGGTGATGCCGTTGACCACCTGCACCTCGATGCCGGCGGCGCGCAGGTGCTCCACCTCTTCGCCGCCGCGGCCGAAGATGAACGGGTCGCCGCCCTTGAGGCGCACCACCACTTCGCCTTCGCGCGCGGCCATCACCATGAGCTTTTCGATGAAGGCCTGCGGCGTGCTCTTGCAGCCGCCGCGCTTGCCCACGTGCACGATGCGCGCATGGGGTGAAGCATGGGCCAGCACACCTTCGCCCACGAGGTCGTCGACCAGCAGCACGGTCGCGGCGCCGATGGCCTTTACCGCCTTGAGCGTGAGCAGTTCGGGGTCGCCGGGGCCGGCGCCCACCAGGGCTACGGTGCCGGGCAGGAACTCAGAGGGCAAGGGCATGGGTTGCGGGTTCATGGTGGGCCATTTCTCGCAAGATGTGTTCCACCTGCAAGGCAATCGGCGTGGGAATGGGTAACGAACCGTTCAGCACGGCGCGGATGTAGGCCGCCGTGTTCGCGGCATTCACATCGGGCAGCGAAGGCAGCTTCGCCAGCGGGCCGTCCTGCTGCGCCTGCACCTCGGTGCGTTCGCCGTCGCGGAACACCTCCATGCGCGGCGTGCGGCGCGCATCGGCCACCGGCTCGCCCTCGGTGCCGCGCAGCAGCAGCGCGTGCGCGCCGGTCAGGGCCCAGGTGGCGGCCATGGAGTGCGCGTACTCGGGGTGGGTGTAGCTGCCGACGATGAAGGCCTTGCCGGCGCAGGGGTTCATGAGCTTGACGAGGCTGTGCGCCGGGTTGCGCAGGCCGACCGCGCGGCGCACGTCGAGCAGGCGCTTGAGCGCCGGGCTGAGCACCTCGGTGGGCACGAACGCCACCTCACCGGCGCGCAGGGCCGCGGGCACGTCGCGCGCGGGCGCAACGCCCAGTTCGGCGAACACGCTGGAGGCGAACACGCGCCGGTCCTCGGTGGCGGTGCCGTGCACCAGCACCGCCGCGCCGCGCTGCGCCAGCAGCAGCGCGAGCAGCGGCGTGAGCACCGGCAGCTTGCGCGCGCCGTTGTAGCTGGGCAGCACCACGGTGGTGTGGCCATGGTCGGGCAGCCGGTGCAGCCGCGCGTGCGCCGCGTCCAGGAAACCGGCCATCTCCTCGGGCGTCTCGCCCTTGATGCGCATGGCCAGGCAGAAGCCGCCGACTTCCAGGTCGGTGACCCGGCCATCCAGCACCTGGCCCAGCAGGTCGGTGGCCTGCGCGCGCGTGAGCGAGCGGGCACCGTCCTTGCCGCGACCGATTTCCTTGATGTACTGGCTGATGCCCATGGCGCGCGATTGTGGGGCAGGTTTGATGACTTGACGTTATATGCCCGTTGCCGCCGTTTCAGGCGGTCTGCACCGACGCGGCGGTGTCGCGCACCAGCCGCTTGAGTTCGGGCAGGCAGGAGCCGCAATTCGTGCCGCATCGCAGGTCGGCCTGCAGCGCGGCCAGGCGCTCGGTGTCGCTGCCGTCGCAGCGTCGCAGCCGCGCCTGTATCGCGTCCTCGGCGACGTTGAAGCAGGTGCAGACCTGCCGCCCCCGGGCCACCACGGACACCGGTGCTTTCGCGCCCGGCATGAGCAGCAGGCGGCCGTAGGCGGCCGCGGGCAGTTCGTCCTGCAGCAGCGGCTTGATCCAGATTTCGGCGCGGGTGTCGCCGGCGAGCACGAAGCCTTCGAGGCGGGTGGATTCGCCCTCGCGCACCAGGCGCGCGCTGCGGCGCTGGCCCAGGCGGCGGTCGGCGTAGCGCAGCACGTCGGTGCCGTCCAGGCCCAGCAAGGCTTCGATGCGTTCGACCACGCCCGGCCCGGGCACCTCGTGGGCAGCGGCGCGGAACAGCACGCCGCTGCGCCCGCGCGCCGGGGCCTCGTCCAGCGGCACGCCGTTGGCGAAGGGCACGCAGGAGGCAAACGGAAATTCCGCCATCAGGGCTCGCAGGCCATGGTGCGTCTCCAGAGCCCGGGCCTCTGGCAGCCAGGCCACGGCCAGCAGGTTCCAGGGGAGTTCGGCCTTGAGCACCTTCACCGCCGCGTGCTTGAGCTCGGGCTGCTTCGAGGTCGGGCAGAAGGCCGAGGTGGTGAGCGCGTTCACGCCGGCCAGTGGCTGGCCGGTGCTGCTGCGTCCGCTGAGGTATTCGGCGCCCCAGTGCATGGCGATGAAGGCCTGCGACAGGCCGATGTCGGCGCTGGCCTGCGCGGGCACCAGGATGGAGCCGCGCTTGCTGGTCACGTGCACCAGGTCGCCGTCCTTCAGGCCGCGGCGCTCCATGTCCTGCGGGTTGAGCTGCACCGAGGGCTCGGCCACATGGCCGAACAGGCGCCCGAGCGTGCCGGTGCGCGTCATGCCGTGCCACTGGTCTCGCAGGCGCCCGGTGGTGAGCGAGAACGGGTAGCGCGATTCGCGCGGCTCGGCCAGCGGCACGAAGGGCAGGGCGGCGAAGCGGGCCTTGCCATCGGGCGTGGGAAAGATGCCGTCTGCGTACAGGCGTTCCTTCCCCTGCGTCTGGCCGGCCTTGAGGGGCCATTGCTGCGGGCCTGCTTGTTCCAGCATGGCGTAGCTCAGGCCCGTGATGTCGAGGTCGCGCCCGCGCGTGGATTCGCGGTGTTCGAGCCACAGGCTTTCTGCATCCGCGTAGGGGAACAGCGTGGGCTGGCCGGGGCGAAGCCGGGTTTCGAGCCGCTGCGCAAAGTCCACCACGATGCGCCAGTCGTGCCGCGCTTCGCCGGGCGCGGGCACGGCCGCTCGCACGCGGCTGATGCGGCGCTCGCTGTTGGTGACGGTGCCGTCCTTCTCGCCCCAGGTGGTGGCGGGCAGCAGCAGGTCGGCGTGGTCGCACGTCGCCGCGGTGGCAAAGGCCTCCTGCACGACGACGAACTCGGCGCGCTGCAGTGCGCGGCGCACGGTGGCCTGGTCGGGCATGGACTGCGCCGGGTTGGTGCAGGCGATCCACAGCGCCTTCACCTGGCCGTCGGCCGCGGCCTGGAACATCTCCACCGCGGTGAGGCCCGGCTTCCCGGGCACGTCTGGAACCCCCCAGAGCGCGGCGACTTCGGCGCGGTGCTGCGGATTGGCCAGGTCGCGGTGGGCGCTGAGCAGGTTGGCCAGGCCACCGACCTCGCGCCCGCCCATGGCGTTGGGCTGGCCGGTGAGCGAGAACGGGCCGGCACCGGGCTTGCCGATCTGGCCGGTGGCCAGGTGCAGGTTGATCAGCGTGGCGTTCTTGGCGGTGCCGCTGCTGCTCTGGTTCAGGCCCTGGCAGTAGAGGCTGAGCGTGGTCTTGCGATCCGCGAACCCCTGGCCGTCAAGGCCAGCGAACCATCGGGCCGCGGTAAACAGGTCTTCCTTCGGCACGCCGCAGGCCTGTGCCACGTGCTCGGGCGTGTATTCGCGCACCAGCGTCTTGAGCGCATCGAAGCCGGTGGTGTGCGCGGCGATGTACGCGCTGTCGGTCCAGCCTTCCCACAGCATGATGTGCAGCAGGCCATGGAACAGCATCACGTCGCTGCCCGGTTGCAGCGGCAGGTAGAGGTCGGCGAAGCCGGCGGTGTCGGTGCGGCGCGGGTCGGCCACGATCACCTTCATGGCCGGGTTGGCCTGCTTCGCTTCCTCGATGCGGCGGAACAGCACTGGGTGCGCGAAGGCCGCGTTGCTGCCGACGATGAACAGGCATTGCGCGTGGTTCACGTCGTCGTAGCAGGCCGGCGGCGCGTCGGCGCCCAGCGTGAGCTTGTAGCCGGCGACCGCGCTGCTCATGCACAGGCGCGAGTTGGTGTCGACGTTGTTGGTGCCGATCAGGCCCTTGGACAGCTTGTTGAAGGCGTAGTAGTCCTCGGTGAGCAACTGGCCGCTGATGTAGAAGCCGACCGCGTCGGGGCCGTGGGCCTGGACCGTGTCGGCGAAGCGGTCGACCGCGAGGTCCAGCGCGCTGTTCCAGTCGGTGCGCTGCGGCGCCGTGCCGCGCGTGGTGCGCACCATGGGGTACAGCAGGCGCGCCTGCTGCGCGATCGCGGGCGTGGCGGTGAGGTGCAGCGTCTGGCCCTTGGTGCAGAGTTTTCCGAAGTTGGCCGGGTGCTGTGGGTCGCCGCGCACGGCGGTGATCTGGCTGCCCACGCTGTCGATCAGCACGCCGCAGCCCACGCCGCAGTAGGGGCAGGTTGATCGCGTGAGGGCTTTTCCTCCCTCTCCCCCTGGGAGAGGGTCGGGGTGAGGGCCTCCTTCGGAGCGAATGGGCACGGGGAAAGCCCTCACCCTAGCCCTCTCCCAGGGGGAGAGGGGACAAGGCACGTCGGGCGGGGCCGGCCACAGGTCGGGTGAGGTCGGTGGCATGGGACGCCAGCTCGGTGGCATCGAGGTGCACCACGCCGTCCTCCACCTTCACCGCGAACCTGGGCGTGCAGCCTTCATCGGGTTCCTTCGCGCAGCCGCTGTCCAGGCCGATGGTCCAGTTGTGCAGCGGGCAGGCCACATGGGTGCCGAAGACGATGCCCTGGCTCAGCGGGCCGCCCTTGTGCGGGCAGCGGTCGAGCAGGGCGAAGACCTCGTTGCGGTCGTTGCGGAACACGGCCACGTCCAGGCCGTGCTCGCGCTGCACGCAGCGCGAACCGAGCACGGGGATGTCGTCGACGCGGGCGATGGGAATCCAGCGGTGGCTCATGCTGCGCTCCCTTCGAGGGCCACGGCCTTGATGGGGATGAACTGGCGCGTGTCCACGGCGGCCTTCTGGTGCTCGAACCAGGGGTCGGGCTCGCCATCGAGCGCGAACTGCAGCTGTTCCCACAGCGCCTTGCGGCCCTCGGCGTCTTCCAGGATGCGCTTCTTGACGTAGTCCAGCCCGACGCGGCTGACGTAGTGCACCGTGCGTTCGAGGTACCAGCCTTCGAGGCGGTAGAGCTGCATGAAAGCGCCGGTGTATTCCATCACCTCCTCGGCGGTCTTGAGCTTGGTGAAGAAATGCGCCACCTCCGTCTTGATGCCGCCGTTGCCGGCCACGTACATCTCCCAGCCCGAGTCGACGCCGATGATGCCCACGTCCTTGATGCCGGCCTCGGCGCAGTTGCGCGGGCAGCCGCTGACGGCGAACTTGACCTTGTGCGGCGCGTACATGCGCCACATGGCGCGCTCCAGGTCCTTGCCCATCTGCGTGCTGTCCTGCGTGCCCATGCGGCACCACTCGCTGCCCACGCAGGTCTTCACCGTGCGCAAGGCCTTGGCATAGGCGTGGCCGCTGGGCATGCCGATGTCGTTCCAGACGTTCTGCAGGTCTTCCTTCTTCACGCCCAGCAGGTCGATGCGCTGCCCGCCGGTGACCTTCACCGTCGGAATCTTGTACTTGTCCACCGCATCGGCGATGCGGCGCAGTTCGTCGGCCGTGGTCTCGCCGCCCCACATGCGCGGAATCACGCTGTAGGTGCCGTCCTTCTGGATGTTGGCGTGCATGCGCTCGTTGATGAAGCGGCTCTGCGGATCGTCCCTGGCCTCCTTCGGCCAGGTGCTGATCAGGTAGTAGTTGACGGCGGGGCGGCAGCTCGCGCAGCCGTTGGGCGTGCGCCAGCCCATGCCGGCGAAGACCTCGGCGGTGGTGAGGTACCTGCTCTCGCGGATGGCATCGCGCACCGCCTGGTGGCCGTGGTCGGTGCAGCCGCACATGGCCTTGAGCTTGGGCGTGGCCGAGTAGTCGCCGCCGGCGGTGAACATCAGGATCTGCTCGACCAGGCCGGTGCACGAGCCGCAGCTCGCGCTGGCCTTGGTGTGCTTGCGCACCTCTTCCAGCGTGAACAGGCCCTTGTCCTTGATGGCCTTGCAGATGCTGCCCTTGGTGACGCCGTTGCAACCGCAGACCTCGGCGTCGTCGGGCATGCCCGCGGCCTTGCTGTGGCCCTCGTGGCCGGTGTCGCCGATGTTCGATTCACCGAACATCAGCTTGTCGCGGATGTCGGCCACGCTGCGGCCCTCGCGCAGCAGCTTGAAGTACCAGCTGCCGTCCACCGTGTCGCCATACAGGCAGGCGCCGACCAGCTTGTCGCCCTGGATCACCAGCTTCTTGTAGACGCCGCCCGAGGGGTCGCTCATCACGATCTCCTCGGTGCTGTCGCCGCCCATGAAGTCGCCAGCACTGAACAGGTCGATGCCGGTGACCTTGAGCTTGGTCGAGGTGAGCGAGCCGCTGTAGCGGCCGATGCCGAACTCGGCCAGGTGCGTGGCCAGCACCTTGCCCTGCTCGAACAGCGGCGCGACCAGGCCGTAGGCGATGCCGCGGTGCGCCGCGCATTCGCCCACGGCGTAGATCCGCGGATCGGTCACGGTCTGCAAGGTGTCGCTGACCACGATGCCGCGGTTGACGTGCAGCTTCATCGATTCGGCCAGGGCGGTGTTGGGGCGGATGCCCACGGCCATCACCACCAGGTCGGCCGGGAGTTCGGTGCCGTCCTTGAAGCGCACACGTCCGACCCGTTCGGGCACCACGGCACCCCGTTCGCCCTGAGCTTGTCGAAGGGCCTGCGGGGCTTCGACAGGCTCAGCCCGAACGGTTGCTGGGGATTCGGTCCGAACGGCGGGAAGCAACGCCTCGGTCTGCGCACCGATCAGGAATTGCATGCCGCGCTGCTCCAGCGACTGCTGCAGCAGCTTGCCGGCCACGTCGTCGAGCTGGCGTTCCATGAGCCAGGGCGCCACGTGCACCACGCTCACCGCCATGCCGCGCTTCATCAGGCCGTTGGCCGCTTCCAGCCCGAGCAGGCCTCCGCCGATGACGACCGCGTGTTTGTAGTGCGTGGCCGCATCGATCATGGCCTGCGTGTCGGCGATGTCGCGGTAGGCCAGCACGCCCTGCAGGTCCTTGCCCGGGATCGGCAGCATGAAGGGGTTGGAGCCGGTGGCCATGATGAGGCGGTCGTACGGCGCTTCGATCACGCCACCGTGGCCATCGTCGGCGCGCACGATGCGCCTGACGCGGTCCACCGATGTGACCGTCTTGCCCGCGTGCAGCGTGATGCCGTGGTCGCTGTACCAGGCCCAGTCGTTGAGCACGATCTCGTCCAGCGTCTGCTCGCCCGCGAGCACCGGCGAGAGCAGGATGCGGTTGTAGTTCGGGTGGGGCTCGGCGCCGAAGACCGTGATGTCGTACAGGTCCGGGGCGATCTTCAGCAGTTCCTCGAGCGTGCGCACACCGGCCATGCCGTTGCCCACCATCACCAGTCTTGATTTCTTCATGCGCCTGCTCCAGTCGGTTCGTGGTTCTCTTGATCGTCGAATGCCTGCGCCTCATCCGCGACGGGGCCGCGCACATGCGATGCGCAGGCGCCCGGGCGCTGGTGAGAGGCAGTTCAATGCGGTTGTGCCGGCGAAAGGTGCCGGCCGGGGCGTGCCAGGGGGCTCGCCGCCGTCTGTGGCTGTGCACGCCGTTGTGCACAGGTCCCGCGACGCCGCTGTCGGGGGAAGGGCGCTTCGTCACGCCCGTTGCGTGGGTTCATGCAAAACCTGTGCCATATCATCCGGGCTGTTCCGGCCCACCCGGGCAGTGGTGCGCCGGCCCGTTCCAAAGCCGGCGCGCGGGGCCCCGGTTTCACTCTCAAGTCGTTGATTTCCATGACATCTGTGCTGGTTTTCAGGAGCGGTTCGCAGGCCGCCTTGCCGCTGGTGGAAGACCTGCAGGCCGTGGGGCTGCACGTGGTCGAGGTGCTGGACGGCTGCAGCACTTTGGTGCAGTGCGTCATGCGCCATGCACCAGATCTGCTGATCGGCGAGGCCGCCGTGCCCGATGCCGCGCTGCTCGAGGCCACCCGGGCCGTGGCCGATACCGCACCGCGCCCGGTGCTGCTCTTCACCGGCGATGCCGATGCCGGTCAGATCGGGCGCGCGGTGGCCGCCGGCATCCACTGCCACGTGGTCGACGGCTACAGCGCCCGGCGCCTGCGGCCGCTCATCCAGCTGGCGCAGGCGCGCTTCGGGCACGAGCAGGGCCTGCGCGAGCGCCTGGACGACGTGTCGCGGCGCTTCGAGGAACGCAAGGTGGTCGAGCGCGCCAAGGGCATCCTCATGCAGGCGCGCCAGGTGTCGGACGACGACGCCTTCCAGATCCTGCGCACCGCGTCCATGCACAGCAACCAGCGGCTGGGCCAGGTTTCGCAGCACATCATCCAGTCGGCCCATTTCGCCGAGGTGGTCAACCGCGCCGGGCAGCTGCGCATGCTGTCGCAGCGCCTGGTCAAGCTCTACCTGCTGCTGCTCGCGGGCGTGCAGCCGCGCCAGCAACAGGCGCTGCTGCAGGATTCGGTGCAGCGCATCGACGCCAACCTCGCGCTGCTGGGCAAGGGCCTGTCGCAGGACAGCTTTGGTGAACAACTGGCACGGGTGGTGGCGACCTGGCAGGCGCTCAAGGCGGACGTGCTCGTCAAGCCTGCAGAAGCACAGGTGGGCGCGGTGGACGGCCTGGCCGAGCGCCTGCTGCAGGACGCCGAAAGCCTCACCGCCAGCCTGGAGCGCGCCGGTGCCGCCGCGCCGCTGAAGGTGCTGAACCTCGCGGGGCGCCAGCGCATGCTGTCCCAGCGCTTTGCCAAGTGCGCGCTGATGCAGCTGCTGGGCGAGGATGCGGCCCCGCCGGGGCAGGGGGCGGCGATGGAGGAGGCGCGGCGGGAATTCGAGCACAGCCTGGGCCTGCTCAACGGCCTGCCGCTGTCCACGCCCGACATCCGCGACACGCTGGACGCGGCCACCCAGGCCTGGCAGCGGGTGCTGGCGGGCGCGGCACACATCCACCGCCCGGCGGGCCGCGACCGCCTGCTGCGGCTGGAAGACCTCGCGACCGCCAGCGAAAGCCTGCTCGAAGGCTTCGAGCAGCTGTCCGCCCAGTACGAACGCAGCATGCAGATGCTGATGGGCTGAGAGCTGGAGAGCAAATCGTTCATGCCCGCTCATCCCTCCCAAACACCTCTGCTCGGCGTTGCAAATGCGCGCCATGGCCCGGACCATGGCTGTGCTTTGCGCCTTGATCAGCGGCGTTTGGGCGGTCTGCTCGGACATGCCCGATTCACTCTCAAGCTCTGATGCCTGCTGCAGCGCACCAAAGTTGGGCATCTTTCTTGCTGGAGGTGGTGCATGGCATTTGAGATCGACATCGGCTTTGTCTGCCAGACCGGCCGCAAGGAACCCAACGAAGACTTCTGCGCCGCCATGCTGCCGCCGCCCGGGCAGGCCGACATGGGCTCCATCGTGGCCATCGCCGACGGTGTGAGCGCGGGCGGGCTGGGCCGGGAAGCGGCGCAGACCACCGTCACCAGCCTGGTGCGCGACTACCACGGCACGCCCGAGACCTGGGACACGACCGTGGCGCTGGACCGCATCATCGGCGCGCAGAACACCTGGCTGGCGGGCGTGAACCGGCGGCGCCAGCCGGCCATGGGCCTGACCACGCTCACCGCGCTCGTGCTGCGCGGCCAGTCCTACACGCTGGCCCACGTCGGCGATTCGCGCTGCTACCTGCTGCGCGACGGGCAGACGCTGCTGCTCACCCACGACCACGTGGTCCACCACCCCGACCTGCAGCACCAGCTGTTGCGGGCGGTGGGGCTGGAGGACCACCTGGTGGTCGACTACGTGCAGGGAGACCTGCAGGTGGGCGACATCTTCGTGATGCTCACCGACGGCGTGCACGGTGTGCTCCCCGAGCGCCAGCTGGCCGCGTGTGCCGGCCTGCCCGACGCGCCCGCGCAGCAGGCCAGTGAGCGGCTGGTGGCGGCGGCGCTGGCCGCGGGCAGCGGCGACAACCTCACCGCCATGGTGGTGCGCGTGCGCGGCCTGCTCGACCCCAACCTGCAGGACGCCAGCCGCATGGCCGAATCCCTGCCGGTGCCGCCGCGCCTGAAGGTCGGCGACAACCTGGACGGACTGACCGTGACCGCGCCGGTGGCGGACAACGGCATCAACCTGCTCTACCAGGTGCGCGACCCGGCCACGCAGGCGCTGTACGCGCTCAAGACCCTGCACCCGGCCCGCGCGCACGACCAGGACGAGCGCGCCATGCTCGCGCACGAGGCCTGGCTGTCGCGGCGCATGCAGTCGTCGCGTGCTGCCGACCACCTGGTCTTCATCCACCAGCAACTGCCCACGCGGCGCCCGCGCAGCGCGTTCTACCTGCTGTACGACTGGCATGGCGGCGAGACCCTGCAGCAGATGCTGGAGCGCCAGCAGAAGTTCGGGCCCGCCCAGGCGGTGGCCATGGTCATGCAGGCCCTGCGGGTGCTGGGCCGCCTGCACCGCCAGGGTGTGGTCCACCGTGACATCAAGCCCGCCAACCTGCACCAGGGTGACGACGGCGTGCTGCGCGTGCTCGACCTGGGCGTGGCCCTGAGCGGGCGCGAACCGCCCAGCATGCGGCGCCTGCACGCGGGCACGCCGAGCTTCGTCAACCCCGAACAATGGGGACTGCAGGGCAAGGCCGACGCGGGCGAACCCGAACTGCCGGACGCCGGCAGCGACCTGTTCGCGCTCGGCGTCACCCTCTACCAGTTGCTCACCGGCAAGCTGCCCTATGGCGAGGTGCTGCCCTACCAGGTGGGCCGCTACTACCGCGACCCCACGCCGCCCAGCCGCCACAACCCGGAAGTGCCGATCTGGCTCGACCACGTGGTGCTCAAGGCGGTGGCGCGCGACAGGGCGCTGCGCTTCGAGACGGCGGAAGAATTCCTGCTGGCGCTGGAGCGGGGTGCCTCAAGGCCTCTGACCGTGCCACCGGCCTCGGCGCTGCTGCACCGCGACCCGACGATGCGGTGGAAGCTGCTGGCCGGGGTAAGTCTGGTGTTCAATCTGTTGTTGGTGGTTTGGGTGCTGGTGGTCGGGGTGGGGTGAGGGAGCTCCTTCAAGCCGACCCATCGGCGGCGGCTCCGATCGAATTTCAGGCAGAGATCTCTGCCAGCCACTGCTGCAGCGTGCGAGGCGTCAAGCCCAGCAGACGCTGCGCACTCGTGTCCTGAGCGATCGCGTTCGCGGACGCTTGTGCTTGCGCCTGGTAACCTGCGACCACACCCGCTGCGGCACCCGCGCCGAACAAGGGCGCGATCATGTCGCCAAAGGCCTTGGGCGCCAGGCTGCTGAACGAAACCGAACGGCCCAGATACCGCGAGAAGCCTTCCGCCAGGTCCATCCCCGTGATGGCAGGCGACTGGCCGACGCCGACCAGACCGGTCACGGACGCATCCAGCAGCAGGCGTTCGGCGACCGCGGCGACGTCCAGGTGGGAACTCCACGACACGGGGTAGTCTGCCCGCAGGGGATAGCGAAGAATGCCCTCCGACTTCACTGGCCCCAGCACGACAGGGTTGAGCAGGTTCTCGAAGAACAGGCGCGGCGCCACGACCGCCAGCGAAACCCCGGTTTGCTGAACCTCGCGAACCAGCGTCGCGATCGCGCTGTCGGGCGGGTTCTGCAACGGGGAGTCCGGTTCGTCCACCACCCATCCGCTGGTGGAGATCACCACGCGTTGCGGCCTGGCGCGGCCAATGGCTTGCGCGATGTTGCGGGCGTACTGCAGGCGATCCGCTTCAGCCACCACCGGCAAGTGGATGAAGACGCCCTTGGCTCCCTCGTAAGCCGCAGCCAGTGAAATCACCGACGCATTGTCGACCGCGACGGCGGGCATATCCCTGACCACAGAGGTGTTGCGAACGGCGGCGACCGCGCGTTTGCCCGAAAGGTGCAGGCGAGACATGAGCGGGGCGCCTTGGGCGCCGGTGGCGCCGTGGATCACATAAGACATGAAGGTTTCTTTCAATGGTGCAGTTAATGAAGTATTGATGGTGTAATACTTGCATCGGTTACGTCAAATGCACCATTGGAGAAACTTCGGTCATGCATCAGAAACAGACGCCTTGCTGCGGAGTCGCCCGGTTCCTGACGCTGCTTGACGGTCCGTGGGCCACGCTGATCGTGCGCGAACTGCTGCAGGGGCCACGAAGGTTCACCCAGCTGAGGGAGGCGCTGCCCGGCATCAGTGCTCACACGCTGACGCACCGTCTCAAAGGCTTCGAGCGCCATGGGCTGGTCACGCGCACCGCGTATGCCGAAACCCCGCCACGTGTCGTCTACGAGCTCACCCCCCTGGGCGAAGGGCTGCGGGATGTTCTGGAAGCGATGCGAAAGTGGGGGGATGCGGTGCCGGAAGCGGCGGTTGCTGAAGAAGCCAGCCTCGAGGTGGCAGGTGTCGCGGAGTTGGGAGGGGACACCGCGTGCCCGTTCAGTCAGCTCACCCGGGGTGTTCCTCAGCGCTCAAGCTGATCGGACCAGGCCACTCCCGGATGGTGCCCTCACTTCCTCGTGGAGGAGGCCGGCGCGCTGCGCATCGGGCCGGTACCTGCGCAGAAGACCAGATGAAGTGCGACGGGTCGAACGCGCAGCGCCTCAGGCATCCAGCACCAGGCTGCCGGAGCGGCAACTTGAGACGCAGATCATCATGGTCTTGTTGGCCGCGTGCTCCTGGTGTGTCAGCAGGTGGTCCCGGTGGTCCACTTCGCCGGAGATCACACGCGTCTCGCAGGCGCCGCACACGCCTTCGCGACAACTGAATTCCGGGTTCAGCCCCGCATCGAGCAAGGCGTCGAGCAGTGCCACGCCGGGCGCGACCTGTATGGTCCTGCCGGACTTGCGGAGTTCGACGCAGTAGCCCGCAGTTGCCACAGCTGCAGGCTGCTTTGCGGCGGCGAAACGTTCCAGGTGCACATTCGCCTGCCCCAGTTGCTCACAGGCGCTTTCATACGCATCGAGCATCGGCCCCGGGCCGCAGCAATAGAAGTGCGTGTCTTTTGCCTCACCCCCAAGCAACTGCACCAGGTCGGGTGGCGCGCCGTGCTCGTCGTCGAAGTGAAACCGGACAGAAAGGGACGCGCCACTGGCGAGCACCAGTGACTGGATATCGGCCACGAAGGCGGCGTCGGCGCGGTTGCGCGCGCAGTAGATCAGGTGCGCCGGGCGCTGCAAGCTCGCCAGGCGCTGCAGCATGGCGTAGACCGGCGTGATGCCGATGCCCCCCGCCAGCAAAACGCTGCGCGGCGCCGTTTCGTCCAGCCGGAAATGGTTGCGGGGGGCACCGACGGTGATGACCTGGCCCACGCGCAGTTGCTCGTGCACATGGCGAGAGCCGCCGCGGCTGGCGCGGTCCTTGAGCACGGCGACCACATAGCGGTGGCTGTCGCCCGGGTTGATCAGGGAGTAGCTGCGCACCAGACCGGGCGCCAGGTGCAGATCGATGTGTGCACCCGCCTCCACCGTGGGGAATGCGGTGGCAGGTGCCACGGGCCGCAGTTCGACACTGACGATGCCGGGGGCTTCGTGACGGACGTTGAAGATCAGGGCCTGCAGGATGGTGGAAGACATGGAAAGCTGCGAGCGAGAAGGCGTCGTGCGGGCGGCACGGCGCCGGGGTCTACATGATGTGCAGGCCACCGTCGACCATCAGCGTGGTCCCGGTGATGAACGATGCCTCGCCCGACGCCAGCCAGACGATGGGCCACGCGATCTCTTCCGGCGAAGCCCAGCGCCCGATCAGCGAGGTGTCCTTGCGCTCGGTCTTGAGCTGCTCGACGCTCTTGCCCTTGCCCAGCGCGCGGCCGACATGGAAGTCGGTCAGCGTGGAGCCGGGGCACACCGCGTTGGCACGCACGCCGTGAACGGCCTCCTCGAAAGCCAGGCTGCGGGTGTAGGCCAGCTGCGCCGCCTTGGTGGCGTCGTACAGCGCCATGCCCTTGCGGCCGGTGACGGCATAGCAGGACGACACGTTGACGACGCTGCCCGCGCCGGACTGGCGCAGCGCCGGCAGGGCCGCAGCGCAGTAGTTGGACATGCCGACCAGATTGACGGCCACCATCGCCTGCCACTCGGCGGGCGTGGCGTCGGCAGCGGCTGTGTAGTTGCGCATGGCAGCGTTGTTGACCAGGACGTCCAGGCCACCGAGCTTTCCAGTGCACCGCTGCACCGCGGCGTGCGCGGCGGCTTCGTCAGCCACGTTGGCTTCCACGCACAGCACGCGCGCGTCGGGCAGGGCTTGAACGATGGTCTGGCGGGTGCGCTCCAGGGCATCCGCGTCGGCATCCACCAGCAGCACCGCAGCGCCTTCCTGGCAGAACAGGGCCGCGGCCGCTGCGCCAATTCCGGCACCTGCCCCCGTGATCAGCGCGGCTTTGCCGCCCAGTCGGTGTGCGCTCATGCCCGCTCACTCCGCCTTGGCACCGGTGTCCTTGATCACCTTGCCCCAGCGCACGATCTCGGTGCCGATCCAGTCGCTGAACTGCCTGGGCGTGCTGGCGACGATCTCGAACTCCATGTCGTTGAGCCGCTTCTGGATGTCCGGTGAATTGAGGATTTTCATCATCTCGCTGTGGTAGCGGTTGATGATGGCGGGAGGTGTGCCGGCGGGCGCCAGCAAACCGATCCACGACGTCGCCTCGAAGTCCTTCAGGCCGGACTCTGCCAGCGTGGGTACGTCGGGCGTACTCGGGAAACGCTTCGGACCGGTGGACGCCAGCAGCTTCAGCCGCCCTTCCTTCACAAAGCCCTGCACGTTGCCGGGGACGAAGAAGGCGGCCTGCACATTGCCTGCGATGAGGTCGGCAACGGCGGGGCCAGCGCCGCGATACGGGATGTGCGTCATGTGGAAGTTGGCCGCTGACTTCATCATTTCCATGGTGAGGTGCGAGGCGCTGCCCATGGCCACCGAGCCGTAGGAGTACTTCGCGGGGTCGGCCTTGGCCCGGGCAATGAAGTCCTGCACGCTGGTGATGCCGGTGGCGGGGTTGACCACCAGGTACTGCGGCGCCTTGACCGCCAGCGTGATGGGCAGGAGGTCCTTCGTCGGGTCGTAGGGCATCTTGTCGAACAGCGTGACGTTGATCGCCAGCGGGCCGTTGTAGCCGATCAGCAGGGTGTGGCCGTCCGGCGCGGCGCGGCTCACCTCGTAGGCACCGATGTTGCCGCCCGCGCCGGGCTTGTTCTCGACCACGAAGGGCTGGCCCAGCGCCTCCTGCAACCGCGGACCGATCAGGCGCGCGAGCACGTCGTTGGTGCTGCCGACGATGGGCACGACGATGCGCACCGGTTTGGTGGGGCGCCAGTCCGAGGCCTCGGTCTGGGCCCAGGCGGAGGCGGCGGTGCAGGCCGCGAGCGCGACCGCTGCCGCGAGTTTCAGGTGCTTTGTCATGGGAAGTCTCCTGTGGTTGCTGTCGTGGGAAATGGGATGGGGTCTCAAAGGCTGAAGACCGGCTTCTTGGTGGCGTCCGCGAGGTGCTCGCGCGCCCACTCGACGGGGTCCTGCTCCTTGGGCAGCAGCACGCCGGCGGGGCGCACGTGCTGCGCGCCCGCGTCCAGTGCGGGAGGCGTCTGGCCTTCTTCCAGGCCGAGCGTGGCCTGGTGCAGCATGCGGCGCGCCATCACGATGGCCTTGTCCGTCGGCAACAGCTTTTCGGCTTCGTGGTCCTGGATCGTTCCCATGCTCTCCTGCAACGAATAGTCCTGCGCTGAGAAGCCGAAGATGCCACTGTAGGAACGGTCTTCGCGTTGCGCCACGCGGTCCATGCCGTAGTCGTTGTCGCGGTTCTGCCTGGGAATGAAGCTGCCCGGCGCTGCGTACTCGACGTGGATGCCCTTGCCTTCTTCCATGGCGGTGCGTTCTTCCGCGGTCAGCGGCTGACCGGGTTGCCAGTTGATGCTCCACGCCCAGCAGTTGTGGTCGTCGATCGGCACCCACACGTGACCCCCCAGCGCGTGATCGCCAAACGGTGCGATGAGCGTGAACCAGGGAAACAGCCACTGCGTGATGCGCCAGTAGTACGAGTCGGGCTCGCCGTTGCGGCGGCCGAACAGGCTCAGGCCAAAGGGCGTCTGCTCGATTTCGAACTTCACGTTGCCGTCGGCCTTGATGTAGTCCAGCGCCTTCACGCCCTGGTGCATCGGGTCGGTGTCCACCTCGAAGCGGTGCACGTAGGACACGTGCGCGGTGTCGATGCCGCCTTCCATGGCCTGCAGCCAGTTGCTGTACTGCAGGCGCTTGGAGACGAAAACATGTTCGGGCGGCAGCGTGCACCACTCCAGCTCGGGCGGTGCGGGCTGCTGGTCGGCCGGACCCATGTAGGTCCAGACGATGCCGCCGCGCTCGATGCAGGGGTAGCCCTTGATGTGCATGCGCGCGCAGGCCTGCGGTGCGGACGGCACGTCCACGCACTGGCCATTGCCATCGAACTTCACGCCGTGGTACGCGCAGCGGATGCCGTTCTCCTCGTTGCGACCGAAGTAGAGCGAGACGCCACGGTGCGAGCAGAACTCGCCGATCAGGCAGGCCTTGCCATCGGTGTTGCGAAAGGCCAGCAGCTTCTCGCCCAGCAGTTGCACGCGCACCTGTGGTCCATCGGCCTCGGGTATTTCGCGCGACATCAGCGCGGGCACCCAGTAGCGCCGCAGCAGGTTGCCCATGCGGGTGCCGGGACCGACACGGGTGAGCGTTTCTGACATTTCCTTGTTCACGGGTGTGCTCCGGTGTGTAGTTGTACGCTTGGTGATACGAATGTCCATTTTGTTGAGGGTCTTGATATCCGTCAATAAAATGGTCTTTCTGTCCATCAGGTGGACGCTTTTCTGCAAGAATGCCCTTTTCTGCCTCGAGAAAGTGCACCGTGACCTCAGAAAACGGCAATGACGGCGTGCGGGCGGTGGACCGCGCGCTGGACATCCTGATGGCCTTCCGCCCGGGCGACCACCTCTTGAGCGCAAGCGAGCTGCTGCGCCGGGTGGCCTTGAGCCGGCCCACGCTTTACCGGCTGCTGCGCACGCTGGAGCTGCGGGGTTTCGTCGTCTCCTCCGGCGAACCCCAGCGCTTCCAGCTCGGGCCTTCGGTGGCCCACCTCGCCCACATCTGGGCCTCCGGTCTCGACCTGGCCGAGCTCTCGCAACCCATGATGCGAAGCCTGTGGGAGCGGACCGGTGAGACGGTCGCGCTGCTGGTACACCACGGCCGTGAACGCGTCTGCGTGGCCGAACTGCCCAGCCACCAGCCTCTCAGTTTCAAGCGTGGCGTGGGCTACAGCGAAAGCGTGACCCTGGGTGCGAGCGGGCGCGTCATCCTGGCCTTCGCGAACGATGTGCCCAGGTACCTGGAGGGTAAAGTGCCGGAGGACCAGCGCGCCGCATACCTGGACGAACTGGCACGCATCCGCGAGGTCGGCTACGCCATCAGCCGGGATGAGCTGATCAAGGGCGCGGTGGCCATTGCCGCGCCCTTCTTCTCGGCGGGCTCCAAGGTGATGGGGTCGCTCGCCGTCTACGGCCCCAGTGCGCGCGTGGACGAGGCGCAGGTCAATCGCATCGCCCAGTGGCTGGTGGAGGCGGCGCGCGAACTCTCGCTGAAGGCTGGCGCCCGGCAGTGAATTGCCCCGGTTGCTGCAGCCTCCGGCCGTACGCTGCGCGCTGCAGGCAAGCTCCCCTGGGGATGCAGCGCATCCTTACCCTACCCGCGCCCGCCCACCTTTCTCCGCCCAGGTGCGGGTCCAGCGGATCTGCATCGAGCGCATCATCAGCAGCACCAGCAGCGCGAGCACCGCGAACAGCGCGAAGCCCCAGAAGTAGGTGCCGGTGTGCTGACGCGACAGGCCCATGGCGTTGGGCACCAGGCCGCCGCCGAGCGCGCCGATCTCGCCGATCATGGAGCCGGCCACGGCGGTGGACAGCGGCCAGCGCAGCGGCACGAGCTGGAACAGGGCACCGTTGCCCGCGCCCAGCGCGGCGAAGCACAGCATCAGCAGCAGCGTGGTGAGCACCAGCGAGCCGCCGGACAGGCCGCAGGCCAGCAGCGAGACGCTGATGATCACCAGCACCGCGGTGAGCGTGTTGATGCCGCCCCAGTGGTCGGAAATCCAGCCGCCGAAGATGCGCAGCGCCGCACCCATGAAGGCCGCGAGCATGGTCAGCTGCCCGGCCTGCACCTTGCTCACGCCGAACTGGTCGTTGTAGTAGCTCGGCAGGAAGGTCGTCAGGCCGATGAAGCCGCCGAAGGTGATGGCGTAGATCAGGCTGAAGGCCCAGCCGTCCTTCTCGAACAGGCAGGCGGCGTGCTCGCGCAGGCCGGCGTGCCTGTCCACGTCCTCGGGCTCGCGGGCGATGAAGATCATCACCAGAACAGGCACCAGCAGGCCCAGCGCGGCGAAGCCGTAGACCGCCTTCCAGCCATAGGCCTGGGCCAGCTGGGGCGCCAGCAGCGCGGACAGCGAAGTGCCCACGTTGCCCGCGCCCACCAGGCCCATGGCCAGGCCCTTGTAGCGCGCCGGGAACGAGCCCGAGCCGAGTGAGAGCGCGACGCCGAAGCTGGCTCCGGCAATGCCCAGCAGCACGCCCATGGCAAGCAGATCGTTGAAGGTGTCGACGAAGAAGTAGCCGTACAGCAGCGCGATCGCGATGCCGCCCATCTCCACCAGAGTGGCGTTCTTGCGGCCGATGTACTGCGCCAGCACGCCCAGCGGAAACCGCATCAGGGCGCCGGCGAAGATCGGGATCGACAGCATCAGGCCCACCTGCGCCGGGCTCAGCGCCAGCGACTCCTTGATGAAGGGGGCCATGGCCCCGTTGGTGACCCAGACGCCGCAGCAATAGGTGAAGTAGATGAAGGCGGCCAGCAGCGTGGGGCTGTGGCCTGCTTTCAGGAACGTACGGAAACCCGCCATGGCGCGCACCTTTGCAAGGGAAGAGTGAGAGGGTAGGGGATGGACGGCCATGCAGCGGTTCACCGGCAACCGGGCCGGTGGCGTGCATGGCGCGTGGCGGCCGGTCACCAGGGCGGTGGCCGGCCGTGCAGGAAGAGGCCTTCGTCAGCCTCTTCGAGATTGAGCAAATTCCATGCCGGAGACGCGCCCCTCTTTGGCGCAGGGGCCGCGCAAGTGCTTGCGCGCTGCCCCGCTCAGTGCTGCCGGCCGCAGTCTTCCAGGAAGCCGATCAGTTCCTCGCGCAGCTCGTAGTAGCGCGGGTGGCCCAGCAGCGCCTCGCGTGTGCGCGGGCGGGGCAGGGGCACGTCCATGATCCGGCCGATCTTCGCGCGCGGGCCGTTGGTCATCATCACCACGCGGTCGGCCAGCAGGATGGCTTCGTCGACGTCGTGCGTGACCATCATCGCGGTGACCTGGCTGCGCGCCCACACCTCCATCAGCACTTCCTGCAGGTCCCAGCGGGTGAGGGAGTCCAGCATGCCGAAGGGCTCGTCGAGCAGCAGCATCTTGGGGTTGAGCGCGAACGCGCGCGCGATGCCCACGCGCTGCTTCATGCCGTTGGACAGGTCGGCCGCCATCTTGTGCATGGCGTTGCCCAGGCCGACGCGGCTCAGGTAGTAGCCCACGGTGTCGCGCCGCTCGGCCTCGCTGGCGTGTGGGAACACCCGGGCCACGCCCAGCATCACGTTGTCGAACGCAGTCAGCCAGGGCACCAGGCTGGGTGCCTGGAACACCAGGCCGCGGTCTGGCCCCGCGTCGGCCACCTCGCGTCCGTCGAGCACGATCACGCCTTCGGTGATGTCGGTCAGGCCGGCCATCATCGAGAGCACGGTCGACTTGCCGCAGCCGGAGTGGCCGATGACGGAGATGAATTCGCCCTTGCGGATCTTCAGGTCGAAGCCGTCCACCACGGTCTGCGGTCCCTTGGGCGTGGGATAGACCTTGACCAGTTGCGAGAACTCGACGAAACGGTCGTCGTGGCTGCGGGGTGCGCGGTTCGCCTCGGGGCTCAGCGGCTCGGGCGTGGCGATGGAGGCCTCGATGCGCTCGGCCAGTGCGGCATGGCGCAGGCCCAGCCGGGCAGCAAGCGTGGGCGATGCGGCCTGTTCGACCGAGCCGCGCGGCGTGAGCGCGGGCAACTGGATCACCTGCGCGCCCTGTTGCGCCGCGTTGCGGTGCGACAGGCCGATCAGGTACTGGGTGATCTCGCCGCGCAGCTGCTGGAAGCGCGGGTCATGGTTCATCTCGCGGCGGTCGCGCGGTCGCTCGATGTCGACCCGGAAGGACGGGCCGAGCGTGGCGCCCGGACCCAGGTCCAGCGGGATGATGCGGTCGGCCACCATCAGCGCCTCGTCCACGTCGTTGGTGATCAGCACCACGGTCTTGCGGTCCTCGCTCCAGATGCGCACGATCTCGTCCTGCAGGTTGGCGCGGGTGAGGGCGTCCAGCGCGGAAAGCGGCTCGTCGAGCAGCAGCACGTCGGGGTCGGTGGCGAGCGCGCGCGCGACCGCAACACGCTGGCGCATGCCGCCCGAGAGCTGCGCAGGCTTCTTGTCGATGGCCGGGGTCAGGCCCACCATCGAGACGTAGCGCTTCACGCGGGCGGCCCGCTCGGTGGCGCTTTCGCTGGCGAACACGCGGTCCACCGCCAGCGCCACGTTCTCGCGCACGCTCAGCCAGGGCATGAGCGAATAGCTCTGGAACACGATGCCGCGGTCCGGCCCCGGCCCGGTGATGGCCTGGCCGCCCTTGAGCACCTGGCCTTCGTCGGCCGAGATCAAGCCCGCGAGCAGGCTGATCAGCGTGGTCTTGCCACTGCCGGAGAATCCGACGATGGCGACGAATTCGCCTTCCTCCACGCGCAGGTTCAGGTTCTTGAGCACCGCGCTGCGCTGCGCGCCCAGGCCGTAGGACTTGGAGACGCCGCGCAGTTCCAGCGCGGCGGCGGCGGGCACCGCGGCGAGCACCGGCGCGGCCGGTACGTCGGTTTCGTCCATCAGGCGGGTTTTCAATGCGAGATTCATGTTCGGGCTCCCGGCCGTTCAACGGTGCGTGGCCAGTTGCTGCAGCAACTGCATCAGGCGGTCCAGCGCGAAGCCGATCAGGCCGATGGTGAACACCGCGACCATGATGCGGCTGAGCGATTCGGAACTGCCGTTCTGGAACTCGTCCCAGACGAACTTGCCCAGGCCGGGGTTCTGCGCCAGCATCTCGGCGGCGATCAGCACCATCCAGCCCACGCCGAGCGAGAGGCGCATGCCCGTGAAGATGAAGGGCAGGGCCGAGGGCAGCACGATCTTGCGCACGCGCGTGGCCAGGGGCAACTGCAGCACCTTGCCGACGTTGACCAGATCGCGGTCGACGGAGGTCACGCCGATGGCGGTGTTGATCAGCGTCGTCCACAGCGAGCACAGCGTGACGGTGATGGCCGAGATCAGGAACGACTTCTGGAACATCGGCTCGCCGCTGGTGACGTAGACCGCGCTGACGATGAGCGTGACGATGGGCAGCCAGGCCAGCGGCGAGACCGGGCGGAAGATCTGGACCATGGGGTTGATCGCTGCCTGCACGATCTTCGAGGTGCCGGCCAGGATGCCCAGCGGCACGGCCACCACGGTGGCGAGCAGGAAGCCCACGAACACGGTGTACAGGCTGGTGAGGATCTGGTCCAGGTAGGTGCGCTTGCCGGTCCACTGGAAGTTGCGCGGCTCGTACGTCGGGTCCTCGGCCAAGCGCTCCTTGTTGCGCCTTTCCTGGCGCTCGTAGAACGCGGCCTCGCGCTCGCGCTCGGCAAAGTGGTCTTTCACCAGCGCCACCGCCTGCTCGGCCACCTGCGCCGGGCCGGGCACCGCGCCCAGGCTGGTCTGGATGCGCGAGGCGGTGACCGACCAGAGCACCAGAAAGAGCGCGAACGCCACCACCGGCACCCCGACCGACATCATGAAGGCGCGGCCCAGTTCACGCGGATCGCGCAGGGCGGTCATGCCGCTGCCCAGGAGCTTGTGCACGAGTTCCATGGTCAGACCTTGTCAGCGGCCTTGAGGCCGATCTTGAACTTGTTGAGGTACTCGTTCGGTTTGCGGCCGTCGTAGGTCACGCCGTCGATGAAGCCCGTCTGCACGCCCTTGAAGCCGTCGGTCTTGGGCACGTCGGTGGCCTTGATCCTGCCTTCGGCGATCAGCGCGTTGGCGGCCTGCATGTACACCTCGGGCAGGTAGACCTTCCTGGCCGTTTCCAGGTACCAGCTGTCCGGCTTGGTTTCCGTGATCTGGCCCCAGCGACGCATTTGCGTGAGGTACCAGATGGCGTCGCTGTAGAAGGGGTAGGTGGCGTAGTTGCGGAAGAAGACGTTGAAGTCGGGCGATGGGCGCTTGTCGCCCTTCTCGTATTCAAAGGTGCCCGTCATGCTGTTGGCGATCACTGCCTCGTCAGCACCGACGTACTGCGACTTGGACAGCATCTTCACGGCCTCGATGCGGTTGGCCATGGAGGCGTCGAGCCACTGGCCGGCGCGGATCAGCGCCTTGACCACGGCGATGTGCGTGTTGGGGTTGGCCTTGGCCCAGGCGCCTGTCACGCCGAACACCTTCTCCGGGTTGTTCTTCCAGATCTGGTCGTCGGTGATGACCGGCACGCCCACGCCCTTGAACACCGCCTGCTGGTTCCAGGGTTCACCCACGCAGTAGCCGTGGATCGTGCCGGCCTCCATGGTGGCCGGCATCTGGGGCGGCGGGGTCACCGATAGCAGCACGTCCGCCTTGCTGGTGCCGCTGATGTCGCTCGCGGTGTAGTAGCCCGGGTTCAGGCCACCCGCTGCCAGCCAGTAGCGCAGCTCGTAGTTGTGCGTGGAGACGGGGAAGACCATGCCCATCCTGAAGGTCTTGCCTTCCTTCTTCCAGGCGTCCACGACCTTCTTCAATGCGTCGGCCTTGACCGGGTGCACCGGTTTGCCTCCCTCCATGGGCAGGTGCTTCTTCATCTCGGCCCAGACCGCGTTGGACACCGTGATGGCGTTGCCGTTGAGGTCCATGCTGAAGGCGGTCACGATGTCGGCCTTGGTGCCGAAGCCGATGGTGGCACCCAGCGGCTGGCCCGCGAGCATGTGCGCACCGTCGAGCTGGCCGTCGATCACGCGGTCGAGCAGCACCTTCCAGTTGGCCTGCGCCTCCAGGGACACATTGAGTCCCTCGTCCTCGAAGTAGCCCTTCTCGTAGGCGACCACCAGCGGCGCGCAGTCGGTGAGCTTGATGAAGCCGAACTTCAGCGACTCCTTCTCGGGTCGGGCGGCTTTTTGCGCCAGGGCCGGCAGGCCCAGGCCCGACGCGCCGGCCAGGGCCAAGGCGGTGGTGGTGAAACGGCGGCGATTGAGAGTGCGCGACGAAGAGGCCATGGGGAACTCCTTGCTGAAGGTCAAAAAAGTGGTCCGCAAAGCACAACGGCGCCCATCTCCTGGCCGATCTGGATCAGCTGGAGATGGACGCCGTTGTCCCGTGTCTGGAAAGACGGGGGTCCGAACCGCCATTGGCTCCGACCCTGCTGATCCCTTTAAAGCAGGGAGCGTGCCAGCGTCCGGGTTTCTGCTTCCCCTGGGCGGATCTCATTGATATGAAAGGAAAAAACCGATCTGCCGCGCGGCCCGTGAGGCGCACGGGCACGGCGGGAGGGCGTCAGTCTGGTGCGCCGAACGGGTCAGGCACCGGTTTTGTGCGCTGCAGCACGCGGGCTGTCCTCCCGGCTCTCAGGGATGGCGCTCCGGCAGCACCTCGGCCAGCGACAGCACGGTCTCCGCGACCTCGATCAGCCGGCGGTTCTGGTTCATGGCCATCTGGCGCATGGTCTTGTGCGCTTCTTCCTCGCTGAGGTGGCGGTGCGCCATCAGCAGGCCCTTGGCGCGTTCGATCAGCTTGCGCTCGTTCAGGCTGGCGCGCACGGTGTCGAGTTCTTCGCTCATGGTCTGCAGGCGCCGCGCCTGTTCCTGCACCAGCTCCAGGATGGAGCGGTCCAGCTCGAGGCCATAGCCCTGGGCGCTCGCGCCCAGGGCGGCGGGAGCGGCCTGCGCGTCCTGCCTGAGGGCGCCCATGTCCCGGAAGAAGGACAGGGCGTCTGCCTCGCGCGCGGGCGAGGCGTAGAGCGTGTCGTAGGTCAGCAGCTCGGCCTGTGCCGCGGTGATCTTTTCCTCGCAGGCGCGCAGCAGATCGAGGGCGAGGCGGTCTTCCACCGCCTTCATGCGGTCGATGCGCTGGCTGCAGCAGTCGAACCAGGCCTGGCTGAGCTGCACGTTGAGCGGTGCCCCGTGGGTCGCGGTGCAGAGCACGCGGCGCAGCCGTTCCAGCTCGGCCAGGGTGGCGCTGGCCTGGCTGAGCGCCCACAGGTCCACCGCCTTGGCGTGGGCGAACTCGGTGAACACCTGCAGGCAGCGTTCCTGCGACTCGATCAGGTGCAGCAGGCGCTGCTGCTCCGCGGCTTCGGCGCGGCCGGCCGCGAACAAGGCCGAGCCGGCCGCGCGCTCCTGGCCCGCGAACTCCTTGCCCTGCATGAAGTTGAACAGGGCCACAAGCAGGCGCGAGATCTCGGGGTCGCTGGCGCTGTCGGCAGCCTCGAACACAACCGCCAGCAGCCCGGCGATCAGGCGCACATAGGCCTCGGTGGCCTGGCGCGGCGTCCAGTCCAGCGCCTGCACGCGCTCGCGCAGGGCGCCCAGCGCATCCAGGCCCTGCAGCACATAGGCAATGCGGCTGAACAGCCGCGCGCCGCGGCCCACGCGCGCGGCCTCCGTGTCCAGGCTGTCGAAGCACTGCCGCAGCTCGGCCTCCAGCTGCCGGCATTCGTCGATCTGCTTGCCGCGCATGTCGGTGAAGCGCGCGCCCTGCGAGCCCAGGTGCAGGTTGGACAGGCCGCGCTCGCGCTGCAGGCCATGCACCAGGCGCCCGGTCACGTTGACCAGGGCGCTGGTGAGCGCAAGCTGCTGCAGTTCGGCGATTTCGCAGCGTTTGGCGGCAAGGAGGAATTTCAGGCCCGAGGTCATGTTCACGCGTTCGTGGGGAATGCCTTTGCCTTCAGAGCAACAAGCGTGCCGCCCGTACACTTCCCGGATGTTGATACTGGGAATCGAGTCGTCCTGCGACGAAACCGGCGTCGCCCTGGTCGACGCCAGCGGCACGGACACGCCCCGGCTGCTGGGCCACGCGCTGCACAGCCAGATCGAGATGCACCAGGCCTATGGCGGCGTGGTGCCCGAGCTCGCCAGCCGCGATCACATCCGCCGCGTGCTGCCGCTGACCGATGCCGTGCTGGCGCAGGCCGCGCTGCCGTTGTCGGCGGTGGACGCGGTGGCCTACACCCGCGGGCCGGGACTGGCGGGGGCCTTGCTGGTCGGTTCGGGCGTGGCCTGCGCGCTGGGCTTTGCGCTGGGCAAGCCGGTGATCGGCGTGCACCACCTCGAAGGCCATCTGCTCTCGCCCTTCCTGAGCGCCGACCCGCCCAGGTTTCCGTTCGTGGCGCTGCTGGTCTCGGGCGGCCACAGCCAGCTGATGCGGGTGGACGGCGTGGGCCGCTACGAGCTGCTGGGCGAAACCATCGACGATGCCGCCGGCGAGGCCTTCGACAAATCGGCCAAGCTGCTTGGCCTGCCGTACCCCGGTGGCCCCGCGCTCGCGCGGCTGGCCCAGCAGGGCGACCCGCTGGTCTACAGATTTCCGCGCCCGCTGCTGCACAGCGGCGACCTGGATTTTTCGTTTGCCGGCCTCAAGACCGCCGTGCTGACCCAGGTGAAGCGCCTCGCCCACGCCCGGCCCGAAGGCCCGGCCACGCCGCATCTGGCCGACCCGCTGAGCGCGCAGCAGAAAGCCGACGTGGCCGCGGGCGTGCAGGCGGCCATCGTCGAGGTGCTGGTGAAAAAATCCATGGCGGCGGTGCGCCGCACCGGCCTGCGCCGCCTCGTGGTGGCCGGCGGGGTGGGGGCGAACGCGCTGCTGCGCGAACAGCTGGGCGCCGCCTGCGCCCAGGCGGGCGTGCGTGTGCACTACCCGGAGCTGCACCTGTGCACCGACAACGGCGCCATGATCGCGCTGGCCGGCGGCATGCGCGCGCAGGCCGGGCTGGCCGGTGACGAAGACCAGGGGTACCGCTTCGACGTGCTGCCGCGCTGGCCCCTGGCGGACCTGGCCCCGGTTGCCGGCGCCGTCTGACCACCCCCGGAGGGTATCCTCTGTAATTATGAATTAGACTTCTCGGCGGTGTCGCTTATGTGACATGCCGACGCGGGCCATCCGGGTTCCGCGCCCCCGTACCCAGGAGCCATCTCCCATGAAACCCTTGTTCCCATCCCTGTTTTCGCCGCGCCGTCGCAGCCTTGTTGCCATGCTGCTGGGCGCCCTGACATCCGCCACCAGCCTGGCCCAGGCACCCGCGCCGGCCGCCGGCGCGCCCATCCGCATCGGCATGATCGAAGGCCTGTCCGGGCCGTTCGCCAACACCGGCGAGGCGGTGTTCCGCAACCTGGTCTGGGCCACCGAGCGGGTGAACGCGCGCGGCGGTGTGAAGCTGCCGGCCTCGCAGGGAGGCAACCGCCCGCTGGTGATCGAGCGCTTCGACAGCAAGGGGCAGACGGAGGAAGCCCTGTCGGCGCTGCGCTCGGCGCAGGACCGCGGCATCACCATCGTCACGCAGGGCAATTCGTCGGCGGCCGCCAGCGCGCTGATCGACGCCATCAACAAGCACAACGAGCGCGACTCGGGGCGCCAGATGCTGTTCCTGAACTACTCGGCGGTCGACCCGGTGCTCACCAACGAGAAGTGCAGCTTCTGGCATTTCCGCTTCGATGCCCACGCTGACATGCGCATGAGCGCGCTCATGCATGTGCTGCGCGAGGACAAACAACTGAAGAACATCTACCTGATCGGCCAGGACTACAGCTTCGGCCAGGCCGTGCTGCGCGAGGCGCGCAGCCAGCTCGCCGCGCAGCGCCCGGACGTGAAGATCGTCGGCGACGAACTGCACCCGGTGGCGCGCGTGAAGGACTTCCTGCCCTATGCGGCCAAGATCAAGGCCAGTGGCGCGCAGGCCGTGCTCACGGGCAACTGGGGCAACGACCTCACGCTGCTGGTGAAGGCCGCGCGCGAGTCCGGTTTCGATGGCACCTTCTACACCTTCTATGGCAACGCGCTCGGTGCGCCCGCGGCCATGGGCGAGGCTGGCATCGGCAAGGTGATCGCCGTGGCCGACTGGTTTCCCAACGTACTCACGCCCGAATCGGAGGCCTTCTACAAGGCGTTCCGCCAGCGCTTCCCGAACCCGGCCGACGATTACGTCCACATGCGCATGCAGCTGATGATCGAGTCGCTCGCGCAGGCCATCGAGCGGGCGGGAGCGACGGGCCCGGTCAACGCGGCCACCATCGCGGCCCAGCTGGAGAAGGCGGACGTCACGCTGGCCGGCCAGCGCGCCCGCATGCGTGGCGCCGACCACCAGTTCCAGCAGTCGCTGGCGGTGGCGGTGATGGACCGCCAAGGCACGCCGGGCGTGAAGTTCGACGTGGAAGGTTCGGGCTATGGTTTCCGCGTCATCCGCAACCTCTCCGCGCAGCAGGCGGAGCAACCGCACACCTGTACCATGCAGCGACCCTGAAACCGCTGGAGAGCCTGTCGATGAGAGCCGTGGTGGAACAACTGGAGGCCTCGCGCATCCGCGAGGTGGCCAACGAAGGCCTGGGCCGGCCCGACGTGCTGAAATTCTGGTTCGGCGAGAGCGACGAGGTCACGCCGGCTTTCATCCGCGATGCCGCCATGGCCTCGCTGCAGGCAGGTGAGACCTTCTACGCGCAGAACCTGGGCCTGCCTGAGCTGCGCGAGGCACTGGCGGTCTATACCGACGGCCTGCATCCCGGGCGAGGCGCGGCCCACTGGGTGGACAGGCTGGCCGTCACCTCGGGCGGCGTCAATGGGTTGATGCTGGCCTCGCAGGCGCTGGTGCAGGCGGGTGACGAGGTGGTGGCAGTGACACCCGTCTGGCCCAATCTCGTGGCGCAACCCCTGATCATGGGGGCCCAGGTCCGGCGCGTGCCGCTGCGTGTGGTGGCCGACGGGCCGCGGGCCGGCGCCTGGGCGCTCGACATGGATGCGCTGCTGGCCGCGATCACCCCGGCCACGCGGTTGCTGGTTGTCAACGCGCCGAACAACCCCACCGGCTGGACGCTCGGCGCCGACGAACAACGCGCCATCCTCGCGCACTGCCGCCGCACCGGCACATGGATACTGGCCGACGAGGTGTACGAGCGCGTGTACTTCGCGGGCGATACGCCCAATGGCACGGCGCCCAGCTTTCTGGACGTGGCCCAGCCCGACGACCGGGTGATCGTCGCCCACAGTTTTTCCAAGAGCTTCCTCATGACCGGCTGGCGCCTGGGCTGGCTGGTGTTGCCTTCCACCCTGACAGCCACTTTCAGCAAGCTCATCGAATACAACACGTCGTGCGCGCCGGTGTTCGTGCAGCGTGCGGCCGCTGTGGCGCTGCAGCGTGGCCAGGAGGTGACGCCTGCGCTGGTGGCCCACCTGCGGGTCTGCCGCGACACGCTGGTGCCGCGGCTGCGCGCGCTGCCCGGAGTCATCCTGGGCGAGCCGTCGGGTGGCATGTACGCGTTTTTCCGGCTGGAGGGGCATGGCGACTGCCTGCAGACCGCCAAGCACCTGGTGCGTGAGGCCGGCCTGGGGCTGGCGCCGGGCAGTGCCTTCGGCCCCGAGGCGGCTGGCTGGTTGCGCTGGTGCTTTGCCAGCCGGGACACGGACCGCCTGGTGCAGGGGGCGGATCGCCTGCGACGCTGGCAGGCTCTCTGAGGTCTGGCCGGGCCCTTCTGGTCTATAATTCCCGGTTGCTGTCTTCACGGATGGCAACTTCACGCCCGCTGCGGCCTGAGGTGCCGAACCCGGTTCGGCGCCTGCCGGCTGCGACGGGACGCACGTAACGCCAGGCAACTGGCCAAGGAAACCGACATGATCGCCCAGTCCATCAAAGCCGAAGTGGTCGCGGCCAACGCCCGCGCCGCCAACGACACCGGCAGCCCCGAAGTGCAGGTTGCACTGCTGACCGCCCGCATCAACGAGCTGACCCCCCACTTCAAGACCCATGCCAAGGATCACCACGGCCGCCGTGGCCTGCTGCGCATGGTGAGCCGCCGTCGCAAGCTGCTCGACTACCTGAAGTCCAAGGATGCCGAGCGCTACCTTGCCCTGATCAAGAAGCTGGGCCTGCGCAAGTAAGTGGGCCAGCCGTGACGCACGAAACGCCTGAGTTGGTTCGCTGGCTCGGGCGTTTTTTGCTTGTCGCTCGCCATTTTTGATTCCGGAGTCCCGACAACAGAGCGAAGCTGTGTCATTCCAAACGGGTTGTGCGCCGCGCAGCCTTTCTGGAATGGCATCGTGTTCTGGGTTGTGCCTCCGGGTTTTGTGCAGCCACGCTGCACGCTGAGCCATCCGCCATCGGCGGAGGCGTTTAACGGAGAGACACCATGAGCATGTTCAACAAAGTCACCAAGAGCTTCCAGTGGGGCCCCCATCAGGTCACGATGGAAACCGGCGAAGTCGCGCGCCAGGCCACGGGTGCCGTGCTGGTCAACATCGACGACACCGTGGTGCTGGCCACCGTGGTCGCCAAAACCGAAGCGAAGGCCGGCCAGGACTTCTTCCCGCTGACCGTCGATTACACCGAGAAGTCCTATGCCGCCGGCAAGATCCCCGGCAGCTTCTTCAAGCGCGAAGGCCGCCCCAGCGAACTCGAGACGCTGACCTGCCGCCTGATCGACCGCCCGATCCGCCCGCTGTTCCCCGAAGGCTTCTACAACGAAGTGCAGGTCATCGTGCACGTCGTCAGCCTGAACCCTGAAGTGCAGGCCGACATCGCGGCGATGATCGCCACTTCCGCCGCACTGTCCATCAGCGGCATTCCGTTCAACGGCCCGATCGGCGCCGCGCGCGTGGGCTATGTGAATGGCGAGTACGTGCTCAACCCGGGCCAGACCCAGTTGAAGGACAGCCAGCTTGACCTGGTGGTCGCCGGTACCGAAGCCGCCGTGCTGATGGTGGAGTCCGAAGCCGACCAGTTGTCAGAAGAGGTGATGCTGGGCGCCGTGGTCTATGGTCACGACATGGGCAAGATTGCCATCGCTGCCATTAATGACCTGGTGCGCGACGCCGGCAAACCCGCCTGGGACTGGCAGCCGCCGGCCAAGGACGAGCCCCTGATCGCCAAGGTCGAAGGCCTGGCCAAGGCGAAGCTCGAAGCCGCCTACCAGATCCGCAACAAGCAGGCCCGTACCCAGGCTTGCCGCACCGCCTATGCCGACGTCATGGCCGGCCTGAAGGCCGAAGGCGTGGAGTTCGACAGCGTGGCCGTGGAAGCCCTGCTGTTCGAGATCGAAGCCGGGATCGTGCGCGGCCAGATTCTGGCCGGCGAGCCCCGCATCGACGGTCGCGACACGCGCACCGTGCGTGCCATCGAAATCCGCAACGGCGTGCTGCCGCGCACCCACGGCTCAGCCCTGTTCACCCGCGGTGAGACGCAGGCGCTGGTGGTTGCCACGTTGGGCACCGACCGCGACGCCCAGCGCATCGACGCACTGGCCGGCGAGTTCGAAGACCGCTTCATGCTGCACTACAACATGCCCCCCTTCGCCACCGGCGAAGCCGGTCGTTTCGGCACCCCGAAGCGCCGCGAGATCGGCCATGGCCGCCTGGCCAAGCGCGCGCTGATCGCCGCGCTGCCAAGCAAGGAAGACTTCCCCTACACCATGCGCGTGGTGTCGGAAATCACCGAGTCCAACGGCTCCTCGTCGATGGCTTCGGTCTGTGGTGGCTGCCTGGCGCTGATGGACGCCGGTGTACCGATGAAGGCCCACGTGGCCGGCATCGCCATGGGTCTGATCAAGGACGGCAATCGCTTTGCCGTGCTGACCGACATCCTGGGTGACGAGGACCACCTCGGCGACATGGACTTCAAGGTGGCCGGTACCACCAACGGCATTTCGGCGCTGCAGATGGACATCAAGATCCAGGGCATCACCAAGGAAATCATGCAGGTTGCACTGGCGCAGGCCAAGGAAGCGCGCATGCACATCCTGGGCAAGATGCAGGAAGCCATGGGCGAGGCCAAGACCGAGGTGTCCAATTTCGCACCCAAGCTCTTCACCATGAAGATCAACCCCGAGAAGATCCGCGACGTGATCGGCAAGGGCGGCTCCGTCATTCGCGCGCTGACCGAAGAGACCGGCACGCAGATCAACATCGACGAAGACGGCACCATCACCATCGCCTCGACCGACGCGGCCAAGGCCGACGAGGCCAAGCGCCGCATCGAGCAGATCACGGCCGAAGTGGAAGTGGGCAAGGTCTACGAAGGCCCGGTCACCAAGATCCTGGACTTCGGTGCCCTGATCAACCTGCTGCCGGGCAAGGACGGCCTGCTGCACATCAGTCAGATCGCGCACGAGCGCGTCGAGAAAGTCACCGACTACCTGAGCGAAGGTCAGGTCGTGCGGGTGAAGGTGCTCGAGACCGACGAGAAGGGCCGCGTCAAGCTGTCCATGAAGGCCCTGGCCGAGCGCAACAGTGGTGAGCAAGCGGCGCAGCAACAGCAACAGCCGTGATGCCGTCGGTCATGCAAGCGGTCGAGATCAGCGCCTTTGGCGCGCCGGAGGTATTGCGCCTGGGCGAACGCCCGGTGCCGGTGCCGGGCGCGGGCGAGGTGCTGATCCGCGTGAGTGCATCGGGCGTGAACCGCCCTGATGTGCTGCAGCGCACCGGCAACTACCCGGTGCCGCCTGGCGCGTCCGATATTCCCGGTCTCGAGGTGGCTGGTGTGATCGAGTCCGGTGATGAGGCGGCCATGGCCGCGGCGGGCCTGAAAGCCGGCGAGCGCGTGTGCGCACTGGTCGCGGGTGGCGGCTATGCGCAGTGGTGCGTGGCCCCCGTGGGCCAGTGCCTGCCGGTGCCCGAGGGACTGGACGACGTGGCCGCCGCCTCGTTGCCCGAGACGTTCTTCACCGTCTGGAGCAATGTGTTCGATCGTGGCCGCCTGCAGGCGGGAGAAACCTTGCTGGTACAGGGTGGCACCAGCGGCATTGGTGTGACCGCGATCCAGATGGCCAGGGCCCTGGGTGCGCGCGTGATTGCCACCGCGGGCAGCGACGACAAGTGCGCTGCCTGCCTCAAGCTCGGCGCCGACCACGCCATCAACTACAAGACCCAGGATTTCGTCGCCGTACTGGCCGAACTCACCGCCCAGAGAGGGGTCGACGTGATTCTGGACATGGTCGCGGGTGCCTACGTGGCGCGGGAGATCGAATGCCTGGCAGAGGACGGCAGGCTGGTGATCATCGCGGTGCAGGGCGGTATCAAGGCCGAGTTCAATGCCGGCCTGGTGCTGCGCCGGCGCCTGACCATCACGGGGTCGACGCTGCGCCCGCGGCCGGTGGCGTTCAAGACGGCGATCGCCGCTTCGCTGCGCACGCACGTCTGGCCCTTGCTGGCCGAAGGGCGCATCCAGCCGGTGATCCACCAGGTGTTTCCTGCCGCGCAGGCCGCCGAGGCCCACGCGCTGATGGAATCCAACCAGCATGTGGGCAAGCTCGTGTTGAGCTGGGTCTGAGCAGCTCGTAGAAGAAACCGTCATGAGAAAACTGATCGCAGGCAACTGGAAGATGAACGGCTCGCTGGCCGCGAACGAGGCGCTCGTGAAGGCCATGCTCGACGGATTGGGTGGCAAGGTACCCGCATCCGATATGGCCTTGTGCGTGCCCGCGCCCTATCTGCCACAACTGGCCGGATTGCTCCAGGGCAGTCCGATCGCCTGGGGCGCACAGGACGTCTCCAGCCACGAGAGCGGGGCCTACACCGGTGAGGTCTCGGTGGCCATGCTCAAGGACTTCGGCTGCCGCTATGCCATCGTGGGGCATTCGGAGCGGCGTCAGTACCATGGCGAGACCGACGTGGTCGTGGCCGCCAAGGCGCAGCGCGCTCTTGCCGGCGGTGTGACCCCTATCGTCTGCGTGGGTGAAACCCTGGCCGAGCGCGAAGCCGGCCAGACCGAGGCCGTGGTCAAACGCCAGCTCGCGGCCGTGATCCACGCCGTCGCACATTGCACCAGCGAAATCGTGGTGGCCTACGAGCCCGTGTGGGCCATCGGCACCGGCAAGACCGCATCGCCCGAGCAGGCGCAACAGGTGCACGCCGTGCTGCGTGCCCAACTGGCCGCGGCAACCCAGCATCCCGAGCGCGTGCACATCCTCTATGGGGGCAGCATGAACGCGGCGAATGCCGCCAGCCTGCTGGCGCAGGCCGACATCGACGGCGGCCTGATCGGCGGCGCGTCGCTCAAGGCGGCCGACTTCCTTCACATCGTGGCCTCGGCTGCTTGAATCCTTGTTGTGTCCTGAGCGACACGGCGACAACAGATACCCGGAGAAAGAAATGAATGCTTTGTTGACCATCCTGCTGGCGGTGCAGATCCTTTCCGCGCTGGGCATGATCGGCCTGATCCTCATGCAGCACGGCAAAGGTGCCGATGCGGGAGCTGCCTTTGGCGGCGGCGGTTCCGGCTCCGCCAGCCTGTTCGGCGCATCGGGGGGCGCCAACTTCCTCTCGCGCACCACGGCAGTGCTAGCTGCGGTGTTCCTGGGTTGCACCCTGGGCCTGGCTTACTTCGGCAATCTGCGTACCGAGCCCAGTTCGGGCAGCGTGCTCGAAGGCAACATGGCGCCCGCGACGCAACCCGCAGAAGCCGCACAGCAAATCCCGGGCAACACGCCAGCACCCGCTGCCGCGCCCGCGGACGTTCCCGCTCCCGTCACCGCGCCGGCGACGGGAGCGGCGCAGATCCCGGCCAAGTAGGGCCGCCGGAGGCGGCGTGCAGCATGCGCTGCCTGGCGGCCGGCGCCGCATGAAAATCCCCTGCTGCGCTGCAAAAAGCAGGGCGGTTTCGGGGTAAACTCCTTGGGTTGTCAGCAGGGCTCGCACCATTCCTCGCGAGCCCGTCATTGCAGACCCAGCCGACGTGGTGAAATTGGTAGACACGCTATCTTGAGGGGGTAGTGGCGAAAGCTGTGCGAGTTCGAGTCTCGCCGTCGGCACCAATCTTTGGAACAACACGGTCCCACGCCGTGTCAGCGGAATCGACCAAGATGAGTCTCGAACAATACCTCCCCGTACTTCTGTTCATCTTGGTGGGTGTTGCCGTCGGGATCATTCCGCAGGTGCTGGGCTATCTCCTGGGTCCCAACCTGCCGGACGCCGAGAAGAACTCACCCTACGAATGCGGCTTCGAAGCTTTCGAAGACGCGCGCATGAAGTTCGATGTGCGCTACTACCTCGTGGCCATCCTCTTCATCTTGTTCGACCTCGAAATCGCATTCCTCATCCCCTGGGCCGTGGCCTTTGCAGACATTGGTGCCACCGGCTTCTTCGCAGGCGTGGTCTTCCTGGTCATCCTCACCGTGGGGTTTGCCTACGAGTGGAAGAAGGGTGCGCTGGATTGGGAATGACATCGGTACACACAGGCGACGAACGCACCGGAGCGGTACATGATTGAAGGCGTATTCAAGGAAGGTTTCGTCACCACGAGCTACGACTCGGTGGTGAATTGGGCCAAGACCGGCTCGCTGTGGCCCATGACCTTCGGTCTGGCCTGCTGCGCGGTCGAGATGATGCATGCGGCAGCTGCACGCTACGACATCGGGCGCTTCGGCTCCGAGGTGTTTCGCGCCAGCCCGCGCCAGTCCGACCTGATGATCGTGGCCGGTACCCTGTGCAACAAGATGGCGCCGGCGCTGCGCAAGGTCTATGACCAGATGGCAGAGCCGCGCTGGGTGCTTTCCATGGGCTCATGCGCCAATGGTGGTGGCTACTACCACTACAGCTACTCGGTCGTGCGTGGCTGTGACCGCATCGTGCCGGTGGACGTGTACGTGCCGGGTTGTCCGCCCACGGCCGAGGCCCTGCTGTACGGGATCATCCAGCTGCAGCAGAAGATCCGCCGCACCCAGACCATCGCCCGCGCCTGAGCGGGCCGTTTCCCGGATCCGCCGCTTGCCTTTGGCCCCGAAAGAATGACCATGACCGATTCCGCCACGACCTCGCACGCTGTCGAGCCAGAGGTGTTGAAGAACACCCTGGCTGCCTTGCTGGGTGCCCAGGCCCAGGCCATCGATGTGGTGCGCGGGGAGCTCACTCTTGTCGTGCGCGCCGCCGACTACCTGACCGTCATGCGGACCTTGCGCGATGCGCCGCAGGCGTGCTTCGAGCAGCTCGTCGATCTCTGTGGCATGGACTACCAGACCTATGGCGAGGGGCGCTGGGAAGGACAGCGCTTCGCCGCCGTGGTGCATCTGCTGTCGGTCACGCACAACCACCGCGTGCGCGTGCGTGTGTTCTGTCCCGAGGATGACTTCCCTGTGTTGCCCTCCGTCACGTCGCTGTGGGCCTCGGCCAACTGGTACGAGCGCGAAGCGTTCGACCTGTACGGCATCGTGTTCGAGGGCCATGACGACCTGCGCCGCATCCTGACCGACTACGGCTTCATCGGCCACCCGTTCCGCAAGGACTTCCCGTTGTCGGGCCATGTGGAGATGCGCTATGACGCCGAGCGACAGCGCGTCATCTACGAGCCGGTGACCATCGAGCCGCGCGAGATCACGCCGCGCATCATCCGCGAAGACAACTACGGCGGCCTGCACTGAAGCGGCAGGGCGAACCGACATGGCAGAGATCAAGAACTACACACTGAACTTCGGCCCGCAGCATCCGGCCGCGCACGGCGTGCTGCGCCTCGTGCTGGAACTCGACGGTGAGGTCGTGCAGCGCGCCGATCCGCACATCGGCTTGCTGCACCGCGCCACCGAGAAGCTGGCTGAGCACAAGACCTACATCCAGTCGTTGCCCTACATGGACCGTCTCGATTACGTGTCCATGATGAGCAACGAGCACGCCTATTGCCTGGCGATCGAGAAGTTGCTGGGCATCGAGGTGCCGATTCGCGCGCAGTACATCCGCGTGATGTTCAGCGAAATCACCCGCCTGCTCAATCACCTGATGTGGCTCGGTTCGCACGGCAACGACTGTGGCAGCTCCACCATCCTGATCTACGCGTTCCGCGAGCGCGAAGACCTGTTCGACATGTACGAAGCGGTCTCGGGTGCGCGCATGCACGCTGCCTATTTCCGTCCTGGCGGTGTCTACCGTGATCTGCCGGACACCATGCCGCAGTACAAGCACAGCAAGATCCGCAATGCGCGCGCGATGGAGCAGATGAACACCAACCGCCAGGGTTCGCTGCTCGATTTCATCGACGACTTCACGAAACGTTTCCCGACCTACCTGGCCGAGTACCACACGCTGCTGACCGACAACCGTATCTGGAAACAACGCACCGTCGGTATCGGTGTGGTCACGCCCGAGCGCGCACTCAATCTGGGCATGACCGGCCCGATGCTGCGTGGCTCCGGCATTGCGTGGGACCTGCGCAAGAAGCAACCCTATGACGTTTACGGTCAGATGGACTTCGACATCCCCGTGGGCAAGACCGGCGACTGCTACGACCGGTATCTCGTACGCATGGAGGAGATGAAGCAGTCCAACCGCATCATCGAGCAATGCGTGAAGTGGCTGCGCGCCAACCCCGGCCCGGTGATCACCGACAACCACAAGGTGGCGGCGCCCTCGCGCGAGTCCATGAAGGCCAACATGGAGGAGCTGATCCATCACTTCAAGCTCTTCACCGAAGGTTTTCATGTGCCCGAGGGTGAGGCCTATGCGGCGGTGGAGCATCCCAAGGGCGAGTTCGGCATCTACCTCGTGAGCGATGGTGCCAACAAACCCTACCGCCTGAAGATCCGTGCGCCCGGTTTCGCGCACCTTGCGACCATGGACGAGATGGCCCGTGGCCACATGCTGGCCGACGCGGTGGCCATCATCGGCACCATGGACATCGTTTTCGGAGAAATCGACCGATGAGCACCGCCGCCACGCCCGTGTCCTTTTCGGACGCGACGATCCAGCGCTTCGACCGCGAGGTCGCGAAATATCCCGACGAGCAGCGCCAGTCGGCCGTGATGGCCTGCCTGGCCATCATCCAGCAGGAGCAGGGCCACGTGAGCACGGCCGCCGAGGCCGCACTCGCGGCCTATCTGCGCATGGAGCCAATCGCGGTGCACGAGGTCACGACCTTCTACAACATGTACAACCAGCAGCCGCTGGGCAAGTTCAAGCTCAACGTCTGCACCAACCTGCCGTGCCAGCTGCGCGACGGCAGCAAGGCCCTGCACCACCTGGAGCAGAAGCTGGGAATCCACATGGGCGAGACCACGGCCGATGGCCTGTTCACGCTGCAGCAGAGCGAATGCCTGGGCGCCTGCGCCGATTCACCAGTGATGCTGGTGAACGACCGCCACATGTGCAGCTTCATGAGCAACGACAAGCTCGATCAGCTGATCGAAGGCCTGCGTGCGTCGGAAGGACAAGCATGAACGCCGATCAGATCCTCGCCCAGTTTCGCGCCACCGGTGTGCAGACCTGCTTCCATGGCCGCCACATCGAGCCGCAGATCTACGCCGGCCTCGATGGCAGCAACTGGTCGTTGAAGGACTACGTGGCCCGGGGTGGCTATCAGGCGCTGCGCAAGGTGCTCGGCCAGGACGGCGCGCCACCTGCGGGCGACCCGCCGGTCGTGGGCATGACGCAGGACCAGGTCATTGCCACGCTCAAGGAGTCGGCGCTGCGCGGCCGCGGCGGCGCGGGTTTTCCGACCGGCCTCAAGTGGAGCTTCATGCCACGCCAGTTCCCGGGCCAGAAGTACCTGGTGTGCAACTCGGACGAAGGCGAACCGGGCACCTGCAAGGACCGCGACATCCTGCTCTACAACCCGCACATCGTGATCGAGGGCATGGCCATTGCAGCCTATGCCATGGGCATCAGCGTGGGCTACAACTACATCCACGGCGAGATCTTCGAGGCCTACGACCGCTTCGAGGTTGCGCTGGAAGAGGCGCGTGCCGCTGGCTTCCTGGGCGACGCCATCATGGGCAGTGGCTTCAACTTCCAGCTGCACGCCGCCCATGGCTTCGGCGCCTACATCTGTGGCGAAGAAACCGCGCTGCTCGAATCGCTCGAAGGCAAGAAGGGCCAGCCCCGCTTCAAGCCACCGTTCCCGGCCAGCTTCGGTCTGTACGGCAAGCCCACCACCATCAACAACACCGAGACCTTCGCGGCGGTGCCCTGGATCATCCGCAACGGCGGCCAGGCCTACCTTGAGTGCGGCAAGCCGAACAACGGTGGCACCAAGATCTATTCGGTCAGTGGCGACGTGGAGTTACCGGGCAACTACGAAGTGCCACTCGGCACGCCGTTCAGCAAGCTGCTCGAACTCGCTGGTGGCGTGCGCAAGGGACGTACCCTCAAGGCCGTGATTCCGGGCGGCTCGTCCGCGCCGGTGCTGCCCGCGCACATCATGATGGAGTGCACGATGGACTATGACTCCATCGCCAAGGCCGGCTCCATGCTGGGTTCGGGCGCGGTCATCGTGATGGACGACTCGCGCTGCATGGTCGAATCCCTCAAGCGCCTGTCCTACTTCTACATGCACGAGTCCTGCGGCCAGTGCACGCCCTGCCGCGAAGGCACGGGCTGGCTCTGGCGCATGGTCGACCGCATTGATCGTGGCCTCGGAAAACCGGCCGACATGGCATTGCTCGACAACGTGGCCGAGAACATCATGGGCCGCACCATCTGCGCCCTGGGCGATGCGGCGGCCATGCCGGTGCGCGCCATGATCAAACACTTCCGGCACGAGTTCGAGGCGAAGATCAACGCCGCGAACACGCCGGCCCAGGCCGTCTGACGACAAGAAACACCATGATCGAAATCGAACTCGACGGCAAGAAGGTGGAAGTGCCCGCCGGCAGCATGGTCATGCATGCGGCCGAGAAGGCCGGCACCTATGTGCCCCACTTCTGCTACCACAAGAAGCTGTCCATCGCGGCCAACTGCCGCATGTGCCTGGTCGACGTCGAGAAGGCGCCCAAGCCCATGCCGGCCTGCGCCACGCCGGTCACGCAAGGCATGATCGTGCGCACCAAGAGCGACAAGGCGATCAAGGCCCAGCAGTCGGTGATGGAGTTCCTGCTGATCAACCACCCGCTGGATTGCCCGATCTGCGACCAGGGCGGCGAATGCCAGTTGCAGGATCTGGCCGTCGGCTATGGCGGCTCCGGTTCGCGCTACGAGGAAGAGAAGCGCGTGGTGTTCCACAAGGACGTGGGCCCGCTGATCTCGATGGAAGAGATGAGCCGTTGCATTCACTGCACCCGCTGCGTGCGCTTTGGCCAGGAAGTGGCCGGCGTGATGGAGCTGGGCATGTCGCACCGAGGCGAGCACGCCGAAATCGAGACCTTCGTCGGCGACACGGTGGATTCCGAACTCTCGGGCAACATGATCGACATCTGCCCTGTGGGCGCGCTCACCAGCAAACCCTTTCGCTACAGCGCGCGCACCTGGGAACTCTCACGCCGCAAGAGCGTGAGTCCGCACGACTCGACCGGTGCCAACCTGATCGTGCAGGTGAAAAACCACAAGGTCATGCGAGTGGTGCCGCTGGAGAACGAGGCCGTCAACGAATGCTGGATCGCCGACCGCGACCGCTTTTCGTACGAGGCCGTCAACAGCGAAGACCGCTTGACCGCGCCCATGCTCAAACAGGGTGGTGAGTGGCAGACGGTCGACTGGCAGACCGCGCTCGAATACGTGGCCAATGGCCTCAGGCAGGTCAGGGCCGAGCATGGGGCAGGCGCCATCGGCGTACTCGCCAGCCCGCACAGCACGGTCGAGGAACTGGCACTGGCAGGTGCCCTGGTGCGTGGTCTGGGCAGCCAGAACATCGACAGCCGCCTGCGCCACGCGGATTTTTCGAACACCGCCACCGCGGGCGCCGCGCGCTGGTTGGGCATGCCGATTGCCGCTCTGTCCACGCTGCAGCGCGTGCTCGTGGTGGGCTCCAACCTGCGCAAGGACCACCCGCTGTTTGCGCAGCGCATCCGCCAGGCGCAGCGCAAGGGCGCGCAGGTCAACGTGCTCAACGCCGCAGCGCAGGACTGGGCCATGCCGCTGAAGCACGTGGTGCTGGCCGACAGCTCGATCTGGGTTTCCGCGCTGGCCGGCATCGCAGCGGCCGTGGCCGCCGAGACAGGTGCCACTGCACCGGTCGCCGCCGACGTGAACGATGCGCAACGTGCGGTGGCGAAATCGCTGCTGGGCGGCGAGCGCAAGGCCATTCTGCTGGGTAACGCGGCCGCGCACCATGGCAAGGCGTCGAGCCTGCTGGCGCTGGCGAACTGGATCGCGCAGCAGACCGGTGCCAGCGTGGGCTATCTCAGCGAGGCCGCCAACACCGTGGGTGCGCAACTGGTCAACGCGGTACCGGGGCAGGGCGGTCTGAACGCTGGCCAGATGCTCGGCGGCGCACTCAAGGCCACGATCCTTCTCAACACCGAGCCGGCGTTTGACGCTGCCGCAGGTACCGGCGCCCTGGCGTCGGGTGGCATGGTCGTCACGCTCAGCCCGTTCAAGACCAACCTCGACGTGAGCGATGTGCTGCTGCCCATTGCACCGTTCACCGAAACATCGGGCTCCTTCGTCAACGCTGAAGGCCGCCTGCAGGGCTTCCACGCCGTCGTGCGGCCGCTGGGTGACACGCGCCCGGGCTGGAAGGTGCTGCGTGTGCTGGGCAACTTGCTGGAGTTGCCCGGCTTCGACGCCGATTCGTCGCAAGCCGTGCTGGCGGCGACCCTGCCCGGTGTGAGTTCGGGCGATCTGGTGGACGGCGCGCGCCTGTCCAATGACGGCAGCGCGACCGTCGACACCAGTCCGGCTGCCGCGCCACCGTGCGTGGCGTCCATCTACCAGCTCGACGGCCTGGTGCGCCGCTCGACCGCCCTGCAACTGACCGCCGACGCGCGGACCGCTCAAGCCGTGGAAGGAGCCGCTGCGTGATCGATGCGATGTACAACGGCGGTCTGGGCCTGATCGCCGCCCCGTGGTGGACCACTGCCGCGTGGCCCGTCATCTGGAACCTGATCAAGATCGTTGCCGTGCTCGCACCCCTGATGGGTGCCGTGGCCTACCTCACGCTGTGGGAGCGCAAGCTGCTGGGATGGATCCAGGTGCGCCACGGACCCAATCGGGTCGGGCCGCTCGGTCTGCTGCAGCCGATCGCCGATGCGCTCAAACTGCTGACCAAGGAGCTGATCCGCCCGAGCGCGGCAAGCAACGGCCTGTTCCGCCTGGGCCCCATCATGGCCATCATGCCGGCGCTGGCCGCGTGGGTGGCCATTCCGTTCGGCCCCGAAGCCGTGATCGCCAACGTGAACGCCGGTCTTCTGGTGGTGCTGGCCATCACCTCGATCGAGGTCTATGGCGTGATCATCGCGGGCTGGGCGTCCAACTCGAAGTACGCCTTCCTGGGCGCGCTGCGCGCCTCGGCGCAGATGGTGAGCTACGAGATTGCCATCGGCTTCTGCTTCCTGGTCGTCGTGATGACCGCGGGCAGCCTGCATCTGGGCGAGATCGTTGCCTCGCAGGCGCGCGGCATCGGTGCGGGCATGGGCCTGAACTTCCTGTCGTGGAACTGGCTGCCGCTGTTGCCGATCTTCTTTGTCTACCTGATCTCCGGCGTGGCCGAGACCAACCGCCACCCGTTCGACGTGGTCGAGGGCGAGGCCGAGATCGTGGCAGGCCATATGGTCGAGTACTCCGGCATGGGCTTCGCCATCTTCTTCCTCGCGGAGTACGCCAGCATGTGGCTGGTGTCCGTGCTCGCGGTGCTGCTGTTCCTGGGCGGCTGGCTGCCACCGATCGACAGCGCCTTGTTCAACTGGGTGCCGGGCTGGATCTGGCTGGGCGTCAAGACCTTCGTCGTGGTGTCCATGTTCATCTGGATCCGCGCCACCTTCCCGCGCTTCCGTTACGACCAGATCATGCGTCTGGGCTGGAAGATCTTCATTCCCGTCACGCTGATCTGGTTGCTGCTCGTGGGTGCACTGATGCAGACGCCGTGGAACATCTGGAAATAAGACCGGGCGAATGACCATCATGTCCACCACCACCGCCGTTGCCCCTTTCTCCTTTCGCGATTTCTTCAACAGTTTCCTTCTGGTGGAGCTGTTCAAGGGCATGGCCCTGACCGGCCGCTATGCGTTCAAGCGCAAGATCACGGTGCAGTTCCCGGAGGAGAAAACGCCGCTGTCGCCGCGCTTCCGTGGCCTGCACGCGCTGCGCCGCTACGAAAACGGCGAAGAGCGTTGCATTGCCTGCAAGCTCTGCGAAGCGGTGTGTCCGGCGCTGGCGATCACCATCGAGTCCGACGTGCGCGACGATGGTTCGCGGCGCACCACGCGCTACGACATCGACCTGACCAAGTGCATCTTCTGTGGCTTCTGCGAAGAGAGCTGCCCGGTCGACTCCATCGTCGAGACACACATTTTCGAGTACCACGGCGAGAAGCGCGGCGACCTGTACTTCACCAAGGAGATGCTGCTGGCCGTGGGTGATCGCTACGAATCCGAGATCGCCGCCGCCCGGGCCTCCGACGCCCCTTACCGCTGATGGAGGTCGGGCGCTGAGCGTTGTGCGTTCAGCGTCACTCACCTTCCCGAACCGAAACGCTCAACGCAGAACGCTCAACGCCGAACCAAGACATGGACTACCAGACCGGCTTTTTCTACCTGTTCGCCGCGGTGCTGCTGTTTGCCGGCTACCGCGTGATCACCGCGCGCAACCCGGTGCATGCGGTGCTGTACCTCATGCTGGCGTTCTCACAGGCCGCCGCGCTGTGGCTGCTGCTCAAGGCCGAGTTCCTCGGCATCACGCTGGTGCTGGTGTACCTTGGTGCGGTAATGGTGCTGTTCCTGTTCGTGGTGATGATGCTCGACATCAACATGGACGCGGTGCGCCAGGGCTTCTGGAGGCACTTCCCGCTGGCCGCCCTGCTGGGCGTGTTCGTGGCAGCCGAACTCATTGCGGTGCTCTGGGCCGGCTTCCCATCCATCACGTCCAGCCCCGAAGCGGCGGGCGCGGGTGTCAATGCGGCCGGCTATTCCAACACCCGTGAACTTGGTGTGCTGCTCTACACCGAGTACCTGTACCCGATCGAGGTGGCTGCCGTGATCCTGCTGGTGGCGATGATCGCCGCCATCGCGCTCACGCTGCGCCAGCGCAAGGACAGCAAGGCCATCAACCCCAGCCTGCAGGTGCACGTGCGCGCCAGCGACCGGCTGGTGGTGGTGCCGATGGCCGCCACGCAGAAAGCCGTTTCCGCCGGCGATGCGGCCAGTACCGAGGAGAGCAACAAGCCATGACTGTCACCCTGGGCCATTTTCTCGCCGTGGGCGCGATCCTGTTCGCGATCTCGGTCGTGGGCATCTTCCTCAACCGCAAGAACCTCATCGTGCTGCTCATGGCCATCGAGCTGATGCTGCTGGCCGTGAACATGAACTTCGTGGCCTTCTCGCATTTCCTGGGTGACATGCACGGCCAGGTCTTTGTGTTTTTCATCCTGACCGTGGCCGCCGCCGAATCGGCGATCGGTCTGGCCATTCTGGTGCTGCTGTTCCGCAACAAGTCGTCGATCAGCGTCGAAGAGCTCAACACCCTCAAGGGTTGATGAGGCCAGGGCCACCCCACACGAGAACTCAGGCAAGAACCCCATGAGCACCACCCTCTCTGCAAGCACCCTGCTCGCCGTCCCGCTGGCCCCGCTGGTGGGCGCGGCGCTCGCCGGCATCCTGGGCACCACTTTCGGCGGCAACATCATCGGGCGCCGCGCCTCGCACACGCTCACCATTCTGGGCGTGCTGATCGCGTTCATCCTGTCAGCCTCGACGCTCAAGAGCGTGGCGATCGACGGCGCGCGTTTCAACGAGACGATCTACACCTGGATGGTGGTGGGCGGCCTGAAGATGGAGATCGGCTTCCTGGTCGACGGTCTGACGGCCATGATGATGGTGGTGGTCACCTTCGTCTCGCTGATGGTGCACCTCTACACCATCGGCTATATGGAGGAGGACGAGGGCTACAACCGCTTCTTCGCCTACATCTCCCTGTTCACCTTTTCCATGCTCATGCTGGTCATGAGCAACAACCTCCTGCAGCTGTTCTTCGGCTGGGAGGCGGTGGGCCTGGTGTCCTATCTGCTGATCGGCTTCTGGTTCAACAAGCCCACGGCGATCTTTGCCAACATGAAGGCTTTCCTGGTCAACCGCGTGGGCGACTTCGGTTTCATCCTCGGCATCGGCCTCATCGTGGCCTACACCGGCACCATGAACTACGCCGAGGTGTTCGCCAAGGCACCCGAACTCGGCCAGTTGGGCTTTCCGGGAACCGACTGGTTGCTGATCACGGTGATCTGCATCTGCCTGTTCATTGGCGCCATGGGCAAGAGCGCGCAGTTCCCGCTGCACGTCTGGCTGCCGGACTCCATGGAAGGCCCCACACCCATTTCGGCCCTGATCCACGCCGCCACCATGGTGACGGCAGGCATCTTCATGGTCGCGCGCATGTCCCCGCTGTTCGAACTGTCGGACACGGCGCTGAACTTCATCCTGGTGATAGGCGCCATCACTGCGCTGTTCATGGGCTTCCTGGGCATCATCCAGAACGACATCAAGCGCGTTGTGGCCTATTCCACGCTGTCGCAGCTGGGCTACATGACGGTGGCGCTGGGCGCCTCGGCCTACTCGGTGGCCGTGTTCCACCTCATGACCCACGCCTTCTTCAAGGCGCTGCTGTTCCTCGCGGCCGGCTCGGTCATCATGGGCCTGCACCACAACCAGGACATCCGCTGGATGGGCGGCGTGCGCAAGTACATGCCCATCACCTGGATCACCTCGCTGCTGGGCACACTGGCGCTGATCGGCACGCCGCTGTTCGCCGGCTTCTATTCCAAGGACAGCATCATCGAGGCGGTGCACTTCAGCAACTTGCCGGCTTCGGGTTTCGCGTACTTCGCGGTGCTGGCCGGCGTGTTCGTCACCTCGTTCTACTCGTTCCGGCTGTACTTCCTGGTGTTCCACGGCCAGGAGCGCTACGACCAGAACCCGGACGCACACCACGGTCACCACGATGACCACCATGGTGGCGACCACGGGCATGGCGACGGCAAGCCCCACGAATCGCCCTGGGTGGTCACAGTGCCCCTGCTGCTGCTGGCGATTCCTTCGGTGGTGATCGGCTACATGACGATCCAGCCCATGCTGTTCGGTGAGTTCCTGAAGGATGCGATCACCATCGACACCGTGGCCCATCCCGCGATGGCGAAGTTCGCCGAGATCTTCCACGGCCCGCTGGCCATGGCCCTGCATGGCTTCTCCACGCCGCCGCTGTACCTCGCACTGGCCGGCGCGGTGTGTGCCTGGTACATGTACCTGATCAACCCGGCATTGCCGGCCGCCATCGGCCGCGCGCTGCGCCCGATCGTGGTGGTGCTGGAAAACAAGTACTACATGGACTGGTTCAACGAGAACGTGCTCGCCAGGGCCGCGCGTGGCTTGGGTGTCGGCCTGTGGAAGGGCGGTGACCGTGGCGTGATCGAAGGCGGCGTGGTCAACGCCAGCTGGAAGATCGTGGGCGCGGTGTCCGCCGTGGTGCGCCGCGCGCAGACCGGCTACCTCTACCACTACGCGTTGCTCATGATCGTGGGCGTGCTGCTGTTCATGACGTATTTCGTCTGGCTCGCCAAATAAGAAGAGGGATAAAAAGATGGGTTTGCTGAGCCTTGCAATCTGGACGCCGATCCTCTTTGGCGTCGTGCTGCTGGCCCTGGGCCGCGACGACCAGGCCCACGTGGTGCGCTGGATCGCGCTGGTGGGCGCCATCGCCGGCCTGATCGTGACGGTGCCTCTCTACAGCGGCTTCGAGATCGGCACCGCCGCGATGCAGTTCGTCGAGAAGAGCGTCTGGATCGAGCACTTCAACGTGCACTACCACCTGGGCGTGGACGGCATCTCGCTGTGGCTGGTGCTGCTGACCGCCTTCATCAACGTGGTGGTGATCGTGGCCAGCTGGGAGTCGATCACTTCCCGCGTCAACCAGTACATGGGGGCGTTCCTCATCCTCTCGGGGCTGATGATCGGCGTCTTCAGCGCGCAGGACGCGATGCTGTTCTACGTCTTCTTCGAAGCCACGCTGATCCCGATGTACCTGATCATCGGTATCTGGGGCGGCCCGAACAAGATCTATGCGGCCTTCAAGTTCTTCCTGTACACGCTGCTGGGCTCGCTGCTCATGCTGGTGGCCCTGATCTACCTGTACACCGTCTCCGGTGGCAGCTTCGCGCTGGCCGACTGGTACCAGCTGCCGCTGGGCGGCACTGCGCAGACCCTGCTGTTCTTCGCCTTCTTCGCAGCCTTCGCGGTGAAGGTGCCGATGTGGCCGGTGCACACCTGGTTGCCCGATGTGCACGTCGAAGCCCCCACCGGTGGCTCTGCCGTGCTGGCGGCCATCATGCTCAAGCTGGGTGCCTATGGCTTCCTGCGCTTCTCGTTGCCCATCCTGCCGGATGCCTCGCACGAATGGGCCTGGCTGATGATCGCGCTCTCGCTCATCGCCGTGATCTACGTCGGCCTGGTCGCCATGGTGCAGCAGGACATGAAAAAGCTCGTGGCCTATTCGTCTGTCGCGCACATGGGCTTCGTCACCCTGGGCTTCTTCGTCTTCAGCGACCTCGGCGTCTCCGGCGCCATCGTGCAGATGATCGCGCACGGCTTCGTCTCGGCCGCGATGTTCCTGGGCATCGGCGTGCTGTACGACCGCGTGCATTCGCGCGAGATCGCCGACTACGGTGGCGTGGTCAACACCATGCCCAACTTCGCCGCTTTCGCGCTGCTGTTCACCATGGCCAACTGCGGCCTGCCGGGCACGGCCGGTTTTGTCGGTGAATGGATGGTGATCATCGCGGCGGTAAAGGCCAACTTCTGGATCGGTCTGCTGGCCGCCACGGCCCTGATCTTCGGCGCCGCGTACTCGCTCTGGATGTACAAGCGTGTCTACCTCGGCAGCGTGGGCAACGACAACGTCAAGGCGCTGACCGATATCAACAAGCGCGAGTTCCTGGTGCTGGGTGTGCTGGCGATCGCCGTGCTGTACATGGGCGTCTACCCCAAGCCCTTCACCGACGTGATGGACGCGTCCGTGGCCGAACTGCTGCGCCACGTCGCCATCTCCAAACTGAACTGAGCCTCCCGGGCACGCCATACAAGAGAACGCTCACATGATTGACAAGCTCAGCTGGGTCGCGGCTTACCCGGAAATTCTTCTGCTGACCATGGCCTGCGTGATCGCGCTGGTCGATCTGGCGGTGAAGACGCCGCTGCGGGGTGCCACCTACGGCCTGACCCTGCTCACGCTGGCCGTGGTCGCGCTGCTGCAGGGCACTGCGGCGGCTTCGGGCAACACCATCGACGGCTTCGGCGGCATGATCGTCAGCGACCCCATGGGCAACTGGCTCAAGTGCTTTGCCACCATCGCCGTGATGGTCACGCTGGTCTATGGCCGTGCCTACTCGGCGCAGCGTGACATGCTGCGCGGCGGTGAGCTGTTCACGCTGGCCATGTTCGCGCTGCTCGGCATGTTCGTCATGATCTCGGGTCACAACTTCCTGGTGATCTATCTCGGCCTGGAACTGCTCACGCTCTCCAGCTACGCGCTGGTGGCGCTGCGCCGCGACGACGTGCAGGCCACCGAGGCGGCCATGAAGTACTTCGTGCTGGGTGCGCTGGCCAGCGGCTTCCTGCTCTACGGTCTGTCCATGGTCTATGGCGCCACCGGTTCGCTCGACGTGGCCGAGGTGCTCAAGGCCATCGCCGGCGGCGGCGCCACGCTCAAGGGTTCGGCCCAGGTGCTCACGCTGGGCCTGGTGTTCGTGGTCGCCGGCCTGGCCTTCAAGCTCGGCGTGGTGCCGTTCCACATGTGGGTGCCCGACGTCTACCACGGCGCGCCCACGGCCGTCACGCTCATGATCGGTGGCGCACCCAAGCTGGCTGCGTTCGCGATCGTGATCCGGCTGCTGGTCGAAGGCCTGCAACCGCTCGCGGTGGACTGGCAGCAGATGCTGGCCGTGCTCGCCGTCATGTCGCTGCTGGTGGGCAACCTCGCCGCCATCGCGCAGAGCAACCTCAAGCGCATGCTCGCGTTCTCGACCATCGCGCAGATGGGCTTCATGCTGCTGGGCCTGCTGGCCGGCGTGGTGCAGGGCGGCAATGGACTGGACAGCGGCAACATGGCCAACGCCTACGGCTCGTCCATGTTCTACGTTGTCACCTACGTGCTCACCACGCTGGGCACCTTCGGCGTGATCCTGCTGCTGTCGCGCAGCGGTTTCGAATCGGAAAACGTGAGCGACCTGGCCGGCCTGAACCAGCGCAGCCCGCTGTACGCCGGCGTCATGGCCATCTGCATGTTCTCGCTGGCCGGTGTGCCTCCGCTGGTGGGTTTCTACGCCAAGCTGTCGGTGCTGCAGGCACTGCTGGCCTCCAGCGGCGCGTTTTATGTGGGCCTGGCCGTGTTCGCGGTGGTCATGTCGCTGGTCGGCGCTTTCTACTACCTGCGCGTGGTCAAGATCATGTACTTCGACGCCCCCACGCAGACCGCCGCGATCGAGGCCGGCATCGACGCGCGTTCCGTGCTCTCGCTCAACGGTGCCCTGGTGCTGGTGCTGGGCATTGTGCCCGGCGGCCTGATGACGCTGTGTGCGCAGGCCGTGGCGCAGCTGTTCGCCTGAGGTCCTGTCCGCCAACACCGGTGAACTTGCCGGCGGTCATCGGCTCACACACCGTTCCATGACACACACCTTCTCCGTCTGGCTGGTGCTGATCACCGCCTTCATTGCCGCCAACCTGCCCTTCGTGAACGAGCGCTGGCTGGCGGTGCTGCCCCGGCGCGCGCCCCACAAGACCTTGTGGATGCGCGCGGCCGAGCTGGTACTGCTGTACCTGCTGGTCGGCGGATTGGGCATGGCGCTGGAACAGCGTGCAGGGCAGATCGCGCCTCAGGGATGGGAGTTCTACGCCACTACCGGCGCCCTTTTCATCACACTGGCATTTCCCGGCTTCGTCTATCGCTACCTGTACCGGCGACGCGGATGAACGACAACGAAAGCCACCTGCGGGAGACCCCGTTGGCGCGTGCCGAGTTGCTGCGGGGTCATTTCCTGCACGTGGTGCGCGACACCGTGCGCCTGCCCGACGGCGGCGAGGCGACGCGCGAGTTCGTGCTGCATCCCGGCGCCGTGATGGTGATCGGCCTGCTCGACGATGGCCGGGTGGTCCTGGAGCGTCAGTTCCGCCACCCCATGCAGGCGGTCATGACCGAATTTCCCGCCGGCAAGTTCGATGCCGGCGAGGGCAGCCTGGCCTGCGCGCAGCGCGAGCTGCTGGAAGAAACCGGCTACACCGCGCGCGAGTGGGCCTTTGCCGGGCGGCTCGCCCCCACCATCGCGTACTCCGACGAAGTCATCGACATCTGGTTCGCGCGCGGGCTCACACACGGCGAGCGCCAGCTCGACAAGGGCGAGTTCCTGGACGTGTTCGCCGCCACCCCGGCCGAGCTGCAGGCCTGGTGTTTCAGCGGCGAGGTGATCGACTGCAAGACCCTCATCGGATCGATGTGGCTGCAGAATGTGCTGCGCGGCGAATGGGTTCTGGAATGGAGGCCCGGCAATGTCGCGACGGATGCCGGACAATCCGTTCCATGAAGGTCCTCAACCTGCAATGCGCGCACCAGCACCCGTTTGAAGGCTGGTTCGGCTCCGAAGACGATTACACGAGCCAGCTGGAACGTGGGATGGTGACGTGTCCGCTGTGTGGCGATGCGCGCATCGAGAAGAAGCTCTCGGCTCCCCGTCTCAATCTGCGGGGTGCGCGCGCGCGGGACGGCGGCGCAGCACCCGCCGACGGCACGGCCTTGGCCGTCGTGAGCAACCAGGCGCCTGCCCACCCGGAGCTGGCGGCCCTGCAGGCGCGCGTGCTGCGCGCGCTGCGCGAGGTGGTGGCGCAGTCCGAGGACGTGGGGGAACGCTTCGCGGACGAAGCCCGTGCCATGCACCATGGCGAGGTCGCGCACCGCCACATCCGCGGCCAGGCCAGCCCCCAGGAGGCGCTGGAGTTGCTGGAAGAGGGCATCGACGTGTTGCCCCTGGCCATGCTGCCGGCGATCAAGGAAACGCTGCAGTAGGGCCAGACCTGCTCTCCCGCAAAACCCCGCCTTGCGGGGTTTTTTCTTGGCCGAGGCCGTGTCATGGGGGCATCATGCGTTCTGCGCATGATGGCATGGCATGGGTCCATGCAATCCTTTTCTGGGGCCCTGCGCGTGCCGGGAGCGATCCTAGAATCGCGCGCATCTCTCCCTCCCAACACCGCAACAACGGGACACCGACCATGAACCCGAGCTTTCAGGACCTCTACTTCGCCGCCGCCGACCCCGAGGAAATGCGCAACCGCGATCCGGCCCTGCTGCAGGCGATGGCGACCGCGCATGAAACCCTGTTGCGCTCCACGCCTGCGGGCGAAGTGCGGGTGCGCAGCCTGTCACCGTCGGCGCTGGGGCAGGGTCGTGAGGCCGACACACACGTGTTGCAGATCGTGCACCCTGACATGCCGTTCCTGGTCGACTCGGTGGGCATGGCGGTCAACCGCAGTGGACGCACCGTGCACTGGATCGTGCACCCCCTGTTGCGCGTCGTGCGCGACGCCGACGGGCAGGTCAGCGAGATCGCCGCGGCGGCGCCTCAGGGTGGCAGTGCAGGTCAGGTGGTCTCGTGCATCCTGGTCGAGTGCGACCGGCTGGTGGCCGACCCCGAAGGCATTGCCCTGATCCAGACGATCCTGGACACCCTGCAGGACGTGCGCCTGGCGGTACAGGACTGGCGTCCCATGCTCTCGCGCGTGCAGGTACTCAATGCCGGGTTCACTGCGCTGGACGCCGCCGTGGCGGATGAAGCCAAAGCCTTCCTGAGCTGGCTGGAGCAGGGGCATTTCACATTCCTGGCCGCCGAGGACTTCGAGCTCCAGGGTGGTGCCCTGGTGCCGGTGCCCGGCAGCGCACTGGGCCTGCTCAAGGCGAAGGGTGCACAGCCTCTGCCGGCCACGCCCATCGAACGTTTCGAGTCGGACCCTGGCCTGGTGCTCTCGACCAAGGCCATGAGCCGTTCCACCGTGCACCGCCCGGCATGGCTCGATGCCATCAGCGTCAAGCGCCTGGACGCCGCCGGCCAGCCGGTGGGGGAGAGCCGCTTTCTCGGCCTGTACACCTCGGCTGCCTACGCGGCTTCGGTGGAGCAGATTCCGGTCGTGCGGCAGAACGTCGCGCGCGTCATGGCCAACGCTGGCGTGGTGCATGGCAGCCATGCGCACAAGGCCCTGCAGGCCATTCTGGAGACTTACCCGCGCGAAGAGATGCTGCAGATCGACGCAGCCACGCTGGAGCAGCACGCCATGGGCATCCTGCGCCTGCAGGAACGCCAGCGCGTGCGCCTGTTCGTGCGCCGGGGCGTGTTCGGCCGGCTTGCCTCGTTGCTGGTGTACGTGCCGCGCGATGTGTACACCACCGAGCTGCGCGTCAAGCTCGGCGCGCTGTTCACGGAAGCCTTCGACGCCGCCTCGGTGGAGTTCACCCCCATGCTCACCGACAGTGCGCTTGCGCGCATCCACTACATCGTGCGCGCCAGGGACCTGCTGCCCACCCAGGTGGACGTGGCCCAGCTCGAAGCCCGCGTGGCCCAGGCCTGCAAGCGCTGGATCGATGGCGTGAACGCCGTGCTGCTGGCGCGCAGCGGACGCGGCGCCAGCGGTCTGCAGGCGCTGGTGGCCGCGTTCCCGACCGCCTACCGCGAAGACTTCGACGCCGAAACGGCGGCCGAAGACGCGGCGATCCTCAACGGCCTCGGGCCTGCCCAGCCGCTGGCGCTCAAGCTCTACAGCCGCGGCGGACAGTTGCGCTTCAAGACCTACGCCACGCACAAGATCGTGCTCTCCGACGCCTTGCCGGTGCTGGAATCCATGGGTGCGCGGGTGATCGACGAGCATCCCTACCACCTGGCCGAGAAGGACCTCTGGATCCACGACTGGGGCCTGCAGTTCACCCAGCCGATCGACGTCGCACGCCTGCGGGAGCGTTTCGAGCAGCTGTTCCAGGCGGTCTGGCGCCAGGAGGTCGAGAGCGATGCACTCAACCGCCTGGTGCTCACCACCGAGCTGGATGCGCGCGGCATTGCCGTGCTGCGCGCCTACGTGCGCTACTTCAAGCAGCTGGGATTCGCCTTCAGCCAGAGCTACATCGAAGACACGCTCAACAACAATCCCGCCATTGCGCAGGGACTGGCACAGCTGTTCGCGATCCGCTTCGATCCGGCGCAGGGCGAACGCCGCGACGAGCGCACCGAAGCCAGTGTGCACACGCTCGAATCCCTGCTGGCCGACGTGGCCAGCCTGGAAGAGGACCGTGTGCTGCGCCAGTTTCTCAGCACCATCAACGCGACACTGCGCACCAACGTCTACCAGCGCGGCAAGTCCTGCATGAGTTTCAAGCTCAGCCCGCGCGACATCCCCAACGTGCCCGAACCCAGGCCGCTGTTCGAGATCTGGGTGTACTCGCCCCGCGTCGAGGGCGTGCACCTGCGCGGCGGCAAGGTCGCGCGTGGCGGTCTGCGCTGGTCGGACCGGCGCGAGGACTTCCGCACCGAGATCCTCGGCCTGGTCAAGGCGCAGATGGTCAAGAACACGGTGATCGTGCCGGTTGGGTCCAAGGGCGGCTTCGTGCTCAAGAAGGCCCCGCCCGCGAGCGAGCGCGAAGCCTGGCTGGCCGAAGGCGTGGCCTGCTACAAAACCTTCCTCTCGGGCCTGCTTGACGTCACCGACAACCTGGTCAAGGGCGTGGTCGTGCCGCCGCCCGACGTGGTGCGCCACGACGAGGACGATCCCTACCTGGTGGTGGCGGCCGACAAGGGTACGGCCACCTTCAGCGACATTGCCAACGGCGTGAGCGCGGAATACGGTTTCTGGCTCGGCGACGCCTTCGCCTCCGGTGGCTCGGTTGGCTACGACCACAAGAAGATGGGCATCACCGCGCGCGGCGCCTGGGAATCGGTCAAGCGCCATTTCCGCGGTCTGGGCGTGGACACGCAGACCCAACCCTTTACCGTGGCCGGTATCGGCGACATGTCGGGCGACGTGTTTGGCAACGGCATGCTGCTGTCCACGCAGATCAAGCTGGTGCTGGCCTTTGACCACCGGCACATCTTCATCGACCCCGATCCGGACGTGGCCACGAGCCACGCCGAGCGCGAGCGCCTCTTCAAATTGCCGCGCTCCAGCTGGGCCGACTATGACAAGCGCCTGATCAGCCAGGGTGGTGGCGTGTTCCCGCGCAGCGCCAAGTCGATCGCGCTGAGCGCGCAGGCGCGCGCCGTGATCGGCACCGACGCCACCGAGATGGCGCCCAACGATTTGCTCAACGCCATCCTCAAGGCCCCGGTTGACCTGCTCTACAACGGCGGCATCGGTACCTACGTCAAGGCCAGTTTCGAGAGCCACACGCAGGTGGGCGACAAGGCCGGCGACGCCTTCCGCGTCAACGGCAACGAACTGCGCTGCAAGGTGTTCGGCGAAGGCGGCAACCTCGGCTGCACGCAGAATGGCCGCATCGAGTTTGCGCACGCGGGCGGGCTGATCTACACCGATGCGATCGACAACTCCGCCGGCGTGGACTGCTCCGACCACGAGGTCAATATCAAGATCCTGCTCGGTGCGGTGCAGGAGGCCGGCGCGCTCACGCAGGACAGCCGCAACGAGCTGCTCGCGAGCATGACGGACGAGGTCGGCCAGCTCGTGCTGCAGGACAACTACTACCAGACCCAGCAGATCGAACTCGCGGCCGCGCGTCCGGTCTACCTGCTCGACGGCCAGCAGAACCTCATGCGCTGGCTCGAGCAGATCGGCCTGCTCAAGCGCGCCATCGAGTTCCTGCCTGCCGACGACGAACTGGCCCGACGCAAGCGCGAGGGCAGGGGCCTGACCCGCCCGGAGAACGCCGTGCTGATGGCCTATGCCAAGATGAACCTGTTCGACGAGCTCTGCGCCAGCAGCCTGCCCGACGACCCGTTCTATGCCCGCGTGCTCACGATGTATTTCCCCGCCGTCCTGGGCGAGCGCCATGGCGAGTTCATCGCGCGGCACCCGCTCAAGCGCGAGATCATCGCCACCTACATGACCAATGCGGTGGTCAACCGCATGGGCGCGACCTTCGTCAACTTCCTCGCCAACGAGGCCTCCTGCACCGCTGCCGACGTGGTCAGCGCCTACACGCTGGCGCGCGAGGTGTTCGCGCTCGAACCGATCTGGGACCGCATCGACGCGCTGGACCTCAAGGTCACCAGCGAACTGCAACTGAGCCTGCTCACGCAGCTCGCCGCCATCACCCAGCGCGCCAGCCGCTGGATGCTGCGCCACCGCGGCCAGGGCGACCTGCCCACCCTGATCGCCAAGTACCGCCCGGCGGCACAGACGCTGCGCCAGCACGTCGAACAGTGGCTTCCGGCGGGCGCGCGCGAGCAGTGGAAGGCCGCCAGCGATCGTCTGGTGCAGGCCGGCGTGGACGCCCAGCTCGCCGACGACCTGACCGTGCTCGACCACCTGTATCCGGTGCTCGATCTGGTGGACGTCGCGACCCAGGCGGGCAGCTCGCTGGAGCAGGCCGCGCGCACCTACTTCGCGGTCGAGAGCACGCTGGGCCTGGACCGCTGGCGCCAGCGCATCGGCAAGCTGCCGACCGACTCGCTGTGGCAGACCCAGGCGCGCGCCAGCGCGCGCGACGACGTCTACTCGATCGCCGGGCAACTCGTCCTGTCCCTGCTGAGCAGCCAGCAGTCGCTGGCCGCATGGCAGGAGCGCCACGCCAGGGCGATCGAACGCATCAACGCCATGCACGAAAGCATTGCGGACCAGGCACCTGATCTCGCGCCCGTGTCGGTGGCGCTGCGGGAGCTGCGGCAGCTGGCGTGAGGCGTTCGCTAGACCCTGCCACCGTCCACCAGAATGCTTCGCCCCGTGATCCAGCGTGCGTCGTTCGAGCACAGGAAGGCGACCACATCGGCGATGTCGTCCGGTTCAGCCAGTCGACCAAGCGGAGTAAGGCGCACTTCGTCCTGCAATTGTTGGGTTGGAATGTCCGCCGTCATGTCTGTGCGCGTGATCGCTGGTGCCACGGCGTTGACGCGAATGCTGCGCGCACCCAGTTCGATCGCACAGCCGAGTGTCAAGCTGTCCACGGCAGCCTTGCTGGCAGAGTAGGCCACTGCTTCTGGCTCGGGCCGGACTGCGAGACTGCTGGAGACGTTGACGATGGCGCCGCCAGTTGAAGGAAAGTGATCGAGCGCGGCTTGGGTGGTCGCAAGCACGCTCCATGCGTTTGTGGAGAACTGGTCCTGAAAAGACTGTCGGCTGATTTGCCCTAAGGGGGCTGATTCAAAAATGCCGGCGTTGTTCACCAGCACATCGATGCGTCCGAACGTCGAGGCGACGTCGCGCATGGCGGATCGAACCGCAACCTCATCTGCCACGTCCACCAGGACAAGGCTTGCTGTGCCGCCCGCTTCCCGGATGGCTCGCACCGTTGATTCAGCCGCCGCTCCATTGCTGCGACAAAAGATGGCGGCGTGGGCGCCTTCCGTGGCGAGCTTGCGCGCGATGGCGGCGCCAATGCCCCGCGACCCGCCGGTGACCACCGCGACCTTTCCAGACAGTTTCATGATCGTTTCCCTTTCGTGTTTGATCAGGAGGGGAACGATAGCCACGTGCCTGCCGAACGGGTAGGCGTCAGAAACGCGATGGGCAGTTCCAGAAATGGAACGCCCTCAACCCATTGACTGAAACCTGTCCTCCAGGAACGCGATCAAGGTTCGAACCGCTGAAGTCACCCCGCGCCGGCTGGGGTAGATCGCATACACCGTCGAGGCCGCAGGTGCGTGCTGGGGCAACAGTTCGCTCAACGATCCGTGGCGCAGCGCTTCGTCGCATGCTTCGAGCGGCATCTGAGCAACCCCCACGCCGGCGAGTGCTGCTTCGCGCACGGCGATCAGGTTGTCGCTGACGAACCGCGGCTGGGGAAAATAGGTCAGATCGCGTCCATCGGATTCCCGGAACATCCAGGGGCGGACATTCTCGGCATTGCCTTGTGCCACGAGCGGGAAGCGTTCCAGATCGATGGGCGACCTGGGAACGCCGTGCCGCGCCAGAATTTCCGGGCTCGCGACCAGTACCATTTTTCCTGTGCTGATCTGGCGGGCCACAACATCTGCGGCCGCGAGGGGCGTACCAGAGACGCGGATGGCCAGATCGAAGCGTTCAGCCAGAAGATCGACGAAATGATTTGAGAGATCGAGCGATATGCGTACCTTCGGATGAAGGACCATGAACTCGCTCAGCCAGCGGGCCAGGAAGCGTTCTCCCGTGAGCAAGGACGAGCTCACGCGAATCAGGCCGCGTGGCTCGACCTGCGTTTCGCTGACCGTCACCTGCACCGCCTCCGCCTCGTCCGCGATGGCTCGCGCGTGCCGATAGACCTGTTCTCCGACATCGGTGAGGTGAAAGGCGTGTGATGAGCGCTGCGCAAGGCGCACACCCAGCTTCTGTTCAAGTTCGGCAACTCGCCGGCTGAGCCGCGACTTGGGTATGCCTGTCGTGCGTTCGGCCGCAGAAAATCCGCCTGCCTCCGCCACGCGCAGGAAGGCGATGAAGTCGTCGAGGTTTTCCAAGAGACTCCCTGGCTCAGGCCTGGAACTGCAGCGCCGCCAGCCCGGCGTAGATGCCGCCCTGGGCGATCAGCTCGGCGTGCGTGCCCTGTTCCACCAGGCGGCCGTGGTCGAGTACCACGATGCGGTCGGCCTGTTGCACCGTGGCCAGGCGGTGCGCGATCACCAGCGTTGTGCGGTCCTTCATGGCCGATTCCAGCGCCGCCTGAACCATGCGCTCGCTCTGTGCGTCCAGCGCGCTGGTGGCTTCGTCGAGCAGCAGCAGCGGCGGGTTCTTCAGCATGGCGCGCGCGATCGCGATGCGCTGGCGCTGTCCGCCCGAGAGCCGCACGCCGCGTTCACCCAGGAAGGTGTCGTAGCCTTCGGGCAGCTTGTGGATGAACTCCTCGGCGAATGCAGCGGTGGCGGCGGCGCGCACCTCGTCGTCGCTGGCATCGGGTTTGCCGTAGCGGATGTTTTCCATCGCGCTGCTGGAGAAGATCACCGGGTCCTGCGGCACGATGCCGATGCGGTTGCGCAGGTCGTGCAGGCTCATCTGATGGATCGGCACGCCGTCCAGGCGGATCGTGCCGATGGCCGGGTCGTAATAGCGCAGCAGCAGGCCGAACACGGTGGTCTTGCCCGCGCCGCTGGGGCCCACCAGTGCCACCGTCTGCCCGGGTTGCACGTCCAGCGTGAAGCCGCTGAGCGCGGGCTGCGCAGGGCGTGAGGGGTAGTGGAAGCTGATGTCGTCGAACACCAGCGCGCTGCCGCCCTGCGGCGCTGGTGCCTGCAGCGGCTGCGCGGGCGACTGCACGGGTGATGCGCTCGCCAGCAGTTCCATCAGCCGTTCGCTGGCGCCCGCGGCGCGCAGCAGGTCGCCGTACACCTCGCCCAGCACCGCCACCGCGCCCGCCAGGATGATGATGTACACGACCGTCTGCCCCAGATGCCCGGGCGTGATCGTGCCCGCCAGCACCGCCTGCGTGCCCTGGTACAGGCCCCAGAGCAGCAGCGCGGCGGTGCTGATGATGATGAAGGCGACCATGCCGGCGCGCGCCCTGGAGCGGCGGATGGCGGTGTGGAAGGCGCTCTCGGTCGAATCACCGAAGCGCCGTGCCTCGCGGTCTTCGGCGGTGTAGCTCTGCACGATGGGAATGGCGTTGAGCACCTCGGCCGCGATCGCGCTGGAATCGGCCACGCGGTCCTGGCTGGCGCGTGAGAGCTTGCGCACCCGCCGCCCGAACCACATGCTGGGCAGCACCACCAGCAGGATGATCAGCAGCACCTGCAGCATCACGTAAGGGTTGGTCCACACCAGCATGATCAGCGCGCCCAGCCCCATCACGCCGTTGCGCAGGCCCATGGAGAGCGACGAACCCACCACGGTCTGCACCAGCGTGGTGTCGGTGGTCAGGCGCGAGAGCACCTCGCCGGTCTGCGTGGTCTCGAAGAACTGCGGGCTCTGCCGCAGCACATGGCTATAGACCGCGTTGCGCAGGTCGGCCGTGATGCGCTCGCCCAGCCAGCTCACCAGGTAGAAGCGCGCGGCCGAGAACAGGCCCAGCGCCACGGCCACGGCGAACAGTTCGAGGAAGTGGCCACGCAAGCCCATGGCCTGCGCGCTGCGGTCGTCGGCCACCAGGCCGCTGTCGATCAGGCCGCGCAGCGCCACCGGAAACAGCAGCGTGGCGACCGCCGCGAGCACCAGGAACAGCGCGGCCAGTCCGATCTGCGTGCGGTAGGGCCGCATGAACGGCAGCAGGCCGCCGAGCGATGTGGGGGAGGAAGCCGGGGATCGGTCTGAAGGGGTGGAGGAGGCCATGGGCGAGAGTGTGCCGGGTTTCGGGATGGCGGGCGGGCGGTGGCCGGTGCGCCGCGCAGGGCAATGCTAGGATGCGCCCAAAATTTTCAACTTCAAGAGGGATGGGGATGGCACAACAGGACGATTTCGCGCCCACCGAGGCGCTGGTGGATGCGCCCGCGCAGCAAGCACGGCAGACGCTCGACATCCGCTTCACCGGTTCGGGCAGCGAGTACTTCCGCATCTGGATCGTCAACCTGCTGCTCACGCTGGTGACCTTCACGCTCTATGTGCCCTTCGCGCGCGCGCGGCGCATCGCCTACTTCCAGAACAACACGCTGGTCGGTGGCGACCCGCTGGGCTTTCACGCCGACCCCTGGAAGATGTTCCGCGGCTACCTGCTGATCCTCCTGCTGGGCGTGGGCTACTGGGCTGTGTCGAACTTCCTGCCCGCCATGGCCTGGCTGGCCGTCGTGGTGTTCATGCTGCTGTGGCCCGCGCTCTGGCGCGCCTCGCTGCAGTTCCGCCTGCGCAACACCAGCTGGCGCGGTGTGCGCCTGTCTTTCCAGGGCGATCTGTTGTCGGCCTACCTGAGCCTGCTGCCGTTCTTCCTGCCCGCGCTGGCCTTCGTGCTGTTCCTGCCCGCGGTGCAGGAGGGCGAGCAGATGGCGCCCGATGAGGCGCAGCGCGGCATGCAGATCATTGGCGTCACTGTGCTGGCGTTCATCGTGCTGCTGCCCTGGCTGCTGGCACGCATCAAGCGCTACCAGCACGGCGGCTACGCGTTCGCGCAGGAGCGCACGCAGCTGCGCGTGGGCAATGGCCGCTTCTACCTGCTGTTCCTCAAGACCGGCCTGGTCAGCCTGCTGGTGGGCGTAATCGCGGCGGCGCTGCTGTTCGCGCTGTTTTTCCTCGTGATGGGTGGCCAGAGCGGCGTGCGCGCGGTGCTCAGTGGCGCGGTGCGCCCCGGCGTGCTCGGCATCGTGCTGCTGGCCACGGGCGCGGGTCTGGCCTACCTGCTGCTGCCGCTGGTCACCATGCCGTACTTCGGCGCGCGCCTGCAGAACCTGTCGTGGAGCGGCACGCAGAGCCCGAAGATCGCCTTCGCCAGCGCGCTGCGCTTTCGCGACCTGTTCCGCGTCACCCTGGTCAACTGGCTGCTCATCATCGTCACGCTCGGCCTCTACTGGCCGTTTGCCAAGGTGCGCGCCGCGCGCGTGAAGCTCGAGGCCTTGTCGCTGGAAGTCCAAGGCCCGGTGGACCAATGGCTCTCGCGCGCGCAACAGTCGAACAAGGGCGTGCTGGGCGATGCCGCCGGCGACTTCTTCGGCATGGACATGGGGCTTTGATGGACGGCGCCGGCCCGATCGAGACGCACTGGTTCGATGGCCGTTCGCCCAGGGCCAGGGCGGTCACGCTGCGCATCGAAGGCGCCGAGCTGTTGCTGCACGCCGCCGACGGCGAGCAGCGGCGCTACCCGCTGGCGCGTGTGCGCTGGCCCGAGCGCCGCACCCACGGGCAGCGCCAGACCGAGCTGCCCGATGGTGGCCTGATCCAGCACGCCGACGCCGCCGGGTGGGACGCCTGGTGGCGGGCCAGCGGCCAGCGCGAGGGCGCCGTGGTGGGCTGGATGCAGAGCTGGCGCGCCACGCTCGTGGCCATGGCCGGTTCGGTGGTGTTCCTCGCGGCAGCCTGGGTCTGGGGCGTGCCCTGGCTGAGCCAGACGCTGGCGCACCAGGTGCCTGACTCGCTGGACACCCGCATCGGCCAGCAGAGCCTGCGGCAGCTGGACCGCCTGTTCCTCGGCCCGAGCGAGCTGCCGCAGAAACAGCAGGAGGATCTGCGCCAGCGCTTCACCGCGCTGGTGGAACGCGCCTACCCGCAGGGGGACGCGCCGCACTGGGAACTGGCGTTCCACGCCTCGCCCGTGCTCGGTGCCAACGCCTTCGCCCTGCCGGGCGGCTTCATCGTCATGACCGACGAACTGGTGGAACTGCTGCACGACCAGCCCGATGCCATCGTGGGCGTGCTCGCGCACGAACTCGGCCATGTGGAACACCGCGACGGCCTCGACCTGATGGTGCGCGCCAGCCTCATCAGCGCACTGGTGGGCGTGGTGCTCGGCGACGCCAGCGGTTTCCTTGCCACCGTGCCCGCCACCCTGGCCACCCAGGCCTATTCGCGCGACGCCGAACGCCGCGCCGACGCGCATGCCGCGCGGCTGCTGCACGCCAGCGGCATCCCGCCATCGGCCATGGTCGTCTTCTTCGAGCGAATGCTGAAGGAAGACGGGGAAGACGGCGAAGGGGGGCCCAAACCCGCGCAGGGCCGTGGCGACGACAGCGACGATGGCGCGCGCGGCGCCTCACTGCCCATCGCCATCGCCAGCCACCCGGACCACGGGGAACGCATCCGCTTCTTCCGCGAGTGGCAGGTGGACGCGCAACGCTGAAGCGCCTGTGGCACCATGGCGGTCCTTCACAGGAGCAACCGCCATGATCACCTTCGAATTCCTGATCACCTCGCTGATCGTCGTGCTCATTCCCGGCACGGGTGTGGTCTTCACCGTCTCCGCGGGATTGGTGCAGGGGCGCCGGGCCAGTCTGTTCGCCTCGCTAGGCTGCACGCTGGGCATCGTGCCCCACCTGCTGGCCACGGTGCTGGGCCTGGCCGCCGTCATGCACACCAGCGCGCTGGCGTTCCAGTTGCTGAAGTACGCGGGCGTGGCCTATCTGCTGTACCTCGCGGTGGCCACCTGGCGCGACCGTTCGGCCTTCGTGGTGCAGGAAGGTGGCGCGCAGCGCAGCGCGCCGAGCCTCATGCTCAAGGCTTTCCTGCTCAACATCCTGAACCCCAAGCTCACCATCTTCTTCCTGGCTTTTCTGCCGCAGTTCGTCGACCCGGCCGCGGCCGCGCCGCTGGGGCAGTTGCTGCTGCTCAGTGGCGTGTTCATGGCCATGACCTTTGGCGTGTTCGTGGTCTACGGCCTGCTGGCCCATGCGTTCCGCCGCGCGGTCATCGACTCGCCGCGCGTGCAGGACTGGCTGCGCCGCGGCTTCTCGGGCGCCTTCGCCGGCCTGGGCGCGCAGCTCGCGTTCAGCGAGCGCTGAACCCCGCCAGCGGCGCTTACAGCACCAGCCGCTGCGCGTAGCCCGTCATCTCCAGGTAACCACGCCCCACGGCCTTGCCGTTGCTGTCGAACAGGTCGGACAGGCCTTCCCAGTACACCGTGCCGGTGCTCGCGCGGCTGTCGAGTTCCTGCGGGTCGATGACGGCCTTGACGGTGTAGAAATCGGCCGGCGTGCGGATCAACCACTCCACCGGGTAGCGCGCGCGCGTGAGCGGGCTGGTCCACCAGCGCTGAGGCTTGAAGTCGACCTCGCCCGGGCGGAAGCGGTAGATGTCGGTCGGGCTTTGCGCGCTGCCTGCGGCGCGGAAGGAGCCGCCGGCCCAGACCTTGCTGCCGTCCTTGCGGCGCAGCTGGAAGGCGGTCACGCAGTGGCCGTCGAACAGGTTCATGCCGATCCAGTCCCAGCCCACGGCTTCGGGGTGCAGCAGGGCCTCGCTCCATTCGTGGTCCAGCCAGGCCATGCCATTCACCTGGAACTGCTCGCCCTTGACGCCCAGCGTGCCGCGCACGGCCAGTTGCGGCTGGCTCACGTAGAAGCTGGCCTGCGCGGGGTCGGGCCCCTTGCGCGAGAAACCGTCCTCGCCCTGCAGCAGCCAGGCTTGCTGCGGCACGGCGCTCAGCTCGATGCGCAGTTCGTCACCGTTGACGCGCGCGGCGTAGCTGCCGTCGGGCGCGCGCCGCAGCGACCAGTCGCGCAGCACCACGTGCGTGTCTTCGGCACTGGCGAACACGCCGCGCTCGGCTTGCGCCGGGGGCTCGCCGTTCCAGCGCGCGATGCGCTGGTCGTGCAGCAGCCGGCCGCCCTGTACGTCGGTGATGGCCGCGTGCGCGAACAGCAGCTGCTTCGCCGCCAGCCGGCTCTGCAAGTCCTGCGTGCCGTCCACACGGCTGCGGAAGAAGGTGACCTGGAAGCCGAACGCGCGACCCTGCGCGTTCGTCGCATGGCCGGTGAGGTACCACCACTCGGTGCGCGTCTCGTTGTGTGTGCCGTGGTCGCGCGGGAACACGAGCGGGCGCGGCTGGAGGGCATAGCCGGGGCGGTGCTGGGCGCGGGCGTGTGGCAGCGCCAGCGCACCCGCCGAGGCAAGCAGAAGACGGCGCAACCGGTTCACCAGTCCTCCTTCACCGCCCGCACCGCGTCGCGGCCAGCCGCCGCCTGGCCGGCCAGCCAGGCGGTGAGTGTGCCGGCCACCACCACGGCGGCGCACAGCGCGAGCAGCCGTGCCCAGGGCAGCACCAGGTCCATGGTCCAGTGGAAGCTTTGCGGGTTGACCACGTGCACCAGCACCAGGCTCACGGCCAGGCCGAGCGCGAGGCCGGCGAGCGCGCCGAGCAGCGTCCAGGCCAGGCCTTCGAGTGCGACCACGCCCAGGATCTGCCCGCGCGTGAGGCCCAGGTGCGCCAGCAGGCCGAACTCGCGCCGGCGTGCCAGCACCTGCGCGCTGAAGCTGGCGGCCACGCCGAACAGGCCGATGCCGATGGCCACCGCCTGCAGCCACACGGTGACGGCGAAGCTGCGGTCGAAAATGCGCAGCGAGGTGGCGCGGATCTGGCCGACCGAGGCGAATTCGATCCGGTCACCTGCACCGTGCTGCGCGGCCAGCGCGCGGATGCGCTCGCGCACCGCGTTCTCGTCGGCGGTGTCGTCCAGGTGCAGCGCGAGGTCGTTCACGCGCTCGTCGCCGGTCAGGCGCACGAAGTCGGCGCGGTCCATCACCACGCTGCCGTGCTGGCGCGCGTAGTCGCGCCACACGCCGGCGACGAAGAAGCGCACGCCGCGCGCCTGCGGGCCTGCAAAGGCCTGGGCCAGATCGGGCAGCCAGGTGCCGGCGCGCGCGCCGTACAGGTCCACCATGGCCTCGCTCACGTACACCGGCACCGCCTGCGTGCCGTCGGGAACGGGCAGGGGGTTGCCCACCAGCGGCAGGCCCAGCGCGCGCCCGGGCGCGGTCACCAGCGGGCGCGAGAGCAGAGCCACGGCGGGCCGCGCGGGGTCCAGCTGCACCGGCGTGGCGCGCAGCGTGTCGACGCGGGCCACGCCGTCGACGCGCGCAACCGCCGCCACGAAGTCCGGCGGCAGGTGGTTCGTGTCACCCACGCCACCCGCGCTGCGCACATACAGTTGCGCGGGCAGCACCGCGTCGAGCCATTGCGTGACCGAGTCGCGAAAGCTCGCCACCATTACCGTGAGCGCGACCGACAGCGCCAGGCTGGCCACCACACCGCTGGTGGCCACGGCGGCGGTCTCGCGCAGGCGGCGCGCGCGCTCCACCGCGAGCACCGGCAGGGCGTGGCGCGCGATGTGCGGCGCGATGCGGTCCAGCAGCGCGCCCACGGCCAGCGGCAGCGCCGCGATGCCGCCCACCAGCAGCAGGCCGACCGACACATAGGCCGCCAGCGGGATGCCCATCACCGGCGGCGCCCAGGCCAGCACGCCGGCCAGCACCACCAGGCCCAGCGCCAGCGTGTGGCGGCGCGCGCCACTCGGCGTGGGCGCGCCCAGGCCCTTGAGCGCCAGGGCCGGCGCCATGCGCGCGGTGGCGCGCGCCGGCCACCAGCCGCCCACCAGCGCCGCGGCCACGCCCAGCAGCAGGTACACCGCCGCCGCCAGCGGGCTCCACAGCAGCGGTGGCGCGACCCCCGGGAAATAACCCCCGCCCAGGTCGCCACCGAGCAGGCGCAGCGCCAGCGCGGCCAGCGCCGTGCCCAGCGCGATGCCGATCACGCTGCCCAGCAGGCCGAGCAGGGCGGACTCGGCCAGCACCAGCCGCAGCCGTTCTCGGGCCGAGAGGCCCAGCACGCCCAGCATGGCGAACTGCGGCTGGCGCCGCGCCACCGAGAGCGACAGCACAGAGAACACCAGGAAGGCCCCGGTGAACAGGGCCACCAGCGCCAGCACCGTGAGGTTGACCCGGTACGCGCGCGAGAGGTTGCTCACGCGCTCGCCGGCCTGTTCGGGCCGTTGCGCGATCACGTTCGGCGGCAACTGCAGCGCGGCCAGCACCTCGTCGGCGCGCGCACCGGGCGCCAGGCGCAGGTCGATGCGGCTGAGCTCGCCCACGCGCTGCGTGAGCGCCTGCGCGGCGGCCACGTCCATCACCAGCAGCGGCGCGCCCGGGGCGTTCACCCGCCCGGCGATGCGCAGTGCGGGCAGCGCCAGGCCCGCCGGCAGCGGCAGCGCCGTCTGGTTCGCGAACAGCTGCTGCGCCGCCGCGTTGAGGAAGACCGCGTCCGGCGCGAACAGGTCGAAGCGCCGCGTGCCCGGTTCGCCTGCGGGGGCTTGATCGGCCACCGGCATGAGGGCCGGCGAGAGGCCGGCGACCACCAGCGCGTCCACGCCCAGCAGCTTCGCGGCCACGGGCGTGCCGTCGGGCGCGGCCAGCCGCAGCGGCTGCTCCAGCACCGGGCTGGCCAGCGCCACGCCGGGGTGCGCGGCCACCTGCGCCAGCAGGCGGTCGTCTAGCGCGCCCTGGCGCGCGCGCAGTTCCACGTCGGGCTCGCCGTTAACCGCACTCACCGCGCTGGAGAACTCGGCCAGGGCGGATGCGTTGATCAGGTGCACGGCAAACGCCAGCGCCACGCCCAGCATGACGGCCACCACCGCCGAGGCGTTGCGCCAGGGGTGGTGCCGCAGTTCCTGCCAGGAGAAGGTGTTCAGCAGCGCGCGCATGGTCTTGCAGCATACGTCTACCCGCGGTTGCTGTTTGCCCCCATGATCCCTGCATGGTCCACCTTCATCTCGCGATCGATCTCCAGTACGAAATCCAGCCGCCCGGCGCCGATTTCATCTTCAACGTGCAGGCCGCGCAGTCGCCGCAGCAGACCGTGGTGTGGGAGGAACTGCAGGTGAGCCAGCCCGTGCCGCTGGTGATGCACACCGACCCCGCCACGCGCACACGCACCCTGCGCCTGACGGCCAGCCCCGGCTCGCTGACGCTGCGCTACCGCGCCACGCTGGACATCGAACACCACGTGGCGTCGCCCGACAGCGTGTTCGAGACGCCGGTGGCCCAGTTGCCACCCGACGCCCTGGCCTACATCTATCCCAGCCGCTACTGCCAGTCCGACTGCGTGACCGCCATGGCCAACAACCTGTTTGGCCATTTGCCGCAGGGCTACCGCCGCGTGCAGGCGATACAGCAGTGGGTGCAGAGCCAGGTCAAATTCGAGTCCAACACCAGCAACTCCATGACCTCGGCGCTGGACACGCTCAACGACCACAAGGGCGTGTGCCGCGATTTCGCTCACCTCATGATCGCGTTCTGTCGCGCGCTCAACATTCCCGCGCGCTTCACCACCGCGATCGACTTCGGCGCCGACCCGGCCCTGGGCCCGACCGATTTCCACGCCTATGTGGAGGCCTACGTCGGCCACCGCTGGTACATCTTCGATCCCTCGGGCACGGCCATTCCCATGGGCTTCGTGCGCATCGGCACCGGCCGCGACGCCGCCGACGCCTCGTTCGCCACCATCTTCGGCAGCGTCACCACGCACGCGCCGCGCATCGACATCTCGGCCGAGACGAACCGGCAGCGCGGCTGGGACATGCCGGTGCACCGGCCCGAGGGGCTGTCCACCGACAGCGGCCGGCAAACCATGGCCTGAACAGGCGTCGGGGTGAGCGGGCGCCGCGAGCGCTCCAGGGCACAAGACCGAGCAAATTACTCTGCGAAGCCACTTCCCATGCTTGGCATTTGTCGGTAGAATCCAAACTGTTTCAAGTAAGAAACAAGGATTTACTAAAGAAACGTCTGATCCGTCGCAGCGGGCAGGCACTTCAAGGACGACAGATGAGCGTATTGGGCATTGACCAGATCACCTTCGGCGCCACCGACCTGATGCGCTGCCGCCAGTTCTTCCTCGACTGGGGCCTCGCGCTGGTGGAAGAAGCGCCGCAGGAACTGGTGTTCGAATCGCTCAACGGCTGCCGCGTGGTGGTGGCCCATTCCGACACGCCCGGCCTGCCCGCCGGCGTCGAGCCTGACCCGACGCTGCGCGAGGTGGTCTGGGGCGTGGACACAGCCGAGAGCCTGGCGCGCTACCGCAGCCGCCTCAAGGACCGGCCCGGTTTCGTGGAGGCCGACGGCCGCGTCGGCTGCACCGACCCCAATGGCCTGGCGATCCGCCTGCAACTCACGAAAAAGCGCCCGGTGGCGATCGATTGCGCACGCACCAACACCTGGAGCGAACGCCTGCGCGTGAACCAGCGCAGCCCGGCCTACGACCGCGCCACGCCGATCGAGGTCGGCCACGTGGTGTTCTTCGTGACCAACCTGAAGGCCACCGGCGCGTTCTACACCGAGCTGCTGGACTTCGCCGTCTCCGACCGCTACCCCGAGCGCGGCCTGTTCCTGCGCTGTGCACCCGAAGGCGGCCACCACGACCTGTTCCTGCTGCAACCGCCCGAGCCGCGCAAGGGCCTGAACCACGTGGCCTTCGCCGTGCGCGACGTGCACGAGGTGTTCGGCGGCGGCATGCACATGTCGCGCTGCGGCTGGAGCACCGAACTCGGCCCGGGCCGCCACCCGATCTCCTCGGCCATCTTCTGGTACTTCGAGAGCCCGGCCGGCGCCCTGGTGGAGTACTACACCGACGAGGACGAACTCACCGCCGACTGGCAGCCGCGCGAATTCACGCCCGGCCCGACCGTGTTTGCCGAATGGGCCATCAAGGGCGGCATCGACGGCAACACCCGCCGCCAGGTGAACGCGCCCGCGCCCAGCGGCAAGTTCATGACCGACAAGCCCAAGCCCCCCACGGAATGACACCGAAGGAGACATGCCATGCGCACCCCTGACCTGTACAACGAAACCCACCAGGCGCGCACCGCGCCGCCGACCAATTACGAGGGTCTGCTGGGCGACTCGATCGAGCGCGCCTACGCCCAGGGCATCCACGACCTGGAAGGCCTGGTGAACTACCTCAATGACGCGGGTCCCTCCGGTCCCAACGGCCAGCGCTGGACGGCCGCGTCCTTCCAGCAGGAAATGGCCCGCCTCGGCGCCTGAGCGCCACCGAGCGATCCCCAAGCCCATCCGCCAGGAGAAACGTCCATGGATACCTCTGTCATCAATGTCCAGCTCGACCCGGTCGACGCCGTCCTCGAAGTCGGCCTCAAGGACCTGTGGTTCCCGGTCTGCCCGTCCGGCTTCGTCAAGGACAGCCCGATCTCGATCCGCCGCCTGGGCTACAAGATCGCCATCTGGCGCGACCAGACCGGCCAGGTGCACGCACTGGAAGACCACTGCCCGCACCGCGGCGCGCCACTGTCGCTGGGCGTGAACCTGGGCGACCGCCTGGCCTGCCCGTACCACGGCGTTGAAGTGCGCTGCGACGGCACCGTCACCCGCGTGCCCGGCAGCCCGGGCTGCAAGCTCGAAGGCTCGCGCCCCGCGCGCATGTTCCACGCCGCCGAAGCCGCCGGCGCCATCTTTCTCTACAACGCCAGCAACCCCATCCTGGACGAGGCGCCCGCACTGCAACTGCCGGAGGAACTCACCTCGCCCGAGTGGTCGCACTTCCTCTGCTACACCGAGTGGGGCGGCGACTACCGCTACGTGGTGGACAACGTGATGGACCCGATGCACGGCGTGTACCTGCACAAGCAGTCGCACACCATGAGCGAGGGCGACAGCCAGGCCGAGTTCCAGATCCGCGACATCCCCAACGGCTTCTGCTTCGAGAAGAAGGGCCAGCGCGGCGTCAACTTCGACTGGACCGAGTGGCTGGACCTGGGCATTCACTGGATGCGCCTGGAGATCCCGTACCCCAAGACCGGCGGCCCCGGCGGCAACTTCACCATCATCGGCAGCTACACGCCCATCAGCAACCGCAGCTCGGGCGTGTTCCACTGGCGCTGCCGCCGCGTGAGCGGCTGGCAGCGCGACACCTGGCGCTTCCTGTACAAGAACCGCCTGGAAGAGCGCCACTGGAACGTGCTCGAGCAGGACCGCGTGGCGGTGGAGAACATGGAGCCCGACGCCAACAAGCGCGAGCACCTGTACGCGCACGACATGGGCATCGTCAGGCTGCGCCGCCACCTGCGCAACCTGGCCAAGGCCCAGCTCGACAAGGCCGTGTGAGAATCATCCGGATGAGCACGATCACCACCTTGCAGGCCTGGGTCCACACGCTGCGGTACGAGGCCGACGACATCATCAGCGTGGACCTGCGGCCGGCACCGGACGTCGTGTTTCCCGCGTTCGCGGCCGGCTCCCACATCGACCTGCACCTGCCCAACGGTATGGTGCGCAGCTACTCGTTGTGCAACAACAGCCAGGAGCGCCACCGCTACGTGGTGGGCGTGCTGAAAGACCGCGCCAGCCGCGGCGGCTCGCGCTGCGTGCACGAGCAACTGCGCGTGGGCATGCGCATCACCATCAGCGTGCCGCGCAACCTCTTTGCGCTGCACGAGGACGCCACGCACTCGGTGCTGGTGGCCGGTGGCATCGGCGTCACGCCCGTGCTGTGCATGGCGCGGCGCCTCAAGGACCTCGGCAAGAGCTTCGAATTCCTGTACTTCGCGCGTTCGCGCAAGAGCGCGGCCTTCGTGGCCGAGATCGAGGCCCTGGGCGTGCCCGTCACCTGGCACTTCGACGATGAGCAGGGCGGACCGCCCGACCTCCGAGCCCTGCTGGGCCGGCGCGAGCCCGCAGCCAGCGAGCACTACTACGCCTGCGGCCCGGCGGTGATGCTCGACAGCTTCGAGAAGACCTGCGCCGCACTGGGCCACAGCCACGCCCACATCGAACGCTTCACCGCGGTGGAAGTGGCGGCCTCGGACGATGCGAAGACCAGCTTCACGGTCGAGCTGCGCCGCAGCGGCCAGACCTTCGAGGTCACGCCCGACACCACGCTGCACAGGCGCCTGATCGAGATCAAGGCCGACGTGCCATTCAGCTGCGAGGAAGGCATCTGCGGCTCGTGCGAGACCAAGGTGCTCGAAGGCGAGCCCGACCACCGCGACATGGTGCTCACCGACGCCGAGCGCGCGGCCAACAAGGCCATGATGGTCTGCGTCTCGGGCTGCAAGAGCGCGCGGCTCGTGCTCGACATCTGAGGCGCGACACCGGCGCCTGGGTTTTCAGCTCCCGGCAGCGGCCTCGCACTGGCGCCGCAGCTTGCCCAGCACGGTGTACAGGGTGCTGCGTTCCTCGCGGCTGAGCGTGAGGATCATCGCCGCCTGGCTGCGCCGCGCCTCGGGCATCACCTGTTCGTACAGCGCCTGGCCCTTGGCCGTCATCCGGCAGACCAGGCCCTTGCGGCTTTTCGTGCCTGTGTCCGGCGTTTCGACCACCACCAGCCCGCGCTCGTCCAGCAGGCGCAGCGTGCGGCTGACCTGCGCCTTGTCGGCCGCCGCCTGCTCCACCAGATCGGCAAAGGGCAGGGTGCCGGCGTGCGCGAGCACCGAGAGGATGCGCCACTCCGACACCGACAGCTCGTAGCGTTCCGCGTAGGGCAGGGTGATCGCGCGGCGCAGCGCGTTGCTGGTGTGGCTGAACAGGGTGGTCAGGAAATCGTGCACCGCCAGCGCGTCGCCATCGGGCGGCAGGTCGGCCCAGGGGCAGGCCCCGTCTTCTGGTGGCGCGGGCGGGGTGAGTGGCGTGTGGTCTCTCAGTTCGTGTCGCATGGCGGGATTCTGGCGGCTCACCGGGGTCTTGCGCATCGCCCTGGCGCCAAACCGTCGTTGATCAGTCAATTAAATTGCAACAAAGTGTTAGATCTCGGGTTTTCGTTGTTGATCGATCAACGACACCGATCTACCATGCATCTGTCTCTATTGTGAACATAGGTTTCCGATATGAAACAAGACCGGCACCGGACCGCCGACCGGACCGGACCCGACAACTGGCATGAATCAGCGTCACAGGAGTGCAAGATGAAATTGGATCGTCGACAGTGGATGGCCGCCGCCCTGGCCAGCACGGCCTTGTTCGCGGGAGCCGCGGCCGCCCAGACCTATCCCGAGCGCCCGATCAGTGTGGTGGTGGGCTACCCGCCGGGTGGCGACACCGATGCCATGGCGCGCATGTTTGCCGACAAGCTCTCACAGCGCCTGAAGCAGACGGTGATCATCGAGAACAAGCCCGGTGCCGGTGGCACGGTGGGTAACACGTACGTAGGTCGCGCCCAGGCGGACGGCTACACGCTGCTGTTCACGCCCAACCCGTTCACCACGGCGCCTTTCGTGCTCAAGCTCTCGCCTTCGGCCAGCTACGACGTGCTGAACGGCTTCGAGCCCATCATCAAGACCGCCACGCAGCCGCTGGTGCTGGTGGCGCATCCCAGTGCAGGTGTGAAGACCGTACCAGCCCTGGTGGCTGCGGCCAAGGGCGGCAAGGCCCTGACCTACGCCAGCCCAGGTGCCGGATCGCCCATGCACGTGGTGGCCGAGTGGCTGAACCGCTCGGCCGGCGCGAAGATCATGCACGTGCCCTACCGGGGCGTTGGCCCATCGGTGAACGACGTGGTCGCTGGACATGTGGACACTGCCTGGGTCACGCTCGGGCCCGTCACGCAGTACTTTGCACAGGGCAGGTTGATCCCGCTGGCCATCGGCGACGCGCAGCGCTCCGTACTGGCACCCAACGTGCCGACGCTGGTCGAGCAGGGCTACAAGGACGTGGTGGTTGGCGCCTGGAACGGCTTCTTCGCGCCCAAGGGCACACCACCCGAGGTGGTGAAGCTGCTCAATGGCCACCTCAATGAAATCCTGAAGATGCCCGACGTGATCGAGAAAATGGCCACCTTCGGCGCATTGCCGGCCGGCGGTGCCCCCGATGTGCTGGGCAAGACCAACGCATCGGAGTACCAGGTGATGGGCAAGCTGATCAAAGAGCTCGGCATCACGGCGGACTGACGGTCATGAGCGAATCCACCCTCGGGCGGGACACGCCGCAGGTCAACGCGCGCGCCAAGGTGCTCGGCCGCGCGCTGTACGCCGGCGACATCCAGCTCGCCGGCATGCTGCACGGCAAGATCCTGCGCAGCCCGTACCCGCATGCGCGCATCGTGCGCATCGACACCGCCGCCGCGCGCGCGCTGCCCGGTGTCAAGGCGGTGCTCACCAGCGCCGATGCGCCGGCCACGCGCTGGGGCGTGCACCACAAGGAGCGGCCCATCCTGGCCGACGGCGTGGTGCGCTTCGCCGGTGAAGAGGTGGCGGCCGTGGCCGCCACCTCGGACGAGATCGCGCGCGACGCGCTGGACCTGATCGAGGTCGAGTACGAAGAGCTGCCCGCCATCCTCACCCCAGAGGAGGCGCTGGACGCCGCCGCACCCGGCGTGCACCCGGGCCGCGGCAACGTGGCGCACGAGATCCGTTTCGAGCGCGGCAGCGTGGAGGAGGGCTTCGCGCAGGCCGACCTGGTTCACGAGGCCACCTACACCACGCACGCCCAGTACCCCGGTTACCTGGAGCCCATGGCCACGGTGGCGTCGATCGACGCGGACGGGCGCCTGCAGGTCTGGACGTCGACGCAGTCGGTGTTCCTGGCGCGCGCGCGCCTGGCCGCCGTGCTGGAGCTGCCGGTCTCGCGCGTGCGCGTGCTCGCGGCCACCGTGGGCGGTGGCTTCGGCGGCAAGATCATCGAGGACGACAACCAGCTCGTTGCCGGATTGCTCGCCCTGAAAACCGGCCGCCCGGTGCGCCTGGTCAACAACCGCCTGGAAGACTTCCAGGCCGCGTGCTCCAGCGTGCCCGAGCGCATCACGCTCAGGCTGGGCATGTCGCGCGACGGCCTGATCGTGGCCAAGGACGTGCGCATCGTCGCCGACTGCGGCGCCTACTGCGGCCTCTCGCCCGAGGTCATGCACGTCAGCGCCATGCGCAGCGACAACATGCACCGCCTGAAGAACGTGCGCTCGCACGCCGTCATGGCCTACACGCACACGCCTCCCCACGGCGCGTTCCGTGGCTTCGGCGGCACGCAGATGCTGTTCGCGCTCAACAGCCACATCCACACCATGGCCGAACAGCTGGGCCTGGATCCGGTGGAGATCCACCAACGCAACGCCATCGGGCGCGGCGAGACCTCGGTGCACGGCTGGGAGGTCGGCAGCACCGGCCTGCTGGAGTGCATCGCCCAGTGCACCGAAGCGATCGGTTGGGCCACCAAGCGCGCGCGCACGCCGCAGACCGGCGTGCGCCGGCGCGGCGTGGGCATGGCCGCGGCCATGCACGTGAGCGGCAACCGCACCATCGGAAACTGGGACGGCTCCACCGTGATGATCAAGGTCAACGAGGACGGCCGCCTGATGGTGCATTGCAGCGAAGGCGACATGGGGCAGGGCGCGATGACCATGCTCAGCCAGATCGTTGCGCACGAACTGCAGCTGCCTCTGGCGCACGTGCAGGTGATGGCGCCCGACACCGACGCCGCACCCTTCTGCATCGGCTCGCTGGCCTCGCGCGTGACCATGGCCGCGGGCAACGCCGCCATCGTGGCCGCGCACGCCGCGCGCGACAAGCTCTTCGCCGTGGCCGCGCAGATGCTGGACGCCCCAGCCGACCAGCTCGTGTTGGCCGACGGCTTCATCCACCTGCGCGAGCAGCCGCAGCAGCGCCGCACGCTGGCCGAGGTGGCGCGCCAGCACATCTGGCGCCACGGCGGCGAGGGCATCCAGGTGCTGGGCAGCTGGGATGCAAAGACCCGGATGCACGACGACCAGGTCTACGGCAACATCGCGCCGGCCTATTCCTTCGCCGCGCAGGCGGTCGAGGTCGAGGTGGACACGCAGACCGGCCAGGTCACGGTGATCGACAGCTTCGTCAGCGACGACTGCGGCAAGGCGCTCAATCCGCTGGCCATCCACGGACAGACCAACGGCGCGACCGTGCAGGCCATGGGCTGGACGCTCTACGAGCAGCTGCAGCTCGAAGGCGGCCGGATCATGAACGGCAACTTCGCCGACTACAACATGCCCACCGCCGATGCCGTGCCCATGCTGCGCGGCGGGCTGGTCGAGTCGAACGAACCCAACGGCCCGCACGGTGCCAAAGGCGCGAGCGAGACCGCCATCCTGCCGGGCGCACCGGCGATCGCCAACGCCGTGTACGACGCGGTCGGCGTGCGCATCACCGACCTGCCGATCACGCCGCAGAAAGTGCTGGCGGGCTTGCAAGCCTTGAAGGAGCCCGCGCGTGCTTGATTTCGATTTCCTCGAACCCGCCAGCGTGACCGAAGCCAGCCGCATGCTGGCCGACCTGGGCGACGAGTGCCGCGTGATCGCCGGCGGCACGGCGCTGCTGCTGGGCATGCGACAGCGCATGCTCACGCCCACGCACCTGGTGTCGCTGGGCCGCCTGCAGCACCTGCGCGGCATCGCGCTGGACGCGCAGGGTGGCCTGCGCATTGGCGCGCTCACGCCGCATGCCGAAGTGGCTGCATCGCCCCTGGTGCGCGAACGCTGGCCCATGCTGGCCAGCATGGCATCGCGCGTGGCCAACCCGCAGGTGCGCAACCAGGGCACGATCGGCGGCAACCTCTGCTACGCCGACCCTTCCACCGACCCGCCGGGCTGCCTGCTGGCGCTGGACGCGCAGGTGGTGCTGAGCAGCGCACGCGGCGAGCGGGTGCTGGCCATGCCGGACTTTCTCGTCGACTACTACACGACCGCGCTGGAGCCCGACGAACTGCTGAGCGAGATCCGCGTGCCCGCGATGGCTGCCGACGCGACGGGCCGGTACGCGCGATTCCTGCGCACCGCGGCCGAGCACCGGCCACTGGTCAGCGTGGCGCTGGTGGCGCGGCGCCAGGGCGCTGTCTGCACCGAGGCGCGCATCGCCGTCGGCGCCTCCACCCCGATCCCCGTGCGCCTGCCGCGCGCCGAGGCCTTTCTGGCCGGCAAGACCATCACGCCCGAGGTGGCGGCCGAGGCTGCGGCCATCGCCGCGGCCGACATTGACCCCGTGTCCGACGCGCGCGGCGACGCCGACTTCCGCCGCGCCATGGTGCGTGTGGTCGCGCAGCGCAACATCGCCGGCCTGTTCGGCCTGCCCGAGGAATAAGCCATGAGCCAGCATCCCATCGAACTCACCGTCAACGGCGAGGCTGTGCAGGCCACCGTGCCCGCGCGGCGCCTGCTGTCCGACTTCCTGCGCGACGACCTGCACCTCACCGGCACCAAGCGCGGTTGCGAAACCGGCATCTGCGGCGCCTGCTCGGTGCTGGTCGATGGCCAGGTCGTCAAGTCCTGCCTGAGCCTGGCCGTGCAGGCGCAGGGGCGCGCCATCACCACCGTGGAAGGCCTGGCGCAGGGCGAACAGCTGCACCCGCTGCAGGAAAGCTTCATGCAGTGCGGCGGCCTGCAGTGCGGCTACTGCACGCCGGGCTTCCTCATGACCTCGTGCGCGATGCTGGCGAACAACCCGTCGCCCAGCGAAGACGAGGTGCGCCACGGCCTCAACGGCAACCTCTGCCGCTGCACCGGCTACACCCAGATCGTCGAATCCATCTTGAACGCCGCGGAGAAGATGCGTGGAAATTGAAAAGACCCTGTTGCTCGACGCGCCCCCCGCGCGCGTCTGGGCCCTGCTGCTCGACCCGAACGCCATGGGCGCCTGCGTGCCCGGCATGGAATCCATCGACGTCATCAGCGAGGACGAGTACGTCGCCGTGATGAAGGTGAAGATCGCCTTCATCAGCGCGCGCTTCAAACTCAAGACGCGCATCGCCGAACGCGACGAGCCGCGCTACCTGCGCGCCGAGGGCACGGGCGAGGATGCCTCGGTGGCCAGTTCGCTCAAGCAGGCCAGCGAGATGTGGCTGGCCGAACGCGAGGGCGGCGGTACCGAACTGCGCGTGAAGGTCAAGGTGGACGTGCTCGGCCGCATGGGCACCTTCGGCCTGGGCGTGATGAAGACCAAGGCCGACCGCATGTGGGACGAGTTCGGCGTGAACGCGGCGGCGCGCCTGGCGGGCACGGGTGCGGCGGTGGTGGAGCCCCTCGCGGTGGCGGCGGAAGCTGCCGTTGCGACGCCGGCCGCCGGCTCATCCGCACCCGCTGTGGCACCGCCCACCACCGTGCGCCACGAACCCGCACCGCTGGCCGCAGCCATGGCACCCGCGCGTGCCGCACGAAGTCCGGGCTTCTGGGCGCGCCTGTTCGGCCAGACCCCGGCGGGCGGCCAGGACATCCGCGTGGAAGTGCGCCGCGGCGACACCACCCTCACCGTGCACTGGCCGGTGCAGGCCTCGCAGGACTGCGCGGCCTGGTTGCGTTCGCTGGTGTAGGGCCTGTTCACACTATTTTTCCCAGTGCGAAGGGGTTGCGGCCAAAAAGGCCATGCGCGGCGTTGCGAAGCCTCGCCGGGCCACCGGCCCGGCTGCGTTTCGCGCCTTGCGCATGGCCTTCTTGATCCGCAACGCATCTTGGAAAAATAGTGTGAACAGGCCCTGGTCTTCGACGGGCCCGGCTGGGTGGGGCGGGGGACTTTTTCGGTGTGGTGCAATACGGATCTTGCCAAATTTTGCCAAATTGCCTACGCTTGCCCCATGAGCACGATGAACATCTCTCTCCCCGACACCCTGAAGTCCTTTGTGGATGAACAGGTCAGCCAGCGTGGCTACGGCACCAGCAGCGAGTACGTGCGCGAGTTGATCCGCAAGGATCAGGATCGCCTGCAATTGCGTGGCTTGCTGATGGCAGGCGTGGCGTCAAGCCCGGCAGCGCCAGCCGATGCCCGCTACTTCGCAGGCCTGCGCGACCGGGTGCGCAAGAGCGCCGAAGCCGACGCCCGGAGATGAAGGTCAAGGCAGTCATCCCGCGTGAGCAAGCCAATCGGGATGTTGACGAGATCATTGCCTACTACCTGGGTGAGGGGGCCGTGCAGGCCGCGTCGGGCTTCATCGACGCGCTGGAGAAGGCCTACGCTCACATTGGCCGTCACCCGGCCATTGGCTCCCCGCGTTACGCCCACGAACTCAATCTGTCAGGTCTGCGCGTCTGGCCACTGACGCGATACCCATACCTCGTGTTCTACGCCGAGCACCCGGCCCACATCGATGTGTGGCGCGTGCTGCATGGCCAGCGAGACATTCCCGCGTGGATGCAGGAGCCCGACGGCGCGTGACCGAAGCCTCGGGCAGATTTCTCTACGCCGCAGCCCCCGGATACGGGCTCTGGTCCGCCGCCGACAGCATGGCGCGCGCCAGCCGTTCCATGAGTTCGCGCCGCAGCGGCAGGCTGGCCGGGTCGTCCCAGAGGTTGCGCAGCTCCAGCGGGTCGTCGCGCAGGGCGATGAGTTCGCCCCAGGGCTGGCGCCTCTCGGCCAGCCGCATGGGCGAGCTGCTGCTGGTCAACATCCTGCGCGAGCATCTGCTGCGCGCCATCGGCGCCACCGAGGCCGGCTGGTGGCGTGGCCTGTCCGACCCCGCCATCGCCCGCGCCATCGCCGCGATGCACCGCGAACCCGCGCGCGGCTGGAGCGTGGAAGCCCTCGCGTGCGAGGCCGCCATGTCGCGCTCGCGCTTCAGCGAGCGCTTCAAGACCCTGGTGGGTGACGCGCCCATGGGCTACCTGGGCGGCCACCGCATGGCGCTGGCGGCGGAGCAACTGGAGGCCGGCCACCAGCCGCTGGCGAAGGTGGCGCAGGACGCGGGCTACGAGTCCGACAAGGTGTTCGCCCGCGCCTTTCGCCGGTGGTCGGGCCTGTCGCCCACGGCGTATGCGAAGCGCGAGGTGGCGCGGCGCGCGGCCATGGGCAACCCGCACGCGGCGTCGGCGGCGGACTGATTCGCGGGCAGGGCCGCCCATCAGCGGCGGCCCTGGGCGCGCACTTCCATCAAACTTCCACAATTCAGAGGTTCGACGCGCGGATACTGGCTGGGCACTTGCGGAAACCCACGACGTCACAAGGTGAACGTATGCACGCTCCGGCGATAGCCTTGAACCGGTTCGGCCTCGGTGCCCGGCCAGACGAAGCCATTCCCGCCGACCCGCGGCGCTGGCTGCTCACCCAGTTCGACACCTATGAGGCCGCGCCCGCGCCGTGGGCTTCGGTGCGGCGAACGCCCCGGCTGCTTGACCTGTGGCTGACCCAGCAGCGTGAGGCGCGACAGGCGCCGCAAGGGCAGCGCAGCGGCATCCGTGAAGCCTACCTCCGGGCGGGACGCGACGACTATGTGGCCGCCGTGGGCGCCCGCATGAACAGTGCTCTCCAGACTTCCACGCCATTCATGGAGCGACTGGTTCATTTCTGGGCGAACCACTTTGCCGTGTCGGTGGACAAGCTGCTGGTCATCGGACTCGCGGGGGGCTTTGAGGCGGATGCCATACGCCCGAATATCCTCGGCACGTTCGAGGATCTGCTCCTGGCGGCCGTTCGGCACCCGGCCATGTTGCTGTACCTGGACCAGGCGCAGTCCACCGGCCCCGGCAGTCCGCTGGCCCGGCGCCGCCAGCAACGCGCCGCCGGGCTCAACGAAAACCTGGCTCGGGAGATTCTTGAACTGCACACACTCGGGGTGCGCAGCGGATACACGCAGGAAGACGTCACCGAATTCGCACGCGCGCTCACGGGATGGACGCTGCCCAATGACGAAAGCCGGGACGGCGGGCAAGGCACATTCAGGTTTGTCCCGGCCTTGCACGAACCCGGTTCACGCACGGTGCTGGGACGCACCTACGCAGAGGGCGGTGAGCAACAGGCCCGCGCCATCATTCACGATGCTGCAACGTCGCCGCAAACAGCCCGGCACATCGCGACCAAGCTTGCACGCCACTTCGTCGCCGACGATCCCCCGGCGGCGCTCGTGGAGCGCCTGTCGGACACGTTTGCCCGCACGAACGGAGAGCTGGCCGCGGTCTACCGCGAGCTGATCGCGTCCACAGAGGCGTGGCAGCCCGGCCACGCGAAGTTCAAAGCCCCATGGGAATGGGCGGTCTCGAGCCTGCGCGCGCTTGAACGCCGCGAGCTTCCCGCCACGCAGGCGATCCATCTGATGAATCAATTGGGGCAGCCAGTGTGGCGGCCGGGTTCTCCAGCCGGGTACGACGACATCGAGGGGACCTGGGCCGCGCCTGACGCACTGCTGCGCCGCGTGGAAGCCGCACAGCGGATGGCCGAACAGGCGGGCAATGGGGTCGATGCGCGGCTGCTTGGCCCGAAGGCCCTGCCTGGGGCATTGAGTCCGGCCACGGCCGGTGCCATTGCCCGGGCCGAGAGCGGCACGACCGCTCTCGCACTGCTTCTGGTTTCCCCGGACTTTCTCAGGAGATGAGCATGGGCCTCGATCGACGCAGCTTTCTGGGCGCAACCGCGCTGCTTGCCGTGCCACGTCTGGTGTTCGCGCAAGCGCGCACCGAAAGGCGTTTCATCTTCATCATCCAGCGCGGCGCAGCCGATGGTCTGAACACGGTCATCCCTTACGCGGAGCCTGCCTACGCGAGCCTGCGCGGTGGCCTTGCCATTGCCCCCGAAAACGCGCTGAAGCTCGATGGAACCTTTGCCCTGCATCCGTCGCTGGTGAACATGCGCGAGATGTACGCGGCGGGTCATGCGACCTTCTTTCACGCCGTCGCTTCGCCTTACCGTGAACGCTCGCACTTCGACGGCCAGAACGTTCTTGAAACCGGTGGCAGCGCACCCTACCAGCTGAAGGACGGCTGGTTGAACCGGCTCCTGGGCGCCATGCCCCCAGCGGGCAAGGCGGCCATGGCCTTCTCTCCCTCGGTGCCGGTGGCAATGCGTGGCGCCGTCGAAGTGAGTTCGTATGCACCCTCCGCGCTGCCAAAGGCGAATGAGGATCTGCTCCTGCGGGTCGCGCAGTTGTACGCCGACGATGCCAGGCTTCATGCCCTGTGGTCCTCCGCACTCGAGGCGCGCGGCATGGCCGGTGGCATGAGCGCCGGAGAGGGCAATCGACAGGACCCTGCAGTACTGGGCCGCATGGCGGCGGGCTTTCTCGCGCGGCCGGATGGTCCACGGATTGCGATGATCGAGACCAATGGGTGGGACACGCACAGCGGGCAGCATGCGCGCCTGGCGGCTCAACTCAAGGGCCTGGACGGCATGCTCGCTGGACTGCGCGATGGGCTTGGCGCTGTCTGGGCTGAAACCGTCGTGCTGGTGGCCACCGAGTTCGGCCGCACGGTCGCGGCGAATGGCACCGGCGGGACCGATCACGGCACCGGCGCCGTCGCGATGATGGCCGGCGGCGCGGTGCAGGGAGGCCGCATCGTTGCTGACTGGCCGGGCCTGGCCAGTGGCAACCTGCTCGAAGGGCGCGACCTGCGGCCCACACTGACGCTGGATTCGCTCATCGTCGCGGCGTGTGCAGAGAGCTTCAATCTGGACCCCGGCAAGCTGGCAGGCGTGCTGTTCCCTCACTCGCCGCGTGGGAAGCCGCTCCAGCGACTGCTGCGCATGAAGCTCTAGGGCCTGTTCACACTATTTTTCCCAGTGCGAAGGGGTTGAAAACAGCGCCAATCGAGGCGCGCGACGACGGCCAGACTGGGCATCTGGCCTAGGCGTGCAACGAAGAGTGGCGCTGTTTTCAACCCCTTCCCTTCGGGTTGCGGCCAAAA